>CAVSCX010000006.1:0-454061 GCA_963726615.1 uncultured Actinomycetota bacterium | reverse complement strand
GACCGGGCTGTGGACCGGGAGCACCAGGTCCGACACCTGTGGACATTACCCGAACAGGTGTTCGATCCCGGCCCTCGTCGCGGCGACACGCCGGAGAACCTCGTCAGCGCTGGGCGGCCGGGACGTCGTGGCCCTCGCAGACCGCCCGCCAGACCCGGAGGGTCGGCTCCCCCGCGGCCAGCGCCTGGGCCGGCGTGCGGTTGTCCAGCTCGCGCAGCACGTGCATCTCGACGACCGACTCGGCGTGCGCCCCGAAGACGTCGCGCATCCGGTCCCAGAAGTCCGTCACCCGCATGGCACCAGTATCACCGCAGGGGCGTGCACGGAGACGGCGACCGCACGCCGGGGGCCGGTGGCTCGCGGTCCGGCACGGCCTAGGCTGCCGCCCGTGCCGAGCCCTCCTTCCGACCGAACCACCGACGACACCTTCGCCGACGTCCTCGAGGCCAACGCGGACTTCGCCCGGGCCGCCGACCTCCCCGAGCTCGAGGCCCGCGCCGCCCGCGGGCTGGCGGTGCTCACCTGCATGGACTCCCGGATCGACCCGCTACGCATGCTCGGCCTGGTGCCCGGCGACGCGAAGATCCTGCGCAACGCGGGGGCCCGGGTCACCGACGACGTGCTGCGGACCCTCGTCCTGGCCGACTACCTGCTCGGTGTCGAGCGGGTGATGGTCGTCGCGCACACCAACTGCCGGATGGCCAGCGGCTCGGAGGCCGACGTGCACGCGGCCGTCCGCGACGCGGGCGGGCCGGACACCCGCAGCATCTCCTTCCTCACCACCGACGACCAGCGAGCGTCGGTCCGCCAGGACGTCCAGCGGGTCCGGTCCTGGCCCTACCTCGGGAACATCGCCGTGGGCGGGTTCGTGTACGACCTCCGCTCCGGGCGGCTGGAACGGGTCTGCTGAGCAGGCAACCTTCCGGGTCGCCCGGACGTCGCTAGGGGCGTGATGGGAGACAAGGACGCGGTCGACGCGGTCGACTCGGTCGACGCGTTCGACGCGTTCGCGCGCGGCCGCATGCGCGAGCTGCTGCGGTTCGCCCACGTGCTGACCGGAGACCCGCACCGTGCCGCCGACCTCGTCCAGGACGCGCTGGAGCGCACGCTGATGTCCTGGGACCGGGTGGTGCGGAAGGACGACCCGGTCGCCTACGTCCGCCGCGCGATCGTCAACAGGCACGTGAGCGTCTGGCGTAGGTACCGCCGGGAGCGGCTCATCGCCGACGTCACGGACTCGACGTACGAGCCGCGGGCCGACGATCGTCGCTTCGACGCCGAGCTGTGGGCCGCGCTCGCGACGCTGCCGCCGCGGCAGCGCGCGGTGCTGGTGCTGCGGTACTACGAGGACCTGTCCGAGGCCGACACCGCGGCTGCACTGGGCTGCTCGGTCGGCACCGTCAAGAGCCAGACCTGGAAGGCGCTCGCGACGCTGCGCGGGCGCGCCACCACCGACTCCGAGGGGGTGCGCACGTGGACCCGCTAGACCGCGACCCGCTCGAGCGCGACCTGCGCGACCTGATTACCGATGACCGGCTCGCACTGCCGACCCACCTGGTGCGGGTCGACGCGGTGCACGCCGGCGCCACCCGGCGACGCCGCCGACGCGCGGCAGTGACCGCCGTGGCCGGTGCGGTCGTGGTCGTCGCGGTCGCCGGCAGCGCCTTCCTCGCCCACCAGCCGCGTACTCCCACCGGCGGCCCGGCGACGTCCACGTCCGCCTCTGGCGGCACGGGCCACCAGACCGACGACGCGACCCGGTCGGCTACTCCCACCCCGACACCGACCCCCACCGGTGCGGCCTGGGACGGCGCACGCGTGATGTCGATGACAGCGACCGGCACCCGGACGATCGTCGTCCTGGGGTCGGCCGGCGACAGTGGATGCACCGGCTGCCTGCGCCTCGCCGAGTCGCACGACGGCGGGGCGACCTTCTCGTCGCTCCCGCTCCCGGCCGACCGGGTCGCCGGAACGCCGGAGCTCGGAAGCGCGGACGGGAACGTCGTGAGCGACGTCCGCTTCGGCAGCGCGGACGACGGCTGGCTGTTCGGGGGAAACCTGCACGCCACGCACGACGGAGGGCACAGCTGGCACTACGTCGAGCTACCGGCCGACGTCCGCGCCCTCGAGGCCGCGAGCGGCCGGGTCTGGGCACTCGTCGCGGCGAACGAGACCGGCGGGGATCTCGCGAAGGACCAGCTCTGGAGCTCTCCTGTCGGGACGGACGACTGGCAGCCCGTGCCGGGCCAGGTCGTCGTCACCGCGCCGGGGGCGCTGGCCGTCCAGGGCACCAGGGTGACCGTCCTGGGCGCGGACAGGTCGCCCGCCTGGTCGAACGCCTCCGGCACGTTCGCGAAGGGTGCCAACCCGTGCCGGGGATCGCTCGACACCCGTCTGTCCGGGTCGGACACGCTCTGGGCCACCTGCGTGACCGGGACGGCCGCGTACCTCGCCGCGTCCGACGACGGCGGGAGGACGTGGACCGACGTGCCGGTCGACACCGGTCAGGGCTCGCTGCCGAACTCCGTGTCCGTCGGCGCCCGCGGCCCGGGCGAGGCCGTAGTGGCGGTCCCGCAGCAGCCGCTGTCCCGGCTGGCCTCCGACGGCACGCTGGTGCCGACGGCGAGCGCGCCGACCGGCGGGGACGTCAGCTACCTCGGCTTCACCACCCGCGACATCGGCTACGCCGTCGTCGGCACCGAGCTGTGGCGCACCGAGGACGGGGCCGAGACCTGGCACCGGCTGGACGTCGCCTCGCCCTAGGTGAGCAGCAGCTTCTCCAGCCGGCGACCGGTGACCAGCACGCCCACCAGTCCGAGCCCGACGAGCACGAGGACATGCACGAAGGACCCCAGCCCGACGGTCCCGGTCGTGAGCTCCCGCAGCAGCGTGGCCGAGTGGTAGAGCGGCGAGCAGCGCACCACCCACTGCAGGGACCCGGGGTAGACCGACAGCGGGTAGAACGTCGCCGAGAACAGGAAGATCGGCAGCTGCACCAGCGTGATGTAGCTGAAGTCCTGCCACGACCGCATGTACGTCGTGCAGGCTGTGCCGACGGCCGCGAAGGCGAACCCGGTGAGCACCACGACAGGCAGCGCCAGCACCGCCCACCAGGACGAGATCAGTCCCATCAGCAGCATGACTCCGACGAACGAGATCGAGTACAACGACCCGCGCATCAGCGCCCAGGTGATCTCGCCGACGGCCACGTCGACCGGCGTCACCGGCGTCGCCAGCACGGCGTCGTACAGCTTGTTGTACTTCAGCTTGAAGAACAGGCCGAAGGTGGCGTCGATGATCGCGCCGTTCATCGCACTGGCCGCGAGCATCGCCGGAGCCACGAACGCGGTGTAGGTGACGACCTGGCCACCTGGCAGCGCGACGTCGCCGACGAGCCTGGACACACCGATGCCGAGCGAGAACAGGTAGAACACCGGCTCGAGGAAGCCGGAGACCAGCACCAGCCACTCGCGCCGGTAGACGAGCGCGTTGCGCTCGACGAGGTGCCAGGCGCCGCCGGTCCCCACGAGGCGCTGCAGGGCGGGAGGCGTGAGGCGCAACGATGACGGCGCCACGCTGGGGGCGCTCACGTGTGCAGCCGCCTCGTGAAGGTGCGCAGCGCGACCGCGTAGCCGGCGCCGGCCCAGAGCAGCAGGTAGCCGACGTGCCCGAGAGCGGGGAGCAGCGACACGGTGCCGAGGGCGAGGTCGCGGCACAGGTCGACGCCGTGCCACAGCGGAACGGCGTACGCGACCGGCTCGAGCCAGTCCGGCAGCTGCGAGACCGGGAAGAACGTGCCGGAGAACAGGAACATCGGCATGATGACGACGCGGAACAGCAGGGCGAAGCCGCTGTCGGTGTCGAGCGTCGCGGCGTAGGCGAAGATGCCCGGCACGAACGCCATGCCGGTGAGCACCGCCGCCGGCAGGCAGAGAACCGCCCACCACGAGTGAAGGGTCGCGAACAGCCCCATCACGACGAGGAAGACACCTGCGCTGATCGAGAGGCGGATCGCGACCCAGAGCAGGTGGCCGGTCAGGGCGTCCCGCACCCGCAGCGGTGTCGCGAGCTGGGCGTGGTACTGCTTCGCCCACTTGATCGCGCCGAGGACCGGGTAGCTCGACTCGAACGAGGCCTGCTGCATGATCGACGCGGCCAGCAGGCCCGGCGCGATGAAGTCGAGGTAGCTGACGCCGCCCAGCGTCGCGGCACCGGACCCGTTGTCGACGATCGAGCCGAGACCGAGCCCCATCGCGGCCAGGAAGCCCAGCGGCGTGAGCACGGTGCTGGCCCAGGTCCCGCGCCAGGTGCGACCGAACTGGACCCGCCAGAAGTCGACGGCCCGCCCCACCAGGCGGGCGGTCGACGGCGCGGCCGGCAGCTCGGGCGTGGCGGACGCCGTGGGCAGCGTCGCGGTCACTCGACCAGGCTCCGTCCGGTCAGGCGGAGGAACACGTCCTCCAGGCTGCTGCGCCGGACCAGCACCGACTCGGGCTGGACGCCGGCCCGGTGCAGCTCACCGACGGTGCCGTCCCCGTCGTCGCTGTAGAGGAGGACCCGGTCCGGGAGCACCTCCACCCGGCTGACCAGCGCCCGCAGCGGGCGCTCGGGTGCGCCGACGAGAGCCTCTACCTTCTCGCCGTACGTCTCGTTGTCGCCGGCCGCGAAGCGCAGCTCGACGACCTCGCGGGTGGACCACTCGCGGATCAGGCCGATCGGCGAGCCCTCGGCGGCGATCCGGCCGCCGTCCATCACGACAAGTCGGTCGCAGAGCTGCTCGGCCTCGTCCATGTAGTGGGTGGTGAGCACGAGCGTGACGCCGCGCTGCTTGAGCCGGAACAGCCGGTCCCAGACGACGTGCCGTGCCTGCGGGTCGAGCCCGGTCGTCGGCTCGTCGAGCAGCAGCAGGTCCGGGTCGTTGATGAGCGAGCGGGCGATCGTCAGCCGGCGCTTCATGCCGCCGGACATCGCCTCGACCTGGCTGCCGGCGCGCTCTTCGAGCTGCACGAACTCGAGCAGCTCACGGCCGCGCTCGCCCGCCTGCTTGCGAGACATGCCGAAGTAGCGGCCGTAGACCACGAGGTTCTCCAGCACCGACAGCTCGAGGTCGAGGGTGTCCTCCTGCGGGACGACGCCGAGGCGGGCGCGGATCCGGGGGCCGTCGACCGCGGGGTCGTGCCCGAGGACCCGGAGCGTGCCGTCGGTGACCGGGGAGACCGCGCCGATCATGCGCATCGTCGAGGACTTGCCGGCGCCGTTGGGCCCGAGGAAGCCGAAGGCCTCGCCGCGCTCGACCCGGACATCGATGCCGTCCACCGCGGTGAAGTCGCCGAACCGCTTCACCAGGCCGGTCGCCTCGATCATCGGCTGGCTGTCGCTCTGCTCCTGCACGGGAAGCGACCCTAGACCGGCCGCACGACATGATCGAACCCTTTGATCGGCTCATCGTCGCCGCGGGTGCGAGACTGTGCGCGTGGCCGAGGAGACGACAAGCGAGGCCGGGACCGGGCCCACCCCGGCATCCGAGGCCAGGCGCTGGGCCGCGCTCCCGCCCCGGGTCCCGCTCGACGAGCTGGTGGCCGAGTCCGACGTGAGCATTCCGCCGGACGACCCCACCAGCGACCCCAACCGCGACGTCGCCAACCGCTGGGGCGCGGGGCTCATCGGGTACTGAAGCCGGCCTCGGTGATGGGCTCAGCCGGTCGTCGGCTGAGCCGGAAGCTGCCACCTCCGGTCGTCGAGTGGCGCGTTCTTGCAGATCTTCGGCCCCAGATCTGCAAGAACGCGCCACTCAACGCACCAGCACGGCGGGAGAGCCGCGCGACCATCGGCACCACCCGCCCGCCTCCGCCGTCCTGGCTGATCTGACCCGTCAGCCCCGGCAGGCGTGCACGCCACCGCTATCCACCTCGCGCGCCCCGCCATCACACCGTGACCACCCACCTGCGGATGTCGGACCCGTGGGTGAGGATGGGCCGGTGAGCGCGGACGGGTCGGACGAGCGGGAGCCGCGGTTCTCCCCCGCGACCCAGGCGTGGTTCGACGCGTCCTTCGCCGCGCCGACCGCAGCGCAGGTGGGCGCCTGGGACGCCGTGTCCGCCGGCCGCAACGCCCTGGTGGTCGCGCCCACCGGGTCCGGCAAGACCCTGGCGGCCTTCCTCTGGTCCATCGACCGGCTGGCGGCCGAGCCGCCGCCCGACGAGGCGCGGCGCAGGTGCCGGGTCCTCTACGTCAGCCCGATGAAGGCGCTGGCCGTCGACGTCGAGCGCAACCTGCGCTCGCCACTGGCGGGCATCCGGCACGCGGCGACCCGGCTCGGCCTGCCCGAGCCGGACCTCACCGTCGGCGTGCGGTCGGGTGACACGCCGGCCGACGAGCGCCGCCGGTTCGGGCGAACACCGCCGGACATCCTCATCACCACCCCCGAGTCGCTGTTCCTGCTGCTGACCTCGCAGGCGCGCGAGTCCCTGCGCGGCGTCGAGACGGTGATCGTGGACGAGGTCCACGCGGTGGCCGGCACCAAGCGCGGTGCCCACCTCGCGCTGTCACTGGAGCGGCTGGACCACCTGCTGGAACGGCCGGCCCAACGGATCGGGTTGTCCGCGACTGTGCGCCCGGTCGAGGAGGTCGCGCGCTTCCTCGGCGGCCCGCACGACGTCGAGGTGGTCCAGCCGCCGTCCGCCAAGACCGTCGAGCTCGAGGTCGTCGTCCCCGTCGAGGACCTCGGCGAGCTGGGTCAGACCACCGGCGAGGTCAGCGGCTCCGCGGCCGGCGACGAGCGCCGTACGTCGATCTGGCCGCACGTCGAGGAACGCATCGTCGACCTGGTGCAGGCACACCGGTCGACGATCGTGTTCGCCAACTCGCGCCGCCTGGCCGAACGGTTGTGCGCGCGCATGAACGAGATCGCCTACGAGCGCGCCACCGGCGAGCAGGTGCCCGAGCCCGGCGGCCTGCAGCCGGCCCAGGTGATGGCCCAGGCGGGCGCCACCGCGACGCGACCGGACGCGGCGGTCCCCGAGATCGCCCGGGCCCACCACGGCTCGGTGTCCAAGGAGCAGCGCGCGCAGATCGAGGAGGCGCTCAAGGCCGGCCGGCTGCCCGCCGTGGTCGCGACCTCCAGCCTCGAGCTCGGCATCGACATGGGTGCCGTCGACCTCGTGATCCAGGTCGAGTCGCCGCCGTCGGTGGCGAGCGGGCTGCAGCGGGTCGGCCGGGCCGGCCACCAGGTCGGCGCCGTCTCGCGCGGCGTCATCTTCCCGAAGTACCGCGGCGACCTGGTGCAGACCGCTGTCGTCGCGGAGCGGATGCGGACCGGCCAGATCGAGACGACCCGCTACCCGCGCAACCCGCTCGACGTGCTCGCCCAGCAGGTCGTGGCGATGGTCAGCGTCGACGAGTGGGAGGTCGAGGTGATGTACGACGTGCTGCGCCGCGCCGCGCCGTACGCCACGCTCCCCCGCAGCGCCTTCGAGTCGGTGCTGGACATGCTGGCCGGGCGCTACCCGAGCGACGAGTTCGCCGAGCTGCGGCCGCGCCTGGTGTGGGACCGGGTCGGCGGCACCGTCACCGGCCGGCCCGGCGCACAGCGGCTCGCCGTCACCAGCGGCGGCACCATCCCGGACCGCGGCCTGTTCGGCGTGTTTCTCGTCGGTGAGAAGAAGTCGAGGGTCGGCGAGCTGGACGAGGAGATGGTCTACGAGTCGCGGGTGGGCGACGTGTTCGCGCTCGGCTCCACGTCGTGGCGGATCGAGGACATCACCCACGACCAGGTGCTCGTCACCCCGGCGCCCGGGCAGCCGGGGCGGCTGCCGTTCTGGAAGGGGGACACCCTCGGCCGGCCGGTCGAGCTCGGCCGGGCCCTCGGGGCGTTCACCCGCGAGCTGGGCACCCTGCCACCGGCGCAGGCCCGGGCTCGGGTGATGGCCTCGGGGCTGGACGAGTGGGCGGCCGACAACCTGCTGCGCTACCTCGACGAGCAGCGCGCCGCCACGGGGCACCTGCCTGACGACCGCACGATCGTCGTCGAACGGTTCCGCGACGAGCTCGGTGACTGGCGGGTCGCCATCCACTCGCCCTTCGGCTCCCAGGTGCACGCCCCCTGGGCTCTGGTCGTCGCGGCCCGCATGCGCGAGCGGTACGGCGTCGACGTCCAGGCGATGCACGCGGACGACGGCATCGTGCTGCGCCTGCCCGACGTCGAGCTCGAGGAGGGCGAGGCCGCGCGCACCGGGGGCGAGATGGCGATGGTCGACCCGGACGACGTCGAGCCGCTCGTCACCGCCGAGCTCGGCGGCTCGGCGCTGTTCGCCTCCCGGTTCCGGGAGTGCGCCGCCCGCGCGCTGCTGCTGCCGCGGCGCAACCCCGGCCGTCGCTCGCCCCTGTGGCAGCAGCGGCAACGCTCGGCCCAGCTGCTGTCCGTCGCCAGCGACTACGGCTCGTTCCCGGTCGTGCTGGAGACGATGCGCGAGTGCCTGCAGGACGTCTTCGACGTGCCCGGCCTGGTCCGGCTGATGCGCGACGTCGAGGAGCGAGCCGTGCGCTTCGTCGAGGTCGAGACGTCCCAGCCGTCGCCCTTCGCCCGGTCGCTGCTCTTCGGTTACGTCGCGCAGTTCCTCTACGAGGGCGACTCCCCGCTCGCGGAGCGCCGGGCCACAGCGTTGTCGCTGGACCAGACCCTCCTTGCGGAGCTGCTCGGCCAGCAGGGGTACGGCGGCTTGCGGGAGCTGCTCGACCCGGCTGCGATCGCGTCGCTGGCCGCCGACCTGCAGCGGGTCTCCGAGGACCGGCGGGCCCGCGACGCCGAGGGAGTTGCCGACCTGCTGCGGGTGCTGGGTCCGCTGAGCACGGCAGAGGCCGTCGCACGAGGGGCGCGACCCGCCTGGCTGGCCGAGCTCGAGGAGGCGCGCCGGGCGGTGCGGCTCCGAGTCGCCGGCGAGGAGCGCTGGGTGGCGGTGGAGGACTCCGGCCGGCTGAGGGACGCGCTCGGCACACCGATGCCGGTCGGCATCCCGCACGCGTTCCTCGAGCCGGTCCGCGACCCGATCGGCGACCTGGTGGCGCGCTACGCCCGCACCCACGTGCCGTTCACCACGGCCGACGTGGCCGACCGGTGGGGTCTCGGCGTCGCCGTCGTGGCGCAGACCCTGCAGCGACTGGCCGGCACCGGCAGGGTGGTGGCCGGCGAGTTCCTGCCCGGCGGCTCCGGCTCCGAGTGGTGCGACGCCGAGGTGCTGCGGACGCTGCGGCGCCGGTCTCTTGCCGCTCTGCGCAAGGAGGTCGAGCCGGTCCCGGTCGACGCCCTCGCGTCGTTCCTCCCGGCGTGGCAGCAGATCGGCAGCAGGCTGCGGGGAGCCGAGGGTGTCCTGCGGGCGGTCGAGCAGCTGCAGGGCGCCCAGGTGCCGGCGTCCGCGCTCGAGTCGTTGGTGCTGCCCGCCAGGGTGCAGGGCTACTCGCCGGCCCTGCTCGACGAGCTCTGCGCGGCGGGCGAGGTGCTCTGGCGCGGTCACGGTCCGCTGCCCGGCGCCGACGGCTGGGTGTCCCTGCACCTCGCCGACGCGGCCCACCTCACCCTGCCCGAGCCGGACGCCGCTGCGGTGACGACGCCGCTGCACGAGGCAGTCCTCGATGCGCTCGCCGGCGGTGGCGCGTTCTTCTTCCGCCGGCTGTCCGGGCTCGTCGAGTCCACCGACGACGAGGCGCTGGTGTCGGCGCTGTGGGACCTGGTGTGGTCCGGGCACGTCAGCAACGACACCCCCGCCCCCCTGCGCACCCTGGTGGCCGGCGGCCGGGGCGCCCACCGGACCCGCCGGGCCACCCCACGAGGCCGCTACGGCCGGGCTCCCCGGCCGGGGCGGGCCGCACTTCCCCCCCGCACCGGCCCGCCGACGGTCGCGGGCCGCTGGTCCCTGCTGCCCGGGACCGAGCCCGACCCGACCCGACGTGCGGTGACTCTCGCCGAGGTGCTGCTCGACCGGCACGGCGTGGTGGTCCGCGGCGCCGCCCAGGCCGAGCGGGCACCGGGCGGCTTCGCGGCCGTCTACCGGGTCCTCGCCACGTTCGAGGAGTCGGGGCGCTGCCGCCGCGGCTACTTCGTCGAGGGCCTGGGTGCCGCGCAGTTCGCCCTGCCCGGGGCTGTCGACCGGCTCCGGGCGATCTCGGCTGCCCTGGAGCGGGCCGGCGAGGAGCCGGTCGCGCGGGCCGCCTCGGTCGACGTACCCCGCGCGCTGGTCCTCGCGGCCACCGACCCCGCGAACCCGTTCGGAGCCGCCCTGCCGTGGCCGAGACGTGCAGCGCCGGGAGGCGAGGACGCCGGGCACCGGCCGGGCCGCAAGGCCGGGGCCCTCGTGGTGCTGGTGGACGGGCGGCTGGTGCTCTACGTCGAGCGCGGCGGACGCACCCTGCTGACCTGGGTCGAGGACGCGGCCCTGCTGCAACCCGCGGTCGACGCCCTGTCGCTGGCGGTCCGGGAGGGCGTCCTCGGGCGGCTGACCGTGGAGCGCGCGGACGGTGCCGGCGTGCTCGACTCACCGCTCGGGCAGGTCCTGGAGGAGGCCGGCTTCCACGCGACCCCGCGCGGCCTCAGACTGCGGGCATGAGCACGCCCCCCGCCGACGACTGGGCGGCCCGGCGACGCGACGCCGCGGCCGAGCAGGTGGCGCGGCTGGACCGGGTGAGGGCCGCCGAGAGCCGGCAGGCCGCGGCCCTGCTGGCCGGCTTCGTCCGGGACGCGCACGAGCGAGGGCTGCCGACGACGCCGCTCAAGGCGCGCGCGACGAGCGGCCGGGCGATCTACCGCACCGGCCTGACCGGCTGGTACCTCAAGCGCAACGGTTCCCTTGCGGTCGACGAGGACGGCCGGTTCTACATCCTGACGGCGCCCAGCAGCCTCGGGGCGCGGCTGCGTGGCGCCACCGTCGCGCCGAGCGACCCCCCGCTCGTCGTCGGCGCCGGCGGCCGCGACGGCGAGTCGATGCCGCTGGCGGAGCTGCTCGCGCTGCGCCTGGCGGCCGGGGAGACCTGGGGCCGATGACGCTGCGAAACTGGGCCGGGAACGTCACCTTCGGCGCAGCCCGGCTGCACCGGCCCACGACGGTGGAGCAGGTGCAGGAGCTGGTGGCCGGCAGCCGACGGGTCCGGGCGCTCGGCAGCGCGCACTCCTTCAGCCGGGTCGCCGACACCGGGGGCGACCTCGTGTCGCTGGCCGACCTCCCGGCCCGGCTCGACATCGCCGCCGACCGCCGCTCGGTCTCGGTCAGTGCGGGGCTGCGCTACGGCGAGGTCGCGCCGCAGCTGCACGCCGCCGGCCTGGCGTTGCACAACCTCGGGTCGCTGCCGCACATCTGCGTCGCGGGCGCGGTCGCCACCGGCACCCACGGCTCGGGCGACCGCAAGGGCTGCCTGGCCACCGCTGTCGTCGGGCTCGACCTTGTCACGGCCCGCGGCGAGCGCCAGCACCTGGACCGGTCCGACCCGCGGCTCCCCGGGGCGGTCGTCGCGCTCGGCGCGCTGGGCGTGGTCACCGCGGTCTCGCTCGCGGTCGAGCCGACGTACGACGTGGCGCAACGGGTCATCGACGAGGTGCCGCTCCGAGCGCTGGTCGACAACCTCGACGAGGTCTTCGGGGTGGGCGACAGCGTGAGCATCTTCACCAGCTGGGGACCAGGCGACCTGGGCCAGGTCTGGGTCAAGCGCCGCACCGACGACCTGCTGCCACCGCTCGACGACGACTGGCTCGGCGGGTCGCCTGCCACCGGTCCACGGCACCCGGTGCCTGGTGTCGGGGCCGAGGCCTGCACCGCACAGCTCGGCGACCCGGGGCCGTGGCACGAGCGACTGCCACACTTCCGGCTGGACCACACCCCGAGCAGCGGCAGCGAGCTGCAGACGGAGTACCTCGTGCCGCGGGAGCATGCGGAGTCAGCACTGGCAGCGGTGCACGCGGTCCGCGACCGGATCGCACCGGTGCTGCAGATCAGCGAGCTGCGCACTGTCGCGGCCGACGACCTGTGGCTGAGCCCGGCCTATGGCGTCGACTCGCTTGCGGTGCACTTCACCTGGGTCGACGACACCGCCGCTGTGCTGCCGGTGGTGGCCGAGGTCGAGGCCGCGCTCGCGCCGTTCGGCCCCAGACCGCACTGGGGCAAGGTGTTCTCGACGGACCCTGCGGCCGTCGCCGCGCTGTACCCGCGACTCGACGACTTCCGTGCCCTGCGGCGCGAGCTGGACCCCGACGACGTCTTCGGCAACGCCTTCGTCGACAGCCACCTGCCGCGCTGAGCCGTCTGCGGCCGCGGCGAGACGCCGGCACTACCGAACGGTTGCTACTGCGCGACGACGTACCAAGGTCCCGGATGAGCACCAACGACGGCGAAACCACGCCCCAGACCCGGTTCGGGGGCCGATACAGTGGTTGTCCCGTCGCTAGTGTTCGCGCCGGCGCAGGCCATGCGGGCTGCATCCGAAAGCGGGAGGGCCGATGCCGAGCGCCGAAGAGATTCGGGACGGTCAGCGAGCCACGTGGGCCGGGCTGTCTGCCGGCTGGGACAGGTGGGACTCGGTCATCATGGATCAGCTGGGCCCGGTCGGCGCAGCGATGATCGAGCGACTGGACATCGCCGACGACCAGGTGCATCTCGACATCGCCGCTGGCACTGGTGAGCCGGGCTTGACCGTCGCCAGGCTCGCGCCGAACGGACGCGTCGTGCTGACCGACCTTGCGGCCGAGATGCTCGACATCGCGACCCGACGCGCGAGCGCGCAGGGGCTCTCCAACTTTGAGACCAGGGTATGCAGCGCCGACGACCTGCCGTTCGACGACGCCGCGTTCGACAGCGTCTCCGTGCGGTTCGGGTACATGTTCTTCCCCGACGTGGCCAAGGCGACGGCAGAGCTCGTTCGCGTGCTCAAGCCGGGCGGACGTCTCTGCTCGTCGGTCTGGGTCAAGCCCGAGGCAAACCCGTGGACATCGATCGCCATGCAGGCCATCGCGACGGAGGCGCTGCTGGCGCCCCCCGACCCGGACGGGCCGAACATGTTCCGCTGCGCTGCCCCGGGATACGTGAGCGCACTGTACGAGGCTGCGGGGCTGCGCGACATTGCCGAGTGGGACGTCGACGTCGAACTCGTGACGCGATCGCCTGCGCAGTACTGGGAGATGATCAGCGAGCACGTCTCGCTCGCAGTTGCAGCGCTTCAGCAGGTCGACGAGCCGGCGCGGGAACGGATCGCGAAAGCCGTCATCGACAAGGTCAGCACCTACGAAGCAGACGGCAAGGTAAGAATTCCAGGCGTTGCCCGCTGCATCGTCGGCACGAAGTAGGGGCCGCGCTCGAGCAGAGGCGCCTGGCGGTGTACGCGTGGGCGGGCCAGCGTCCTGTTGTCGGCAGCGCTGAGCTGGCGCTACCGATCGGTTCGTCGTGGACCGGCCAGGGCGGGCGTGCGCCGAGTTCGCTGTCGCTGCGGGGGTCTGGTGGACGCCGCGTCACGGCGAAGGCTTTGTCGACCGACTGTGTGCGCTGATGGTCGAACTCAGTGGCGGCATCTCCGAGGTTGGTGGCACTCTCGCTGGGTGCCGGCGAAGGTGGACCGACTGGAGGCGCTCTCCCACGTGCTGACGTCGTGGGGCGAGACCCGCGACTTGTCCGGTGCGATGCTGCTGACCCGGGGCGGTGAGCGGGTCCTCGAGTCCTGCGTCGGGTACGCCGCCCGTGCGACCCGGGCACCGGTCACGCCGGCCACCAGGTTCGGCATTGCCTCGGTGACCAAGATGTTCACAGCCTGCACGGTGGTCAGCCTCGTCCGTGCCGGGTTGGTGGCATTCGAGACTCCTGTCGTGGACGTGTTGCCTGCGGATCGCAGGCCCAGCACCCTGCTGCCCGCGGTCACGGTGCACCACCTGCTCTGCCACATCTCGGGCATCGCCGACTACTGCGAGGAGCACGAGGACTCCCCGGCCTACGTCGCCGACTACGCCGAGCTGTGGCGCGACCTGCCCTCGTACTCGTTGACCCGGCCGGCCGACTTCCTGCCGCTGTTCGGCGAGTTGCCGCCCTATCGTCCGCCCGGCAGGTGCTTCCAGTACTCCAACGCCGGCTACATCGTCCTCGGTCTGCTGATCGAGGAACTGACCGGTCAGGCCTACACCGACGTCGTGCAGCAGCGCGTCTTCGACCCTGCCGAGATGTCGTCGAGCGGCTTCTTCCGGCTCGACGAAGCGGTCCCTGACGTGGCGGTCGGGTACCGCCGCGCGTCACCCGACGGGTCGTGGCGTAGCAACGTCTACTCGATCCCGGTGATCGGCGGTGCGGACGGTGGCGCGATGTGCACCGCGCGCGACCTGGACCGGTTCCTGACGACCTACGCGGACGGGACGCTGCTGGGACCGCTGCGCGATGTCGTCCTGACCCGGCACGCCGACGCCGGGGACGGTTTCGGGGAGGGCTACGGCGTGCACCTCTACCCTGACGGCCGCTACGGGCACGGCGGCGGCGACCCCGGTGTCGAGGCACTGGCCTATCGCTGGCCCGAGGAGGACGTGCACCTCGTAGTACTGATCAATACCGAGGTCGGGCTCGCCGGCGAGGTCCGAGACGCAATGATCGCCGCCTGGCGCGGCTAGCGCGGGCAACCGCTGGTTGTCATGCGGCTGATCGGTCCTGCCAATCGGCTCGGCCTGCAGCCACGCTGACGGACACGGGAGTGCTCGGGTGACGCGTCATCCGTGCGGCGGTCTACGTCCACCTCGGAGCTGGCTACTTACCGAGCGGCTGTTCCGCGCAGTCTTGAGTGCAGCGGAAGGATCAGCCATGGTCTACAGCGGGCCCCGGGCGCGGTGTCGTGGAGTTGGCGATGCGGACCGCGCGGATCGCCTCGTCTAGCCGAGCGATCCACGGGTTGTCCGGATACGCCACACGCACCGCCCCAAGCAGCCAGGTCAGTTGCTCTTGAGACAAGCGTGGTAGGCAACTGGTCAGGTCGACGTGATCCTTTGCGCGCTGAAGCCTGGCCTTGAAGAACAGCACGAGTTCGGGGTTGAGGTACCGGATGCCCTCTGCCGAGATCCAGGTCACCTCCTCGAGCGGCGCCGTGAGGTCGACGTCGCGTCGCGCCACCCATGTCCCGTCGCTCTGACCGTTCAAGATGAAGTCCATCACCCAAGGTGCCAGCGCGTGCTCTCGTAGCCAGGTCTGCGCAAGCGGCGCCAAGGGCTCCGGGTGGTCGTCAGTGATGTGGCGAAGCAGACCTCCATCGTTGCTCCACAGATGGAACCGGTCACCGACGTGCGCGCGAAGGGCCTGGAAGTCGGACGTGAAGATGGAAATGTCCACGTCCTCGTGCTCGCGCGGTACGCCAGCAAAGGCCTCGATGGCATGGCCGCCGACAATCCACCAGGGCTTGTCGAAACCGTGCAGGAACCGAGCGACTTCATCCGGACGGTACGGCTGCCACGGTCCATAGACACGGTAGAACTGGAGATCTTCCTCGGTGAGGGCCAGTCCGTCAGCCACCTGCCCAACCTAGCCCTGCGGTCTTGCCCCGAGAGCGACTGCTGCCGGCAAAGTCGGGAAACTGCGCTCGAGATGAGGGCGGGCGGGACCGGTAGGCGCCAATCGAACCGAGTACGAACCCTGCCTCCCGGACCGTCGCGGCGGTCTCCCGGCTCACACCACGGCGGACAACGTCCCGCTCGCCGCCACGGGCGCCACTCAAGGGGCAACGCGTACGGACGTTTGCGGAGCCATCGACGGCGAGCCGGCGTGGGGCGCGGCGAACGTAGCCGTCCGTATCCATCGTTGGCAGTACGACAGTCGGTTGCTGTCGTCGTCAGGGCAAGGGGCGCTCGTACCAGCGCACGTCGACCCAGCGGCCGTGCTTGCGCCCGACCTCGGTGTACGTGCCCAGCTGACGGAAACCTAGCCGCCGGTGCAGCGCCTCGGAGGCGTCGTTGGGCAGGGCGACACCGGCATAGGCCCGGTGCACGTCCTCGTGACCGAGGACGTCGAGCAGAGCGGTGTACAGCGCCGTGCCGAGCCCGCGCCCGGTGGCAGACGGGTGGCAGTAGACCGTCGTCTCCACCGAGGTCGCATAGCCGGGCTTGACCCGGAACCTGCTGCTCGTCGCGTACCCCGCCGCGGCGCCTTCCAGCTCGCCGACCAGCAGCCGGTACGGCCCCGCGACGTCGTACTGGTCCAACCACCCGCGCCTCTGGTCGACGGTGAACGGATCGACGTCGAAGGTGACGATCGTGTGCTCGACGTAGTGGTTGTAGATCGCCGTCAGGGCCGGCAGGTCGTCCCCGCGGCCGGCCCGGATGGCCGGCGACGCGGTCAGCGCGGCGCCTTCACGGCGAGCACCGGGACGTCCACACCGAGCAGGATCCGCTGCGAGGTGCTGCCGAGCACCAGCTTGCCGACCGCCGTCCGGCGCCGCAGCCCGATCACGACCACCTCGGGCGAGACCTCCGTCGCCGCCGCGACCACGGCCTCGGCGACGTCGGCGCCCCCGGGGAGCTGGCGCAGGTCGACGTCCACCTCGGCCTCGGCGAGCCTCGCGGCCACGGCGTCAAGCAGCTGCTCGGCCGAGTACGGCGCGTCGACCTGGCCGGCCGGCCGGGTCACGTTGACCACGACAACGCCGGTCGAGCGGCGGCGGGCCTCCTCGACGGCGACGTCGAGAGCGGCGTCGCCCTCGGGGGTGCGGATGTAGGCCAGCAGGACCGTCACGGTCGCCTCCGGGATGTGAGTGTCGCGGCCATCGTGCCCGAGGCGGACCCGCCCCAGCTCCCCCGTCTCACCAGTCGTGCCGGCTCAGAAGACCTCGAGGGTGGCGCGGCGACGGCTCTCCCACTCGAAGTAGGACAGCATCACCATGCCGACGAGCACGTAGGAAGCACCGATCGCACCCTCACGCAGCAGGTCGCCCCCTACCGAGCCGAGGCTCGCGCCGTCAGCCAGCCGGCGGGCGGCGTCGATGCCATGGGTGAGAGGCAGCCAGGGAGAGACCGACGACATCCAGCCGGGCAGCGAGTCCAGGGGCACGTTGACGCCGCAGAAGATGAGCAGGAACCCGAAGATCACGTTGGCCAGAACGGCGGTCTCGCGTACCCGGAGGGCGAGCGCGGCGGTGACCAGCCCGAGCCCGGTGCAGGCGAACGACGCGACCAAGGCGGTCACCGCGATGGGCAGGTACGACGACGTCGGGACGTCGATGGAGAAGATCGCGCCGCCGACCACCAGCGCGAAGATCGCGACCAGGAACCCGTTGGCGATCACCGGCAGTGCCCGACCCAGGAACAGCGGGACCCGCGGCGCGGGCGTCGACAGGATGATGCCGAGCGTCTTCTCCTGCCGCTCGTCACCGATGGTGTTCCCCATCGCGAACAGGCACGGGATGGCCGCGTACTGCAGCGAGTTGCCGATGACGAAGAACTCGTCCGAGCCCACGCCGGCGTTGCGGCCGAGGTAGGCGAACAGAAGGATCTGCGCGATCGGGCCGACCAGGAACGACGGGATGAGGATCCACGGTGAGAGCCAGTGGAACAGCGCCCGGTAGCTCATGATCCCGCCGAGGACGAAGATGCGCGCTGCGTTGACGACGCTGGTCATGACAGCGACAAGGTGGCGTTGCGGCGGGCGGAGCGCAGGATCGTGCCGGCCGCGAAGACCCCGACGACCAGGTAGGCCGTGCCGAGCAGCAGGCAGAGCAGCAGGTCCGGAAGCGGTTGGCCGCCCAGCGCGGACTCCCTGATGGCCCGGACCCCCCACGTGGGCGCGAGCAGCCACGAGATCGGCCGGACCCAGTCCGGCAGGATGCTGATCGGCACCAGGAAGCCGGACACCAGCCAGACCGGCAGCTCGAAGGCGTTGCCCAGCGCCCACCCGCTGCGGTAGCGGACCACTGTGACGCTGAGCAGGAAGCCCAGCATGCCGATCGCGAGAACGGTGACGGGCACCGAGGCCGCGAACATCCACGGGTGCTCGATGGTCACGTCGATGCCGAACAGCAGCCGCCCCCACAGCAAGGTGGCCACCATCGCGTAGAGGCCGACGGTCGCCATCGCCGTCGTGATGGGCAGCAGGACGCTCGCGAGCGGGACGGGTGCCGCGACGAGCAGCTCGAGGGTGCCCTGCCAGCGTTCGCGCTGGACCGCGCCGCTGCCCGACGTGCTGACCGCGGACCAGACCCCCATCACGCTGGCGCCGATCGACGCGAAGAGCAGCGTGCGGTCGTCGCCGCCGATGCCGTACATGAGGAAGGCGATGGTGGCGAAGAACAGCGGCCAGAGGATCTGCAGGACCCCGTTGAACGCCGACCGCGACAGCATCTTGAGGTGGAACCACCAGCCCACCGCGAGCACGCGCAGCAGGTGCGCCGACCCGGCGGTCATGCCGACTCCACCAGCTCGACGTAGGCGTCCTCCAGCGTCGGCTGACGGGTGGAGACCCGCCCGAGCGCGATGCCGTCCAGGCAGGCGAGGACCGGCTGGGTCACCTCGGCGCCGGGCTCCGCCCGGACGACGAGCACCTGCACCTGGCCCCGCTCCTCCAGCATCGCCGACCGGACGCCCGCCAGCGCCTGGACCCGGTCGAGCGCCCCGTCCGGGGCCCCGAAGAGCTCCACCTCGACAACGGACCCCTCGCCGACCCGGCTCTTGAGGTCGGCCGGTGTGCCCTCCGCCACTATCCGGCCGTCGGCGATGACGGCGATCCGGTCGCAGAGCTCGTCGGCCTCGAACATGTAGTGCGTCGTGAGCAGGATCGTGGTGCCGGAGTTGCGAAGGTCGGCGACCGTCGCGCGCAGCTCCCGGGCGCCGACCGGGTCGATGCCGATCGACGGCTCGTCGAGGAACAGCACCTCGGGCCGGTGCAGGAGGCCCCGGGCGATGTGCAGGCGCTGCCGCATGCCGCGGGAGTAGCCCTCGACCCGCTCCTTCTCCCGGCCGGCGAGCCCGGCCAGCTCGAGCAGCTCGGCGATGCGCGCCTTCTGCTCGCGGGCGGGAACGCCGTACAGCTCGGCGAAGTAGCGCAGGTTGTCCAGCCCGGACAGCCGCTCGTACAGCCCGCGGTCGCCGCCGAAGACGTAGCCGACCCGCCGGCGCACCTCGCGCGGCGACTCGACCACGTCGTGACCCAGGACCCGCGCCGTGCCGGACGTCGGCAGCAGCAGCGTGATCAGCATCTTGATCGTCGTGGTCTTGCCCGCGCCGTTCGGGCCGAGCAGGCCGAACAGCTCCCCGCGCTCTACCGCGAAGTCGACGCCGCGCACCGCCTCGACCTCGCGGGTCGTACGCCGCCAGGGACTGATGCGGGTGCGGTAGGTCCGCCGCAGGCCGACCGCCTCGATCACGGGCTCGCTCACTCCGCGAGCTCCTCGGCGGTCAGCGCCCGCAGGACGCAGAACTCGTTGCCGTCCGGGTCGGCCAGCACCACCCAGGTGACGTCGTCACCCTGGCCCACCGAGACCCGGGTCGCGCCGAGCGCCTCCAGCCGGGCCACCTCGGCGGCCTGGTCGGTGGGCCGCAGATCGACGTGCAGCCGGTTCTTCACGGTCTTCTGCTCCGGCACCCGCGCGAACAGGATGTCCGGCGCGACCCCGTCCTCCGGGCTGCCCTCGGGGGGCTCGAGGACGACCTCGTCCGCCGTGTCGTAGGTCCGGCGCCAGCCCAGCGTCTGCTCCCAGAACGTCGCGATCCGCGCCGGATCGGTGGAGTCGATGTTCATGCACTGCCAGCGGATGCTCACGGTCGGGTAGCAAACAGCACAGAACCGACACCTGTCGAACCAGTTGCCGACCTGGCCACCCCGCGGGTCAGCCCTCCGGCCAGGTCTGCACGTCGACGCCGTACGCCGCAGCCTGCGCGCCCGGGCCGGCAGCGAGCCAGCCTGCGCCCCGATGGCCGCCGGCCGACCTGTCGCCCTCTGCGGTCGGCCCAGCCCCGAGCAACGCCCGGGTGACCGCCTGGCCGGAGTCGAGAAGGTCGTCGAGAGCTGCGACCACGACGTCCCCGGTGAGCGGCGCGTCGGGCGGCCGACCCAGCGACAGCGACTCGAGCACCGCCCGCCGTACCAGCTCCTTGACGAACGACGCCGTGACGCCGGCCGTGCGCGCGACAACGTCGTCCAGCGCGGTGTCGTCGAGCTCCAGCCGCAGGCCGCGGGTGTAGACCTCGAGCAGCCGCCGGCGGCCGCCTTCGTCCGGCAGCGGGATCTCGACGGCAACGTCGACCCGGCCCGGGCGGGCGGCGAGCGCCGGCTCGAGCAGGTCGGCCCGGTTCGTGGTCAGCAGGAACAGCAGGTCGGCGTCCGCCGCGGCGCCGTCCATCGCGTCGAGCAGGCTGAAGAGGACCGGACTGGGGCCCGGCCCGAAGCCGCGGTCCTCCGCGACGAGGTCGACGTCCTCGAGGACGAGGACGGACGGCTGCAGGTCCCGGGCGAGCTTCGTGATAGGCCCGACGGCGTGCAGCGACTGCGCCGAGAGCATGAGCACCGTCGCGCCCTGCAGCTGCTGCACCAGGTAGCGGGTGGTGTGCGTCTTGCCGGTCCCGGGGGGACCGAAGAGCAGCAGGCCGCGCTTGAGGTGCTGTCCCGCCTGGCGCAAGGCGGCCCGATGGACCACGACGTCCAGCGCGTGCCGCTCCACCCGACGGAGGGTGTCCTCGGGGAGGACCACGTCGTCCCGGTCGGTCCGCGGGAGGACGGGGAAGGTCGCCTCGAGCCCGCGTTGGCCCGGGACCAGCTCGACGACCTGCCCTCGGTAGACGTTCAACCGCAGCCGGAGGTCGGCGAGCTCGCGCAGGACGGCCTGCGCCACCTCGGTGGCGAGACCGGCGACCTCGACGGCGACCGCCGGCTCCTGGTGCGGGTCCGGGCCGCGGACCATGACGACGTACCGGCCGCGGGCGTCCTCGACGAGGAGCACAGCCCGCCGCAGGCAGGCCGTGGTCCGGCCGGGACCGGACGGGAGGTCGACGAGGTCGGGAGCGGACGGGGTCACCGGGCCGAGAGCCTCGCCGTGCACGAGGTGCTGCAGCGTCGGGGCCTCGTAGTGCGGCGGGATCGCGATGCCCTGGACCGTCACGGAGCGGCCGTCGGCGATGCTCCAGGCGTCGAGGGCCGTCTGCACGTTGACGTGTTCGAACACCGGCAGCTCGTTGGTCAGGACCGATGCCTCGACCCCCGACCCCAGATGGCCGCGGACCAAGGCGACGACGGGGTTGGCGGCCGCGCCCGTGCCGCCCGGGGGCAGCCACTCGAGCAACGCCCGGAGGGCCTGGGCGAACTCCCGGGCCTCGTCACCGGTCGCCTTGCTACCCGCATCCCCCATGGGGATCAACCAACCAGTGCCGGTGGCAGCGAGCAAGCAGACGTCAACGGTCAGGCGGCGGTGAGGAGGCGTCGGAAGGGCTGTTCGAGGAGGCTGGATGGTGTCGGCTGTGGGCCGGGCAATGGTGGGGGCCGGCTGCGGTAGTGGTGGCGGTGGGGGTGGTGGTGTCGACGAGGTCACCCAGCCCGGCCGCACCGCGGCCCGGCCCGGGCGCACCAGCAGCCGTGCTCGCTCAGCCCTCGGCGAGGGCCTTGGCCCGAGCCGTCGCGTGCTCGTCGTCGGAGATCACGCCTCGGGAACGCAGGTCGTCGAGCTCGCGCAGCCTCTCCTCCAGCGAACGCCGGGGAGCCAGCAGGTCGCTGTTGGCGGCGCGCGCGGCGAGCTGGGCCTCGGCCGCCAGCGGGTCCAGCCCACCGGCCTGGAGCGCGCGCTTGCTGCGGCCGGCGGCGAGCACCATGACGATGACGATGCTCACGAACATCACGGCGAACAGCACGAAGAACGCGATGATCAGCACCTCGACGGCACCTACGCCCGCCACGACGCCCCTCCCCGAGCCGGCCAGGGTGACCGGTCAGCGACCACCGTAGAGGAAACGGCGGAACAGTCTGGTGATCCTCGGCATCACGACCCAGGTCATCAGCCCGGTGAGCGTCCCGGAGAACACCAGCGTCCGCGCGACGAGCGGCCAGCCGACCAGGTGCGGCACCACCAGCAGGTTCATCAGCAGGACGAGCGGGACGATCGCGACAAGCGTGACAACGGCCATCTTCCAGCGTGGCGGCGCAGGAGCGGTCCGGCCCGGCAGCGCGAACCAGGTCTCCAGACCGGTCACGTGGCTCACCCCCGTCTCCTGCGCCAGGTCGTCCGCCTTCGCCAGCCACTCGGCGCGCTCGGGCGACGTCTCCCACCGACGCAACGACGCCGGGTCGGCGAAGCGGTAGACGATGTGCCAGTCCTGCTCTGCGGTGTGCGGCCGCAGGACCCCGGACCCGAGGAACCCCGGGAACCGGCAGGCGGCGCCGATGATGCCGTCGTACCACTGCTCGAAGTCGCGCTCCCGGCCCGCGGCTACGCGCCGCGCCACCGTGACGGTGACCGGTTCGGTGCTGTGCGACAGGAGGCTCATCTCCTCGGCGGAACGAGCGGACCCCCGGGTCGTCTTCCCGGCCGGGCGGGAGACGATGGTCACACCATGCCCGAGGGAGACACCGTCTGGCTCGCCGGGCGCCGCCTGCACGAGGCCCTGGCCGGCCGACTGCTGACCCGGTCGGACTTCCGGGTGCCGCAGCTGGCGACCACCGACCTGACCGGCAGGCCGGTG
Organism: uncultured Actinomycetota bacterium; assembly: GCA_963726615.1. Taxonomy (GTDB): domain Bacteria; phylum Actinomycetota; class Actinomycetes; order JACCUZ01; family JACCUZ01; genus CAWDZK01. Next base: position 431,413 of record CAVSCX010000006.1, on the reverse strand, counting down.
ACGGCCGTCCTCAGCCGCGGCAAGCACCTGCTGACCCGGGTCGGCGACGACCTGAGCCTGCACACCCACTTCCGGATGGACGGGAGCTGGCACCTCTACCGGCCCGGAGCCCGGTGGCACGGCGGGCCGGACTGGCAGGTCCGGCTGGTGCTCGCCAACACCGAGTGGGTCGCAGTCGGCTACCGGCTGCCCGTGATCGAGCTGCTCCCCCGCAACCGTGAGGGCGAAGCCGTCGGGCATCTCGGCCCGGACCTGCTGGGCCCGGACTGGGACCCCGACGAGGCGGTGCGCCGGCTCGCCGCCGCGCCCGACCGGGAGCTCGGCCAGGCCCTGCTCGACCAGCGCAACCTGGCCGGGGTCGGCAACCTCTACAAGGCCGAGGTGTGCTTTCTCGAGGGAGTGTCGCCGTGGACACCAGTCCGCGAGGTCGACCTGGCCTCGGTCGTGGCCCGGGCGCACCGGCTGCTCGACCTCAACAAGGACCACGTCCACCAGGCGACGACCGGCGTGCAACGGCGCGGCCAGGACCACTTCGTGTTCGAGCGGCAGGGCCGGCCGTGCCTGCGCTGCGGCACGCCGGTCGCCTCCGCCGAGCAGGGCGCCCCGCCGTACCAGCGGATCGCCTACTGGTGCCCGCGGTGCCAGCCGGGGCCGGCGCCGGAGCCGCAACGGCCGCCGCGCCGGGCCGAGCGGCCGGGCCGCCGGACGCGCTACCGGCCCTGACAGCAAGGACGCCCGTCCACACCCCCGTTGTCGATGGGGTGGACGGGCGTCCTGCGAGTGCTGTACCCGCGGGGGCCGCGGGTCATGCGTGCAGGGCGGTGCTCAGGCGGCCAGGTCGGTGACGTGCAACGAGGTCTGCGCCGAAGCCGGCCCGGTCGCAGGGGCTGCCGGGGCGAAGGGGGTCTCGACCGACGAGACGGCCTCGGCGAGCGCGAGGTTGTCACTCACCTCGCGCAGCAGCTCGGACATGGGGACGTCCAGCGCCTCGCAGATCGAGCCGAGCAGCTCGGAGGAGGCTTCCTTCTGGCCGCGCTCGACCTCGGACAGGTAGCCGAGCGACACCCGCGCCGAGGAGGACACCTCACGCAGGGTGCGGCCCTGCTCGCGGCGGCGCTCACGCAGCACATCGCCCAGCAGACGGCGGAGCAGGATCATCGCGGGCCCCTCCTTCTCGGTGCGGTCACGTCGCTGATCACCGTAGCCGGTGCCGCCGACGCCTCGGCGCCCCGACCCGCGGGCGCCCGGCCTGGCAAGTGTAACGCCGTAATCATCCCGCCGCCGTCCCGGTCGCGAGCTGCTCGTGCAGCAGCTCCAGCGCGGCGCGTACGGCGCCGGCGCGGACGGCGCTCCGGTCGCCGACCAGGTCCACCCGACGGTGCAGCAGCGGGAGCCGGGCCCCGCCCGCGAGACCGAGGTAGACCTCCCCCGGGCGATGACCGTCCTGGGGATCCGGCCCCGCCACGCCGGTGACGGCCAGGCCGTAGGTCGCCCCGAGCCGGCTGCGCGCCCCGGCGGCCATCGCGGCCGCGACGAGGGGGTCCACCGCGCCGGTCCTGGCCAGCAGGTCGGCCGGCACGCCCAGCAGCTCGGCCTTGACGTCGGTCGCGTAGGCGACGACTCCACCGCGGAAGGTCGCCGAGACTCCCGGCACCGCGGTGATGGCCGCCCCCAGGCCCCCGCCGGTGAGCGACTCGGCGACGGCGAGGGTCTCGCCGCGGGCCAGCAGCAGCTCGTGCACCCGGCCGGCCAGGTCCTCGGCGGCCGGGTCATCGGCGGCCGGGTCCGGTGTCGCAGGCGGGGTCACGGACGCCCTGCGCGCCGGGCCCGCTTGAGCACCGCCCGGTCCGAGGTCCGCCGCAGCCGCAGGGCCCGCTGCACGTAGTCCAGGCCGGTGACGACGGTGACGACCACGGCGACGTACATGACGAGCAGCGCCAGCGCGTGCAGGACCCCGCCGAGCGGCAGGACGAGCAGCCCGATCCCGACCGCCTGCAGCAGCGTCTTGAGCTTGCCACCCCGGCTGGCGGGCATGACCCCGTGACGGATCACGACGAGACGCAGCAGGGTGATCCCGACCTCGCGGACCAGCACGACCGCCGTGACCCACCACGACAGCTCGTCCAGCAGGGACAGCCCGATCAGGGCGGCACCGATCAGCGCCTTGTCGGCGATCGGGTCGGCGATCTTGCCGAAGTCGGTGACCAGCCCGCGCCGGCGCGCGATCTGTCCGTCGACCCGGTCGGTGACGGAGGCGACGGCGAAGGCGAACCATGCCAGCACCCGCCAGCCGGCGTCCTGCGAGTCGCCGTGGAAGAGGGCGGCGAGGAAGACCGGTACCAGCGCGAGCCGCAGGACCGTCAGGGCGTTGGCGATGTTCCAGGCGCTGGCCTGCTGCGGCGGGACCGGCGGCGGAGCCCCGGTCACGAGCGCCGCGCCACCAGGTCTGCGCCCTCCGCGCCGACCACGGTGGCCGTCACCATGCTGCCGACGGCAAGCCCGCCGGCGTCGAGCAGCGTCGTGCTGCCGTCGACCTCGGGACCCTGGTGGGCCGCGCGACCCTCGGCAGTGCCGCCGTCGAGGTCGGTGTCCTCGACGAGGACCTCGACCGTCTGCCCGACCCGGTCCTCCGCCCGCTGGGCGACGAGCTCGTCGGTCAGGGCGGTCAGCCGCTCGACCCGGTCCCGCACGACGTCCTCGGACAGCTTGCCGTCGTGGGTCGCCGCCTCGGTCCCGTCCTCGTCGGAGTAGCCGAACACCCCGACGACGTCGAGCCTCGCCTCGGTGAGGAACCGCTCCAGCTCGGCGAGGTCGTCCTCGGTCTCGCCCGGGAACCCCACGATGACGTTGGAGCGGAGGCCGGCCTCCGGCGCCGCGGCCCGGATCGACGCCACCAGCTCCAGGAACCGTTCGGTGTCCCCGAAGCGCCGCATCCGGCGCAGGATCGACGCGCTGCTGTGCTGGAAGGACAGGTCGAAGTACGGCGCCACGCCCGGCGTCGAGGTCATCGCCGCGACAAGGCCGGGCCGCATCTCGGCCGGCTGCAGGTAGCTGACCCGGACCCGGCTCACCCCGGGGACCGCGGCGAGGTCCGGCAGCATCGTCTCCAGCAGCGCCAGGTCGCCGAGATCCTTGCCGTACGACGTGGAGTTCTCGCTCACGAGCACGAGCTCCCGCACGCCCTGCTCGGCAAGCCAGGCCGCCTCGGCGAGCACCTCCGTGGGGCGGCGGGAGACGAACGCGCCACGGAAGGTGGGGATGGCGCAGAAGGTGCAGCGCCGGTCGCAGCCGCTGGCCAGCTTCAGCGCGCCGGTGGGGCCGTCGCCGAGCCGCATCCGCACCGGGCGCGGCCCCGCCGCCGGCGCCATGCCCTCCGGCAGGTCAGGTCGGGACACCGTCGGCGCTCCGGCCGGGGCCGGGGTGGCCCGGTCGGCGGGCGCGAGCGGCAGCAGCCGGCGCCGGTCCCGCGGCACGTGCGGGACGTGCGCCTCGCCGGCGAGGACCGCCTGCAGCCGGCCGGAGATGTCGGCGTAGTCGTCGAAGCTGAGCACGGCGTCCGTCTCCGGCAGCGAGGCGGCCAGCTGGTCGCCGTACCGCTCGGCCAGGCAGCCGACGGCGACGACGGCCCGCGTGCGGCCGCTCCCCTTGAGGTCCGCGGCGCCCAGCAGGGTGTCGATCGAGTCCTTCTTGGCGGCCTCGACGAAGCCACAGGTGTTGACGACGGCCACGTCGGCGTCGGCGGCCTCCGCGACGAGCTGCCAGCCGTCGGCGGCGAGCCGCCCGGCCAGCTCCTCGGAGTCGACCTCGTTGCGGCCGCAGCCGAGCGTGACCAGCGCGACGCGCCGGCCGGTCGAGGGGGCCATGCCCGGCAGCCTACGTGGCAGCGTGACGGGCGCCCGCCATGCTGCCGGTCAGGCGCCGGCCGGGTCCTGCGGCGTGAACTGCAGGCGGGCCACCTCGCCGCTGCGACCCGGCGCGCCGATGTCGGTGCCGTTCACGGTGAGCCCGACGCCGCCGGCGTTGCCGATCACCAGCCGGAGCGACCGCTTGTCCGAGAAGGACCGGGACCTGCCCGCCTCCAGCAGCCCCTGGAACAGCTCCTGCCCGGTGCCGGTGGTGACCTGGACCCAGCTGGTCGCGGTGGCAGTCATCGCGACGGTGACCTTGCCGCGCGGCGCCTGCGCGACCGCGCTGCCCTCGTCGGTGCTGGGTGACGGGGTGGTTGTCGTGGCGGGCGGGGCGGAGGTCGAGCCGATGGTGGCGGGGCCGCCACTGAACCTCGGCTGGTCGCGTTGACCGCCGGTGAAGGCCTGGACGACGCCGAAGACGACCACCAGCACGATGGCGGCCGCCATGGCCGCGCTCCAGTTGGGGCCGCGCCGCTCCGGCCGGGCCCGCTCCGGCTCGAAGACGTCGGTCGTCCGCGGCGGCTCCGGCGGCCGTGAGGCGTCGAACTCGTGCACGAGCGGGGACGGGTCGAGGCCGACCTTGGTCGCGACGGTCCGGATGTGACCGCGGGCGTAGAAGTCCCCACCGCAGGCCGAGAAGTCGTCGCTCTCGATGCCCAGCAGGACGGTCCGGCGGATCCGGGTCGCGTGAGCGACCTCGTCCACGCTCAGCCCGGCAGACTCCCGCGCCTGCGCGAGGGTCGTGCCGATGGACACCGTGTTCTCCTCCCGTGCTCGAGGTCCCAGTCTACGGGCCCCCGTGCCCTCGACTACTCGCCCCGGAGGGTGAACAGCACGCCGTCCAGCTCGTCCGGCTGCACGAGCACGTCTCGCGCCTTGGACCCCTCGGAGGGGCCGACGATGCCCCGGCTCTCCATCAGGTCCATGAGGCGGCCGGCCTTGGCGAAGCCGACCCGCAGCTTGCGCTGGAGCATCGAGGTGGAGCCGAACTGCGTGGTGACCACCAGCTCGGCGGCCTGGCACAGCAGGTCGAGGTCGTCGCCGACCTCCTCGTCCATCTCCCGCTTGGCGCTCTGCGGCGCTGTGACGTCGTCCCGGTAGGTCGGCTGCAGCTGGGCCTTGCAGTGCTCGACCACCGAGACGATCTCCGCCTCGGTGACCCAGGCGCCCTGCATCCGCATCGGCTTGCTCACACCCATCGGCAGGAACAGCCCGTCGCCGCCTCCGACCAGCTTCTCGGCGCCGGGCTGGTCGAGGATGACCCGGCTGTCGGCCAGGCTGCTCGTCGAGAAGGCGAGCCGGGACGGCACGTTCGCCTTGATCAGACCGGTGACGACGTCGACCGACGGCCGCTGGGTGGCCAGCACCAGGTGGATGCCGGCCGCGCGGGCCAGCTGGGTGATCCGGACGATGGAGTCCTCGACGTCGCGCGGGGCGACCATCATGAGGTCGGCGAGCTCGTCGACGACGACAAGCAGGTAGGGGTACGGCGCCAGCACCCGCTCGCTGCCGGGCGGCGTCGTGAGCTTGCCGGACTTGACCGCCTTGTTGAAGTCGTCGACGTGCCGGAAGCCGAACGCTGCCAGGTCGTCGTATCGCAGGTCCATCTCGCGCACGACCCACTGCAGGGCCTCGGCGGCCTTCTTCGGGCTGGTGATGATCGGCGTGATGAGGTGCGGCACGCCCTCGTAGTGGGTGAGCTCGACCCGCTTCGGGTCGACCAGCACCATCCGCACCTCGTCCGGGGTCGACCGCAGCAGCAGGGAGGTGATCATCGAGTTGACGAAGCTTGACTTGCCGGAGCCGGTGGCGCCGGCGACGAGCAGGTGCGGCATCTTCGACAGGTTCGCGACGACGAAGCCGCCCTCGACGTCCTTCCCGAGCGCCACGAGCATCGGGTGATGGTCGTTGCGCGCGACGGACGAGCGCATGACGTCGCCGAGGCTGACCACCTCCTTGTCGACGTTCGGGATCTCGATGCCGATCGCGGACTTGCCCGGGATCGGCGACAGGATCCGGACGTCGGCGCTGGCGACGGCGTACGCGATGTTCTTGGACAGGGCGGTGACCCGTTCGACCTTGACCGCGTTGCCGAGCTCGACCTCGTACCGGGTGACGGTCGGACCGCGGGTGTAGCCGGTGACCTGGGCGTCGATGCCGAACTGCTCGAGCACCTCGGTGAGCGACTCGACCACGGCGTCGCTGGCCGTGGAGCGGGCCTTGTGGGGCGAGCCCTCCTGCAGCGTGTCGGCAGGTGGCAGCGTGTAGGTCACGTCGCCGGACAGCAGCAGCTGCTCGACGCGCACCGGCATCGGCGAGTGCGCCGGCGCGGTCCGCTCGGCCTCCTCGGCCCCGGGGGCCCCGTCCGCGGCGGCCGGGGGCTCCGACACGACCACCGAGGCGTCGTACGGCGCGTCGGCGCCCTCCGGCTCGTCGTCGGCCATCGTGCCCTGCCGGCGGCGCGGCCGGCGGCGCTTGAGCGGCTCCATCGGCTCGACGGTGGGCAGCCCGTCCGCGGCCGGGTCGGCCTCCGCGTCCTCCTCCGGGCGGTGCATCAGCCAGGCGAGGACGGCCTTGCCGCGCGCGGGCAGCGCGTGCAGCGGGGTGGACGTCACGACGAGCAGGCCGAAGACCAGCAGCAGGACGAGCAGGGGCACCGCGACGTAGCCGGACACGGCCGACACCAGCGGCGAGCTGACCAGGTAGCCGAGGTAGCCGCCGGCCTCGCGCAGCTGCACCGGGTGGCCGGGGTCGGGCAGGCCGCGCGCGATGTGCACCAGGCCGAGGACGCTCAGGACCAGGGAGCCCACACCGATGCCGATCCGGCCGCCCGCCTCGGCGTCCTGGGGGTGCCGCAGGATGCGGACCCCGAGGCCCAGCAGCACCAGGGGCAGGACGAGCCCGACCCGCCCGAAGGTCCCCGACACCACGGCGTGCACGACGCCGCCGACCGGTCCCTGCAGGTCCCACCACTCGACGGCCGCCACCACGGTCGCGAGGCCGGTGAGCAGCAGCCCGATGCCGTCGCGGCGGTGGGCCGGGTCCAGGTCGCGGGCGCTGCTGCCGATCCGGCGGGCCAGGGCGCCGACGACGTGCGCCACGCCCAGCCACAGGCCCCGGACCATCCGCACCGGCCAGGGCGGCCCGGTGCGCTGCCGGCGGGTGGTCCGCCCGGACGGCCGGCGGCTGCGCGACGCGGCGGCGGAGCGTGACGGCTTCCGTGGCGCCGGCTTGGCGCCGCCGCGCGAGCGTGTCGGGCGGGAGCGCGTGGGCGTACGGGTGGCCATCCCGCGAGGCTACCGGCCTGTCCCCCCTGCACCACAGGTCACAGCCGTCACAGCCCCCGCGTGTCGCCCGGACCGGCCCGCCCCGCCGGCCGGTCGAGTGGCGCGTTGATGCAGATCTTCCGGCTCGAATCTGCAACAACGCGCCACTGACGAGGCGTGGCCCAGCGGTCCACAGGGTGGGCTCCCATGGGGAGCCGTCCACAGGTCGGCCGGACCGGCCGGCCGGCCGGGCGCCACCCGACACCGTGGGCGGGTGCTCGACGCCCCTGGGTCCGGCCCGGCGCCCGGCCTCGCCCGACCGGACGCCCGGCGGTGGAGCGACGCGCCCGCGGACGGCATCACCCGGGGGCGGCTGCGTGGACCTGGTTGGCGCCGGGTGACCCGGGGCACCTACGTGCCGGTCGACCTGACCCCGACGGTGCCCCTGCTGGCGCGTGCCACCGTCGCCGACCTGCCTCGCGGGAGCGGGTTCGGGCACCTGACGTCGGCGGCCCTGCGCGGCTGGTGGCTGCCGAACCGGCTCGACGACCGGCGGGTCCTGTTCGCCAGCACGACCAGCCGTGTGCACGTCCAACGGCAAGGACTGTACGTCCGGAGGTCGGCCTACGCGCAGATCGAGGACGTGCACGGTCTGCCGGTCGTGTCGGTCCCCGAGACGATGCTGGAGCTGGCCCAGGACCTGTCACTCATCGACCTCGTCCCGCTGGTGGACTGCGCGCTGGCGGCAGGGTGCCCGGCGGCCGAGGTCCTGGCGGCGGCGAGGCCGAGGTCGCGTGGCGCCCGGGTGCTCCGCCGGGCCGTCACGCTCGCCGATCCGCGCAGCGAGTCGTGGTGGGAGTCGGTGCTTCGACTGCTGCACGTCGTGACCGGGCTCGGTCCGATCGAGTGCCAGGTCGACGTCCGGGACGAAGCCGGGTTCGTCGGGCGGGCCGATCTGCACCTGGTGGGGACGAGCCGCTACCCGGAGTGCGACGGGGGTGAGCACCGTGACGTCGGGCGGCACCGGCGTGACCTGCGTCGCGACAAGGCACTGCTGAGGCTGGGCGCCGAGCGCTTCGGCTACACACCGGCCGAGATCGCCCACCAGCCGTGGATGATCATCCGGGACGCCGAGGACGCTCGTGGCTGGACGCCGGACCCCTCGCGCCCGGCCCGCTGGTGGCGACTCGCCCGCGTCTCGACGCTCACCGGCCACGGCCGGGCCCGGCTGCACGCTCGCCTGGACCGATACCGCCGGGCGGCCCACCGTTGAGTGGCGCGTTGGCGCAGTTTTTCAGGGCCGCACCTGCAACAGCGCGCCACTCGACGGGAGCGGGGTGGGCGACTGACGTGGTGGGGGCGGTCAGACCTCCACGACGAGGGGGATGATCATGGGCCGGCGACGGTAGGTGTCGCTCACCCACCGGCCCACGGTGCGGCGTACCAGCTGCTCGAGCTGGCGGCGGTCGCCGATGCCGTCGGCCGCGGCCTTCTCCAGAGCCTGCTCGATCTTGGCCCGCACGTCGCCGAAGACGCTGTCGTCCTCGACGAAGCCCCGCGCGTGGATCTCCGGGCCGCCCTGCACCTTCCCGGTGACCGAGTCGACCACGACGACAACCGAGATGAAGCCCTCGTCGCGCAGGATCCGCCGGTCCTTGAGCGAGGACTCGGTCACGTCACCGACGCTGGAGCCGTCGACGTAGACGTAGCCGCACGGCACCTTCCCGACGATGCCGGCCCGGCCGTCGACGAGGTCGACCACCACGCCGTCCTCGGCGAGCACCACCTGGTCGCGCGGGACGCCCGTCTGCACCGCCAGCTCGGCGTTGGCGCGCAGGTGCCGCCACTCGCCGTGCACCGGCATGACGTTGCTGGGCCGCACGATGTTGTAGACGTAGAGCAGCTCCCCCGCCGAGGCGTGCCCGGACACGTGCACGAGCGCGTTGGACTTGTGCACCACCGTGGCGCCCCAGCGGGTCAGCCCGTTGATCACCCTGAAGACGGAGTTCTCGTTGCCGGGGATCAGCGAGGAGGCGAGGATCACCGTGTCGCCCTCGCCGACCCGGATCACGTGGTCGCGGTTGGCGATCCGGGACAGGGCAGACATCGGCTCACCCTGCGAGCCGGTGCACACGAGGACGACCTTGTCCTCGGGCAGGTCGTCGAGTGCCTTGGCGTCGACCATCAGGCCACCCGGGACGTCGAGATACCCCAGGTCCCGGGCGACCCCCATGTTCCGGACCATGGAGCGGCCGACGAAGGCGACCTTGCGCCCGTGCTTCTGGGCGGTGTCGAGCACCTGCTGGACCCGGTGCACGTGGCTGGCGAACGACGCGACGATGATCCGCTTGCTGGCCTGGGCGAAGACCCGGTCCAGCACCGGGGTGATGTGGCGCTCCGGCGTGGTGAAACCGGGCACCTCGGCGTTGGTGGAGTCGGCCAGCAGCAGGTCGACGCCCTCGTCACCGAACCGGGCGAACGCCCGGAGGTCCGTGAGCCGGCCGTCGAGCGGCAGCTGGTCCATCTTGAAGTCGCCCGTGTGCAGGACCAGCCCGGCGGCGGTCCGGATCGCCACGGCGAGGGCGTCCGGGATCGAGTGGTTGACCGCCACGAACTCGCAGCCGAACGGGCCGATCTGCTCGCGGTCGCCCTCCTTCACCTCGAGGGTGTACGGCTTGATCCGGTGCTCCTGGAGCTTGGCCTCGATCATCGCCAGGGTCAGCCGGGACCCGATCAGCGGGATGTCCGGCTTCTCGCGCAGCAGGTAGGGCACGGCGCCGATGTGGTCCTCGTGGCCGTGCGTGAGCACGATGCCGTCGATCAGCCCGAGCCGGTCCCGGATGTGCTCGAAGTCGGGAAGGATCAGGTCGACGCCCGGCTGGAAGTCCTCGGGGAACAGCACCCCGCAGTCGACGACGAGCAGCCGGCCGGCGTGCTCGAACACGGTCATGTTCCGGCCGACCTCGCCCAGTCCGCCGAGCGCGACGATGCGCAGGCCTCCCTCGGCGAGCTCGGGCGGCGGCCCGAGCTCCGGGTGCGGGTGACTCACGCGACGCTCCCGAGGGCCTCGCGCAGGCGGGCCACCTCGTCGCTGGAGGCATCGAGCAGCGGCGGCCGGACCGTCCGCTCGGGGATCACCCCGAGCAGCTGGAGCGCGGCCTTGACGCGGATGGCGCCCTGCGAGGACCGGTCCATGATCGCGCGGACGGCAGGGATGAGGCGACGGTGGATCCCCAACGCCTCCGCCAGGTCACCGCGGTCGACCGCGGCGACCATCGCCGCGTAGTCGGCGCCGCGCACGTGGCCGACGACCGACACGACGCCGGTAGCGCCGTGCGTGAGCCACGCCAGGTTCATCGCGTCGTCACCGGAGTAGTACGCGAGGTCCGTGTCGGCCATGACCCGGGAGCCCTCGAACAGGTCGCCCTTGGCGTCCTTCACCGCGAGGATCCGCTCGTGCTCGGCCAGCCGGAGCTGCGAGTCGAGCTCGATCGGCGTGCCGGTGCGGACGGGGATGTCGTAGAGCATCACCGGCAGGCCCACGGAGTCGGCGGCGGCGACGAAGTGCCGGACCAGCGCCTCCTGCGGCGGCCTGTTGTAGTACGGCGTGACGAGCAGCAGGCCGTGCGCGCCGGCCTTCTCGGCCGCCCGGCTCAGCTCGATCGTGTGGCGGGTGTCGTTGGTGCCGGACCCCGCCACCACCCGGGCGCGGTCGCCGACCGCCTCGACGACGGCGCGGACGAGCCGCTCCTTCTCGTCGTCGCTCGTCGTCGGCGACTCGCCGGTGGTCCCGCTGACCACCAGGCCGTCGTGGCCGCGGTCGACGAGGTGGGAGGCGAGCCGCTGGGCCGCGTCGAGGTCGAGCGAGCCGTCGGCGCGGAACGGGGTGACCATCGCGGTGAGGACGCGCCCGAAGGCCGTCGCCGCTGCTGTGCTCGGCATGGCCCCAAACTACCGGTCTGGCCCCGTGGCGACGTCAGCGCCGGGCCCGGCGTCCCGGCGCCACGTGACGACCCGGAACGGGAGCCCGGTGCGCGAGGTGTGGAAGCCCAGCCCCGGGTCGGCGGAGGCAACCCGCCATGGCGGCCCGACCACGGGGGCGGTGATGTCGCCGTCGAAGGCCCGGTCGATCTCGGTGACCACCAGGACGTCGGCGTACGGCATCGCCTCGCGGTAGACGCTGGACCCGCCCATGACCCAGACGTCCCCCTCATGCTGCAGGGCGTCGCGGACCGAGCGGGCGACGACCGCGCCCTCGGCCGACCAGCCCTCCTGCCGGGTCAGCACCACGTTGCGACGGCCCGGCAGCGGACGCACCGACGCAGGCAGCGAGTCCCAGGTGGCGCGGCCCATGACGACGGTGGCGCCGGTTGTCAGCGCCTTGAACCGCGCCAGGTCCTCCGGCAGGCTCCAGGGCAGCGCACCGTCGCGACCGATGACCCCGTTCGCGGCCTGGGCCCAGACCAGCCCGATCATCCGGGTCCGGTCACGCGGTACGGCGGCTCACACCGCGACCGGCGCGCGCAGCGCCGGGTGGTGCTGGTAGCCGACGATCTCGAGGTCTTCGTAGTCGTAGTCGAACAGCGACGCCGCCGGCTTCACCACCAGCTCAGGGAACGGGAACGCCTCGCGGGACAGCTGCTCGCGGACCTGGTCGACATGGTTGTCGTAGATGTGGCAGTCACCACCGGTCCAGACGAAGTCGCCGGCCTCCAGCCCGACCTGCTGGGCCACCAGGTGCACGAGCAGGGCGTAGCTGGCGATGTTGAACGGGACGCCGAGGAACAGGTCGGCGCTGCGCTGGTACAGCTGGCAGGAGAGCCTGCCGTCGGCGACGTAGAACTGGAACATCATGTGGCACGGCGGCAACGCCATCTGGTCGATCAGTCCGACGTTCCACGCCGACACGATCATCCGGCGCGAGGTGGGGTCGGTGCGCAGCTGCTCGAGCACCCGGCTGACCTGGTCGATGTGGCCGCCGTCCGGCGTCGGCCAGGAGCGCCACTGCACGCCGTAGACCGGGCCGAGCTCGCCGTCCGGAGCCGCCCACTCGTCCCAGATCGTGACCTTCCGCTCCTGCAGCCAGCGCACGTTGCTGTCGCCGCGGAGGAACCAGAGCAGCTCGTACGCGATCGAGCGGAAGTGGACCCGCTTGGTGGTGATCAGCGGGAAGCCGCGGGACAGGTCGTAGCGCATCTGGTGGCCGAAGATGCTCCGCGACCCGGTGCCGGTGCGGTCCGGGCGGGCGGCGCCGTGCTCGAGCACGTGCCGGAGGAGATCCTCGTACTGGGTGTCGACGGGCACGCGCCCGATCGTAGGCCAGCATGTCGAGGGTGAGCTGCAACCCGAGGCACGTCACGGTCCCCCTCGTCACGGACACCAGGCCGCCGGACCGGGCCCGGGCCGACCAGACCGCGTTCGCCGAGCGGATGGCCACCCGCCGCACGGTGCGGGACTTCTCCGACCGGCCGGTCCCGTTCGGGCTCGTGGAGCAGGCGGTCCGGGTGGCGGGCACCGCGCCGAGCGGTGCGCACGTCCAGCCGTGGCGGTTCGTGGTCGTCAGCGACGCCGGGCTCAAGCGCCGGATCCGCGAGGCCGCCGAGGAGGAGGAGCGGGCCTTCTACGAAAGCCGCGCCTCCGACGAGTGGCTCGAGGCGCTCGCCCCGCTCGGGACGGACTGGCGCAAGCCGTTCCTCGAGGAGGCGCCGTACCTCGTGGTGGTGATGGAGGTGCACAAGGGGCCGGGGAGCCCGAAGCCGTACTACGTGAAGGAGTCGGTCGGCATCGCCGTCGGCTTCCTCCTCGCCGCCCTCCACGAGGCCGGGCTGGCTGCACTCACGCACACTCCCAGCCCGATGCGGTTCCTCACCGAGGTGCTGGGACGCCCCCGCGAGGAACGCCCGTTCGTGCTCGTCCCCGTGGGCTACCCGGCGGACGACGCGCAGGTGCCCGACCTGCACCGCAAGCCGCTGTCCGAGATCATGGTCCGGCCGGACGCGGCGCCGGTCTGAGAGGATCCCGGCGTGGCCGACGTGAGCGTGCGCCCGGCAACCGCCGGCGACGCGCCCGAGCTGGCCCGGATCCAGGCCGCTGTGTGGGCGGCCGTGCACGGCGACCGGCTGCCGGCCGACGTCGTCGAGGCGGCCGGATCGGCCGCCGCCGCCGAGAGCTGGGCCGCCGCCTCCTCGGAACCGCCGTCACCGCGGCACCGGGTGCTCACCGCGGTCGCGGGCGAGCAGGTCGTCGGCTTCGCCGCGCTTGCCCCGGCGTCCGACCCGGACACGATCCCGGCGCTGGACGGCGAGCTGCTGGCGCTGTGCGTCGACCCGGCCGCCACCGGTGCGGGGCACGGCAGCCGACTTGTCAACGCCGTGGCCGACCTGGCCCGGATCGACGGCGTCCGGCACCTGCACGTGTGGCTCGCCGACGCGGAGGGGGACCTGCGGGTCTTCCTGCAGGGCGCAGGGTGGGAGGCCGACGGCGCCGTCCGCAGCCTGGACCTGCGCGGCGACGGGGCCGTCCTGGTCGACCAGTCCCGCTGGCGAACAGCGCTGGTCGAGCTGTGAGCGAGCCGGAACCTCCGGCGCTCAGTCCAGGCCGAGCATCGGCTCGAGGCCGACTGTCAGGCCCGGCCGCGCGCCGACCTCGCGGACCGCGAGCAGGACGCCGGGCATGAAGGACGCCCTGTCGTAGGAGTCGTGCCGGATCGTCAGCGTCTCCCCCGCGGTCCCGAGCAGCACCTCCTGGTGCGCGACAAGGCCGCGGGCCCGCACCGAGTGCACCGGGACCCCCGCGACCGCGGCGCCGCGGGCACCCTCGAGCCCGGACGACGTCGCGTCCGGCTGGGCTCCCAGGCCGGCCGCCGCCCGTGCCTCGGCCACCAGCTCTGCGGTGCGGCGGGCGGTGCCGCTAGGGGCGTCGGCCTTGTCCGGGTGGTGCAGCTCGACGATCTCGGTGGACTCGAAGAAGCGGGCCGCCTGGGCGGCGAAGCGCATCATGAGGACGGCACCGATCGCGAAGTTCGGGGCGACCACCACACCTACGTGGGGGGCGTCCGCGAGCCAGCCGCGGATCGTCACCAGCCGGGCGCTGTCGAGACCGCTGGTGCCCACGACGACGTGGACGCCGTGCTCGACGCAGAAGCGGACGTTGTCCATCACGGCGTCCGGGCGGGTCAGGTCGACCGCGACCCCTGCACCGGCTTCGACCAGCTCCTGCAGCAGGTCACCCGACCCGAGCCGTGCCACCAGCTCCAGGTCGTCGGCACGCTCGACGGCACGGCATGCCTCGGCGCCCATCCGCCCGGCCGCGCCGATGACCCCGACGCGGAGGGCGCCGTCGCTCACGCGATCGCCCGGGAGAAGTCCCGGTCCTCGTCGAAGGGCCCGACGACGGCGAGCGTCGGGGTCTCGGCGAGGAGTTCGGCGGCGATCGCTGACACCTCGTCCGGGGTCACGCCGTCGATGCGGGCCAGCACCTCGTCGACGGACAGCTGCTCGCCGTGGACCAGCTCGGCCTTGCCGATCCGGCTCATCCGCGACCCGGTGTCCTCCAGGCCGAGCACGAGCGAGCCCCGCAGCTGACCCTTGCCGCGCTCGATCTCGTCCAGCGTGAGGCCGGCGGCGGCGACCTTCGCGATCTCGTCGCGGCAGATCGCCAGGACCTCGTCGACCTTGCGCGGCACGCAGCCGGCGTAGACGCCGAACAGCCCGGTGTCGGCGTACTGCGCGTGGTAGCTGTAGACCGAGTAGGCGAGGCCGCGCTTCTCGCGCACCTCCTGGAACAGCCGGGACGACATGCCGCCTCCCAGCGCCGCGTTGAGCACGCCGAGTGCGAACCGCCGGTCGTCGGTCCGTGCGACTCCGGGCCCCCCGAGCACGACGTTGGCCTGCTCGGTCGTCCGTCGCACGACGCGGGTGCCGCTCCGGGTCCGCAGCATCCGCCCACCCCGGGGCGGGGTGGGCGTCCCGTCGCCGTCGAGCATGCCGGCCGCGCCGAACGCCGTGCGGACCAGCCGCACGACGGCGGCATGGTCGATGTTGCCGGCGACCGCGACCACCATGTCCTGCGGCCGGTAGCGGCGGCGGTAGTAGCCGTTGATGGCGGCGCGCCCGATGGACTCGATCGACTCGACGCTGCCGAGCACCGGGCGGGACAGCGGGCCGTCGCCGAAGAGGACCTGGGCGAACTGGTCGTGGACCATGTCCGTGGGGTCGTCCTCGTGCATGGCGATCTCCTCGAGGATCACCCCACGCTCGGCATCGACATCAGCCGCGCGGATCACGGACGAGGTGACGAGGTCACCGACGACGTCGACCGCGAGGGGCAGGTCGGCGTCGAGGACGCGCGCGTAGAAGCAGGTGTACTCCTTGGAGGTGAAGGCGTTCATCTCGCCCCCGACCGCGTCCAGCGCCGACGAGATGGCCAGGGCGTCGCGCTTGCGGGTGCCCTTGAACAGCAGGTGCTCGAGGTAGTGCGAGGCGCCGGCGAGCGAGGTGGCCTCGTCCCGCGAGCCGACCCCGACCCACACGCCGAACGTCACCGACCGGACGGTGGGGACCGCCTCGGTGACGATGCGCAGCCCACCGGGCAGGACGGTGTGACGGACGAGTCCGCCACCCCCGTCCGCCCGGTGCAGCGTGCGGGTGGCCTGACGGCCCAAGGGGTCTAGGCCTCGACCGGTGCGTCGGCCGCGCCGGCCGGCGCGCCGTCGGCCTCGACCGGAACGAGGGACAGCTTGCCCCGCGAGTCGACCTCGGCGATCTGGACCTGGACCTTGTCGCCCACCTTGACCACGTCGTCGACGTTGTCGACGCGCTTGCCGCCGGCGAGCGCACGCAGCTTCGAGATGTGGAGCAGGCCGTCACGACCCGGCATCAGCGACACGAAGGCGCCGAACGTCGTGGTCTTCACGACGGTGCCCAGGTACCTCTCGCCGACCTCGGGCATCGTGGGGTTCGCGATGGCGTTGATCATCGTGCGGGCGGCCTCGGCCTTGGGGCCGTCGGTGGCGCCGATGTAGATCGTGCCGTCGTCCTCGATGCTGATCTCGGCGCCGGTGTCGTCCTGGATCTGGTTGATCATCTTGCCCTTGGGCCCGATGACGGCACCGATCTGGTCGACCGGGATCTTGATGGAGATGATCCGCGGCGCGTGCGGCGACATCTCGTCCGGCGCGTCGATCGCCTCGTGCATGACGTCCAGGATGTGCAGCCGGGCCTCCTTGGCCTGGGTCAGCGCCGAGGCGAGCACCGAGGCGGGGATGCCGTCGAGCTTGGTGTCCAGCTGGATGGCCGTCACGAACTCACGGGTGCCGGCGACCTTGAAGTCCATGTCGCCGAACGCGTCCTCGGCCCCGAGGATGTCGGTGAGGGCGGCGTACTCCGTCTCACCGTCCACGGAGTCGGAGATGAGGCCCATCGCGATGCCGGCGACCGGAGCGCGCAGCGGCACACCTGCCTGCAGGAGCGACATCGTCGAGGCACAGACCGAGCCCATCGACGTCGAGCCGTTGGAGCCGAGGGCCTCGGACACCTGGCGGATCGCGTACGGGAACTCCGCGCGGGCCGGCAGCACCGGCAGGATCGCCCGCTCGGCCAGGGCGCCGTGGCCGATCTCGCGCCGCTTCGGCGAGCCGACCCGGCCGGTCTCACCGGTCGAGTAGGGCGGGAAGTTGTAGTTGTGCATGTACCGCTTGCGGTTCTCGGGGTTGAGCGTGTCGATCATCTGCTCCATGCGCAGCATGTTGAGTGTGGTCACCCCGAGGATCTGGGTCTCGCCGCGCTCGAACAGGGCCGACCCGTGCACCCGCGGGAGCACCTCGACCTCGGCAGAGAGGGTGCGGATGTCGGAGAGGCCGCGACCGTCGATGCGGACCTTGTCGCGCAGGATCCGCTGGCGGACCAGCGACTTGGTGACCGAGCGGTAGGCCGCGCTGATCTCCTTCTCGCGCCCCTCGAACTGGCCGGCCAGCTTCTCCTTCGCGGAGTCCTTGAGCCGGTCGAGCTCGGTCTCCCGCTCCTGCTTGGCCGCGATCGAGAGGGCCTGGCCCAGCTCGTCGCTGACCAGGTCGCTGACGGCCTGCAGGACGTCGTCCTGGTAGTCGAGGAACCGCGGGAACTCGGCAGTCGGCTTGGCAGCAGCGGCAGCGAGCTGCTGCTGCGCCTCGCACAGCGACTTGATGAAGGGCTTCGAGGCCTCGAGGCCCTGGGCGACGATCTCCTCGGTAGGAGCGGTCTTGCCGTCGTCCTTGATGAGGTGCCACGCGGCCATGGTGGCCTCGGCCTCGACCATCATGATCGCGACATCGTCACCGGCGATCCGCCCGGCGACGACCATGTCGAACACGGCCGACTCCAGCTGCTCGTGGGTCGGGAAGGCCACCCACTGGTCGTCGATCAGTGCGACGCGGGTGGCGCCGACCGGGCCGCTGAACGGCAGGCCGGACAGCTGGGTGCTCGCCGACGCGGCGTTGATCGCCACGACGTCGTACATGTCCTTGGGGTCCAGCGCCATCACG
Organism: uncultured Actinomycetota bacterium; assembly: GCA_963726615.1. Classification (GTDB taxonomy): domain Bacteria; phylum Actinomycetota; class Actinomycetes; order JACCUZ01; family JACCUZ01; genus CAWDZK01. Next base: position 413,720 of record CAVSCX010000006.1, on the reverse strand, counting down.
GTGATGACGACCTGGACCTCGTTGCGCAGGCCCTTGGCGAAGGTCGGGCGCAGCGGGCGGTCGATGAGGCGGCAGGTGAGGATCGCGTCCTCGCTGGGCCGGCCCTCGCGGCGGAAGAACGAGCCGGGGATGCGCCCGGCGGCGTACATGCGCTCCTCGACGTCCACCGTCAGCGGGAAGAAGTCGAGGTTCTCCTTGGGGTGCTTGCCGGCCGTGGTGGCCGACAGCAGCATCGTGTCGTCGTCGAGGTAGGCGACGACGGAGCCGGCGGCCTGCCGGGCCAGCCGGCCGGTCTCGAAGCGGACGGTGCGGGTGCCGAAGGTGCCGTTGTCGATGACGGCCTCGGCGGTGTGGACTGACTGTCCATCCATGAAGGGTGTCTCCTGATCCGTGTGGATGAGGAGCAGGTCTCCCGGAACTGCCAGCCGGTCTTCGATGGAAGCCTGCGGGACGGGGGCGGCTCTCGCCGCGACGACCGTCGGGTCCGCCGGCCACTACCGAGGACCAGACGCCGGGGCGAGCCGCTCCTCCGAGTGGGGTGCTAGCGGCGCAGGCCGAGCTTCTCGATCAACGCGCGGTAGCGGTTGATGTCGGTCTTGGCCAGGTAGTTCAGCAGCCGGCGGCGCCGGCCGACGAGGAGGAGCAGACCACGACGCGAGTGGTGGTCGTGCTTGTGCTCCTTGAGGTGCTGGGTCAGGTCGGCGATGCGCCGCGAGAGGAGCGCGACCTGGACCTCGGGGGTACCGGTGTCGGTGCCCGTGCTGCCGTGCTCGTCGATGATCTGCTTCTTGGTGGCGGTGTCGAGCGACACAACTCTCCCTGAGTCTGTTCTGGTGAGCGCTGCCTGGTCGGAATCACGGGCAGACATGAGGTACTCACGCCGCGTGCACGGCAGTGACCGAGGCTACCAGCCGGGAGGTCTCCCGGCCGAATCGGCGCAGGTGGGGGCCGGTTGGGCGGTGCCACGGCGCCCCACCGCTCAGAGCGTGCGGGTGCGCTGCTCCTGGCCGGCCGGACCGTAGGGGTAGTCGGCGGGTGCCGGGTCGCTGGCGGCGTCCAGGGCCGCTGTCGCCGCCTCGTCGAGGTGCAGGCCGGCGGCGGCCAGGTTCGCCTTGAGCTGATCAGTCGTGCGAGCACCGAGGATCACCGAGGAGACCCCGGGCCGGTCGTGCACCCAGGACAGGGCGACGGCAGCCATCGAGGTCCCTGTCCGTCTCCGCCGCGCGCTGGACGGCGTCCACGACGGCCCAGGTCCGCTCGCTGGCCGAGCGCTTGCCGTAGGCCTCGACGCCCCGGTCCGGGTCCTCACCCAGCCGGGTCGCACCGGTGGGGCTCTGGTCCCGGGTGTACTTGCCGGTCAGCCACCCCCCGCCCAGCGGCGACCAGGGCAGCAGCCCGAGGCCGTTGGCCAGGGCGGCGGGGACGATCTCCCACTCGATCTCGCGGGCCAGCAGGTTGTACTGAGGCTGCAGCGTGACCGGCCGCGGAAGGTGCAGGTGCTCGGCGACGTCGACCGCCCGTTGCAGCTGCCAGCCCGTGTAGTTCGACAGGCCGGCGTAGCGCACCTTGCCGGACCGGACGGCGTCGTCGAAGAACCCGAGGGTCTCCTCGACCGGCGTGACCGGGTCCCAGGCGTGCACCTGGTACAGGTCGACGCACTCGACCCGCAGCCGCCGCAGGGACGCCTCCAGGGCGCGGGTGAGGTGCCGGCGGGAGAGACCGGCGTCGTTGCGATCCTCCCCCATCGGGAACCGGGCCTTGGTGGCGAGCACGACCCGGTCGGTGACGTCGGCGGGGCGGTCGTCCAGCCAGCGCCCGACGATCTCCTCGCTGGCCCCGGCCGTGTAGACGTCAGCAGTGTCGACCAGCGTCCCGCCGGCCTCGACGAACGTGTCCAGCTGATCGTGGCTGCCCTCCTCGTCGGTCTCGTTGCCGAAGGTCATCGTGCCGAGGGCGAGCGTCGACACGGCGGTGCCGCTGCGCCCGAGGGTCCGGTACTCCATGGGCCGACCCTACGGAACGCGGGCAGCGCCGCCGCGGCGCAGGGCCAGGTACGCCGCCCGCACACCGACAGCCCGCTCGAGCTCGTTCGTGATCTCGTGGAAGAACTGCTCGCGGTAGGTGGCGTCGGTGACCGCGTACACGGTGAAGTAGAGCCCGGAGAAGGCAGACAGGAAGATCGAGACCTGCAGCAGCTCCCGGGAGAACCCGAGGTCACCGAGCAGCCGCGGGAAGTGCGGCGCCCCGTTGCCGACCCAGCTGCTCACGACGCTGTCGTCGATGGCGACCCGGCCGAAGACGAGGAAGAACGCCCAGACGGCGATGGAGAGGACGAGCACCTGCGCGGCCTGGGTGATCAGCAGGACGAGGAGCAGGTTGGTCCGTTGCCGCCGGTCCAGCGGCTCGGCACGCACGTCCGCGAGGTCGTCGAGGTGCGGCTCCAGCGGTGTGCCCCGGACGGCGCGACGCACGACCGCCGGGTCGAGGTCGTCGTTGACAGCCGCCACCTCCTCGGGCAGCCGGGTCAGCAGGAAGCTGAGCGCGAGCAGACCGAAGAACGCGACCGCGAGCCAGAGCACCGGCCGGGACAGGGCCGAGGACACCTGCCACACCTCGGTGTTGATGAACAGGAACGTCATGAACAGCAGCAGCATCGGCAGCGCCCTGGTGACCAGGCGGAACAGCGAGCCCAGCTCGGCGAAGGTCCGGACCAGGGCCCAGCGCGCGATCGGCGTCACGTCGAGGACCTCGGCAGCAGCGACAACGACGAGGACGGTCAGGTCGGCCAGGAGCACGGTCAGGGTGAGGCCGGCGTCCTGACGCAGGACGGCCACCAGCGTGGCCGGTCCGAGGGCGAACAGGGTCACCTCGACGACCCCCACCCGCCGGGGCCGCTCGAGGGCGCGCTGCCGGCGGGCGAGGTTGGCCACCGCCCACACGGCCACCAGCGCGACCAGCCCCACCGCGGCCAGCCCCAGGCGGGCCGGCCACGAGCGCTCCGGCGGCACCGCGAGCAGCAGCGACGCGGCGTACGCCGTCGCGAGGACCGCCACCGAGCGGCCGCGGGTCAGGTCGTTGACGGTGATCCGGCGGCCCTCGACGAAGAACGGCAGCCCGTGGCCGAGGAACCAGTCCTCGGTCGCACGGGTCGCGTCCTCGTGCTCCTCGACAGTCACGGGCGCGGCGACCGGGTCAGCTCGCGGGTCCGGGCCACGTCGTCCGCCATCTGCTCCAGCAGGGGCGCGACGCCGTCGAACGTCACCGTCTCGCGCAGCCGTGCCAGGAAGTCGACGGCGACGTGCTCGCCGTAGAGCTCGAGGTCGTCCCGGTCGAGGGCGTAGGCCTCGACCCTGCGGTGGGTGCCGCCGAAGGTGGGGTTGGTGCCGATCGAGATCGCGGCCGGCAGCCGGGTCCCGTCGGCGCGGGTGAGCCACCCGGCATAGACGCCGTCGGCCGGGACGGCAGTGCCGGCCGGCAGGTCGAGGTTGGCGGTCGGGTAGCCGAGCTCGCGGCCGCGCTTGTCGCCCTCGACCACCGGACCCTCGACCCGGTGGGGTCGACCCAGCGCGGCAGCCGCGCTGGCGACGTCGCCCTCGGCGACGCACTGCCGGACGTAGGTCGAGGACCACCGCGTCGTGCCGCCGGCCAGCGGCAGGGCCACCACGGCGAAGCCGCGGCGCGCGCCCTCCGAACGCAGCGTCGTCACGTCGCCGGCGGCCCGGTGCCCGAACCTGAAGTTCTCCCCCACGTGCACCTCGCCGGCCCTGAGCCCGTCGACGAGCACTCGATCGACGAACGCGGGCGGCTCCCACTGCGAGAGCTCGCGGGTGAACGGCAGCACGAGCACCGCGTCGACCTCGCAGGCCGCGAGCAGCTCCAGCCGGTGCTCGAGCGTGGTCAGACGCGGCGGGGCCGAGTCGGGGTGGATGACTGTCATGGGGTGGGGGTCGAACGTCGTCACCACCGAGGTCCGGCCGGTCTCCCGGGCCCGGGACACCACCCCGGCCAGCAGGTGCCGGTGACCCAGGTGGACGCCGTCGAAGTTGCCGATGGTGACGACCGAGCGCCGCACGTCACGGCCACCGCCGTCGTCGACCTCGTCGAGGGACCGCCACACCAGCACGCGGCAAGGGTAGAGGCGGACCCCTACGGTGCTGTCATGGACGTGACGGAACGGCTGCGGACCGCCGCGTCGGCGCAGGACCTGCACCTGCGACCGGGCCTGACCGCCGAGGACATCGCCCGGGTGCGGGCCGAGGTCCCCGTGCCCCTGCCCGCCGAGCTGGTGCGCCTGATGTCGGTCACCGCCGGCGCCGAGGACCTGCTGGACCTCGACCTGACCGGCGCCAGGCACAGCGTCGACACGGCAGAGCTGATGCCGGCCGGCCACCCGGTTGCTGCCGACGGGTACGGGAACTTCTGGGTCCTCGACCTGACCCCGGACACCGGTGACACCGCGCCGGTGTTCTTCCTCAGCCACGACCCGCCGGTGCTCGTCTACCAGGCGCCCGACCTCTCGTCGTTCCTCGTCCGGGCCCTCGACGGCACGGTCCCGGGCGACGCCCCCCACGTCGTGTGGGGCTCCCGGCCCGGCGCGCTGACGCACGAGGCCGCGACCTCCACCGGCGACCAGGCGCTGCGGCAGTTCGCCCGGAGGCTCGGGGACGCCTGGACGTTCGTCGACCTCCGGCACCGCAGCCTCGGGGACGGTGTGGCCTGGGGCCGCTACGGGCCGCGCACCCGCCTGGCGCGGCACGGGTGGGAGCGGATCTTCGCCTACGCGCCCTACGAGAAGCCCCGCAAGCCGTGGCGCCGGTTCGGCTTCGCCAGCCCGCGGCGGGCAGGATGACGAGCCTGCGGGTCCACCGGCTCAGGTGACGGTCCCGCGCCGCGACCACCTCGGGTCGAGGTGCTCGCCGGCCTCCATCACCGACACCGTCCGGGCGACCGCGCGGACGGCGTCGACGTGCCGGATGTACAGCGGCGCGAACCCCAGGCGCACGATGTCGGGCTCGCGGTAGTCGCCGACCACGCCGCGGGCGATCAGTGCCTGGACCACGCCGTACGCCACGGGGTGGCGGAGCGACACCTGGCTGCCGCGGTCAGCAGGGTCGCGCGGCGTCACCGGCTCGAATCCGAGCGGCGCCAGGACCTCGTCGACCAGCTCCAGGAAGAACGTCGTCAGCGAGAGGCTCTTCGCCCGGACGTCTGCCATGGCGAGGCCGTCGAACGCCGCGAGCGCCGCGTCGAGGGCGAGCAGCGACAGCATCGGCGGCGTGCCGTTGCGCATCCGGTCGATGCCGGGCGCCGGGTGGTAGCTGCCCTCCATGGCGAACGGCCGGGCGTGCCCGGTCCACCCGGTGAGCGGCGAGCGCACGTCCTGCTGGTGCCGGCGGGCGACGAAGACGTACGCCGGGGCACCCGGACCACCGTTCAGGTACTTGTAGGTGCAGCCGACCGCGAGGTCCACCGCGCAGCCGCCGAGGTCGACCGGCAACGCCCCCGCCGAGTGCGAGAGGTCCCACACCGCCAGCGCACCGCAGTCCTGTACCGCGCGGGTGATCCCGGCCATGTCGTGTGCCCGGCCGGTGCGGTAGTCGACGTGCGAGAAGCAGACGGCCGCGACGTCGTCGTCCAGCACCCCCCCGACCTCGCCCGGCTCGACCCGCACCAGGCGAAGGCCCAGCAGGTCGCTGACCGACTCGGCGACGTACAGGTCGGCCGGGAAGTTGCCCGGCTCGATCACCAGCGTGCCGCGTCCCGGCCGTAGCCGGGCCGCGGCCACGAGGACCTTGAACAGGTTCGCCGAGGTCGAGTCGGCCACCAGCACCTCGTCGTCCTGCGCGCCGACCAGCCGGGCGAGCAGGGAGCCCACCCGACGCGGCGCGTCCCACCAGTCGTGCACGTTCCACGACGTGATCAGGTCCTGACCCCACTGCCGCTCCACCACGTCGCGCACCGCGCCGGGGACACCGACCGGAAGGGCGCCCAGGGAGTTGCCGTCGAGGTAGACCAGCCCGTCCGGCAGGAGGAAACGGTCGCGGACCCCGGCCAGCGGGTCGGCTGCGTCGAGCTCCGCGGCCCGCGCACGGGCGTCGGCGAGGTCCACGGTGCGCACCCTACGCAGCGGCGCGGCAGGCGATGATGACGCCGTGGCAGCGGCGGCCGGTCGGGTGGTGTCGAGCAGGCGGAGCCTGCCGCCGCAGGCGTACGTCGCGGCGACCGGGGTCACGCTCGCCCTGCTCGTACTGGCGAGCAGGTATGGCCCGCACCGCGACGAGCTGTACTTCGTGGCTGCCGGCCACCACCCGCAGTGGGGCTACCCCGACCAGCCGCCGTTGACCCCGCTGGTCGCCGCCGCGGCGGACGCGCTCGCGCCGGGATCGCTGCTCGCCCTGCGGCTCGTGCCGGCCGTCATCGTAGGCGTCGTGGTCCTGGTGACGACCGACGTGGCCCGGACCCTCGGGGGCAGCCGCGGCGCACAGGTGCTGACTGCTGTGACGACCGCGACTGCCGCCGGGCTGCTGGCCGTCGGCCACCTCCTGTCGACGGCGACCCTGGACCTGCTGGCCTGGACCGTGGTCGTGCGGCTGGTGCCCGGCGACCTGCGTCCGACCTCAGACGAAGACTGCCAGCGCCTTCGTGGTCGCGCCGCGGTCCTCGACCAGTGCGAGGAAGGCGCCGCCGGGGCCGAACACCGCGACCGGTCCGTCGCGGCCGGTCGCCGTCAGCGGGCCTCCGTGCGCGATGACGCGCGCGGCCTCGTCGTCCAGCTCGCGGGCGGGGAACGCGGCGCGGGCGGCGTCGGCGATCGGGAGCAGGACGAGGCCGTCGGCGAGCTCCTCGAGGGTGTGCGCCACGTCCAGCGCGTACGGCCCGACCCTCGTGCGTCGCAGGGCCGTGAGGTGCCCGCCCACACCGATGCCGGCCCCGAGGTCCCGGGCCAGCGCCCGGACGTAGGTACCGCTCGAGCACTCCACCCTGACGTCGACGTCGAGGAAGCCGCCGTCCCGCCGGCTCCCGAGGACCTCGAAGGTCCGGACGGTGACCGGCCGTGGCGGCAGCACGACGTCCTCGCCCTCGCGGACCCGCTTGTACGCACGCGTCCCGTCGATCTTGACGGCGCTGACAGCCGACGGCACCTGCTGCAGCTCGCCGGTGAGGTCGGCGACGCCGGCCAGGACGGCCGTCATGTCGACGTCACCGGCATCGGCGATCGTCACGACCTCACCCTCGGCGTCGTCGGTGACCGTGGTCGCCCCCAGCCGGATCGTGGCGTCGTAGGCCTTCTCGGTGAGGGTGAGGTGCCCCAGCAGCCGGGTCGCCCGGTTGACGCCGAGGACCAGCACGCCGGTCGCCATCGGGTCGAGGGTGCCCGCGTGTCCCACCCGCCGGGTGCCGGCCAGCCGGCGGACCCGGGCGACGACGTCGTGCGAGGTGAGGCCGCCGGGCTTGTCCACGACGACCAGAGCGTCACCGGTCATGCGGTCCGGTCGTCCTCGACCTCGTCGACGATGTCGACGATGTCGACGTCCTCGTCGCGCGGCGCCTTGTACGGGTCGGCGTCCCCGGCGTAGGTCGCACCGGCAGCGGCGCGGTGCACCTCGGCGTCGGCGGCGGCCACCTGCGCCAGCAGGTCCTCGATGTGGGCGGCGTTCTCGGGGACGGCGTCGGCGACGAAGGTCAGCGACGGCGTGTGGCGTACACCGGTCTGCCGCCCGACCTCGGAACGCAGCACGCCCTTGGCGCTCTCGAGCGCGACGGCAGTCTCGGTCCGGGCCGAGTCGTCGCCGAGGACGGTGTAGAAGACGGTGGCCTGCTGAAGGTCCCCGGTCATCCGGACGTCGGTGATCGTGATGAAGCCCAGCCGCGGATCCTTCACCCGCATCTCCAGGGTCTCGGCGACCACGACCTTGATCCGGTCGGCCAGCTTGCGCGCCCGCGCTGCGTCCACCACGGCTACTCGTCTCCTCCGTCGGTCACTCGTCGTCGGTTGCGCTGTGCAGCTGCCGTCGTGCCGACAGCAGGTCCAGCTCCGGCCGGGCTGCCACCAGCCGCTCGCAGGCGTCGAGGACGTCGACGCAGTGCGCTCGGTCGGCGGCGACCACGGCCACCCCGACGAGAGCGCGACGGTGCAGGTCGAGGTGACCTGCCTCCGCCGCGCTCACGTCGTACTTCCGGCGCAGCTCGGCGACCAGTGGCCGCACGAGCGAGCGCTTCTGCTTGAGGGACCGGACGTCGCCGAACAGCAGGTCCAGGGACATGCTGCCGACGAACAACTCAGAACACCGGTCCTCGCTGTTGCTACGCCCGGGCCTTCTCGCGCATCTCGTAGGTCTCGACCACGTCGTCGACCTTGATGTCGTTGAACGACCCCAGGCCGATGCCGCACTCGTAACCCTCGCGGACCTCGGTCGCGTCGTCCTTGAACCGCTTGAGCGACTCGACCGTGAGGTTCTCCGCGACGACGGCGCCGTCGCGGATGAGACGCGCCTTGGCGTTGCGGCGGATCTCCCCGCTGCGGACCAGGGCACCCGCGATGTTGCCGAACTTGCTGGAACGGAACACCTCTCGGATCTCGGCGGTGCCGAGCGAGGCCTCCTCGAACTCGGGCTTGAGCATGCCCTTGAGCGCGGCCTCGACCTCGTCGATCGCCTGGTAGATGACCGAGTAGTACCGGACATCCACGCCTTCGCGGTCGATGAGCTCGTTGACCCGCTCGGCCGGCCGCACGTTGAAGCCGATGATGACGGCCTCGGAGGCAACGGCCAGGTTGACGTCGTTCTGCGTGATGGCGCCGACACCGCGGTCGATCACCCGCAGCTCGACCTCGTCGCCGACCTCGATGTTGAGCAGGGCGTCCTCGAGGGCCTCGACGGAACCGGACCCGTCGCCCTTGAGGATGAGGTTGAGCGTGTCGACCTTGCTCTGCTCGAGCCAGTCCTCCAGCGAGACCCGCTTGCGCGCCTTGGCCAGGGCGGCGTTGCGCTGCATCGCCGCCCGCTTCTCGGCGATCTGGCGTGCGATGCGGTCCTCGTCGGCGACGAGGAACTTGTCGCCGGCGCCGGGCACCGAGGTGAAACCGAGCACCTGGACCGGCCGGGACGGGAGCGCCACGTCGAGGTTGTCGCCGTGCTCGTCGAGCATGGCGCGGACCCGGCCGTAGGCGTCGCCGGCGACGATCGAGTCGCCGACCGCCAGGGTGCCGCGCTGCACGAGCACGGTCGCGACCGGGCCGCGACCGCGGTCGAGGTGCGCCTCGATCGCCACGCCACGGGCCGGGGCGTCCGCGACGGCCCGCAGGTCGAGCGCGGCGTCCGCCGTCAGGAGGATCGACTCGAGCAGCTGGTCGATGTTCAGACCCTGCTTGGCCGACACGTCGACGAAGATCGTCTCGCCGCCGTACTCCTCGGCCACCAGGTTGTACTCGGTGAGCTGCTGGCGGACCTTGGCCGGGTTGGCGCCGTCGCTGTCGATCTTGTTGACCGCGACGACGATCGGGACGTCGGCCGCCTGGGCGTGGTTGAGCGCCTCGATCGTCTGCGGCATGACGCCGTCGTCGGCCGCGACCACCAGGACGGCGATGTCGGTCACCTTGGCACCACGAGCACGCATGGCCGTGAAGGCCTCGTGACCCGGGGTGTCGATGAAGGTGATCGCCCGCTCGACGCCGTCCTGGGTCGTGTGGTGGATCTGGTAGGCACCGATCGACTGCGTGATGCCGCCGGCCTCGCCGGAGATCACGTCGGACTTGCGGATCGCGTCCAGCAGTCGGGTCTTTCCGTGGTCGACGTGACCCATGACGGTGACGACAGGAGGACGCGCCTCGAGGTCGTCGTCGTCCCAGTCCTCACCCAGGAAGTCGATGTCGAAGGAGTCGAGGATCTCGCGGTCCTCGTCCTCCGGGCTGACGATCTGGATCTTGTAGCCCAGCTCGGCGCCGAGCAGCGCAAAGGTTTCCTCGTCGAGGGACTGGGTTGCGGTGGCCATCTCACCGAGGTGGATCAGCACAGTCACGAGCGACGCCGGCACGGCGTCGATCTTGTCGGCGAAGTCCGTCAGCGAGGAGCCACGCGCGAGGCGGACGACGGTCTCGCCGTCGCCGTGCGGGACCTGGACGCCGCCGATGGTCGGCGCCGCCATGTTGTCGAACTCCTGGCGACGCTGCTTCTTCGACTTCCGACCACGACGCGGCGGGCCGCCGGGACGGCCGAACGCTCCGGCCGTACCGCCGCGCCGGGGGCCGCCACCGCGACCACCGCCGAAGCCTCCGCCGGGACGACCACCACTGGGACCGCCGCCGTAGCCGCCGCCACCACCGGGACGCCCGGCACCGCCGGGAGCACCGGGACGGCCGCGGCCGCCGGGGGCGCCGGGACGGCCGCCACCTGGGGCGGGACGGCCGACGCCCGGCGCGGGGCGCGTCGGCATCATGCCGGGGTTGGGGCGCGAGTCGCCGGGGCCGGCCGGGCCGCCGGGGCGCGGTGCGGGACGGGTGCCGCCGCCGGGACGCGGCATGCCGGTGCTGCCGCCGGTGGAGTACGGGTTGTTGCCCGGCCGCGGGGCGGCCGGCCGGCCCATGCCGGACGAGCCACCGGAGGAGAACGGGTTGTTCCCGGGCCGCGGGCCGGCCGGGCGCGGGGCCGCGGGCCGCGGCGGTGCGTCGGCCGAGGCCGCGGCGGCCGCCGGCTGCTCGGGAGCGGCGGGCTGCTCCGGGGCGGCGGGCTGCTCCGGAGCCGCGGGCTGCTCGGGAGCGGGCGCAGGCGCCGGGGGTGCAGGCACCTCGGCGACGGGTGCGGGCGACTCGGCCGGCGCGGGGGCCGGCGCCGCGGGAGCGGCGGGGGTGGCCTTCTGCGCGGCGGCCTTCTTGGCGGGAGCCTTGGTGCCGCCACCGGCGCCGTTGTCGGCGGCCGGCGCTGCGGCGGGAAGGGCGTCCCGGAGCTTGCGTACGACGGGGGGCTCCACCGTCGAGGAGGCCGAGCGGACGAACTCACCGAGCTCGTTCAGCTTGGCCATGACGGTCTTGCTCTCGATGCCGAGCTCCTTGGCGAGCTCGTAGACCCGGACCTTAGCCACATCTCTCCTGTCTTGGCCCGGACCGGATCAAGACCGGCGACGGACCGTCGTTACTGCATGGGGGCACTCATGGGTGCGTGCTCATCGGGTGCTCATGGCGTCTCGACTCGCTTCCGGATGGACGGCCGTGCTCTGACTCGTGCCGCAGGCGCACGTCGACCGCGCCGGTCAGGTGACTGGTGCGGGGATCTGCTCGCGGCCCTGGACATCCTAACGCGCTTGCTTCCCCGGGGCATCCCGGCGCCGGTCAGCGCGCTCAGACGACGACGGCGTGCGGCGGGACGGCGGGGCGCACCGACGAGAGGTCGGCCGCCACCTGCGCCAGCAGCCCGACGGCCCGTTCCAGCACCGGCACCGGCTGGGTGAACGGCAGCCGCAGGCGGTCCTCGAACGCGTGCCCCGTCCCGAAGCGGGGGCCGGCCGCCAGCGCCAGACCGGCACCTTCCGCCGCCGTCACGAGCGCGGACGACCAGGGGCCGGGCAGCCGGCACCACAGCACGAGTCCCCCGGCCGGCCGGCGCACCTCCCAGTCGGGCAGCCGGACCGCGAGGGCGTCGACAAGCGCGTCCCGGCCCGCGCGCAGGGTCTCCCGCCGGGCCGGCAGGAGCGCATCGGCGGCGTCCAGCAGGTGGCAGGCGGCCAGCTGCTCGAGCACCGGCCCGGAGAGCTGGCTGTACCCGGCGGCCACGGCGAGCCGGCGTACGACCTCGACCTCCCCCCGCAGCCAGCCGATCCGAAGCCCGCCCCACACGCTCTTGCTCAGCGACCCGACGGTGACGACGGTGCCCGGCCGGGCGACCGCCGCGAAGTGCACCGGTGGCCGGGCGTCCAGGCCGAGATCGACCAGGGTCTCGTCCACCAGGGCAACGGTGCCCGCCTGCTCGAGCCCGACGGCGAGGCGGCGGCGGGCGGGCTCGTCCAGCAGGAGGCCGGTCGGGTTCTGGAAGTCCGGCATGAGGTAGGCCAGGCCCGGCCGGGTGGACCGGGCGGCGCGGGTGAGGTCCCGGACGGCGGCGTCCGGGTCGTCGGCGGCGACCGCCACCGGCACCGCGCGGCGGCCCCGAACCCGCACGGCGTCCAACGCGTTGGGGTATGTCGGGTGCTCGACGAGCACCCGGTCGCCGCGCCGTACCAGGGCCTCGACGGCCACCGAGACGCCGTGCAGCGCGCCCGCGGTCACGAGCACCTGCTCCGGCGTGGTGGGGAGACCCCCGTCGGCGTACCGCTGCGCGATGCGCGCCCGCAGCTCGGGCAGGCCTTGGGGGTGGTAGCCGTGTCCCGGCAGCAGCCGGGGCAGGTCGTCCAGTGCGGCGGCGAAGGCGGCGGGGACCTGTGGTGGTGCGGGCGGCGCGGCGTGGGCGAGATCGAGGACGCCCGGCTGCGGCGGCTCTGGCAGCCAGGCACCGCGGGACGGGCCGATCGGCAGGCGGGTCCAGGTGCCTGAGCCCTGCCGGGCGTCGGCCCAGCCCTGGTCGCGCAGCAGCCGGTAGGCGGCCGCCACCGTGGCCCGGCTCAGGTGCAGGGACACGGCCAGCTCGCGCTCGGCCGGTAGGCGGTCCCCCACGGGCACCCGGCCGTCGGCGACGAGCAGCCGGAGCCGGCCGGCGAGGCTCACGTAGGCCGGCGACCGCTCCCGGGTGACGTCCCCGACGAGGTCGCTCAGCCGCGCGGTACCCACGGTTCCCACGCCAGCCACTCTCCCGCAATTGGACTGCCTACGCCAGGCCAATCGTGGCGCATTATGGTCCTCGTGCCTGCCGATCCCCTGCCCCTCGCGCGACCGGCCCCGACGCCGGCGGCACCTCAGGCGCCGCCCGGGTCGCGGGCGCTCCCGCGCCGGCTCGTCCAGCTCTACCTGGGCCTGGCGCTCTACGGGCTCTCGATGGCCCTGCTGGTGCGGGCCGGTCTGGGGGTGATGCCGTGGGACGTGCTGCACCAGGGGCTGTCCCGGACCGTCGGCGGCTCGCTGGGTCTGGTGTCGGCCGTTGTCGGCGCCGTGGTGCTGCTGCTCTGGATCCCGCTGCGGCAGCGACCCGGCTTCGGCACGGTCAGCAACGTCGTCGTCATCGGGATCGCCGTCGACGTGGCCCTCGCCGCGATCCCCGAGGTGCACTCCCTCGCCCTCCGCGTGCTGCTCGCGCCCACCGGCATAGTCCTCAACGCCGTCGCGACCGCCGCCTACATCGGGGTCCGGCTCGGACCCGGCCCCCGGGACGGGTTGATGACAGGCCTGGTGACGCGCACCGGCACCTCGGTGCGCCTGGTCCGGACCGGCATCGAGGTGACCGTCGTCGCGACCGGCTGGCTGCTCGGCGGCACCCTGGGTCCGGCAACCGTGCTCTACGCGCTCGCCATCGGGCCGCTGGTCCAACCGCTGCTCCCCCGCCTCACGGTGACGTCCCGCCGCTGACGCCCCGTCGACCGGCGGACGTCTTCGGCCTGCGCCGGTGCGGGAGCGACGAGCTCCGCCGGTCGATGCCTCAGCCGATCAGCGTCAGGACGGCCGACGTGTCGAGGGGGCCGGGGACGCGCAGGGCACGCGGGAAGGCTCGGCGCTTCTCCGCCAGCTCGAGGCACCGGAGCACCGGGTGCAGGTGAGCGCCCCGGCCGGGCAGCCGGTGCGCCGGGTCCGGAACGAGGGTTCCCTCCCGCGCCACCACCCGCAGCAGCACGTCGGCCGGCGCCCGCTGCCGGCAGCCGACGCAGGTGCGGACCGCCGTGCTCACGGGGAAGGTTCGGTGGGCTCCGGCGTGCCGGCCCCGGGTGCCGCGCCGGCGGACGGCTCGGCCACGACGTCGGGCCGGATGTCGATGCGCCAGCCGGTCAGCCGGGCCGCCAGCCGGGCGTTCTGCCCCTCGCGCCCGATGGCCAGCGACAGCTGGTAGTCCGGCACGACGATCTGGGCCGACCGGGCCTCGCGGTCGACGACGACGACCTTGCTGACCCGGGCGGGCTGGAGGGCCTCGGCGAGGAACCGCGACGAGTCCTCCGACCAGTCGACGATGTCGATCTTCTCGCCGTGCAGCTCGGCCATCACTGCCCTGGCCCGGGCGCCCATCGGGCCGATGCACGAGCCCTTGGCGTTGACCCCGGGCCGGGTGGTGTGGACGGCGATCTTGGTCCGGTGCCCGGCCTCGCGCGCGATCGCCTTGATCTCGACGGTGCCGTCGGCGATCTCGGGCACCTCGAGCGCGAAGAGCTTCTTCACCAGGTTGGGATGGGTCCGGGAGAGCACGATCGACGGGCCACGCGGGCCCTTGCGGACCTGCACGACGTAGCAGCGCAGTCGCATGCCGTGCTCGTACGTCTCCCCCGGCACCTGCTCGGGCGGCGGCAGGACCGCCTCGACCCGGCCGAGGTCGACGTAGACGTTGCGCGGGTCGCGGCCCTGCTGCACCACCCCGCTGACGATGTCGCCCTCCTTGCCGGAGAACTCGCCGAAGGTCTGCTCGTCCTCCGCGTCGCGCAGCCGCTGGAGGATGACCTGCTTCGCGGTGGTCGCCGCGATCCGACCGAACCCGGTGGGCGTGTCGTCCCACTCTCGCAGCGTGGTGCCCTCGTCGTCAGTCTCGGCCGCCCACACGGTGACGTGGCCGCTCTTGCGGTCGAGCTCGACCCGCGCCTTCGGCTGGTGGCCCTCGGTGCGCTGGTAGGCGATCAGCAGCGCGGACTCGATGGCCTCGACGAGCATCGGGAACGAGATCTCCTTCTCGCGCTCCAGCCCGCGCAGCGCACTCATGTCGATGTCCACGGCTCAGCCCTCCTGGGTGCTCGCGGCCGGGCCGGGCGGCGGGACCGACCGCGTGAACTCCACCTGCACCCGACCGGACGCCACCCGGTCCCAGCCGAGCCGGGTGACGGCGCCGGACCTCTCGTCGACGTCGACGCCGATGCCGCCGTCGTCGACCTCGACAAGGCGCCCCTCGAGGGCAGTGCCCTCGGCTGTCGCGACCTTGACCTTGCGACCCGTCGCGCGCCGCCAGTGCCGTGGCTGGGTCAGGGGCCGGTCGACGCCGGGCGAGGTCACCTCGAGGACGTACGGCGTGCCGCCCATGGCGTCGCTGTCGTCCAGCAGCGCGGCGACCGCTGTGCTGACGGCGGCGACAGCATCCAGCCCGACGCCACCGTCCTGGTCCACGACGACCCGCAGCTGACGGCGGCGCCCGGCCTGGGTGACGACGACGTCCTCGAGGTCCAGCCCCTGGGCGGTGACCACAGGTCGAAGCAGGGTGACGAGCGAGTCGCGGTCCGTGGCCTTGCCCATCAGGACCTCCTCGCTCTGCTGTTGTCGACGCGCCCCGGGCGGCGTCGAAGGCCGACCCGGAGACCGAGAGTAGCCGGTGGCGGGCATGGGATCATCAGCCGCGTACGTCGGTGCGAGCCGGCACCGCACGCACGAGAGGGGTCGCCGTGACGCGCGAGGTGCACCCCTCGCGGCGGGCGCTGCTCGCGTCGGCGGGTGCCCTGGCGCTGGCCGGCTGCCTCCCGACGGGCGAGCGCCGGCCGCCACGACCGGATCCCGACCTGCAGCTGCGAGCGCGGGTGGCGGCTGACATCGGTGGGCTCGTGCTCGCCTACGCGGCGGCGGCCGACGCGTTCCCCGCCCTGGCCGGCCGACTGGCACCGCTCGCCGCCGAGCACGACGCCCACGTCCGCGCACTGCGCGGCCCGGGCCGGACACCCTCGGCGGCGGGATCTCCGGGCACGGCACCGTCCGGGTCC
The DNA here is from genome assembly GCA_963726615.1 of uncultured Actinomycetota bacterium. GTDB lineage: Bacteria > Actinomycetota > Actinomycetes > JACCUZ01 > JACCUZ01 > CAWDZK01. The sequence continues at coordinate 397,922 of CAVSCX010000006.1, read as the reverse complement.
TCGGCGCCGGCGTCCCGGGTGCCGGCCGACAGGGCCGGGACGCTGCGCTGGCTGACCGGGCTCGAGCGGCAGGCGGCCCGCCGACGGCAGCGGCAGGCGCTGCGGGCCGGCCCGGACCTGGCCCGGCTGCTCGCGTCGGTGGGCGCCTGCGAGTCGGTCCACGCGATGCTGCTGGAGCAGGACCGATGAGCCGCGCCGGCGACCGTCGCGCCCTGCAGACCCTGCTCGGCGCCGAGCACGCGGCGGTCTACGGGTACGGCGTCGCCGGCGCCCGCCTTGCGGGTCCGGCCCGGGAGCGGGCCGAGCGCGTCTGGGCGGCGCACCGGTCCCGGCGGGACGAGCTGGCCGGCATGGTCGCGGACCTCGGCGGCACGCCGGAACCACCGGCGGCGTCGTACGCGCTGCCGTTCGCGGTCGGCTCGCCCGACGACGCCCGGACGCTGGTGACGCTGGTCGAGGAGCGGCTCGCCGCGATCTGGGCCGACGCCGTCGCGGCGATGGCCGGTGAGCTGCGGACGTTCGCCGCGCAGGGCCTCACCGACGCGGCGACGGCGGCGGCCCGGTGGCGCGGTGGCAGCGTGCCGTTCCCCGGCCTGCCGGAGCGGCGGACCGCCTCAGCCGATGGACCGTAGCGGCGTCGCCCGGGGCGGGCGCCACTGCTCGAGCCACTCGATGAAGCCCTGGGCCGGCATCGGACGCCCCATCCAGTAGCCCTGCGCCGAGTCGCAGCCGAGCAGCTGGAGCTGGCGCCACGCGTCCTCGGTCTCGACGCCCTCGGCGACCACGTGCCGGCCGAGCCGGTGCCCGAGGTCCACGATGCCGGCGACGAGGGCGAACCCGTCGACGCCGGACTCCTGCGGCTCCAGGAACGACCGGTCGATCTTGACCTCGGTCGCGGGCAGCCGCTGCAGGTAGGCCAGCGAGGAGTAGCCGGTCCCGAGGTCGTCGATGGACAGCTGCACCCCGAGGTCCCGCAGCCGCTGCATCGCTTCGATCGCGCGCTCGGGGTCCGCCATCAGGCTGGACTCCGTGATCTCCAGGGTCAGGGCCGAGGCCGGCACCTCGACAGCCGCGAGCGCCCTGGCGACCTCGTCGACGAACGAGGCCTCCAGCAGGCTCCGCGGCGAGATGTTGACGGCGACCCCCATCACCCGTCCGGCCCGGCGCCACCCGGCGCAGGCGTCGAGGGCCTGACGGAGCACCGCGAAGGTCAGGGGGGTGATGAGCCCGCTGTGCTCGGCCACCGGGATGAACTCGTCGGGCCCGATGAAACCGCGCTCCGGGTGCACCCAGCGGACCAGCGCCTCGGCCCCCAGCACCTCACCGTCGCGCAGCCGCACCTTGGGCTGGAAGTGCACCGTCAGGTCGCCGCAGGTGATCGCGCGGCGAAGGTCGGTCAGGAGGGTGAGCCGCTGGGGGCTGCCGACCTGCAGCTCGTCGCGGTAGGACTCCACCCCGGTCCGCCGCGTCTTGGCCGCGACCATCGCGATGTCTGCGTGCCGGAGGACCTCGGTGGGTCCACCCCCTGGCCGGGTGCGCGCGACCCCGAGGCTGGCGTCCACCGTCACCTGCAGCTCGCCGAGCCCGTACGGGACGGAGAACGCGTGCCGCACCATCGCGACCACGGACGCCGCCGTCGCGTCGTCGGCGTCCGGCAGCAGCACGGCGAACTCGTCACCGCCCAGGTGGGCCGCCATCCCGTCGGCCGGGACGCTGTGCTGCAGCCGGTCGGCCACCATCCGCAGCAGCTCGTCTCCGGCGTGGTGACCCAGCGAGTCGTTGATGTCCTTGAACCGGTCGAGGTCGAGAAGCACCGTGGTCGCGGAACCGCCGGCGTCCAGCTGCTCCGAGAGGCGCTGCTCAAGGCACCGGCGGTTCGGCAGTCCGGTCAGCTCGTCGTGCAGCGACCGGCGGAGCTGGTCGTCGGCGTGCTCGCGGATCAGGTCGGCCCGCCGTGCGTTGCGCAAGGTGACGCCGAGGTGGTTGCCGATCGCGACGAGCTCGCGCAGGTCGCTCGGCCCGAACGTCTCCACGTCGCCGAGCCGGTCACTGACCATCAGGGTGCCCATGACGTGGCCGTCCCCCTGCAGCGGCATGACCAGGGCGTCGCGCCTGCCGGTCGAGGCCAGAGCACCGGCAAGTGCCCTGTCCCGGTGACCCGCGGGCACCAGCAGCGGGCCGGCCGCGAGCCACGGCGCGAGGGCCTCGGCGTCGCCGTCACCGGACCGCTCCGCCACCTCCCCGTCGTACCGGGCCTGCCAGGTGCGCGGCTCCCCCGCGAACTCCGCCGTGAGCGACAGCTCGACGACGTCGGCCTTCAGCGCAGAGGTCATCCACACCAGCGCGGTGCTCACGGCGGACTCGACGTCGAGCTGCCCCCCGACCTGCCCGGTGAAGGCGCCGAGCTGCTCCAGGCTCTCGGTGCGCCGCCGCAGCGAGTTGTAGGACTGCTGGGCGAAGACCAGCACGGCGACCACGACGCCGACCGCCCACAGCGCCCGCCAGTCCACCGTCGTCACGTAGACGATGACGAGCGCGGCGCTGGCGTTGACCAGGGCGACGGCCGGGTTCGCCTCCGACAGCACCTCCCGTGCCCGCGGCGGCGTCCCGGAGTCCGCGGCCATCACCAGGGAGATCAGGGCCGTGCCGACCACGTCGAGCAGGATCGTGACTGCACCGGCAGCGACCCAGGTGACCGGCCCGAGGCCGGCGGCGCCGGAGACGACGAGGTGCCAGAGCAGGACCGCGGCCGTGACCTCGACACCGAACCAGGCGACGTTGAACACGAGCTTGCGCGGGCTGCGCCGGTTTCGGACGGCCAGTGGCACCAGGGCACCCAGGACCCTGGTGAGCACGAGCACGGTGGGCGCGAGGAAGAACAGCCCGACGACGAGCGGGATGTCGCTGAGGGTGAGCGTGTACGTGTTGCGGCCGACCGGCACGTGCACCACACCCAGCTCGGCCAGCGCGAAGCCCGCGAGGAGTGCGAGGACGACCGGCACCGTCGGGAGCCGACCGGACAGCACGGCCGAGTCGTCCAGCGGGAGGACACCCAGCACGAACAGGGTCGCCCCGGCGAGCGCCACGGCGGCGAGCAGCACCCAGACCGCGACCGGACGGCCCGCACTCGCCGGCCCGACCCGGTGGGGCCCGGACGGCGGCGCGGAGCCGCCCTGGGTCACGGCAGGCCCCACCCGGCGGCCGACCACGACTTGCCGGACCAGGACTTGCCGGTCCAGCTGTCGCCGGACCAGCCGTCGCCGGACCACGACTTGCCCGACCACGACTTCCCTGACCACGACTTGCCCGACCACGACGCGTCGGACCACGACTTGCCGGACCAGGACTTGCCCGACCACGACTTGCCCGACCACGACTTCCCGGACCAGGAGGATTCGCACCAGCAGCCGGACGTCCAGTCGCTGCCGGCCCAGGTGCCGCCCGTCCAGGCCGCGAACGCGGCGCTCGCCGGGGCCCACCTCTTGGCGTTGAACGGTCCGAGGATGTGCTTCTCCCCGGTCAGCTCCACGCCGTCGTCGGCGACGTGCTGCGTCCCGCGGGCCGCCTCGAGCGAGCCGAGGCCGGTAGAGGGCGACCAGGTCTGTGTGGTCGTCGGCGCGACCCGCTCGAAGGCGTTGAACACGTCCAGCTCGCCGGCGCCGCGCCCGGCCGTGTCGGCAGTCGGCATCGACTCGGCCGTGGACCGCAGCAGAGCCTTGACCTGGTCCGGCCGGAGCGTGGGCCGGGCCTGCAGGAGGAGCGCCACCGCGCCGGAGACCACGGCGGCGGCCTGGGACGACCCGCTGCCCTTGAAGAATCGGCCCTCGACCCGGGCGTCCGGGTGCGCCTCGTCGACGTAGGAGCCGGGGTCGCGCAACGACCTGATGGACCGTCCCGGTGCGACAAGGTCGACCCGGCGGCTCGCCGAGCCGCGGCTGCTGAAGTCCGGCACGACGTCGTCGGAGGCCTTGACGGTGTCCCTCGTGTCCGAGGCACCGACGGCGAGCACGTAGGGGTCGTACGCCGGGTTGTCCAGGCGCGGCAGGTCGGTGCCGTTGTTGCCGCCGGAGACCACCACGACGATGCCGGCCCGCCAGGCGTTCTCCACCGCGTGGGTCAGCGGGTCGACCCGGTAGTCCTGCGAGCCGTCCGTGCCGTAGGACAGGTTGAGCACCCGGATCGGGTGCGCAGGGTCGTCGTTGCGGTGCGCCACGACCCAGTCGACCGCCGCCACGACCTGCGAGACGTCGACCGCCCCCTCGGTGCTCGCGACCTTCAGGCTGGTCAGCGTCGCCCCCGGCGCGATGCCCTGGAAGCGGTCGACGCCGAGCAGGGACTGCGGGTCGTTGCCCGCGATGATCCCGGCCATGTGGGTGCCGTGCCCGAACGTGTCGAGGTACCGCTGGGACTCGTTCTGGCTCTCGAAGGAGAGGTCCGGACCGTTGACGACGTTGCCGGACGTCAGGCCCTGGACGGGGACCACCCCGGTGTCGACGAGCGCGACCCCCACGCCGCGGCCGGTGTAGCCGCGGGCGTACATCCGGTCGGCACCGATGACGGCCGCGACGTGGTCGAGGTCGGTGACCCCGTCGTCGACGATCCAGCCGGTCGGCCCGAGGAGGCTGCCGACCGTTGTCGTCAGCAGCGAGGTGGTGGTGCCGACGAGCCCGGTCACCGTGCCGGTGAGGTTCCCGAGCAGCCCGGCCTGGGCCGGAGCGGCCGGCACGCCGAGAGCGGCGACCGTCAGAGCCGACACGGCGGCCGTGACGGCGAAGCGGCGACTCCGGTCGCGACGCGGCATCAGACACCTCCGAGGTCGGCCGGCGGGGTGCCGGCACACGAGGACCATCGGGTAAAGGATCGGCAATGTTTACCCTCTGTCGTGAGGTAAACACGCAAAGTTACTCCTTCCGGGTGACCGAGCGGGTCCCTCCGGGCTCCGGGGCGCTAGGGCGCCAGCCCCACGGCGACGTCCTCGACGTCGGACCACCGGGACTCGGGAACCCAGCGCGACTCGAGGACGCAGCGGGCGAACAGCCACAGCCGCAGCCGTTCCGGGTCGACCCCGCTCAGGTCTGCCATCCGCGCGACAAGCCCTCGTGGGTCGGCGCGCAGGCGCTCCGGGCAGTTGAGCACGTGCTGCACAGGGTCGTACGCCGGGTCCCCGACGTACGGCTTGGGGTCGATGACGAGCCACGGCTCCCTCCGGCCGGGTGTGGCAGCGAGCACGTTCCCCGCGTGCAGGTCCGTGAGCAGCAGCCGGTCGGTGGTCGCCGGGGCAGCCAGGCTGCGGAACAGCTCGACACCCGCTCGCGCGACACCTGGGTCCAGCGTCGGGCTCGGCGCAGCCTCGTACTCGTCCGCCCACTCGGCGCACATCTTCGCCAGCGGACGGAACGGGTGACCCGCGCGCGGCTCGACCCACAGACGGCGCAGCAGGCCCGCGACCACCTCGTCCTGGCGCTCCTCCGGTTCGCGCGCGAGGTCGTGCTGGTCGGCGCAGCGTTCCAGCAGGAGGTAGCTCGACGCGTCGCGCTTCTCCCCACGGTGCAGGCGCACGGTGCCGTGGCCGTCCCACAGCCGGAGACCCTCGAGCTCGTGCTCGCTCTCGTCCCGCGACCAGGCCACCTTGAGCGCCAGGTCCCGACCCTGGGCGGTGCGGACCGGCGCGACCCACGAGCACGTCCCGCCGGGCTGGAACGGTGCCCCCGCCGACAGCTGCCATCGCTCACAGACATCGGCCACGAGCGCGGGCAGGGTGGCCACCCAGGCGTGGCGATCGTCGGAGCGGTCAGCCGCGAGCGACGCCGCCAGACGCGGCGGCAGCTCGAACCCGGATGTCACCCGTCGATGATGCCAACCCAGCGAAGGGACGGCTCACCGCCGGACGACGGTGCAGCCGCCGACCCTCACGCCCCGCGCACGACGTCGTAGCCGAGGCGCAGCACCAGCGCGGCGACGACGGCGAGGAAGACCACCCGGACGAAGCGGTTGCCGCGCGAGATCGCGGTGTGGGCGCCGAGCCAGCCGCCGGCGACGTTGCAGGCGCCCATCGCCAGGCCGAGCCGCCACATCGGCGCCCCTTGGGGGATGAACACCAGCAGCGCGCCGAGGTTGGTGGCCAGGTTGACGATGCGGGCCTTGGCCGAGGCCTGGATGAGCGAGTAGCCGAGGAGGGCGACCAGGAGGACTACGAGGAACGCCCCGGTCCCGGGTCCGAAGATGCCGTCGTAGAAGCCGATGACCGCGCCGCCGACGCCCGCCGCGGTGTGGTGCCGGCGCCCGGCCCACCGCAGCGCCTGCGCCTGGCCGAAGTCCGGTCGCGCCGCGGTGAACGCGCCGACCGCGACCAGCAGCACGAGCACGATCGGCGTGAACACCGAGCGCGGGATCAGGGACGCGCTCAGCGCGCCGAGCGCCGCACCGGCGAGCGCGAAGCCGGCCATCGGCAGGGCGGTGCGCAGGTCGGGCCGGACCCGGCGGTGGTAGGTCAATGCGGCGGCCGACGTGCCGCAGATGCTCGACAGCTTGTTGGTCGCCAGCACCGCCGCCGGCGCGGCACTCGGGAAGCGCGAGCAGGAGGGCGGGCAGCTGCACCAGCCCGCCGCCGCCGGAGACGGCGTCGACCCAGCCGGCGAACCCCGCCGCCAGGCACAGCAGCAGCACCTCGTGCAGCTCGGGCACGGCCGGTCGCCCGTCAGCGCCAGGCGTCGACGACGGCGAGCAGGTCGGCAAGCCGGTCGACGACGGCATCGGGGTCGCCCTCGACGTGCCCCTTCTGCGCGTCCGGGATGATGCTGTGCGGCACGAGCACCGCCCGCATGCCGACCTGCTTCGCCCCGTGGATGTCGTCGTACGGCCGGTCGCCGACGAAGACGGAGCGCGCGGGCTCGGCCGCGCCGACCGCCGTCAGAGCCGCCATAAACGCCTGGGGGTGCGGCTTCGTCCACGGGATCTCGCTGGAGTAGACGGCGCCGTCGACGAGACCGAGGATGCCGTCGCGGCGAAAGACCGCCTCGTGGTGCTCGCGGGTCCAGAGGGTGTTCGACAGGACCCCGACCTTGATCCCACGCTCGCGCAGCCCGGCGAGCAGCCCCGGGACGTCGGGGTCGGTCAAGGTGTGCGGCTCCCAGAACGCGTGGTACGCCGCCAGCGCACGCTCGTGCTCCTCGGCCCCGGTGTCGACACCGGCCCGGCGCAGCATGCCGTCCAGCGTCGCGGACTGCTGGTGGTCGCGTCCGGCCCGCCAGGCGGCGTCCTCCTCGGCGAGGATCCGCGCCGCCAGCTCGTCGGCGGCAGCCGCGTCGTCCGCGACGTAGACCGCCGCGTAGTGCCGCCACTGCTCGTGGAGATCGATCGTGTGCCAGGGCGTGAGGGTGCCGCCCCAGTCGAAGACGACGGCGTCGACCCCTCGAGCCGTGCTCGTCACGCCCGGACGGCGGCGAGGACCCGCGCAGCGGCCTTGTCGACCGCGACGGTCTCGCGGTCCCCGCTGCGCCGGTCCCGCACCTCGATGGTGCCGTCGGCAAGTCCCTTCCCCACCACGACGATCGTCGGCATCCCGAGCAGCTCGGCGTCCTTGAACTTCACGCCGGGCGAGACACCGCGCCGGTCGTCGTAGAGGACGTCGAGCCCCCGGTCCACGAGGTCGTCGGCCAGCGACTGCGCCGCCGCGAAGACAGCGTCGTCCTTGCCGGTCGCGAGGACGTGCACGTCGGCCGGGGCCACCGCCCGCGGCCAGCACAGCCCGATGTCGTCGAGGGTCGCCTCGGCGATGGCGGCCACGGCGCGCGACGGGCCGATCCCGTAGGAGCCCATCGTGACGACGACCTGCTTGCCGTGCTCGTCCAGGACCTTGAGGTCGAGCGCGTCGGCGAAGATGCGGCCGAGCTGGAAGATGTGGCCCATCTCGATGCCACGCGCCGGCACCAGGGTGCCCCCGTCGCCGTTGGGGCACGGGTCGCCCTCGAACACCGAGGCCGCCTCGATGGTGCCGTCTCCGGTGAAGTCCCGGCCGAGGACCAGGTCGAAGACGTGCCGGCCGGGCTCGTTGGCCCCGGTGATCCACCGGGTGCCCTCGACGACCCGGGGGTCCAGCAGGTAGCGCACCCCGGCCGGCTTGTCGGCGCCGAGCGCCGCCGGGCCGATGTAGCCGCGGACGAGACCGGGGTGCTGCGCGAAGTCCTCGTCGGTGAACGGCTCGACCACCGAGGGGTGGACCACGGCCTCCAGCCGCTTCGCGTCGACGTCGCGGTCGCCGGGAAGCCCGATCGCCAGCGGCTCGGTCTTGCCGTCCGGGTGCCGGAGCTTGACGACGACGTTCTTCAGCGTGTCGCCGGCGCTCCAGTCCCGGTCCGTCCGACGGAGGTCCGCGCTGGAGTTGGCCAGCGCGACGAGAGTCTCGATCGTGGGGGTGTCCGGGGTGTCCTCGACGTGCGCCGCCGGCACGTCGTCGTACGCCTGGGTCGGCGGTACGAGGGTGCGCAGGGCCTCGACGTTGGCCGCGTAGTCGCAGGACGTGCACCGCACATAGGTGTCCTCGCCGACGGTTGCCGGCGTGAGGAACTCCTCGCTCTTGGAGCCGCCCATGGCCCCCGAGAGCGCCGAGACGATCACGTAGTCGAGACCGAGACGGTCGAAGATCCGGATGTAGGCCTCGCGGTGGGCCGCGTAGGACCGGTCCAGGCCGGCGTCGTCCACGTCGAAGGAGTAGGAGTCCTTCATGACGAACTCGCGACCGCGGAGCAGACCGGCACGCGGCCGCGCCTCGTCACGGAACTTCGTCTGGATCTGGTAGATCCACAGCGGCAGGTCCTTGTACGACGAGTAGAGGTCCTTCACGAGCAGGGTGAAGAACTCCTCGTGGGTCGGACCGAGCATGAAGTCGGCGCCCTTGCGGTCCTGGAGTCGGAACACGTCGTCGCCGTACTCGGTCCACCGGTTGGAGCGGTCGTAGGGCTCCTTGGGCAGCAACGCCGGGAAGTTGACCTCCTGCGCGCCCATCGCGTCCATCTCGTCGCGGATGACCGCCTCGATCTTGCGCAGGACCCGCCACCCGAGCGGCAGCCAGGCGTACCCGCCCGGGGCGACCCGGCGGATGTAGCCGGCCCGGACGAGCAGCCGGTGGCTCGGGACCTCCGCATCGGCCGGGTCCTCGCGAAGGGTGCGCAGGAACAGGGTCGACATGCGGAGCAGCACGGGTGGTCCCATCGGTGGCGGTTGCGGTGACGGTCGGTGCAGCGAGGATAACGAGATGTCGACCACCGACTGAAACGCATTCGGCCCGGGGGCCGGCCGACCTAACGGAAGGCGGCCGACTGGATGCCGTACAGCTCGGCGTACCGGCCGCCGCGGGCCATCAGCGCCTCGTGGCTGCCCACCTCCGCCACCCGGGCTCCGTCGAGGACGACGATGAGGTCGGCCATCCGGACCGTGGAGAACCGGTGCGAGACCAGTACTGTCACCCGGCCGTTGCCCGCCTGACCGCGCGCGGCGTGGGCGAACCGCTCGAACAGCGCATGCTCGGTCTCCGCGTCCAGCGCCGCCGTCGGCTCGTCGAGCACCAGCAGCAACGGTTCGTCCCGCATGAACCCACGCGCCAGGGCGAGCTTCTGCCACTGGCCGAACGAGACCTCGACACCGGCGTCCCACGCCGGGCCGAGCTGGGTGTCGAGCCCGGCCGGCAACCGGCCGACCACGTCGTCGGCTCCCGCGCGGTCGACAGCGGCACCCACCGCCTCGCGGTCCCCGAGCCGGGCCAGCTCGCCCAGCCCCACCGTGTCGAGGGCCCGCAGCTCGAACCGGAAGAAGTCCTGGAAGGCACCCGCCATCCGGTCCCGCCACGCCGGCACCGACATGGAGGCCAGGTCCACGCCGTCGACGTCGATCCGGCCCTCGTCCGGGTCGTACATCCGGGCGAGCAGCTTGACCAGCGTGGTCTTGCCGGCACCGTTGTCGCCGACCACTGCCACCACGGAGCCGGCCGGCAGGTCCAGCGACACGTCGTCGAGCACCAGCCGGTCGGTGCCGGGGTAGCGGAAGGAGACGTGCTCCAGCCGGATGCCGCTGGCGAGCCGGTGAGGCGGCGTGCCGTCGGACCGGGCATCCGCGGCGGCGGCGTAGTCCTCCAGCCACATCAGCCGGCGGGCGATGTCCAGCCAGATGCTGCGCAGGAAGCCGAGCTCACCGACGGCGGCGGCCACGAACTGGGACAGCTGGCTGCCGACGACAAGCACCAGCACGACGTTCCCGGCGGAGGCGTCCAGCGCAGTGGCGGTGAGGACGACGGCGCCGACATACCCGAACCCGAACACCGCCCAGGCCGCGGCGCTCCAGGCGGCGGTGACCCAGGTGACCCGGGCCATCGGCCGGAAGGCCCGGCGCCACTCCTCCTGCCGGACCCGGGCCAGGTCGGGCCCGTTGCCGGTGACCCTCAGCTCCTTGCCTGGAGAGGCGGTGGTGCCCAGGACGAAGAGGTGGCGGGCCCGTCGCTCGTGCGGCGAGAAGCGCTCGATCACCTCGCGCTCGACACCCGGCCGCCAGGTGGCAGCGACCACAGTGGGCAGGGCGAACAGGACGAGCAGGCCGAGCGACGGGTGCACCCGGGTCATGAGCAGCACCTCGACCACGGCCAGGCGGATCACCCAGCCCAGGGTCGAGAACAGCGAGTTGAACAGGTGGTCCAGCCCGAACGTGTTGCGGCGCAGGATCTCCAGCCGGGCCAGGTGCTCGCGGCGTTCCTGGTGGGCGATGGTCGCCACCGTGGCGTGCAGCCGGGCGACGTGCGCCTCCATCGCGATGGAGACCCGGTCCCGGAAGCGGCGACTGAGGCGGTCGAACACCACCTGCAGCCACCAGACCAGCGTGGCGGACAGCGCCAGCCCGGCTGCCGCCAGGAGGACCCGGCCGCGGTCGTCGTCGCGGACGCCGTCGACGAGCAGCGCGAGCCAGAGCCCGACCAGGGAGGTCGGCAGGGCCAGCGCGAGGGTCATCACGAGCGAGACCACGAGCAGCCGGGGCTCGATCCGGTAGGCAAGCCCGACCATCCGCCGCAGCGACTGCAGCGACGACGGGAGGTCGTCGTCGGTCGAGTCGTTGAAGACGCTACTCGAGCCTGTCATGCACGACCTCCTCCCCCTGCTCGTCGTACTCGACGAAGCGCGCGGCCTGGAGGTCGAACATCGTGCGGTAGCGCCCACCGAGTGCGATCAGCTCGGCGTGACTGCCGAGCTCGATCACCCGGCCGTGCTCGAGCACGCAGATCCGGTCGGCCTTGCGCACTGTCGAGAACCGGTGCGACACGAGGATCGTCGTGCAGTGCCGGGTCTCGGCCAGGATCCGGTCGAAGATCTCCGCCTCGCCGCGAACGTCGAGAGCAGCGGTCGGCTCGTCCAGCAGGACGATGCGGGCCCCGGTACGGACGGCGGCCAGCGCCCGGGCGAGGGCGACCCGTTGCCACTGCCCGCCGGACAGGTCGGTGCCGTCGTCGTAGCCGCGCGCCAGGACCGTGTCCAGCGTCGCGAGGCCACCCGCCCCGGCCGCCTCGAGGGACGCCTCGACGACGTGGTCCGGCGCCCCACGGGGGGCGACGTTGTCGCGCAACGGCAGCTCGTAGCGCACGAAGTCCTGGAACACCGCGGTGACAGACGAGCGGTACTCGTCGACCGCGGTGTCGCGCAGGTCGACGCCGTCGACCTCGATCGAGCCGGACTGCGGGTCGTAGAGGCGGCAGACAAGCTTGGCCAGGGTGGTCTTGCCGGCGCCGTTCACACCGACCACCGCCAGCGAGGTGCCGGCCGGGACCGTGAGGTCGACGTGGTCGAGCACGGGCCGGGCGCTGGAGGGGTAGCCGAAGACCACGTCGCGGAACCGGAGCTCCGGCGCGGCTGTGTTCGGGACCGGGCGGGACCCGGGCGCGAGGGCACCGGCCCGCGCCATCGCCGCCGGCAGCCGCAGGGTTGCGGCGGCGGGCGCGGCCGCCCCGTCCAACGCCCAGCTCAGGCCGCCGAAGGCGACCGCGCTCGCGCCGATCGCTGCCTGGAGGTACGTCGTCGCGGCCCCGATCCCGACCCGGCCGTCGAGGACGGCGTCGGCGAGCACGAGGAACACGACAGTGTTGCCGGCCAGCACCAGCGCCAGCGCACCCGCGAGCGGCCGCTCCCGCAGCCGGGTCGCCTCCCACTGCAGCCGGTACAACTCGGTGCGGCGCGCGGTGAACCGCTCGATCACCCAGCCGGCCAGGCCGAACATCCGCAGCTCCTTCGCCGCGGGTGGCTCCACGGCGAGGTCGTAGGCGTACGCGGCGTGCCGCTGGGCGTCGCGCACGGCAGGGGTGTTGCGGTCGCGCCAGACGCCGCTCTCCCGGAGGAGCCAGTGCGTCGAGCCCCACACCGCGAGCAGCACGAGCGGCGCCCACCAGGCGAACGCCACGAGCACCAGGGCGGACAGGATCCCAGCCAGCAGCTGGACCAGGCCCGCGGCGATGAAGTCCATCGCCACCCGCAGCGGCGGGCCGGTGCGCCCGAGGTCGAAGTCGCGGGCCATGGCGAGGTCCTCGGCGAGCTCCGGGTCCTCGAGGTGACCCATGCCCGGTGGCACCACGGCTGCGGTCATCAGGGTGTCGTTGAGCCAGCCGGCCGTCAGCGCACCCAGCACCTTGCTCGCCCCCTGCTGGACGGGGGTCAGCACCTGCAGGGCGACGAACACGACCCCGACGAGGGTCAGCGGGCCGGTCAGCGACGAGCCGGCGCGGACGGCGCCGACGAGCAGCCCGGTCGCGACGGCGAGGAGCGCGGGCATCGCGGCCCGGAGCACCAGCAGAGCCCACCAGGCCGTCGCGAGCCGGGGCGACGTGCGGAACAGGACCCGGAAGAACGTGACCTCCTGGCGGTCCCGCAGACGCTGCAGCACGTGCCCTCTCCCCCGCGGTCGCGACGTCATCGCGGACAGTCTGCGCCCCGGTGCCGACGGGGTCACCAGCGGCAGCCGGGCACGACCGGACCCACGGCGACCAGCCGCGCTGTCAGAACAGGACGGACATGAACGACCCGACGTCGGTGAAGCCGACCCGGCGGTACGTCGCCCGAGCCGCCTCGTTGAAGTCGTTGACGTACAGGCTGACCACGGGGGCGATCTCGCAGCGGGCGATCTCCGCCACCGTCGCCATCCCGGGTGCGGCGAGCCCGGTGCCGCGAAGGTCCGGCGGCACCCACACGCCCTGGACCTGGCAGGCCTCGCGGCTGGCCGAGCCGATCTCGGCCTTGAACACGACCCGGTCACCCTCGATCCGGGCGAAGGCGCGCCCGCTCTGCACCAGCTCGGCGACGCGGCTGCGGTAGGAGGCGCCGCCGTCGGCGCCGACCGGAGACACCCCGACCTCCTCGGTGAACATCGCCACGCAGGCCGGCACGAGAACGTCCAGCTCGGTCATGCGGACCCGGCGGACGAGCGGGTCCGGCGCCACCGCCGGCGCATCGTTCAGCGCCATCAGCGGCTGCGGGTCACGGACCTCGCGGGCCGGGCCCCAGGCCGGCTCGAGCACCCGCCACATCCCGGCGACCGCGGTCCGCTCCCCCACGATCGAGGCGCACCGGCGACCCAGCCGTCGGGCGCGGTCGGCAAAGGCCTCGACCGCCTCGGGCCCGGCCTGGACCGGCACCAGGTTCGCACCGGCGTGACAGAGCGCTTCCAGCCGGCCGTCGACGGCGAACCCCCACATCTCGCCCCCGAGGCGAGCTGGGTCGAGGCCCGCGGCGGCGACCCGCGAGGCGACGAAGACGTTCGCAACGGGGTCGCGGGCGAGCACTGCCGCGACCTGCTGCAGGTCCTCGGGACGCAGCACACGCAGCGACGTGCTGCGCAGCATCCCGGGCTCCTCCACGATCATGCGGACGCCTGCTAGCCGACGTTCACCGCGGGTGGGCCAGAGGGTACGCCGTCGAGCTCCATCTCCTCGGCGATCCGCATGGCTTCCTCGATCAGCGTCTCGACGATCTGCGCCTCGGGCACCGTCTTGACGACCTCACCCTTGACGAAGATCTGTCCCTTGCCGTTGCCGGACGCGACGCCGAGGTCGGCCTCACGCGCCTCCCCCGGACCGTTGACGACGCAGCCCATGACCGCGACGCGCAACGGCACCGTGAGCCCCTCCAGCCCCGCGGTCACCTGGTCCGCCAGGGTGTAGACGTCGACCTGCGCACGACCGCACGAGGGACAGGACACGATCTCCAGGCCCCGCTGCCGGAGACCGAGCGACTCGAGGATCTGGTTCCCGACCTTGACCTCCTCGACAGGCGGCGCCGACAGGGACACCCGGATGGTGTCTCCGATCCCCTCGGCGAGCAGCGCCCCGAACGCCACGGCGGACTTGATGGTGCCCTGGAAGGCCGGCCCGGCCTCTGTGACCCCGAGGTGCAGTGGGTAGTCGCACTGCTCCGCGAGCAGGCGGTAGGCGTTGACCATGACGACCGGGTCGTTGTGCTTGACCGAGATCTTGATGTCGCGGAAACCGTGCTCCTCGAACAACGAGCACTCCCACAGTGCCGACTCGACCAGTGCCTCCGGCGTGGCCTTGCCGTACTTCGCCAGCAGCCGCTTGTCCAGCGACCCTGCGTTGACCCCGATGCGGATCGGGGTCCCGGCGTCACCGGCCGCCTTGGCTATCTCCTTCACCTTGTCGTCGAAGGCCTTGATGTTCCCGGGGTTGACCCGGACCGCGGCACAGCCGGCGTCGATGGCGGCGAAGACATACTTGGGCTGGAAGTGGATGTCCGCGATGACCGGGATCTGCGACTTCTTCGCGATCACCGGGAGCGCCTCGGCGTCGTCCTGGCTCGGGCAGGCGACCCGCACGATCTGGCAGCCGGAGGCGGTCAGCTCCGCAATCTGCTGCAGCGTCGCGTCGATGTCGGTCGTCGGGGTGGTCGTCATCGACTGCACCGACACCGGCGCGTCACCGCCGACGAGCACGCCGCCTACGTCGATCTGACGGGACACCCGCCGGGTGGCCAGGGGCCGGGGCGGAGTCTCGGGCATGCCGAGCTTGACGGTGCTCATGGCTCCAGTATCGCCCGACGGCGAACACACCGCCGAACCGGCGGCACCTACTGGCGCAGAGTGATGGGGTTCACGATGTCGGCGGTCAGGGTCAGCAGGGTGAGCCCGCCGAACATGAGGATCACGACGTAGGTCACCGGCAGCAGCTTGTTGTAGTCGACCCGGCCGGGGTCCGGCCGGCCGCGGCGCGCCGCCAGCCACGAGCGCGCCCGCTCGTACCACGCGACCGCCACGTGCCCGCCGTCGAGCGGGAGCAGCGGGAACAGGTTGAAGACCCCGATGAAGACGTTCAGCCCGCCGAGGAGCACGAGGAAGAAGATCGGCTGACCGATCTCGATGGCCTCGCCACCCACCCGGCTGGCCCCCACCACGCTGATCGGGGTCTCGGGGTCGCGCTGGCCGCCACCGATGGCGTCGAACAGCTTGGGGATCTTCGAGGGGAACTTGGCCACCGCGGCGAAGGTCTGGTCGACGGTGCTGCCGAGGTAGGAGACGGACGCGCCGACTCCCTCGACCGGGCCGAAGTGGTTGATGAGCCGGGGCAGGCGCGCCGACAGCCCGATCGCGGAGACCGTCGTGAGGTCCGTCGTGTCCGTGGGTGCGTCCAGCGCCGGGCGCCTGGTGGCGACCAGGTCGGCCGTGGTGGTCCGGGTCTCGCCGGCGCGGCGGTAGGTCAGCTCCACCGGGCCCGGCGGGGTGCCGCGGACTGCGCGCACGAACTCGCCGTACGTCGACACCCGACGGTCGCCGACGGCGAGGACGAGATCGCCGCGCTCAAGGCCGGCCGCCCGCGACGGGGCAACGGGATCGCCGGGGCGGCAGGCCCGGAGGCCGCCGTCCGGTGCCACGTCGAAGTCGACGATCACGCACTTGGCCACGCTGCCGACGACCGGCTTTGAGCCGAGCACGTCGTAGTCCTGGGCTGCGAGGTTGGGCAGCCCCGTGGTCAGAGCGGCCAGGTAGAAGATCACGACGGCGAGCAGGAAGTGGGTCGCCGAACCCGCCACCAGGACGACCGTGCGCTGCCAGAGCGGGAACCGCCAGAACGCCCGCGGCTGGTCCTCGGGCGACACCTCCTCGAGAGGCGTCATCCCGACGATCTTCACGAAACCGCCGGCCGGCACCGCCTTGAGCCCGTACTCGGTCTCACCGCGACGGAACGAGAAGACGGTCGGCCCGAACCCGGCGAAGTACTGGGTCGCCTTCATCCCGAACCGCTTCGCCGTGAGCAGGTGGCCTGCCTCGTGCAGGCAGACCGACACGAGAATGCCGATCGCGAAGATCGCCACTCCGATCCAGAAGCTCACTGCGGGGGTTCTCCTGACGTCAGCTCGGCGGCCCGGGTCCGGGCCCAGGTCTCAGCATCGACAACATCGGCAACGGACGTGAGGTTCCTGACCTCGTGCTCGTCGAGCAGGCGCGCAAGCGTGTCGACGATACCGGTGAAGCGGAGCCGACCGGCGACGAACGCGCCCACGCACACCTCGTTGGCCGCGTTGTAGACCGCCGGTGCGGTGCCGCCGGCCCGGCCGGCGGCGCGCGCCAGGCCGACCGCCGGGAAGGCCTCGTCGTCGAGGGGGAGGAACTCCCAGGTCGAGGCGGTGGTCCAGTCGCAGCCGGCCGCGGCGCCGGGTACCCGGTCCGGCCAGCCCAGCCCGAGGGCGATCGGGAGCCGCATGTCCGGGGGGCTGGCCTGGGCGAGGGTGGAGCCGTCGACGAACTCCACCATCGAGTGCACGACCGACTGGGGATGGACCACGACGTCGACGCGGTCCAACGGGAGATCGAAGAGCAGGTGCGCCTCCAGCACCTCGAGGCCCTTGTTGACCAGGGTGGCGGAGTTGATGCTGACCACCGGTCCCATGTCCCAGGTGGGGTGGGCGAGTGCCTGCTCCACGGTGACGTCACGGAGGTCCGCGCGGGCCCGGCCGAGGAACGGGCCGCCGCTGGCGGTCAGCACCAGCCGGCGCACCTCGGCGCGGCTGCCCCCACGCAGGCACTGGGCCAGGGCGGAGTGCTCGGAGTCGACGGGGACGATCTGGTCCGGCCGCTGGACGGCCGCCTTCACCAGCGGCCCTCCCGCGACAAGGGACTCCTTGTTGGCCAGGGCCAGGGTGCGACCGGCCTCGAGCGCCGCGAGCGTCGGCGCCAGCCCGATGGACCCGGTGATGCCGTTCAGGACGACGTCGCAGGGCCGCCGGGCCAGCTCGGCGGCCGCGTCCGGACCGGCCAGGATCGCCGGCACCGGGTGCTCCCCGGCGGCGTAGCCACCGGCTTTGGCTACGGCGTAGAAGGCGAGCTGGAGGTCCTGGGCCGCACTGGCGCGGGCCACCGCGACCGCCTCGACGCGCAGCTCGAGCGCCTGCCGGGCCAGCAGCTCGACGTCGCCACCCCCGGCGGCGAGCCCGACCACGCGGAAGCGGTCCGGCGCCGCCCGGACGATGTCCAGCGCCTGGGTGCCGATCGAGCCGGTGGACCCGAGGACCACCACGTCGCGACGGCCGTTGCTGCTCACGCGGTCAGTGTCGCGCACCGGCCGGCCGGGTCCGGGGGCCTGGTCGGCGTGCGCGCCGGTCAGGTCGGACCGACCTCGCCGTCATGCGTCGACGCGGGGTGGCGCCGCTGGGCGCGGCGCACCATCAGCCGGTACCCCACGACGAGCATGGCGTTGACAAGCAGCAACCAGAGTCCCAGCAGGACGACGGTGGCGAGCCAGGAGGCCCCGTACCGCTTCTCGAAGCCGGCGAACAGCCGCAGGTAGAGCAGGTAGCCGCCGCTGGTCAGGGAGATCAGGGTCGCCGACACCAGCGCGCCCCACGCGATGTCGCCCGCCTCGGTGCTGAGCAGCCGGAACAGGGTGAAGACCAGCCCGGTGAGCAGCAGCAGCGCGACGAACCCGCCGAGGGCGAGCAGGGCAGGGAACCAGGGGCCGGCCCGGGGCAGCAGCCGCGGTCCGGCGTAGGAGACGGCGAGGGCCCCGAACACCACCAGCGGCATGAGCGCCACGATCACCAGCGCCATGGCGCGACCCTTCCAGCCCCGCATCCGGCGTTCCCGGTCCGGGGTGATGCGCGCGAACGCGCGGGCCAGCGACGCCCCGTAGGCGCTCGCGGGCCAGAGCGCGCCGAGCACCGAGACGAAACCGAGCCCGGTGGCCACCTCGATCAGCCGGCGCAGCACGTCGGCCACCGGCAGGTCCTCGGGCGAGGACTCTTCGACGTCCGACCCCAGCTGCTCCAGGGCGGAGTCCGGGACCACCACACCGGCCACCCAGAGCGCCACGAGAGCCATCGGCGCCAACGAGACGAGCGCGTAGAAGGCCAGGCTCGCGCTCGTGCTGGTGAAGTCGTCGCTGCGCAGCCACCGGACGAGCTCCTGAACCGGCTCGGGCACCACGCGCTCGACGCGGCGCCAGGCCTGCTGGGCCCGTTCCCGCGGCCGGACGCGTTCGGTCATGCCGGTCCGTTGCCCGCCGGGACGCGGCCTCACCCACCGGCGCGGCAGGCAGCCGAGCCGGTCCCGCGCGAAGTCAGCCGCACCCGAGGTTGACCGAGGCGTGACGATCCGTTGATACACATTTGGGATTATTCGCCCATAACGTACCCCCGTCCGGAGCGGCTGTCGCCCCGGCGCTCCACGGGAGGAACCGCTCATGCGCAGACCACGGGTCACCGTGCTCGGCACCATCACCGCACTTCTCGGCGGCGCACTCGCCCTCGGCGCGGCGCCCGGCACCGCTGCCGGGGCGGCCGGACCGACGGCCCAGGTGGCGCAGTCGAGCGCGGCCACGACCCAGGCGGCGGAGCGTCGGGTCACGGCCTACTGGACCGCGGCGCGGATGCGCACCGCCCGGGTCGCCGACCGGCCCTCCCCCGTGGCGGCCGGCAGCGCGGCGTCGGCCGCCTCCGTCGAGCGCGGCCAGGCGCAGAGGGTCCGCCCGGACGGGCCGGTCGGGACCACCGCCGCCGCGGCATCCACGACCTCCACGACCGGCAAGGTCTTCTTCACCCTGGGCGGGACCGACTACGTCTGTTCCGGGGCGGCCACCGCCAGCGCGAACCGCGACGTGGTCACGACGGCAGGTCACTGCGTCAACGAGGGGCCAGGCGCCTTCGCGACCAACTGGGCCTTCGTCCCTGCCTACAACTACGGCAGCCGGCCCTACGGGACCTGGACCGCTCGCACCCTGGTGACCACGAGCGCCTGGGCCAACTCGGGCGACATCAACTACGACGGCGGGTTCGCCGTGATGAACACCCTCAACGGGTCGCACCTCACCGACGTCGTCGGCGGGCAGGGGATCGCGTTCAACCTCGCCCGCGGCCTCTACTACACCGCCTACGGCTACCCCGCCGCGCCGCCCTTCGACGGTGAGTCGCTGAAGTCGTGCTCGGGCACCGCGTCCGACGACGTCTGGGGCGGTACCCAGAGCCAGGGCATCCCGTGCAACATGACCGGCGGCTCCAGTGGCGGGCCGTGGCTGACCGGGTCCACCATCAACTCGGTGAACAGCTTCGGGTACTCCTCGGTGCCGAACAGGATGTTCGGCCCGTACTTCGGCAGCACCGTCCAGTCGGCGTACACCAGCGCCGCCGCACAGTAGGGAGGCCGTCCACGGTGCACGTGCTCCGCGCACTGCTGTCCCGCCTCGGCCGACGGCCGAGGCGGGACGGGCGGGCCGGCGTCTCCACGGACGGGGTCGTCGTCTCGGGGACGACCAGCCCGCCGGAACAGGTGGAGGCCTACTGGACCGACGAACGCATTCGCGGCGCAGTGCCGCGGGAGCGCCGCCTGGACCCGCCGCAGCGCTAGACGCCTACCGTCCGGTCCGCGGGCCGGGGCTGCTCCGGCAGGACGACCCGCTCGTCGCCCTCCCGGATCCCGTGCCGGGCCCAGAACCGGGCCAGCGGGGCGGGCGCCCACCAGTTCCAGCGGCCCATCAGGCGCATCGTGGCCGGCACCAGGAGCGCCCGGACCACGGTCGCGTCGACGATGATCGCGATCACCATGCCGATGCCGATCATCTTGATGAAGACGATGCCGGACGTCGCGAACGCGCCGATCACCACGACGAGCAGCAGGGCAGCGCTGGTGATGATCCGCCCGGTGCGCTGCAACCCGGTGGCTACGGCGGCCGTGGCGTCGCCGGTGCGGTCCCACTCTTCGCGAACGCGCGAGAGCAGGAACACCTCGTAGTCCATCGACAGCCCGAACGCGATGGCGAGCATGAGGATCGGCTGGGTCGCCTCGATCGCGCCGGTGCTGGTGAACCCGAGCAGGCCGGACAGGTGCCCGTCCTGGAAGATCCACACCAACGCGCCGAACGAGGCGGACAACGACAGGACGTTCATGACGATCGCCTTGGCGGGGAGCACCACCGAGCCGAACGCCAGGAACAGCAGCACCAGCGTCACGCCCACCACGAACAGCCCCATCCACGGGAGCGTGGCTCCGAGGTTGGCCAACAGGTCGCTGAGGTCGGCGGCTCGGCCGCCGACGAGCACCTCGGCACCGGCCGGCTCCGGGACGTCGCGGACCTCTGCGACCAGGGAACGGGCGTCGGCCGAGAGGCCCTCGAAGCCGTGCCGCACCTCGACCAGCGCGGTGCCGTCCTCGACCGCAGTGATCTCGGCGGCATCGACCCCGGGCAGCTCTTCGACCCGGGTGACGTAGCGGCTCAACGCCGCCCGGTCGGCCGCGTCGACGCCGCCGTCGGCGAAGGTGGCGACAGCGTCGATCGTCGAGGTGCTCCCACCCGGGAAGTCGGTGAGCAGCGCCTCGGAGACCACGCGGCTCTCGGTGCCCGCCGGCAGGGCCCGGTGGTCGACGCCACCGAACTCCACCCGCAGGAAGGGCAGCCCGGCCACGAGGAGAACCGGAACGATGACTGCGACGTAGGCGACAGGGCGGCGCATCACGCTGCGGGCGAGGCGGTACCAGGCACCGTGACGCTGCTCGGCACCGGCGGCGCCGGCCGGCGTGGGCCTGCGGAGGAAGGGGAGCCGCAACGAGTCGACCCGTGGGCCGAGCACCGCGAGCAGCGCCGGCAGGACGGTCAGCGCGCCGACCATGGCCACCAGGACGGCTGCCATCCCGCCGAAGCCCATCGACCGCAGGAACACCTGCGGGAAGAACAGCAGCGAGCCCAGCGAGATCGCCACGGTGAGCCCGGAGAACGCCACTGTCCGCCCGGCAGTGGCCATCGTGGTCCGCAGGGCCGCCTCGGTCCCCCGACCGCCCCGGATCTCCTCGCGGAACCGGCTCACCACGAACAGGCCGTAGTCGATGGCCAGGCCAAGGCCGAGCATCGTGACGATGTTGACGGCGAAGACGGACACGTCAGTGACCAGGCTCAGCAGCCGGAGCATCGTGAACGCGCCGAGGATCGCCAGCCCTCCGATGGCCAGGGGCAGACCGGCCGCGGTCAGGCCACCGAAGATGACGACGAGCAGCACGAGCACGACGGGCAGCGAGATCTGCTCGGCCCTGGCGATGTCCTCGCCCACCTGGGCGGTGATGTCGCTGCCGATCGCCTCGTCACCGCCGAGGCGCACCCGCAGGCCGGCGGGTGCGTCGCGGAGCGCGGGCTCGAGGTCCTCGTACGCCTGCATCACCTCGTCGTCGCCGGAGCCGGCCAGCTGCACGACCGCGTACGTCGAGCGGCGGTCGGCAGAGACGAACCTGTCGGCGGCCGGACCCGCGGTCCAGGCGCTCGTCGTCGAGGTCACCAGGTCACCGGGCAGCGAGGCAAGGTGCGCCTCGACGGCGGTGCGGAAACCCGGGTCGTCGACGGTGCGGCCGCCGTCCCGGTAGAGGACGACGACGTCGGCTCCCCCGCGCCCGACGGTCGCCTCGGTGCGGGCCAGGGCCCGGGCCGACTCGCTGCCCGGCGTGCCGAAGCCGCTGCTGGTCATGGAGCCGAAGACCCCGGTGCCCCACAGCGCGCCCACGGCCAGGAACACCCCGGCGAGGGCCAGCACCAGCCGGCGGTGGTGGAAGGTCACGTGTCCCAGCCGGTCGAACATGGCACCGTCCCCTAACATGGCGTGAACGCAGATTGTGTTCGTGAATGCTGTTCACTATGATGACGGCGTTCACGGGTGTCAAGGGTGTTCACAGGTTTGTCCAGCCGAGGCGGAGGTGGCGCGGTGACCGGGCAGGTCGTTGCCGGCGGGACCCGGCGGTCCCGGGTGCGGGAGGCGACGACGGCGGAGA
The DNA here is from genome assembly GCA_963726615.1 of uncultured Actinomycetota bacterium. Classification (GTDB taxonomy): domain Bacteria; phylum Actinomycetota; class Actinomycetes; order JACCUZ01; family JACCUZ01; genus CAWDZK01. The sequence goes on along the minus strand of CAVSCX010000006.1, from coordinate 375,653 downwards.
TCAAGGCCACCGCGCGCTCGCTGCTGGTGGCCGAGGGTCCGGACGCGCTGACGCTCCGCGCGATCGCACGCGCGATGGGCATGACGGCACCGGCCCTGTACCGCTACTTCGGCAGCCACGAGGAGCTCGTCGCCGCCTGCTGCGCCGACCTGCTGGCCGAGATCACCGGCACCCTCGAAGGAGCCCGTGACTCGGTGCCCCGGGCCGACCCGGTCGGGCGCCTGATGGCCACCTGCCGGGCCTTCCGCCGGTGGGGGTTGGCGCACCCGAAGGAGTACCAGCTGCTGTTCGCGTCCGCCGGCGAGGGCCGGCCGACAGGGCACGAGCAGCCGGACGAGAACCTGTCCTTCGGCGCGGTCTTCCTCGGGATCTTCGTCGAGATCTGGACGGCGGCGCCGTTCGAGGCCCCGCCCGACGACGCGCTGCCGCCGCCGTTGTCCGCCCAGCTGGCCCGGTTCTCGACGTACGTCGGGGACGTGCTGCCGACGGGTGCCCTGGCCGCCTACCTGTCCGGCTGGGTCCGGCTCTACGGTGCGGTGACGATCGAGATCTTCGGCCACCTCGGCTTCGCCCTCACCGACCCGGAGCCCATGTTCGAGGCGATGCTCGCCGACATGCGCCGCCAGCTCACCACCCCGCCACGGCGGTGACGTCGCCCTTCCGGGTCAAGGTCGCTGCGCGATGCGCCGATCTGAGTTCATGTCCGACTTCGTCCGGCACGAGCCCGACAGCCTGCTGACGCTCGCCCAGGTCGCGGTGATCGCCCAGGTCGACCAGGCCGCCGTCCTGGCTGCGGTGCGCGACCGGAAGCTGCCGTCGCGGGAGCAGCGCGGGGAGACCATGGTGCGGGTCCGCGACCTGCGCCGCTGGCTGGCCCGCCGCTGAGCGACGGCCGAGCTCAGAGCGGGACCCCGGTGAGGACGAGCACGCGCTCGTAGGTCAGGTCCTCCATCGCGGCGCGCACACCCTCACGGCCGACGCCGGAGTCCTTGGCGCCGCCGTAGGGCATCTGGTCCGCCCGGAACGAGGGGACGTCGCCGATGACGACACCGCCGACCTCGAGGTCGCGGTGGGCCCGGAAGGCGACCTGCAGGTCATGGGTGAAGACGCCCGCCTGCAGGCCGTAGCGGGAGTCGTTGACCGCTGCCAGCCCCGCGCCCACCCCGTCGAAGGGCACCACCACGAGCACGGGGCCGAACACCTCCTCCCGCACCACCTTCGCGTCGGCGGGCGCGTCGACCACGACCGTGGGGGCATACGTCGTGCCGCTGCGCGTGCCACCGGTGAGCAGCCGGGCGCCGCCGCCGACAGCCTCCTGCACCCATGCCTCCACCCGCGCGGCGGACGCCTCGTCGATGAGTGGCCCCACCGTCGTGGCCTCGTCCGAGGGGTCGCCCACCCCGAGCGCCTCGACGGCCGCGACAAGGAGGGGGACGAACGCCTCGAGCAGCGAGGCGTCGACCAGGACCCGCTGCACCGCGATGCAGGACTGGCCGCCCTGGTAGGTCCCGAACCTCGCGATCCGGCTCGCCGCATGCTCGAGGTCGGCGGCCGAGGACCAGTCCGCGCACACGACCGCCGCCGCGTTGCCGCCGAGCTCGAGAGTCACGTGCTTGTGCGGCACGTCCGCCTGGATCCGGGCGCCGACGCCGGCGGACCCGGTGAACGAGACGACGGGCAGCCGCGGGTCGGCCACCAGGCCGGGGGCAGCGGCGTCCGGCACCACCACGACGGAGACGGCGGCGGGGTGCAGGCCGGTCTCGGCGAACAGCTCGCCCAGCAGCAGCGCCGACAGCGGTGTCTTGGGGGCGGGCTTGAGCACGATCGGCGCCCCGACGGCGACCGCCGGTGCCAGCTTGTGGGCCACCAGGTTGAGCGGGAAGTTGAACGGCGAGATGCCGAGCACCGGGCCGCGGGCGAACCGGCGCACCAGACCGACACGGCCCTGCGCCGCCGGCTCGGTGTCCAGGCGCTGCAGCTCGCCGCCGAAACGGCGGGCCTCCTCGGCTCCCCAGCGGAACGTCGACACCGCGCGGGCCACCTCGGCGCGGGCCCAGACGACAGGCTTGCCGGACTCCGCGACGATCAGCCGGGCCACCTCCTCGGCCCGTTCGGAGAGCCGGGCAGACACGTGGCCGAGGGCGTCCGCGCGCACGTGTGCCGGTGCCGAGCCGACCGCGTGGCGGCCGGCATCGGCCCCTGCCACCGCCTGCTCGACCTGGGCGGCACTGGCCCAGGCGACCTGCGCGACCGGTGCCCCGTCGTGCGGGTGCCGGACGACGAGCCGGTCACCTTCGGCGGCGGGCAGCCGGGCGCCCCCCACCCAGCCGGTCCAGACGTCAGCCATCCCGCTACTCCTACGGATTTCGTCGTTCAGAAGCACTGTCGCACACGAGGACGTCACAGTACCCTGCGGTCCATGACTGTTTCCGGAGGTCCCAGCCTTCCGCAGGAACGCCGGCTCGTCACCGAGATCCCCGGTCCGCGCTCGACCGACCTGTTCGCCCGGCGGGCCGGGCTGGTCGCGCGCGGCATCGGGACCACGCTGCCGGTGTTCGTCGAGAGTGCCGGTGGCGGCGTCCTCGTCGACGTCGACGGCAACTCGCTGATCGACTTCGGCTCCGGCATCGCCGTCACCGGCGTCGGCAACAGCGCCGACGCCGTGGTGCGCCGGGTCCAGGAGCAGGTGGCCCGCTTCACCCACACCTGCTTCATGGTCACGCCGTACACCGGCTACCTGGAGGTCTGCGAGGCCCTGCACCGCCTCACCCCCGGTGACCACGAGAAGCGCTCGGCGCTGTTCAACTCCGGTGCCGAGGCGGTCGAGAACGCGGTGAAGATCGCCCGGGCGCACACCCGACGGCAGGCGGTCGTCGTGTTCGACCACGGCTACCACGGCCGGACCAACCTCACGATGGCGCTGACCTCCAAGAACATGCCCTACAAGCACTCGTTCGGGCCGTTCGCACCCGAGGTGTACCGGGTCCCGATGTCCTACCCGTTCCGCGACCCCGACGGCATGACCGGTGAGCAGGCCGCCGCTCGCGCGCTCGACCTGGTCGAGAAGCAGGTCGGCGCCGACGAGGTGGCCTGCGTGCTCATCGAGCCCGTGCAGGGCGAGGGCGGCTTCGTCGTCCCCGCCCCAGGCTTCCTGCCGGCGGTCGCCGCCTGGTGCACCGGGAACGGCGCGGTGTTCGTCGCCGACGAGATCCAGTCCGGGTTCGCGCGCACCGGCGACTGGTTCGCCTGCGACCACGAGGGCGTGGTGCCCGACCTGGTCACCACCGCCAAGGGCATCGCCGGCGGGCTGCCGCTCGCGGCAGTCACCGGGCGGGCCGGGATCATGGACGCGCCGCACGTCGGCGGGCTCGGCGGCACGTACGGCGGCAACCCGGTCGCGTGCGCGGCAGCGCTCGGCAGCATCGAGACGATGGAGTCCCTGGACCTGTGCGGCGCTGCGCGGCGGATCGGTGAGGTGATGACCAGCCGGCTCGACGAGCTCGCCTCGACGTACGGTGTCATCGGCGACGTCCGCGGCCGGGGCGCGATGGTCGCGGTCGAGCTGACCGAGGCAGGCAGCCGCACCCCGGACCCCGCGACCGCGGCGGCGGTCGCGAAGGCCTGCCACGCGGACGGGCTGGTGGTCCTCACCTGCGGCACCTACGGCAACGTCCTACGGTTCCTGCCGCCCCTGGTGATGCCCGAGCCGCTGCTGGAGGAGGGGCTCGGGATCCTCGAGAAGGCGTTCGCGTCCGTCTGCTGAGCCGCGCGCCTCCGCCGACGCCGGCGAACCGGGAGCCCGTCGGCGCCGTCCTCGTCGCAGGCGCGGTCGCCCGGGGCGGCGGCTCACGGCGAGGAGGGGCGGCCGTGATCCGGGGTCGGGCCACCGGATCGGGCGGCCGCGCCTAGCGGATGGGCGAGAGCGTCGTCGCCGCGCCGGCGCCCAGGTAGCCGCGGGCGACGCGGGCGACGAAGTGCTGGACGCCGTCCTCCTCCGGCGCCAGCGGCCCGGGCACCGCGTGCTCGCTGGCCAGCCCGCGCTGGACCGCCTCGCAGGCCGACCAGTCCTGCCGGTTCGTGAGGTCCCAGAAGTCCACGGCGTACGCCGGGTCGAAGCCGTCACGGTCGGCGGCTGACGCGGGGAACAGCCAGGCGCACTCGACGTGCGTGCGGTCGGCCGCCCGTGGCGTCAGACGGTGCGTCATCACGTAGTCGGGGTGCAGGCTGACCAAGAGGTTCGGGAACAGCGCGACGTACATGACGGTGCGGCGCTCCGTCTCGGCCAGGCCCTCGATCAAGACGCCGGCGGACCGGCCGTCCAGCGACATGGTCTCCGCGTCGTCACGCAGTGACATCCAGCCGCCCACCCAGTCGCCGGGCAGGTCGAGGTTCGCGCCGCTCTCCGGCGGGCTCACCTGGCACAGCTCGGGATGGATCATCGAGCAGTGGTAGCACTCCTGGTAGTTCTCGACGAGGATCTTCCAGTTGGCCGCGATCTCGTACTCGTGGGTCGCGAGGACGCGAAGGTCGGCCGGGGCGTAGGGCGCGACGATGCCCTCCAGCGCCCCGACGTGCTCGGCGAAGTCGCCGGCCAGGCCGGACTCGTCCACGAACACCCATCCGTGCCACTCGTGGCACGGCAGGGCGAGCAGGCCGAACTCGTCCGGGTCGAAGCCCGCCACGTCGCGGAAGCTGGGAGCCCCGAGCAGCGAGCCGTCCAGCCGGTAGGACCACGCGTGGTACGGGCACACGATGCCCCGCTTGCGGGCCTCGGACCCGCAGGGCAGCAGCTCGTGGCCGCGGTGCCGGCAGGTGTTGGCGAACGCGCGCAGCACGCCGTCCTCGGCCCGGGTCAGCAGCACGCCGGCGCTGCCGGCGGCCACGGCGCGCTGGCTGCCGACCTCGGCCACGTCGGCCGACCGGCCCACGCAGACCCAGCCGGCGAAGAAGGTCCGGCGTTCCCACGCCAGCACCGCCGGGTCGACGTAGGCCTCGCGCGGCAGCATCCGGCTCCGGCCGAGCGGCTCGAGGGCCGGTGCCAGCCGGGCCGGGTCGATGGGGGACCGCAGGAACTGCTGACTGACCACACAGTCAGGATAGGAGGAGGGGTGTGCGCCGTCCAGCCCCCTGCTACCAGGCGTGGGCGACGTGCTTGAGCCTGGTGTAGTCCTCCAGCCCGTAGAGGCCCAGGTCCTTGCCGTAGCCGGAGAGGCCGAAGCCACCGTGCGGCATCTCTGCCGCCATCGGGGCGTGGGTGTTCACCGACACGGCACCGAAGTCGAGGTCGCGCAGGAGGCGCATCGCCGCCCCGTGGTCGCGGGTCCAGACACTGGCGGTGAGCCCGTACGGGACGCCGTTGGCCAGCCGGACGGCCTCGTCCACGTCGTCGAAGACCTGCACGGTCACGACCGGGCCGAACACCTCGGCCTGCACGATCTCGTCGTCCTGCTCCACCCCGACCACCACGGTCGCGGGCAGGAACCAGCCGGGCCGGGGCAGCCGCTTGCCCCCGACGACGACGGCGGCCCGCGACGGCAGCCGGTCCAGCAGCCCCTCGACCCGGGCCAGCGCTGCGGCGCTGACCAGGGGGCCGTGCACGGCGTCCGGACGCTCCGGGCCCCCCACCGTGGTGGCCTCGGCCGCGGTGCGCAGGTGCTCGACAAGCTCGGCGGCTGCGCCGCGCGCCACCAGGACCCGCGAGGCAGCGGTGCAGTCCTGTCCCGCGTTGAGGTAGGCGCCGGCGGCGATCCCGGCGGCGGCCTCGGCGAGGTCGGCATCGGCGAGCACGACGGCAGGGGCGTTGCCACCGAGCTCGAGGTGGGTGCGTGCCAGCCGGCCGGCCGCGGCGACCGCCACCGCCGTGCCTGCGCGCACGCTCCCCGTCAGCGACACCTGGGCGACGCCCGGGTGGGCGGCCATGGCCGCTCCGGTGTCCGGGCCACCGCAGACCACGTTGAGGACGCCGGCCGGCAGCACACCGGCGAGCAGCTCGGCCATCCGCACGGTGGAGGCGGGTGTGAGCTCGGAGGGCTTGAGCACGACGGTGTTGCCCGCCGCGACAGCCGGCGCCCACTTCCACACGGCCATCATGAAGGGGTAGTTCCACGGCGTGATGCCGGCGCAGACCCCGACCGGCTCGCGCCGGACGCCCGAGGTCACGCCCTCCTCGTACTCGCCGACGGCTCTGCCCTCCAGCAGCCTGGCCGCCCCGGCGAAGAAGCGCAGCTGGTCCAGTGTCGGCGGGATCTCCTCCTCGACAACGACCCGCCGCGGCTTGCCGGTGTCGCGGACCTCGAGGTCGGCGAGCTCGTCCGCGGCGTCGGCGAGGACCGCGGCTGCAGCCAGGAGCAGGTCGGCCCGTTCCCGCGGGAGGGTGCGCCTCCACTGGTGGAACGCTGCTGCAGCTGCTGCGACCGCGGCGTCGACGTCGGTGGCGTCCGAGTCGGGCGCCTCCGCCCACGGCTGCTCGGTGACCGGGTCCACCGAAGCGAGGTGGTGTCCCGAGGCCGGCCGACCCGTGACTCCACCGACGACGTTGCCGAACCGTTGCACGACCATCACAGTCCTCCCGCGAAGCTGTCCAGGCTGGAGACGTCCTTCTCCCCGCGGCTGAGCCATCGGTAGGCCAGCAGCCCGGCGACCACGGCGAGGAGCGACGCGAGCAGCATCAGGCTGGCCAGGGCGTTCAGCGCCGGCGTCGGCGCGGCCCGTGCGGTGTTGTAGATCTTCACCGACGTGGGTTCGGTCGACGAGTCTCCGGAGAGGTAGCGGACGATGACGAAGTCGTCGATGACGTCGGCGAAGACGAGGACGGCGCTGGCGAAGATCGCCGGCGTCAGCATCGGGAGCAGGACCCGGCGCACGGCGGTCATCGGCGATGCGCCCAGGTCGATCGCCGCCTGCTCGTACTGCTTGCCGATGGTCAGCAGCCGCGCGCGGACGATCACGACCGGGTAGGACAGCTGGAACGTCACCAGCCCGGCGACCTGGGCCGAGGTCCCGAGCGCGAGCGGTGTCACCAGCTGGGTCACGAGGAACAGCAGGGCGACGGCGAGCAGCGTCTCGGGGATGACGAACGACAGCAGCATGACCAGGTTCGCGCCCTCCGGGAGCCGGCCACGCCACCGGTCGACGCCCAGCGCGAAAGCGACCCCGAGCGGGATGGTGATGGCGGTGACCAGGACACCCAGGAGCAGCGTGTGGGTGAGGGCCGTGTGCAGCGACGGGTCGTGCCAGACCGAGCGCTCCTCGTCGCCCCAGTACCAGCGGAAGGAGAAGCCCTGCCACACCGTGCGCGACCGGCCGGAGTTGAACGAGAAGATCACCGCGATCAGCACCGGGACCAGCGACCACACGAGGTAGCCGACGGTGACCGCCTGCAGCACGCGCGGCCGTCGCCACGGGTCGCGCCAGTAGCTCAGGACCCGCGGGCCTCCCCCGGTCACGACGCGAGTCCCTCGGAGCGGACGCTGCGCACGTAGAAGAGCATCGGCGCGAGCGACACCACGAGGACCAGCAGGACGAACGCCCCGGCCTGGCCGGTCTGGCCCGGGGTGAGGACCGTGTTGTTGATGAGGTTGCCCACCATCGAGGTGCGCGGCGAGCCGGACAGCAGGTCGGACGTGAAGTAGTCACCGAGCATCGGCAGGCAGGTGAGAAGCAGCGCTGCCGTCATCGCCGGCAGTGACAGCGGGAGCGTCACCCGCCGGAACGTCTCCAGCCGCCCGGCGCCCAGGTCCCGCGCTGCCTCGAGGACGTTCGCGGGCAGCCGGTCCAGCCCGGCGTACAGCGGGAGGATCATGTAGGGCACGTAGCCGTAGACCAGGCCGAGGACGACGACGGGGCCGCGGCCGTCGAGCCAGTCCACGGCGAACGTGCCCAGGCCGCCGACCTCCAGCCCACGGTTCACCAGACCGTCGTCCTGGAGCAGGTTGACCCAGGCCAGCATGCGCATCATGTAGCTGATCCAGAAGGGCGCGATCAGCAGCGCCAGCAGCAGCTTCCGGTGCCGGCTGCTCATCCGGGCCGCGTAGTAGGCAACCGGGTAGGCGATGAGCAGGCACAGGATGCTGGCGACGAGCACGTAGACGGCGGTGCGCAGAAGCGCAGGCCCGAAGTAGCCGTCCGGTCCCAGGATGTGACGGAACACGTCGGTGAACTGCGTGGTGTTCCAGTCCAGCGGGTTGAACACCGGAAGCGGCGTCCGGAAGATCGGGTCGACGCGCCCGAACACGATCGCGAAGACGACGTAGATGGGCACCACGAACAGCAGCAGGAGCCAGATGGTGCCGGGCAGTGCCAGAGCCGGCCAGAGGAGGCGCTCACGGGACAGGCGACGGCGCACCCGTCGCTGGAGCACTAAGCGCCGGCCTTGAACTGCTGCCAGACATCGTGCCAGGCCGCGTCGGCGGCCGGCGGCAGCTCGAGCAGCCGGTAGCCACCTGCGAACCACTCCTGCTTCACGACTGCCGTGGCCAGGTTCTCGGGCACGTATCCGTCCGCGATCATCTGCTCTGCCGTGAGCGCCGTCTGCGGCGGCTGGTAGCCGATGTAGCCGAAGTTGTCCAGGGCGTTGGTCTCGTCCAGCATGAAGTCGAGGAACAGGTGCGCGAGCACCGGGTTCTTCCCCTGGGACAGGATCACCATCAGGTCGTTGTCGACCATCCCCTTGCCGTCCGGCGGGTACCAGTACGACAGCACCTCCGGCCCGACGCCCTTGGGCAGGTAGTACTGAGCGTTGACCACATCTCCGGACCACATCTGGGCGAGGTCGAGCTGGCCGGCCGGGAGGTCGTTGTACATCGTGATGGTGACCTTCGGCCGGGTCGTGGACTGCATCTCCATCATCTGGTCGCGGATCGTCGCGATGTCGCTGTCCTTGGTGGAGTTGATGTCCGTGACCCCGGCGCGCAGCGCGACCATGGCCATCGCGGTGTGCCAGTCGTCGATGAGCGCCAGGCGGCGCTTGAAGTCGCGATCCCAGAACACGTCGTAGGGGTTGGCCATGGACGGGATGTCCGCCGAGATCCGGTCGTTCCGCCAGCCGATGCCCGTCGTGTAGACGCTGTAGGGCACGGTGTAGTGCCAGTCGCCGTCGTACCAGGGGTTGGTGAAGTCCGGCCACACGTTGGCGATGTTCGGGACGTACGAGTGGTTGAGCGGCCGGATCAGCCCGCCGCTCACCATCTTGGCGATCTGGTCGTAGCTGGGGAAGTAGATGTCGTAGCCCGAGCTGCCACCGCGGATCTTGGTCAGCGCCTCGTCGGTGTCGTTGAAGGTCGAGACCCGGACCTTCACGTCGTAGTCGGCGTACTTCTTCTCGAAGCGCTTGACGACCTTCGGGCCGATGTAGTCGGCGTAGTTGTACAGCTGGAGGGTCGCGCCCTGCTCCGGCGTCAGCCCGTCGGCGATCAACGCGGACCTGTCGACGGGCCAGGTGACGGGCGTGGCCGGGCTGGCGATCTTCAGCGCGGGGGTGCCGCTGCCCGACCCGCTCGGCCCGCTCGGTGCCGAGGAGCCTCCGGGCTGGTTCTTCGCGCAGGCAGCAAGGCTCTCCAGGAGCGCAGGGCCACCGAGCGCGGCCAACGTCATGCGGCTGAGGAAGGTCCGCCTGGGGATGGGTGTGCGTCGCCGTCCAGGGAGCTCGTCGGGCAACGGAGACGCCTCCTCGTGCTTGACTCGGCGCCTTCACGCTTGCATAGACTGAACGCTCAGTCAACCAGGCTCGGAGCCACCGCCAACCGGGGTCGCCGGGCGTAGATCGAGGTACCCATGAGCGTCACCAGCACGACCGCCGCCGGCCTGCCGAGCGCGGACCTCGACGAGCTGATCGCCGGTCAGGAGGCGGCCTTCCTCAGGCGTCAGCCACGTTCTGCCGAGCTGATGACGCGGGCCCGGCGGACCCTCGCCGGTGGTGCGACCTCGAGCTGGCAGATCGCCCAGCCTCAGGCGGTCTGGCTCACCCATGGTGCAGGGTCCCGGATCTACGACGTCGACGGCACCGAGTACGTCGACCTGCACGGGGGCTACGGGGTCTCGCTCGTGGGCCACGCGCACCCGGCGATAGTCCGCGCCGTCACCGAGCGGGTCGGCCGCGGGACCCACTTCGCCCAGCCCACCGAGGACGCCGTCGTCGTCGCCGAGGAGCTCGCCCGGCGGTTCGGCCTGCCGCTGTGGCGGTTCGGCAACTCGGGCACCGAGGCGACCATGGACGCGGTCCACCTGATGCGCGCGGCCACCGGCCGGGACCTCGTGATCAAGGTCGAGGGCTGCTACCACGGGCACCACGACTCGGTCGAGGTGTCGGTGCTCCCCGAGGCGGACGAGGCCGGCCCGCCCGAGCGTCCGCACAACGTCCCGGGCAACACGGGGATCCCGCGTGCAGTGATCGACCTGGTGGCCGTCGTGGGCTTCAACGACGTGGCCGCGGTGGCGCGGGTGCTCGACGAGAACCCCGGCCGGGTCGCCGGGATGATCGTCGAGCCGGTCATGATGAATGCCGGGATCATCCCGCCGGATCCGGGCTACCTCGAGGGGGTGCGGGACCTGCTGCACCGCGCCGGCGCGCTGCTCGCCTTCGACGAGGTGAAGACCGGACTCACAGTCTCACCCGGCGGCGCGACCGCCGCGCTCGGCGTCACTCCCGACATCATCTGCCTCGCGAAGGCACTGGGCGGAGGCCTGCCAGTAGCGGCGATCGGCGGCACGGAGGACGTCATGGGGTTGATCGCCGACGGCCGCTACGAGCAGGTCGGGACCTTCAACGGCAACCCCCTCGCGATGGCGGCCGCCCGGGCCACGCTGCTGGAGGCCCTCACCCCGGACGCGTACGCGCACATCGAGCGCCTGCGCGAGCGCCTGCACGAGCAGGTGACCGACGTCCTCGCCGCCCACGGCCTGCCGTGGCATGTGGTGACGATCGGCGCCAAGGGGTGTGTCAGCTTCCTGGACCGGCCGGTGCGCAACCTGCGCGACTTCCACGACGTCGACGAGCGGCTCGGCCACCTGCACTGGCTGGTGCAGCACAACGGCGGGGTCTTCCTGCCGCCGTGGGGAAAGGTCGAGCAATGGCTGTTGTCGGTGCAGCACCAGGAGGAGGATGCCGACAGGTTCGTCGCCAACGTGGCGACGTTCGCGGGACTCGTGAAGGGCTGACGGAGTGGCCGAGGCGGCGATGCGCGGCGGCGCCGTGCGCCTGGCCGGCCTGACCAAGGACTTCGACGACGCCCAGGCCGTGCGCGGCATCGACCTCGACATCAAGCCCGGGGAGTTCTTCTCCCTGCTCGGTCCCTCGGGGTGCGGCAAGACCACCACGCTGCGGATGATCGCCGGCTTCGAGGCCCCGAGCGCCGGCCAGATCCTGCTGGACGGCGAGGACCTGGTCTCGGTCCCGGCGCACAAGCGGCCGGTCAACACCGTGTTCCAGTCCTACGCCCTCTTCCCCTTCCTCGACGTCTGGGACAACGTCGCCTTCGGGCTGCGCTACCAGCGAGGGGACAAGAGCGAGTCCCGACGCCGCGTCGGCGAGATGCTCGAGCTGGTGCAGATGACCGAGCACGCCCACCGGCGGCCGGGGCAGCTCTCCGGCGGCCAGCAGCAGCGGGTGGCGCTTGCCAGGGCACTGGTCCTCAGGCCGCGGGTGCTGCTGCTGGACGAACCCCTGGGCGCGCTGGACGCGAAGCTGCGCAAGCACCTCCAGCTGGAGCTGAAGTCGATCCAGCAGACGGTCGGGGTGACCTTCGTCTACGTGACCCACGACCAGGAGGAGGCTCTCACGATGTCGGACCGGCTCGCGGTGATGCGGGCCGGTCGGGTCGAGCAGCTCGGTGCGCCTGAGGTGGTCTACGCGGCGCCCGACACGGCCTATGTGGCGGGCTTCCTCGGCTCCGCCAACGTCCTGGACGTGGACGTGCGGGGGACGGACGCCACCGGTGCGGTCAGCTGCCGGCTGGGAACCCTGGAGCTGCGGGCAGTCGGCACTCCGGCGGCCGGCGCCCGCAAGGTGGTGGTGCGCCCGGAGCGCATCGCGCTGGACGCTGTCACGGACGCCGCCGCCCCGGTTCCCGCCGGGCACAACTGCTTCCACGGCCTGGTCGACCGGGTCGTCTACCTCGGGCCGGCGACACACGTCGTGGTGCGTCTTGCCGACGGCCAGACCCTGCTCGTGGCGGTCCCGAACACCGGCGAGCCGATGTCGTCGCCGTTCGCGGCCGGGCGCGCGGTGCGGGCCGTCTTCCCGCCGGAGGCAGCCCGGTTGCTCACGGACGTCACCGACGCCGCACCCCCGGGTGAGGCCGGCCAGACCCTGCCGGACCAGCGCGCGTCAGCGACCGCGCGACCGGCCTGACGAGGTCGACCGGCGCGGCCGCCAGCCCACGCCGAGGTCACGAGCGGCGAAGGCCATCGCGATCGCGAACGCCCGGTCAGCGTCCACCACCGGGTCGTCCAGGGCCACCTGGATGGACAGCCCGTCGAGCAGCGCCGAGAACGTGATGGCGAAGGCGTCCGCGTCGACCGACCGCGCGATCTCGCCGCCGTCCTGTCCGTCCTTCACCACCCGGGCGATGGTGTCGCGCCAACGCTGGTCCAGCTCGATCCGGTCCTTCTTGACCTCGGGGTGCCGGAAGGCCTGGGCCCACAGGTCGAACCAGAGACCCCAGGCACCCGGGATCTCCCCCTCGCCCTGGGGGACGCAGGTGGTGCGGACGAGCATCTCCAGGCGCTCGCGGGCGCCGCGCAGCCGGTCGAGCTGGGCGGCGACGTCGGCGTAGAAGGACTGCTCGGAGAACCTCAGCGCCGCCGTGAGCAGCTCGTCCTTGGTGCTGAAGTAGTAGATGACGAGGGCAGGGCTGACCCCGGACCGTCTCGCCACATCGGCGATCCGCGTCTCGGAGAACCCGCGCTCGCCGATCAGCTCGGCTGCGGCGAGGAGCATCTGCTCGCGGCGCACGTCCGGCTGTGCCGCTGCCGTCGACGACGTCGGCGATGCAGGCACTAGGACTCCTCCGGGCTCGTGGCCGCGCACCCGCCGGCCCTTGTCGCGCAGGCTAGCACTGCCTAGACTGAACAGTCAGTCAACGCCTTCCACACGTGCCACGAGGGAGCAGCCGATGGCGTCCACCTACGACGTAGTCGTGGTCGGGGGCGGCCACAACGGACTCGTCGCTGCCGCCTACCTGGCGCGCCAGGGTGCGCGCACCGTCGTGCTCGAGTCCCGCGCGACCACCGGCGGTGCGGCGACGACGGAGGCGCCGTGGGACGACGCGCCGGACGTGCTCGTCACCCGCCTGTCGTACGTCATGAGCCTGATGCCACCCACCATCGTCGCTGACCTGCAGCTCCCCCGGCACGGCTACCGCGTGCACCCGATGGGCCCGTACTACCAGGCATTTCCCGAGGGCGGCTCGCTCACGATCCACGAGGACGACCCGCGCCGGACGTACGCCGAGGTCGCCAAGTGGTCCCGCAAGGACGCCGATGCCATGGCGGGCTGGAACGCCTGGCTGACCGGGCTGGCCGAGGTCCTGGGCCCGCTGCTCACGACGGTGCCGCCGAAGGTGGGCTCGCACCGACCGGCTGACCTCGCCGGTCTGCTGCGACTGGCGTGGCGGCACCGCGGGCTCGACGTGCGCACCGTCGCCGACGTCACCCGACTGATGGCGATGAGCATCGCGGACCTGCTCGACGACTGGTTCGAGTCGCCGCAGGTCAAGGGCGCCCTCGCGGTCAACGGCGTCATCGGAACCTGGGCCGGTCCGTTCGAGCCGGGCACGGCGTACGTCATGGCCCACCACTCGATCGGTGACGTCGGCGACGGCCAGCTCGGGAGCTGGGGCTTTCCCGACGGGGGCATGGGAGGCGTTTCGGCGGCGATCCGGCGGTCGGCTGAGTCGTTCGGCGCGGAGGTGCGCACGGGGGCCCGGGTGGAGCGGCTGATCGTGTCCGGCGGGCGGGCCGCAGGTGTCGTGCTCGCCGACGGCACCGAGCTGCGGGCGCCGGTCGTCGTGACAAGCCTGCATCCGCGCACCGCGTTCCTCGACCACGTGGGCCGGGAGAACCTGCCGGACGACTTCGTCACCGACATCGAGCGGTGGCGGTCGCGCAGCGGTGTGGTGAAGGTGAACCTGCACCTGGCCGAGCTGCCGGACTTCCTCGCCGACCCGGGCAACCAGCTCGCCGAGCACCACACCGGCTCGGTGGAGATGGCTCCCACCATGGAGTTCATCGAGCGGGCGTTCCAGGACGCCCGGGAGGGTCGGCCCGCCGCCCGTCCCTTCTGCGACGGCGTGATCCCCACGTCGTTCGACACCGGTCTCACCCGCGACGGCACGCACATCATGTCGCTGTTCACCCAGTGGGTGCCGAGCAGCTGGAGCGAGCAGCCGCACCAGGACGAGCTGGAGTCCTACGCGGACCGGTGCGTCGACCTGTACGACGAGGTGGCGCCCAACGTCAAGGCGTCGATCCTGCACCGGGACGTGGTGGGCCCGTACGAGATGGAGCACGAGTACGGGCTCGTCGGGGGCAACATCTTCCACGGCGAGCTCTCGCTGGAGCAGCTGTTCCACCTGCGACCGGCACCGGGATACGCCGACTACCGCACGCCGGTCCCGGGCCTGTACAACGCCAGCTCGGCGACCCACGCGGGCGGCGGGGTGTGCGGAATCCCGGGCTGGCAGGCGGCGAAGGCAGCGATCGCCGACCAGAGGCGCGCGAAGCGCCGGGAGCCGCTGGCCCGGCTGGGCAAGGGCTCCCGCTGAGCGGCCGGCCGTGACCGCCGCGGACGCCGTCCGGTCGATGCTGGCGGCGCGGTCGGTCGCGGTCGTCGGTGCCAGCGCGCGCCCCGGCACCTTCGGCGACCGAGTGGTGACCGAGGTCGGGCGCAGCCCGGCAGCGCCCGTGGTCCACCTGGTGAACCCGCGCTACCGCGAGGTGCAGGGCCAACGATGCGTGCCCGCGTTGTCCGACGTCGTGGAAACGGTCGACCTGGTGCTGCTGGCCGTGGGCGACGACTCCCTGGAGGAGCAGCTCGCTCTTGCCGCGGCGCGCGGTGACAGGTCGGCGGTGGTGTTCGGCTCGGCGTGGTCGGCGCCCGGCGGCGGCCCGTCCCTGCGCGAGCGGCTCGCGGGCACGGCCAGGGACGCGGGGATGGCGCTCTGCGGCGGGGGGTGCATGGGGTTCGTCGACCTGACCCACGGGGTCCGGGCCATCGGCTACCTGGAGCGTGCCGAGCTGCCCGCCGGGCCGGTCGCACTGGTCTCGCACTCGGGGTCGGCCTTCTCGGCGCTGCTGCGCAGCCGGCGCCGGCTCGGCTGGACGTCGGCCGTGTCCTCCGGCCAGGAGCTCGTCACGACGACAGCCGACTACCTCGAGCACGCACTCGACGACCCCGCCACCCGCGCCGTGGCACTGGTGCTGGAGACGGTGCGCGAGCCGGTGCGGCTCCGCGCGGCGCTCGACCGGGCGCGTGACCAGGACGTCGCCGTCGCACTTCTCGCGGTCGGGGGCACCGTGTCGGCCGCCGGGCTTGTCGAGGCGCACTCCGGCGCGCTGGCAGGGGCCGATGCGACCTGGGAGGCCCTCACCGAGTCGCACGGGCTGCACCGCGTGCACGACCTCGACGAGCTTGTCGACCTCCTCGAGCTGATCACCGTGGGTCGTGCAGTCACCCTGCACGGGCCGGGGAGGGGCCTCGCGACCGTGCACGACTCAGGCGCCGAGCGCGTCCTGGTGGCCGACGTCGCTGAGCGCGAGGGGGTGCCCTTCGCGGACCTGTCGGCCGCGACACAGGCGCGCCTGGCTGCGCTGCTCGACCCCG
This sequence comes from uncultured Actinomycetota bacterium, assembly GCA_963726615.1. Taxonomy (GTDB): domain Bacteria; phylum Actinomycetota; class Actinomycetes; order JACCUZ01; family JACCUZ01; genus CAWDZK01. The sequence goes on along the minus strand of CAVSCX010000006.1, from coordinate 359,836 downwards.
GACTGACTGTCGGCAACCCGCTCGACGTCTGGGGCACGGGGCAGGACACCCGAGCGCTGTTCGCCGGCTGCCTGGCCGCGATGGCCGACGACCCGGCGGTCGCGGCGGTCGCTCTCGCCGTCGACCTGGTCGAGGAGTACGACGGGGACGACTCCTACCCGCGGGCCGCCCTGGACGCGGCCGCCGGCACCGACCTCCCGGTCGTCGTGCTGACCAACCTGACGAGCGCCATCGACCAGGAGTGGGCGGCTCGGCTCCGGGCCGGCGGGGTGCCGGTGCTGGAAGGCACCCGGAGCGGGCTGCGCGCGCTCGGTCACCTGCTGGCCCGGGCGGCCCCGCGACCGGATCGGCCCCGCGTCGGGGTCGACCCGGGGCGCCGGCAACGCTGGTGCGAACGGCTCGCACGCGGACCGCTGGACACGCTCGAGTCGTCGGCGCTGCTGCGCGACTACGGCATCGCGACCGGCGAGGCACGTCGCGCTGTCACCCGGGACGCCGCCGTCGCCGCCGCAGCCGGACTCGGCTGGCCGGTCGTCCTCAAGACCGACGAGGGCGCTTCCCACAAGTCCGACGTCGGGGGCGTCCGGCTGGGGCTCGCCGACGCGGACGCCCTCGCCGCGGCGTACGACGAGATTGCCGGCCGGCTCGGCCCCGGGGTGCTGGTCTGCGCGACGGTTCCGGCCGGCGTCGAGCTGTCGCTCGGCCTGGCCGACGACCCGTTGCTGGGGCCGCTCGTCGTCCTAGGCTCCGGCGGCGTGCTCGTCGAGGTGCTCGCCGACCGAGCCGTCGCGCTTCCACCGCTCGACGAGGTGCGCGCCCTCGGCCTGGTCGACCGGCTGCGGGCGCGGCCGGTGCTCGACGGCGTCCGGGGCCGCCCGGCCGCCGACCTGGGCGCGGTGACGCGTGCGGTGGTCTCGATGGGCATCCTCGCCGTCGAGCTCGGCGACGCGGTCCGGGAGCTCGACGTCAACCCGTTGGTCGTCGGGGCGTCCGGCGCGGTGGCCGCCGACGTCCTCGTCGTACCGCGGTGACCGGCAGCGACCACTCGGCCGGTAGGTCGAAGCCGGCGTCGTGGAACCCGCTCGCGACGTGGCGATCGTGCGCTCAGAAGATCGCGTAGACCTTGCGAACCGTCTCGTGGATGTCCCAGGTCCCGGTCCAGCCCTTGGGGAAGACCGCGACGTCCCCGGCGCTGACCTCGGTGGGCTCTCCCCCGTCCGGGGTCACCGTCATCCGGCCGGTGACGAGGTGGATCACCTCGTGGGTCTCGAGCACCCAGCGCGACGGGCCCGCGGTGCACTCCCAGACGCCGGCCGACGCGTCGCCGTCCTCCCAGAGGGTGACGCCCCAGGTGTGCATCTCCGGCCCGGTGGCTTCTTCGAGCGGGCCCCAGTCCTCGAGCTCGCCCACGTGCGAGGCGTCCGGCAGCAGCGGTGTGGTGGCGACAGCGGTCATGGCAGGTCAGGTCCTCTCGGGGAAGGGCAGGGCGATCGGGTCCGGCGCGAGCCGGCTGCGGCCCTCGGCGTCGAAGCGGTCGAGGCCGAGGTCGGTCACGTCGACGACATCGGTCCGGGCGGTGAGCGCGAGGTCGGCGGCCGCGCGCGAGACGGCGGGTCCCCACATCATCCCGTGGCCGCCCGCCGCTGCCACGACTGCGCCGTCGACCGGCCCGCCGTCGACCAGCAGCGGCCCGAGGATCGGCAGGTGGTCGGGAGTGAAGTCGATCGTCGCCGCCCAGGTGCGGCGCACCCCGAGCTTGCCGGTGACGGGAACCAGGTCAGCGACCCGCACGCGCATCAGCGCGAAGTAGTCGTGGTCGAACTCGCGCGCCACGCCCGGCGGCTCCTCCGGGTTGCTCATCCCCCACAGGAGCCCGCCCTCCTCCGGCCGCCAGTAGATGCCGGCCTGGACGTCGAAGACCATCGGCAGCCGGTCCGGCAGCAGGTCGGGGTGCTGCTCCGTCACCACCACCTGGTGGCGCGTGCCACCCGCCGGCACCCGGGCGCCGACGAGGCGCCCGACATCCGCGAGCTGTGGACCGCCCGTCAGCACCACCCGGTCGGTCGCGATGTCGCCCTTGCTCGTGGCCACGCCAGTCACCCGGCCGCCGACCGTGCGCATTCCGGTGAACGCCACGCCCTCTCGCACGTCGACACCGGTGCTGACGAGCGCAGCCGTGTAGGCGAGGACGTTGCGCGGCGGGTCGATGTAGCCGTCGCCCGGCGCGTACGACGAGCCGAGTGTGCGTCCGGGCGCGACGGCGGGGTTGAGCTCGTCGAACTCGGCGGCCGTGAGCCAGCGGACGTCGAGCCCGAGGTCCTGCTGCATCGCGATCCGCGTGTGCGCCTGCTCGACCTCGCCATCGGTGAAGCACGGCATGCAGTAGCCCTGGGCCACGAAGCCGGAGTCGAGGGGCAGCTCCTCACGCTGCCTGGCATAGAAGTCGCGGCTCCACATGCCGAGCCGGACAGCGTGGTCGGTGCCGCCCTGGGCGCGCACCATGCCGGCCGCCCGGCTGCTCGCGCCCTTGCCGAGAGTGTCGGCCTCGAGCAGCACGACGTGCGGCAGCCCGGACCGGCGCAGGAACACCGCGCACCAGGCACCGATAGTCCCGCCGCCGACGACGACGGCGTCGGCGGTGCTCGGGGGACGGGTGGTCACGACTCGTCACGCTGGCATAGACTGAACAGTCAGTCAAGAGTCGCCACCGGGAGCCCGCCATGCACGGTCTGACCGACGCCGACCGCGAGGTGCAAGGGACCGCGCGGAGCTTCGCCGAGGAGCTGGTGCCCTTCGAGGTGGAGGCCGAGATGCACGAGGGCCGGCTTGCGCCGGAGGTCGAGGCGGCGCACCGCGACCGCGCCCGGGCGCTCGGGCTGACCGCAATGAACATCCCGGTCGAGCACGGCGGTCGGGGGTCGAGCACCCTGCAGCAGGTGCTGGTGCAGGAACAGGGCGGCCGGGTCACCAACGCCCTCGCGTGGTGCATGGCGACCCCGCCGGGCTGGCTGCCGGCGGTGGCGACGCCGTTCCAGCGGGAGCGGTGGCTCGCGCCGTCGGTCCGTGGCGAGGCGGTCGAGTGCTACGCCATCACCGAGGAGAACGCCGGGTCGGACGTCGCCGACCTGTCCGCCACCGCCCGCCGAGACGGCGACGACTACGTCCTGGACGGCGAGAAGTGGCACGTGACGTCGTACAACGAGGCGACCTACGCGTTCTTCCAGGCTCGCCTTGTCGGTGGCGACCACGACGGCGAGCACGCGATGTTCTTCGTCGACCTACCCACTGCAGGGGTCCGCGTCGTACGCACGCCGACGTACACCCACACCATCGCTCACCACCACCCCGTCGTGGCGTTCGAGCAGGTGCGGGTTCCCGCGACGCACCTGGTCGGCGCCGAGGGCGACGGCATGACGTTCGCCCACGAGTGGTTCCGGTTCGAGCGGCTGATGGTGGCGGCCCGCTGCCTCGGTGCGGCCGAGCGGCTGGTCGAGGAGACCTCCGCCTTCGCCGGGTCCCGGGTCGTGGGCGGGCAGCCGCTCGCGGACTACCAGCTCGTCCAGGCGATGCTGGCCGACAGCGTGACCGAGCTGCTCGCCGCGCGCACCCTCGTCTACGCCGTGGCGCGCGCGATCGACGACGGCGCCGACCGTAAAGTGGCCCACGCCCAGTGCTCGATGGCCAAGCTGTACGCGTCCGAGATGGCCGGCCGGGTCGCCGACCGGGCGGTCCAGGTGTTCGGCGGCCGTGGCTACATGCGGGAGAACGTCGCCGAGCGCTTCTACCGCGAGCTACGGGTGGAGCGGATCTGGGAGGGCGCCAGCGAGGTCCAGCGGGTCATCATCGCCGGCCAGCTCGCGAAACGCGGCCTGCGCGCGCTGGTCTGACCGGTCCCCGGTCGGTGCCCGACACCTCGCGGTCCGGTTCCACCTGCACGACCTGCAGCTGTGGGCCGGGCAGCCACGCATGGGAGGCTCGGATACCTGACGTGGCTCTCAGCGCCCCGACTGTCATCCGGTTCGGACCTGGCGTCGAGTCGGGGCGGGCAGGGCCGGATATCGCCTGCCCTGCGTGTCCGCTCAGACGGGGTCGTTCCAACGATGGACGAGCTTGGCCTGCCGGAGGCGACAGTGGTCAGACCTCCGAGGTGCAGGGCCCCTCGCCCAGGGCGGCCAGGCCGGTCAGGTCTCCGGCCTGGTACGAGAGGACTTGCGTAGAGGCACGCGGGAACATGATCTGGGTCGCGTCGTTCACATGGGAAAGCCCGACCAGGTGGCCAAGCTCGTGCTCGACGACCGCCTGCACGACGCCAGACATGCCGTGACGACGCATCCGGATCGCCTTCGCCGCGTCGAGGTAGACAGTGCCCGTGACGTAGACGCGGGTGCCGTCCGGGGTGCTCACGGTCTGCGAGCCTGCCTCTCCCGCGATGTCGACACCGAAGTCCGGCACCTCGTCAGCGGTGGCCCATGCGATGAGCACCGGCGCCCAGCGGTCGCCGTACCGGCTCGGCTGGTAGGGCTCCCGCTGCGGCACGATCGGCTCGCTCGTCGGACCGTCGTCGACGAAGGTGAGCCCGGTGGCTGACGACACCAGCGCGATGGCGCGGCTGATCGCGCTGCCGCCGCCCGGTGGCGCGTGGTCGGGCCGGACGACGTAATGAATGGGCCGGCACGGGCTGAACGCGACCGGAGTCGTGGCCGCTTCCCGTTGGGTGAGCTTGAATCGGTAGGAGCCTGACGTGCGCTCCTGCGGGGCAGGTGCGCCCAGTGGAGCGGCAACCTCCTCCAGGCCAGGCGGCGGGCCATTGCGCACCGGAGCCGCAGCGGTGGATGGCGAGATCTGGGCGACCGCGGCTGCTCCCGAGGTCGATGACTGCCCCGGCTGGTGGCCGGTCCAGGACCAGGCGAAGCCCGCGACGAGCAGGGCAGTCACCACGATCGTCGACACCGCGTTGACGCGGCGGCGGCTGCCGACGTCCGGGCGGAACGTGCTGGGAGCCGTACGCCACGGGGTCGGTGCGATCGAATGTCCCGCCGCCTCGTCACGCACCCATTGCGGTGTGCGCCCCGACGGGGACTGCGGCAAGTCTTCGGGCGGCCGTGACGTCACTGGACGTACCTCGGCAGACATGGACGCCAGATGAAGCGTCGTTGCCGGCGCACGGGAACCCCCGGGGCCGAGATTCCCAGTCCGTCTGAGTGTGCCGATCAGCCAGGCAACCGCCGCTCGTCAGCTGGTACCTGCGGCATCAGGGGGATCGCCGCCCCGCCCCCTGTCGCCGCTCGGGCGGTTCCCGCGCGCGGATGTTCCTGCCGCCGACCTGGTGCGCGGGAACAGCACTTCTGTTCGTTCTACAACGGGCGATTGGCACGGATCCGGGGGACACGAAAGACGGCGCAATTGCCTCCAGCGCACTGGTGAAGCACCGATGCAGGCGTTGCGCCGTCGTTGGTGTCCAGGCGTCCAGGGTGTGATCCAGAGTGCCGGATCAGTTCGCCGGTCATGCTGTCGCGGTGGACTGCCCGGTCAGAACGGTGGGAGATCGGTGGCGGCGTCCTCGAGGGCCGGCTCGGCGGGCCGGTGATACGTCCGGCCCGAGGGCAGGGTGAACCGGAGCCCGGCGGTCCCGTCGATCTCGACTGCTGTCGCGGTGTGGGTCTTGACGGTGTGATGTGCCCGGCAGAGCAGCTGCAGGTTCGCGGCCGCGGTCGGCCCGCGCGGGTGCGGGACGCGATGGTCGAGGTCGCACCGGGAGGCCGGTTGCCGGCAGCCGGGCGAGCGACAGGTCACATCACGAGCGGCCACGTGGTCGACCATGTCCTGCGGCGGTTCGTAGGTGTCGACCGACAGCTCGTCGAACCGGCCGGTCCGCGGGTCGGTGAGTAGCCACCGCCACGTGCCGTCAGCGGCGATCCGGCGCGCCGTGTCCGCCGTGATCGCCCCGTACCCGGCCAGCCCACCCGGCCGGTCGTCCAGCCCCAGCAGGGTCGTGGCGGCGACGGTGACCTGGACCTGCGGGCGGCGGCCGTGCCGCAGCGGCAGGTCCTCGCCGGCGAGCCCCTGCACGCCGAGGTCGCCGAGCACGTCGGCCCGACGCTGGTCCAACGACCGGTCATCAACCTCGGCCGGGCCCTTCGCGGCGGCCGCGCGGCCAGACAGCCACAGGTACAGCGCCTGCACCCGCTGAGCGGTGTCCAGGTAGGCGAGGCTGGCCATCCCGTCCGGAAGCGGGAACACCTCCACCCGGCGGTCGGCCGTCGCCTTCACCTGCCGCGCCTGCGCGGTCGTGGGGTCGACCGCCAGCACCGCGCGGCGCAGCCGGTCCCGTAGCTGGGCCCGGGTCCGACCGGCCGCGGCCGCCACGACCCGCTGCTCGACGACGCGCGCGTCCTCGTCGGACAGCGGCCGCAGCTCCTCGACCAGCAACCTGGCCTTCGGCACGTCGATCACCCCGGCCGCCAGCGCGACCCGGGTCGCGGGCAGCCGGTCCACCTCCCGGGCGAACCCGACCCTGGCGCGGGCGGTGGCCGGCGCCAGGTCCAGCGCACAGCCCACCTCGACCGCAGCCACCAGCTCGGCCGACACCGACTCCCTCGGCACCTGCTCACCGTCCGGGACCACCCCGCGCCAGCCCGCACAGCGCGACACCAGGGCGTTGGTCGCCCGCACCTCGAGTGCGGCGGCCCAGGCCTGCAGCCGGTAGGCCGCCCGCACCACGCCCACCAGATCCGCGTCCCCGCAGCGATCCAGGTCGGTCGCCGACAGCAGGTCCGCCAGCAACGGACCCGGCTCCGCCTCGTCCAGCAGACCCGGCGGCGGCCAGCACTCGTCGTCCTCGCCTGCGGAGATTGCCGCGTCGAAGGCCTCCTCGCCCGGGCGCTCCTCCGGACCCGTGGCCACCACCGCCTCGACCAACGCCTCCCAACAAGCCTGGTCCCACGCGGCGCTGTCCCAGTCGGCCGCGTCCGGGTCGGCCGCGTCCGGGTCGACGGCGTCCGGGTCGGCGGGCAGCACCGGGTCGACCAATGACCCTCGCCCCTCCCGCATCCGCCCTCCCGACTCGAACGTGTGTTCGAATTCTAGCGCAGTCGGGGCCCAGCCGTGAACCCTTCGTCCACACCGGATCCCGGCGAATCGCGGGGTAGGTCACACGACATCGGGACCGACGGCGGAAGGTCAGTCGCGGGCGGGGACCGGTCGTGCGTCGACGACGGCGGCCGCCGGAAGCGGGCCGTAGATGTGCGGAAAGGCCTCGTCGGCGCCCTCGGGCGCCTCGACCACCAGCGGGACACCGAGCAGGTCGGGGTCGATCTCGAGCAGCACCAGCGGCTCCTCGAGGTCGGCGTAGAAGGCGTCGTGAACGCCCTGCCACTGGTGGGCGAACGACGCGTGCAGGAACCCCTCCTGCTCCAGCGTCTTCCCCCGCGTCGAGACCCGGTAGTCGCCGGTCTGCCGGGCTGCTTCCCAGTCCGAGGCGAGCGCGAGGTGGAAGACGTGCTCAGTGGCCACGTGCGAGCCACTCGGCGAGGTGCGGCGCCTCCGCGCCGATCGACGTGTCGGGGCCGTGGCCGGTGTGGACGACGGTCTGCATCGGCAGCGTGAGCAGCGAGAGGCGGATCGACTCGACGATGGTCGGGAAGTCGCTGAACGACCGACCGGTGGCGCCCGGGCCGCCCTGGAACAGCGTGTCACCGGAGAACACGGCACCGAGGTCGGGACAGTAGAGGCAGATCCCGCCCGGTGAGTGACCCGGCGTGTGCAGGACGGCCAGCCGGGTGCCGCCGACCTCGAAGGCACCGCCGTCGGCCAGCTCGATGTCCGGGTGCAGGTCGGCGCCGTACTCGGCTGCCCACAGCATCGTGTCAGCCGGGTGGAGCGCGATCTCCGCGTCCTTGCCGGCAGCCACCTCGACGGCGGCGTTGACGTGGTCGTTGTGGCCGTGGGTGAGGACGACCGCCACGATGCGGCGGTCGCCGACGGCGGCGAGGATCGCGCCGGCGTCGTGCGCCGCGTCGACCACGAGCACCTCGTCGTCGTCACCGACCAGCCAGACGTTGTTGTCCACGTCCCACTCGCCACCGTCGAGAGCGAACGTGCCGGAGGTGACGACCTTCTCGACCCGGACCGCCATCAGAGCACGACCACCGAGCGCAGCACCTCGCCGCGGTGCATCTTCTCGAACGCCGACTCCACGTCTGCGAGTCCGATCGTCTCGGAGACGAACCCGTCGAGGTCGAACCGGCCCTGACGGTAGAGGTCGACGAGCATCGGGAAGTCGCGGCTGGGCAGGCAGTCGCCGTACCAGCTGGACTTGAGCGCACCGCCGCGACCGAACACCTCGATCATCGGCAGCTCGATGGTGAGGTCCGGCGTGGGGACGCCCACGAGGACGACAGTGCCCGCCAGGTCGCGTGCGTAGAAGGCCTGCTCGTAGGTCTCCGGCCGTCCGACCGCCTCGACGACCACGTCAGCGCCGAAGCCGTCGGTGAGCTCGCGGATCCGCTCCACGACGTCCTCGCTGCGGCTGTTCACGGTGTCGGTCGCGCCGAACCTCCGGGCCCACTCGAGCTTGCGGTCGTCCACGTCGACGGCGATCACGGTGGTGGCGCCGGCGATGCGTGACCCGGCGATCGCGGCGTTGCCGACGCCGCCGCAGCCGATGACGGCGACGCTGTCGCCACGCCCCACGTTGCCGGTGTTGACGGCGGCGCCGAAGCCTGCCATCACCCCGCAGCCCAGCAGCCCGGCAGCGGTCGCCGGCGCCTCGGGGTCGACCTTGGTGCACTGGCCCGCCGCCACGAGTGTCTTCTCCAGGAACGCGCCGATGCCGAGGGCCGGGCTGAGCTCGGTGCCGTCCGCGAGGGTCATCCGCTGGGTGGCGTTGTGAGTGGCGAAGCAGTACCACGGTCTCCCGCGCCGGCAGGCACGGCACTGTCCGCACACCGCACGCCAGTTCAGGACGACGAAGTCACCGGGCGAGACGTCCGTGACGCCGTCGCCGACCGCCTCGACGACCCCGGCGGCCTCGTGCCCGAGCAGGAACGGGAAGTCGTCGTTGATGCCGCCGTCGCGGTAGTGCAGGTCGGTGTGGCAGACGCCGCAGGCCTGCACCTGCACCAGCGCCTCCCCCGGGCCAGGGTCCGGCACGATCACGGTCTCCATCGACACCGGGCGACCCTTGGCCATGGCCACGACACCCTGCACCTCGTGCGGCACGAGCAACCCCTTCCGATGCGCCCGATGCAACAGCGTCTTCGACGACGCCCCGCCCAACGACCCTAGCCGCCCTCGCGCATCCCCCACGGGGAGCCGTACGCGGTGAGCAGGTCGAGGAAGGGCACCGGCTCGAACGCCTCGGGCCCGAGCACACCGGCGCCGCTCCACGTCCCAGCGGCGAGCAGCTCCAGTGCGACGACAGGGTTGACCGCCGTCTGCCACACGACGGCCTGCGAGCCGTACTCCGCCATCGACCACTCGTTGTCCACGACGTGGTACAGGTACACCTGCCGGTCGGCACCGTCCTTGCGCCCGGTGACCCAGGTGCCGGCACAGGTCTTGCCCGACATCCGGTCCCCGAGGGTCGCGGGGTCGGGCAGACAGGCCGCCACGACGTCGCGGGGCGACACCTCGGCGCCGCCGACGCGGACCTTGTCGGTCCGGTCGAGACCGATCTTGTGCAGCACCTGGAGGACGGTGATGAACTCCTCGCCGAGCCCGTACTTGAAAGTGACCCGCTGCGCGTCCACCCAGCGCGGGATGAGCAGCACCTCCTCGTGCTCGACGTTCACGCACTCGACCGGCCCGATGCCCTCCGGGAACTCGAAGACCTCCGGCTCGCTGAACGGCGCCGTCGTGAACCAGCCGCGGCCCTTCTCCCAGACGACGGGCGGGTTGAGGCACTCCTCGATCGTCGTCCAGATGGAGAACGACGGCGCGAAGTCGAACCCGGCGACCTCGAGGTTGGCGCCGTCCCGCACGCCGACCTCGTCGATCTCGTCGAACAGGTGGTCCGCGGCGTAGCGGGCGAAGACGTCGGACAGCCCCGGCTCGATCCCGATGCCCGCCAGACACAACCGGCCGGCGGTCTCCCACTCCCCCGCCTTGGCGAACTGCTCGTCCCCGAGCATCACGCCGGTCCGCTCGTACGGCGCCTCAGGGTGCGGGCGGGACAGCGACATCGCCATGTCCAGGTAGTCGGCGCCGGCGGCGAAGGCACCGTCGAAGATCGGCATGACGAACCGCGGGTCGACCGCGTTGAGCACGTGGGTGACGGAGTGCTCCCGGCACAGCGCCGCCACGGCGTCCGCGCTGGACGCATCCACCTGCGCGGCGGCGAACCGCGGGTCTCCGGCGTGCCGCTCGAGCGCCCTCTGCGCCCGACCGAGGTCGTAGTCCGCGACGACGACCGTCTCGAAGAAGTCGCGACGGGCGGCGATGCCGACAGCAGCCGACCCGACGCCCCCCGCCCCGACCAGCAGGATCCGCATCCGTCTACTCCTCGTCCTCGGGGCGGTCGGCCAGCAGCGGGCGCCGCCGGTCGTGGTCCAGACCCTGCCTGCGGGCCGCGACGCCGGAAAGTGCCTCGAGCACGACCCGGTTGGCCAGCATCGCGGTGATGTCGGCGTGGTCGTACGGCGGCGAGACCTCGACCACGTCGACGCCGACCACGGGCAGCTCGAGGCCGACCCGGCGGACGGCGTCGAGAAGCTGGCGGGCGGTCAGCCCACCCGGTTCCGGCGTGCCCGTGCCCGGGGCGTGGCCCGGGTCCGCGACGTCGATGTCGACCGACAGGAAGACGCCGTCACAGTCGTCGACCGCGATCGTGAACGCCTCGTCCAGGCAGTCGTCCAGGCCGCGCGCACCGATCTCCGTCATCTCGTAGGAGCGCATCCCCTGCTGGGCCATCCAGTCCAGCGTCTCGGGGCCCGGCCAGTACCCGCGCAGCCCGATCTGCAGGAACCGGTCACCGCGGGCGGCACCTGACTCGATCAACCGGCGCATCGGCTGGCCGTGGCCGTAGAGAGACCCGAACTCGATGTTGCCGGTGTCGGCGTGGGCGTCGAAGTGCACGACCGAGACCCGGCCGGCGCCGTGCTGCCGGGACACGCCGGTGACGTCGGCGAGGGTGACCGAGTGGTCGCCGCCCAGGACGACGGGCAGGGCCCCGGCCCTCGCGGCGGCGGCCACCGCGTCCGTCAGTGCAGCCAGGGAGGTCTCGATGTCGCCGGGAGGCATCTCCACGTCCCCGGCGTCGAGCACGCGCAGGTCCCGGAGTGCGTCCACCCGCAGCGCGAGGTGCGGGCGGGAGCCGTCGTGGCCGAGGTAGTCGGTGGACCGGATGGCCTGCGGGCCGAACCTGGTCCCGGGGCGGTGCGACGTGCCGCCGTCGAAGGGAGCCCCGATCACCACGACATCGGCCTCGGACAGGCTCCCCGGGTCATCGAGGTCGCACCGGTCCACCCCGAGGAAGGTGACGTCCGGGCCGAACATCGGGCCGTACCTAGCCATCAGTCGCCTCGTTTCATGAGTCGAAACCCAGCCCCAGGGCGTCGAGGGTGCGCAGCCATGGGCCGCGACGGCCCTGCCGGGCGTCGGCCCGGGCCACCGCCCGCCGGGTCAGCTCGATGCCGGCCCACCGCACCGGCTCGGGCGGGAAGGGCAGCGGCTTGCGCCGCACCATCTCCAGCCCGGTCCGCTCCGTCTCGTGCCCGTCGAGCAGGTCGAGCAGCACCTGCCCACCGAACCGGGAGGCGCCGACACCCAGGCCGGTGTAGCCCGCGACGTAGGCGAGCTGCCCGCGGTGGGCCGTGCCCCAGAACGCGCTGAACCGGGAGCAGGTGTCGATGACGCCGCCCCAGGCATGGGTGAAGCGCAGTCCGTCGAGCTGGGGGAAGGTCGCGAGGAAGTTCCGGGCCAGGGTCAGGAAGGTCGCCGGATCACGCTCCAGCCGGTCGTCGGTGCGGCCCCCGAAGTGGTACACCGCGTCGTAGCCGCCCCAGAGGATCCGCCAGTCGTCGGTGACGCGGTAGTAGTGGAACTGGTTGCCGGCGTCCGAGAGCCCGTGCCGGTCCGACCAGCCGACGGCCGCGCGCTGCTCCTCGGAGAGCGGCTCGGTCATCAGCGCGTAGTCCCACACCGGGACGACGTAGGACGACATGCGGCGCAGCAGCGGCGGGAGCACGGCGTTGGTCCCCAGCGCCACCCGGTGCGCGGTGACGCGCCCGTACGGCGTCCGCAGCTCGGTCGCAGTCCCGGATCGCTCGAGCGACTGGACGGGGGTGTTCTCGTGGATCCGGACGCCGAGCCGGAGGCATGCCGCGCGCAGCCCGCGGGCGAGGCGGGCGGGGTCGAGCATGGCGCAGCCGTCGGCGTCCAGCACGCCGCCGAGGTACGTGGGTGAGTCGACCTTGGCGCGGACCGAGTCGGCGTCCAGCCACTCCGCCTCGGCGCCCACGCTCTCGGCCAGTGCCGGGAGGTCGCGCAGCTCGTCGACCTGCCAGGGCGCGGTTGCCACGGTGAGCTCACCGGTGCGCTCGAAGGAGCAGTCGATCCCGTGCCCGGAGACGGCGGCCTCGATGCCGTCGAGGTTCGCCTGGCCGAGCCGCTGCAGCGTGCGCATCTCGCCCGGGAACCGGTCCAGCCCGTTGCGCAGGCCATGGGTGAGGCTGGCGGAGCAGAACCCGCCGTTGCGGCCCGAGGCCGCCCAGCCGACCGTCCGGGCCTCGAGCAGCACCACGTCGCGCCCCGGGTCGGCCTCCTTGGCCAGCAGCGCGGTCCACAGTCCGGTGTAGCCGCCGCCCACGACGGCGAGGTCGGCCACAACACCACCTGCCAAGGCTGTCATCGGCTCGGGAGCCGGTCCGTCCAGCCAGTAGGGGACGTACCGCACGTCGACGAGGGCGGCGGCCGCATCGTGGTGCGTGCCGGCGCCGGCTGGGGTCACGGCTCTAGCCCGACTTCCGCCGACCGCTCACGAGCTGACCGATCACCACGGCGAACAGCGCGAGGAAGAACATGAACGACGCGATGACGTTGGCCTGCGCCGGGATGCCCCGCAGGGAGGAGACGAAGACGAACTTGGGGAAGGTGTTCACCGCCCCGGAGTTGAAGTTCGTGATGATGAAGTCGTCGAAGGACAGGGAGAAGGCGAGCAGCGCCGCGGCGAGGATGCCCGGAGCCACGAGTGGGAGCGTGATGCGCCGGAAGGTCTGGAACTCGTTGGCGTAGAGGTCCATCGCCGCCTGCTCCAGCCGAGGGTCCAGTCCGGCGATCCGCGCCTTCACGGTCACGACGACGAACGAGATGCAGAACATCACGTGCGCGATGACGATCGTGGTGAAGCCGAGCTGGATGCGCAGGTTGAGGAACAGTGCCAGCAGCGAGGCGCCGAGCACGACCTCGGGGGTGGCCATCGGCAGGAAGATCGTCAGGTTGGTGCTCGTGCGCCCCCGGAACCTGTGCCGGGCCAGCGCGAAGGCGATCATCGTGCCCAGGACCGTGGCGAGGACAGTCGCCAGTGCCCCGATCTTGAGGCTGTTCCCCAGGGCGCTGCACACGTCCGGTGCGCCGCACGGGTTCTTCCACTTGTCCAGCGTGAAGCCGCGCCAGGAGATGTTGGACTTGCCCGAGTCGTTGAACGAGAACGCGAGCGTGTAGGCCACCGGCACGAACAGGTAGGTGAAGCCGAGCAGCGCGTAGATGCGGATGGCGTTGCGGGAGAGCCACCGCGACACCCGCTGTCCGGGCGACCGGTGTCGCCGGGGCGCCGGGCCCGAGGTCTCCTGGAGCGTCGTTCGCGGCCCCGCCACGGCGCTCATACCAGCTCCTCCGTCCCGGCACGGCGGATGTAGAGCCCGACGAGCACCAGGATCGACAGCATCAGCGTCACCGAGAGCACTGCGGCCGTCGGGTAGTCGACGACACGGAGGAAGCGCGAGTCGATGACGTTGCCGACCATGGTCGTGTCGCGGTTGCCGAGGAGGGCAGCGTTGACGTAGTCGCCTGCCGCTGGGATGAACGTCAGCAGGGTGCCGGCAACCACACCGGGGAGGGACAGCGGGAAGGTCACCTTCCGCAGCGTGGTCAGCCCGTTCGCGTAGAGGTCGCCCGCCGCCTCCATGAACCGCGGGTCGACCCGCTCCAGCGACGCGTAGATCGGCAGGATCATGAACGGCAGGAAGTTGTACGTGATCCCGATGATGACGGCCGGCGCCGTGTTGATGATGCGGCCGTCGGGCCCGAGCAGGTGGACGAAGCGCAGGGTGTCGGCGACCCAGGCGCCGTCGGCCAGAATCTGCTTCCAGGCGACGGTCCGCAGCAGGAAGCTGACGAAGAACGGCGCGACGACCAGGACGAGCAGGATGTTGCGCAGCCGCCCTGCCTTGAATGCGATCGCGTAGGCCAGCGGGTAGGAGATGGCCAGCGCCAGGACGGTAGCGATCAGGGCATAGAGGAACGACCGGCCGAACACGGTGAGGTACTCGTCCAGCGTGTCGACGTAGTTCGCGAACCGGAAGGTCTGGACGTACTCGCCGATCTCGCCGCCCGCCGGCCGGGTCTGGGTCGACGTCGACAGCAGGGTGGCGATCGGAAGGATGAAGAAGACCAGCAGCCAGAGCATGCCCGGCAGCAGGAGCAGGTACGGCGTCAGCCGGCGGCGCCCGCCGTCTCCACTCCGGTCGGCGGGCGGCGGCCGGTCCGCGTCCAGCTGCCGCTCGCCGAGGCCGATGCCCTGGCCGGCGCTCATGACCAGGTCATCTCAGCCGACCTGGACACTCTCGGCACCCTCGCGCTCGACGCCCGCGTTGACGTCGCCGGTCCCGTCCAGGGCGAACGTGTGGGCCGGGTCCCAGTGCAGGTCGACGCGGGTCCCCGGTCGCAGGACACCGCCGGCCCCCAGGTTCTGGGCGAAGACCATCAGCTCCTGCCCCCAGGGCATCCGGACGAGGTACTGAGTGCTCACGCCGGTGAAGCTGGCGTCGGTGACCACCCCGCCGGGGAGCACGTTGCGGCCTGACTCGGACCCGTCGTCCTCCGGGGACACCAGGTGGATCTTCTCGGGTCGCACCCCGATGAGGAGGTCGTCGTCGCCGCTGTTGCGCCGGTCGGCAGGCATCGCGACCTTCTGCCCCTGGACGTCCAGCACGAGCTGGTCACCGTCGGATCCGGACACCGTGGCGTGGACCATGTTGGACTGCCCGAGGAAGTTGGCGACGAAGGTGGTGAGCGGAGCCTCGTACAGCTCGGTCGGGCCGCCGAGCTGCTCGATCCGGCCGTGGTTCATGACCGCGATGGTGTCGGCCATGGTCATGGCCTCCTCCTGGTCGTGCGTCACGTGCACGAAGGTCAGCCCGACCTCGGTCTGGATCCGCTTCAGCTCGATCTGCATCTGCCGACGCAGCTTGAGGTCGAGCGCGCCCAGCGGCTCGTCCAGCAGCAGCACCGCCGGCCGGTTGACGATCGCCCGGGCGAGCGCCACCCGCTGCTGCTGGCCGCCGGAGAGCTGAGCCGGCTTGCGCCGCGCCATCGCGCCGAGCTCGACCAGCTCGAGGGCCTCCTCGACCTGCGCCTTGACGTGCTTGGTCCCGCGGCGCCGGAGGCCGAAGGCCACGTTCTCGAAGATGTCGAGGTGTGGGAACAGCGCGTAGCTCTGGAACACCGTGTTGACCGGCCGCTTGTACGGCTTGGCGTCGGTCACGTCACGGTCGCCGATCAGGATCGCGCCCTCGGTGGGCTCCTCGAGACCGGCGACCATCCGCAGGGTCGTCGTCTTACCGCACCCTGAAGGGCCGAGCAGGGCGAAGAACGACCCCGAGGGGATGGTGAGCGACAGGTCGTCGACAGCGGTGAAGGTCGCGAAACGCTTGCTCACGCGTTCCAGCCGCAGGTCCTGGCCACCCTCGGCCGATGCCTCGGCCATCAGTTGCCGATCACCTTCTGGAAGGACTCGGAGAACGTCGTCTCCTCGTCGGGGCTCAGGCTGGGGAAGACGCTGACCTTCGCCAGGTCGGCTTCCGTCGGGAAGATCAGCGGGCTGTCCACGAGCTCGGGGTCGATCGACTTCATCGCCTCCTGGGCGCCCTCGACGGGGCAGATGTAGTTCACGTAGGCAGCCACCTCGGCGGCGATCTCCGGCTGGTAGTAGTAGTTCATGAGCTTCTCGGCGTTCGTCTTGTGCGGCGACCCGATCGGGATCATCAGGTTGTCCGACCAGAGCGTGCCACCAGTCTCGGGCAGCTGGAAGACGTAGTTGGGGTCGTCCTCCTCGAACTGCGCGAGCAGGATGTCGCCGGACCAGGCGATGGCAGCGATCGCGTTGCCGCTGCGCATGTCCTCGAGGTAGGAGTTGCCCTTGACCTGACGGATCTGGCCCGAGTCGACCTGCTTCTGCAGCACGTCGAGCCCTTTGTTGAAGTCGTCCTCGGAGACGCCCTGGGAGATGTCGACACCCTGCGACAGCATGATCAGACCGACCGTGTCGCGCATCTCGGACAGGACGACGACCTTGCCCTTGAGGTCGGGCGCCCACAGGTCGTCGATCGTCTTGAGCTCACGGCCCACCTTGTCCTTGCGGTAGCCGAGACCGGCGTAGCCGCTCTGCCAGGTCAACGTGTACTTGCGGCCGGGGTCGAAGTCCACGTCCTGCAGCTTCGGGTTCAGCTTCGCGGCGTTCGGGATGTTCGCCTTGTCCAGCTCCTGCAGGTAGCCCTGGCGGACCAGCCGGCCGGCCATCCAGTCGGTGAGCGTGATGACGTCCTTGCCGATGTCGTCGCCGTTCTTCAGCTGGCCCTGGATCTTGCCGTAGTAGGAGTCGTTGTCGTCGATGTCCTCGGCGTAGGTCGCCTTGATCCCGGTCTCCTGCTGGAACTTCTCCAGCGTCGGGTACTTCTGGGTGTCCTCGTCGTAGTCGAGGTAGGCCGGCCAGTTCGCCCAGCGCACCAGGTTGTCCTTGGCCGACCGGTCCTTCACGGTCGCCGAGGGCTTGCTCGAGGTACTGGTGCCTCCGGTGCCGCAGGCGGCCAGCGCCGCGGCGACCCCCACTCCCCCGGCTCCGCGCAGCACCGAGCGCCGGCTCAGCTGGGCCCGCACCAGCGCTCGGAACATCGGGTCCTGTCGGTGGTCAGTCACGTGGGGTTCTCCTCGGTGCTGTCTCGTGCAGGGTCGGGCGTCCGGGCGGTCAGGTGCCGGAGCCGGTGAACACGGTGCGGTGCCAATCCTTGCGGACCGCTGCCGTCCCGTCGTACATGACGTGCTTGACGCAGGTGTACTCGTCCATCGAGTACTGGGACATGTCCTTGCCGTTGCCGGAGGCCTTGTAGCCCCCGTGGGGCATCTCGCTGATGATCGGGATGTGGTCGTTGACCCACACGCAGCCGGCCCGGATCTCGCGGGTCGCGCGCATCGCGCGGAACACGTCACGCGTCCAGGCCGAGGCCGCCAGGCCGTACGGCGTGTCGTTGGCCAGGCTCAGCCCCTCGTCGTCGTCGTCGAAGGGCAGGACCACAAGCACCGGGCCGAAGACCTCGTGCTGGACGATCTCGGAGTCCTGGGCGGCGTCGACGACGAGCGTCGGCTCGTAGTAGGCCCCGCGGGCCAGTGCGCCCTGCGGGACGGCACCTCCTCGCACGATCTTGGCGCCGGTGGAGCGGGCCCTGTCGACGAACCCCGCGACCCGCTCCTGCTGGAGCCGGGACACCAGGGGTCCCTGGTCGGTCCGCTCGTCCAGCGGATCGCCGAGCACCACCGTGCCCATGACATCGGCGACGCCGGCCACGAAGGCGTCGTAGAGCGGTCGCTGGACGTAGGCGCGGGTGGCGGCGGTGCAGTCCTGGCCGGTGTTGATGAGCGACCCGGCGACCGCCCCCTGCACGGCCGCGTCGAGGTCGGCGTCGTCGAAGACGACGAACGGGGCCTTGCCGCCGAGCTCCAGGTGCACCCGCTTCGGCCCGCCGGGAGACACGGCGGCCAGCTCCATCACCCGGCGACCGACCCCCGACGAGCCCGTGAACGACACCATGTCGACGTCCGGGTGGGCCATCAGCGCCTCGCCCGCGACCCTGCCGGTGCCCGTCACGACGTTGACCACGCCGTCGGGGATGCCGGCCTCGGACGCGGCCTCGGCCATCATGAGCGCGGTCAGCGGCGTCAGCTCGGCCGGCTTCAGCACGATGGTGTTGCCCGCCGCGACCGCCGGCAGGATCTTCCAGGCGGCCATCTGGAGCGGGTAGTTCCACGGCGCGACCGAGCCGACGACACCGATCGCCTCACGCCGGACGTATGACGTGTGGTCGCCGGAGTACTCCGCAGCGGCCTTGCCCTCCAGCGCCCGGGCGGCCCCGGCGAAGAACGCGACGTTGTCCACGGTGCCCGGAACGTCGAACCCGGTGGCCAGCCGGATCGGCTTGCCGGTCTGGCGAGACTCGGTGCGGGCCAGGTCCCCCGAGCGTTCGTCCAGCAGCGCCGCCAGCCGGGTCAGCGCGGCCGAGCGCTCCACCGGGGCCGCGCCGGACCAGCCCGGGAAGGCCGACCGTGCGGCGGCCACCGCGGCATCCACGTCGCCGGGGCTTGCGAGCACGACCTGCTCGACGGTCTCGCCTGTCGCCGGGTCGGTGACGTCGAACGTCTCCCCCGAACCGCCCTCACGGCGGCTCCCGGCGATGAACTGGTGCACGCGATGAGCCTCCCTGATCTCCTGCCAGCAGCCGGTCCGGGACTCGACTGCCCGATCGCGCGGCCGCGCGACTATGCGGCCGATCCTGACAGAGCAGTCCGGCTCGGACAAGGGATTCCGTGGCGATACCGGATCGTGACCACGAAATCACGCGGAAACAGGCGTCAGGTGGCGCAGCTCCACGGTCAGACTGCGCGCTCTGGCGTCCCCGGGTCCCAGGTGCGGCGGCCGGCGAGCCAGGTGCCGCGCACCGGGAGGTCCGGCCAGCCGGCCGGGTCGGTCGTGGTCGGGTCGGCCTCGAGCCACACCAGGTCGGCCCGCCGGCCGACACTGACCGTCCCCCACTCCGCCTCCTCGAACGCCTGGTACGCGACACCCTGGGTGTACGCCGAGAGCGCCGCCGGGACGGGCAGCCGCTCGTCGGGCACCCAGCCGCCGGCCGGGACCCCGTCCCGGGTCTGCCGCGTGACGGCCACGGCCAGCCCCTCCAGCGGCCGGAAGGAGCTCACCGGCCAGTCGCTGCCGAAGGACAGCAGCGCGCCCGACGCGAGCAGGGAGGCCATCGGGTACTGCTGGACGCCGCGGTGGTGACCCAGCCGGGGCAGGGTGAGGTCGACCTGCAGCGGGTCGAGCTGGGCCCACAGCGGCTCGAGGTTGGCGATGACGCCGAGCTCGGCGAACCTCGCCACGTCGGCAGGGTCGACGCACTGGGTGTGAGCGACGACCGGGCGCCGGTCACGGAGACCGTTGACCTCGGGCAGCCGGCCCAGGGCGTCAAGGCTGCTGCGCACCGCGGCGTCGCCGATGGCGTGAACGTGCAGCTGGAAACCGTCGGCGTCGAAGGCTGCCGCCGCGGCTGCGAGCTCGTCCGGCGACCAGACCGGGTGCCCCCGGGAGCCAGGAGGGTCGCCGAGCGCCTCGTCGTACGGCTCGAGCATCGACGCGGTGCCGGCCTCGACAACACCGTCGGCGAAGATCTTCACGGTGCGTGCCGAGACGTCCGCACCGGCCGGCGACGCGGCGGCGGCCCGGCGGACCGCGAGGAACTCCGCCCGCTGGGAGCGCCAGCTGTCCGGGTCGGCCCGCAGCGCGATGTTGGCGCGCACCGCCAGCCGGCCGGTCGACGCCGCCGCCAGGTACGCCGCGACGTCGGACGGTGCGAGTGCAGCCTCCTGCACCCAGGTCAGACCCGACGCCGCGAGCAGTGACGCGGCCCGGATCAGCCCCTCGAGCTTCTCCTGCGAGGTGGGACGCGGAGCGTGGCGCAGCACCAGCTCCATCGCCGTCCACTCGACCAGGGTGCCCAGGACGGTGCCGTCCGGGCGCCGGGCCACCTGACCGGTCGGCGGGTCGGGGGTGCCGGCATGGACGCCGGCGCGGCGCAAGGCCTCGGAGTTGACCCAGACGCAGTGGTGGTCGGTGGACTGCAGGACGACCGGGCGGTCCGCGACGGCCTCGTCCAGCCAGCGGGCGTCGAACCGGCCGCCCGGCGCCAGGGTCGGGTCGTACGGGCCGCCCTGCACCCACTCGGTGTCGGGGTGGGCGCCGGCCCAGCGCCGGACGACGTCGACGACCTCCGCCACGCTGGTCGCGCCCCGGACATCGGGCCCCGCGAGCTCGACCCCTCCCCACAGCGGGTGGACGTGCCCGTCACCGAAGGACGGCAGGAGTGCGCCGCCCTCCAGGTCGACGGTTCCGGCGGCGGTAGGCACCAGCGCGAGGGCTTCCTCGTCGAGGGCGACGACGCGCCCGTCGTGCACCGCCACCGCCCGGGCCCGCGGGGCGCCGGGCAGCCCGGTGACCACCGTCCCTCCGCGCAGGACGAGGTCTACCCGCACCGGACCGCTCAGGCCTCGATGTTGGACATCACGTGCTTGACCCGCGTGTAGTCCTCGAAGCCGTACATCGACAGGTCCTTGCCGTAGCCCGAGTGCTTGAACCCGCCGTGCGGCATCTCGGCGACCAGCGGGATGTGCGTGTTGATCCACACGCAGCCGAAGTCGAGGCGCTTGGCCATCCGCATCGCCCGGCCGTGGTCCTTCGTCCACACCGACGAGGCCAGGCCGTACTGCACGCCGTTGGCCCAGCGGACCGCCTCGTCCTCGTCGCTGAACTGCTGGACCGTGATGACCGGCCCGAAGACCTCGTCCTGCACCAGCTCGTCGTCCTGGCGCAGACCGCTGACCACGGTGGCCTCGTGGAAGTAGCCCTCGGCCAGCTCGCCGCCGACCCGGTGCCCGCCGGCCGCCACGGCGGCGTGCTCCGGCGCGCGAGAGAGCATGCCCACGACCCGGTCCAGCTGGTTGGCGTTGTTCAGTGGGCCGAACAGCGCGTCCTCGTCGTCGGGACGGCCGGTCCTGGCGCTCTCGCGGGCCTGCCGGGCGATCGCCGCCACGAAGTCGTCGTGGATGCCGGGCGCGGCGAGGACACGGGTCGCCGCGGTGCAGTCCTGGCCGGCGTTGAAGTACCCCGCGACGGCGATGGCCTCCGCGGCTGCCTCGAGGTCGGCGTCGTCGAAGACCACGACCGGGGCCTTGCCGCCCAGCTCGAGGTGCACCTTCTTCAGGTCGGTCGCCGCGGCGCCGGCCACCTCCATCCCGGCGCGCACCGAGCCGGTGATCGACACCATCTGCGGCGTGCGGTGCCGGACGAGGGCCCGTCCGGTGTCGCGGTCGCCGCACACCACGTTGAAGACGCCCTCGGGCAGGAACTCGGACATGATCTCGGCCATCAGCAGCGTCGACACCGGCGTGGTGTCGGAGGGCTTGAGGACCACGGTGTTGCCGGCGGCGATGGCCGGGGCCCACTTCCAGACCGCCATCATCATCGGGTAGTTCCACGGCGTGACCTGCGCGCAGACCCCGATGGGCTCGCGGCGGACGAACGAGGTGTGGCCGGCCATGTACTCCCCGGCCGAGCGGCCCTCGAGCACCCGGGCGGCTCCGGCGAAGAACCGGATCTGGTCGACCATCGGCGGGATCTCCTCCGACAGCGTGAGAGCGATCGGCTTGCCGGTGTTCTCCACCTCGGCCGCCACCAGCTCGTCGGCGCGCGACTCGATCGCGTCGGCGATCCGGATCAGGGCCTTCTGGCGCTCGCTGGGGGTGCTGTCGCGCCAGCTCTCGAAGGCAGCCTCGGCCGCCGACATCGCCACGTCGACGTCCTCGGCGGAGGACACCGGGGCATGGGCGAAGACCTTCCCGGTGCTGGGGTCCACCAGCTCGGAGGTCCGGCCGTCGGCGGGGTCGACCGGCTTGCCGGCGACGAAGTTGCGCAGGGTGCGGGTCTCGGACAACGGTGGCTCCTGGCTGGCGGGGGCGTCACGGGTTCGGCCGGAGCCTAGCCCGCGAGACCCGTTCTCAACAGTCGCAGGCCGTCCGGACGACAGATTCAGCAATTTCTGAGGGCATTCGCCACGGATTCACTTGCCAAGCACCCGGTCCGGGGGCGAGGATCGCGGGCATGGCCAGCAAGGAACGCGGCGGCGGCATCGTCCTCGACGACGTCTCCAAGGCGATCATCGAGCAGCTGCAGGAGGACGGCCGGCGCGCCTACGCCACGATCGGCAAGGCCGTGGGCCTGTCCGAGGCGGCGGTCCGGCAGCGGGTCCAGCGGCTGCTCGACGCAGGCGTCATGCAGATCGTCGCCGTCACCGACCCGCTCCAGGTCGGCTTCCCGCGCCAGGCCATGATCGGCATCTCCTGCGAGGGCGACGTCGAGTCGGTGGCCGAGAAGATCGCGGACATGGCGGAGGTCGACTACGTCGTCATCACCGCCGGCAGCTTCGACCTGCTCGTCGAGGTGGTCTGCGAGGACGACGACCACCTTCTCGAGCTCGTGTCCAAGCGCATCCGTGCAGTGCCCTCGGTGCGCAGCACCGAGTCGTTCGTCTACCTCAAGCTCCGTAAGCAGCTCTACAACTGGGGAACCAGATGACCCTGACCACCGAACCCACCACCGCCTTCGACGGGGCGGCCCTCGCCGCCTCGGCCCGCGACCACCTGTGGATGCACTTCACCCGGATGGGCGCGTACCAGCAGGTCGACGTCCCGGTCATCACCCGGGGCGACGGGCCCTACATCTGGGACGCGTCGGGCAAGCGCTACCTCGACGGTCTCGCCGGGCTGTTCGTCGTGCAGGCCGGCCACGGCCGCACCGAGCTCGCCGAGGCCGGCGCCAAGCAGGCCAGCGAGCTCGCGTTCTTCCCGCTGTGGTCCTATGCGCACCCGAAGGCGGTCGAGCTCGCCGAGCGGCTGGCCCACCTCGCCCCGGGCGACCTCAACCGGGTCTTCTTCACCACCGGCGGCGGCGAGGCGGTCGAGTCGGCCTGGAAGGTCGCCAAGCAGTACTACAAGCTCACCGGCAAGCCGATGAAGCACAAGGTCATCAGCCGCTCGATCGCCTACCACGGGACGCCGCAGGGGGCACTGTCCAT
Source organism: uncultured Actinomycetota bacterium (assembly GCA_963726615.1). Lineage (GTDB taxonomy): Bacteria > Actinomycetota > Actinomycetes > JACCUZ01 > JACCUZ01 > CAWDZK01. Next base: position 336,728 of record CAVSCX010000006.1, on the reverse strand, counting down.
CACCGGCATCCCCGCCGCCAAGGCGATGTTCGAGCCGCTGGTGCCGGGCGCCCACAAGGTGCCCAACACGAACTTCTACCGCGCGCCGGAGCACGGCGACGACCTCGAGGCGTTCGGCCTCTGGGCCGCCGACCGGATCGCGGAGGCCATCGAGTTCGAGGGGCCCGAGACCGTCGCCGCGGTGTTCCTCGAGCCCGTGCAGAACTCCGGCGGCTGCTTCCCGCCGCCGCCCAACTACTTCGCCCGGGTCCGCGAGATCTGCGACCGGTACGACGTGCTGCTGGTGTCGGACGAGGTGATCTGCGCCTTCGGCCGGCTCGGCTACTACTTCGGCTCGGAGCGCTTCGGCTACCAGCCGGACATCATCACCTGCGCCAAGGGCATGACGTCGGGCTACTCCCCGATCGGCGCGATGATCGCGACCGACCGGATCATGGAGCCGTTCCTGCAGGGACACGCCTCCTTCGCGCACGGGTACACCTTCGGCGGCCACCCGGTGTCCGCGGCCGTGGCCCTGGCGAACCTGGACGTCTTCGAGCGGGAGAAGCTCAACGAGCACGTGCGGAACACCACCGGCGACTTCCGCCGCACGCTGGAGAAGCTCAACGACCTGCCCATCGTCGGCGACGTGCGCGGCGACGGCTTCTTCTTCGGCATCGAGATGGTCAAGGACAAGGCCACCCGCGAGACCTTCGACGACGACGAGGCTGAGCGGCTGCTCCGCGGGTTCCTGTCCAAGGCACTGTTCGAGGCCGGGCTGTACTGCCGGGCCGACGACCGCGGCGACCCGGTGATCCAGCTGTCGCCGCCGCTGGTCTGCGACCAGTCGCACTTCGACGAGATGGAGCAGATCCTGCGCTCGGTGCTGACCGAGGCCTGGTCGCGGCTCTGACCAGATGACCACCGACCGGACCACGGTCCGGCGGCTGCCGGAGAACCAGGTCACCGACCGCGCCGTGCTCGACGCGGTCCTCGACGCCGGCCGGGTCGCCCACGTCGCCGTGGCGGACCCGGTCGCGGCCGACCGCTCCCCCGGGCAGCCCTATGTCGTTCCCGTCGCGTACGCCCGCGACGGAGACGACGTGGTCTTCCACGGCTCGACCGGCAGCCGGCTGTTCCGCAGCCTCGCCGACGGCGCACCCACCTGCCTCACCGTGACCCTGCTCGACGGACTGGTGGCGGCCCGGTCGGTGTTCGAGTCGTCGATGCACTACCGGTGCGCGATGGTGCTCGGCGTCGCGACACCGCTGGAGGGCGAGGCGAAGGCAGCCGGCCTCGAACGCGTCACCGAGCACCTGCTGCCGGGTCGCTGGGACGACGCCCGGCAGCCGAACCGGAAGGAGCTCGCCGCGACGCTGGTCCTCAGCCTGTCACTGGCTGAGTGGTCGGTGAAGGTGAGCGACTCGCCGCCGGACGACGCCGACGAGGACCTCGACCTCCCGGTCTGGGCCGGTGTCCTGCCGTTGCACGAGGTGGCTGGTGCCCCGCAGCCGGCACCCGACCTGCGCGGCTCGCCCCCGGTGCCGGCCTACGTCGGCTCGTGGGCACCACCGAGGTGACCTCGGCGGACTACCGGCGGCTGTCGTTGTGGCACAGCACCGCCGACGACGACTTCGCCCCACGGCCCGCCCTCGGTGGCGACCTCGACGTCGACGTGGCCGTCGTCGGCGCCGGGTACACGGGCCTGTGGACCGCGTACTACCTGGCGGCGGCCGACCCGACGCTGCGGATCGCGGTGCTGGAGCGCGAGGTCGCCGGCTTCGGTGCCAGCGGGCGCAACGGCGGTTGGTGCTCGGCGCTCTTCCCGGCATCGATCGGGTGGCTGGCACAGCGGTACGGCGCCGGGCCGGCCGTGGCCCAGCACCGGGCGATGCAGGGCGCGGTGGACGAGGTCGGCAGGGTGGCGGCCGCGGAGGGCATCGACTGCCACTTCGCCAGGGGCGGCACCGTGGTGGCCGCGCGCACCAGGGTGCAGCTGGAGAGAGCGCGCCGCGAGGTCGCCGAGGCGCGCCGCTGGGGGTTCGGTGAGGACGACCTGGCGCTGCTCGGCGCCGACGACGCGCGGGCCCGGGTGCGGGCGGGCGGGGTGCTCGGCGCGACGTACACGCCGCACTGCGCCGCGATCCACCCGGCCCGGCTGGTGCGGGGGCTGGCCCGCACCGTCGAACGGCTCGGTGTGACCGTCCACGAGCACACACCGGTGACGACGATCGAGCCCGGCGCCGCCGTGACCCCGCACGGCCGGGTGCGTGCCGGGGTCGTCGTCCGGGCGACCGAGGCTTTCACCGCGGCCCTGCCCGGGATGCGTCGCACCCTGGCTCCCGTCTACTCCCTCATGATCGCGACCGAGCCGCTGCCGGCCGACGTCTGGGACCGGATCGGGCTGCAGGACCGCGAGACGTTCGCCGACCTCCGGCACCTCGTCATCTACGGGCAGCGCACCGCCGACGGCCGGCTCGCGTTCGGCGGCCGCGGCGCGCCGTACCACTTCGGCTCGCGGGTCCGCCCGGAGCAGGACCGCGACCCACGGGTCCTGGCCGGGCTGCAGCGGACTCTGGTCGACCTGCTCCCCGACGCCGCCGGCGCGGCCGTCACCCATTCCTGGGGCGGGGCTGTCGGCATCGCGCGCGACTGGTGCGCCTCGGTCGGCCTCGACCGGGGCAACGGGCTCGCCTGGGCGGGCGGGTACGTCGGCGACGGCGTGGCCACGTCGAACCTGGCCGGACGGACGCTCGCCGACCTCGTCCTGGACCGGGACAGCGACCTCGTCCACCTGCCCTGGGTGGGGCACCGATCACGTCGGTGGGAACCGGAGCCGTTCCGCTGGCTCGGTGTCAATGCCTCGCTCAAAGTGATGTCCGGCGCCGATGCCGAGGAGGCACGCACGGGTCGTCCCTCACGCCGGGCGGCCATGATGGGCCGGCTGCTCGGGCACTGAACGCCGATGAGTCCCCGCCGGCACCGCGGTCTACCCGGTGACCGGCACGAGACCAGCATCGACAAGACGGAGGGACGCGACGATGCCGAAGACGACACCCTGGCTGTGGTTCGACACCGAGGCCGAGGAGGCGGCGAGCTTCTACGTCGGACTCTTCCCGAACTCGGCCGTGACCGGTGTGCAGCGGTACGGCGACGCCGGCCCGCGCCCGGCGGGGACCGTCATGACCGTGGAGTTCTCGCTCGACGGGCAGACCTACGTCGGCCTCAACGGCGGCCCCGACCACCAGTTCACCGAGGGGGTCTCGTTCATGATCGACTGCGCCGACCAGGCCGAGGTGGACCACTACTGGGACGCCTTCGCCGATGGCGGCGAGCCGGGCCCGTGCGGCTGGATCAAGGACCGCTGGGGCCTGTCCTGGCAGGTCGTGCCGCGCACCCTGATCCAGCTGCTCAACGACCCGGACCCCAGGGTCGCGGAGGCCGTGATGGGCGCGATGCTGCAGATGTCGAAGATCGACGTCGCCGAGCTGGAAGCCGCCCGCGACGCCGCTGCCGCCTGAGCGGCCGCCGGTACGCCCCTGCGACGATGGGCGGCATGCGTGACCTCCCCGGCCTCCCCGTGCCGACCGGACCGACGTACCGGCTCTGCTTCGTGTGCAGCGGGAACATCTGCCGCTCACCCATGGCCGCGGTCGTGATGACGCATCTCGTCGACACGGCGGGCCTGGGCGGGCGGGTGGAGGTCGACTCCGCGGGCACGGTGGCCTTCCACGTCGGTGACCCTGCCGACGCCCGGGCGCTGTCGGTGCTGCAGAGCAGCGGCTACGACGGCCGGCGGCACCGGGCCCGCTCGTTCCGGCCGTCCTGGCTGGAGGATCGCGACCTGGTGCTCGCGCTGGACCGTGGCCACCTGCGAGAGCTGCGTGCGATGGCGGGGTCCGACGCCCAGCGCGACAAGGTACGTCTGCTCCGGTCGTTCGACCCTGTGGCAGCGGACGGGGCCGAGGTGGCCGACCCGTACTTCGGTGACGAGCACGGGTTCGTCGAGGTGCTCGAGCAGGTCGAACGGGCCTGCCGCGGCTTGCTCGACGCGGTCTCCCTGGTCGTGGCCGGCCGGGTCTGAGGTGGCGCTGGACCCGACGCAGCTCCCCGCCGCCGCGCTCGCCTTCCTCGCCGAGCGCCACCTCGCCACCCTCACGACGGTGCGCAGGGACGGGACGCCGCACGTGGTGCCGGTCGGCTTCACCTGGGACGAGGACCTGCTGCTCGCGCGGGTGATCGCCAGTCGTCGTACCAGCAAGGTGCGCCACGCCCGGGCGGGCTGCCGCGCGGTGCTCTGCCAGCTCGACGGCCGCCGCTGGCTGTCGCTGGAGGGGACGGCGTCGGTGCTCGAGGACGCCGAGGCGGTTCGCGACGCCGAGCGCCGGTACGCCGAGCGCTACCGCGTGCCCCGACCCAACCCGGAGCGGGTGGTGCTGCTTGTCGCTGTCGACCGGGTCCTCGGCGACTCGACGGTGGTCGGGTGACGGCCGGAGGCGGCCCAGCGGTACGCCTGACTCGGTGCCGGTCCGGTACGCCCGGAGTGGCGGCGACGTCCGGGTATCCACCCGTTGCCGTTCGTCGACCGACGGTCGACAGTGGGTCCCGAGGTGAGGCCCGGTGAGCCCGACCCAGGACCGCGTGACAGTCGGACGGCCGGCAGGACTGCTGGTGGTCCTGCTCGGCGCTGCTGTCGCGGTGGGAGTCGGCAGCTACGCGGGCCTGCACTCGCCCGCGGGCCGGCCGTTCGCGACGTTCGGCTTCTCCGGCATGCTGCAGATGAAGGCGTGGCTGGCGACCGCCGCCGCCGTCCTGCTCCTCGTGCAGCTCGCCACCGCTCTGTGGTTGTGGGGCCGGCTGCCCGGTGCCTCCGGCCGCGCGCCGGGCTGGGTCGGCCCGGCGCACCGGTGGTCGGGCGCGACGGCGTTCACCGTGACGCTGCCGGTCGCGCTGCACTGCATGTGGTCCCTCGGCTTCGCGACCGGCAGCCCTCGGGTGCTGCTGCACGGCGTAGCCGGCTGTCTCTTCTACGGCGCCTACGCCGCGAAGATGCTCGGCCTGCGGGTGCGCGGTCTGCCCGGCTGGTCGCTGCCCGTGCTCGGCGGGTCGGTGCTGAGCGCACTCGTCCTCGTGTGGCTGACCTCGGCGCTGTGGTTCTTCACCCGCTCGGGGGTGCCGCTGACATGACCGCCGCTCTCACCCGCCGTACCGTCTTGCGCGGCTCGGGCGTGGTCCTGGTGGGCACCGTGGTCGGCTTCGCCCTGGCCCGGCGCAGCGACGCGGCCCGTGGCACCGGCCCGACCGGCGCCGCCGCCAACGGCTACGGGCCGGCTGGCGGTGGCGGCGAACGCCTCGCCCCGGTGGCCGACGTCCCGGACGGGGGCGGGCTGGTGCTCGCCGGTCAGCACGTCGTCCTGACCCGGACGGGCGACGAGGTTCGCGCGTTCTCGGCGACCTGCACGCACCAGGGCTGCACCGTCGACGGCGTCGCCGACGGACGGATCACCTGCCCGTGCCACGGGAGCGTGTTCGACGCCGCGACGGGGGAGGTCGTGCAGGGACCGGCCACGACCGGGTTGGCCGCTGTCGACATCACGGTGGCCGACGGCACCGTCACGCTGGCAGGCGGCTGACGATGTCGCCACGATCGCTGCCGACGCTGCTCTGGCTGCTCGCCCTGGGCGTCGCTCTGGGCGCCCTGCTCGCCCTGTCGTGACCGGGCAGCACGGGCGCGGGTGAGCGGGGCGCGCCGTGGGTGTCCTCGGTGCACCCGCCCGGACCGGCCGCACGACGACATCGCCGTCGGGGCCTGCGGCAGGCCGGTCACCTGAGGAGTGTGGGCCGCAGTGTGTCGAGGACCGTGGGGTCCTCGATGGTGGAGGGGACCGGCTCGTCGACCCCGTCCGCGATCGCACGCAGCGAGCGGCGCAGGATCTTGCCGGAGCGTGTCTTCGGCAGCGCCGCGACGACATCGACCTGGCGGAACGACGCCACGGCACCGATCTCGTCACGGACCCGCTGCACCAGCTCGGCACGCAGCTGGTCGGGGTCCATGTCGACGCCGGCCTTGAGCACGACGAGCCCCCGCGGCACCTGGCCCTTGAGGTCGTCGCGAACGCCGATGACGCAGCACTCGGCGACGGCGGGATGGCCCGCGACGACGGCCTCGATGGACCCGGTGGAGAGCCGGTGCCCCGCCACGTTGATGACGTCGTCGGTGCGCCCCATGACGAACAGGTAGCCGTCGTCGTCGACGTAGCCGCCGTCACCGCTGAGGTAGTAGCCGTCGTGAACCGACAGGTAGGACGCCACGAACCGCTCGTCGTCATTCCACAGTGTCGGCAGGGTGCCGGGCGGTAGCGGCAGCTTGAGGCAGATTGCTCCTTCCGTGCCCCGCGGGACCTCCGTGCCCGTCGGGTCCAGGACCCGCACGTCGTATCCCGGGACCGCGACGGTGGGCGAGCCGGCCTTGATCGGCATCGGGTCGAGACCGCGCAGGTTCGCCGCGATCGGCCAGCCCGTCTCGGTCTGCCACCAGTGGTCGATGACCGGGATGCCGAGCTCGTCGGTGGCCCAGCGCCAGGTGTCGGGGTCGAGCCGCTCGCCGGCCAGGAACAGCGTGCGCAGCGAGGACACGTCGTACGGCGCCAGCAGCTTGCCCTCAGGGTCCTCCTTCTTCACCGCTCGGATCGCGGTCGGCGCGGTGAACAGCGCCTTCACGCCGTACTCGGACACCACGCGCCAGAACGCGCCGGCGTCCGGGGTCCCGACCGGCTTCCCTTCGTAGAGCACCGTCGTCGCACCGACCAGCAGCGGCGCGTAGACGATGTAGGAGTGGCCCACCACCCACCCGACGTCGGAGGCGGTCCACCACACGTCGCCGGGGCCGATGTCGTAGATGTTCGTCATCGACCACGACAGCGCCACTGCGTGTCCGCCGTTGTCGCGCACGACACCCTTCGGCTTCGCCGTGGTTCCGGACGTGTAGAGGACGTACAGCGGGTCGGTCGCGGCCACTGGTACCGGCTCGACCGGGTCCGCGGACGCCACCAGCTCGTGCCAGTCCAGGTCCCGGCCGTCTGTCATCGCTGCGACGGCCTGCGGTCGCTGCAGCACGACGACGTGGTCCGGGGCGTGAGAGGCGAGATCGAGAGCGCGGTCGAGCAGCGGCTTGTACTCCACGACGCGGGACACCTCGATGCCGCACGACGCCGAGACGACGAGCTTCGGCCGGGCGTCCTCCACCCGCGCGGCGAGCTCGGCGGCGGCGAAGCCGCCGAAGACCACGGAGTGGACCGCGCCGAGCCGCGCGCAGGCCAGCATCGCGACCACGGCCTCGGGGACCATCGGCATGTACACGACGACGCGATCGCCGCGGCCCACTCCGAGGCCGGCCAGGGCGCCGGCGAACGTGGCCACCTCGTCCAGGAGCTGCTGGTAGGTGTACGTGCGGCGGGTGCCCGTCACCGGGCTGTCGTAGACGAGCGCGGTGCGCCCGCCGGCCCCCGCGGCGACATGCCGGTCCAGCGCGTTCTCGCAGGTGTTGAGCACACCGTCCGGGTACCACCGGTAGAACGGGGCGTTGCCCCCGTCCAGCACCTCTGTCGGCGGTGTACGCCAGTCGATCGCTGCCGCCGCCTCTCCCCAGAACCCCTCCGGGTCCTCGATGCTGCGCCGGTGCACGCTCCGGTAGTCACCCATCCGGGCATCCTCGCCCCAACGCGGCCGGCCGCGCCAGCGGCGGCGGGTCAGGTGGGGTGCGCCTCGCGCGGCACCGGCGGCGTCGGGTCGCCGAGCCGCCGGACCAGCAGCAGGTGCTCGATCACCCGGTCCATGCCCTCGTCCACCGCGTCCTCGCGGTACCCGCCGCGTCGGGGACGGAAAGCGACCTGGCGCACCTGGTCCAGCGTGAGCGACCCGCGCCCGTCGAGGGCGCGCACCACGCTGTCCACGAACTCGTCGACGTCGTCGACGTGGTAGCCGCGGCGCAGCATCGCCGCGCGCGGGAAGCGCTTCATGTACGGCGCCGACAGCTGCTCGCGCAGGTAGGCCGCCTCGCTGGCCGGGTCGGACCTGCCGCGCCGGCCGCTGGTCATGCCCTGGGCGAGCACGACCTTCTCCTCCACCGCGTCGAAGTACGTGTCCACCTCCTCGACGTCGTAGCCGTTGCGCACCAGCTCGAAGCCCGCCTGGCGCACCTCGCTGGCGGTCGGCGGCGGGAACACCCCGCCCAGCGACACCTCGACATGGTTGAGGAAGGCGTCGACCTGGCGCCGGTGGTAGCCCTTGTGCAGCCGGCCGGCCCGCCGGAACCTGTCGTGGTGGCTCATGGCGTCTTCCCCGGGGCGCCGGTCGGGTCCGTCACCGCGGCGAGCTGGCCGCAGGCTCCGTCGATCTCGCGGCCGCGGGTGTCGCGGACCGTGGTGGGGATGCCGTGAGCGCGCAGCCGCTCGACGAAGGTTCGCTCCACGGCTCGGTCGCTGGCCGTCCACCTCGACCCCGGCGTGGGGTTGAGCGGGATCGGGTTGACGTGCACCCAGCCGCGACCACGCCGGTTCAGCTCGGTGCCGAGGAGGTCCGCCCGCCAACGGTGGTCGTTGACGTCGCGGATCAGGGCGTACTCGATGCTGACCCGGCGTCCCGTCACCTCGAAGTAGCGCCGGGCCGCGTCCAGCACCTCCGCGACCTTCCAGCGGGTGTTCACCGGCACGAGCTCGTCGCGCAGCTCGTCGTCCGGCGCGTGCAGGGACAGGGCCAGCGTGACGTGCAGGCCCTCGGCGGTCAGCTTGTCCATCGCCGGCACCAGGCCCACCGTGGAGACAGTGACGTTCCGCTGCGAGAGGCCCAGCCCCTCGGGTGCCGCATCGGTGAGGCGTCGCACCGCCCCGACGACGGCCTTGTAGTTGGCCATCGGCTCGCCCATGCCCATGAACACGACGTTCGAGACGCGTGCTGGCCCACCCTCGATCTCGCCTCGCTGCAGCATCCGCGCAGCGGCGACGACCTGGTCGACGATCTCGGCCGCCGACATGTTGCGGGTGAGGCCGGCCTGCCCGGTGGCGCAGAAGGGGCAGTTCATGCCGCAGCCCGCCTGCGACGAGACGCACACCGTCACCCGGCCCGGGTAGCGCATCAGGACGCTCTCGACGGTGGCACCGTCGAAGAGCCGCCACACGGACTTCCGGGTCCGGCCGCCGTCACAGTCGAGGTGGCGGACCGGCGTCAGCAGAGCCGGCAACAGCGCGTCGGCCAGGCGCGCCCGGGACGCCTTCGGGACGTCGGTCATCTGCGCCGGGTCGTCCCCCAGCCGGTCGAAGTAGTGCGCCGCCAGCTGACCGGCCCGGAACGGCTTCTCCCCCAGGTCGGTGAGCACCTGTCGCCGCTCGCCGGGGGCGAGGTCGGCCAGGTGGAGCGGCGGCTTGGCGCGGCGGGGGGCGGCGAAGACGAGCTCACCGGGGGCGACGGGCACGATGCCTCACTCGGGTCATGCCGGGACCAGCCAGGCGAGCAGCAGGTACGCCACCGGGGCGGCGGGGAGCAGGGAGTCGAGTCGGTCCATGATGCCGCCGTGGCCCGGCAGCAGGCTGCCCATGTCCTTGATGCCGAGATCCCGCTTGATCATCGACTCGCCGAGGTCGCCCAGGGTGGCCGTGACCATGACGGCCAGGCCGATGAGCGCGCCCTGCCAGGCCGCCCCCTCGAGCAGGAGCGGGACCGCGACGGCTCCGCCGACGGCGCAGAACAGAGCCGATCCGCCGAAGCCCTCCCAGGACTTCTTCGGGCTGACCGTCGGTGCCATCGGGTGCCTGCCGAACAGGACCCCGGCGGCATAGCCGCCGATGTCGCTGAGGACCACGAGAACGATGAACACGACGACGCGATCGGCGCCGTCGTCGGGTCGCAGCAGGAGGGCCGCGAACCCGGCGAGGAACGGCACGTACAGCGCGGCGAACGCGCTGGCCGTGACGTCCCGGACGTAGCCCTTCGGGTTCTCCGGTGCCCGCCACAGCATGGCGGCGAACACGGTGAGAGTCAGGGCGACGAGCATCGCCTCGCTGCCTCCGGCGTACGCCGAGACGACGATCGCCGCGGCGCCGACGGACAGGGGCACCAACGGGAGCCGCGCACCGCCCTGGGCGAACGCGTGCCCGAGCTCCCAGACCCCCAGCACGGCGGCCACCGCGACAACCACGACGAACGACGGCTTCCAGAGGAACAGCGTGCCGAGGACGACAACAGCGAGAGCCAGCCCGACGCCGATGGCGGCGGGCAGGTTGCGCCCGGCCCGGGAGCGCCGCTCCGGCGGCGGCACGGGCTGCATCGGGACGGGCTCGAGCGGCGAACCGCCCTCTGCCTCCTGATGCGTCGCCATCGTGGCCTGCTTCCGGGTCCTCGGGTGCCGGCCCTCAGACCTCGAGGAGCTCGGACTCCTTGTGCTTCACCAGCTCGTCGACCGAGCCCACGTGCTTCTGGGTGACCTTCTCCAGCTCCTTCTCGGCCCGCGTCACGTCGTCCTCGCCCGTCTCGCCGTCCTTGGCCAGCCGGTCGAGCTCGTCCTTGGCGTGGCGGCGGACGTTGCGGATCGAGATCCGGGCGTCCTCGGCCTTCTTGTGGGCCACCTTGATGAACTCCTTGCGGCGCTCCTCGGTGAGCTGCGGGAAGACGACCCGGATGATGGCGCCGTCGTTGGTCGGGTTGACCCCGAGGTCGGAGTCGCGGATCGCCTTCTCGATGGCGCCCATCGCGCCCTTGTCGAACGGCGTGAGGGTGAGCATCCGGGCATCGGCGACGTGGAAGGACGCGAGCTGGTTCACCGGTGTGGGGGCGCCGTAGTAGTCCACCAGGATCTTGCTGAACATGCTGGGGTTGGCCCGGCCGGTGCGGATCGCGGCGAGGTCGTCCTTCGCGACGGAGACGGCCTTCTCCATCTTCTCCTCGGCCTCGAAGAGGGTCTCGTCGATCACGTCGGTCTCCTGCGTCGGTCTCGTCGGGTGCTGTCTGGTGGGCCGGCTCGGCGCCGGTCAGGCGTCCGGTCCGATGATCGTGCCGATCTTCTCCCCGTGGACCGCGCGGGCGATGTTGCCCTCGGCGGTCATGTTGAACACGACGATCGGCAGCCGGTTGTCCCGGCACAGGCTGATCGCGGTCGCGTCGGCGACCTTGAGACCACGCGCGAGGAACTCGTCGTAGGAGAGCCTGTCGTAGCGCACGGCGTCCGGGTGCTTGGCCGGGTCGGCGTCGTACACGCCGTCGACGCCCTTCTTGCCCATCAGGATCACCTGGGCGCCGATCTCCAGCGCACGCTGGGCGGCGACAGTGTCGGTGGAGAAGTAGGGCATGCCGGCGCCGGCGCCGAAGATGACGACCCGGCCCTTGTCGAGGTGGCGCATGGCCCGGCGCGGGATGTACGGCTCGGCGACCTGACCCATGGCGATCGCGGTCTGCACCCTGGTCTCGACGTCCTGCTTCTCCAGGAAGTCCTGCAGGGCCAGGCAGTTCATCACGGTGCCGAGCATGCCCATGTAGTCGGCCCGGGCCCGGTCCATGCCGCCCTGGGACAGCTCGGCGCCCCGGAAGAAGTTGCCCCCACCGACCACGATGGCCACCTGGACCCCGGAGCGCACGACGTCGGCGATCTGGCGAGCCAGCCCGGCGACGACGTCGGGGTCGACACCCAGCTTGCCGCCGCCGAAGACCTCGCCGGACAGCTTGAGCACGACCCGTCGGTACGGACGCGGCTCGCCGTCGCCGGACGCGGACGAGGCCGCGCCCTGGGTGCCGATGTCCTCCGTGGATCCCTGCACGATCGCGGCCTCCTCGTCGTCGTGTGTGCTGCCTCGCGCCCGGTCTGCTGTGCAGTCTGCCAGGCGGCGCTCAGGCCCCGCCGACCTCGAACCGGGAGAAGCTCTTCACCGTGACACCGGCAGCGTCGAGGACGGCCTTGACGGTCTTCTTGCTGTCCTGCACCGACGGCTGCTCGAGCAGGGTGACGTCCTTGAAGAACCCGTTGACCCGGCCCTCGACGATCTTGGGAAGCGCCTGCTCGGGCTTGCCCTCCTCGCGGGCGGTCGCCTCGGCGATCCGGCGCTCGTTCTCGACGACCTCGGCCGGGACCTCGTCCCGGGTGACGAAACGCGGGCGCATCGCGGCGATCTGCATCGCCGCACCGCGGGCGGCGTCGAGGTCGGACCCCTCGAACTCCACCAGGACGCCGACCTGGGGAGGCAGGTCCGACGACCGGCGATGCATGTAGGACGCGACCTGGGTCCCCTCGGCCCCGAGCACGACGACGGCGGTGAGCTCCAGCTTCTCGCCGATGACGGCGGCGACCGAGTCGATGTTCTCCGCAACCGTGCGGCCGTCGGCCAGCGTCTCGGCCATCAGCGTCGCCACGTCGCCCGTCCCGGTCTTGGCGGCGTGGGTCACGATGTCGGCGGCGAGCTGCTGGAACTGCTCGTTCTTCGCGACGAAGTCGGTCTCGCAGTTGAGCTGGATCATGGCGCCCTCGGCAGCGACGACGAGTCCGTTGGTCGCACTGCGCTCGGCGCCGCGCTCCTTGACCTTCGTCTCGCCCTTGATGCGCAGAAGCTCGGCGGCCTGGTCCTGGTCGCCGCCGGACTCCTCGAGGGCCTTCTTCGCAGCCATCATCCCGGCGCCCGTGGCGTCGCGCAGCTTCTTGACCTCAGCGGCGGTGATGTTCGCCATGACGTGGTGGGTCTCGCTCTCTTCTCGGTGTCGGACTCGGGCCGGCCGGGCGCCGCCGGGCCGGCCCCGTGCAGGGCCGGCCGGCGGCCGCGGCTCAGGCCTGGGAGGTGCTCTCGTCCTCGGTCGCGGGGGCCGGCTCGGCTGCCGGTGCCTCGGCCGCCGGTGCCTCGGCAGCAGGAGCCTCGGCAGCAGGAGCCTCGGCCGCAGGAGCCTCGGCAGCAGGAGCCTCGGCAGCGGGTGCCTCCGCGGTGACGGCCGGCTCGGCCGCCGGTGCCTCGGCAGGGGTCGCCTCGGCCGCAGTGGCCGGTGCGCCCGCGCCGGCGCCCTCGACGGTCTCGCCCTCGGCCGGGGTGCCCGCGGCCGCTGTTCCGCTCTGCAGGAGCTCCTGCTCCCAGGCGGCCAGCGGCTCGTCGGTCGCGAGGCCCTCGGGCTTCTCGTCGCCGTCGTGGCTGGTGCGGACCCGGGCCATCAGGCCCTCGGCGACGGCGTCGGCGATCACCCGGGTGAGCAGCGTGACGGAGCGGATCGCGTCGTCGTTGCCGGGGATCTTGTAGTCGACCTCGTCGGGGTCGCAGTTGGTGTCGAGGATCGCGACGACCGGGATGTGCAGCTTGTGCGCCTCGCCGACGGCGATGTGCTCCTTCTTGGTGTCGATGATCCACACCGCGCTGGGGACCCGCGACATGTCCCTGATGCCGCCCAGGGTCTTGTCGAGCTTGTCCTTCTCGCGCTTGAGGACCAGCAGCTCCTTCTTCGTCATGCCCGAGCCGGGCACGTCGTCGAAGTCGAGCTGCTCGAGCTCCTTGAGGCGCTGCAGACGGCCGTGGACCGTCTGGAAGTTGGTGAGCATCCCGCCCAGCCAGCGCTGGTTGACGTAGGGCATGCCGACCCGGGTCGCCTGCTCGGCGATCGCCTCCTGGGCCTGCTTCTTGGTGCCGATGAACATCACCGAGCCGCCGTGGGCGACGGTCTCCTTGACGAACTCGTAGGCGCGGTCGATGTAGGACAGCGACTGCTGCAGGTCGATGATGTAGATGCCGTTGCGCTCGGTGAAGATGAAGCGCTTCATCTTCGGGTTCCACCGGCGGGTCTGGTGCCCGAAATGCACGCCGCTCTCGAGCAGCTGCTTCATGGAGACGACCTGGTTGGCCACGGTCGTGCCTGCCTTTCCTGGCGCCCGGGGTGCCCGCTCGCGCGGGCGCCTGCGAGGGCGCACGTCGGTTCGTGGCGGACGGCCGGTCGGCCATCTGCCTCCTGACGCCCGGAGGTGCGCTCGCCACCTTCCCCGTGACCAGGTACGTCGCGGAGCCGGAGGACCGGTGAGCGCGCCCCCGCCGGTGGCCGGCCCAGGGGCCGTCCGGTGGCGGATACGGGCGTGCGAAGTCGACCCGCCGAGACGGGCCGCTGCCAGCAAGTGTACGCCGGGCCGCCGGCCGGCCGAAATCGCCGGCCCGTACACCCGGCCCGTGCGCGCCGGCCCTCCACAGACCACCGGTGCGGCGACGCCGTCCACAGATCGGCCGGGACCGGCCGACCCCCGGCCCGGCCGGTCCAGGCTCTCGGACGTGCACCTGCTCCCCGGCCCTGCCGGCCGCCTGCCACTCGCCTTCCACCCCCTGCTCGTGGGCGCCGTGCTGCTGGCACCGCACCCCCTGCCCGCGGTCGCCGACGGCGCGGCGCGCTGGCAGCCACCGCTCCCGACCCCGCTGGCCGTGGTGGCGCCGTTCGTGGCGCCGGCCGGGCCCTACGCTCCCGGGCACCGCGGCGTCGACCTGGGGGCCGTGGCCGCGACCCGGGTGGTGTCCGCCGGGTCCGGGGTGGTGGCCTTCGCCGGGCCCGTCGCGGGCCGTGGCGTGGTCGCGGTCGACCACCCGGGCGGGCTGCGCTCGACGTACGAGCCGGTCGAGCCGGTCGTGCACCGGGGCCAGCGGGTGCTGCGCGGGCAGCTGCTGGGCCTGCTGTCGGGGACCGGCAGCCACTGCCCGCCGCGTTCCTGCCTGCACTGGGGCGTTCGCCGCGGGGGGACCTACCTCGACCCACTGTCGCTGCTCGGCCGCGCCCGGGTCCGGTTGCTCCCGGTCTGGTCCGCCGGGCCGGTGGTCGCCCGGCTCCCGCGCGCCCTCGCCGGCCGGAGGTCCATCCTGGAGACATGACCCCCTCAGCGCACCCGGTGCACCCGGTGCACCCGGTGCACCCGGTGACGACCCGGTGGACCTGGCGGCGGTGCTCGCCGCGGTCGAGCAGCCCTGGCAGCCGCGGACGGTGGCGACGCTCAACGACTACGACATCCGCGTGGTGAGGACGGTCGGCGGCTTCACCCGGCACGCGCACCCGGAGACCGACGAGGTGTTCCTCGTCCTCCGCGGGTCCCTCACCATCGAGCTGGACGACCGCGAGGTGGTGCTGGGACCTGGACAGGTCTACGTCGTGGCCCGCGGGACCCCGCACCGGCCGCGCTCGGCGGACGGGGCGGACGTGCTGCTCGTCGAGCCCGGCGCGACGGTGAACACCGGGGACACCCCGAGCCACCTGACGGCCGGACGCCGCGAGATCTGAGGTCAGAGCAGCGACGGGAGGTCGGCTGCCAGTCGCCGGTAGTCGGCGGGGGCGTTGTACACGTGCGCCGAGAGGCGGAGGAACCCCCGCCCGGCCCAGGAGGTCACAGCGACCTCGACGGCCGAGTCCGCGCCGATCCGGTCCTGCAGCGCGGCTGCCTGGTCCCGGGTGGCGGCGATTCCGTCCGGCAGCGGTACCAGCTGCATCGACACGGCGGCGTCCCGCGGGAGGTCGGCCGTCGGCACCTCGAGGGCCCGGGCGACCTCCTGCTGACCGGCGACGGCGAGCTCCACGTTGTGCCGTCGCACCCGCTCCGGGCCGAGCTGGGAAAGCACCCGCAGGGCCCGGGGTGCCGACAGCCACGCGGTCGGGTCCTCGGTGCCGGTGTCGTCGAAGGCGAGCGGGAAGCCCTCGCCCTCCCCCCACGACGCCACCAGGGGTCGCAGCGTGGGCCGCCACCGGGCGGCCGCGTGCAGCACAGCTGTCCCGCGCGGGGCACAGACCCACTTGTGCAGGGTCCCCAGGTAGAAGTCGGCACCGATCCGCTCGACGTCCAGGTCGAGCATGCCCGGCGCGTGCGCACCGTCGACGAGCACGGCAACGCCGCGCTCCTGCAGGGCCGGCACCAGCCGGACCAGCGGCATCCGGCGCGCCGTCGGCGAGGTGACGTGGTCGACGACGACGAGCCGGGTCCGGTCCGTGAGGGCGTCGAGGACAGCGGCGGCGGCCTCCGGGTCGTCCGCGCCGAGCGGGACGTGCACCGTGTCCACGACCGCACCCCTGTCGGCGGCGAACCTGTCGGTCGCGATCCGGACCGCACCGTAGGTGTGGTCGGTGAGCAGGACGTGGTCGCCGGCTTCGAGGGGGAAGGCTGCAAGCACGGTGCTGGCGCCGCTCGTGGCGTTGGCGACGAAGGCGAGCGAGCCCTCGTCGGCACCGAGGAACTGGCCGACCTCTGCCCGCGCGGCGGCCAGCGCCCCGGGCAGCTCGCGGGCGAAGAACCGGACCGGGTTCGCCTCCATCCGGTTCCGCCAGGACTGCTGCTCCTCCAGCACCGGCAGGGGGACGGCCCCGTACGAGCCGTGGTTGAGGTGCGCGACCGTCTGCTCCAGCGGCCAGAGCTCGCGGACCTCGGCCCAGTCGGGACCCCAGACGAGGTTCGGCTCGACGTCCGTGACGGTTGAGGGCTCCGGCGGCATGATGGCAAGCCTATGGTCGAGCAACGGGCGCACCGCCCGGCACCCGGTGATCGTCATGGGACCGCGATCGGCGATCCACCGGCTCTGACGAGCCCCTGCCCGGCCGGACGGGGCGGGCCGGGTCAGTCCTTGCTGTCGGCGAGCTTCCCGCGCAGCTGCAGGACCGCCTTGGTGTGCATCTGGCAGATGCGGCTCTCGGTGACGCCGAGGACCTGGCCGATCTCGGCGAGCGTCAGGCCCTCGTAGTAGTAGAGCGTCACGACGATCTTCTCGCGTTCGGGCAGCGTGTTGATCGCCTTGGCGAGCAGGAACTTGGTCTCCTCGGACTCGAAGGCGAGGACCGGGTCCTCAGCCTTCGTGTCCTCGAGGGTGTCGACGAGGCTGAGCTTGTCGCCCTTCTCGCCGCCTACGCTGAGCAGCTCGTCCAGCGCCACCACGTTGACGAAGGACACCTGCCCGAAGATCTGGTGCAGGTCCTCGAGCTTGATGCCCATCTCGGCGGCGACCTCGGCCTCGCTCGGCGTTCGGTGCAGCTGGGCCTCGAGCGAGGCGTAGGCCTTCTCCACCTCGCGTGCCTTGTAGCGGACCGAGCGCGGGATCCAGTCGATCGCCCGCAGCTCGTCGATGATCGCGCCACGGATCCGGCTGATCGCGTAGGTCTCGAACTTGATCGCGCGCTCGAGGTCGAACTTCTCGATCGCGTCGATCAGGCCGAAGATCCCGTAGGAGACGAGGTCGGCCTGCTCGATGTTCGGCGGCAGCCCGACGCCGACGCGCCCGGCGACGTACTTCACCAGCGGCGAGTAGTGCAGGATCAGCCGCTCGCGCAGCGGGCCGTCGCCGGTCTTCTTGAAGTCGGCCCACAGCTCCCTCAGGGCAGCCTCGGCGGCGCTCTTCTCGGCGGCGGCGTCGTCGACGACGACGTCGGCCTTGTTGTCCACGTCCCCGGGGGGCGTGGCGGCAGCCTTCGGCTGCACGTCAGGCCCTTGGGTGCGCTTGCTCATACGTCGCCTTCAGCCGGTCGATGGACACATGGGTATAGATCTGGGTCGTAGCGAGCGTAGCGTGACCGAGTAGCTCCTGAACGCTTCTCAGGTCGGCTCCCCCTTCCAGCAGGTGGGTGGCAGCCGAATGGCGGAGACCGTGCGGGCCCAGGTCCGGCGCGCCCGGGACGTGGGCGAGCAGCGCGTGCACCGACCGGCGCACCGTGCGGGGGTCGATCCGGCCCCCGCGCGCCCCGAGGAAGAGTGCGTCGCCGCTTGCGGGACCGCGCAGCTGCGGCCGGCCCACGGCCAGCCACCGGTCCACCGCCCGTAGGGCGGGTGCGCCCACCGGCACCGTCCGCTCCTTGGAGCCCTTGCCCAGGACGCGGAGCACCCGGCGAGCACGGTCGACGTCGTCCAGGTCCAGGCCGCAGAGCTCGCCGACCCGGATCCCGCAGGCGTAGAGCACCTCGAGCACCGCCAGGTCGCGCACGGCCGTGGGGCGCTCGTCGTCCGCCGCGAGCCCCGCGACGTGCAGCAACGCATCGGCCTCGTCCTGACGCAACACCCCAGGCAGGGTCCGGCCGCCGCGGGGGGTGGCGAGCAGGGACCCGACGTCCTTCGCCACCAGGCCCTCGCGCAGCAGCCAGGCGGTGAACCCGCGCGCCGCCGCAGCCCGGCGGGCCAGGGTCGCGCGGGACATCCCCCGGCTCGACTGACCGGCCAGCCAGCTGCGCAGCACCGGCAGGTCCAGCGCGGTCGGGACGGTGCGGCCCATCCGGCGCGCGTGCTCGAGCAGCGTGGCCAGGTCCCCGCGGTAGGCACGCACCGAGTGCTCGCTCAAGCCGCGCTCGGAGCGCAGGTGCCGGCAGAACTGCGCCAGCGCGTCAGCCAGCGCCGCGGGGAGCTCTGTCGTCTCCTCCGTCGCCGCTCCACCCCCTCCGCCCACGCACGACACCGTGTCCCGTGGTGGCTGCCCATGCAAGCACCGCCGCGCCGGACCGCCGACCGCCCGGGCGTCAGCTCAGCGGCGCACCAGCTCCCCCAGCCCGACGCCAGCGGCCCTGGTCGCTGTCGGCGAGCCCGGCCGCGCCCAGCTGGCCGAGCGCCCGCAGCACCGTGGGGGCGTCCAGACCGGCGACGCGGGCGATGCTGTCCGGCGCCGCCCGGCGGCGCAGGGGCAGCGCCTCCAGGACTCGCAGCGTCGCCGGGTCGAGGCCGTCGTGCGCCCGGGTCTCACCCCGAGCCGGCTCGCTCGCGTCCCGCCCGACCGGCGAGACCAGGTCCACGACATCCGCAGCCGAGGTGACCAGCGAGGCTCCGAGGGTGCGCACGAGGAGGTGGCACCCCGCCGAGGCGGCCGACGTCACCGGGCCGGGCACCGCCATCACCACGCGGGAGAGCCGCTCGGCGTGCCCGGCCGTGTTGAGCGCTCCGCTGCGCGCCGCTGCCTCCACGACGACGGTGCCGCGGCCGAGCGCCGCGATGACCCGGTTGCGCTCCAGGAACCGGACCCGGGTGGGGCGGCACCCCGGCGGCAGCTCCGACACCACGGCGCCGGTCGCGCGCACCGAACGGAGCAACCCGTCGTGCGCCGCCGGATAGGCGACGTCCACGCCGCAGGCCAGGACCGCCACGGTCGCGGCGTCGACCGCGAGGGCGCCTCGGTGGGCGGACCCGTCGATGCCGTACGCCCCGCCGGACACCACGGTCCAGCCGCGGTCCCCGAGCCCCGAGGAGAGCTCGGCCGCGACAGTCTCGCCGTACTGGGTGCAGGCGCGGGCACCGACGACCGCGACCGCCCGGCGCGTCACGTCCCCGAGGGACGCCTGCCCGGCGACCCACAGGGCCAGAGGCGCCCTGTCGTCCAGGTCGTCGAGGGCGTCGGGCCACTCGTCGTCGCCAGGGACGACGATGCGGGCGCCGGCTCTCGCGGTGAGCTCGTCGTCGGCACCTAGGGAGGGGAGCCGGACGCGGTAGTGCGCCAGCCGGTCCGGCTCGCCGCGCCGCGGGGCCCGCACCCGGTCCAGCACGGCGGCGGCGCCGATGCCGGCGACCGCCCTGCCCAGCCAGGCGTCCCCCGGCTCGGCCAGCCGGGCGAGGGCGGCCCGGGCTGCGCGCTCCTGCTCGGCGTCCCGGTCGCCCGCCGGCCCGGGGTCCGCCGCCACCGTCATGCCGCCCACCTGGTGACGCCCCGGCAGTCCAGCGCCACCCGGACGTCGCCGGCGTCCGGCACGTCCCGCCCCGCGAGGTCGGCAACGGTCCACGCGACCCGGACGACCCGGTCGACACCACGCGCGGTGAGGGCACCGCGGTCCAGCAGCCGCTCCGCCTCGCCGACGACCTCCCAGGGCAGCCGCCAGCGACGGCGCAGGACGTGCCCGGGCACCTCGGCGTTGACCCGCCACGGGGTGTCCGCCAACCGGGCGGCCATCCGCTCCCGCGCGGCCGCGACCCGCCGCGCCACGGCGGCGGTGTCCTCGGCCGAGCCCGGCGCCGCCCGCAGGTCGGCACGGGTGGCGGCGAACATCTCGATCTGGAGATCGACACGGTCGAGCAGCGGGCCCGACAGCCGGCCCAGGTAGCGCAGGCGCGCCATCGGCGTGCAACGGCACGCCGACACGGCTCCCGGGGCCGTGATCGCGAGACCGCACGGACACGGGTTGGCGGCCAGCACCAGCTGGAACCGGGCCGGGAAACGCACCCGGGCCGCGAGCCGGGCCACGGTGATCTGCCCGGACTCGAGCGGCTCCCGCAACGCGTCGAGGACGGCCGGCGCGAACTCCGGCGCCTCGTCCATGAACAGGACGCCCCGGTGGGCGAGGGAGGCCGCGCCGGGGCGCACCTGGGTCGAGCCGCCACCGACGATCGCGGCCACCGACGCCGTGTGGTGCGGCGCCTGGAAGGGTGCGCGATCGACCAGCGGTCCCGACGCGTCGTCCAGAGCGCCCGCGACCGAGTGGACCGCGGTCACCTCCAGCGCGGAGGCGCGGTCCAGCGGCGGCAGCAGTCCCGGCAGCCGCTCCGCGAGCATGGTCTTGCCCGCCCCTGGGGGCCCGAGCATCAGCAGGTGGTGGCCCCCCGCCGCCGCCACCTCGACCAGGTACCGGGCGGTCGCCTGGCCGAGGACGTCGGACAGGTCGGGCAGGTGGTCGGACCCCCGGACCGGGCCGGCGGGCGCCGCGGTGGGCTCCATCCGTGGATCGGCCCGCAGCTCCACCTCCGGCGGGTCCTCGCCGCGGGCCCGGGCCACCAGACCCGCGAGGGTCCGCACCCCGGTGACCTGCACGCCGGGGACCAGCGCCGCCTCGCCGGCGTTGCCGTGCGGCACCACGGCGGCGGTCGCCCCGGCCCGCACGGCCGCGGCCACCGACGGCAGCACGCCGCGGACCGGCCGGACCCGGCCGTCCAGCCCCAGCTCACCGAGCAGCACGGCGCCCTCGAAGGCGCCGGGCGGCATCACCTGCTGTGCGGTGAGGATCGCCACGGCGATAGGCAGGTCGAACGCCGACCCGCGCTTGGGAAGCGACGCCGGCGAGAGGTTGACCGTCACCCGCTTGGTGGCCGGCCAGTCCTGGCCGCTGTTGACCATCGCTGCCCGCACCCGGTCGCGCGACTCGGACAGGGAGGCGTCCGGCAGCCCGACCAGGGTGTACGACGGGACGCCGACGCCGAGATCCGCCTCCACCTCGACCAGGTGACCCTCCACGCCGACGAGCGCCACCCCGCGGGTGCGGGCCAGCCCCACTCAGGCCACCCCCCGGACGTGCTCGACGGACGCGTTCCCCCGCCGCGGCCGGACCACCCCCACGAGGTCGACCCGCACGTCGGCGGGGTGGACCCGCCGCGCGTCGATCCAGGCAGCCGCCAGGATGCGCAACCTCGCGGCCTTGGTGGCCGTCACCGCCTCCAGGGGGTGACCGCGACGTGTCGATGAGCGGGTCTTCACCTCGCACACGACGAGCACGTCGCCGTCGCGCGCGACGATGTCGATCTCGCCCAGCGGGCAGCGCCAGTTCGTGTCGAGGACAGTCATGCCGGCCAGCCGCAGGTGGTCGGCGGCCAGCCGTTCGCCGTACGCACCCAGGGCGTCCTTCTCGGGCACCACGTGTCGGTCTGTCACGCCGACGAGCCTGCCGCGCCAAGGACCGCTGGTGGGGACGGCCGCGGCGTCTGTGGACGACGGCGCCGGCCGGCCGCCGCTGTGGACGAGCGGGGCCGGGCTGGTTCCTGCACGGGTCCGCTCGATTGTCGCGGACCTGCTGGAGCTTCGGCCCGCCTGACCGCGGCGTTCCCGGCCTGACCGTGGCCTGCAAGCCGCGGTCAACCCGAGTTGATCACGCTTGCGTGATCAACTCGGGTCGGGCGGGAGCTCCACCGACAGCTCGTGGCGGGCCAGCTCCTCGACGTTGACGTCCTTGAACGTCAGCACCCGGACGTTCTTCACGAACCGCGCCGGTCGGTACATGTCCCACACCCACGCGTCGGACATCGTCACCTCGAAGTACACCTCGCCGCCGTCCGTGCTCCGCGGGGTCACCTCGACCGCGTTGGTCAGGTAGAAGCGCCGCTCGGTCTCCACGACGTAGCCGAACAGGCCCACCACGTCGCGGTACTCGCGGTAGAGCTGAAGCTCCATGTCGGACTCGTACTTCTCCAGGTCCTCCGCACTCACCGGGACAGCACCTCCTCCGTCGTCGTCATGTCGACGGCATCGAGAGTGTCCACACCGTCCAGGACGGTCTCGTCGTCCGCCACCGGGCCCGCCGCGAGCCGTGCGAGCGTCCGCGCGGGCACCCGCTGGTCACCAGGCACCCGCCGGGCCACGTTGACGTAGGAGAACCGGTGCTCCGTGCACGGGCCGTGCGCGTCCAGTGCGGCGTTGTGCACGGGGGTGACGTAGCCCTTGTGCCCGAGGAAGTCGTAGCGCGGGAACTGCTCGTGCAGCCCGGCCATCATCCGGTCCCTGGTGACCTTGGCCAGCACGGACGCCGCCGCGATCGACGCGCTGACCCGGTCGCCCTTCCAGACGGCCAGCCCCGGGGACGGCAGCCCTCGCACCGGGAAGCCGTCGGTGAGCACGTACGACGGCGCCACCGACAGCTGCGCCAGCGCCCGCCGCATGCCCTCGACGTTGCACACGTGCAGGCCGAGGCGGTCGACCTCCTGGGGCGGCACCACCACCACGGAGCAGGACGTGGCCCGCCGGACCACCTCGTCGTGGACCCGGTCGCGGGCCGCAGGGGTGAGCAGCTTGGAGTCGGCCAGGCCGGGCACCTGGCCGCGGCGGCCGGTCGGCAGCACGACGGCGGCCACGACGAGGGGCCCGGCGCAGGCGCCTCGGCCGGCCTCGTCCGCGCCGGCGACCGGGGTCAGCCCGGCCCGCTCGAGCGCCTTCTCGTAGGCGTAGAGGCCACCCTCACGCCGTACGACGAACTTCCGCGCGATCCCCATCGGCAGGAGCCTACGACGGCACCCGCACCGAACCGGGCTCAGCGGCCCGCTGCGGCGATCCCCGGCTGGTCGAAGGTCGCCGGCCGGTGCAGGAGCCGGGCGCGATCCAGCGGCCACACGATGGTGAACGCGCGGCCGATGACGTCGTCGACCGGGACGAAGCCCTTGCCCGGCAGCTGCTGGTGGGCCCGGCTGTCCTCGGAGACGGAGCGGTGGTCGCCCATGACCCACAGCTTGCCGCGGGGAACCGTGATCGAGAAGGACTCGCCGGACGGGTCGTCCCCCGGGAAGAGGTAGGTCTCGTCCAGCGGCGTCCCGTTGACCGTGATGCGGCCGGCGTCGCAGCAGACCACCTTGTCGCCGCCGACGCCGACGACCCGCTTGATCAGGTCCTCCTCGCCGGCGGCCGGTGCGAGGCCCACGAACACGAGGACGTCGCGGACGGCGCCGACCAGGCTGCCACGGTTCGACGCCGCGCCGGAGCCACCCAGCCAGCCGCCGGGGTCGCGGAAGACCACGACGTCGCCGCGGTGGATCTCGTCCGGCTTGTCGGCGAGCTTGTTGACCAGCACCCGGTCGTTGACCAGCAGGGTGTTCTCCATCGACCCGGACGGGATGTAGAACGCCTGGACGAGGAAGGTCTTGATGAGCACCGAGATGACAAGCGCGGTGATGACGATGCCGGGCAGCTCGCGCAGGAACGACTTGCGCTTGGGCGCCGACCGCCTGGTGCGCACCTTGCCGCTGCTGTGGCTCTTGGGCCCGGTGGCGGGCGACGGCCGGGCAGCGTGCCGGGCGGGCGCGGCCTCCGTGCGGTCGGCGGCGCGCGGACCGTCCTCGGTCGTCATCGCTCGCCTCCCTCGGTCCCGGCATCCCCCGCTGTCACCGACCGGCTCCGCGGCGCCGGGCGCACAGGGGCGAAGCCTACGTCGGCTCCGGCCCGCGTCCCGAGCCGGTCCAACGGCCACACCACGACGAGCACCCGGCCGATGACCTTGTCGACCGGCACGAACCCACCGCCGGGGTCACCCAGGTGCGACCGGGAGTCCAGCGAGTCCGACCGGTGGTCACCCATGAGCCAGAGCCGGCCGGACGGCACCCGCACGTCGAAGCGCAGCTCGGACGGGACGTCGCCGGGGTGCAGGTAGGCACGCTCGTCCAGCGGGCTGCCGTCGACGGTGATCCGGCCCTGGTCGTCGCAGCAGACGACGTGGTCGCCCGGCAGCCCGACGACCCGCTTCACGTAGTCGGTGGTACCGCCGCCGTTGAGGGACCCGAACGCCTCGGTGCCGTCGAAGACCACGGCGTCGCCGCGGCGTACGTCGTGCAGCCGGTAGGAGACCCGGTCGACGAGGATCCGGTCCCCGGGGCGCAGCGTGTTCTCCATCGACCCGGACGGGATGGAGAACGGGGCGACGACGAAGGTGCGGACGAGCCAGGTGGCAACGACCGCCAGGACGAGGAGCAGCACGAGGTCGCGCCAGGGCCGGCTGCGGGACGGGCGGCCGCTCTCCACCCGCTGCTGCGGAGGCGGGATGCGCTCGTCCGGGCGAGCGGTCAGCGCGCGACGGGAGTGTCGCGGCGCTCCTTGATCTTCGCGGCCTTGCCGCGCAGCTCGCGCAGGTAGTAGAGCTTCGCGCGCCGGACGTCACCTCGGGTGACGACCTCGATCTTGTCGATCACCGGGGTGTGGACCGGGAAGGTGCGCTCGACGCCGACGCCGAAGCTGACCTTGCGGACGGTGAAGGTCTCGCGGACCCCGGAACCCTGGCGGCGGATGACCACGCCCTGGAAGACCTGGATGCGAGAGCGAGTGCCCTCGATGACCTTGACGTGGACCTTGAGCGTGTCGCCGGGTCGGAACTCGGGGATGTCCGAGCGCTTCGAGGCGGCGTCGAGGGCGTCCAGCGTCTGCATCGGGTTCTCATCTCTCGCGGTGCCACAGGTCACCCACGGTGGGTGGGGTGCAGTTGTGTGGCGGTCGTGTCGTGGTACAGCGCCCTCCCTGTGGCGGGGGTGCTCGCGGCTGACCGCAGTCAGTCAGTCTGCCACAGGCTCGGCGGGGCGAGCCAATCGACCATCGGGGCCGGCCGCCCAGCCGAGCCCGGCGAGCAGCGCGAGGTCGTGCTGGTCCAGCGCGGAGGGGTCGAGACGCTCCAGCAGGTCGGGGCGGCGTTCGGCGGTGCGGCGCAGCGACTCGTCGCGTCGCCACCGGGCGATCCGGGCGTGGTCACCGGACAGGAGCACCTCGGGGACGGCGCGGCCCCGCCACGCGGCCGGCTTGGTGAACCCCGGTGCCTCCAGCAGGCCTCCCGACCACTCGGCGTGCGACTCGTCGACGAGCGACTCGGCGTTCCCGATGACACCGGGCAACAGCCTGGCGACAGCCTCGACGATCGCCAGCACCGCCACCTCGCCGCCGTTGAGGACGTAGTCGCCGAGACTGACCTCGGTCACCCTGGCCCTGGTCGCGACCTCGTCGAGGACCCGTTGGTCGATGCCCTCGTAGCGTCCGCAGGCGAACACCAGCCGCTGCTCCCCCGCGAGGTCGCGGGCCATCTCCTGGGTGAACCGCACCCCACCCGGTGTCGGCACGACCACCCGGACGTCGTGCCCTCCGGCCCGGTCGTCGAGGACCTCGTCCAACGCGTCGCCCCACGGCTCGGGACGCATGAGCATGCCCGGCCCCCCGCCGTACGGCGAGTCGTCGACGGTCCGGTGCCGGTCGGACGTCCAGTCGCGCAGGTCGTGGACACGCAGGTCGAGCCGGCCGTCGTCGACGGCCCGGCCGATCAGCGAGAGCCGCAGCGGGGCCAGGTAGTCCGGGAAGATCGTGACGACATCGATCCTCACCTCACGGGCTCCCGTCCGGGTCCGACAGCAGGCCCGGCGGGGGGTCGACGAGCACGACGCCGCGGTCGAGGTCGACCGTGGGGACGATCGCGGCGACGAAGGGCACCAGGACCTCGGTGCCGTCAGCACGGCGGACCGCGAGCACGTCCTGGCCGGGCAGGTGCAGGACCTCGATGAGCTCGCCGACCGGCTCACCGGCGACGGTGCGCACCGCCAGCCCGACGAGCTGGGAGTCGTGGAACTCGTCCGGGTCCTCGAGCCGCTCACCCGGGTCGACGTCGGCGACCAGCAGCACGCCGCGCAGCCCCTCCGCGGCGCCGCGGTCGGCGTACCCCGCGAAGGTGAGCAGCAACCGGCCGGAGTGCACCCGGCCATCGGTGATGGTCAGGGGCCCGGCGCCCGGCGGGTCGGTGCGCACCGTGGTCCCGGGGGCGAGCCTGCCCTCGGGGTCGTCGGTGCGCACCTCTACCGAGACCGTGCCGTGGATCCCGTGCGGACGGCCGATCCGCGCGACGACGACGTCCATCAGCCCTTCACCGCATGACCGACCGGAGGTCTGGCGCTAGCGCTCGTCGACGTCGAGGAAGTCGACGCGGACGCTGCGGCCGTTGCCCACCGCACCGATAACGGTGCGCAGGGCCTTGGCCGTGCGCCCGCCCCGACCGATGACCTTGCCGAGGTCCTCGGGGTGCACCCGCACCTCGAGGGTCCGTCCGCGCCGGCTGGTGCTGTCGCGGACGGAGACGTCGTCGGGGTGGTCGACGATGCCGCGGACCAGGTGCTCGAGGGCCTCCTCGAGCACGGCCTACGCCTCGTCCTTGGCCGGCTCGTCGGCGGCCGGCTCCGGGGTGGCCTCGGCGGTCGCTGCCTCCGCGGGCTCCGGCGCGGCGGCGACCTCCTCGGTCTTCGGCTCCTCGACCACGGTGGCCTCGGCCGCCGGCGCGGCCTCGGCGGCCGGCGCCTCGCCGGTCGGCGCCTCGGCGGCGGCCGACTTCTTGGCGGCCTTCTTCTTCGGCGTGGTGGCGCCGCTCCTGGGCTCGCCGGTCGA
The DNA here is from genome assembly GCA_963726615.1 of uncultured Actinomycetota bacterium. Classification (GTDB taxonomy): domain Bacteria; phylum Actinomycetota; class Actinomycetes; order JACCUZ01; family JACCUZ01; genus CAWDZK01. The sequence goes on along the minus strand of CAVSCX010000006.1, from coordinate 309,951 downwards.
CTCCTTCGCCGCCGCCTCGAACAGGGCCTTCTTGTCGGCCTTGTCCTCGGGGTGGCGCAGGGTGCCCTCGGCGCCCGGCAGGCCCTTGAACTTCTGCCAGTCGCCGGTGACCTTGAGGATCGCGGCCACGGGCTCGGTCGGCTGTGCCCCGACGGAGAGCCAGTACTGCGCGCGGTCCGAGTCGACCTCCATGAGCGAGGGCTCGCGGGTGGGGTGGTACTTGCCGATCTCCTCGATGGCCCGACCGTCGCGCTTGGTGCGCGAGTCGGCGACGACGATGCGGTAGTACGGCGCACGGATCTTGCCCATGCGCATCAGCTTGATCTTGACAGCCACGGTGGAGGAAGCTCCTGCTTCTGCGAGCGGGGTGGCGGTAGGGACCGCGTGGGGGTGCGATCGTTCCCGGCCGGGGGACACGGCGCGTGCCGGGATGAGAGGGCCCGTCGAACGCCGAGTACAGCGGGCCATCATGCCAGACCACCCGCGACCTGCCGAATCGTCCCCGCCCCAAGATCCTTTGCGCGGGGACACACCGGACCTGCGGCGTGTCCGGTGCGGGGGCGCACAGTGGATCTCCGTCAGGCGACGACCCGGCCGCGGAGGACGACGGCCCGGGGGTGCGCCAGCACCCCGAGGTCGGCGCGCGGGTCCGTGTCGTACACCACCAGGTCGGCGGACTCCCCCGCCTCGAGCCCCGGGCGCCCGAGCCAGTCGCGGGCCGCCCAGGAGGCGCCCGCCAGCGCGACCTCCGCCGGCAGGCCGACCTGCTCGTGCAGCGCCAGCACCTCCCGGGCCACCAGCCCGTGCGGGAGCACTCCCCCGGCGTCGGTGCCGCAGTAGAGCGCCACACCCGCGTCGTACGCCGCCCGCAGCGTCGCGTCGCAGCGGGCGTGCAGGTCGCGCATGTGCGCGGCGTAGGCCGGGTACCTGGCGCCGCCCTGCTCGGCGTACGCCGGGAAGTTGTCGATCTGCACGCGGGTCGGCACCAGCGCCGTGCCTTGGCTGGCCATCGCCTCGACCACGTCCGGGGTGACCCCGGTCCCGTGCTCGATGCAGTCGATGCCGGCGGCGACAAGCTCGGCGACGGACTGCTCGCCGAAGCAGTGGGCGGTGACCCGGGCACCCAGCTCGTGCGCCCGGGCGACGGCCGCTGCCGCGACGTCGGCGGGCCAGCACGGCGTGAGGTCGCCGGCGTCCCTGTCGATCCAGTCGCCCACCAGCTTGACCCAGCCGTCGCCGCGCGCTGCCTGGGTCTCGACCTCGGCGAGCAGGTCCTCGGGCTCCACCTCGGCGCCGTAGTTGCGGATGTAGCGCCTGCTCCGGGCGATGTGGCGCCCCGCCCGGATCACCCGCGGCAGGTCGGGCCGGTCGTCCATCCAGTGCGTGTCGACCGGCACGCCCGCGTCGCGCAGCAGCAGCGCACCCGCGTCCCGGTCGGCCAGCGCCTGCGCCTCGGTGGTCGCCTCGTCCACGCCGCCGTCGGCGTCGAGGCCGACGTGGCAGTGCGCGTCGACAAGGCCGGGGACGACCCAGCCGTCGGTCGTCACGGTCTGCGCGCCGGGCACCCGGTCCTCGCGCAGGAGGCCGTTGCCGTCGACCCACAGGTCCCGCGGCTCGCCGTCCGGCAGCACCACGGCCCGCAGGTGCAGCGGCGTGACCGCTCCTCGCTCACTCACCCGCGCCACCCTGCCACCCCGGTGGCGGCAGTCAGCGCTGGGAGGGCGGGAGCAGTCCCTTGAGCTCGTCCGGCAGCTCGAAGTCCTCGGGCAGGTCGGTGATCCCGGGGACCGTCTCGCCGCTCGCGCGGGCCTCCGCCTGCCGCTGCTCCAGCGCGCGCTTGGCCGGGTTGCCCGACCGGCCGCCCTTGGCCTTCCTCGGCGCCGCTGCCTTGCCCTTGGCCTTCTTCCCGCGGCCCATCCCCGGGATCCCCGGCATGCCGGGCATCCCAGGCATGCCGCCGCCGGACGCGAGCTGGCGCATCATCTTCTGCGCCTCGGTGAACCGCTCGACCAGGCCGTTGACGTCGGACACCGTGCGGCCGGAGCCGCGGGCGATGCGCTGGCGGCGAGAGGCGTTGAGGATCTTGTGGTTGCGCCGCTCCTCGGGCGTCATCGACTTGATGATCGCGGTGGTGCGGTCGACCTCGCGCTCGTCGAGGTTCTCGATCTGCTCGCGCATCGCGCCCATGCCCGGCAGCATCCCGAGCAGCTTGGACATCGAGCCCATCTTGCGGACGCTCTCCATCTGCGCCAGGAAGTCCTCGAAGGTGAAGTCGTCGCCGCGGCCGAACTTGGCCGCCATCTCCTCGGCCTGGCCCTTGTCGAACGCCTTCTCGGCCTGCTCGATCAGCGTCAGCACGTCGCCCATGCCGAGGATGCGCTGGGCCATCCGGTCGGGGTGGAACGTGTCGAAGTCGTCGAGCTTCTCGCCGTTCGAGGCGAACATCACCTGGCGGCCGGTGACCTTGGCGACCGAGAGCGCCGCGCCACCGCGGGCGTCGCCGTCCAGCTTGGTGAGGACGACCCCGTCGAACCCGACCCCGTCGAGGAACGCCTGCGCCGTGACCACGGCGTCCTGACCGATCATCGCGTCGACGACGAACAGCGTCTCGTCGGGCCGGACGGCGTCGCGGATGTCCGCCGCCTGCTCCATCAGCTCGGCGTCGACGCCGAGGCGGCCGGCGGTGTCGACGATGACGACGTCGTACATCTTCTGCCGCGCGTGCTCGAGGGCCAGCCGCGCGACCTCGACCGGGTCGCCGACGCCGTTGCCCGGCTCGGGCGCGAACACCGGGACACCGGCCCGCTCGCCGACGACCTGGAGCTGGGTGACGGCGTTCGGCCGCTGGAGGTCGGCGGCGACGAGCACCGGCTGGTGCCCCTGCCCCTTCAGCCAGTGCCCGAGCTTGCCGGCCAGGGTGGTCTTCCCCGAGCCCTGCAGGCCGGCAAGCATGATCACGCTGGGCGGGGTCTTGGCGAAGCGCAGCCGCCGCGTCTCGCCGCCCAGGATCGTGACGAGCTCCTCGTCGACGATCTTGATGATCTGCTGGGCCGGGTTGAGCGCCTGGCTGACCTCGATGCCACGTGCGCGCTCGCGCACCGCGGCGATGAAGTCCTTGACCACCGGCAGCGCGACGTCGGCCTCGAGCAGGGCCACCCGGATCTCACGGGTGGTCGCGTCGATGTCGGCGTCGGTGAGCCTGCCCTTGCCGCGCAGGGTCTTGAACGTGGCGGCGAGGCGGTCGGAGAGGGTGGCGAACACGCGAGTCCTTCGGACGTACGGCGACGGGTCGGGCCGGGTCGGGCAGGGACCCAGCCTAGACGCCGCCACCGCCGCCGCCGGCCGTGCAACCCTTCCGGCGACCGGTCCGTAGTGAGGGGTGGAAGCAACCGGCGGGAGGCTCACAGGTGGCAGGCATGGACGGCAGCAACGGGTACAGCGGGGGGCGCGACGCCGAGTTCGGCGCGTTCGTGCACGCCCGGCGAACGGCCCTCCTGCGGCTGGCCACGCTGCTCGCCGCGGGCGACGCGCACCTCGCCGAGGACCTCGTGCAGACCTCGCTGACCCGGCTGTACGTCGCCTGGTGGCGGGTCGAGAAGGACCAGGGCGCCGAGGCGTACTGCCGCCGGATCCTCGTCAACGCCCTCGTCGACGAGCGCCGCCGGCCGTGGCGGCGCACCGAGACGAGCCGAGCGGAGGTGCCCGACGTCCCCGTCGCCGACGGCGCCTCACCCGAGGACCGCGACGCCGTCCGGGCCGCCCTGGGCGCGCTCGGGCCGAGGATGCGCGCGGTCGTCGTCCTGCGGCACTGGCTCGGCTACGACGTGGCCGAGTGCGCCCACCTCATGGGCTGCAGCGAGGGCACCGTCAAGAGCCAGACCGCCCGCGGCCTCGACCGGCTCCGCGACCTCCTGTCCGACGACCTCACCGTCCCTGCCAGCACCGGGAGCACCCGATGACCGACCTGAGCGACCTGCTCGACTCCGCTGCCGGCCACCATCCCTCACCGGCCCCCGACGTGGTGCGCGCCGACCTGGCCCGTGGCCGCCGCGCCCTGCTGCGCCGGCGCTGGGCCCGCACGGGGCTGGCCGTGGCCGGCGTCGCCGCGGTGGGCTCGGCCGCGGTCGCGGTGCCGGCGGCGCTGGACCTGGGGCAGCAGGTACGGGTCGTGAGCCCCGCGACCGACGGCGCCCCGTCGGTCGCGGACGTACCCAACCCGGGGGTCGACCTCGTCGACTTCGACGCCAGGGCGCCGCTGAAGCCGATCTCCCCCGCTGTCGTCCCGGACGGCTGGAGCGTCGGGGGCGACGCGCACGCGATGGTGATCGCGCCGCCCGGCAACCACACCTCCCCCAACGACTTCGGGGGCAAGCTCGTGGTCTACGTGGACGCCAACAACATCCCGAACGAGTCGCTGCCGACGAAGGTCGAGGTCGCCGTCGGCGACCGCACCGGCTACGCGATCCGCGCCGACGCGGGTGTCCTGCAGGTCTGGGTGCCCCTGCCGGACGGCACCGCCCTCCGGGCCCAGGCGCCGCGCGCCCTCGGCTGGGACGAGACGACCCTGGGCCGCTTCCTCGGTGCCGTCACGGTCGATGACGCCGCCGTCGCCGGCCGCGGCTGACCGGCGTCAGCCCACCTGCCGGTCGGGGCGGAAGGTGCTGCGGTAGGCGCTCGGGGGGACGCCGACCGCGGCCGCCATCTGGGCCCGGAGCGCTGCGGCCGTGCCGAAGCCGGCCCGCCGGGCGACCTGGTCGACCGGCAGGTCGGTCGTCTCCAGCAGCAGCCGCGCCAGGTCGACCCGCTGCTGCGCCAGCCACCGGGCCGGGCTGACCCCGGTCTCGTCACGGAACCGCCGGGTGAAGGTCCGCACGCTCATGTGCGCGACGCCCGCCATCGCCGCCAGGTCGACGACCTCCCCGAGGTGGCCGAGGGCCCACTCCCGGGCCTCGGCCGTCGAGGCCGCGGACGGGGCGGGGACGTGCCGCTCGATGTACTGCGACTGTCCGCCGGGCCGCCACGGCGGCACCACGCAGCGGCGGGCGACGCGGTTGGCCACCGCCGCGCCGTGGTCGCTGCGCACGACGTGCAGGCACAGGTCCACCCCGGCGCCGACGCCGGCCGAGGTGAGGACGTCGCCGTCGTCGACGAAGAGGACGTCGGGGTCGAGCTGCACGCCCGGGTGCAGCGCCCGGAACCGGTCGGCCCAGAGCCAGTGGGTGGTCGCCGGCCGGCCGTCGAGCAGGCCGGCGGCAGCCAGGACGAACGCGCCGGTGCAGATCGACACGGTGCGCTGACGACCGGCGGTGTCCCGCAGCGCGCCGAGGACGGCGGCCGGGAACGGTCCCGCGGTGCGCGCCCCCTCGACCCCGGCGACCACGACGGTGTCGGCCCACCCCAGCGCCTCGAGGCCGTGCTCGGGCAGCACGGCGAAACCGGACGCCGATGCCACCGGCCCACCCGGGCCGCAGACGCGGACGTCGTACAACCGGCGCCCGGACGCGTCCCGGGCACCGCCCAGCACCTGCGGCGGGGTGCCGAGGTCGAACCCGACCACCCCGTCGAGCGCGAGCACGGCGACCCGGTGGGCCCCGGCCACCAGCGGGTCTGCCGGGACGGGAGGGGGGTCGGCAACTGTCTGCGCGCTCATGGCCGGATTCTTGCACATGGTGGCTGCCCGGCCACTGGCGTCACGCAGGCCGCCACGGCACCCTCAGGGGGTGAGCACCCCGCCGGCCGCCGCCCGGCCGACGCCTCCCCCGCCCGCTGCTCGGCCGCGGCTGCACCGCGCCTGGCCGGTGGCCGCGGTCGCCTTCGTCGCGCTCATCGGTGCGGCCGGCTTCCGCTCGACGCCCGGTGCGCTGATCGACCCGCTGCAGACCGAGTTCGGCTGGTCGCGCGGCACCATCTCGCTGGCCGTCTCCGTCAACCTGCTGCTCTTCGGCCTCACCGCCCCCTTCGCGGCCGCGCTGATGAACCGCTTCGGCATCCGCCGGGTGGTCGCCTGCGCGCTGCTGCTGGTCTCGGCCGGGTCGGGCCTCACGGTGTTCATGCAGTCCAGCTGGCAGCTGGTGCTGCTGTGGGGGGTGCTGGTCGGGCTCGGCACCGGCTCGATGGCCCTGGCGTTCGTGGCCACCGTTGCCGGCCGGTGGTTCGTGGAGAAGCGGGGGCTCGTCACCGGCATCCTCACGGCCGGCGGTGCCACCGGGCAGCTGGTCTTCCTGCCGGTCGTCGCGTGGCTGGCAGAGCACCACGGGTGGCGCTCGGCCGCCCTGGTCGTCGCGGGCGGTGCGCTCGCAGTCGTCCCGCTGGTGCTGCTGCTGATGCGCGACCACCCCTACGACGTCGGTCTCCCGCCGTACGGCGGCGACCAGCTCGTCGTGCCGCCGCCGCGCACGGGCAACGCGGCCACCGCCGCGATCGACGCGCTGCGGATGGCGTCCCGGACCTCGCAGTTCTGGTTGCTCGCCGGCGGCTTCGCGATCTGCGGCGCCACCACCAACGGCCTGATCGGCACGCACTTCATCCCGGCGGCGCACGACCACGGCATGCCGAACACCACGGCCGCCGGGCTGCTGGCGCTGGTGGGGCTGTTCGACATCGCCGGCACCATCGCGTCCGGCTGGCTCACCGACCGCGTCGACTCACGGCTGCTCCTCGCCGGCTACTACGCGGGTCGTGGCGTCTCGCTGCTCGTCGTCTCGCAGCTGTTCGCGGCGTCGCCGCAGCCGAGCATGCTCGTGTTCATCATCTTCTACGGCCTGGACTGGGTCGCGACCGTGCCGCCGACAGTGGCGCTGTGCCGCCAGTACTACGGCGAGGCCGGTCCGGTGGTGTTCGGCTGGGTCTTCGCGTCGCACCAGATCGGCGCGGCGATCGCGGCGACCGCCGCCGGCATCACCAGGGACCAGCTCGGGACCTACGGACCGGTCTGGTACCTCGCCGGCGGCATCTGCCTGGTGGCGGCCTCCTTCTCGGCCCGCCTCCCGGCGCCGCCGGCCGGCGAGCAGGTAGGCGCTGCTCCGCCGGTGCTCAGCCCGCAGCGTCCCTGAGCAGCCGGACCGCCTCCCGTCCGGCCGACTCGGTCAGGGGGCGGCCGGCCGCGTCCTGCAGGTAGAAGACGTCGACCGCCTCGGCGCCGAGGGTCACCACGCGGGCACCCCGCACGTTGACGCCCATCAACGCGAGGGCGCGGCCGAGCCGGTAGAGCAGGCCCGGCCTGTCGGCGCTGCGCACCTCGATCACCGTCGCGGTCTCGGACGCAGCGTCGACGACCTCGACCTTCGCCGGGGCGGGCAGGACAGCCGGGACGCGGCGGGCGGTGTCCCGTGCGAGGAGCTTCTGGGTGACGTCGAGATCCCCGTCCAGGGCCCGCGCGATGTCCGTGCGCAGAGCGTCCGCCCGCGGCTCGTGGTCGCGGTCGGGCACGACGGTCCACACGTCGAGGGCCATCCCGTCCTCGGTGCGGACCTGCGCCGAGCGGACCGAGAGGCGGTGCAGCGCCAGCACCCCGGCGATCAGGCCGAACAGCCCGGTCCGGTCGGGCGCGGCCACGGTGACCGTCCAGGTCACCGCCTCGTCCGGCTCGGCGACCACGGCCAGCCGACCGGCCCGGACCAGGCCGGCCTGGGCCGGCGTGAGCGGTGGCGGTGGGGGCGGCGGCGCCCCGTGCAGGCGTAGCGACGTCCGACGTACGAGGTCCGCCACGAGACCCGCCTTCCACTCGCTCCAGGCAGCCGGCCCGGTGGCCAGCGCGTCGGCCACTGTCAGAGTCGACATCAGCTCGAGCACCTCGGTGGTGCCGAGCAGGTCCGCCACGGCGGTCACCGTCGCGGGGTCGTCGAGGTCGCGCCGGGTCGCACTCTCGACGAGCAGCAGGTGATGGCGTACGACGAGGGCGAGCGTCGCGACGTCCTCGGCGGCGAAGCCCATCCGGGTCGCTGCCGCGACAGCGATCGGGACCCCCGACTCGCTGTGGTCGCCGGCCTCCCCCTTGCCGATGTCGTGCAGCAGTGCGCCCACCAGCAGCAGGTCGGGCCGGTGCACGTCCCGGACCAGGTGACCGGCCCGGACGGCGCACTCCAGCAGGTGCCGGTCGACGCTGTAGCGGTGCACGGCGTTGCGCTGCGGCAGGTGCCGCACGCGGGACCACTCCGGCACCAGCCGGTCGAGCAGGCCGGCCTGGTCCAGCGACTCCCACACCGGCACCAGCGGCGGCCCGGAGCCGAGCAGGTCGACGAACAGGTGCCGGGCGTTCTCCGGCCAGGGCACCGGCAGGGCTGGGCTGTCGGCCACGAGCCGGTCGACCGAGCTCGGCGACAGCGGCAGCCCGGCCCGTGCCGCGCGCGCCGCCATCCGCAGGACCAGCAGCGGGTCCGAGCGTGGGTCGGCCTGGGCCGTGAGCACCGCCTCGCCGTCGTGCTCGGCGAGGCCCGGTCCCAGCAGCCGCAGCACGGGGCGGCGGCCGCGGACGAACCGCGACCGCTGCGGCCGGGTGGCCTGCAGGGCACGCCGCCAGGTCACGTCGGCGGCGTGGGTGACGGCAGCGGCCGCGGCTCCGACGGAGCGCAGCAGCGCGTCGGCGCCGCCCAGCCCGAGGTCGGCGGCGACCTGGTCCTGCTCCTGCAGCAGCAGCTTGTTGCCTGGCCGCCCGGTGACCAGGTGCAGGCAGTCGCGCACGTCGGCCAGCCGCCGTACGGCGTCGTCGACGTCGCGGTGCGGCCGGTCGGCCACCCAGGACGCCGTGACGGCGCGCAGCGACACGACGTCGCGCAACCCACCTCTGCCCTCCTTGAGGTCGGGCTCGACGTCGTGGCGCAGGTCCCCCGCCCGGGCGCCGCGCTCGTCCCAGGCCTCCCGCAGCTCGGGCAACCGGCGGCGGGCAGCGGCCCGCCAGTCGCCCAGCACCGCCGTGCGCAGCCGCCCCACCAGGGCCGGGTCGCCGGCGACCGGGCGGGCGTCGAGCAGGCCCAGCAGCACCGCGAGGTCCGAGCTCGCGAGCCGCCGGGCCTCCTCGAAGGTGCGCACGGCATGGTCCAGGCGGACCCCCGTGTCCCAGACCGGGTACCAGATCTTCTCCGCCAGCGGACCGACCGTGTCGTGGTCGACATGGAGCAGCAGCAGGTCGAGGTCGCTGCCCGGTGCGAGCTCGCCGCGGCCGTAGCCGCCGACGGCGACCAGGGCCGACTTCGCCGCTGACGTCCCGGTCGCGGCGACGGCGTCGGCGAACACCTGACGGAGCCAGGAGTCGGTCAGCGCCGCCAGACCCCGACGGCGCATCGCGCTGCCGGCGCCGCTCCCCTCGGCCAGCAGCTCACGGCGCCGGGCCGCGTAGTCCGACGGCAGGGCGGAGGTGGGAACCGTCACGTGAGGTCCCTCCCCGCCCTGCCGTCGATGGTCATGATCAGCGTGCGGTCAGTGCGCGGTCAGAGCGCATCGACGCCGCGCTCGCCGGTGCGGACCCGGACGACGGTGTCGACCGGGACCGACCAGACCTTGCCGTCACCGATCCGGCCGGTCTGCGCCGACTTGGTGATGACCTCGATGACGTCGTCGACGTCCGCGTCGTCGACGAGGACCTCGATCCGCACCTTCGGCACCAGGTCGACGGTGTACTCCGCTCCCCGGTAGACCTCGGTGTGGCCCTTCTGGCGGCCGTACCCGCTGGCCTCGGTGACGGTGATGCCGTGGACCCCGAAGGACTCCAAAGCGCTCTTCACGTCGTCCAGCTTGAACGGCTTGATGACCGCGGTGACGAGCTTCATGCGCCAACCCTCTCCTTCGTGGAGCCGACGCCGGCTCCGGTGTGGAAGCCGCTGCCGGTGAACGACCCCAGCTCGTACGCCGACTCCGCGTGCGTCGCCAGGTCCACACCGGTGATCTCGGCCTCGGTGTCGACCCGGAAGCCGATCGTCTTGTCGATCACCGTGCCGATGACGTAGGCCAGCACGAACGAGAAGGCGAGCACGGCTCCCGCCGCGACTGCCTGCCGCCAGAGCTGGTCGACGCCGCCGCCGTAGAGCAGGCCGTCGACGCCCGCCGGGGCCTTGGAGGTTCCCAGGATGCCGATGAGCAGGGTGCCCGCGATGCCGCCGACCAGGTGGACGCCGACGACGTCGAGCGAGTCGTCGTAGCCGAGCTTGAACTTCAGCGGGACCGCGAGGGCGCAGAGGACGGCGGCGATCGCGCCGACGAGGATCGCGCCCACCGGGTTGACGGCGGAGCAGGCCGGGGTGATCGCGACCAGGCCGGCCACGACACCGGACGCCGCGCCGAGCGAGGTGGCGTGACCGTCGCGGATCTTCTCGGTGGCGAGCCAGGCCAGAGACGCGGCGGCCGTGGCGACCATCGTGTTGATCCACGCGACCGCGGCGACGTCACCGGCGCCCAGCGCAGACCCGGCGTTGAAGCCGAACCAGCCGAACCACAGCAGGCCGGCCCCGATCATCACCAGGGTGAGGTTGTGCGGGCGCAGGGCCTCCTTGCCGAACCCGACCCGCTTGCCGAGCACCAGGGCGAGCGCGAGGCCGGCGGCGCCGGCGTTGATGTGGACGGCGGTGCCGCCGGCGAAGTCGATGGCCTTGAGGTCGTTGGCGATCCAGCCGCCCACCTCGGCGGTGTAGCCGTCGAACGAGAAGACCCAGTGCGCGACCGGGAAGTAGACGACGGTCGCCCAGATGCCGGCGAAGACCATCCAGGAGCCGAACTTGGCGCGGTCGGCGATGGCGCCGCTGATCAGCGCCACGGTGATGATCGCGAACACGGCCTGGAAGCCGACGAACGCGAGCGGCGGGATGCCTGCCGCCTCACCCGCGGCGCCGCCGAGCGGCGCGGCCGAGAGCATGCCCTTGAGGCCGACGAAGTCGACGTTGCCGACCAGGCCCCCGCCGACGTCGTTGCCGAAGGCCAACGAGTAGCCGTAGAGGACCCACAGGACGCTGATGAGCCCGAGGGCGCCGAAGCTCATCATCATCATGTTGAGCACGCTCTTGGCGCGGACCATGCCGCCGTAGAAGAGTGCGAGGCCGGGGGTCATGAGCAGCACGAGAGCGGCGCTGGTGAGGACCCAGGCGGTGTCGCCGGAGCTGGGTGTCACGAGATGTTCCTCCAATGGGACGGCAGTCGGGGCCGGGGATCTGCCCAGGAGGTTGGTCGGCCCCGGTTACCGAGCCCGTCGCGGCAGGTTTCGCCCTTGTGACGATGTCGCGGCTCGTGTTACGGACCGGTTTCGCCCCGCACGGCCGGTCCGCATCCCGAGAAGCTCAGGCGCGCGGGCGGCGCCGGAACAGCAGCGTCGCGACTGCCGCCGCGAGGAACGCGCCCACCGCCCCCGAGCCGGCTCGCAGGAACGGCAGCACGGCGAAGAGCACCCATACACCGGCCCCGGACACGGACCCGACGACGAGCGCGCCCCGGACCCGGCTCACGAACGGGCCCGGGGACCGGTCGGCCGGACCGCGTTGCACCGGGCCCGCGGCCGGGCCGCCGCCGCCTGTGAGCATCCCGTCCACCTCGGCCAGGAGCCGTTCGGTCTCGCTGGGCCTGTCGTGGTCGTCGCGCTGCGCCATGGCTCCATGGTGCCTCGGTCCGGCGGCGCGTGCCGCGAGCCCGCGGACCGAGCCCACGCCGGGCAGGGGTCACTACCCCTGGGCGGCCGGGTCGCCCAGCAGCGCGTCGACGAAGACCTCCGGGTCGAACGGTGCCAGGTCGTCGGCGCCCTCCCCGAGGCCGACGAGCTTCACCGGCACGTCGAGCTCCCGCTGTACGGCGACGACGATGCCGCCCTTCGCGGTCCCGTCGAGCTTGGTCAGGACGATCCCGCTGACGTCGACGACCTCGGCGAACACCCGTGCCTGCACCAGACCGTTCTGCCCGGTCGTCGCGTCGAGCACGAGCAGCACCTCGTCGACGGGGCCGTGCCGCTCGATGACCCGCTTGACCTTGCCGAGCTCGTCCATCAGGCCGACTTTGTTCTGCAGCCGGCCGGCGGTGTCGACGAGCACGACGTCGTAGCCGCCCTCACCCGCCTGCTTGACGGCCTCGAAGGCGACGCTGGCAGGGTCGCCTCGCTCGGGCCCGCGTACGACCGGCGCACCGACCCGCTCCCCCCAGGTGGTCAGCTGGTCGGCGGCCGCTGCGCGGAAGGTGTCGGCCGCCCCGAGCAGGACCGACCGGCCGTCGGCGACGAGGACGCGGGCCAGCTTGCCGACGGTGGTCGTCTTCCCCGTGCCGTTGACCCCGACGACGAGGACGACGGCCGGGCGGCCGTCGACGCCCCGGGTCCGCAGGGACCGGTCGGCGTCCGGGCCGACCAGCGCGAGCAGCTCCTCGCGCAGCAGCCCGCGGACAGCGGACTCGTCGTGGCTCGCGAGCTCCTTGACCCGGGTCCGCAACCGCTCCACGAGCTCCTGGGTGGGCGCCACACCGACGTCGGCGGCGAGGAGGAGGTCCTCCACCTCCTCCCAGGTGGCCTCGTCCAGCCGGTCCCGGGACAGCAGGCCGAGCAGGCCCCGGCCCAGCGTCCCCTCGCTGCGCCCGAGCCTGGCGCGCAGCCGCGCCATCCGCCCGGCGACCGGCGTCGGCGCCTCGACCGCCGTCGCGGGCGCAGCCGGCACGGCCAGGGCCTCGTCCGCGTCCGGTGCGAGGACCCGGACGTCCCCGGAGCGTTCCGCCGGGCGCTCGCCCGGACGCTCCTCGAGATCGGTCAGCGGCGGGAGCGGGGCCTTCGACCGGCGGCCCCGGGTCAGGGCGACCCCGCCGGCCACGAGGACGACGACGGCGAGGACGGCAATGACCGCGACGAGGGTGAGGGTGTCCATCGCCGGTCAGTCTCTCAGGTGCGGCTGGGCCGGCGGCCGCGGCGCCTCGCCGACGCGCGACCTCACCGTCGATGATCGTTTGCGACCCGGTGCACCGACACGCGGGCGGTACGCCCGGCGTGTCTGGGCGCCACGTCGCAAACGAGCGCCCTTCCGGGGGGCGGGGCTCAGCGAGTCAGCCGCGGCCGGCGGTGACGACGCGACGCACCTGCTGCTCGGCACGCTCGAACCGCGCCGACATCGCCCGGGACCTCGCGGGGTCGCTCAGAACCCCCAGCGGCGGCGCCTCCCCGGGATCCACCCGCGCCCGCAGGTCGACGACCTTCTCGGACAGCCGACCGGCGCGTGGCACGCCGCGGCCCCGGTAGGGGAAGGCGACGAAGGCGACGATCAGCAGGGCGACGAGCCCCAGCAGCAGGTGGGCGAGCAGCAGTGTGCGCACCCCGTCCACATTACCGGCGCAAAGCCGCCCGAAACCCCACCGGAGGCCCGGTCACGCTGGCGGTGTGACGAACGTGACTCCCCGGGGGTGGCTCGTCCGGTCAGGCCGGCTCGGCCTCACGCAGCCGCTGACCGATCACGGTGGTGATGCCGTCACCGCGCATCGACACGCCGTAGAGCGCGTCGGCGACCTCCATGGTCCGCTTCTGGTGGGTGATCACGATGAGCTGGGAGGCCTCGCGCAGCTCCTCCATGATCGAGATCAGGCGGCCCAGGTTGGTGTCGTCCAGGGCTGCCTCGACCTCGTCCATCACGTAGAACGGGCTCGGACGCGCCCGGAAGATCGCCACCAGCAGCGCGACGGCCGTGAGGGAGCGCTCGCCGCCGGAGAGCAGGGAGAGGCGCTTCACCTTCTTGCCCGGCGGCCGGGCCTCCACCTCGATGCCGGTCGAGAGCATGTCGCCGGGCTCGGTGAGGACAAGCCGCCCCTCCCCGCCGGGGAAGAGCCTGGCGAAGACGCCCTCGAACTCCCGTGCGGTGTCGTGGAAGGCCGCGGTGAAGACCTGCTCCACCCGCTCGTCGACCTCGCGGATGATGTCCATGAGGTCCCGCCGGGTCGCCTTGAGGTCTTCCAGCTGCTCGGCGAGGAACTGGTGCCGCTCCTCCAGCGCGGCGTACTCCTCCAGCGCGAGCGGGTTGACCCGCCCGAGCAGGGCGAGCGACCGCTCGGCCGCGCGCAGCCGCTTCTCCTGCTCGGCCCGGACGTACGGCGTCGGGTCCGGCTCCACCTCGCGCTCCTCGTCCGGGGCCGGCGGCGACGGCGGCACCAGCCGGTCCGGGCCGTACTCGTCGACGAGCGCCTCCGGCTCGACCCCGAGGTCGTCCAGGGCCTTCTGCTGCAGCGCCTCGATCCGGAGCCGCTGCTCGGCCCGGGCGACCTCGTCCCGGTGCACGCTGTCGGTGAGCCGTTCGAGCTCGCCGCCCAGCTCGCGCAGCCGGGTCCGCAGCATGCCCAGCTCCGCATCCCGCTCGGCCCTGGCCTGCTCGGCCCGCTCCCTGGCCTCGGCAGCCCGGGCCAGCGAGTGCTCCAGGTGGCCGAGGGCAGCCTGCGCGGCCAGCGCGACCTCACGGGCGACAGCCGCCTCCCGGGCCCGGCGGGCCCGGCGGGCCTCGGCCCGGGCCCGGTTCTCGCGCTCCTGGGCGGCTGACCGCGCCAGCTGGTCGGCGCGCCCGGCGAGCGCCCGGACCCGCTCCTCACCCGTCCGGACGGCGAGCCGGGCGTCCATCTCGGTCTGCCGGGCGCTCCGACCGGCCTGCTCGAGCTCGTCGCGGTGGCTCGTGTCCGGTTCGCCGTCGTCCGGCGCCGACACGGCGGCGGCGTGCCGCTGCTCGAGCTCGGCCAGCACGACCCGGTCCGCGTCGAGCGCCGCGGCGGCCGCGGCGGCCGAGCGTTCCAGCCGCTCGGACTCGCCTCGGGCCGACCGGGCCTGGGCGCCGAGCTGACCGAGCTGCTCGGCGACTGCCGACATCCGGGCGTCCGACTCGTGCAACCGGTCCAGCGCCGCCTGCACGTCGCGGGTGGTGACGGCCTGCTCGTCCAGCGCGGCCTGCAGCTGGAAGCGCAGGCGGTCGAGGCGGTGTCCCGCCGCGGCGAGCTGGTCGGTCGCCTGGTCGACCGCGGCCTGCACCTCGAGCAGCGTCGGCGACGACGCCGAGCCGCCCGCGGCTCTGTCGCGGCCCAGGAGGTCGCCGTCGCGGGTGACTGCGGACAGCGCGGGAGCCGCATCGACGACCCGGCGCGCGGTGGCGAGGTCGGCCACCACGACCACGTCTGCGAGCAGCCTGGTCACCGCTGACCGCAGCGGCGCCGGGACCGACACGACGGACAGTGCCGGCGTCGCACCGGCCGGCAGGTCCCCGGGCGGAGCGGCTCCGGTCGCCCCGTGCGCCTCGACAAGCAGACCGGCCCGGCCGGCGTCGTCGCCCTTCAGCAGGCGGATCGCGCCCTCCGCCGCCGAGAGGTCGCTGACGACCACGGCGTCGGCCGCCGAACCGAGCGCCGCCGCGACGGCGGTCTCGTACCCGGTCTCGACAGTGAGCAGGGCCGCCACGGAGCCGAGCACGCCGGAGAGCCTGTCGCCGGCGGCCAGCAGGGTGCCGGCGCCGTCCTTGCGCGCCAGTCCGAGCTGGAGCGCCTCCGTGCGGGCAGTCAGCGCGGCGCGCTCCCGCTCGGCGTCGCGCTCCTCCTGCCGCAGCGCGGTGACCCTCTCCTCGGCCGCGGCCAGGCGCAGCGCTGCCTCCTCGTGGTCGGCGTCCAGGTCCTCCTCGCCGGCGTCCAGCCCGGCGACCTGGGTCTCCAGTGCGGTGAACTCTCGCTGCGCGACCTGGGCGCGCTCGCGGGCCTCGTCCAGCGCCGGGGTCAGCCGGCCGAGCTCGGCCTCGCCGGCGTCGACCCGGCTGCGGCGGGCGGCGACCTGGCCGGCCAGCCGGGCCAGGCCCTCACGGCGGTCGGCCGCGGCCCGGGCCGCCACCGCCACCCGCTCCTGCTCGGCGGCCAGCTCCTGCTCGACCTGCTGCCGCGCCGCCACCGCCGCGTCCAGCGCGTCGCTGTCCCGGTCGACGCCGGACTGGATCTCGGCCTCCTCGCTGCGGACCCGGGCCGCTTCGGCGTCGAGCTGGTCGGGGTCGCGCAGGTCGAGCACCTGGTGGGCCCCGGCCTCCTCGTCCGGTCCGGCCAGGTGCCGGACCCGCTCGGCGGCCAGCGACCCGGTGCCCCGGAACCGCTCGCGCAGCGACGAGAGCCGGTACCAGGTCTCCTGGGCGCGAGCGAGGGTCGGCGCCTCGGCCGCGCGCGCCTGCTCCAGCTGCACCTCGCGCTCGCCGGCCTCGGCCAGCGCCGCCTCGACCTCGCCGCGACGGCGGCGCAGGGCGGTCTCGTCGGCGACCTCGGCCTCCAGCGTCGCCGTGAGCTGCACGAGGTCGTCGGCGAGGATCCTCAGCCGGGAGTCGCGCAGGTCGGACTGGATGACGGCGGCCCGGCGGGCGACCTCGGCCTGACGGCCCAGCGGCTTGAGCTGGCGGCGCAGCTCGACGGTGAGGTCCTGGACCCGGGTGAGGTTGGCCTGCATCGCCTCCAGCTTCCGCAGCGCCTTCTCCTTGCGCTTGCGGTGCTTGAGGACACCTGCGGCCTCCTCGATGAAGCCGCGCCGCTCCTCCGGACCGGCCGACAGGACGGCATCCAGCTGTCCCTGGCCCACGATCACGTGCATCTCGCGGCCGATGCCCGAGTCGGAGAGCAGCTCCTGCACGTCGAGCAGCCGGCACGACTCCCCGTTGATGGAGTACTCCGAGCCGCCGTTGCGGAACATGATCCGCGAGATCGTGACCTCGGCGTAGTCGATCGGCAGGGCGCCGTCGGAGTTGTCGATCGTCAGGGCCACCTCGGCCCGGCCCAGCGGGGCGCGGCCGGCCGCGCCGTCCTTGCCGGCGCTGCCGGCGAAGATGACGTCCTCCATCTTGCCGCCGCGCAGCGACTTCGCCCCCTGCTCGCCCATGACCCAGGCGAGCGCGTCGACGACGTTGGACTTGCCCGAGCCGTTGGGGCCGACCACGGCGGTGATCCCCGGCTCGAAGTGGAACGTGGTGGCCGACGCGAAGGACTTGAACCCCTTGAGGGTGAGGCTCTTCAGGTGCACGAGCTGAACTCCTCGGACCCCGCGCACGGGTCCCCGGCCGGAGCGGTCGGGAGTGCGGCGGGTGGTACGTCGGCGGGGAAGGCCGGGGCTGAGCCTACCGGCCGCTCCCCCGCACCGGCGCCAGGCGGCGGCGGCGCGCCGTGCCCAGTCCGGCAAGGACCGTCAGGGCGACGGCGCCGAGCGTCAGCGACGGGTCCGGCCCGGTTGCCCCGGCGGCGCCCGACCTCCCGGTCAGGCCGGTCAGCCCGCCCAGGAGGCCGCCGGAGGAGCGGGCGCCCAGGGGCAGGTCGACGGTGTAGACGTCCAGGCCGCGGACGGCGTCGACGGTGTAGACGATGTTGGTCTTCTTCCCGCCGCTCGCGACGCCGGCCGAGTTGCGCTGGGGCACCCAGTACGCGTCCCAGACCTCCGACAGGCCGCTGGCGACGTACCCGTACTCCGTGATGTCGCCCGGGTCACGGACGTCGAGAAGGCGCAAGCCGCCCTCGTAGAAGCCCTCGGCCACGATCCCGCTGGGGTGGTAGTCGAACCAGTGGGCCGAGCAGAACGCCATGTGCGGGGCGGAGACGCCCTCGCCGAGGTCGACCGGGTTGATCCGGTCGAGCGGGGTGAGGGTGCCGGGGGTCCCGTCGAGGCTGCCCCCGACGTACCAGGTCTGGAAGCTGCCTGCCGTGGAGCAGTCGGTGTTCTCGTAGTCCTCCTCGGTGACGAGCAGGACGTTGCCGTTCGCGACGCTCGGCTCCTGGCCGGGGGTGAACCGGGACGCGTTCGGCCGCAGCGAGTTGTGGTGGATGAAGTCGTTCCACGGGCCTTGCACGCCGTGCTCGTCAGTGGTCGCGACGAGCCGCGGGTGGACCGGGTCGGACACGTCGAACATCGCGCTGCCGCCTGAGCCGACGTGGGTGCCGTAGCCGGCGTCGTCGAAGTTCCACTTGTGCCCCGCGCCGCTGGTGAAGACGGCATTCGGCCCGCCCGCCGGCGAGGTGTAGGGCTGGGTGCCCTCCATGGTCGGGTCGGAGTCGACCTCGACGGGGTGGTCCAGGTCGGACAGGTCCACGATCGAGAACTGGCCGTTGCGCCCCGCGGTGTAGGCGTAGCGGCAGTCGGTCTCGTGGATGCAGCTCACGGTGTGGGTGTTGGTGTTGGTCGCGACCCTGGACCGGATGTGGGGGTTCGCCGGGTCGGTGACGTCGACGACCATCACCTCGTTCGAGCGGCCGATGTGGTCAGGGGCGCTCGGGCTGGCCTCGACCAGGTCGACGCCGACCAGGACGAACCGGTTGACGACGCCGGCGACCTTCTTCTCGCCGTAGTTCATCGCCTCGTTCTCGAACACGAGGTTGGGCAGGACCCCGGCCGGGGTCGGGTGGGTCGGGTCGCTCACGTCGTACACGGTGATGCTGTCGGTGCTCGAGAGGTAGAAGTACGGCGCCGAGCGGGCGAACACCCCGGAGATCCCCGCCGTGTCCGGGACGTTGGTCACCAGCCGGACGTTCGGCGAGCTGACGACGGGCACCGAGACGCCGTCCTGGTACTGCTGGCGCTTGCTGCCGGTGGCGCCGGCACCGCCGCCGTGCGCGACGGCGGGCGAGGGAGCGACCAGACCGAGGCCGAGGACCGTCAGCGTGAGCCCCGTCGCGGCGAGGGAGCGGGCGGTCGGCCGGGAGCGGGGACGTCGGCTGCTGCGCATGCAGGGCCCAACGAGCGTGCGGGCTGCAGGTCACGGCCGGCCGCCGCCGGGCATCAAGGAGGGGACGTCGCGCGGGCGACGTCCCCTCGGGGTGTGCGCGTGGTGGTGGTGCTCGGCGTGCTGCTGGTCAGGCGAGCGCGGGCTCCTTGTCGAGGGAGATCAGCGGCTCGTCCGAGACGCCGGCAGCGAGCCGGTCGTTCTCCGCGCGCAGCCGCAGGACCTCGGTCTCGAGGTTGCGTACTCGTTCGTGCAGACGCCGCATCTCCATGATCACGCGTGTGTCGGGGCCACCGACATGACCGATGAGAGCCTTCGCCATGCGGGATTCCTCCACCTGCGGTCCAGCCCGCCTCGTTGCGGGACGTGAGAGCCGATCCACCCGGCCTCGCACACTCCGGCCGGGTGCATTCACCGTGTCCGGGGCGGCGTGGGGGGCTCGCAATCCAGGGTGACACCCGAGTTACGGCGGGTCAAGAGGTCACGGGCAGGTGACGGCTCCCGGGTCACCCGAACGGGTGACCCGACCACGCCGAACGGGTGAGAACCGGTGCGAATCACCTGGTCAGCGGCGGGCGGATGGCCGGCCCACGGCGCCGGGGCTCTGGCGGTCGCGGGTCACGAGTGCCAGCCGAGGTAGCAGACCGCCTCGAAGGCCGCGGCGTCGGCATCGGCGATCTCCGGGTTCACGGCGTGCTGCTCCCCGCCCGGCCGGCCCACCCAGACGAGGAACGCGTAGGGCTTCTTGATCTCGCCCCGGGCGTGCCCGTCGCAGCGTGCCTGGCGCACCAGGACCGGCACCCGGGCCAGCGGCGCCGACGGCGTCAGGTGGGCCAGCGGCGTCGCGCCCGGGTCGCCCGGCAGGAGGTCGAAGATCACCGAGCCGGCAAGCTGGGTGACGTCCAGCGGCCGGTCTGCCAGCAGCCGGGCCCGCAGGCTGCCGCGCAGCACGGTGCCGTCCCCGTGCCCCGAGCGCCGCCACGGCCCGAACGACAGCGACACCTCGCCGGCGAGCTGCCGGGCCAGGCAGGTCGACTCGGCGATCGACCGCACCAGGCCCCTCGGGTCGGTGGGCCGCAGCCGGACGGTGTACGACGTGGGGTCGGCGGCGCGGCGCACGCGGATCACGACGGTCGGCTCGCCGACCTCGGGCCGGCCGGACGCACCGCAGGTCACGTCGCCGTACGGCGTGGGCAGGTTGACCACCTGACCCGGCGGGAGCGGCTCGCCCTTCGGCTGCGGGCCGCCACCGGTGTAGCCCTCGACGGTCAGCTCGACGGTCTGGATCTCGACCGGGACCCGGGCGTGGTTCGCCACGGCGATCGCGACCCGGTGGAGCACCTCGTCCCGGCGCAGCTGGACCAGCTCGGCCGACAGCGCCGGCGCCTGGCGCTCCCGCGCCGGCGCCGGGTCGCCGCCGGCGCAACCAGCCGCCAGGAGGGCGAGCGCGAGCGCCCCGGCGGCCCGACGCACCTCCGGTCGACCCCGCATGGCGTCGAGGGTAGAAGGTGTCAGCCGCAGACGCAGACCAGTCGCGCCGTCTCGGGGAAGGTGGCTGACGGGCGCAGCGGCGAGGAGCTGTTCGGCGCGTCGGGGTCCCACACCCTCGGCTCCAGGTCGCTGCTGCCGACAGGGGCACTGAGCAGGTAGACGGAGCCGCCGGGGCCGTCGGCCAGGCCGGAGGCCAGCCGCACCCGGCCGGTGCCCCGCACGAGCAGCGCGCTGTCCCCGCCGGGCACGAGGCGGGCCAGGGCGACGCTGCCCGGCTCGACGCTGGCCGCGTCGAGCAGGCGCACGGGGACAAGGGCCTCGTGGGTGCGACCCGCGATGGGGCCGCGGACGAAGGTCCAGCCGCTGGGCGGGGCCACCTCCCGGGCGAGGGTCGAGTCCCGGGTGACGCTGACCACCACCAGCGTGCAGGTCGCACCGGGGCAGTCCGGGCCGAGCATGATCGCCCAGTCGTCGGCGATGCCCAGGAGCTCGCCGTAGGACCCGAGCTCCCGGACCGGCTCCCGTTGGCCGGACTCGACCAGGGCGTGCGGGAAGGCCAGCGCGAGCACCGTCTCGCCCCCCTGTCCGGGGCGGGACATCAGGACGGCGCCGACACCTGCCCCGCCGAGCACGCCCTCCGGCGTCCAGGTCTGGGGCTCGAAGCCCGGGTAGGGGTCGGGGTCGGTGGTGGCACCGGTCGACACCTCGACCTCCTGCAGGGTGCCGCCGCGCTCGACCAGGGCGCGGGCCGGCCTGAGCCCTGCGGCCACGACAAGGTCGGCGGCACCGAGGCTGCGCCAGCGGGGCCGGTTCGGGTCGGCGCGGAACAGCTGCCGGTGGAACGCCCCGACCACCGGTCCGGGCGCGTCTGCGGCCGGGTCGGCGTCGGTGCCGCCCGGAGGGATGGCCACCAGCCGCGCGTCGGCGGGCAGGCCGGGCGGGAGCCGGACCCCGGCCCGGGCCGGGCCGGCGGCCGCCAGCACGAGACGGTCGTCGACCCGGGCGACAAGCCGCGGACCTGTCACCGGCGGCGCGCTGCTGGTCGAGCCGGTGGGGGTCGGCTCCGGCGCCGGGGCAGAGTCGGAGGAGAGCAGGCCGGAGCGGGACAGCCCGGCCACCACCACGAGCGCCGCCGCAACCAGGGCGGCCCGGCGCAGCCAGGACCGCCCGGCCGTGGCCGGCCCGTCGTCAGGCCCCTGCCCGACGATCTCGTCGGACTCCGGGGGTGCCATGCCGCAAGTATCGCGTCCGGGTCGCCGGCCCGCCCGTCACCAGCGTGGCTGCCGGGGGGTGCGCTGGCAGCGGGGGCAGCGGAACGACGACCTGTTCATGAACTGCTCCCGCACCACCAGCGCCCCGCAGCGGTCGCACGGCTCGCCGGTACGCCCGTAGACCCGCAGCCGCCGGTCGAAGTACCCGCTCTCGCCGTTGACGTTGACGTACAGCGAGTCGAAGGAGGTGCCGCCCGCGGCGAGAGCGGCGACCATCACGGCCCGCGCCGCGTCCAGCACGGCCAGCGCGCGGGCGCGGGGCAGCGTGTCGGTCGCCCGGGCCCAGTGCAGCCGGGCCAGCCACAGGGCCTCGTCGGCGTAGATGTTGCCGATGCCACTGGCAAGCGTCTGGTCGAGCAGAGCCCGCTTCAGGCCGGTGCGCCGGCGGCGCAGCCCGGCCGCCCAGCGCCGTTCGTCGAACGCCGGGTCGAGCGGGTCGGGCCCGATGTGGGCGATGGGGACCGGGATCCCGCCGAGGAGGTCGACGAGCGAGAGGCCGCCGAAGGTCCGCTGGTCGACGAACCGCAGCTCCGGGCCGCCGTCCGAGAACGTCAGCCGGACCCGCAGGTGGGTCTCGTCCGGCTCCCCGTGCTCGCGGACCAGCAGCTGGCCGCTCATGCCGAGGTGGGCAAGGACGGCGTCCTCACCCCCGTCGAGGGGCAGCCACAGGTACTTGCCGCGGCGGTCCGAGCCGGCCAGGGTGCGGCCGGAGAGCCGGGCCGCGAAGTCGGCGCCGCCGGCCACGTGCCGGCGAACGGCGCGCGGGTGGAAGACCTCGACGGCAGCCACCGTGCGCCCCGCGACCCACCGCTCCAGCCCCCGGCGGACGACCTCGACCTCGGGCAGCTCAGGCATGCCCGGCCCTAGGTCGGCTGCGGGTCCGGGAGGTCGCCCACGGCGGGCAGCTGGGCCCGCACATGACGCCACGCTGTCGCGGCGGCCTCCTGCTCGGCCTCCTTCTTGCTCCGTCCGCTGCCCTCGCCGTAGGGCGTCCCGCCGACGAGGACCACAGCGGTGAAGACCTTCTCGTGGTCCGGCCCGGTCTCGGAGACGGCGTACTCGGGCACCCCGAGCGCGGCGGTCGCCGTGAGCTCCTGCAGGCTCGTCTTCCAGTCGAGACCGGCGCCGAGGGTGGCCGCCTGGTCGATGAGCGGGTCGAAGAGCCGGTGCACCAGGCGGGCAGCGACCTCGAGCCCCTTGTCGATGTAGACCGCACCGATGACCGCCTCCAGCGTGTCGGCCAGGATCGAGGACTTGTCCCGGCCGCCGGTGGTCTCCTCACCCCGACCCAGCCGGACGACGTCGCCGAGGGCGAGGTCACGGCTCACGTCGGCGAGGGCGCGCATGTTGACGACAGCAGCCCGCAGCTTGGCGAGCTGGCCCTCGGGCAGCTCCGGGTGGCTGCGGAAGAGGGTGTCGGTGACCACGAGGCCGAGCACCGAGTCGCCGAGGAACTCCAGCCGCTCGTTGGTGGGCAGCCCGCCGTTCTCGTACGCGTACGAGCGGTGCGTGAGGGCTCGCTCGGCCAGACCGGCGTCGACGCTGATGCCGATGGCCGCCGCGAGACGCGTGCGGAGGTCGTCCTCCCCGGAGGCCGTCTGGGCGGTCACGGACCGCTCAGACGTCGAGGACGTCGCGGTCGTTGTAAGTGCCGCACGTGGGGCAGGCGACGTGCGCGAGCTTCGGCTCGCGGCAGCGCTTGCATGCCACCAGGGGCGCAGCCGTCGTCTTCCAGTTCGCGCGTCGCGAGCGCGTGTTGCTGCGCGACATCTTCCGCTTGGGAACGGCCACGGGGGAACTCTCCTGGTCTCGGTGTGTCGTCGGGCTCGGTGGTACAGGTGGTGCAGGTGGTGCCGGTCGTCCGGTGGTGCTGTCGTGCTCAGCCGGGGCCGTCGCGCTCGGTCCCGGTGGCCAGCCCCTGCAGGGCCTCCCACCGGGCGTCGACCTTGTCGTGCCCGTGCCCCGGCTGGTCCGCCAGCCGGACCCCGCACTGCGTGCACAGCCCGGGGCAGTCGTCCCGGCACACCGGCTGGAGCGGCAGCGCGAGCACCACCGCGTCCCGCACCGCCGGCTCGGCGTCCACGAGGACACCGTCCATCTCCGGAAGCGGCTCGGTGTCGTCGTCCTCCTCGATCTCGCGGCCCGGATGGGCGTAGAGCTCCTGGAGGTCGACCACGACCGGGGCCGTGAGCGGGTCGAGACAGCGCACGCACTCCCCCGACGCGGTGCCGGACACCGTGCCGGAGACGAGGACGCCTTCGACCACCGACTCGAGCCGGAGGTCCAGCTCGAGCGGTGACCCTTCCGGGACTCCGAGCACGTCGTTGCCGAGGTGAGCCGGTGCCGGAACAGATCGGGAGACCGGGCGCATCGACCCCGGACGCCGCCCCAGCTCGCGCGTGTCGAGCACGAGGGGCGATCGAGGATCGAGGCGGGGCGTGGGTCTCCTGCTCTCTTCGGGCATGCTCGGTGTGGCGTGACGGGCTCGGCCCCCGGTCGGGACCGCCCGAAAGGTTACCTGACGCCTCGACCGGCAGTCACATCGTGGCGCGGCGGACGCTCCCGGTCAGCCGGCATGACCGGTCAGGAGTCCTCGTCGGTGCCGAAGGGGTCGTGGCCGGGCTCCTCGTCCGGGAAGGGGCCCTCGAGGTCGCCGACGGTGCTGCGGCCGCTGAGCTTGTCCCGGCCTCGGCGGACCGCGGTCAGCGTCTTCTCCAGCACGACCTCGAAGTTGGCCAGCTTGGTGTCGACGTAGTCGTCCACCTCGACCCGCATCGTCCGGGCCGCCTCGGCCGCATCGACACGGATCCGGGCCGCCTGCCGCTCCGACTCGGCCACCACCTCGGTCTCGGCGGTGAGGGCGACCCGCTCCTCCTCCGCCCGGGTGACGATCCGCGCCGCCTCGCGCCGACCCTCGTCGACCACCGACTCGCGGTCGGCGAGGAGCATCCGGGCGTGCCGGAGGTCCTCCGGCAGCAGCCCCCGGATCTCCTCCAGCAGGCCCAGGACCTCACCGCGGTTGACGATGCAGGACGCCGACATCGGCATGGCGCGGGAGTTCTCGACGACGGCGATGAGCTCGTCCAGCTTGTCGTGCACGTCCACGGGCGGGTGCCTCCCGGTGCGGTCGGGCGGGCTGAGGTCGGGCGGGCTGTGGTCTTGCGGGGGCACGTCGCGTGCGTCGGCCGGTCAGGAACGGTCGAGCCGGGCGCGCAGCCGGGGAAGCACAGCGTCCGGGACCAGCCCGGCGACGTCGCCACCCCATGTCGCGACCTCCTTGACGAGACTAGAGGAGAGGAAGGAGTACTCCGGGTTGGTGGCCACGAACAACGTCTCGACCCCGCTCAGCCTGTTGTTCATCTGCGACATCTGCAGCTCGTAGTCGAAGTCGCTCACGGCCCGCAGACCCTTGAGCACGACGGGGATGCCCCGCTCTCGGCAGTAGTCGACGAGAAGCCCCTGGAACGAGTCGACCTTGACGTTGCCGAGCGAGGCGGTGACCTCGCGCAGCATGTCGATGCGCTCGTCGACCTCGAACAGGCCGGCCTTGGCCTGGTTGACGAGCACCGCGACGGTGACCTCGTCGTAGAGGCGGCTGGCCCGCTCGACGACGTCGAGGTGGCCGTTGGTCACCGGGTCGAAGGAGCCGGGGCACACGCAGCGACGCTCGGTGGCCTGGGTCACGGGGTCTCCGGGCTCTGCTCGGGGCCGGCGGTCGCGGCCGTGCTGATGTCCGCTGAGGCGGCGCGACCGTACCAAAGTGTCGCCTCGCCGTAGCGGCGGGAACGCAGCGCCGCGTATCCCACCGGCCAGGCCCAGCCGGCCCCGCGGGTCGCGCGCTCGACAGCGACGACCGCCTGGGGGGCGAGGTAGGGCCGCAGCCCGGTCAGCACGGTGGCGAGAGCGCCGTCGGCGAGGTCGTAGGGCGGGTCCGCGAAGGCGACGTCGTACGCCGGTCCGGCCAGGCCGTCCGCGACGACCCGCTCCACCCGGCCGCGCCGGACCTCGGCACCGGCCAGACCGACTGCCGCCACGTTGGCCTCGATCGTGCGCACCGCGGCGGGGTCGACCTCGACGAGCAGGGCGTGCGCCGCACCGCGGCTGAGCGCCTCGAGCCCGACGGCGCCGCTGCCGGCGTACAGGTCGAGCACCCGGCGGCCGGCCCACGCGCCGAGCAGAGTGCCCAGGCTGGAGAACAGGCCTTCCCTGGCCCGGTCCGACGTCGGCCGGGTGCCCTGGCCGGGGGGCACCGCCAGGCGGCGTCCCCGCGCCGACCCGGCGACGACGCGGGTCATCCCGAGCCCGCCGGGGCGGTCACGCCTTCTCCAGGTAGTCGGCGTTCTGCTCGGCCACAACCCGCTCGACGGCGTCGCGCAGCGCGTCGTGGCGGCGCAGAACGGGGTCGTCCGCGACGACTGCAGCGGCGTCCTCCCGGGCGTCGGCGATCAGGTCCTCGTCCCGCAGGACCGAGAGCAGGCGCAGGCTCGAGCGGCGACCGGACTGGGACGCGCCGAGGACGTCCCCCTCACGGCGGGTCTCGAGGTCGAGCCGGGACAGCTCGAAGCCGTCCTGGGTCGCGGCGACGGCGTCGAGCCGCTCCCTGGCGGGTGTGCCGGCCTCCGCGTCCGTCACCAGCAGGCACAGCCCGGGTGCGGCACCTCGGCCGACGCGGCCGCGTAGCTGGTGCAGCTGGGAGACGCCGAACCTGTCGGCGTCGAGGACCACCATCACCGTCGCGTTCGCGACGTCGACCCCCACCTCGACCACCGTGGTGGCGACGAGCACGTCGACATCCCCAGCGGCGAACCCACGCATGACCTCGTCCTTGGTGTCCGGGGGCTGCCGGCCGTGCAGGACCTCGAGCCGCAGCCCGGCGAGCGGGCCGTCGGCGAGCATCGGTGCGACGTCGAGGACCGCCTGGGCCGGGCGCAGAGCCGTCCCTGCCCCGTCCTCCAGGGCCGGCTCGCCCCCGGCGCCGTCGTCCACGGCGGAATCGGTCCCGCCGATGCGGGGGCAGACCACGTAGACCTGGTGCCCGGCGGCGACCTCCTCGCGCACCCGCGCCCAGGTGCGCTCCAGGAAGTGCGGCTTCTCGCCGGCCGGCACGACGTGCGACCCGATCGGCGACCGGCCGGCCGGCAGCTCGGTCAGCGTCGACACGTCGAGGTCGCCGAACACGGTCATGGCGACGGTGCGCGGGATAGGCGTCGCGGTCATGACCAGCAGGTGCGGCGGGACCTTCGCCTTCGCGCGCAGCGCATCGCGCTGCTCGACGCCGAACCGGTGCTGCTCGTCGACCACGACCAGGCCGAGGTCCTGGAAGTCGACGGTCTCCTGGATCAGTGCGTGCGTGCCGACGACGACGCCGGCGTCGCCGCTGGCGGTGTCGAGGAGGTTGGCGCGCCGAGCGGCGGTCCCCTGCGAGCCGGTGAGCAGCGCGACCCTGGTGCCGACGTCGGAGCCGCCGAGGAGTCCGCGCTCGGCGAGCGGACCCAGCATCGTCGTGATGGACCGGTGGTGCTGCTGGGCCAGGACCTCGGTCGGCGCGAGCAGCGCCGCCTGACCGCCGGCGTCCACCACGGCGAGCATCGCCCGGAGCGCGACGACGGTCTTCCCGGAGCCGACCTCACCCTGGAGCAGCCGGTGCATCGGGTGCTCGCGGGCCAGGTCCGCGGAGATGGCGGCGGCGACCTCCCGCTGCCCGTCGGTGAGGACGAAGGGCAGGCGGGCGTCGAAGGCCGCGAGCAGCCCGTCCGTGCGCCCGACGCGGGCGGTCGCCGGCTCGGCCATGACGTCGGCGCGACGGCGCGCCAGCACCGTCTGCAGCACGAAGGCCTCGTCGAAACGGAGCCGGCGCCGGGCGCGGCGCACGTCGTCGTAGCCGTCCGGCCGGTGGATCAGGCGGAGGGCGTCGGCCAGCCCCATCAGCCCACGGCGCAGCCTCACCTCGGCCGGCAGCGGGTCGGGCAGCGCCACCTCGTCGGCCAGGGCCACGTCGAGCGCCACCCGGACCGCCTTGATGAGGCGCCAGGACGGCAGCTTGGCGGTGGCCGGGTAGACCGGCATCAGGGCACCGGCGAAGTCCTCCGAGTCGTCGCCGAGGGCGATCTCCGGGTTGGTCAGGGTGAGACGGTTCCGGAACACCTCGACCTTGCCCGCGAGGAAGGCCTCGGTCCCGGCGTGCAGGTCCTTCTCGCGCCACCGCTGGTTGAAGAACGTGACGGCGACCCTGGTCCGGCCGTCGGTGATCACGACGTCGAGCTTGTGCAGCTTGGGTCGGAGCTGCCGGCCGGAGACCGAGTGGATCGTCGCCTGGACGGTGGCGATCTCGCCCGGACGCAGCTGCGAGAGGTCGGTGAGCTCGCCGCGCTCGTAGTACCGGCGCGGGTAGTGCCGCACGAGGTCCTCGACGGTGGCGACCCCGAGCCTGTCGGTCAGCTCCTTGGCGGTGGCCCCGCCGACGACCGACTTCACGGGTGCCTGCAGCGAGACCATCTCAGCCCGCCGCCGTCACTCGACGCCGATGAGCAGTGGGTAGCGCGGCTGGCCCCCGTCGTAGAGCACCGTGCTCACGGCCGGTCGACCGTGCCGCGCGTGCCCGGCGACCGACTCGGCCAGCTGCGGGTCCGCGCCCGAGCCGGTGAGCAGGGTGACCAGCTCGCCACCGGATCCGAGCATCCGGTCGACCACGGTGCGAGCGACATCGACCAGGTCACCGCCGATGACGGCGAAGTCGCCGTCGACGATGCCGAGCACGTCTCCGGGCTGGCAGACGCCCGCCATCGTCACAGCCTCCCGCGCGGCCACTGTGACGCCGCCGTGCCGGCAGTGCCCGGCCGCCGCCGTCATGGCGACGACGTCGTCCTCGAACCTGCGGCCGGGGTCGTGCACGGCGAGCGCGGCCAGCGCCTGGACGCTGGCGCGGGTCGGGATCACGGCCACCCGCAGACCCTCGTCGCGGGCCTTCGCGGCGGCCACCTCGGCGACGGCGAAGCTGTCGGCGTCGTTCGGCAGCACCACGACGTCGCGCGCGCGGGCGTGACGGACGCCGGTGAGGACCTCTGCGGTCGACGCGCGCCGCCCGGGGCCGCCGCGCACGACGGTCGCGCCGGCGGCCTCGAACAGGGCGGCGAGCCCGTCGCCGGCCACGACCGACACGACGCCGCGGCTGTCGCCGGCCAGCTCCCGCACCGCAAGCCGGGCGGCATCGCGGAAGTGCGTGACCCGGATCCGGTGCGGCCGGCCGGCCTCCAGGCCTGCCTCCACGGCAGCACCCACGTCATCGACGTGGACGTGGACGTTCCAGGTCGGCTCGGCGCCGACGACGACGAGGGAGTCGCCGAGAGGGGCCAGGGCATCGCGCAGCGGGCCGATGGCCTCCGCGGCGGCGTCCAGCAGGTACATCACCTCGTACGTCGGTCCGTGCGCGTCCGGGTCGCCGACGTCGAGCCCACTGCGCGGCCGGGCCACGTCGGTCTCGCTCGGGGCCCGCCGCGTCTCGACCGCCACCGGCGTGGAACCCGTGACGACGGTGGCGAGCGCATCGAGGAGCACGCAGACGCCCAGCCCCCCGGCGTCGACGACACCGGCCCTGGCCAGCACGTCGAGCTGCCTCGGCGTCTCGGCGAGCGCGGCCCTGGCGCCCTCCGCCGCGGCGCCGACGACAGCGGCCAGCGCCTCCGACTCCTCCGGGGCGTCCGCGACGGCTCCGGCGGCGCGCTCGGCCGCGACCCGGGCGACGGTGAGCATCGTGCCCTCGACCGGGTGCGCGACGGCCTCGTACGCCGCGGCCGCACCGGCGCCCAGCGCGCGGGACAGGGCGGCGGCGTCGACCGCGCCGGTCACCCCGTCGAAGCCGTCCGCCATCCCGCGCAGCAGCTGGGAGAGGATCACCCCGGAGTTGCCCCGTGCCCCCATGAGCGCGCCGTGCGCCAGCGCGGACATGAGCCGCCGCGGAGTCGGCGTCTCGGTGTCCTCACCGCCGATCGTGGACCCGGTCAGCGACGCGACGGCGGCGGCGACGGTGAGGTGCAGGTTGGTGCCGGTGTCGCCGTCCGGCACGGGGTAGACGTTGAGCTCGTCGATCTCCTCGCGGGCGGCCTCGAGGGCGTCCCGGGCCACGGACGCCCAGCGCGCGACGGACCCGCCGTCGAGCCGGGTCAGGGTGGCGCTCACAGGCGAGAATCTAGTGCGACGCCGCGACGGCGCCGGTCCGGTGGCCCGCCGACGCCGGAGGCCCCTCTCGGTTGGCGCCCCGACACGGTGGTCGGTTACCCTTCTGCGGTTGCCCGATCAGCGGGCACCCCTGACTGTGCGCGGCGGCCGGAGCGGCTGAGCGCCCACCTGACGATCACACCGGTCGTGGATCATCGAGGAGTTGTTCACCGTGGCTGCCAACTGCGACGTCTGCGGCAAGGGTCCGGGCTTCGGTCACAGCATCTCGCACTCGCACCGGCGCACGAAGCGCCGCTGGAACCCCAACATCCAGACCGTGCGGGCGATGGTCGGCAAGACCCCCAAGAAGCTCAACGTCTGCACCTCGTGCATCAAGGCGGGCAAGGTCTCCCGCTAGCCGACGCTCCCCACCGCCGCGCTGCGGCCCGCGTCAGGTGCCATGGCGTCCAGGGCGGTGAGCAGCCGGGCCCGGAGCAGGGCCCCGCGCTCCGCGAAGACCCGTTGGTGCCGGACGTACTCCGCCCGCCCCTGCGGCGTCTCGACCGCGATCGGTCGGTAGCCGGCGCCGGCAAGGTCGTACGGCGACGCGCGCATGTCGACGGCGCGGATCGCCCGGGCGTGCGCGAAGCAGTCGGCGACGAGCTCGCCGGCCACGAAGGGCAGGAACACCGCCGCCCACCGGTACAGGTCCATCCCGGCATGCAGGCAGCCGGGCTGCTCGTCGCGCACCTGCCCGGCCCGGGTGGGCACCGTGGCGTTCCGTGGCGCCGCCGCCTCGGTGAAGAAGCGGTAGGCGTCGACGTGGGTGCAGCGCAGGGGGTGCGCCTCGACGACGGCGTCGGTGCCGTCGGCGCCCAGCCGCAGCGGCAGCTGCTCGTGCCGCACCGCGTCCGGGGACAGGCGGTAGACCATGGCCCACTCGTGCAGCCCGAAGCAGCCGTAGGCCGGCGACCGGCCGGCGGTCGCCCGGAGGAGGCGACGGACGTCGGTGAGCCGCCCGCCGTGCCGGGCCAGCCGGTCAGGGTCCGGGGTCACGCCACCGCCGTCCGCGGTGACCTGCCAGTCCGCCAGCCCGGCGTACCGGCGCACTGCCTCGGGACCGGCCAGCTCGGCGCCGGCGCCGGGGCTCCAGCGCCGCAGGCCGGCCGGTGACAGGTGGTAGTAGTCGAACAGGAAGTCCTCGACCGGGTGCTTCTGCCCCCGGCGGCGCCGGTCGAGGTGCGGCCGCACCCAGGCGTCGACCCGCCGCTCGTGCACGGTGGCTCGTGGCAGCCACTCCTCCTCGGTCATCCGCCGCGGCATCAGAACGACCGCCAGCCGCCCGGACCGTCGAAGGGCGCCCCGTCGACGAGCACGCCCTCGCCGGCCTCCACCCGCCCGACCACGCTCCAGGCCATCGGCAGGTCGACGTCGGGCGGGAAGGTCGCGGCGAGCGCATGGTCCTCGCCACCGGTCAGCAGCCACTGCATCGGGTCGGCGTTGAGCGCCCGGGAGGTGTCGAGGAACTCCTGGGGGACGTGGAACGCGTCGGTCTCGAGCCGGATCGCCACCCCGCTGGCCCGCGCGACATGGCCCAGGTCGCTGACCAGGCCGTCGCTGACGTCGACCATCGCCGTGGCGCCGAGCCCGGCGGCACGAGGGCCCTCGGCGTACGGCGGCGCGGGGCGCCGGAAGGCGTCCACGAGCGATCGCGGCGAGCGGAACCCGCGGGACAGCACCGCGAAGCCGCCCGCGGACCAGCCGAGACGACCGGCGACCGCGACGAGGTCGCCGGGGCGGGCGGCGCTGCGGGTGACCGGGTCGCGCCCCTCCAGGCTGCCCAGGGCCGTGACCGCGATGGTGACCGCGTCGCCGCGGACCAGGTCGCCGCCCGCCACCGAGGCCCCAGCGCGCCCTGACTCCTCGGCCAGCCCGTCGGCGAGCTCGAGCACCCACTGCGACGGAAGGTCCGCCGGGACGGCGAGCCCGACGACAAGTGCTGTCGGCACGGCACCCATCGCCGCGACGTCGGCAAGGCTCGCCGCCGCCGCCCGCACGCCGACGTCAGCGCCACTGGACCAGTCCCGCTTGAAGTGCCGACCCTCGACGAGCACGTCGGTGGTCACGACCACCCGGCCGTCGGATGCGGCGACGACGGCAGCATCGTCACCGGGGCCGAGCAGCAGCGAGGCGCTGCCCCCGAGCCGCCCGGTGATTGCCGCGACGAGGGCCAGCTCGCCGAGGTCGCCGACGGTGCCGGTCACGCGCCGCTCGCCCGGTTCCGTGCGGTGCCGTCGGCACGGACGCCGCTGCCGTCTCCGGGATCCTGAGTCGGGCCAGTCACGGGGGCCGCCATGGCTCGTCTCCCCTTCCGGTAGGTTCGCTCGCGAGCGACGCCCCTCCCGGCGACGCACGCGACCGCCAGACTCTACGAAGGAAGGGGCCCCGATGGTCGTCCAGGCCTACATCCTGATCCAGACCGAGGTCGGCAAGGCCGCCGCCGTCGCCCGCGAGATCGCGAACCTCAAGGGCGTCACGCAGGCCGAGGACGTCACGGGACCGTACGACGTCATCGTCCGCGCCGAGGCCAAGAACGTCGACGAGCTCGGCAAGATGGTCGTCGCCCGGGTGCAGAGCGTCGACGGCATCACCCGGACGCTGACCTGCCCCGTCGTCCACCTCTAGGCCACCTCTCCTTCGCGAGCGCTCCCGACACGCCGGCATGGGACCCGTTCCCCCGGCGTGTCGGGGGCGCTCGTGGCATGTCGGGCTGCTGCTGGCGGCCCTGGTCGCGGGCTGCTCGTCCGAGCCGTCGCTGCGCGTCCCGGTTCCGACCGGCCCGGCGGCAGGGTGCGGCGGGCTGCACGCGGCCCTGCCGTCGCAGGTGGACGGTCGCGACGCCCGCGAGGTGACCCCGTCGTCGCGGCGCACCGCGGCGTGGGGCTCGCCGGCGGTGGTGCTCCGGTGCGGCGTCGCCCGCCCGGAGGGGCTGGCGGCGACGTCCGAGCTCGTCGAGGTGGACGGGGTCGGCTGGTTCCTCGAGGAGACGTCGCGGTCCTACGTGTTCACCGCGACCGGTCGCGGGACCTACGTGCAGGTCCGGGTGCCCTCGTCGGTCGACCGCGCGTCGGCCACCGCGCCGCTTGTCGACCTCGCGGCCGCAGTGACGTCGATGCCGACGCGCTGACAACTCAGCGCAAGAGGCCGGGGTCGCGGGCGAGCGCGGTCTGCACCAGCCGGTCGACCAGCGCGGGGTAGTCGAGCCCGGAGGCCTTCCACATCAGCGGGAACATCGACACCGGGGTGAAGCCGGGCATCGTGTTGACCTCGTTGACCACGAGCCCGTCTGCCGTGAGGAAGAAGTCGACCCGCGCAAGGCCCTCGCAGGCCAGCGCCTCGAAGGCCTGCACGGCCAGACGCTGCACCTCGGCGACGGTCGCGGCCGGCAGGTCGGCGGGCACGACGAGGTCGGTGCCCTCGTCCGGGAGGTACTTGGCTGCGAAGTCGTAGAACTCGTGGCCGCCGCCGACGACGATCTCGCCCGGGACGCTCGCCTCGGCCGCGGCGCCGCCCACGCCTTCGAGGACCCCGCACTCGATCTCGCGGCCCTCGAGCATGCCCTCGACCACGACCCGCGGGTCGTGGCTCCGAGCGGTCTCCATCGCGTCGTCCAGCCCCTCCGGCCCGTGCACCTTGGTGATGCCGACACTGCTGCCGGCCCGGGCCGGCTTGACGAAGCACGGGTATCCCAGCGCAGCGACGGTGTCCCGGACCGCCGCCGGGGCGGTGGCCCAGGCCCGTGGGGTCACGACGGCGTAGGGCCCCACCGGCAGCCCCGCGCCGCGGAGCAGCGTCTTCATGTGCCCCTTGTCCATCGACGCTGCAGACGCGAAGACCCCGGAGCCCACGTAGGGCACCCCGGCCAGCTCGAGCAGCCCCTGCAGGGTGCCGTCCTCGCCGTAGGGCCCGTGCAGCAGCGGGAGCACCACGTCGACGGCGCCGATCTCCTCCGGCACCCGGCCCGGTTCGTAGACGGTCAGCCCGGTCCTGGTCGGGTCGCCGGCGAGGACGAGCGCAGCCCCGGTCGCCTCGACCTCCGGCAGCTTGTCGCCGGTGATGGCCAGGCGCTCCGGCTCGTCGGCGGCGAGGACCCAGCGCCCTTCGTGCGAGATGCCGACCGGGAGGACGTCGTAGACATCGCGGTCGATGGCGCTGAGCACGCTGCCGGCCGACACGCACGAGACGGCGTGCTCCGTGCTGCGGCCGCCGAACACGACGGCGACGCGGGGCTTCCGGCGGGGACGGGCAGGGGTGGGCTCGGTCATGGTTGTCCCAACGGTACCCAGGGGCCTGCGCGCGACCTGTTTACTCCTCGACATGCCCCCTTCGCGCGAGTCGTCACTGGCCCCTGCCACGGTCGCGGTCTCGGCCGGCCGGCCGCCGCGGATGCCCGACGGCCCGCTCAACCCTCCCCTTGTGCTGGCCTCGACCTACCACGCGGGCGGCGACATCGGGTACGGCCGCTACGGCAACCCGACGTGGGAGATGCTGGAGAGCGCCGTCGGCGCGCTGGAGGGCGGCGTCGCGACGTCATACGCCTCGGGCATCGCGGCCGTGTCGGCCGTGCTCGAGCTGGTACCACCGGGCGGCGTCGTCGTCGCTCCGCCGGACGCCTACTACGGCTCGCTCTCCGTCCTGCAGCGGATGGAGTCGCAGGGAAGGCTGACGGTGCGTCGCGCCGACCTGACCGACGCCGCAGCGGCGGCAGAGGCCGTGCAGGGCGCCGACCTGGTCTGGGCCGAGAGCCCCACGAACCCGATGCTGAAGGTCGTCGACATCGCGGCGCTGGCCCGCCGGTGCGCGGCGGCCGGGGCGGTCCTGGCCGTCGACAGCACGTTCGCGACCCCGGTGCTGCAGCAGCCGCTGGACCAGGGCGCCGACGTGGTCGTGCACAGCGCCACGAAGTACCTGTCAGGGCACACGGACGTCCTTCTCGGCCTCGCTGTCGCCCGCGACGCAGACGTGGCCAGCCGTCTCGTCGAGGTGCGCTCCGTGCTCGGCGCGATCCCCGGCACGTTCGAGGCGTGGCTGGCGCTGCGCGGGCTGCGGACCCTGCACCTGCGGATGGAGCGGGCCTCGGCGAACGCCGCCGAGCTGGCGACCCGCCTGGCGGCGCACCCGGGCGTGGTGTCGGTGCACTACCCGGGGCTCGGCGCCATGGTGTCGATCGAGCTGTCGGCCGCCCCGCAGGCCGTCGAGCTGGTCTGCGAGTCGACCGAGGTCTGGGTGCACGCGACCAGTCTCGGCGGGGTCGAGTCGTCGCTGGAGCGCCGCCGCAGGTGGGCCGGGGAGAGCACCGTGGTCCCCGAGACGCTGCTGCGGCTGTCGGTGGGCATCGAGGACGTCGACGACCTGTGGGCCGACCTCACCCAGGCCCTCCCCCGCGGCTGACCTGCGCGCTGGGCTCCCGTCGTCACCGATCCGCGGAGCCGTTCAGCAGGGCGGGGGTCCGCTGAGCAGGTCGTCCTGCACGGGGTCGGCGGGGCGGTGGTAGGTGCGTCCGGACGGCAGGGTGAGGTGGGTGCCGCCGTGGCCGTCGGTGACGACTGCGGTGTCGGTATGGGTCTTGACCTGGTGGTGGCTGCGGCAGCGGGGCTCGAGGTTGCCCGCCGAGGTGGGGCCTCGCGGGTAGGGGTCGCGGTGGTCGAGGTCGCAGCGGTCGGCCGGTGCCCGGCAGCCCGGCGACCGGCAGGTCCGGTCCCGGGCGATGACGTGGTCGGCCAGGTCCTGGGGCGGTTGGTAGGTGTCGACGGACAGCTCGTCGAACCGGCCGGTCCGCGGGTCGGTCAGCAGCCGCCGCCAGACGCCGTCGGCGGCGATGCGCCGCGCGGTCTGGGCGGTGATCGGCCCGTAGCCGGCGAGCTCACCGGGCCTGTCGTCCAGGCCGAGCAGGGTGGTCAGGGCGACGGTCACCTGGATCTGCGGCCGGCGACCGTGGCGCACCGGCAGGTCCTCGGTCGCCAGTCCCCGCACGCCGAGGTCGCCCAGGACGTCGGCGCGCACCTGGTCGGCGGTGCGGTCATCGGTGCCGGCCCGGCCCTTCGCGGCCGCGGCGCGCCCGGTCAGCCACACGTACACGGCCTGCACCCGGTCCGCGGTGTCGAAGTAGGTCAGCCCGGCCATCCCGTCGGAGAGCGGGAACACCTCGACCCGACGCTCCTGTGCGGCCCGCTGCTGCCGGGCGTCGGTGGCGGTCGGGTCGACCGCGAGCACCGCGCGGCGGACCCGGCCGGCCAGCTGCGACCTGGTCCGGCCGGCGGCGGCAGCCACCACCCGGGCCTCGACCACCCGGGCGGGTCCGTCGTCGAGCAGACGCAGCTCCTCGACAAGCATCCGCGCCTTGGGCACGTCCAGCACCCCGGCGGCCAGCGCGGCCCGGGTGGCCGGCAGCCGCCGCAGCTCCCCGGCCAGCTCGACCTTGGCTCGTGCGGTCTGCGGCGCCAGGTCCAGCGCGCACCCGACCTCGGTGGCGGCCATCAGCTGCGCAGACACCGACTCGTCCGGCACCTGCTCTCCCCCGGGGACGACTCCGCGCCACCTCGCGCACCGGCGCACCAGCGCCGTGGTCGCCTCGGCCTCGACTGCGGCGGCCCAGCCCTGCAGCCGGTACGCGGCCCGTACCGCGCCCACCAGGTCCGCGTCGCTGCACGAGCTCAGGTCCGTCTCGGCCAGCAGCGCGGCCAGCAACGGCCCGGGCTCGACCTGGTCCAGCATCCCCAGCGGCGGCCAGGCCCCGTCGAGCGCCCCGGCGAGGTCGTCGCCGGTGTCGGGGCCGACCGGCGTGGCCTCGTCGATCGGCATCGGCCCGTGGGCGACCACCGCGTCGAGGATCGCCTCCCAGTGCTCGGCGTCCGGGTCGACAGGCAGCACCCGGTCCAGCAACGACCCGTCCACCTCACGCATCCCGACCACCCCTCGGACTCGAACGTGTGTTCGAATCCTACCGCACGCCCCCACCCGTGGAAACCCTGTGTCCACAACGGTTTCCAGCCAGGCGAGGCCTCGCGTGGGGAAAGACACCGACCACGGCCAGCACGGGCGAACCTGCCTGGTCGGATCAGGCTCGGGCTGTCCCGACGAGAGCCGTCAGGGTTGCGCCCAGAGGGGCAGGCAGCTTCCAGGTGGCGTGCTCGTCGCCACGGGTCCAGCCCTGGTTGACGATGGCGACCGGACGGCCCAGTGCCGCAGCCCGACGGACGAACCGCAGGCCGGACATCACCGCCAACGACGAGCCCAGCACCAGCAGCGACCGCGAGCGCTCCACGAGCTCGTAGCAGTGAGCCACCTTTGCCGGTGGGACGTTCTCGCCGAAGAACACGACGTCCGGCTTGAGCACCCCGCCGCAGCCCAGGCAGTCGACCACCTCGAACGCCTCGACGGCGGCTTCGTCGAGCGTCACGTCGCCGTCCGGGTTCACCGCGGTCGCGACGGCCTCCCACCCGGCGTTGGCCTCCCGGAGCCGCTCGTCGAGCTGGTCCCGCGCGCTCCGCGTGAAGCACCCGAGGCACACGACCCGGTCGAGGTTCCCGTGCAGCTCGACGACGTCCGCCGCACCGGCAGCCTGGTGCAGGCCGTCCACGTTCTGGGTCACGACGCCGGACAGCGCGCCGCGGCTCTGCAGCGCCGCCACCGCCATGTGCCCGTCGTTCGGCTCGGCGTGCGCCACCACCCGCCAGCCGAGCTGCGAGCGCGCCCAGTAACGCCGCCGGGCCAGCGGGTCGCGGGTGAAGGTCTGGTAGGTCATGGGCAGCGACCGGCGCAGGGCACCGGTCGGCCCGCGGTAGTCCGGGATCCCGGACTCGGTGGACAGGCCGGCACCGGAGAGCACCATGACCTCGCCCGCGGCCAGCAGGTCGCCGACCGCCGAGAGTGCGAGGCCGGCGGGCTCGACCTGGTCCAGGGTGCCCGGCGTCTCCACCAGTCCAGTCTGCCCCGAGGAGTCGCCGGTCGCAGCGGACCGACCTTCACCGGTCCCGTAGGGCACGCAGCACGGCCAGGTTGTCTGTCGTGATGCCGTCGACACCCGCGCTGATCAGGTCGGCCGCCCGCCGGGGCTCGTTGACGGTCCAGGCCAGCAGCAGCCAGCCGTCGACGTCGAGCCGCTGCACGGTCGCGGTGTCGAGGAGCCTGTGGTGGACGCTCAGTCCCTGCACGGCGGCAAGCGCGCCGGTGTCCGTCCCGACCCGCGCGAGCTCGTCGGCGTCGGTGACCGACAGAAGCCTGACCGCCCCGGGTGCCTGGTCCCGCAGCGAGTCCAGCACCGCAGGCGAGCGCGAGGCGACCATCACCCTCCGCTGCGCCGACCGCGGAGCCACGAACCGCGCGATGCGGTCGACGAAGCCCGTGGACGACTCCTTCAGGTCCAGCTTGAGCGCCGGGACGGCAGCGCTGTCGCGCCACACCCGGTCGAGCGAGGGACCGTGGAGCAGCCGGTCCGCGAACGCCGGCCACGGGTGCGGGCGTCCGGCGCGGAGACTGCCGTCGACCTCGATGACGTCCACCTCCACGACGTCCGCACCCGCCCGCGCCGCGGAGGCGAGTGTGTCCGGGCGGTTCCCGGCGTTGTGGGCGACTCCCAGCGCCGCTGTCATACCCTCCAGGGCCGCGACGCCGTGCGGCCGGTCCACCAGCTCCGGCCGGGCACCGTTGAGCCGCTCGACCTCCGGCCAGGCCAGGAACGCCGCGGAGGCGAGCAGGAGGACCAGTGCGGCGCCGGCGGCAGACCGGGCGAGTCGCCGCCGGTTGCCGGGTGCCCGCATGGCCGGTCCCGCGCTACTCGGTCTCGGCCTTGGTGGAGCGGCTCATGATCCGGCGGACGATCTCGTCCGGGGGGAGGCCGTCGTGCACCGCGGCGGCGACGTGCTCGACGATCGGCATGTCGACGCCATGCGTCCGCGCCAGGTCGAGGATCGACTCCGCCGACTTCACGCCCTCGGCCACCTGGGTGGTCGAGGCGAGGATCTCCTGCACCGAGCGGCCCTGGCCGAGCTTCTCGCCGAAGGTCCGGTTGCGTGACAGCGGCGAGAGACAGGTCGCCACGAGATCACCGACGCCGGCCAGCCCGGCGAACGTTGCCGCGTCCGCTCCCTGCGCGAGTCCGAGCCGGGTGATCTCGGCCAGGCCGCGGGTGACGATCGAGGCCTGCGAGTTGTCGCCCATCCCCATCCCCTTGGCGATGCCGACCGCCAGCGCGATGACGTTCTTGACCGCGCCGCCCAGCTCGACCCCCACGACGTCGGTGTTCGTGTACGGCCGGAAGTACGTCGTCGCGCACACCTGCTGCAGCTTCTCGGCGACCGCCTCCTCCGCGCAGCCGACCACCGAGGCGGCCGGCTGTCGCTGGGCCACCTCCTTGGCGAGGTTCGGCCCGGAGACCACCGCCACCCGCTCGGGTGGTGCGCCTGTGACCTCGCCGATCACCTCGCTCATCCGCTTGCTGGTCCCGAGCTCGACGCCCTTCATGAGGGAGACGAGCAGGGAGTCGGGCGGGAGGAGCGGCGCCCAGCCGGCGAGACCCGACCGCAGCGTCTGGGACGGTACGGCCAGCACGACGACCTCGGCACCCGCCAGCGCGTCGGCCGGCGAGGCCGTCGCCCGGATCGCGCCCGGAAGCGGGATACCGGGCAGGTAGTCCGGGTTCTCGTGGGTCTCCGTGATCGCGCGGGTCAGCTCCTCGCGCCGGCCCCACATCACGACGTCCGCCCCGGCGTCGGCGAGCACCATCGAGAACGCCGTCCCCCACGAGCCCGTCCCGAACACCGCGACGCGGGTCATGCGGAGCGCCGGTCCGGTCGAGACGACTGCGAGCTCACGATGCCCTCCCGGGGTGCCTCGGGTTGCCGGTGCGCGGCATCCGGGTGCCGCGCAGGTCGAACCGTACGGCGGGGGCGGGTTCGTCGCGGATCTCCGCCAGGAGCGACGTGATGGCCGCCATGATCCGCTCTGTCACGTCGTGCAGCAGCGAAGCGTCGATCGGCAGGCCCCGGAACTCGGTGAGGTCCACCGGCGGACCGGCCCACACGTGCATCGTGGCCCGCGGGAACAGCCGTGGCCTCTTGGAGTAGGGGGCGAGCAGCTCCTGCGGCCCCCACTGCGCGATCGGCACGACGGGTGCCCCGGTCTCCAGCGCCACCCGTGCGGCACCGGTCTTCCCCACCATCGGCCACAAATCCGGGTCGCGGGTCAGCGTCGCCTCCGGGTAGATCCCGACGCACTCCCCGTCGCGCACGGCCTGCACGGCCGCGGAGAACGCCCTCGAGGCGTCCGTCGACTCGCGGTACACCGGGATCTGCCGGGCGCCGCGCAGGACCGAGCCGACGAAGAAGATCCGGAACAGCACCTCCTTGCCGAGAAAGCGCGGCAGCCTGCCGTTGTCGTAGAGGAAGTGCGCGAACGTGAGCGGATCGACGTGCGAGACGTGGTTGGTGACCACCACGACGCCGCCGGCCGCCGGCAGGTTCTCGCCACCACGCCAGTCGCGCCTCGTCAGCACGGTGAGCAACGGCTTCAGGATGACGACGGCCAGCCGGTACCAGAACCCGATGCGGCGCGGACGCTGCCGCCGCGACCTCGCCTGGCTCACGCGGCTCCTCTGCTCGTCAGCTGTCCCGACCGCCTTCATCCTCCCGTCCACGTCTCGACCGTGTCGAGCAGGGGTGCCCGCGCCTGGCACGCTGGTCCGGTGGACCCGACCCGCCGGTGGTGCCTGGTGCTGCCGGTCAAGCGGCTCGCCGTGGCCAAGACCCGGCTCGGCCCGCCGTACGACGTCCTGCGCGGGGAGCTGGCGCTGGCCTTCGCGCTGGACACCGCCCTGGCGGCGCTCGCCTGCCCACTCGTGGCGAGGCTGCAGGTCGTCACCGACGAGCCGGCGGCCGCGTCCCGGCTGCTCGAGGTCGGAGCAGCGGTGACCGGTGACCGGCCCGACTCGGGGCTCAACCCGGCCCTGACCCATGGCGCGCGGCTGGCGGCCGAGTCCCTGCCCGGGACCTCGGTCGGCATGCTGGCCGCGGACCTGCCCGCGCTGCGTCCGGCGGAGCTCTCGGCGGCGCTCGCCGAGGCCGGCCGGCACGACCGGTCCTTCGTCCGGGACGCCGAGGGGAGCGGCACCACGGTGCTGCTGGCAGGTCGTGCCGACCTGCTCCGGCCGATGTTCGGCGCGGGGTCGGCCGAGCGCCACGCGCGCTCCGGAGCCGTCGAGATCGCGGTCGGCGGCCTGGCCTCGCTCCACCGCGACGTCGACACCGCGCACGACCTGGACCTGGCTCGGTCCCTGGGTGTCGGGCCGTGGACGGCCAAGGCCCTCGTCGGCCTCGGCGCACGGAGACAGGCGGGGTAGCGTCGGGGCGTGCAGGCAACGGTGCGCACCTTCCACCCTGTCACGCGGTCCGGGACGGTCCTGCTCGACGACGGGGCGGAGCTCGGCTACGACGCGGCAGCCTTCGACGCCGGGGACGTCCGGCTGCTGCGCGTCGGTCAGCGGGTGCGGATCGAGGTGCACGACGACGGTGGCGTCCGTCGCGTGACGTACCTCACGATCGCCACGTTGCCGGACCGTCGCTGACCGACGCCGTGGGGACGTGCCGAGGCCCGGCCACCCCGTGCGGGCGACCGGGCCTCGGTCCTGCTGTCCCGGAAGGGAGGTCAGCGCCTGCGCGCAGGTGCCTTCTTCGCGGTGGTCTTCCTCGCCGGCGCCTTCTTGGCCGTGCTCTTCTTCGCCGGCGCCTTCTTGGCCGGGGCCTTCTTGGCGGTCGACTTCTTGGCGGTCGACTTCTTCGCCGTGGTCTTCTTGGCCGTCGTCTTCTTGGCCGGAGCCGAGGAGCCGGTGGCCGAGCGCGCGGTGCTGACGGCGGCCTTCGGCAGCTTCTTGGCGCCGGAGACGACGTCCTTGAAGCCCTGCCCAGCCTTGAACTTCGGCACCGTGGTCTTCTTGATCTTGACCGCTGCCCCCGTGCGCGGGTTGCGACCCGTGCGGGCCGGGCGGGCGACCTTGTCGAAGACGCCGAAGCCGGTGATGGCCACGCGCTCCCCGGACGCCACGGCACGGGTGATGGTGTCGACGACGGCGTCCACCGCGTCGGACGCGGCCTTCTTGCTGCCGAGCTGCGCGGACAGCTTGTCGATCAGCTGAGCCTTGTTCACGTAGAACCCCTTGAGGATGCGGAGGTCGAGCAGACGCTCGATTTCGATGGCGACGTTAGGCGTGATCGCGCCCAGGCACAAACACCGACAGGCGTGTTTCCCGTTGTGTCCCAAAGGTTTTCGCACCGCCCAGCCCTGCCGGGCGCTGCGTTTCAGGCGGTGGTGGGTGCCCAGGACGGCCGGCGGGCCTCGTAGGCCGCGACCTCGGCCGCGTGCTGGAGGGTCAGATCGACGTCGTCGAGACCCTCCATGAGGCGCCACCTGGTGTAGTCGTCGATGTCGAAGACCGCTGAGTCGCGGGCCGTCCCCACGGCCCACGAGACCGTCCGGTCGGCGAGGTCGACGGTCACCTGCAAGGACGGGTCGTCGTCCAGAGCGGCCCAGATCCGCTCGACGTCCTTCTGCTGGACCTGCGCGGTGACAAGTCCGCCCTTGCCGGCGTTGCCGCGGAAGATGTCGGCGAACCGGGCCGAGACGACGACCCGGAACCCCCACCCGCGCAGCGCCCACACGGCGTGCTCGCGCGACGAGCCCGTTCCGAAGTCGGGCCCGGCCACGAGGATCGAGGCGCCCTGCGACGTGGTCCGGTTGAGCACGAACTCCGGGTCGTTGCGCCAGGCCGCGAACAGCCCGTCCTCGAACCCGGTCCTGGTCACCCGCTTGAGGTAGACGGCCGGGATGATCTGGTCGGTGTCGACGTTGCTGCGGCGCAACGGCACCGCCGTCCCGGTGTGCACGGTGATCGGCTCCACGTCAGCTCCCCTCCCCGGGCGCAGCTGGCAGAGGGGGGAGGTCGGCGGGCGACGAGAGCGTGCCGCGTACCGCGGTGGCCGCCGCGACCAGCGGCGAGACCAGGTGAGTGCGGCCGCCCTTGCCCTGACGCCCCTCGAAGTTCCGGTTGGACGTGGACGCGCTGCGCTCCCCGGGGGCGAGCTGGTCCGGGTTCATGCCCAGGCACATGGAGCACCCCGCGTGCCGCCAGTCGGCCCCCGCCTCCTTGAACACCACGTCGAGGCCCTCGGCCTCGGCCGCCAGGCGGACCCTCTCGGACCCGGGGACCACGAGCACCCGCACACCGGCCACGACGTGGCGCCCGCGCAGCACCTCTGCGGCGGCCCGCAGGTCCTCGATCCGGCCGTTCGTGCACGACCCGAGAAAGACCGTGTCGACCGCGATGTCGCGCAGCGGCGTGCCCGGCGACAGTCCCATGTACTCAAGCGCCCGCTCCGCCGCGGCGCGGTCGTGCTCGTCCTCGTAGGACGACGGGTCCGGCACGGCTGCCGACAGCGGCAAACCCTGGCCCGGGTTCGTTCCCCAGGTCACGAAGGGGGCCAGCGAGCCCGCTTCGAGGACGACCTCCTTGTCGAACGTCGCCCCCTCGTCCGTGCGGAGCTCCCGCCAGCTGGCGACCGCGTCGTCCCAGTCGGCGCCCTGCGGCGCCCGCGGCCGACCTTCGAGATAGGCGAAGGTCGTCTCGTCCGGTGCCACCATGCCGGCCCGCGCGCCGGCCTCGATGGACATGTTGCACACCGTCATCCGCGCCTCCATCGAGAGACTGCGGATCGCCTCACCGCGGTACTCGATGACATATCCCTGACCGCCGCCGGTGCCGATCTCGGCGATCACCGCGAGGATGAGGTCCTTGGCCGTCACGCCGGCCGGGAGCGTGCCGTCGATCGTCACGGCCATCGTCTTGAAGGGCTCCAGCGGCAGCGTCTGGGTCGCGAGGACGTGCTCGACCTCGCTGGTGCCGATGCCGAAGGCCAACGCCCCGAAGGCCCCGTGCGTGGAGGTGTGCGAGTCCCCGCAGACGACGGTCATGCCCGGCTGGGTCAGCCCCAGCTGCGGCCCCACGACGTGCACGATGCCCTGGTCGCGGTCGCCCAACGAGTGCAGCGGGACGCCGAACTCGGCGCAGTTGGCCCGCAGCGTGTCCACCTGCACGCGCGACACCGGGTCGGCGATCGGGGCGCCGATGTCCTGGGTCGGGACGTTGTGGTCCTCGGTCGCGATGGTGAGGTCGGTGCGGCGGACCCGGCGACCGGCGAGGCGCAGGCCGTCGAACGCCTGCGGGCTCGTGACCTCGTGCACGAGGTGCAGGTCGATGTACAACAGGTCGGGCCGACCCTCTGCGCGATGGACGACGTGGGACTCCCAGACCTTCTCGGCCAGCGTGCTCGGCACGTGTTTCTCTCCTTGAGACGGCGAGTGCTTGCGTCTCGGCGGGTGAGAC
Source organism: uncultured Actinomycetota bacterium (assembly GCA_963726615.1). Taxonomy (GTDB): domain Bacteria; phylum Actinomycetota; class Actinomycetes; order JACCUZ01; family JACCUZ01; genus CAWDZK01. Next base: position 265,963 of record CAVSCX010000006.1, on the reverse strand, counting down.
GGCAGTATCGGTACATGGACAACTCTAGCGGAGTCGGCGTCCTCGACAAGGCCGCCATCGTGCTGGGCGCCCTCGAGGCGGGCCCGGCCAGCCTCGCGTCGCTCGTCGCGGCCACCGGACTCGCGCGACCGACAGCGCACCGGTTGGCCACTGCCCTGGAGCACCACCGCCTGGTTGCACGCGACCTCCAGGGCAGGTTCGTCCTGGGCCCGCGGCTGCGCGAGCTGGCCACGGCGGCCGGCGAGGACAGGCTGCTCGAGGCCGCCAACCCGGTGCTGGCCCGGCTGCGCGACATCACCGGGGAGAGCGCCCAGCTCTACCGGCGGCAGGGCGACAGCAGGGTCTGCGTGGCCGGAGCCGAGCGCCTCACCGGGCTGCGCGACACCGTCCCGGTCGGTGCGACGCTCACCATGAAGGCCGGCTCCGCCGCCCAGATCCTGCTCGCCTGGGAGGAGCCCGACCGGCTGCACCGCGGTCTCCGGGAGGCGAAGTTCACGGCCACGATGCTGTCCGCCGTACGTCGCCGCGGCTGGGCGCAGAGCGTCGGCGAGCGCGAGCCCGGCGTCGCCTCGGTGTCGGCCCCGGTCCGGGGACCTGGCGGCCGGATCGTCGCCGCCGTCTCGGTGTCCGGGCCGGTCGAGCGGCTCAGCCGCCAGCCGGGACGCCTGCACGCGCAGATCGTCTGTGCCGCGGCCGCCAAGCTCAGCGAGGTGCTCCAGCACCAGCAGGTCCAGCAGCAGGCCCAGCAGGCAGCCCAGGCGGAGGCAGCGCCGTCCGCCAGACCTGCGGCGAAGGCGAGCTCGCGACCGGCCTGACCTGAGGGTCGAGGCGCGGCGTCCGGTAGCTGTTCCGGAGGCCCGCCGGTCCACTCTGCGGGACACGCCGTGGGGGCCCCCTTGCTGACGATCTCCCTGAGGACGATGCTCCACAGCCATGGGTCGCCATGTGCGACCGGTCACGACGGGAGTCGACACCGGTCCGCACCGAGCCGACACCGCCAGGCACCTCCGACCGACAAGCGCCTGGCGGCGGTCCGTCGCCGCGTCCGTTGTCGCCGTGATCGGTGCCGCGACGGTGGCTGTGGCCGCCCAGGCCGCAGGCGGGTCGGGCTACCGACCGCCATGCGCGCGCGACACGGATGCGTGCACGCAGCGTCGGCTGGCCTCGCTCGAGGCCTGGGCCGCCACGGTGGCGCTCGGCCGGACCACCACGGTTGCCGGCCCGGCGGCCCGGTCGACGTCCACGGTCACGGTCACCGCCACCGGGTCCACCGGCGCCGCGTCCTCAGGCCCAGCCGGCGTCCTGCCACGCCTGCCGACCGGAGCGGCCTCGTCCTCCTCCGGGCACGGGCCTTCCCCGGCGTCTGGCCCGGCCAGCGGGACCGTCCGCCCGGCGTCGTCGTCGCCGGCATCGTCGTCGCCGGCCTCCGTGCCGGCACCGACCTCGCGCCCGTCGGCGGTAGCCGGGTCGGGATCGGCGACTCCGCCGCCAGGCAGTAGTCCGGCGCCGGGTGTCCCGCACCCGTCGTCCGGGCCGCCGGCCGCGCCGCCGGTCACGACCTCGGGCGTGCCGTTCCTGCCCTACTCGGACTCGTCGTTCTTCAAGAGCACCGTCGCCGGTGCGCCCGTCGATGCCGCCGCGACCGCAGCCTTCCGCGCATTCATGGCCGGCCATCCCGACCAGGCCGGAACCGGATACCCCGTGATCCGGGGAGTCGACGGCAACAAGTGGGGGGTCGTCTACTCCGAGGCGGACGGGTCCGACCCGATCTGGCGACTCACCGGCTCGGTCCCGTCGGAGGTGGCACGGCTGTCGAGCATCGGGTTCCATGCGCCTGAGTCGTTCGGCGCACGGTTGACGGGGACCTCCGACTCGCCGTTCGTCGTCGTGGACCGGGCGTCCGGCATCACCGTGTGGGGCGCCAAGGCCTCGACGGCCGGCAACCACGTCCTCACCGTTGGCGCGGCCGGGCTGTTCGAGCACGCGAGCAACGGGCTGGACCGCCGCAACCCACGGTCCGACTCGGCCCTGAACTTCCGGTCCCGCGGCGCCATCCCGGACGCGATGGTGATCCGTCGCGACCTGATGGACCGGGCCATCGCCACCGGCGGTGACCTCGGCCACGTGCTGCACCTGTTCTTCGTCGAGACCGACAGCGCGGCAGGCTTCGTGCACCCGATGGTGGGCGCCGAATCCGGCAAGAGCGGCTGGGGGGCGGAGGGCCAGCGGCTGGCAGTGCGACCGGACGCCGACCTCAGTGGCTGCTCCTCGCAAGCCGCGGTGATCGCGCGCACCTTGCAACGGCACGGGACCTATCTCGGCGACAACGCCGGCGGCGCCACCTCGCTCAAGGCCGAGCAGGACACCGCGGGCGGGTCCGTCTGGGGGGGCACCCTGCACGCGGACGAGCTCAAGGGCTGCATCAGCTGGGCCGACTTCGTCGTCGTCGGCGCCGGCTGACAGCAGCCCGTCCCGTCAGTGCGGGTCCCCGTCCGGGCGGCTCGCCGCCAGCCGGTTCTCGCCGCGGTCGGTGAGCGCCACGTCGTGCACCTCACCCCGTCGTACGGTCAGGTCGCTGCCGGACAGCTCACCGCCCGCGACGAGCCGCTCCACCGCCAGCGCGACGTCTCCGGCACCGACCCCGGGGTAGGCCTGCGCGATCCCGGCGACGTGCACGCAGGCCTCCCGCTCGGCCGCCCGCAGCACCTCGAGCTCGACCTCCTCGCGGACCTCCACGCGGTCACCCCTCTCCCTCCCCACGCTTGGCCCAGCCGGTGGGCCTGAGACTGCACATGTCGATCGTCAGTGCGGCGCGAGCTCGGCGGGCTCCAGCGAACGATCGATGACCGCTTCGGCGACCGCGGTCAGCGTGCGGCCCTGTCGGCGCGCGTAGGAACGCATCAGGACGAACGCCTCGTCGACCGAGATCTCGGAGCGCTCGGCGAGAACACCCTTGGCCTGTTCGATGAGGATCCGACTGTTCAGCGCGGTCTGCAGCTGCTCGGCGAGCACGTTCCCCTCTCGCACGGCGCGCTCCTGGAACAGGCCGATGGTTGCTACGTCCGCCATCGCCTGGCCGATGGCGACGTCGTCGTCATCGAGGATGGAAGCCGCCACGGAGAACAGGTTGACGGCGCCGATGACCTCGTCGCGCAGCCGCATCGGCAGGGCGTGCACGGACCGGAACCCCAGCTGGGAGGCCGCCTCTGAGAAGTTCGGCCAGCGGGCGCGCATCTGCTCGGCGTCGAGATTCACGATCTGCTGCCCGCTCCGGTAGCAGTCCAGGCAGGGCCCCTCGAGGTTCTGCAGCTCGAAGATCTCCACCACCCGCGCCGACTCGGCCGACGACGCCACCACCCGAAGCTGGCCGCGCTGGTCGGCGAGCATCAGACCGGCAGCATCGGCCGCCAGCAGCTCGACGCAACGGTCCACGAGCGTGTGGAGGAAGTCGATCACGTCGAACGGGGCCACCAACGTGTCCGCGAGCTCGACGAAAACATGCGCGAGGCGCCTCTCACGGCTCATCACCGGATCCTCCTCTCCCGCGCCGGCGAGGCTCCGTCGAGCCTACTCGTGATGGTCGTCCTCCGGGGGCGAAGCGAAGGGTCCGAGCCACCACGTCCCGAGCCACGTCGCGGATGGGGCGCTCCACGGCGAAGGAGTGGGCACGAAGCAGGACCAGGGCCTCAGCCAGCCCCAGCGCGGCCTGCACCGAGATCATCCCCGTGGCCTGGTGCACCTCGGCCCGGTCCTCGACCAGCGCGGCCAGGTCCGGCGCGCCGCCGTTGGGCCCGGGTGGTGCCTGCAGGTGCAGCAGGACCGAGGTGGCGGCGTCAGCGAACGCGAGCGCCTCGGCAAGCTCGACGCTGTCCAGTACTCCCTCGACGTCCCGGTACAGATCGAGCACTCCGACCCGGATGCCGCCGATCTGGAGCGGGAAGGCGAAGACCGCCCGCACCCCCGCCTCGAGTGCGCCTGCGGCGAAGCCGGGCCACCGCGTCGGTGCCGTGCTGGCCAGAGCGGGTTGCAGCACCGGGCGCCCGCTGCGGGACGCATCCACGCAGGGGCCCTCCCCGAGAGTGAACTGCAGATCCTCCATCGTCCGCGAGGGCCAGTCGGTGCTGGCCAGCATGGCCCCGGGGCCGGACTCGGTCATCACGATGATGCCCGCCCCGGTCACCGGGACCCCGGCGGCGCACATCGTGACCAGCCGCGAGGGCAGGTCTGCTGAGCCAGGACCGGCCGGCTGCTCCAGCAGCGCTGCAAGGATCTGGGCCGGGCGCCCCGATGCCACGGTCATCCGCGCGGGAGTCCGGGGCCTCGCGGGCTCATGAGGACACCGTGCTCCCGCGTGGGCTCGGCACCGACTCGAGTGCGCGCCGCTCACCCCAGGCCGCGCGCGCGGCCGCAGCAACGGAGGGCTCGCTACCCGACGACGCATCGACGCCGCGACCGGCCGAAGCGAGCGCGACGAGGCACTCGGCCAGATCGTCGAGTGTGACCAGGTGACGCGAGGAGATCTGCTCGAGCAGCGCACCTGCCTGGGCGGCGTTGCAGCCGTGCACCCCCATGAGAAGCCCCTTGGCCTGGTCGAGTGCCGCCCGGTTGTGCACGGCGACATGCAGTCGCGTGACCTTGGCCGTCAGCTGATCGACATCGGTGCCACCGGCACTCACCACGGTGGTTGTGTCGTCGGTGGTCGAGTCGCCGGTGGAGCCGTCGGGTGCCGAGGTCGTCGACGCCAGCGATTGCTCGAGCAGCGGGCAGTAGTCGAAGCGGCGCATCAGCTCGAAGAGACGCTGCGCCGCGCGCGGCACGGACTGCAGTGACAGCAGGCGATCATGAGCCGCGAGGTCGCCATGGGCCCTCACCAGAGAGTCCAACCCAGAGCTGTCGATGAACGTCACGCCCGAGAGGTCCACGATCACCACTGAGTCGCCACGGACCTCGGCATAGTCGCGAAGCTGACTATCGACGCCCGCCGCCGAGGACATGTCCAGCTCCCCCGTCAGTCGCAACACCGCCTCCGGGAGGACGACCGTGCCCGGTCCTGCGCGCCGCCGGCGGTCCTGAGCAGAACGGCCCCGCAGGCGGCCCCGGATCAGCAGAGCCCTCGCGATGCGACGCCGCGCACGATCAGGCTCCGCCGTCGCATCCGTCGACGACTCGGCCGCGTCGAGCTTCGCCTTGGCCACCGTAGGAATCCCGCCTCCGACCCGATATGCACCTGTCGACAGGCAGCCGGGTCCGGGGCCAACGCCGAGAACGTTGGTCCCATCCTACTCGCCTCACCGACCTCACGGACGGTCCACGGGGAGCTGATCGGGCCCGGGACAGCGAGGAAGATCGACAGAGCACGGCTTGTAGGTCGGACATGACAAAGGCCCAGGTCTGAGACCCGGGCCTTTGCTGGTAGCCCCGACGGGATTCGAACCCGCGCTACCGCCTTGAGAGGGCGGCGTGCTAGGCCGCTACACAACGGGGCCACGATGGATGCGCTGCGTCCCCGGAGGGCCGCGCGCGCGAGCAGGAACTCTACACCGGCTGCTCCGCCGGCCTGCCGAGCTGGGGTACCTGGACTCGAACCAAGACTAACTGAACCAGAATCAGTCGGGCTGCCAATTACCCCATACCCCAAGGGCTTGCGTCGTCCCCCGCTGGCGGCGGGGTGGACGAGCGGCGTCCAGGATAGCCGACCGGCGGCACGGGGGACAAAACCCGCAGCCGGGCGGGCTGCCACCGCACCGCTAGCCGGTCCACGGCCAGGGCGAACACCATCATCGAGCCCACGTCGAGCACGGCGAACTGCCATTCCAGCGTCGACAGCGACAGCGACTCCCCCAGGGTCCCGGCAAACGCACCCGCCCCGAGGCTGACCAGGTTGTTGGCCGCGTGCAGCGCGACCGCTGCCTCCAGGCCGCCGGTGCGCCAGGCCAGCCAGGACGCCACCAGGCCGAACGCGAGGCGGTCCCCGAACAGCCACGGGTCCTGGGCACCGTGCGCGAGGGCGAACAGTGTCGCGCTGACGACGGCGCCGGCCGCGATGCCGACCGCGGGCCTGGGCGGCCCACGACGCCACGGCCTGCGTGAGGTACCCACGGAAGCCGACCTCCTCGGCCATCGACTGGAGCGGGGTGGTGAGCAGGATCACGACGAGAGTGGCCAGCAGCGCCCCGCCGGACGCTGGTCGTGCTGTCCAGCGAGATCGACGTCGGCAGGGCGTACGACGCTCCGTACCCCGCGAGCACCACGACCGCTGCCAGCAGGAAGAACCGCCACAGCAGGCCCCACCGCGGCCGCGCCGTCACCGACGCGAGCCACCCGACCCGCTCCCGGTGCACCACCAGGACGGCGAGCGCGGCGGCGGGGACGATCGTGAGGATCACCAGGTTGTTGGCCAGCAGGCCCTGCCAGGTGCCCGGGTCGAGCGCATCCTCGGTGGCCTGGCCGACCGGTCCGGACCCCACCAGCAAGGTGGCCAGCAGGACGACGACGACAGAAGCCACCACCACGACGAACGCCGCGAGCAGCAGTCCCAGGACCGGGCGCCACCACCGCGCGCGGGGGGTGCGGAGCAGCCGCGGATGCGGGTCGGCCGCCCAGCTCTCGTCCGTCGTCGGCCACGCGTGGCCGTACGCCGGCTCCGGCACCGTCATGCCAGCACCTCCGCGAGCTCGGCCAGCGACTGCACCCGGACGATCCCGGACGGCACGTCGGCGGACGGACCGGTGCGGTCCAGCCACACCGCGAGCAGCCCGGCGTCGCGGGCGCCGACGGCGTCGTGGTCCAGCCGGTCCCCGACGAACGCGGTCTCGGCGGGCTCGGTCCCCAGCAGCTCGCAGGCGTGCTGGAACACGGCCGGGTCCGGCTTGCCGACGCCGAGGGCGTCCAGCCCGACCAGCACGTCGAACCGGTCGCCGAGACCGACCAGCTCCAGCTTGCGGCGCTGTAGCGAGGCGTCGAGGTTGGTGACGACGCCGACCGGCAGCCCGCGCTCATCCAGGGACTCGAGCGCCGCGCGGACATCGTCGAAGGCGACCCACGCCGACTCGAGGTGGACGAGGTACGCCGCGAACCACTCGTCGGCGCTGGCGTCGTCGAGGTCGGCCCCCAACAGCTCGCGGACGCGCTCCCGGCGCTGGTCCTGGAAGTCGATCTCGCCCGCCAGGAAGCGCGCGAAGTGGCGCTCCTCCGCGGCCCGCCACCGGTGCGGGGTGGTGTGGTCGTGCGGTTGTCCCAGGGCACCGAGGTGTGCACGGACGGCGCGGCGCGTGGCGCCGTCGCCATCGACGAGGGTGTCGTCAACGTCGAAGAGCACCCCGCGGATCACCTGCGTCCCCGGCCTACTCGTCGCCGGTCGCGAGGGCGGCGCGCAGCCGCTCCAGCGACCGCTCGCGGCCCAGCAGCTCGAGGGACTCGAACAGCGGCGGCGACACCCGACGGCCCGTGACCGCCACCCGCACCGGGCCGAACGCCACCTTGGGCTTGAGCCCGAGACCGTCCGCGAGCAACGCGGTGCGCAACGCGACCTCGATGTCCTCGTGGGTCCACGAGCCCAGCGCCGTCAGAGCCGCGATCGACGCCTCGAGCACCGGCTGGGCCTCCGGGCCGAGCACCTTGGCGGCGTCCTCCTGGTCGACTCGGAAGTCGGTGTCGGCCACGAGCAGGAAGCCGAGCATCGACTCGGCTTCCGAGAGCACCTGCATCCGCTCGTTGACCAGCGGCGTGGCAGCTTCGATCAGCGCCCGCTGCTGCGCAGTCGGCTCGGGCGGCAGCTGCCCGGCCCGGACGAGGTGATCGGTGATCCGGGCGGCGAGGTCCGGCACCGACAGCTCGCGCACATAATGCCCGTTGAGCCAGTTGAGCTTGTCCAGGTCGAAGACCGGGCCGACAGTGTTGACGCGTGCCCAATCGAAGTCCCGGACCATGTCGTCGAAGGTGAAGATCTCCGCGCCGTCGGGCTGCGAGTAGCCCATCAGTGCGAGGAAGTTGCACAGCGCCTCAGGCAGGTACCCCTGCTCCTGGAACCACAGCAGCCGGGCGGCCGGGTTCTTCCGCTTGGAGATCTTCGACTTGTCGGTGTTACGAAGCAGCGGCATGTGCGCGAACTTCGGCCGCTGCCATCCCAGCCAGTCGTAGAGCAGGACGTGCTTGGGTGTCGAGGAGATCCACTCCTCGCCGCGGACCACGTGCGTGATGCCCATCTCGTGGTCGTCGACGACGTTCGCCAGGTGGTAGGTCGGGAAGCCGTCGGCCTTGACGATGACCTGGTCGTCGGGGCGGGGCGCCTTCACCTCGCCGCGGATGACGTCGTCGAAGACGAGCGGCGCGTCGTCGGGGATCAGCATCCGCACCACTGGCTGCTCACTGAAGCCGTCGAGCTGCGCGCGCTCGTCCCGCGTCTTGCCGACACAGAGCCTGTCGTAGCCGGTCGGCTGCTTGGCCTTCTGCTGGTCCTCGCGCATCCGCGACAGCCGATCGGTCGAGCACCAGCAGTAGTACGCGTGCCCGCTCGCCATCAGCCGGTCGACGTGCTGCGTGTAGGTCGAGGACCGCTCGGACTGACGGTACGGCGAGTAGGGACCGCCCTTGTCCGGGCCCTCGTCCCAGTCCAGGCCGAGCCAGTGCAGCGTCTCGAAGATCTGCTGCTCGCTGGACTCGACGTAGCGCACGCGGTCGGTGTCCTCGATGCGCAGCACGAAATCGCCGCCCTGCTGGCGGGCGAACGCCAGGTTGAACAGCGACATGTAGGCGGTACCCACATGCGGGTCGCCGGTGGGTGACGGCGCGACCCGGACCCGCACCGGGGCGACGTGTGCAGCGGCGACGGTGTCAGCCACGGGCCACCACCCGGTTGCTCAGGGTGCCGACCTGCTCGATGCTCACGGACACCTCGTCGCCGACAGCCAGCGGCCCGACGCCGGCCGGTGTACCGGTGAGGACGACGTCACCGGGCAGCAGTGTCATCGCCATGCTGATGTGCGAGACGAGCTCGTCGACGCCTCGTACCATCTGGGCCGTGCGGCCGGACTGCTTGAGCTCGCCGTTGACTGTCGTCGTGATCGCGAGGTCGGACGGGTCGACATCGGTGGTGACCCAGGGGCCGAGCGGGCAGAAGGTGTCGAAGCCCTTGGCCCGCCCCCACTGCTGCTCGGTTCGTTGGAGGTCGCGGGCGGTCACGTCGTTGGCACAGGTGAACCCGAGCACGACGTCGCGCACCCGCTCGGCGGGAACCTCACGGCACAGCCGGGCGATCACGACGGCGAGCTCACCCTCGTAAGAGACCTCCTCGGACACGCCCACGGGGTACTGCACGGCCTCGTTGGGACCGATCACCGAGGTCGACGGCTTGAGGAACACCACCGGCGGCTCGGACGACGGGTCGGCCGTCCCGCCCATCTCCCTGGCGTGGTCGGCGTAGTTGCGGCCGACCGCCACGACCTTGCTGGGCAGCACCGGGGCGAGCAGCCGCACGTCCCTCGAGCGGGATCGCGTCGCCCGTGACCTGGAAGGGCGCGAAGGGGTGCCCGTCGATCCGCCGGATGGTCGGCGCGTCGCCGCCGCTGCTCTCGCCCTCGACGACGCCGAACGCCGCCCCGTCTCCTGTGGTGAACCTCGCGATGCGCACACGGGCGAGGTTACTTGTGGCGAGAGCCGCCTACTCAGGGGGGAGAGATCGCCCCATGCTGCCCATCTGGTGTTGGTGGGCCGCAAGGTTCTCCAGGCGGGCCGCTGCCGCCGTCGCCCCCTTCATGCGGTACAGGTCTAGTGCCCTCCGGCGATGCGCCGCCGCAGCGGAAGGGTCGTCGAGGAGTTCTTCGACCTCAGCGCAGGAAAGATGTATCAAGGCACGGTCGAGAAGTAGCTGGTCCGGGCAGGCGCAGGCACGCTCGATGGCGCTGCGCGCAACCTCTGCGTCGCCGGCCTCGGCGTCGAGCCAGGCTTGCGCAGCGGCAGAGAGGGCAAGGGTCACGACATCGTCCGACGAGGTGCTCTGTAGGGCCAGTGCGAGAGCCGTCCGGGCAGCGGCGATATCCCCGAGGTGCAACCGCAGCAGGGCGAGGAGGGCCGCTTGGGTGGACACCCGGGACGTATGCCCCTGCCGGCTCAGCTGGATCATCGAGGCTTCCGCTGCACGTGCGGCCGACGACCATCGGCCCAACGCAGCGTCGGCGTAGAAACGTGAGATGAGCAGGAAGAACGGGAACGTGGACTTCAGCTCGTCGGCCAGCCCGGCGGCGAAGGCAAACGCCTCGCTCTCGACGGCACTGTCCCCGATCATCGCTGCGACAGCGCCGGCGTGCGCCGCACCGACGGCCTGGTCGATCCGCGCCGTTGACTCCCGCCAACGCCTTAGCGCCGCGACCATGCACTCGTCGAGGGGCACCGAGCCGTCCACCATGAGGAACGTCCCTCCCAGCTCGAGCATCTCGGCCCGGATTGCCCGCCCCGCGCGTCGGGCGTGGCCCGCGGCAGCACGCATCTCCGCGACCGAGGCGGACGAGTCGCCTCGCATCGCGGCGACGTCGCTCAGGGCTTCGCGCGCCACGAGACATATCTCTTCGTCGACGGGGAAGTCGTGGAGTGCCCGCTCCGCCACGTCCCGCAGGATCTCGGTGGCGCCCTCGGGGTCGGTCTCCTGCCGGGTATGCGCGATGATGATCCTTGCCATGGTCGCCCACCTCGGCGCCCCGTGCATGCTCCGGACAGCGTCCAGCACCGACCCGGCCAACCGGCGCGACTCGGCCAGCCTGGTGCCGTCGTTGACACTGAGAAGAGCAAGGTCGAGGCGGATCTGCCAGCGCAGCGGATCCTCCTCGACCAGCAGTCGATCGGCTCTCTCCAGCAAGGCCCTCGCACCGTCGTCATCGGCGAAGGCGATCGATCGCGCAGCCGAGGCCAGCCGGCCGGCAGCCTCCGCACCGAGAGCGACTGTCTGGGCGTCCGGCTCCCCCAGGTCGGCACGGGCGAGATAGGCCGCCTCCAGATGGCCACCGACGAAACCGTCGTAGGCCTCGCCGCCTCCGGCCCGCTCCAGCCAGCGCGCGCACCGCTTGTGCAGGTCGGCGCGGACCGTTTTGGGCAACGTGGCGTAAGCGGAGTCGCGGACGAGCACGTGGCAGAACCGGATCGCCTCCTGCCCGGCCATGTCAGACTCGCAGGGCTGGACCAGGCGCTTGCGCGCCAGGGCGGTCAGCGACCTGCCGACGCTGTCGACACCGGCCAGCTCTGCGACCGCTTCCCGGTAGAAGACCTGACCGATTACGGCCGCGACCCCGAGCACCGCTCGTTCGTCGCCCGGCAACCGGTCCAGACGGGCAGCGATCAGCGCAGAGATCGACTCGGGCACGTCGAGCCCCGCGCTACCTCCCGAGAACTCCCACGTCACGCCGGATCGCCGGAGCAGTCCGTCGTCGACGAGCATCGCCAGCAGCTGCTCGACGTACAGCGGGTTACCTCCGGCGAGCTCGAGAAGCCTGGACAAGACCCGGTCCGCCATCGGACCGCCGAGGACCTGTTCGGCCATGGTCCCGATTTCGCTGTCGGCGAGCGGTTCGAGCGACGCCGTGACACCGTTGGCCCGTCCCGCGCCCCAACCGGGGCTCGCATCGAGGAACTCCAAGCGAGCATTGACGAACACCAGGACGGCCGCGTTGCGTAGCCACGAGCACACGTCGTCGAGCAGCGCGATCAGCCCGGGCTCGGCCCAGTGCAGGTCCTCGACAACGAGAACCACCGGCCGACTCCGGGCCATCTCCGTCAGCAGCCGCCGCACCGCCCAGGCCGTGTCCTCCTGGCTTGCTGGGGTGCCGCCAAGCCCGGCGGCTGACGAGAGCTTGCTGACCACTTCGTGCGCGTCGGGCGCCCCGCCGAGCAGGGCCCGCACGCTCGCGAGCGCACGCTCCTGGGGTTCGGCACCGCTGAGGCCGGCTGCCTGTCGAACAGCCTCGACCAGCGGCCAGTAGGTCACCCCCTCCCCGTACGGCAGGCAGCGCCCGCGCAGGACCGAGGCTGAGTCACCGAGATCTGCGACGAACTCAGAGGTCACCCGGCTCTTCCCCATCCCCGCTCCCCCGAGGACGGTGGCCAGCTGGCATGTCCGGTCAACCGTTGCCCGACGGAAGGCTTGTCTCAGCAGGTCGAGCTCCCGGGTCCGGCCGACGAGCGGAACCGATCCGACCGCCCTCGGGACCGTGACGTCCTCGACCGCAAGCAGACGCGCGGCATGGACCGGCGCGCCGATCCCCTTGAGGCTCAGCCCGGGTCGGTCGTCCACGGCCACCCGGTCGCGAACAAGCCGATGGCAGGCCGGTCCGATCAACGCCTCGCCTGGACGTGCCACGCCTTGGAGCCTCGCGGCCATGTTCACCGCGGGACCCGATGCGAAGGTGCTTCCTCGGGCCACGTCAGCGACGAGTACCTCTCCGCTCTCGACGCCGACACGCACCGGTACCTCAGCACTCGCGACGATCTCGATCGCGGCGCGGCACGCGCGCAGGGCATCGTCCTCGTGCGCCGACGGGCGACCCCGAAGACGGCGAGGACGGCGTCCCCGACGAACTTCTCCACCGTGCCGCCGTGCCGGCCCAAGACCTCGGCTCACCACGGCGAAGTACCGCTCCATGACGCCGCGCAGCGCCTCCGGGTCCAGTCCGCCCGCTCAGCTCGGTCGAGCCCGCACGTCGCAGAACAGGGTCGTGACGGTCTTGCGCAGCTCGGTCGTGGGCGGCCGCGCGCCGAGGGCCGCACCGCACTCACCGCAGAACTTCGGGGAACCGACGACCGGCGCGCTGCAGCGGTCGCAGGTCACCGCCCCGCCGGCCATGTGCGGCAGCGTAGGCGGGTGGGTCCGGTCAGGCCACCGTTCCACGGTGCCGCAGCAGGCCGTAGGTGACCGCGTCGAGCAGCGCCTCCCACGAAGCCTCGATGATGTTGGCGTGGACCCCGACGGTCTCCCAGGACGTCTCGCCGTCGCTGGTCTCGACGAGGACGCGGGTGACTGCGTCGGTGCCGTGCGCAGCGTCCACGATGCGCACCCGGTAGTCGATCAGCTCCAGCTTGGCGAGCTCGGGGTAGGCCGGGGCGAGTGCTGACCGGAGGGCGTGGTCCAGCGCGTTCACCGGGCCGTTCCCCTCCCCGACCGCGACCACCCGCTCGCCGCCGGCCCACACCTTCACTGTCGCCTCGGCCGTCGCCGAGCTGCCTTCGGTGTGGGCGTCGGTGTGCGCGTCGACGATCACCCGCCACGACTCGACCCGGAACAGGTCGGGCGGGGCGCCCTCGACCGCGGCGCGCAACAGCAGCTCGAAGGAGGCGTCGGCGGCTTCGAAGGTGTAGCCCTTGGCCTCCAGGTCCTTGACCTGGGCCGTCACCCGCGCCAGCAGCTCACCGTTGCCGGACAGGTCGTACCCGAGCTCGCGCCCCTTGAGCTCGATGCTCGCCCGGCCGGCCATGTCGGACACGAGCATCCGCATGTCGTTGCCGACGGACTCGGGCCGCTCGTGCTGGTAGAGCATCGGGTCGACCCGGACAGCGCTGGCGTGGAGGCCGGCCTTGTGCGCGAACGCGGACGCACCGACGTACGGCTGCCGGCTGTACGGCGGCACGTTGGCCAGCTCGGAGACGGCGTGGGTCACGCGGGTGGCCTCGCGCAACCGGCCCTCGGGCAGCACCTGGCGGTCCCGCTTGAGCTCGAGGTTGGCTACGACCGTGAGGATGTCGGCGTTGCCGGTCCGCTCGCCGTACCCGTTCAGCGTGCCTTGCACGTGCGTGGCACCGGCGTCCACTGCGGCCAGCGAGTTGGCCACAGCGCACCCGGCGTCGTTGTGGCAGTGGATGCCGAGTCGCGCACTGGTGGCCGCGCGCACGGCGTGCACGACGTCGGCCACCTCGTCCGGCAGCCGGCCGCCGTTGGTGTCGCAGAGCACCGCCACGTCGGCGCCCGCCTCGGTCGCGACGCGCAGAACCTCCAGGGCATACGCCGGGTCGGCTGCGTAGCCGTCGAAGAAGTGCTCCGCGTCGAGGAACACCCGCCGGCCCTCGCCACGCAGGTGGGCCACCGAGTCCCGAACCATCGCGAGGTTCTCCTCGAGGGTGGTCCGCAGCGCCATCTCGACGTGCCGGACGTGGCTCTTGGCCACGAGCGTCACCACTCCGGCTCCGGAGTCACGCAGGGCGGCCACCTGGGGGTCGTCGGCGGCCTTCGCACCGGGTCGGCGGGTCGCGCCGAACGCGGCGAGCTGCGCATGCTTCAGGTCGAGCTGGGTCGCAGCCCGCCGGAAGAACTCCGTGTCCTTGGGGTTGGCGCCGGGCCAGCCCCCCTCGATGAACCCCACGCCGAGCTCGTCCAGGTGCGCCGCGACGGCCAGCTTGTCCTCCACCGAGAACGCCAGGCCCTCCTGCTGGGCGCCGTCACGCAGGGTCGTGTCGTAGACGTGGAAGCCGTCGTCGACGGCCGGGCTCGCGACGCCGGCCGGGGTGCTGCTCATCAGGTCTCCTGCCAAACAAAAAGACCCCCCGCGGTCGCGGGAGGTCTGCGCGTCGGCCGGGGCGGCGAGGAGGCCGCGACGCCGGCGGGCGCGCTCAGCTGGTAATGCCGAGAGTGGTACGCATGACCGGTCCAGAGTGCCCGAGGTGGCTCGACCGGCGGAACCGCCGTCTCAGCATCCGGCCATCGTCAGACAGGTCATGATCATGAAGGTTCCTCCCGCCGGAGCGGGGGGAACCTCCATGATCACGTCGAACGGGCGTCAGCCGGTGTAGGACGGCAGCGAGCGGACGGCGTCCGGCGGCAGGGTGAGGCCGTCGTCGGTGCCCGGGTTGACCGCCAGCCAGAGGTCGTCGGCCGGCCAGCTCGCGGCGAGCTCGGCGGCGTTGATCGAGACCGCGTCCTCGATGTCGGGCGCTGCACTGGCCATGGTGGACTGCGAGGTGAAGACGGGCACGTAGGACGTGCCGTCCTGCTCGATGACGGGCAGCGAGATCGACCCGTCGGGCACGCCGCCGTCCTCGGGCGTGGCGGTCTGTGGGACGACGACCTCGGCAGAGGCAACGGCGCGCATGACGGCGTCGGTGTCACCGGCCGCCATCCCGGCGGCGATGACGGCCTCGGTCTGCTGACCGGGGGTCGAGCTGTTCGCGGGCGTGGTCATGGCCGGTGTCGTCCTCTCGGCGGCGCCCGGGGAGGCGCCTGGTCGGGTACGGGGGCGAAGCACCTCCACCCTCCCCGCCGCGGCCGGACCTGGCAAATTCCGGGGCGAGTTGGCGACGAAAGCCCAGGTGACGGCCCTGTCAGGCGATTCTGCGCATCCAGCCGTGCGGGTCCGATGCGGTCCCCTGCTGGATGCCGAGCAGGGCCTCGCGCACCTTCATGGTCACGGCGCCGGGCTGGGCGTCGGCCACGTCGAACGCTCCGCCGGCGTGCTTGACCCGGCCCACCGGGGTGACGACGGCGGCAGTGCCGCACGCGAACGTCTCGGTGATCGAGCCGTCGGCGCAACCGGTCTCCCACTCCTCGGTGGAGATCCGCCGCTCCTCCACGACGAGTCCCATGTCCGCGCCGAGCTGGAGGATCGAGTCGCGGGTGACCCCCGGGAGGAGCGTGCCGGTCAGCGCCGGGGTGACGAGCCGCCCGTCCGAGTGCACGAAGTACAGGTTCATCCCGCCCATCTCCTCGACGAAGCGGTGCTCCACCGCGTCGAGCCAGACGACCTGGTCGCAGCCCTGCTCCGCGGCCTGCGCCTGTGCCACCAGCGAGGCGGCGTAGTTGCCCGCGCACTTCGCTTCCCCGGTGCCACCCGGTGCGGCCCGGGTGTACTCCGTGGACAGCCAGACGGTGACCGGCTGCACCCCGCCGGTGAAGTAGGCGCCGGCCGGCGAGCCGAACAGCAGGAACTGGTACTCGCGGGAGGGCCGGACGCCGAGGAACGGGTCGAGGGCGAACTCGAGCGGGCGCAGGTAGAGGGCCTCGCCGGGCCGGGTCGGCACCCAGTCGCGGTCGGCGGTGACGAGCGCGGACACCGCGTCGAGGAACAGCTGCTCCGGCACCTCGGCCATCGCGAGCCGGCGGGCCGACCGCTGGAACCGGCGGGCGTTCTGCTCGGGGCGGAACAGCGCCACCGAGCCGTCCGGCTGGTGGTAGGCCTTGAGGCCCTCGAAGATCGCCTGACCGTAGTGCAGCACCGACGTGGCGGGGTCGAGGGTCAGCGGTGCGTACGCCGACAGCCGTGCGTCGTGCCAGCCCTGGTCCGGCGAGTAGCGGGCGGTGACCATGTGGTCGGTGAAGACCTGCCCGAAGCCGGGGTCCTGCAGGAGCGCGGCGCGCTCGGTTGCGCTGCGCGGCGAGGCCGACGGGGCGAGGTCGATGGTCACATCGCTCATCCTCAGACGGTAGCCGACCGGCGGGCGACGAAGACGTACTCCCCGCTGCCTTCGGTCAGCGGCTCGTGCGCGAAGCCCCCGTAGAGAGCTTCCAGCTCCAGTCCGGCGACATCGAGGAGGCCCAGCCACTCGTTCTTGGTCGCCCACCACAGGGAGGTTGTCGCACCGTCGTCGCGGACGATGTCGATCCGGTCGTCCCCCACCACGTACCGGACCGTGTGCGGCACCGGCCCTGCCTGGTGCACGCCGTCGAGGCGTGACGCGACCCGGTGGTCGAAGACGAACGCGTTCCAGGCGAACCGCCCGGACGGTTGCAGTGAGGCGGCGACCCGCTCGAAGGTCCGGCGCCGGTCGCTCCAGGTCGGCAGGTGCAGCAGGGCGCGGAACGGGCAGTAGACCAGGGCAGCGGGCTCGTCCAGGGCGAGGTCGCGCATGTCCCCGAGACGCAGGTCGAGCTGCACGTGCTCCTCCGCCGCGCCGGCCCGGGCCAGCTCGAGCATCGCCGGGGACGAGTCGATTCCGACCACGGTGCGGCCGGTGGCTCGGGCGACGGGGATCGCGACGCGTCCGTTGCCCACCGCGAGCTCCACCACAGGCCCGTCCGCCGCCCGGGCCAGGCCGGTGTAGAACGCCACGTCCGCGGTCATGTGGGCCGACCACTCGTCGTACCTGTCGGCGAAGCGCTCGTCCCAGCTCACGGGTCAGGCGTGCAGCCTGGCCAGCACGGCGTCGCCGACCGCACTCGTGCTCCGCGCGACGTCGCCACGCTCGGCGAGGTCTGCGACGACCGCCCGGTCCACGGCGGCCGCGGCGTCCGGCAGGCCGACCTGCTCCAGCAGCAGCGAGACCGAGAGGATCGTCGCGGTCGGGTCGGCGGTGCCGGTGCCGGCGATGTCCGGGGCCGACCCGTGCACCGGCTCGAACATCGAGGGGTTGGTGCCGCTGACGTCGAGGTTCCCGCTGGCCGCGAGCCCGATGCCACCGGTGACGGCAGCGGCCAGGTCGGTGACGATGTCGCCGAACAGGTTGTCGGTGACGATCACGTCGAACCGCTGCGGCTGAGTCACCAGGAAGATGGAGGCTGCATCGACGTGCAGGTAGTCGGTCGTCACCTGCGGGAACTCCGCCGCGACCCGGTCGAACGTGCGGGCCCAGAGGCCGCCGGCGTACACCAGCACGTTGGTCTTGTGCACCAGCGTGAGGTGCCGGCGCGGCCTGGCCTGGGCACGGCGGAAGGCGTCGCGCACCACCCGCTCGACGCCGTACGCCGTGTTGACGCTGACCTCGGTGGCGATCTCGTGCGCGGTGCCCTCGCGCACCGCGCCGCCGTTGCCGACGTAAGGGCCCTCGGTGCCCTCGCGCACGACGACGAAGTCGATCTCCGGGTCGCCGGCCAGCGGGGACGCGACGCCGGGGTGGAGCCGGGCCGGCCGCAGGTTCACGTGGTGGTCGAAGGCGAACCGCAGCCGGAGCAGAAGACCGCGCTCCAGCACCCCGCTGGGCACGCTCGGGTCGCCGACGGCGCCCAGCAGGATGGCGTCGTGCCCGCGCAGCTCGTCGAGCACGCCGTCCGGGAGGGTCTCCCCCGTGGCGTGCCAGCGGCGGGCCCCGAGGTCGTACTCGGTGGTCTCGAGCTTGACGTCGGAGGCCCGGGTCGCCGCGTCCAGGACCCGGACGCCCTCGGCGACGACCTCGGGGCCGATGCCGTCGCCGGGGACCAGCGCGACGCGCAGGGCGGTGGGGGTGGCAGTGGGAGTGGGCACGCTCAGTGGCCGGTCTCGCCGCCGTTGTCGCGGCGGTCCATCGACTCCTGGACGGCGTGCTGCACGGCCTGCTTCTCCTGGGCGGAGGTGCGGGTGGCGCGGTGGGTGCGGGTCATGACGGGGCTCCTCGTAGGCAGTCGCATGGCGGGCCAGCGCCGAACTCCGCGACGGGGAGCCGGCCCTTGCTAGCGGGCCCCGCCGCGGCGGCGAAGTACGAGGATCTGCCGCTCCATGCCCGTCACGGTAACCCCGTTGTCACATGACTGTCTCGCCAGATGGCGGTACGTTCCGGATGCTGGACCCGAACCCCGGCCTCGCGTCCGGGACTAGTCGGTGAGGTCGACCTGGCGGGCCTTCTCGGCGCCGATCTCACGGGCCAGGTCGTCCAGCACGCCGGTCGGGATCGCGGTGTCGACGGTCATCGCGACCAGGGCATGGCCGCCGCGGCGGTCCCGGCTGACCTGCATGCCGGCGATGTTGACGCCGGCCTCGCCGAGGACCCGGCCGACGGCACCCACGATGCCCGGTCGGTCCTCGTAGGTGAAGACCGCCATGTGCTCGGACAGCGCCACCTCGACGTCGAAGCCGTCCACCTCGACGATCTTCTCGACGTGCCGGGTGCCGGTGAGGGTGCCCGACACCGACACCTGGCTGCCGTCGGCGAGGGTGCCGCGCAGGGACAGCAGGTTCCGGTAGTCCGGCGACTCGGTGTTGGTGTCGAGGCGGACCTGGACGCCGCGCTCGGCGGCGAGCACCGGCGCGTTGACGTAGGAGACGGGGTCCTCGACGACGTCGGTGAACAGGCCCTTGAGGGCGGCCAGCTCGAGCACCCGGACGTCGTGGACGGCGATCTCACCGCGCACCTCGATGTCGAGCTGCGCGGGTACGGCGGCGGCGACCGCGGTGAGGAAGCGGCCCAGGTGCTCGGCCAGGGGGATGCCCGGGCGGACGTCCTCGGCGATGATCCCGCCCTGGACGTTCACCGCGTCCGGGACCAGGTCCCCGGCCAGGGCCAGCCGGACCGACCGCGCCACCGAGACGCCGGCCTTCTCCTGCGCCTCGTCGGTGCTGGCGCCCAGGTGCGGGGTCGCGACGACGTTCTCCAGCTCGAACAGGGGCGAGTCGGTGCACGGCTCGGTGGCGTAGACATCGAGGCCGGCCGCGGCGATCCGGCCCTCCTTCAGCGCCGCGTGCAGCGCCACCTCGTCGACGATGCCGCCCCGTGCAGCGTTCACCAGGATGAGCGACGGCTTGGCCGTGGCCAGCTGCTCGGCACCGATGATGCCCACCGTGTCCGCGGTCTTGGGCAGGTGCACGGACACGACGTCCGAGGTCCGCAGGAGCTCGTCGAGAGCGACGAGGCGCACTCCCATCTGGGCCGCCCGGCCGGCGGCCACGAACGGGTCATAGGCGATGACCTTCATGCCGAACGCGGAGAGCCGCTGCGCGACAAGGGCGCCGATGCGGCCGAGCCCGACGATCCCTGCGGTCTTCTCGTACAGCTCGATGCCGGAGTACTTGCTGCGCTTCCACTCCCCCTGACGCAGCGCGGCGTTGGCCGGCGCGATGTTGCGCGCGGCCGCGAGCAGCAGGCCGACCGCCAGCTCGGCGGCGCTCACGATGTTGGACTGCGGAGCGTTGACGACCATGACGCCCGCCTGGGTGGCCGCCTTGACATCGACGTTGTCCAGGCCGACTCCGGCCCGGGCCACGACCCGCAGCCTCCTGGCGGCGGCAAGGACCTCCGCGTCCACCGTGGTGGCGCTGCGCACCAGCAGGGCGTCCGCGTCCGCCACGGCCGACAGCAGGGCAGGCCGGTCCGTGCCGTCGACGGTGCGGACCTCGAAGTCGGGGCCGAGCGCGGCGACGGTGGCCGGCGAGAGCTCCTCGGCGATGAGGACGACGGGGCGTCGGCTCCCCTGCGCGCGGGTCTCTTCCGCTGTGGTGTCTGGCGTCGTGGTGTCTGGCCTCGTGGTGTCTGTCGTCACGCGGTCATCGTAGGCACCGGCTTGTGAACGCATTCACAACCGTCCACACCGTGAAACCCTGCCCGCGGGCGCCGGCGAGCGCTGGCGAGTCCCGGCGCGGGGCACGCTGACCGGTCAGTGGCTGTGCTCGTCGCCGTCCGTCGTCGGGGGCGGCGGCTCGAGCGGACGCCAGCGCATCCAGGCCAGGAACGCCAGGCCGAGCAGGGCCATCCCCAGGCCGGTCCAGATGTTGATGTCGATCCCCGCCGCCTTGTCCGAGGCGGCCGAGCCGTCCAGCAGGCCCGCGACCAGCAGCACCGCGCCGTACAGCGTGAACAGGCCTCCGATGATCCGGCGGATGTCGAACAGTCTGGCCGCCTCGGACTTCTCGGCCTCGTCGTCGCTCATGGCTGGCCTTCCCTCAGGCGAAGGGGACGTAGAGGAGCAGGGACAGGGCGACCGCCCCGATCCCGAGCGGCACCGGGTTTCGCCACCAGACCTTGTCGCCGTGGGCGACCTCGCCGTGGTCGACGGTGGTGCCGTAGACGAGACCCTCGAGCTCCTCGACCGGCTTCGGCCTCGTCACGAGCGTCACGACGACGCTGACCAGCGCGTCACAGGCGAACGCGACGACAGCACCCCAGAAGCTGGCCGCGAGCCCGGACCCGAAGGTGAAGAGCAGCGGCTCGTCGAAGCCGAACGAGTCCACCCCGCTCTCGGACGTCACGAACACGAAGCCGGCGCCCAGCGTGCCGGCCACGAGCCCGGAGATGCCCGCGGTAGCGGTCATCCGCTTCCAGAACATGCCGATGATGAACGTCGCGAAGAGGGGCGCGTTGAAGATCGAGAACAGTGCCTGGATGTAGTTCATGATGTTGCTGTAGCCGGCCGCGATGAACGCAGTGCCCACACCGATGACGACGCCCACGACGGTCACGATCCGGCCGAACCTGAGGTAGTAGTCGTCCGGACGGTCCTTCCTGATGTAGTCCTGCCAGATGTCGTAGGTGAAGACCGTGTTGAAGCTGGACACGTTGGCGGCCATGCCGGCCATGAACGCGGCGAGCAGCGCGGTGACGGCGATCCCGAGCACGCCGTTCGGCAGGTACTTCTCCATCAGCAGGGGGATGGCGTTGTTGTACTGGAACGCCCCCTTGTCCGCACCCAGCTTCGGGAACTCGACCAGTGCCACCAGGCCGGGGATGATCGTCAGCGCAGGGATGAAGATCTTCGGGTAGGCGCCGATGATCGGGGTGCGCCGGGCCGCCGACATGTCCTTCGCCGAGAGCGCTCGCTGCACCTCGGCGAAGTTCGTCGTCCAGTAGCCGAAGGACAGCACGAAGCCCAGACCGAGGACGATCGCGATCCAGTCCGCGCCGATGGGGTTGGTGACGCTCCCGACGCCGGTCCCGCCCCAGGCAGACAGGAAGCTGTCGCCACCGTTGTCGTTGCCGGCGACCTTGTCCTTCAGGCCGGCCCAGCCGCCGTTCGCGGTCAGACCGACGACGACGAGCGGGATCAGGCCGGCGAGGATGAGGAAGAACTGGAGTACCTCGTTGTAGATGGCCGACGAGAGACCGCCCAGCGTGATGTAGGCGAGCACGAACGTCGCGGACACCACGATGGCCAGCCAGACCGGCCAGCCGAGCAGCGCCTGGATGACGATGGCGAGCGCGTACAGGTTGACCCCGGCGATGAGCACCGAGGCGACCGCGAACGTGATCGCGTTGAAAAGGTGCGACCGGTTGTCGAACCTGAGCCGGAGGTACTCCGGGACGCTGCGCACCTTGGACCCGTAGTAGAACGGCATCATCACGATGCCGAGGAAGACCATCGCGGGGATGGCGCCGATCCAGTAGAAGTGCACCGTCGACACCCCGTACTGCGCGCCGTTGGCCGCCATGCCGAGGATCTCGATCGCCCCGAGGTTCGCCGCGATGAAGGCCAGCCCGGTGACCCACGCCGGCAACGACCGGCCGGAGAGGAAGAAGTCGAGACTGCTCTTGATGCTCCGGCGGGCCGCGAACCCGATGCCGATGACCACGGTGAAGTACGTCGCGAGGAGCAGGTAGTCCAGCCAGTTCATGTCGAGCCGGAGTGAACCGCCCATGTGCACCTCGCACGCTTGACCCGGTGTGGCGCGGGGACTCTGCTCCGGAACGACAGAGCCCAAACCCTCACCAGGGATCTTGGGAACCGGCGGTGGTCCCGCGCCGTCGTAGCCACGTGCGCACCCCCCGGATCGTCGCCGCCGCCGTCCTGGCGGCGCTGCTCACGGCAGGCTGCACGCGCGGCGACCAGTGGCGGACGTACGACGGCAGCTGCGCCACCGGGACGTCGAACCGCAGCGCCGTGCTCGGGGTGGACTCCACCTCGGGTGAGGTGGTCTGGCGGCGGAGCCTCGCGCATCCCCGCGAGGACCGGCCCGAGGCAGCCGAGGGGCACGTCCTCCTCCGCGGCTGCGGGACCCGGGTGCTGGACCTCGCAACCGGCCGCGGGGTGACGCGCACCGACAACGAGCACGGCGTGCTGGGGCTCGCCGGGGAGAGCATCGTGACGGCTATGGACGACGGGGACGTCCGGGCCGACCCGTGGTCCGGCGCGGGCGGCTTCCGGGGCGGGTCGAGACCTCCGTGGGAGGACGTCGCCCTGGTGGGTCACCTGCTGCTCGCCGACGACTCGGGGTACCTGGTCGCGATGGACGTCGTGCGTGGCCAGGAGCGCTGGCGTGCGAGGCTGCCGACCGCCAGCCGGACCGAGCAGCTGCTCGTCGGCGGCGTCCTGGTCCTTCGGGCCGGGGACGGGTCGGTCTACCGGCTGGACGCCGGCACCGGCGCGGTGGCCTGGCGGGCGCTGCCCCGCGGGAGTGAGCTCGGGTACGGCCGGCTGCTCGCCGCCGGACCGGGGACAGCGGTCGTCGCGATCGGCGAGCCGGTCGCGGAGCCGTCGAGCCCGGCGACGCTCGTGGGGCTCGACCTGGCGACCGGGGCCGAGAGGTGGCGGCGGGATCTCCCGATCGCACCGCTCTCGGTGACGCCGACGCCGGTGGACGGGACCCTGGTCCTGGCCATCGCGCCCGGCGTCCTCGGCCTCGACCTCGCCACCGGCAGGGACCGCTGGCAGGTGGCGGCGGAGTCGGCTGCCCCCGTGACGACGGCGTCTGCCGTCGTCGTGGACGACACGGCCTCGGCGTTCGCCCTGGACCCGGTCACCGGGCGGGTGCTGTGGCGACACGCGACCGGGCACCGGCCGCTGCTCGGCGCCGACCCGACCAGTGACCTCGTCGTCCTGCTCGACTCCCCGCTGGTTCCCCACGGGGCGAACGACTGCTGCTGACGCGTCGCCGAGGGGTCAGTCGTCCTCGCCGATCCAGCTCATCATCGGTCGCAGGGTCCGGCCGGTCTGCTCGACGCGGTGCTCGGTGTTCTCCTGGTAGTGGCGCTTGTAGTTGGTCAGGCCCGAGTCGTACTCGTCCATCCACTCGCGAGCGAACGAGCCGTCGGTGATCTCGCCGAGGATCTTCTTCATCTCCGCGCGGGTCTGGTCGGTGATGAGACGCGGTCCGCGGGTGTAGCCGCCGTACTCGGCCGTCTCGGAGACCGACCAGTACATCTTCGAGATGCCACCCTCGTACATCAGGTCGACGATCAGCTTCACCTCGTGCAGGCACTCGAAGTAGGCCACCTCCGGCTGGTAGCCCGCGTCGACCAGGGTGTCGAAGCCGGACTTGATGAGCTCGGACAGGCCGCCACAGAGGACCGCCTGCTCGCCGAACAGGTCGGTCTCGGTCTCCTCGGTGAAGGTCGTCCGGATCGCGCCCGCGCGAGTTCCGCCGATGGCCTTGGCGTAGGACTTCACCAGGTCCCACGCGGAGCCGGTGGCGTCCTGCTCGACGGCCACGAGAACGGGGACCCCTCTGCCGTCGACGAACTGGCGGCGGACCAGGTGGCCCGGTCCCTTCGGGGCCACCATGCACACGTCGACGCCAGCCGGCGGCTTGACGAGGTCGTAGCGGATGTTCAGGCCGTGCCCGAAGAACAACGCGTCGCCGTCGACGAGGTTGGGCTCGATCGCCTCCGCGTAGAGCTTGCGCTGCACCGGGTCGGGCGCCAGCACCATGACCAGGTCGGCCTCCTCGCACGCCTCGAAGGGCGTCACGACCCGCAGGCCCTCCGCGTCGGCGCGCTCCCGGCTCTTGGAGCCCTCGGGCAGCCCGACGCGCACGTCGACCCCGGAGTCGCGCAGCGACAAGGCGTGCGCGTGCCCCTGGCTGCCGTAGCCCAGGACGGCCACGTTGCGGCCCTGGATCACCGACAGGTCGGCGTCGTCGTCGTAGTACATCTCGGCCACGGTTCTCGTCTCCTCGTGCGTCGTCGGAAGGGGGATGGCGTGCGGCGGTCAGCGGGCGATCGGCGTGAGGCTGCTCGGTCGCGCCGACCTCTCGGTCATCGAGCGCGAACCGCGTCCGACGGCGACCATGCCGGACTGGACGAGCTCGCGCACCCCGTAGGGCTCCAGGACCCGCAGCAGCGCCTCGAGCTTGTCGGTGCTGCCCGTCGCCTCGATGGTGACGGCGTCCGGGGCGACGTCGACGACCTTGGCGCGGAACAGCTGCGCGGTCTCCAGCACGTGCGACCGGGTGGCCTTGTCGGCGGCGACCTTGACGAGGAGCAGCTCGCGCTGGACCGACGTCGACGCGTCGAGCTCTACGATCTTGAGGACCTCGACGAGCTTGTTGAGCTGTTTGGTGACCTGCTCCAGCGGGAGCTCCTCGACGTTCACGAGGATCGTCATCCGGGAGACGTCGTCGTGCTCGGTCGGTCCCACAGCGAGCGAGTCGATGTTGAAGCCGCGGCGCGAGAACAGCCCGGCGATGCGCGCGAGGACCCCGGGCTTGTTCTCGACCAGCACGGACAGCGTGTGCCTGCTCATGACCGCGTCTCCCCCGCCTCGGTGTCCCACTGCGGGGCCATGTCCCGGGCCACCTGGATCTGGTCGTTGCTGGTCCCGGCCGGGACCATCGGCCACACCATCGCGTCCTGGTGCACGGTGAAGTCGACCACCACGGGCCGGTCGTCGATCGCCATCGCCTGCTCGATGGTGGAGTCGACGGCCTCGGCCTTCTCGCAGCGCAGCCCGATGCAGCCGTAGGCCTCGGCAAGCTTGACGAAGTCCGGGATGTGCTCGACCCGGGTGCCCGCGCGGGCCGCCCCGCGCCCCGCGCCGCCGAGGTCGGTGTTGGAGTAGCGCTCGTTGTAGAACAGCGTCTGCCACTGCCGGACCATCCCGAGGCTGCCGTTGTTGATGATGGCGACCTTGATCGGGATGTCGTTGATGGCGCAGGTGGCAAGCTCCTGGTTGGTCATCTGGAAGCAGCCGTCGCCGTCGATGGCCCACACCGTGGCGTCCGGCCGGCCTGCCTTGGCGCCCATCGCCGCCGGGACGGCGTACCCCATGGTGCCCAGCCCACCGGAGTTCAGCCAGGTCCCGGGGTTCTCGTACCCGATGAACTGCGCGGCCCACATCTGGTGCTGGCCCACGCCGGCGACGTACAGGGCCTCCGGCCCGGCGATCTTTCCGAGTCGCTCGATCACGTACTGCGGCGCGAGCGAGCCGTCGGCCGGCTTGTCGTACCCGAGCGGATAGGTCGTCCGCCAGCGGTCGACCTGCGCCCACCAGGCCTCGTAGTCACCCTGGTGCCCCGCCTCGTGCTCGGCGCGGACGGCCAGGACGAGGTCGGCGATGACCTCGCGGGCGTCGCCGACGATCGGCACGTCCGCCAGCCTGTTCTTCGAGATCTCCGCCGGGTCGATGTCGGCGTGCACCACCTTGGCGTCCGGGGCGAAGCTGGACAGCTTGCCGGTCACACGGTCGTCGAAGCGCGCACCCAGGCTGATGATGAGGTCTGACTTCTGCAGCGCTGTCACCGCCGCGACGGTGCCGTGCATGCCCGGCATGCCGAGGTGCTGAGGGTGGCTGTCGGGGAAGGCGCCGCGCGCCATCAGGGTGGTCACGACCGGGATCCCGGAGAGCTCCGCGAGCGCCCGCAGCTCGACCCAGGCACGGGCCTTGAGCACGCCGCCGCCGACGTAGAGCACCGGGCGGCGGGAGCCGACCATCAGCCGGGCGGCCTCCCTGATCTGCTTGCCGTGCGGCTTGCTGACCGGGCGGTAGCCGGGCAGGTTGACGGCGGTGGGCCAGGCGAACGTGGTCTGTGCCTGCATCGCGTCCTTGGCGATGTCGACGAGCACCGGACCGGGCCTGCCGGTCGAGGCGATGTGGAAGGCCTCGGCGATCGTCCGCGGGATCTCGGCGGGGTCGGTCACCAGGTAGTTGTGCTTGGTGATCGGCATCGTGATGCCGCGGATGTCCGCCTCCTGGAAGGCGTCGGTGCCGATCGAGGCGCTGGGGACCTGCCCGGTGACGGCCACGAGGGGGACGCTGTCCATGTAGGCGTCCGCGATCGGGGTCACCAGGTTGGTCGCGCCCGGTCCGCTGGTGGCCATGCACACACCGACCCGCCCGGTGGCCTGCGCGTAGCCGGTCGCGGCGTGCCCGGCGCCCTGCTCGTGGCGTACCAGGACGTGCCGGATCCGGGCGGAGTCCATCAGCGGGTCGTAGAGCGGGAGGATCGCCCCGCCCGGGATGCCGAAGACGGTCTCCACCCCGGCGGACTCCAGCGACCGGACGATGCTCTGCGCGCCTGACATCGACTCGCTGACCTGCTCGGACATCGGCGGGGCCTCTCATGGTGGCTCGGCGGTTCAGGTGGCTCGCGGTTCAGGTGGCTCGCGGTTCAGGTGGCGCTGGTTCCGGTGCAACAAAAAACCCCTGCCGTCCGGGATCGGACAGCGAGGGGTCGCGCGCTCGGCTGACGGACGTCAGGCGGCGCGCAGGCGGAGTACGACAAGGCGGGGCACGCCGACAGCCTCGCCACCGCCCCCAGCCGTGTCAACGGGTGGCACGCGGCGTCTCGCATACCGGTCGACAGCGGCCCGCGGGCTCCTGGCCGGGGGTCACCCGTGCGGAGCATCCGGCCGGACGAGGCGGATGCCGACAGTAAAAGGGAGGTCAAGGGTCTGGGGGACACTGGATGAGTCGGGACAGCAGGTCGGACGAGGCGGCGGGCCGCTGGCGTCGCCGTGCGCTGGGCGCCACGGCGCTGCGGCTGTCGGTGCTGTGCAGCCCGGTCCTGGGGTCCTTCGGGGCAGCCCTCGTGGTGCACCGGCTGCTGCCCCCGGTCGGCAGCCATCTGGACCGGGCCTGGCACCTCGCCGTGCTGCTCGCCGTGTCGACGCTGGTGCTGCTGGCGGTCGACCGTTTGGGCCGCCGGCTGCTGCCGCTGGTCACGCTGCTCGACCTGAGCATGCTGTTCCCCGACCGGGCCCCGTCGCGGGTCCGGGTCGCCAGGGAGGCGATCCGCCGCCGGCCGATCGAGGAGCAGCTGGACCGGGTCCGCAAGGCCGGGGCCGACCCAGGGGCGGTGGCGCGCGAGATCCTCACGCTGGTCGCCGCCCTGAGCGCGCACGACAAGCCCACCCGCGGCCACGCCGAGCGGGTCCGGATGTTCACCGACCTGCTGGCCGAGCAGATGGGCCTGCCCCGCCGCGACCGCGACCTCCTCCGGTGGGCGGCGATCCTGCACGACATCGGCAAGCTGCAGGTGCCGACCTCGCTGCTCAACAAGCCGGGCAAGCCGACGCCCGAGGAGTGGGACGTCCTCAAGGCCCACCCCACGCACGGCGCGGAGACCGCCGTCGGTCTGCTGCCCTGGCTGGGCGAGTGGGCGCCGGTCATCGTGGAGCACCACGAGCGCTACGACGGCACCGGCTACCCCAGCGGGCTGGCCGGGTCGCAGATCAGCCTCGGTGCCAGGATCGTCTCGGTGGCCGACGCCTACGACGTGATGACCGCCGCGCGGGCCTACAAGCGTCCGGTCTCCCGCGCCGCGGCCCTGCAGGAGCTGGTGAAGTTCTCCGGGACCCAGTTCGACCCGTCGGTGGTGCGCGCCATGGTCGCCGTCGGGGCGCCTCGCCTCCGCCGCGCGCAGGGCGTCGTCGCCTGGGTGGCCGACATCCCGCTGGTGGCGGGCGCCGTGCCGGCGGCCACTGTCGCCCGCGTCGTGGGCGCGGGAGCACTTGCCACCGGAGCGGTCGCATCCGGCACCGCGATGTCCCTTCCGGTCGCGACCCCGTCAGCCGCCGCCCAGTCGGTCTCGTCCTCGGCCGAGGCCGGTGGCGGTGGCGGCGGGCACGACGCCGGGAGGGGCTCGGGCGACTCGACCGCCGCCCGGGGCTCGTCGGGCCTGCCCGGGTCCCACGCCGACCGGCCGGCTCCGGCCGGCGCAGGCACGCAGGACGTGCCGGCGACCGGCAGCGCGGGGCCTGACGGCGACGCCGGGACGTCCGCGCACCCGGCCAAGGCCCCGGCGCCCGCTGACCCCGCGTCCGTCGACCCGGCGCCCAAGGACCCGGCGCCCAAGGACCCGGCGCCCAAGGACCCGGCGCCCAAGGTCACCGTCCCCCCGGTGCCGGTGCCGACGACCCCGGCGCCCACCGGCGGCGGAGTCGGCGAGGCGGTCGGCACCGTCACGGGGACCGTCAAGAAGGTGGTCGAGGACCCGGTCGGCACCGTCACGGGCACCGTCAAGGACCCGGTCGGGACCGTCACCGGCACCGTGGGCACCGTCACGGGCGCGGTCGGCTCCCTGCTGGGCGGCGGGTCCGGCAGCTCCAACAGCGGTCCCGGAAGTGCCAACAGCGGTCCCGGCAGCGCCAGCAGCGGCCCCGGCTCCGGCAGCAGCCCCAGCCCCAGTCCCACCAAGTCCGGCGGGCTCCTGGGCGGGCTGCTCGGCAAGTGACCGACCGGGCTCAGCCGCAGACCGCGCCACCGGCGGCCGAGCCCACGAGCTTCGCGTACTTGGCGAGCACACCCCGGTCGTAGACGGGGGGCAGCGGCTGCCACCCGGCGCGCCGGCGCTGCAGCTCGGCGTCGTCGACCAGCAGGTCGAGGGTCCGGGCGCCGACGTCGAGCCGGACCCGGTCGCCGTCCCGGACCAGCGCGACCGGTCCGCCGTCCGCGGCCTCAGGGGCCACGTGCCCGACGCACAGCCCGGTGGTACCGCCGGAGAAGCGGCCGTCGGTGAGCAGCAGGACGTCCTTGCCCAGGCCGGCGCCCTTGATGGCGCCGGTGATCGCGAGCATCTCGCGCATGCCGGGGCCGCCCTTGGGGCCTTCGTAGCGGATGACGACGGCGTCTCCCGCGACGATCGTGCCGTCGGCCAGTGCGTCGAGGGCCGCGCGCTCGCGGTCGAAGACGCGGGCCGTGCCCTCGACCACGTCGGTGTCGAACCCCGCCGTCTTCACGACCGCACCGTCGGGGGCAAGGGACCCGCGCAGGATGGTGATGCCGCCGCTCGCGTGCATCGGCGCGGACATGGCCCGCAGCACCTTGCCGTCGACGTCGGGCGGGGCGATGTCGGCGAGGTTCTCGGCCATCGTCCGGCCGGTGACCGTGAGCACGTCCCCGTGCAGCAGCCCGGCGTCGAGCAGTGCCCGCATGACGACAGGGACCCCGCCCACCCGGTCGACGTCGGTCATGACGTACTGGCCGAACGGCTTCACGTCGGCCAGGTGCGGGACCTTCGCCCCGATCCGGCTGAAGTCGTCGAGGTCCAGCGGCACGTCCGCCTCGTGCGCGATCGCCAGCAGGTGCAGGACGGCGTTGGTCGAGCCCCCGAACGCCATCACCACGGCGATGGCGTTCTCGAAGGCCTCCCGGACGAGGATGTCGCGGGCGGTGATGCCGCGGCGCAGCAGCCCGACGACTGCCTCGCCGGACCGGCGGGCGAAGCCGTCACGGCGGCGGTCGGTTGCCGGCGGCGCGGCGCTGCCGGGCAGTGACATGCCCAGCGCCTCGGCCGCGCTGGCCATCGTGTTGGCCGTGTACATCCCGCCGCAGGCACCTTCCCCGGGGCAGATGGCCCGCTCGATGGCGTCCACGTCCTCGCGACTCATCAACCCCCGGGCACAGGCACCGACTGCCTCGAACGCATCGATGATCGTGACCTGCTTCTCGGTGCCGTCCGAGAGCCTGGCGATCCCGGGCAGGATCGTGCCGGCGTAGAGGAAGACGCTGGCGAGGTCGAGCCGGGCCGCGGCCATGAGCATGCCCGGCAGCGACTTGTCGCAGCCGGCCAGCAGCACCGAGCCGTCCAGCCGTTCCGCCTGCATGACGACCTCGACCGAGTCGGCGATCACCTCGCGGGAGACCAGCGAGAAGTGCATGCCCTCGTGGCCCATCGAGATGCCGTCGGACACCGAGATGGTGCCGAACTCCAACGGGTAGCCCCCGGCCGCATGGACGCCGTCCTTGGCGGCCTTGGCCAGCCGGTCCAGGGACAGGTTGCAGGGGGTGATCTCGTTCCAGGACGAGGCCACGCCGATCTGCGGCTTGGCGAAGTCGTCGTCCGAGAGGCCTACGGCGCGGAGCATGCCGCGCGCGGCAGCCTTCTCCAGCCCGTCGGTGACGTCGCGGGAGCGCGGCTTGAGATCGGGTTCACCCGAGGAGGAATGCTTCGGCACGCCCCGATGCTGCCACTGCAGGAGACCGGGTGTGGCGCCGTCCGACGGACGGGACCATCCGCAGGCCGGCCTCCGGCGGCGACGTCAGTCGGTCGCAACTGAGTTGCAAGCCGGGCGTGGAGGCTGGTGGGGTGAGGAGAACCCGACCGGGGACGAGGCGCCCGGCGTCCGGACACGACGACGGTCGAGGGGAGATGTCGGGGACATGACCACCTGCGAGATGGCAGCGCGGACCGACGTCCGGCTGCCCGCGCGCGCCGGCCGACGGGTCCGGTGGCTGCGCGAGATCGCCCTGCTCGGTGTCCTCTACCTCGCCTACAGCGCCGCCCGCCTGGTCGGCGACGCCAGCCTGCCGGAGGCGGTCTCCCACGCCCGCGACCTTCTCGCGCTCGAGCGGCTGCTGCACCTGGACCTCGAGGGACCCACCAACGCGGCGCTGCAGGCCGTGCCACCGCTCGCGGTGGTCGCCAGCTACTGGTACTCCGTGCTGCACTACGTCGTGACCCCCGCCGTGATGGTCTGGGCCTACCGCAGTCACCAGGTCCGCTACGTCGCGGTCCGCAACGCCCTCGTGGTGTCCTCCGCGATCGGCCTGGTCGGGTTCATGCTGCTGCCGATGGCGCCGCCGCGGATGCTTCCCGGCTTCGTCGACACCCTCGCCAGCACCTCGGGCTCCGGGTGGTGGGGCGGCGACGCGAGCGCGCCGCGAGGCCTCGGCGAGCTCACCAACCAGCTAGCGGCGATGCCGTCGTTGCACGTGGGCTGGGCGGTCTGGGTCGCCTGGGTGGTCGTCCGGCTGGCGCGGCGGCGGTGGGTCCGCGCGCTCGGCATCGCCTACCCGTTGATCACCACGCTGGTGGTCGTCGCGACGGCCAACCACTACCTGCTCGACGCTGTCGCCGGCGCGGCCGTGGCCGCGGTCGGGATCCGGGTCTCCCGCCGCTGGGCGCCGGTGGGCCCGGTCCTGGCGGAGCCGACCGAGCAGCAGCAGGACCGCGGGGCGCGGGACTCCCTCGCGGCCTGAGACGCGAGCGGCCGGCCGGCACCGGAGCGGTCTCAACCCGTGCGCAGCGCGAGCGGGTCCTCCCCACCTGCGGTAGCGAGCGTGGTGCTCAGCAGCGGACGGCCACCCGGGTCCAGCAGGGTGATGCCGGCGCCCCGCGCGCTGGGAGCGAGCGGCCCCGGGTCGACCACGGCCACCGCGCCGGACTCGCGCACCGTGAGGCGCACCTCGCGGCCCGGCCGGCGGTACACGAGCGTGCCCGCCCCGGTCGGGCAGAGCAGGAAGGTGGGGTCCTGCGCGGTGAACGGCTCCAGCAGCCAGGGCACCCCGTCCGGGTCGTCCGCGGGGAGCGCGCGGACGCCGGCCCCGAAGGCGTCACCGGCCTGCTCCCCCACCACAGTCTGCAGCCGCACCCCGTCCGGCCGGGTCACCAGCACGAGCGCCAGCCTGCGCCCGCCCCACGGGGCACCGCTCCACAGCACGCGCGGGCGGACCTCGGTGAGATCGACGAGCCCGCCCAGCGACTGCCGCAGGCCCAGCACCAGCAGGGCGGGCCGAGGGCCGAGGTACCCGGCGGCACCGACACCGTCCACCCGGACCGGCCCGGTCTCGCCGGTGCCGGCGACCCGGGCGAGCGCGGGGGTCGCGAGGACCCCGACCGCGGTGGCCCGCACGGCCACCACCGGGTCGGTGTCGGTACCGAGGTCGACGAGCGCGCTGCCCTCGCCGCTGCTGGCGGTGACCCACTGCCGGCCGGGCACCCCGTCGCTGTCGTGCTCGACCCGGCCCGACACCTCGAACCGCGCCGGTCCCGGCCGGCTGAGCAGCACGGCGTACACGTGCCCGTCGACGCCGCGCCCGGCCCAGGCCAGCACCTGCTGTGGATCGATCAGCGGCGCGACGTCGGTCACCACGGCGTCAGCGGGGTCGGTGAGGGGCGGCACCAGCAGGGCGTGGACCGCGGTCGCGACGACCCCCTGGACGACGTCGGTCCCGCCCAGTGCCAGCCGGCTGCCGTCGGGCAGCCGGCCCGCGAACAGGACCCGGGAGTGACCCGGCCGGTCGTGCCGGATCCGGCGAGCCGCCTCGCCGACGAACGAGGAGCCGCGGAGGTCCCCGCGAGTGTCCCAGGCCACGACCGGGGCCGCGTCGCCGGCCGGCACCCCGTCCCTCGGCTCCGGCCGCTGCCCGTGCAGCGACAGGTCCGGCCGGCCCAGCAGCAGCGCTGCACCGACCGCCAACGCCACGGCCGCCCAGCCGAGCCGGCGGCGCCCCGGGCGGGCGGCGCGCTCGGCGTCACCTGCGGCGAGCTCGTCGCCGCGGTTCGGTGGCTCCACCGACGGAGCGTACGTCAGTACGCCGCGGTGATGACGTTCGCCAGCGGCTGCCCGGCGACGTGCCTCGCCACCTGCTCGGACACCAGCCGGGCGGCCCGCGGCAGAAATGCCGAGGTGTCCCCGCCCACGTGCGGGCTGACCAGAGCGCCGGGACAGCGCCAGAGCGGGTGCCCGGGGGGCAGTGGCTCCGGGTCGGTGACGTCCAGGGCGGCGCGCAGCCGGCCGCTGGACACCTCGGCGAGCAGGTCGTCGGTGACCACGACCGGCCCCCGCGCGACGTTGACCACCAGCGCGCCGTCGGGCAACGCGGCGAGGAAGGCCGCGTCGACCAGCCCACGCGTCAGCTCGGTCATCGGGACGGTGAGGACGACAACCTCGGCCCATGGCAGCAGCCGGGGCAGGGCCTCGAACGGCTCGACTCCCTCGCGGGCCCGGCGGGCCACCCGGCGGACGTCGCACTCGAAACCGGCCAGCCGCGACTCGACGGCAGCACCGACGGACCCGTAGCCCACGAGCAGCACCCGGCGGTCGGCCAGCGACGGCCTGGTGTCGTGCGCCCACGTCCCGCGCTCGGCCGCGCGGACGTGGTCCGGGATGCCGCGCTGCGAGGCGAGCATCAGCGCCACCGCGAGCTCGGCCGTCGAGGCGTCGTGGACCCCTCGCGCGTTGCACAGTGTCACGCCGTCCGGGACGTGCGGCCGGACGTCGTCGACGCCGGCGGTCAGGGTCTGGGCCACCTTCAGCCCCGGCAGGTCCGACATCAGCCGGGCCGGCCCGGGCCCGGCCATGTACGGCAGGACGTACATCTCCACCGCGCTCGCAGGCGGGGCGCCATGCCCGTCGTAGACGTCGACCTCCACGCCGGCCGGCAGGTCGAGCGTGTCCGGCCAGTCGGCGTACGGCACCCAGAGCCTCACCCGGCGCGTCCCTGCTCGCGACACGTCCGCAGGTACGCCGCCCAGTCCCAGCCGGCGAGGAACTCCCCGGCCGCCAGGTGCCCCGCGAGCAGCAGCTGCTCCTGCTGCTCGTCGGTGATGCCGAAGTCGACCGGGGAGATGCCGCCGGTGTCGACGAAGACGCTGCGCGCCTGCACGCACGGGTCGTGGATGTGCGCCGCGTCGCAGGCCTCGAGCATCGTCTCGACCAGGGAGAGAGCCAGCGACACGGTCCCCCGGACCTCGGTGGTGCTGGCACGACCGTCCTGGCGCATGGAGAGGCGAACCCCGAACGTCGGCCAGCGGGCGGGCCGTCCGTCGGTGCGGTCGAACATCGCGACGGGGAAGTTCGAGAGCACGCTGCCGTCGACCATGGTCGACACCTGCGGGCGGTCCGCACCGTGAGAGCGGAGGGTCACCGGCTCGAAGAAGAAGGGGATCGACGCCGACGCCCGCACGGCGTCGGCAACCTCCTGCTCGTCCGGGTCGAGGCCGTAGCGGTGGTAGTCCCACGGCAGCCGGACGAACCGTTTGCGCGAGACATCGGACGCTGTGACCACCAGGGCGTACCGCTCGTCCGCGGCGAGGCTGCTGTCCGGGTCGTCCTGGCGCAGGTCACCGAACGTGCTCACCCCGAGGTCGGCGAGGGCGCCCTTGACCCAGGACCGCAGGTAGTCGCCCTCGAAGACCCCTCCGTCGAAAGCCAGCGAGAAGCCGTCGACGAGCCGCGCGAGCGGTCCGGCGGCGCGGCCCACGACCCCGCGGTCCCGCAGCCGCCCGTAGTCGAGGGACCGGGCGACCTCCTCGAGCCGCTCGACCGGCTCCCCCGCTCGCTGCAGGGCCACCAGGAAGGCGGCCACGACGGCTCCGGCGGAGGTGCCCGCGACCCGGGGGAAGGAGTAGCCGGCCCGCCCCAGCGTCGCCGCCGCGCCGGACAGCGCGATGCCCTTGACGCCGCCACCCTCGAGCACGAGGTCGGCGCGTCGTGGTTCGGGTGCCGGTCCGTCCGGCGCCGTCGGCATGTGCCGACCCTAACGATCGGGTCACGGCCCGCGCCCTGGTGGCGGGTGGGTCGCCGGCGGGTAAGGCTCTGCGGATGGGTTCCCCGCGCGCTGCCACCCGCCGAGCCGCCGTGACCGCGGTGGCGCTGGTGGGCGCCCTCGGCGTCGCGGCCGGATGCGGGGGCGGTGCCGACGAGCCGGACCTACCGGCCGCGTCGAGCACGACGCCGTCCACCGACGCGTCGTCGCCGGACCAGGCCGACCCCGCACCCCGGGTGGTCCGGGCCCGGGTGAGCGGCGTGGTCGCGACCGGGCTGGACGCGCCCTGGGGCATCGCCTTCCTCCCGGACGGGTCGGCGCTGGTGACCCAGCGGGACGACGCCCGGGTCCTCCGCGTCACCCCGGCCGGCGACGTCACCGACGCCGGCACGGTCGACGGTGTCGACGGCAGCGGGGAGGGCGGGCTGCTGGGGATCGCGGTGTCGCCGACGTACGACGAGGACAGGACCGTGTTCGCCTACTTCACCGCGGGCGCGGAGAACGTCGTGGCCCGGCTGACCTACGACCCCGGGTCCGGCGCCGGCGTGACCGACCAGCGGACCGTGTTCGCCGGCATCCCGGCGGGCCCGATCCACGACGGTGGGCGGATCGCGTTCGGGCCGGACGGCTACCTGTACGTCGGCACCGGCGAGGCCGGCCGCCGGGACCCGTCGCAGGACCCGCAGGACCTCGGCGGGAAGATCCTGCGGATCACCCCCGACGGCGACCCGGCACCGGGCAACCCGACCGCGGGCTCGCCGGTGTGGACCCTCGGCCACCGCAACGTGCAGGGCATCGCGTGGGACGCCCGCGGCCGGATGTGGGCAAGCGAGTTCGGCCAGAACACGTGGGACGAGCTGAACCGGATCGTGCCGGGAGCCAACTACGGCTGGCCTGTCGTCGAGGGCCGGGCCGGCGGGGGCGCGCGGTTCCGCGACCCGGTGCGGCAGTGGCGCACGGACAAGGCCTCCCCCAGCGGGATCGCGGTCGCGCAGGGCTCGGTCTTCATGGCCTCGCTGCGCGGGCAGCGCCTGTGGCAGGTGCCGCTGCTCGCATCCGGCACCGCGAGGCCGCGGGCGCTCCTCACCGAGGAGTTCGGCCGGCTGCGCGCTGTGGCCACCGCGCCGGACGGCTCGCTCTGGGTGCTCACCAACAACACCGACGGCCGCGGCTCCCCACGGCAGGGCGACGACCGCATCATCCGGCTGACGCTGACCGCCCCCTGACGACCGGACCAGCTCGGGGAGCTGCCTGGTGCGTCGTGACCGTCGTTGACGGCCGGGCCAGGAACGGGATCATGTCCGGGTGACGAGGCCCGGACCGATCGCGCTGGTCGGCAGCGGGGAGTACCTGCCGGTGATGGAGGCCGTCGAGCGACGGCTGCTCGACGGCCGGCCCCCGCGGTTCGTGCAGCTCGCGACCGCCGCGGCACCTGAGGGCGTGGACTCGCTGGCGCGCTGGCACCGGCTGGGCCGGGAGTCGGCCGAGCGGCTCGGCGTCGAGCAGGTCGTGGTCCCGGTGGTCGACCGCATCAGCGCGGACGACGACGCGGTGGCGGGTCTGGTGGAGGGCGCCGGGCTCGTGTACCTCTCGGGTGGCAACCCGCCGTTCCTGGCGCAGACCCTGCACGGCACCGCCGTCTGGGCCGCGATCGAGCGGGCCTGGCGCGGCGGTGCGGCGCTTGCCGGCTGCAGCGCGGGTGCGATGGCGCTGTGCGGTGAGGTGCCGGACATCCGGCACCCCTTCAAGGGGCCGGTCGACGGCCTCGGCGCCGTCCCCGGTCTCACCGTGCTGCCGCACTTCGACAGGTTCGCCCGGCGGCTCCCGGACGCCGTGCTGCGGAAGGTGTCGAGCCCGGCCTCGGGCGTCGTCGCGGTCGGCATCGACGAGGACACTGCCCTGGTGTCCGGCTGGCGCGACGACCCCGAGGAGTGGGACGTGGTCGGCCGTCAGTCGGTGTGGCTGCTCACGCCCGACGGCCGTCAGGAGCATCCGACCGGCTCGGTCGTGCGCCTCGCCGCCCCCGGCTGACCGGTCCGCCGCTCACAGTGCCGGCGGCACGCCGTCGGCCGGACCGGAGACCGGCCTGCGCCGGATCCGGTAGTGCAGCACGAGGAAGGGGAGGCCGAACACCCAGAACGCGTGCTCCGCGCGGAGCTCGCCGGCCACGACGTGGACGTCCAGCTGCTCGATGAAGCCGTGCAGCACGAGCGCCGTCAGCTCGCTCGTCGCGCTGTCACGGAAGGCCAGGTAGTGCCCGACCTGGTCGTCTCCGGCGGCACGGCTGGTGAGCTTCAGTCCGCCGCCCGGGTACTGCCGCGGGGTCAGGGTCGCGGTGAAGCTGGCACCCGGCAGCGGGAAGCCGACGCTGACGTACCCGCGGTCCCCGTGCCGGTAGGTCGTGTAGATGCCGACGTAGATGGGCTCGTCGGTGTCGGCGAACGACCGGATCCAGCCGCGCACCGCGACCACCGCGTCGTCGCCCGGGAGGTGGACCGTGTCGATCCGGCTGCGGACGCCGCGCTGGGCTTCCCGCTGGTTCATCGGGACGCTGGCCTGCCCGATCGGCCGGGCGACCAGGGTTCGGTACAGCAGGTAGCCGGGGCGGACCCAGAGCCGCCACCGCGGCTCGATGTCCAGCGTGTACCGGGTCGTGTGCTCGTAGAACTCCCTCACCCGGGGGTCGACGGCGGCCGGGTCGAAGTCCGGGCCGGCGAGCGCGTCGAGCGAGGCGACGATCCCGACGTCGGGCGCGTCGGCGACGTACCGGCCGCCCAGCTCGCGGGCCAGATCGGCGACGTACCCGGTCCCGACGTACCGCGCGCGGGCCTCGAGGGGGACGACGAACGGCAGCTCGGCGGCGGGCACCCGGTCGGCGAGCAGGTCCACCTGGGCATCGCGGAAGGCCAGCGCCGAGAGGGCCCGGAAGGTCACGACGGTCACCGCCGCGACCACGGGTGCCGCAGCGCCGCCCCGGGCCGCGAAAGCCCGGCCCACCGCAGTCCCGACAACCGGCCCGAGCAGCACCTTCTGCGGGCGGAGGCCCAGGGCGCCGGCCACCGAGCCTGCCCCGGTCGCGACGACGACCGGGCCGGCGCCCGTCAGCCGGCCGGCGAGCCACCCGACCGGCGCCGCGATGGCGGCGCTGGCCACGACCCGGCTCCACAGGGGTGGGATCTCGTTCTCGCGTTGGACGGCCCGGGCCACCGTCTCCGAGACGGCGAGGGCTGCTGCCCCTGCGACCGCTCCGGCCGCGGCAGACCGCGCACCCGCGTGGGCGCGCAGCGACGCCCCCGCCAGAGCACCGAGGCCGGCGGCGAAGCCGACTGCGCCGGCCAGGCCGGGCCGGTGCCCGTCTCGCGCCCCGCGGGGCGGCTTCCCGGTCACGTCAGACCTGGCCGCAGCGCTCCAGGACGAGCTCCCGGACCCGGCCCGCGTCCGCCTTGCCCTGGGTGGCCTTCATCACCGCGCCGACGACGGCGCCGGCGGCAGCGACCTTGCCGCCGCGGATCTTCTCCGCCACGTCGGGGTTCGCCGCGAGCGCCTCGTCGACAGCGGCCAGCAGGGCCGTGTCGTCACTGACGACCGCCAGCCCGCGCGCCGCGACCACGTCGTCTGGCTCGCCCTCACCGAGCAGCACCCCCTCGATCACCTGCCGGGCCAGCTTGTCGTTGAGGCCGCCCGACTCGACGATGGCCACCACCCGTGCGACCTGGGCGGGCGAGATCGGCAGCTCGGCGAGGTCGACCTGCCGCTCGTTGGCCGTGCGGGCCAGCTCGCCCAGCCACCACTTGCGGGCGGCCTCCGACGAGGCACCGGCGGCGACAGTGCTCTCGACAAGGTCGACGGCGCCGGCGTTGACGAGCGACTGGATCTCGGCGTCGCTCACGCCCCAGGCGTCCTGCAGCGCGCGCCGCCGGACCAGCGGCGAGGGCGGCAGGTCGGAGCGCAGCTGCTCGACCCAGTCGCGGGCGGGGGCCACCGGCACGAGGTCGGGCTCCGGGAAGTAGCGGTAGTCCTCGGCCTGCTCCTTGGACCGGCCGGACGTCGTGCTGCCGGTGTCCTCGTGCCAGTGCCGGGTCTCTTGCACCACCCGGCCGCCGGCCCCGAGCAGCGCTGCCTGCCGCGAGACCTCGTAGCGCATCGCGCGCTCGACCGACCGGAGCGAGTTGACGTTCTTGGTCTCCGATCGGGTGCCGAGCGGGTCGGACGGCGATCGGCGCAGCGAGAGGTTGACGTCGCAGCGCAGCGACCCCTGCTCCATCCGCACGTCGGAGACGCCGAGAGTGCGCATCAGCTCACGCAACGCTGTGACGTAGGCCCGGGCCACCAGCGGGGCCAGCGGGCCGGTGCCCTCGACCGGCTTCGTGACGATCTCGATGAGCGGGATACCTGCCCGGTTGTAGTCGACCAGCGAGTAGTCGGCGCCGTGGATGCGTCCCGTCGCGCCGCCGACGTGCAGCGACTTCCCGGTGTCCTCCTCCATGTGCACGCGCTCGATCTCGATCCGGAAGCCGCGGGGGCCGTCGTCGGTCTCGACCTCGACGTCGAGGTGGCCGTCGGTGCAGATCGGCTCGTCGTACTGCGAGGTCTGGAAGTTCTTCGGCATGTCCGGGTAGAAGTAGTTCTTCCGCGCGAAGCGGCACCACTCGGCGATGTCGCAGCCGAGGGCGAGGCCGACCCGCACCGTCGACTCGACGGCGGTCTCGTTGAGGACTGGCAGCGAGCCGGGGAGGCCGAGGCAGGTCGGGCAGGTCTGGCTGTTGGGCGGAGCACCGAACTCGGTGGCGCAGCCGCAGAACATCTTCGACCTGGTGCCGAGCTCGACGTGCACCTCGAGGCCCAGGACGGGGTCGAACGCCGCGACCGCCTCGTCGTAGTCCGCCAGCTCGGCGCTGATCGTCATGCCTCGACTTCCCCGCGGCGCAGCCGCCGGATGATGATGATCGTGCCGGTCACGAGCACGATTGCGTTCAGCGCGGCATCGACGAGCTCCAGCCGGTCACCGTCCTCACGTGCCTGCCGCAGCCGCTGGAGCGCGGTGCGGCCGGCCATCACGGTGGTGACGAAGGTGACGATCGACTTGATGTTCTTCACAGCGCTTCCTCCGTGGCCGTCGTGGTCTGTGCGGGAAGTTCCGGCGCCACGTCGATGAGCAGGTGCCCCCACCTGTCGGCAAGCGCCGCCTCGAGGGCACCACCGAGGTGGTAGAGCCGGTCGTCGCGCATCGGGGGGGCCATCACCTGCAGCCCGACCGGGAGCCCGTCCTCCGGTGCCAACCCGACCGGGAGCGACATCGAGGCGTTGCCGGCCAGGTTCGACGGGATCGTGCACAGGTCGGCGAGGTACATCGCCATCGGGTCGTCGATGCGCTCGCCGATCCGGAACGCCGTGGTCGGCGTGGTCGGCGAGACCAGCACGTCGGCCTGCGCGAAC
Source organism: uncultured Actinomycetota bacterium (assembly GCA_963726615.1). GTDB lineage: Bacteria > Actinomycetota > Actinomycetes > JACCUZ01 > JACCUZ01 > CAWDZK01. The sequence continues at coordinate 225,519 of CAVSCX010000006.1, read as the reverse complement.
GCCGCGTCGAAGTCACGGACGACGAGGGTGCGCACCTTCTGGGCCTGGCCGTAGTAGGCGTCGTAGTAGCCGCTGGAGAGTGCGTAGGTGCCGAGCATGATGCGGCGCTTCGCCTCGGCTCCGAAGCCGGCCTCGCGGGTCCGGGACATCACGTCCTCGGCACTGCCCGTGCCGTCGTCGCCGACCCGCAGTCCGTAGCGCATCGCGTCGAACCGGGCGAGGTTCGAGGAGCACTCGCTCGGCAGGATGAGGTAGTAAGCCGGCAGCGCGTACTCGAAGTGCGGGCAGTCGACCTCCACGACCTCGGCGCCCAGCGAGGACAGCAGGTCGACCGCCTCGCGGAACCGCTGCTCGACGCCGGCCTGATACCCGTCGCCGCCGAGCTGGCGCACGACGCCGACGCGCATCCCGGTGACGTCCTGGCGTCGCGCCGCCCCGACGACGTCGGGCACGGGGCCGTCGATCGAGGTGGAGTCCAGCGGGTCGTGACCGGCGATCGCGGCGTGCAGGAGCGCAGCGTCCAGGACGGTCCGGGCGCACGGACCGGCCTGGTCCAGCGACGAGGCCAGGGCGACCAGGCCGTACCGGCTCACCCCGCCGTACGTCGGCTTGACCCCGACGGTGCCGGTCACGGCGGCAGGCTGCCGGATCGAGCCGCCGGTGTCGGTGCCCACCGCGATCGGGACCTCGAATGCCGCCACCGCTGCGGCCGACCCGCCGCCGGAGCCGCCGGGGATGCGGTCGAGGTCCCACGGGTTGTGCGTGGGGCCGTAGGCGGAGTGCTCGGTCGAGCTGCCCATGGCGAACTCGTCCATGTTCGTCTTCCCGAGCGCGACCACGCCGGCCGCCCGCAGCCGGGTCACCACGGTGGCGTCGTACGGCGGCCGCCAGCCCTCGAGCATCCGGGACCCGCACGTCGTCGGGACGCCGTCGGTGGCCAGCAGGTCCTTGAGGGCCACCGGGACGCCCGCGAGCGGGCCGAGGGGCTCGCCGGCGGTGCGCCGGGCGTCGACGCGCCGGGCCGCTGCCCGAGCGCCGTCGGCGTCGACGTGCAGGAAGGCGTGCACGGCCGGGTCGACCTCGCCGATCCGGGCGAGGTGCGCCTCGGTGACGTCCAGGGCGCTGGTCTCGCCGGCCGCGACGGCGGCGGCAGTCTCGGCGGCGGTCAGCCGGGTGAGGTCGCTCATGGGCGGCTCACGCTTCCTCACCGAGGATGCGGGGCACCCGGAACCGGCCGTCCTCGGCCGCCGGGGCGCCGGACAGGGCCTGGGCCTGGGTCAGCCCCGGACGGATCTCGTCCGGCCTGGTGACGTTGGTCAGCGGCACGGCGTGCGACGTCGGCTCGACGGCGGAGGTGTCCAGGTCCCGGATCCGGGAGATGGCCGAGACGATCGCGTCGAGCTGGCCGCCGAAGCGGTCGAGCTCCTCGGGCTCGAGGGCCAGCCGGGCAAGCCGGGCGAGGTGGGCCACCTCGTCGCGCGTGATCGCGGGCGTTCCGTCGGACATGGCAGTGCTCGGCTCCTGTGGCTCGGGTGGACGGCGGGCGCCGGGCGGCCATCCTAGTGAGCAGTCGTGGCCGCGCTCCGGGGCGAGCCCGGCCAGCTGGGCACGAGGCCGGCGTGCGGCGCGGCGTCGAGGTGGGCGACCAGCCACCGCGTCAGCGCGGGGCCCGGGACCGGCCGGCTGACGAGGTAGCCCTGGGCGAGGTCGCAGCCGAGCGCCTGCAGGGCGCGCCACGTCTCCACGGTCTCGACCCCCTCGGCCACGGCCCGCAGTCCGAGCGAGTGCGCGAGGTCGACGATCGACCGCACGATCACGGCGTCGTCGGGGTCCGACGTCATCCGCTGCACGAACGAGCGGTCGACCTTGATCTCGGACACCGGCAGCCTCCTGAGGTGCACGAGGGAGGAGTAGCCGGTGCCGAAGTCGTCCAGGCTCAGGTCGACGCCGAGCCGGTCCATGGACTCCAGGGCCGCGGTCATCCGGGCCGGATCGGCCATCAGGACGTGCTCGGTGATCTCGAGCTTGAGCGCCCGGGCCGGCAGGTCGTGGGCCGTCAGCAGATCGGCTACGACGGTGGCGAACGAGGTGTCGGTGAGGTCGCGCACCGAGACGTTGACCGAGACGGTCAGCTCGAGGCCGGACGCCCACCACTGTGCGAGCTGGGACAACGACTTCGCCAGGGCGATGTGGGTGAGGTTGCGCATCGTGCCGGACTGCTCGACGAGGTCGAGGAAGGAGTCGGGGGTCAGCAGGCCGCGCTCGGGGTGCTCCCACCGGACCAGCGCCTCGACGCCCACAGCACGCCCGCTCGGGAAGGCGACCGTCGGCTGGAAGTGCATGACCAGCTCGCCGTTCTCGATGGCCCGACGCAGCGAGCCGAGCAGGTCGAGCCGGTCAGGCGTGTGGATGTCCCGCTCCAGCTGGTACAGCTCGACGCCGGTCCGGTCCTCCTTGGCCTGGTACATCGCGACGTCGGCGAGCTGCAGCAGCCGCGGCACGTTGTCCGTGTGCAGCGGGTGCAGGGCCACACCGATGCTGGTCTCCACCTGCAGCGTCATGCCGTCCAGGTGGTAGGGCTCCGTGAGCGCCGCGCGGATCCGCTCGGCCGCCTCCATCGCGGAGTCGGCGTCGGGAACCTCCGGCAGCAGCACCGCGAACTCGTCGCCGCCGAGTCGTGCGACGGTGTCCTCCGGGCGGACCGCACGGGACAGCCGCTGGGCGGCGATCTGCAGCAGCCGGTCGCCGGTGTGGTGGCCGAGCGTGTCGTTGATCTCCTTGAACCGGTCCAGGTCCAGCAGGAAGAGCGCGATCGACCCGCCGGTACGCAGGGAGAGCTCACCAGCAGCGGACATCCGCTCGACGAGCCACTTGCGGTTGGCGAGTCCGGTGAGGGCGTCGTGCAGCGCGGCCTGCTCCTTCTCGCGCGAGATGGACGCGGTCTTGTAGACCAGGAACAGCGGCAGGAGCAGGAGCGGGATGAGCTGCCACGAGGCGATGGTCACGACGACGACGAGCGGCGAGAGCGCCAGCACGGCGAACGTCGTGACCGCGTGGTAGCCGATCTCGTCCATGAACTCGTCGGGCCACGGCGTGCCCTCGCGCAACGAGATGGCGGTGGCGACCAGCGCCAGGTTGGCCAGGAAGTAGACCCCCCAGGCGAGGGCCAGCACCGGCAGCTCGTGCACCGACATCGCATCGGCCGGCTCACCTGGCGAGGGCCGCGGGCCGACGAGCCACAGCACGCCGGCGGCCAGGGCGAGGCTGACGAGGTACTGGCCGGTGTTGAAGACGACCTTCCAGACCGGCTTCCGCTTGGCGACCTCGCCGAGCAGGATGCCCGCGCCGAGGACGAGCAGCGCCGGCCATGGCCCCCAGCAGATCAGGATCGCGAACACGAACGCGGTCGAGACCGTGACCCCCTGCGGGTCGTAGGAGCCCGCTGTCACCACCGGGCGCAGCTCGGCCAGCAGCACCAGTCCCGCGATCAGCGCCAGCGGCGCCTGACGCTCGACATGGTCGGACGCGGCCAGCTGCCCCAGCGCGACGCCGAGGACGCCCAGTGCGAGCACGCCGTGCAGGGAGATCCAGCCCCAGAACCACCAGCCCCGGGCGGCGCCGTCCACCGGCCGCGCGGCGTGTTCTCGCGGGGACACCGCCGCGGCAGCACCCACCATGCCACCCTCCAGTCGCCGCGCCGTGACGCTACGGCCACCCCCGTGCCGCTCCCGTGACATGTCGGCTCGCGACACCCCGTTCTGTAGGTGTCTTCTCGGCCGGTGTCACCCGGCGGCGTCACCCGTCAGCGGCAGGGCGGGCCAGTGCGCGGGCCGCGTCCGGACCCTGGTCCAGCAGCGTCCCGAACCCGGCCTCGTCGAGCACCGGGACGCCGAGCTGCACGGCCTTGTCGTACTTGGACCCGGGGCTGTCGCCGACCACGACGAAGTCGGTCTTCTTCGACACCGACCCGGCCGCCTTGCCGCCCCGGGCCTGGATCGCCGCTGTGGCGGCGTCACGCGACCAGTCCTCCAGCGACCCGGTCACGACGATGCTGAGGCCCTCGAGCGGTCGCGGCCCGTCGTCGCCGCCCTCCTCCTCGAGGCGCACGCCCGCCGCGGCCCACTTGTCGACGATCGCGCGGTGCCAGTCGACGTCCCACCACTCGCGCAAGGCGTCGGCGATCACGGGTCCGACACCGTCCACGGCGGCCAGCCGCGCGGGCTCGGCCGCGAAGACCGCCCCGACCGAGCGCAGCTCACGGGCCAGCGCCTGCGCGGCGGTCGGCCCGACGTGGCGGACCGAGAGCGCGACCAGCACCCGCCACAGGGGCCGCGACTTCGCGGCGTCGATCGCCGTCAGCAGCTTGCCGCCGTTGGCGGTCAGCCCGCCGTCCTTGCGCCGGAACAGCGGGGCCCGGAGCAGCTTGTCCTCGTCCAGGTCGAAGACGTCACCCTCGTCCTGCACCACCCCCGCCTCGAGGACGGCGACGGCCGCCTCGTAGCCCAGCACGTCGATGTCGAAGGCGCCGCGGCCGGCAAGGTGGAAGAGCCGCTCCCGCAGCTGGGCCGGGCAGGAGCGGGAGTTCGGGCAGCGGATGTCGGCATCACCCTCCTTCTCCGGGCCCAGCGCCGTGCCGCACTCCGGACACGTCGTGGGCATGACGAAGGCGCGCTCCGACCCGTCCCGCAGGCCGACGACCGGGCCGACGATCTCGGGGATCACGTCGCCGGCCTTGCGCAGGACCACGGAGTCCCCGATCAGGACCCCCTTGCGCTCGACCTCGGAGGCGTTGTGCAGCGTCGCCTGCTCGACGGTCGAGCCGCTGACCACGACCGGCTCCATCACGCCGTACGGCGTCACGCGGCCGGTGCGCCCGACGTTGACCCGGATGTCGAGCAGGGTCGTCGTCACCTCCTCCGGGGGGTACTTGAACGCGATCGCCCAGCGCGGCGCGCGTGAGGTGGACCCGAGCCGGCGCTGCACGGAGACCTCGTCGACCTTGACCACGACGCCGTCGATCTCGTGCTCCACGTCGTGCCGGTGCTCGCCGTAGTGGTCGATGAACTCCTGGACCCCGGCGAGGTCGTCGACGACGCGGAACCGGTCGCTGACGGGCAGCCCCATCGCGCGCAGGGCGGCGTAGGCCTCCGACTGGCGCGCGAGCGTGAACCCCTCGCGGGCGCCGACGCCGTGCACGACCATCCGCAGCGGGCGGCTCGCGGTCACCCGCGGGTCCTTCTGCCGCAACGACCCGGCGGCGGCGTTGCGGGGGTTGGCGAAGGGCGCCTTGCCGGCCTCGACCAGCGCGGCGTTGAGGTCGGCGAAGGCGGCCACCGGGAAGAACACCTCTCCCCTCACCTCGAGCAGGCCCGGGACGCCCTCACCTGCCAGGCGCTGCGGGACCGACTCCAGGGTGCGCACGTTGAGGGTGACGTCCTCCCCCGTCATGCCGTTGCCGCGAGTCAGGGCGCGGGTGAGCCGGCCCCGCTCGTAGAGCAGGTTGATCGCCACCCCGTCGACCTTGATCTCGCAGAGGTAGTGCACCGCGGTGGCGCCGTTGTCGCGCTCCACCCTCTCGGCCCAGGCCGCGAGCTCCTCCGGCGAGAACGCGTTGTCCAGGCTCATCATCCGCTCGAGGTGGTCGACCGCCGTGAACTCGGTGGAGTAGGTGCCGCCGACGGTCTGGGTCGGCGAGTCCGGCGTCCGCAGCTCGGGGTGCGCGTCCTCGATCTCCTGCAGCTCGCGCATCATCGCGTCGAACGCGCCGTCGGACAGCGTCGGGGCGTCGCGCAGGTAGTAGTCGAAGCGCGCGCGGTCGACCGCCTCGACGAGCTCGGCGTGCCGGTGCTGCGGCGAGTCCTCGGTCGCCTTCCGCGCGCTCACCAGTCCTCCAGCTCCGTCAGGGCCTTCGCCGCCTCTCGTGCCCTGCCCAGGGCCGCCCGGGCGTACGCCGGGGAAGCCCCGGCGAGCCCGCAGGTCGGGGTGACGACGACCTGACCGACAAGCCGCTCGCGGTCGAGCCCGAGCCGCTGCCAGAGCCGTCGTACCGGCTCGACGGTAGCCCGCACGTCGGACAGTCCACCGTTCGGCGGCAGGGCCGGCACCACCCCGGCGAAGAGAGCAAGGCCGGCCTCGACCGCCTCGCCGAGCTCGTCGTCCATGGCGTCGGCGACGAGCAGCAGGTCGACGGACACGCCGGCGGCTCCGACCCGCCGGAACAGGCTGACGGGCGGCCGCTGCGCGCAGCAGTGCACGACGACAGGTGCGCCGACGCCGTCGACAAGGGCGCGGAGCACGTCCTCGACCGCCGTCTCGGCCACCGCCGGCACCGTCGTCGCCCCCGAGGAGCGGCGCACCGCTCCGGCCAGCACGGCGGGCAGCGACGGCTCGTCGAGCTGGAGCACCGGCTCGGCGCCCGGCAGGCGCTTCCGGAGCTCGTGCACGTGCGCGCGGAGCCCCTCGCCGAGGGAGTCGACGACGTCCTGCAGGGCGCCGCGGTCGGTGAGCACGGGCTCGCCGCGCGGCAGCTGGAGCGCGGCGGCGAGCGTCCACGGCCCGGCGACCTGGACCTTCACCGGGCCCACGACACCGTCGGCGTGCTCCTCGAGCTCGTCGAGGTCCTGGCCGAGGTAGCCGCGGGCCCGCCGCTCGTCCATCCCGGCCCGGTCGACAAGCCGCCAGCCCGACGGCTGCACGTCGACGTGCAGGTCGACAAGCAGCGCCGCCGCCCGCCCGACGAGGTCGGCCCCCGGGCCGCGGGCCGGCAGCTCCACGAGGTGCGGCAGGTCAGGCAGCTCCCCCACCACGACCGCGGCCGCCTCCTTCGGGTCCGCGCCGGGCATCGACCCGACCCCGGTCGCGATGCCCCCGGGCAGCACCGTGCCATCGGGTGCCCCGCCGCCCGTGGTCGCCTCAGTAGTCAACGCGGTCGGCCTTCGCCAGCCACGCGTCGAACGGCGCCACCGACCCGTCTACCCGGTCCTGCGTCACCGGGACCGGCCACTGCCCACGTGGGGTCTCGAACAGCTCGTAGAACGCACGGTCGTCGAAACCGGCCCGCGCGGCGTCGTCCCGGTCGGAGGCGAAGACGACCCGGTCCACCCGGGCCCACAACGCGGCCGAGACGCACAGCGGGCAGGGCTCGCAGGAGGAGACGAGCACGGAGCCGGCAAGCACGTGGTCCTCGAGCTCGCGGCAGGCAGCGCGGATGGCGACCACCTCCGCGTGCGCGGTGGGGTCGTGGTCGCGGGTGACCCGGTTGACACCCTCGGCGAGGACCTGGCCGTCACGTACCACCACGGCGGCGAACGGCCCGCCGCCCTCGTCGACGTTGCGGGTGGCGCTGGCGATGACCGCCGCCAGCCAGGACGCGTCGTCGTGGGTGCCGTTCACGCCGCCCACCGTAGCCAGCCCGCGCGTCCGAGCCGGGCACCGGCAGAACGGCTAGCCGAACCGTGGCAGCCGCAGCCGGCGGGCCTCGGCCGGCACGAAGTCGTTGCCGTCGGCGCGGTGCGCCGCACCGGTCCAGCCCGTGGCGCCGCCCCGGGCCGGAGCACCCGCGTCCGGCGATGCCGCTGGGGCCGACGGGGTTGTCGGCGCGGCGGCGCCGGTGGGCCGGTCGGCGCTGAGCAGACCGGGGCCGAGGACGACGGCGACGGCCAGGGTCGCCACCACAAGTCCCGCTCGAGCCACCGGGTGCATACCGCCGACGCTACGCCCGCGCGTGGACCGGCACCGAGGTCCGGCGGGTCGGTCAGGTAGCGACGGCTGCCCGCACGGTGCGCGCGATGGTGGCCGAGCCGAGGACGGCATCGCCGTCGTACAGCACGACGGCCTGACCGGGCGCCACACCTCGCAGCGGCTCGGTCAGCCCCACCTCGAGCTTGTCGCCCTCGCACCTGGCGGTCGCCGGGACGGCCGCGCCGTGCGCGCTCACCTGCACCAGGCAGGAGGTGGGCACGACCGGCGCGGCACCGCTCCACACCGGTCGGGTCCCGGTCAGCCCCCTGACGTCGAGCTCCTCGGCCGTACCGACAGTGACGGTGCGGGTGACAGGCGAGACGTCGAGGACGTAGCGCGGCTTGCCGTCGGCGGCCGGCCGGCCGAGCCGCAGGCCCCGGCGCTGCCCGACCGTGAACGCGAACGCACCGTCGTGCTCACCGACCTGCGCGCCCTCGGTGTCCACCACCGGACCGGGCTGGGCGCCGAGCCGGTCCGCGAGGAAGCCCGCCGTGTCGCCGTCGGCGATGAAGCAGATGTCGTGGCTGTCCGGCTTGGCCGCCACCGCCAGACCACGCCGGTCCGCCTCCGCGCGCACGTCCTCCTTGCGCGTGCCGCCGATCGGGAACATGGCGCGGGCCACCTGGGCGGCGGTGAGGACCCCCAGCACGTAGGACTGGTCCTTGCCCTCGTCGACCGCCCTGAGCAGCCTGCCCTCGACGACGCGGGCGTAGTGGCCGGTGCACACGGCGTCGAACCCCAGCGCGACGGCCTTGTCCAGCACCGCCGCGAACTTGATCTTCTCGTTGCAGCGCAGGCACGGGTTCGGCGTACGACCGGCGGCGTACTCGGCCACGAAGTCGTCGACCACGTCCTCGCGGAAGCGCTCGGCGAGGTCCCACACGTAGAAGGGGATCCCGATGACGTCCGCCGCCCGGCGCGCGTCGCGGGCGTCCTCGAGGGTGCAGCAGCCTCGTGCGCCGGTGCGGAACGACGTCGGGTTGGCGGACAGCGCCAGGTGGACGCCGGTGACGTCATGGCCGGCCTCGGCGGCACGCGCGGCGGCGACAGCGGAGTCGACACCGCCGGACATCGCGGCGAGCACCCGCACGGTCGCCTCAGGCCTTCGGGGCGCCGGCCCGGCCGGCGCGCCGGGCGCGCTCCACGACCGGCCCGATCGCGTCGACGACGGCGTCGACGTCGGACGCGGTGGAGGTGTGACCGAAGGAGAACCGCAGCGAGCCGCGCGCCAGGTCCTCGGGGACGCCCATCGCGAGCAGCACGTGGCTCGGCTGCGGGACGCCCGCCGAGCACGCCGAGCCGGTGGACACCTCGATACCGCGGGCGTCGAGGAGCAGCAGGAGCGCGTCGCCCTCGCAGCCGGGGAAGGAGAAGTGCGCGTTGCCCGGCAGCCGGTGCTCGGTCGACAGGTCGGGGTCGCCGCCGAGGACGGCGTCGGGGACCACCGAGCGGACCCGCCGGACGAGGTCGTCGCGGAGGGCCGCGACGGCATCGGCGTGCTCGACCCGACGCTTGACCGCGAGCTCGGCCGCGGTCGCCAGCCCGACGATGGCCGGCGTGTCCAGGGTGCCGGACCGCACGTCCCGCTCCTGACCGCCGCCGTGCAGGACCGGCACCAGGTCCTGGGTTCGGCCGAGGGCGAGGACTCCGACCCCGAGCGGGCCGCCGATCTTGTGCCCGGTGACCGTCATGGCGTCCAGGCCACTGGTCGCGAAGTCGACGGGCAGCGTGCCGACCGCCTGGATCGCGTCGGAGTGGATCGGCACGCCGTACGCCGCCGCCACCGCGGCCAGCTCGGCAACAGGTTGCACGGTGCCGACCTCGTTGTTCGCCCACATCACCGTGACCAGGGAGGCCGACGCGGGGTCGGCCGCGAGGGCGGACTCCAGCGCCTCGGGGCGGACCCGGCCGGTGCCGTCGACCGGCAGCCACTCGACCGTCGCGCCCTCGTGCTCGGCCAGCCAGAGCACCGCGTCCATCACGGCGTGGTGCTCGACGGCGCTGGCCAGGATCCGGCGCCGGGCCGGGTCCTCGCTGCGCCGCTGCCAGTACAGGCCCTTGACCGCAAGGTTGTCGCTCTCGGTCCCGCCGCCGGTGAACAGGATCTCGCTCGGCCGGGCCCCGAGGGCGGCCGCGACGGTCTCCCGCGACTCCTCCACCAGCCGGCGCGCGGCCCGGCCGGACGTGTGCAGCGAGGAGGGGTTCGCGACGATCTGCGCCCTGCCGAGCAGGTCGGTCATCGCCTCGACCGCCTCGGGCACCATCGGCGTGGTGGCCGCGTGGTCGAGGTAGACGGTGCGCGGAGCTGTGGTCATGGCCGGACGAGCATACGTCGCACCCGCCCCCGCGCCCGCGACCCCGAGTTGATCACGCAAGCGTGATCAACTCGGGTGTACCGCGGCATGCAAGCCACGGTCGGGTCGAGAACGCCGCGGAAGGGCCGTCCCGTCAGCCCTTGCGCGCCCTGACCTTGTCGGTGAGGGCGGGGACCACCTGGTGCAGGTCCCCGACCACGCCGAAGTCGACAAGCTCGAAGATCGGCGCCTCGGGGTCCTTGTTGATGGCCACGATGGTCTTGGACGTCTGCATGCCGGCGCGGTGCTGGATCGCACCCGAGATGCCGGCGGCGACGTACAGCTGTGGGGACACGGTCTTGCCGGTCTGGCCGACCTGGTGCTGATGCGGGTACCACCCGGCATCGGTCGCGGCGCGGGAGGCGCCGACGGCCGCGCCGAGGGAGTCGGCGAGGGCCTCGATGACCGAGAAGTTCTCACCGGACCCGACGCCGCGGCCGCCGGAGACGACGATCGCGGCCTCGGTGAGCTCGGGGCGCTCGCCCTTCTCCTCGACAACCCGGTCGGTGATCCGCGCGGCCTTGGCGGCGGCGGAGAGCTCGACGGCGACGTCGACTCGTTCGGCCGCCCCGGGCGCCGGCTCGGCGGCGACCGAGTTGGGGCGGACGGTGATGATCGGCGTGCCGGTGGAGACCTGTGACCGGACGATCGTCGAGCCGCCGAACACCTGCTGCTCGGCGGTGATGCCGTCGTCGGCCGTGACGTCGGTCGCGTCGGTGATCACCCCGGAGCCGGTCTTGACGGCCAGCCGCGCGGCGATCTCCTTCCCCTCCGCACCGGAGGCCAGCAGGACGGCGGCCGGGGAGCTGTCGGCAACGAGCTTGGCGAGCAGCTCGGCGACGGGCGCGACGAGGTACGACGACACCTCCGCGTCCTCGGCGACGTAGACCTTCGCCGCGCCGTACTGCGCGAGCGTCTCCTTCGCCGCGTCGAATCCGCTGCCGATGAGCACCGCGGCCGGCTCGCCGAGCCGCCGGGCCAGGGTCAGCAGCTCGCCGGTGACCTTCTTGACCTCGCCGTCGGTGTGCTCGACGAGAACCAGAACCTCAGCCATGTCTCCTGCCAGCCCTTCTCAGACGAACTTCTTGGACGCGAGGAACTCGACGAGCTTGTCGGCCAGTGCCTCGGGGTCGCCGCCCTCACCTGTGACGACGGTGCCCGCCTGGCGGGGCGGGGCCGACTCGAACGAGCTGACCCGGGACCAGGCGCCACCCAGCCCGACGTCGCCGGCGTCGATCCCGAGGTCGCCGAGCGCCAGGGTCTCCATCGGCTTCTTCTTGGCCGCCATGATCCCCTTGAAGGACGGGTAGCGCGGCTCGTTGATCTTCTCCACGACGCTCACCACGGCCGGCGTCGAGGCGGTGACGACCTGGTACCCGTCGTCGGTCAGCCGCTTGATGGACACGACACCGGTGCCGTCGGCCATGTCGACGGTGACCTCCTTGGCGAAGGTCAGCTGGGGCAGGCCCAGCCGCTCGGCGAGCATCGCCGGGACCACGCTCATCCGCGCGTCGGAGGACTCGGATCCCAGCAGCACCAGGTCGACCTCACCGGCCTTCTCGACCGCCTTGGCCAACGCCAACGACGTCGCGACCGCGTCCGAGCCGTGCAAAGCGTCGTCGACCACGTGGATCGCCTTGTCGGCGCCCATCGACAGCGCCTTCCGCACCGTGTCGGTAGCGGCGTCCGGTCCCATGCAGAGGATCGTCACCTCGCCGCCGTGCGCCTCCTGCAGCTTCAGCGCCTCCTCGACGGCGTACTCGTCCATCTCGTTCATCACCGGGTCGGTCGCGGCCCGGTCCAGCGTCGAGTCCGACGCGTCCAGCTTCTTCTCCGACCAGGTGTCGGGAACCTGCTTCACACAGACGACGATGTTCATGCGGCTGCCGGTCTCCTCGCGTGACGGGAACTCGCACACCCTGTCAGCCGGCGTCGTGGCGCCGGGCTCCGGGTGACTCCTGCGGGCTATGTTACCCGTCAGTAGGGCCGGGGGCCGACCCGGTACCCCGGCCGGAGGCTGACGGCCGGTCCGCGCCCCGGGCGCCCTCGCCCGCTCGCTGCGCCGCCGTCTCCTCCCAGGACCGGGCCCGGTCGCGCACCACCCGGCCGGGCACGCCCGCGACCACGCTGCCCGGCGGGACCTCCCCCTTGACGACGGTGTGCGCGGCGAGCACACAGCCGTCGCCCACCTGTGCGCCGCGCAGGACCGAGGCCTTGACCCCGATCCAGACGTCGGCGCCGACGCGAACCGGCGACTTCGCGATGCCCTGGTCCTTGATCGGCACGCGCAGGTCGTCGTACCGGTGGTCGAAGTCGCCGACGTAGACCCAGTCGGCGACGATGCACCGCGGGCCGATGTCCAGGTCGAGGTAGCAGTTGAGGGTGTCCTCCCGGCCGAGGACGGTCTTGTCACCGATCCGCAGGGTTCCCTCGTGTGCGCGCAGCGAGCACCGGTCCCCGAGGTGGACCCACCGGCCGAGCACGACCCGGCCGTAGCCGCGCCGGGCTGTCACGACCACGTCTCGGCCCAGGAAGACGAAGCCCTCGGTGACGACGTCCGGGTGCCGGAGCCGCAGCCGGAGGAACCGCCAGTAGCGGAGGAGGTAGTACGGCGTCACCGCCCGGTGGCGGAGCACCCAGCGCAGGCTGGCCGCGGAGACGAACGCACGCAGCGGCACCTGCCGCGGGTCCGGCCGGCTCATCGCGACGTCGTCAGGGCCGGGTCCCGGTGAGCAGGACGTTGTAGAACACCCGCTGGGGCAGGACGCGGCCCAGGGCGCGGTCCAGTGCGGAGAGCCGCTGCCAGGAGCGGTAGGCGAACATCGCCCAGCCCCAGCCGAGACGCGCGGGGTTGACCGCAGCCTCGAAGGTGCGCACGGGCCACCCGAGGAAGGCCGCGGTGAGCTCCTCGGCCGTGGTGCGCACGTCCACCGCGCCGGCCCGCAGCGCTGTGGCGGCCAGGTCGCCGGGCTCGAAGGTGTGCACGTCGACCACCGACTCCAGCGCCGCCGCGTGCGAGGACTCGGCGAGCTGCTCGACCGGCCGTGACCACCGGTCCCGCAGCGGGGGAAGGTGGGTCACCGCGGTCGCCGCCCACCAGGTGAGCCGACCGAGTCGGCGCGCGTACCAGTCACCGATCGTGGTCGGCTCGCCGGCGACGACGAAGCGGCCACCCGGCCGGAGCACGCGCAGCACCTCGCGCAGCGCGCGCTCGACATCCGGGATGTGGTGCAGCACCGCGTGCCCCACCACGAGGTCGAAGGACCCGTCGTCGTACGGGAGCGACTCGGCGTCGGCCACCCGGCCGTCGACGTCGAGCCCCAGCGCGGCGCCGTTGCGCACCGCCGCCTCCACCATGCCCGGCGACAGGTCCGTGACGTGACCGCGGGCCGCGACACCGGCCTGCATCAGGTTGAGCAGGAAGAAGCCGGTGCCGCTGCCGATCTCGAGCGCGTCGCCGTACGGCCAGCCGGCCGCGTCCTCCCGGCCGGCGATCGCGACGAACCGGTCCCGGGCGTAGTCGATGCACCGCTGGTCGTAGGAGATCGACCACTTCTCGTCGTAGGTCGACGCCTCCCAGTCGTGGTAGAGCACGTTCGCGTGCTTGGGGTCGGACCTGGCGCGCTCGACGTCGGCGGCGCTGGGCTGCGGCTCCGGCGCAGGCGTCGGCCCCGGCGTGGTCACGGCCCGGTCACCTCCCGCTGAAACGGGCCTTGCCGGGGCCGTTCTCCACGAAGGACTCCATCCCGGTCCGGCGGTCATCGGTGGCGAAGAGCCCGCAGAACTGCAGCCGCTCCAGCTCGAGGCCGGTGACGAGGTCGGTCTCGAGGCCCGCGTCGACGGCCTCCTTGGCGGCCCGCAGAGCGAGGGCGGGGCCGCCGACGAAGCGCGAGACCATCGCGACGGCAGCGGTGTAGACGTCGTCCGCCGGCACCACCTGGTCGACGAGGCCGATGGCCAGGGCCTCCTGGGCGTCGACGAAGCGGCCGCTGAAGATGATGTCCTTCGCCCGCGACGGGCCGACCAGGCGGGGCAGTCGCTGCGTCCCGCCGGCGCCGGGGATCACACCCAGCTGGATCTCCGGCTGACCCAGCTTCGCGTTGTCCCCCGCGACGCGGAAGTCGGCGCACAGCGCGAGCTCACAGCCGCCGCCCAGGGCGTAGCCGGTCACCGCGGCGACGACCGGCTTGGGGATCGCGGCCACGGCGGTGAGCGACGACTGCAGCGCGCCCGACCTGGCCACCATGTCGGCGTAGGACATCGCGGCCATCTCCTTGATGTCCGCGCCGGCTGCGAACACCTTCTCGCCGCCGTAGACCACGACGGCCGCGACGTCGGACCGTGCGCCGGCCTCGTGCGCGGCGGCACGCAGCTCCTCCTGCACCTGGACGTTGAGCGCGTTCATCGGCGGGCGGTCGAGGCGGATCGTCCCGATCCCGTCCGCCACCTCCAGCCGGACCAGTGGCGAAGTCATGGCGGCCACCGTAACGAGTGCGCCGTGATCGCCTACCGTGGCCCGGTGCCACCCCGACCCCTGGTTCCCCGGCTCGGCGCCCACCCGGACGACGAGGGCACGTCGTTCGCCGTGTTCAGCCGGGGAGAGGCCGTCGAGCTCGCCCTGATGGACGACGACGGGGGCGAGCGCCGTGTCGAGCTGACCGAGCGCACCGACGACGTCTGGCACGGCCACGTGCCCGCGGTCCGGCCGGGTCAGCGGTACGGCTACCGGGTGCACGGACCGTGGGACCCCGGCCACGGGCACCGTTTCAACCCGGCCAAGCTGCTCGTCGACCCGTACGCCCGGTCGATCGACGGCACGCTGCGGCCGGACCCGGCGGTGCTCGGCCCCGAGCCCGGTGCGGACGACCGGCTGCCGGACGACCGCGACTCGGCGCCGTACGTGCCGCACGCAGTGGTGTTCCACCCGGGCTACGACTGGCAGGGCGACCGGCGCCCCGAGGTGCCCTGGGCCGACACCGTCGTCTACGAGGCCCACGTCAAGGGCTTCACCGCGTGCCACCCCGGCGTCCCCGAGCACCTGCGCGGCACCTACGCCGGCCTCGCACACCCCGCGGCCGTCGAGCACCTGGTCTCGCTCGGGGTCACGACACTGGAGCTGCTCCCCCTGCAGCAGGTGGCCAGCGAGCCCGTCCTGCTGCGCCGTGGCCGGACCAACTACTGGGGCTACAACACCCTCGGCTTCTTCGCGCCGCACGCCGGCTACTGCTCGTCCGGCGCCCGCGGCCAGCAGGTCACCGAGTTCCGCGACATGGTGCGCGCGCTGCACGCGGCCGGTCTCGAGGTGCTGCTCGACGTCGTCTACAACCACACCGCCGAGGGCGGTACCGACGGCCCGACGCTGTCGTGGCGCGGCCTGGACAACGAGGCGTACTACCGGCTTGCCGCCGGTGGCCGCTACGTCGACGTGACCGGCTGCGGCAACACCCTCGATCTCCGGCACCCGCGCGCCCTCGCGATGGTCACCGACTCGCTGCGCTACTGGGTGGAGGAGATGCACGTCGACGGCTTCCGCTTCGACCTGGCCCCGGCGCTCGCCCGCGGTGGCGACGGGTTCGAGTCCGGGGGCACCTTCCTCGCCGTGGTCGGGCAGGACCCCGTGCTCTCCCGGGTCAAGCTTGTCGCGGAGCCGTGGGACGTCGGGCCGGGGGGCTACCAGCTGGGCGCCTTCCCGGCACCGTGGGCGGAGTGGAACGACCGCTTCCGTGACACCGTGCGGGACGCGTGGCTCGGCGGCCGTGGCAGCGGACGCAGCCACGCCGGCGGAGTCCGCGACCTGGCCTACCGGCTGTCCGGGTCCTCGGACCTGTTCGCGGCACGGGGGCCGCTCGCGTCGGTGAACTTCGTGACCGCGCACGACGGCTTCACCCTGTACGACCTGGTGTCCTACGACGACAAGCACAACGAGGCGAACGGCGAGGACAACCACGACGGGTCCGACAGCAACCACTCGTGGAACTGCGGCACCGAGGGACCGACCGATGACGAGGACGTGCGCGCGCTGCGACGCCGCATGCTCCGCAACCTGCTCGCCACGCTGCTGGTGTCCGCCGGGGTGCCGATGCTGACCGCCGGGGACGAGACCGGGCGCACCCAGGACGGCAACAACAACGCCTACTGCCTCGACGACGAGACCTCCTGGCTGTCCTGGGAGCACGAGGACTGGCAGCGCGACCTGCTGGAGTGGGCCCGCGCGTTGCTGGAGCTGCGCAGGTCCCGTCCCCCGCTGCGCCACGACGAGGCCTTCGACGGGCAGCCCGCCCACGCCGACGGCACCAAGGACCTCGCCTGGTTCGGCGCGGACGGCGAGGAGATGTCGCCGGAGCAGTGGTTCGACCACGAGCTCCAGCTGCTGGGCATGTACCTGTCCGGCAAGCCCGGGGTGGACGGCTCGGCGCCGGACCCTGTCCTCGTGCTCCTCAACACCGCCGAGGACGCCGCGGTGCTGCAGCTGCCGGGGAAGGCCTGGGCGAGGTCGTACGACGTGCTGCTCGACACCGGCGACGAGAGGCCCACACCTGGCGGCGGCTACGGCGGCGGCGACGACCTGGTCCTCGCCGGTCGCTCGGTCATGGTCCTCCTGGTCCACCGCTGACCGTCACCTCCGGGCCGGCGCGCCCCGACCCGCGACCCGCTCGTTTGCGACCTGGCTCCCCGACACGCCGTGCCGAGACGGGCGTGTCGGGGACCTAGGTCGCAAACGAGCGTCCGTTGCCCGGGGGGCCCGGGGGCTAGCGGAGGACGCCGCTGTCCATCCCGGCGGACTCGGCCGGCAGGGCGGCCAGGCCGAGCTCGGCGGCCGACGCGGTGAGCCGGTGGTGCGGCACGACGCGCGCGGTGTAGCCGAACTGGCCCGGCCGGTCGAGCGTGAGGCCGCCCACGTAGCGGTGCCGGCCGCCCTCGTAGCTCTCCTCGTGCCGCAGCGAGACGGCCGAGGTGGCGGTCATCTGGTCGTTGTCGTCGACCCGGCCGTGCACGACCTGGACGTCGACGTCCTCGGGCGCGAGCCCGCCGAGGGAGACGAACGCCCGGACCGCGACGCTGCTGCCGACCTCGGCGGCGTCGTCCACCCCGGCGGCCTCGACATGGTCGATCCGGACCGACGGCCAGGCCGCGCGCACCTTCGCCTTCCACGCCGCCAGCTCGCGGGCACCCTCGAAGCCGCCGTCCAGCGCGCGCCCGGAGCGGAACGCCGGCGCGTACAGCCCGACGACGTAGTCCCGCACCATCCGGCTGGCCAGGACCTTCGGGCCGAGGGTGCGCAACGTGTGCCGGACCATCTCGATCCAGCGGGCCGGCAGGCCCTGGGCGTCCCTGTCGTAGAACAGCGGCGCGACGGTCTTCTCCAGCAGGTCGTAGAGCGCGGCGGCCTCGAGGTCGTCCCTGTGGTCGGCGTCGGTGACACCGTCCGCAGTCGGGATCGCCCAGCCGTTGTGACCGTCGAACCACTCGTCCCACCAGCCGTCGAGCACCGAGAGGTTCAGGCAGCCGTTGAGCGCCGCCTTCATCCCCGAGGTGCCGCACGCCTCGAGCGGGCGCAAGGGGTTGTTCAGCCACACGTCGCAGCCGGGGTAGAGGTTCTGGGCCATCGCGATGTCGTAGTTGGGCAGGAAGACGAGCCGGTCCCGGACGCCGTGGGTGTCGGCGAAACGGACCAGTTCCTGGATCAGCTTCTTGCCGCCGTCGTCCGCCGGGTGGGCCTTGCCGGCGACAAGGATCTGGATCGGCCGCTCGGGGTGCCTCAGCAGTGCGCTGAGCCGTTCCTGGTCCCGCAGCATCAGGGTCAGCCGCTTGTACGACGGGACCCGGCGCGCGAAGCCGATTGTCAGGACGTCCGGGTCGAGGATCTTGTCGACCCAGCCGAGCTCGGCCTCGCTGGCGCCGCGCTGCACCCACGACTGCCGCACCCGCTTGCGCGCGTCGGCCACCAGGCGTCCGCGCAGCAGCCCACGCACCGACCAGATCTCCTCGTCCGAGACCCGGGAGACGGCGTCCCAGGCAGCTTCCTCGCTCGGCCGCGCGACAAGGTCGGGGCCGGCCAGCTCCAGCACCTCCGGGGCGACCCAGGTGGGTGCGTGCACGCCGTTGGTGATGTAGCCGATGGGCACCTCGGGCTGGTCGAAGCCGGGCCACAGCCGGGCGAACATCTCCCGGGCGACATGGCCGTGCAGCTCGGAGACACCGTTGGCGCGCTGCGCCAGCCGGAAGCCCATCACCGCCATGTTGAAGATGGTCGGGTCGCCGCCCTCGTAGTCCTCCGCGCCGAGCGCGAGGACCTTGTCCACGGGCACGCCGGGGGCTGCGTTGTCGCCGCCGAAGTGCTGTGCGACCAGGTCCCTGGCGAACCTGTCGATGCCCGCGGGCACCGGGGTGTGCGTCGTGAAGAGCGTGGCCGAGCGGGCCGCCTCGACCGCCTCGTCGAACGTGAGGCCGTGGTCCTCGATGAGCTCGCGGATCCGCTCCACGCCCAGGAAGCCGGCGTGGCCCTCGTTGGTGTGGAACACCGACGGGGCCGGAGCCCCGGTCAGGCGGGAGTAGGCGCGCAGGGCGCGGACGCCGCCGACGCCGAGCAGCATCTCCTGGAGCAGCCGGTGCTCGCTGCCGCCGCCGTACAGGCGGTCGGTGACGTCGCGCTCCGCAGGCGCGTTGTCCTCGACGTCGGAGTCGAGCAGCAGGAGGGGGACCCGGCCCACCTGCGCCTTCCAGACCTGGGCGACCAGTCCACGCCCGCCGGGCAGGCCGACCTGCACCTTCAGCGGCTCGCCACCGGTCTCACGGAGCAGCGAGATGGGCAGCCCGTCCGGGTCGAGCACCGGGTAGCGCTCCTGCTGCCAGCCCTCGCGGGACAGCGACTGGGCGAAGTAGCCGGACCGGTAGAGCAGGCCCACGCCGACGATCGGCACCCCGAGGTCGGAGGCGGCCTTGAGGTGGTCACCGGCCAGGATCCCGAGGCCGCCGGAGTACTGCGGGAGGGCGGCCGTGATGCCGAACTCCGGTGAGAAGTAGGCGATGGCCTCCGGGACGGCTTCCTCCGGACCGGAGGCGGCCGCGGCGAACCCCTGGTACCACCGGTCGTCCTCGAGATAGGCCCGCAGGGCCTCGGCCACTTCCCTGACCCGGTCGACCACCGCCGGGTCCTGCGCCAGCGCGGCCAGCCGCTCGGGGCCGAGGGCACCGAGCAGCTGCACCGGGTCGCCGCCGACCTCGTCCCACAGGCCGGGGTCGAGTGCCTCGAACAGCCGCTGGGTCACCGGGTCCCACGACCAGCGCAGGTTCAGGGCGAGCTCGCCGAGAGGGGCCAGCTCGGGGGGCAGCACGGTGCGGACGGTGAACCGTCGGATCGCCTTCACCGGCGGGAGGATAGTCGGGGGCTCCGCCCGGCCAGCCCAGGTGACCGCAGGCCGGACGTGAGGTTGGTGCGGCCGCACCAGTCCCCCTGTCCGCTCGGTCTGCACCGACCAACCCCGGACGAGCCGGGCATGGAGTGTGCAGCCCAGGGCTGCATGGGTAGGTTCGTGGCGATGATCGGTCGCATCCCTGTCCTCGACGTCCAGCCCGTGGTCGCCCACGGACGCTGGCCGGCCAAGGCTGTCGTCGGCGAGACGTTCACGGTCTCAGCGACCGTCTTCCGCGAGGGCCACGACATGGTCAACGCGAACGTCGTCCTCCGGGACCCGCAGGGGCGAAAGGGGCCGTACACCCCGATGACGCCCGGAGCGCCGGGCACCGACCGCTGGTCCGCGGCGGTCACGCCCACCAGCGAGGGCAGGTGGACCTTCGCCGTCGAGGGCTGGAGCGACCCGGTCGCGACCTGGCAGCACGACGCGCACGTCAAGATCGAGGCCGGCGTCGACGTGGCACTGATGCTGGAGGAGGGGGCCAGGGTCCTCGAGCGGGCAGCGGCCGCCTCCCGGCCCGCTCCCGGCCGCCGCGCACTGCTGGACGCCGTGACGGCGCTGCGGGACACCTCCCGTCCTGTGCCCGCCCGGCTGGCCGCCGCGGACGGCGCCGAGGTGCGCGCCACCCTCGCCGACCACCCGCTGCGCGAGATGGTCTCCAGCACCGATCGGATGCCGCTCTGGGTGGACCGGGAGCGGGCGCTCTACGGCAGCTGGTACGAGTTCTTCCCGCGGTCGGAGGGTGCCGCGCCGGACAAGGACGGCATCATGCGGTCCGGGACGTTCCGGACCGCGGCGCAACGGCTGCCCGCCGTGGCTGCGATGGGCTTCGACGTCGTCTACCTCCCGCCGGTCCACCCGATCGGCCGGACGAACCGCAAGGGTCCCAACAACACGCTCACCCCCGGCCCGGACGACGTCGGCTCCCCCTGGGCGATCGGCTCCGCCGAGGGCGGCCACGACGCGATCCATCCGGACCTGGGCACGGAGACGGATTTCGTGGCCTTCGTCGCGCGGACGCAGGAGCTCGGGATGGAGGTGGCGCTCGACCTGGCGCTGCAGGCCGCGCCGGACCACCCGTGGGTGACGACCCACCCCGAGTGGTTCACCGAGCTGGCCGACGGCACGATCGCCTACGCCGAGAACCCGCCGAAGAAGTACCAGGACATCTACCCGATCAACTTCGACCGGGACCCAGACGGCATCTATGCCGAGTGCCTGCGCATCGTGCGGACCTGGATGGACCTGGGCGTCCGGATCTTCCGCGTCGACAACCCGCACACCAAGCCGGTGGTCTTCTGGGAGTGGCTTCTCGGGGAGGTCCGCAAGACCGATCCGGACGTCCTGTTCCTCGCCGAGGCATTCACCCGGCCGGCGATGATGCAGACTCTGGCCCGGGTCGGCTTCCACCAGTCCTACACGTACTTCACCTGGCGCAACGAGAAGTGGGAGCTCGAGGAGTACCTCACCGAGCTGACCACCGAGACCGGGCACTTCCTGCGGCCCAACTTCTTCACCAACACCCCCGACATCCTGCACGCCTACCTTCAGTACGGAGGCCCGCCTGCCTTCAAGATCCGGGCCGTGCTGGCGGGCACGTTGTCGCCCACCTACGGGGTATACGCCGGCTTCGAGCTCTACGAGCACGTGGCGCTGCGCCCGGGCAGCGAGGAGTACCTCAACACCGAGAAGTTCCAGCTCCGCCCGCGCGACTGGGCCGCGGCCGAGGCGGAGGGGCGCAGCCTCGCGCCGTACCTCACCCGGCTCAACGACCTTCGCCGCCGTCACCCTGCCCTGCAGCGCCTGCGCAACCTGCACTTCCACCACAGCGACAGCGACCAGATCATCTGCTACTCCAAGTCCAACGTCGATGGGGACGGCACGCACACGGACACCGTCCTGGTGGTGGTGAACCTCGATCCGCACGGGGCCCGGGAGACGACGGTGCGGCTGGACATGCCGGCGCTGGGGATGGACTGGGACGACTCGATGGCCGTGCACGACGAGATCGGTGGCGAGACCTTCGTCTGGGGGCAGAGCAACTACGTACGGCTGGACCCGTTCTGGGAGCCGGCCCACGTGTTCAGGGTCGAGCCGCGCGGCCGCGAGCTCGGGGCGGCCCCGTGACCGAGGGGACACCGGATCTCCCGCCGGCAGCCACCTCGACCGAGACCCACGCGATCGACAACTTCGCCGACCTGCCCGAGGCCGAGCGCGATCCGTACTGGTACAAGCGCGCGGTCTTCTACGAGGTGCTCGTCCGATCATTCAAGGACCACGACGGAGACGGCAACGGCGACCTGCTGGGCCTGATGGAGAAGCTGGACTACATCCAGTGGCTCGGCGTCGACTGCATCTGGCTGCCGCCGTTCTTCAAGTCACCGCTGCGGGACGGCGGGTACGACGTGTCCGACTACACCGACGTCCTGCCGGAGTTCGGGACGCTCGGCGACTTCGTGCAGTTCGTCGACGCGGCGCACGAACGCGGCATCCGGGTGATCATCGACTTCGTCATGAACCACACCTCGGACCAGCACCCCTGGTTCCAGGCGTCCCGGACCGACCCCGAAGGCCCGTTCGGCGACTTCTACGTGTGGGCCGACACCGACGAGGCCTACGCCGACGCCCGGATCATCTTCGTCGACACCGAGTCGTCCAACTGGACCTTCGACCCGGTGCGCAAGCAGTACTTCTGGCACCGGTTCTTCGGCCACCAGCCCGACCTCAACTTCGAGAACCCGGCCGTCCAGGACGCCATCATCGAGGCGCTGAAGTTCTGGCTGGACCTCGGCATCGACGGGTTCCGGCTCGACGCCGTCCCCTACCTCTTCGAGGAGGAGGGCACCAACTGCGAGAACCTCCCCCGGACCCACGAGATGCTCAAGCGGGTCCGCAAGGAGATCGACGCGCAGTACCCGGACCGGGTGATGCTGTGCGAGGCCAACCAGTGGCCGGCCGACGTCGTCGAGTACTTCGGCGACGACGGTGACGAGTGCCAGATGGCGTTCCATTTCCCGGTGATGCCGCGGCTGTTCATGGGCGTCCGGCGCGAGTCGCGCTACCCGATCTCGGAGATCATGGCGCAGACCCCGACGATCCCGGACAGCTGCCAGTGGGGCATCTTCCTGCGCAACCACGACGAGCTGACGCTCGAGATGGTCACCGACGAGGAACGCGACTACATGTGGGGCGAGTACGCCAAGGACCCGCGCATGAAGGCCAACATCGGCATCCGCCGGCGGCTGGCCTCGTTGCTCGACAACGACCGCAACCAGCTGGAGCTGTTCACCGCGCTGCTGCTCTCCCTGCCAGGGTCTCCGGTTCTCTACTACGGGGACGAGATCGGCATGGGCGACAACATCTGGCTCGGTGACCGAGACGGTGTCCGCACCCCGATGCAGTGGACGCCGGACCGCAACGCCGGCTTCTCCACCTCGAACCCCGGGCGGCTGTTCCTGCCCGCGATCATGGACCCGATCTACGGTCACCAGGTCACCAACGTCGAGGCGCAGCTGGCCAGCTCGACGTCGCTGCTGCACTGGACCCGCCGCATGATCGAGGTCCGCAAGCAGAACCCCGCATTCGGCCTGGGCACCTGGGAGGACCTCGGCGGCTCCAACCCGAGCGTCCTGTCGTTCGTGCGTGCCTTCGGGGACGACATCGTGCTCTGCGTCAACAACCTGTCCCGCTTCCCGCAGCCGGTGGAGCTCGACCTCCGCCGATGGGAGGGGTGGATGCCGGTGGAGCTGCTCGGCACCGTGCACTTCCCCCAGATCGGCGAGCTGCCCTACTTCCTCACCCTCGCCGGACACGGCTTCTACTGGTTCCGCCTGACCCCTCCGGAAGGAGAGCAGTGATGTCTGCCTCGGCCGGCCCGGGAGACCTCGGCAGCCGCGGGTCCCTCGACCTCGCGTCCTACCTCGGTCACCAGCGCTGGTTCGCGGGCAAGGGCCGCGCCTGGCAGACGGTGGCGACGACGACGGTGGGCCAACCACCGGGCTCCGGCGAGCCGGAGGTGCGCATCGACACCCTGACAGTCGCCTACGACGACGGCGAGACGGAGACGTACCAGATCCCGCTGGCGTCCTACAGCAGCGACCAGGAGCACCTCGCGCACGCCTACGTCGGGGAGGAGATCGACGAGCACGGTCACCGTAGGCACGTCTACGACGCGCTGCACGACAAGGACGCGACCGTGCACTGGGTTGCCGGCATCGCCGACGAGGTGGCCGTCCCGGGGCTTGCGTTCCACCGTGACCCGTCGCTGTCCGAGCTCCCGCCCGGCGGACCGTCCATCGTCGTGGGCGCGGAGCAGTCCAACACCTCGGTCATCTTCGGCGACTCGGTCATCATGAAGGTCTTCCGCAAGGTGTCACCCGGGCTCAACCCCGACATCGAGGTCCACTCCGCGCTCGCCGCTGCCGGCAGCGGCCACATCGCCCTGCCGCTGGGCTGGGTCGAGGGCACCTGGGTGGACCCGGAGGGCACCGAGGTGACCGCGAGCCTCGCCATGGCCCAGGCGTTCCTCAAGGACGCCACGGAGGGCTGGGAGCTGGCACTGACCAGTGTGCGAGACCTCTACGCCGAGGCCGACCTGCACGCGGACGAGGTCGGCGGCGACTTCGCAGGCGAGGCCGAGCGGTTGGGTGCGGCCACGGCCGAGGTGCACCTCGCGCTGGCCGAGGTGCTGCCGACCGGGGTCCTGGAGGCCAAGGAGCTGGCCGCACTGGCCGACGCCATGAAGTCCCGGTTGGACCGGACCGCCGCGGAGGTCGACGAGCTCGCGCCCTACGTCCAGGCGCTGCAGGCAGCGTTCGACGACGTGGCGGCGCTCACCGAGCCGGTCGCGGTGCAGCGGGTGCACGGCGACTTCCACCTCGGACAGGTGATGCGGACGCTGACCGGGTGGAAGCTGCTCGACTTCGAGGGCGAGCCGGCGCGGCCGCTCGCCGAGCGCCGTACCCTCGAGTCGCCGGTCAAGGACGTCGCCGGGATGCTGCGCTCGTTCGACTACGCGGCCCGTCACCTGCTCGCCGACCATCCCGCCGACCCACAGCGCGAGTACCGCGCCGCGGAGTGGGCGGGGCGGAACCGGGACGCGTTCTGCGTCGGGTACGCCCGCGCGGGTGGCGTCGACCCGCGCAGCCAGGCGGTGCTGCTGCGGGCGTTCGAGACCGACAAGGCGGTCTACGAGGTCCTCTACGAGGCCCGCAACCGCCCGACCTGGCTTCAGATCCCCATGGCGGCGATCCGTAGGCTCGCCGCGGCCGAGGAGTGAGCAGCATGCCGACCACCCCCCAGGGCGACAGTGCGGGGACCGGCCGCCGTGCCGGCCCCCCCGCGGGCCCCGACAACCCGACGACGAAGCCCGCCGCCACGACCACGGCGACGCCTTCGGTCCTCACCGGTCCGTCCACCCGACCGGTCTCCGACGAGGAGCTGCACCGGCTGGTCTCCGGCGTCCACCACGACCCGCACTCGCTGCTCGGGCCGCACCCGCACGACGGTGGGGTCACCGTCCGCACGCTGCGCCCGTGGGCGACGTCGGTCCGGCTGGCCGTCGGCGACGAGCGGGTCGCCCTACGGCACGAGTCCTACGGCGTGTGGGTGGGCGTCCTCCCCCGCCCCGACGTGCCCGACTACCGCATCGAGGTCGCCTATGACGGTCCGGTGGCACTCGTCGACGACCCCTACCGCTTCCTGCCGACCCTGGGTGAGATCGACCTGCACCTGATCGGCGAGGGTCGCCACGAGGAGCTGTGGACCGTCCTCGGAGCACACGTCAGGTCGTACGACGGCATCGCCGGCACCGTCCACGGCACCTCGTTCGCCGTGTGGGCGCCGAGCGCCCAGGGCGTGCGGCTCACCGGCGACTTCAACTACTGGGACGGCCGCGCACACCCCATGCGGGCGATGGGGTCGACCGGTGTCTGGGAGCTGTTCGTGCCCGGCATCGGGGACGGCGCCCACTACAAGTACGAGGTCCTGGGCCAGGACGGCGTGTGGCGGCAGAAGGCCGACCCGCTCGCCTTCCGCGCCGAGGTCCCTCCGGCGACGGCGTCGGTGGTGTTCACGCCCGAGTACGAGTGGGGGGACGGCGACTGGCTCCGGCGCCGGTCGCAGCAGGACCCGCTGGCCGTGCCCATGTCGGTCTACGAGGTGCACCTCGGCTCGTGGCGGCAGGGCCTGTCCTACCGCGAGCTCGCCGAGCAGCTGGTCGGGCACGTGAAGTACCTCGGTTTCACCCACATCGAGCTGCTGCCGGTCGCCGAGCACCCGTTCGGTGGCTCGTGGGGCTACCAGGTGTCGTCGTACTTCGCGCCGACCTCACGCTTCGGCTCCCCGGACGACTTCCGCTACCTCGTGGACCGCCTGCACCAGGCCGGCATCGGCGTCATCGTCGACTGGGTGCCGGCGCACTTCCCCAAGGACGCCTGGGCGCTCGCCCGCTTCGACGGCACGGCTCTCTACGAGCACCCGGACCCGCGCCGCGGCGAGCAGCTCGACTGGGGCACCTACGTCTTCAACTTCGGCCGCACCGAGGTCCGGAACTTCCTCGTCGCCAACGCGCTGTACTGGCTGGAGGAGTTCCACATCGACGGCCTGCGGGTCGACGCTGTCGCTTCGATGCTCTACCTCGACTACTCCCGCGAGGAGGGACAGTGGGAGCCGAACGAGTTCGGCGGACGCGAGAACCTCGAGGCTGTGTCGTTCCTGCAGGAGGCCAACGCCACGGCGTACAAGCGGGTTCCGGGCATCGTGACGATCGCCGAGGAGTCCACGGCCTGGCCGGGCGTCACTCGGCCGACCCACCTGGGCGGCCTGGGGTTCGGCTTCAAGTGGAACATGGGCTGGATGCACGACTCGCTGGGCTACATGGCCAACGAGCCGATCTACCGGCAGTACCACCACCACCAGATGACGTTCTCGCTGGTCTACGCCTACTCCGAGCACTACGTGCTGCCCATCAGCCACGACGAGGTGGTGCACGGCAAGGGGTCGCTGCTGCGCAAGATGCCCGGCGACCGCTGGCAGCAGCTGGCGAACCTGCGGGCCTACCTCGCCTTCATGTGGGCTCACCCGGGCAAGCAGCTGCTGTTCATGGGCTCGGAGTTCGGCCAGGAGTCCGAGTGGGCCGAGTCACGATCCCTGGACTGGTGGCTCACCGAGAACCCCGACCACCGCGGCGTCCAGACGCTGGTGCACGACCTCAACCGGGTCTACGCCGACAACAGGGGCCTCTGGTCGCGCGACAGCGATCCCGACGGGTTCGGCTGGATCGACGCCAACGACGCGGGCAACAACGTGTTCTCGTTCCTGCGCTGGGGTGACGACGGGTCCGTTCTGGCGTGCGTCGCCAACTTCTCCCCGATGCCGCACGAGGGCTACCGCCTGGGCCTGCCCTTCCCCGGCCGGTGGGACGAGGTGCTCAACACCGACGCGGAGGCCTACGTCGGCAGTGGCGTCGGCAACCTCGGCGGCGTCGAGGCGGCCGGTGAGGGATGGCACGGGCAACCGGCGTCCGCCTCGTTGCGGGTCCCGCCGCTGGGAACCGTCTGGCTCCGGCACTCACCCGCCTGACCGGTGGCCCGCCCCGCCCACCATCGGCTCGTTTGCGACATGGATCCCCGACACGCCGTGGCTACTGCGGCATGTCGGGGACTGATGTCGCAAACGAGCGGAACTGGGGGCTGGTGAGGTGGGCGTCCAGGTCGTCTACGAGACGCACTCGACGACGACGGACAACGAGAGCGGGATCGCGACCGGTTGGCTGCCCGGCGAGCTGTCGGCGACCGGCCTCGAGAACGCCCGCGACCTCGGCCGCCGCCGGCGCGACGACGACATCGACCTGATCGTCAGCTCGGACCTGCACCGCGCCGCGCAGACTGTCGACGTCGCGTTCGGCGGGACCGGGATCACGGTTCGCACCGATCCGCGGCTGCGCGAGGTCGACTACGGGGACCTCAACGGCGCACCGGTCGGGTCGGTGCACGCGATGCGACGGTCCCGGGTCGACGTGCCGTTCCCGGGCGGGCAGAGCTATCGCGACGTCGTGGCGGCGGTGTCGCAGCTGCTCGACGAGCTGCTGCGCGACCACGACGGGGCGCGGGTGCTGCTCGTCGGGCACTCCGCCACCCGCTTCGCGCTGGACCACCTCCTGTCGGCCCGCCCGCTCGAGTCGGCCGTCGAGGCGCCGTTCGTCTGGCAGGGGGGCTGGGACTACCGGCTCGACGACGACCGCCCGGTCCTCGAGGTGCTCGACGGCCCGGCAGCCCTCGACGTCACCGACGAGCTCGCCGCGACGTACCGAGCGGCCTTCACCGCACCCGGATACGACGAGACCGAGGAGCAGGTGCAGCGCTTCGCCACCGAGATGCTGCCGCTCCACTGCGACCGCGCCGGCTTCCGGCTGGCGCTGGTCCGGGAGGCGGCCGGGGTTCGCGGCTTCGGGTACGTCTTCACCGGTGAGCGAGGCATGTGGTGGGTCGAGCGGATCCGCGACACGGCGCCCCCCGAGGCCGGTGACGTCGTGGCGGAGTGGCTGGGCGGGCACCTCGAGGTCGTCCTGCTCGCCGTCGACCCGGCCGCGCAGGAGCGGGGCTTCGGCCGGTCGCTGATGGAGGCCCTGCTGCTCGACCAGCCGCACGACCGCGCGCTGCTCTCGACCTACGCCGACGACCGACCGGCTCCCCGGCTCTACGCCCGGCTCGGCTGGCAGCGGCTGGTCCGCGGCGTGCTGGACGGCGACAGCGACCTGTGGGGCATCCGCCGGGAGGTGGCCGGCGGTCACGCCGAGGACGCGAGCTCGCCCGGGTCCTCCCCCGTCGGCACCTCGCAGACCTGAGCACCCGGTCCGACCGTGGCCACGGCCACATCTTCGGCCGGCGCGGACCTGCGACGTGCGCCGTGGCGCTGCCAGACGGTCGCCGCCGCCGCTCCGGTCCCGGCGACCACGAGGCCGGCGAACACGTCGAGGACGTAGTGGTTGCCGGTCAGCACGACAGCCACGGCCATCGCGACCGGAGCAGCGACCGCCAGCGCCCGCACCGTGCGGCCGGTCCCGGCGCGCAGCAGGGCCAGGCCGACGAGCAGGTCCCAGCCCACGTGCAGGCTGGGCAGCGCGGCGTACTGGTTGACCAGCGAGGGCGGCTGCAGGATCCGGTAGGCCGAGCTCCGCTGGGCCACCGTGTCGGCCACCCCCAGGTCGGGCATCAGCCGCGGCGGCGCGACCGGGAACCCGATGAAGACCACGACGCCGATGGCGCCGCTGACCAGCATGGCGGTCCGCATCCACCGGTAGGTGTCCGGCCGCCGCCACAGCAGCCAGCAGCCGACCAGGGCGATGACGGGCCAGTGTCCGTAGATGTAGACCCAGTTGGCGAGGGTGACCAGTGCCTCGTGCGGCAGCACGAGAGCCTGTGCCCACGACTCGAGATCCAGATGAAGGCTCCGCTCGACGCCGACGAGCCGCTCGGCGTTGTCGGCGGCGACCGGGTAGTCGGTCTCGGTCGCTCCGCGGGTGAGGAAGTACGCCAGGACCCCCGAGACGAACAGCACCGACTCGACGAGCAGGACGCGGGGACGGGCCGGCGGGGTGTCGACGAGGTGCACATCTCGAGCCTGCGGGGGCCGGGCTCCCCGCACATCGGGGCCCGACCCTGGCCGGCCCCCCGTCGCACCCCCGGTCGCAGGTCAGGGAGTCCCTGAGCCTGTCCCTACGTCCGCGCCCGGTCCCCCACGCCGGCGGCGGGGGACGTTTGCGTCGTCGGTCCGAGGAGACAAGGCCTGGAGCACCCTGCCCCCGATCGAACGGAGACCTGATGAACACCCGGACCATCGCCATCGCGGCGCTCGTGATTGCCGTGATCCTGCTCATCATCTTCCTGTTCTAGCCCGCGCGGCTCCTGCGAGCCGCCACGGCGCCGAAGGCCGCCCCTCCCCGGTGGGAGCGGGCGGCCTTCGTCGTGCGGCCAGGAGACCTCAGAACAGGGCGTTGGCCAGCGCGGTGCGCGCCTTCGCCACCCGGTCGTCCTCGCTCCCCACGAGCTCGAAGAGACTCACCAGGTGGTCGCGCGCGGCGGCGCGGTCCGCGCCGGCCGTCCGGCGGACCAGGTCGAGCAGCCGGGAGAACGCGTCCTCGACATGGCCGCCGAGCAGGTCCAGGTCGGCGACCGCAGCCTGCGTCGCGACGTCGTCCGGGTTCTCGGCGGCCTTCTGCCGGGCCGCGCGCTCGTCCACGTCTCGGGTGCGCCGGAGCAGCTCGACCTGGCCGAGCCCGGCCTGCGCGTCGGCGTTCGCGGGGCTCTCCGCGAGCAAGGACCGGTACGCGTCGGCGGCGGCGTCCAGGTCACCCCGCTCGATGGCGTCGTACGCCTCGTCGTAGCGCGGGTCCGCCTCCGGCTCGGCCTCTTCCTCCGGGGCGGGGCCGTCGGCTGCCAGCCTGCCGGCGACGCCGTTCTCCTGGGCCACCCGGAGCAGCTCGTCGATGTACTGCCGGACCTGCGCCTCCGGCAGCGCGCCCTGGAACAGGGGGATCGGCTGACCCTTCACCACGGCGAAGACCGCGGGGATGCTCTGGACCTGGAAGGCCTGGCCGAGCTGCGGGTTGGCGTCGAGGTCGATCTTGGCGAGCAGCCACCGGCCGTCGTCGGCGGCAGCCAACCGCTCCAGCACAGGGCTGAGCTGCTTGCACGGTCCGCACCAGTCGGCCCAGAAGTCGATGACCACCGGGACCGTCAGCGACCGCTCCAGGACGACCGCCTGGAAGTCGGCCTCGCTGACGTCGACCACGACACCCCCGGGTGCCGGAGTGCCATTCGCGCCTGCGGCGGACGGGGGCGCGGCCGGCCGGGCGAGCGCGGAGAGGTCGACGGCGCCGTAGGGATTGATGGACTGCGACATGCCGCCCATCCTCCCCCACGCTCAGGTCTGCCGCTGACCACCCCGTCCCTGACCTGTCGTCGTGGCGCAGCTCGAGCGGCTCGGACGAGCGGCCACGCGCCGCCCGCGCCTCCCAGCCCTCGTTGAGTGGCGCGCTGTTGCACTTTCTGCCGGTACAGAATGCACAGCGCGCCACTAACGGCCTACGGCGGCTCAGTGACCGACGGCGAGCTGCCCGGTCGGCGGGGCGTCCGCGTCCTGGCCGCTGTTGATCTTGGTCTTTGACGTTGCGCTGAAAGTACCGATCGGACCCCGCCTCAGAACCGAGGTGGTTCGCGGTAGTCGCCCCACTCGCCGCGCAGGGCGTCGCAGATCTCGCCGAGGGTGGCCTCGGCGCGGGCGGCGTCGAGCATGGCGGGCAGCATGTTGTCCTCGGTGCGGGCGACCTGGACCATCCGGTCCACCGCGGCCCGGGCGGCGGCGTCGTCGCGGCCGGCCCGGCGGGCGCCCAGGGCCCGGTTCTGCTCGTGCTCGACCTCGTGGGAGACCCGGAGGATCTCCAGCGGCTCCTCGACGGTGGAGGTGTGCACGTTGACCCCGACCACCTTCTTCTCACCCTTCTCCAGGGCGGTCTGGTAGGTGAACGCGGCCTCGGCGATCTCGGACATGAACCAGCCGTCCTCGATGCCGCGCAGCAGCCCGGAGGTGATCGACCCGTCGGGGCCCATCGCCCGGATCCGGGCGAACACCGCCTCGGCCTCGGCCTCGATCCGGTCGGTGAGCGCCTCGACGTACCAGGACCCGCCCAGCGGGTCCGCGACGTTGACCACCCCGGTCTCGTCCATGATGACCTGCTGGGTGCGCAGCGCGATCTCGGCCGCCTTCTCACTCGGCAGCGCCAGCACCTCGTCCAGGGCGTTGGTGTGCAGCGAGTTGGTGCCCCCGAGCACCGCCGCCAGCGCCTCCACCGCGGTCCGCACGATGTTGTTGTCCGGCTGCTGCGCGGTCAGGCTGACCCCGGCGGTCTGGGTGTGGAACCGCAGCCACTGCGCCTTCTCCGTCCTGGCCCCGTAGACGTCGCGCAGCCACCGGGCCCAGATCCGCCGGGCCGCCCGGAACTTCGCGATCTCCTCGAAGAAGTCCAGGTGCGAGTCGAAGAAGAACGACAGCCCCGGCGCGAACTCGTCCACGTCCAGACCCCGCGCCAGCCCCAGCTCCACGTAGCCGAACCCGTCGGCCAGGGTGAACGCCAGCTCCTGCGCCGCGGTCGAGCCGGCCTCCCGGATGTGGTAGCCCGACACCGACAGCGGCTTGTACGCCGGGATGCTGCCCACGCAGTAGGCCATCAGGTCACCGATCAGCCGCAGGTGCGGCTCCGGCGGGAACAGCCACTCCTTCTGCGCGATGTACTCCTTGAAGATGTCGGTCTGCAACGTCCCGTTCAGCACCGAGGTGTCCACCCCCTGCCGCTCCGCCGCGACCAGGTACATGCAGAACACCGGCACCGCCGGGCCGCTGATCGTCATCGACGTCGTCACCTCACCCAACGGGATCCCGTCGAAGAGCACCTCCATGTCGCGCGCCGAGTCGATCGCCACCCCGCAGTGACCCACCTCCCCCAACGACCGCGGGTCGTCGGAGTCCCGGCCCATCAACGTCGGCATGTCGAAGGCCACCGACAGCCCCCCACCACCAGCCGCCAGGATCTTCTTGTACCGCTCGTTGGTCTGCCCCGCGTTGCCGAACCCCGCGAACTGCCGGATCGTCCAGGTCCGCCCCCGGTACCCCGACGCGTACAACCCCCGGGTGAACGGGAACTCCCCCGGCCACCCGATCCGCTCGAACCCCTCCACCACGTCACCCGCCGCCGGCCCGTACACCGGCTCCACCGGCGAACCCGACAACGTCGAGAAATCCGCCTCACGCACCCGCGAAGCCTCGAACCGGCGCTGCCAACGCTCACGTCCCCGCCGGATCTCCTCGGCATCCATGGCACGACTCCTCGCGACTCGCCGGGCATCGCCGCGGCGGCGCCCGCCGCGGACCTCGGTGACCGTGTGACACGACGTCGTCGACGATCCGACTCGCCGTCATGTCCGGTTCGTCACCGAGGGTACCTGCCGGTGGGACTACCCTCCATCGGGTGGAGACGGGGAGCCCTTCCCTCGCGCTGGGCAGGGCCGGAAGCAGGGGTGAGCGCGGGGGTCCGGAGAGTCGGGCGAACCGGCGATCCCGGCCGTGCGTCCTCGGTTCGTGGCCGTCATGGTGACAGCGGGAGCGCCAAGGACCCACGGCGTCGCGGGAGCTGCGGCGGCCGCCCGGGAGGACGCCGCCCGCGCTCTCTGGAACGAGAACTACGCGCAGCTGGCGGGGTGGTGCGCCGCGCTCGTCGGCGACCGCGACGCCGCCCACGACATCGCCTCCGAGGCGTTCACCAGGTTGCTCACGCGGTGGCTCACGGTCCGCGACCCGAAGGGCTACCTCTACGTCACCGCCACCAACCTGGTCCACGACCGCTGGCGTCGCGAGCAGCGTGACCGCCGGCTGCAGGCCCGCTTGGAGGAGACGGCGCCGGTGAGCACGCCCGCGAGCGACCCGTGGCTGCGTGACCTGGTCGAGCGACTGCCGGACCGGCTTCGCAAGCCCGTCCTGCTGCACTACTACGCCGACATGAGCGTCGCCGAGGTCGCGGCGGCCCTCAAGCGGCCCGAAGGAACCATCAAGCGCATGCTCTTCGATGCCCGCGCCTGCCTGGCCGGCTGGCTGGCGGACGCCCGATGACCGATCCCGCACCGCGTCGCCGGGTCGAACCACTGGCACCGCCGGCCGGCGAGTTCGACCGCGTCGTGCGCGAGGCCCGCACCAGGCGCCACCATCAGGCCGTCGCGGCCTGCAGCGTGACCGCGATCTTCCTCGCCGGCATCGTCGGCGGTGTCGCCCTCGGTGGGGTGAGCGGCATGCGGGACTCCATCCTCGCGGTGACCAACCGCAGCACGACGCCGCCGGCGACGGCCACACCCACCGACCACGAGGAGACCACCGTCGCCTCGGTCGTCCCGCCCGGACCCGACGCCTCGACCGCTCCTGTACCGGCGCCGTCCACCCGCGCGCAGTCGGCCCCGCCGGAGCAGGTCGCGGCTCCCGTCCTGCACGGACGGGTGGTGGACCCGTCGGGTGCCCCGCTGGCCGGGCTGCACGTCTGGACCGGTACGTCGACGGCGGCCGGATTCGTTCCGGACGAGGCCGCCGTGACCACAGATACGAAGGGCCGCTACGACGTGCCCTGTACCAGCGCCCCGGTCCTGGTCACGTCCTGGGAGGTGAACCGCGCCCTCGGGGCGACGGTCACCGGCGACTGGGCGGCAACCTTCGTCGACGACGTCACCTGCGAGGCGGGGGCACCGCGACGGGTCACCACGGTCGAGCCGGGCGCTGTCGTCGAAGGACAGGTACGCACCGATGTCGGCTGCCCGGACGTCACCTTCCCGCTGTGGCTCTGGATCGGGGGCGACCGGCTGGCCGCCGTCCGGCTCACCGGTCTTCGGGAGGGCGACCACTACCGGGTCGCAGGCGCGCCGGTCGGCACCTCGGTGCTCGGCGCCCGTGGACGCACGACCGAGGTCACCGCCACCGCCGGGGGAACCGTCGAGCAGGACGTGACCTTCGCCTGCCCGCTGGTGCCCAGCACCACCCCGGACCCGACCCTCACCCCGATCCCGACGCCCAGCGAGCCCTCCGCCTCGCCACCGTCACCGTCACCGAGCGAGCCCGCGACCTCGACCGGGCCCGGCCCGAGCGGGTCCGGTGGCGGTTCGGGCGGCGGGGGGACGTCCGGCTCGCGCTGACCTGCTCGTGTCAGGCGGACCGGTCCGGATCGCCGCCGGCGTCCAGCAGCCGCCGGCCGAGGACGCGTGCGACCTCCTGGAGCTCGGTGCAGCCGACGATCCGGTACGACGTCCGGATCGCCGTCAGCCTCTCGGCGTACCACCAGGGGTTGCCGGTGCTCCCGAGCAGCCGGGTGGTCGCGTCGTCGACGGCCTCGAGCCGGCCGAGCGTCCGGGGCAGGACCTTCCCCGCAGCCTCGACGGGGGCGTCGATGACGACCTCCACGTCGTACTCCCAGCCCACCGCGAGGTTCTCCTCCAGCAGGGCGACCGGGTCGAGGTCGCCGGGTGGGCTGACGGTGCCCTCCAGCACCTCGACCGCCCGGACCCGGTCGACCCGGTACGCCCGCACGGCGTCGACCCGGTGCGACCGGCACAGCAGGTACCACCGGCCGTGCCGCACGACGACGGCCCACGGGTCGGCATCGACCGACCACTGCGACCCTGCCTCGGAGCGGTAGCCGAACCGCACCGGCCGGTGGTCCGAGACCGCCTGGACCAGCGCGGCGGTGGCGCCGGGGTCCGGCCGGGCGGCGCCGCGGTCGGGGGCCGGCGCGGTGGCACGGCGGACCGCCTCGGCCTGAGCCGCCACCGGCTCCGGAAGCGCCCGGATGATCTTGCCGAGCGCGCTGCCGACCGGGTCGGTCGGGTCGCCGGCGTCGTGGTGACCGTCGAGCACGGCCATCACCAGGCCCAGCGCCTCGCTGGCGCTGAAGGTCAGCGGCGGCAGCCGCAGACCCCGACCCACGCGGTAGCCGCCGTACGGACCGCGGACCGACTCGATCGGGATCCCGGCCTCCCGCAACGTGGCGACGTACCGCCGGGCGGCCCGCTCCGAGACCCCGAGGGCCCCGCCGAGCCGGTCGGCGGTGATGCCGGGGGAGTCCTGCAGCACCTCCAGGCACAGCAGCGCTCGCGCGGTGGGGCTGGCGGCGAGAGGGGACGAGGAGGCCACGGGACAGGGTCTCACGTGTTCCGGAAGCAGATCGTCCGGAATGCGCCGTACGGTGCCGCCATGACCGACACCACAACCACCTGGGAACCACCGCTGGCCGGCACCGAGACCGAGCAGATCCTCGGCGCACTGGACCGCTTGCGCACCACCTTCCGCTGGAAGGCCGGCCACCTCGACTCCGCCGGGCTGCGGACCGGCATCGGGACGTCGTCCCTGACGCTGGGCAGCCTGCTCAAGCACCTCGCGTTCGTCGAGGACTTCACCTTCACCGTCAAGCTGCGTGGCGGGTCGCCCGGAGAGCCGTGGGAGACCACCTTCCGCCGCGACGTCGACGACTGGGTGTTCGTCTCCGCTGCGGACGACGGCCCGGAGGAGCTCTACGCGCTCTGGGACGCCGCCGTCGAGCGGTCCCGGTCGCGGGTCGCGGCGGCGCTGGCCGAGGGCGGCCTCGACCAGCGCGTCGACGTGGCCGGCACCGACGGCACCCACGCGAGCCTGCGCCGCCTCGTCCTCGACCTGGTCGAGGAGTACGGCCGGCACACCGGGCATGCCGACCTGATCCGCGAGGCGGTGGACGGGGTCGTCGGCGAGGACCCACCGGCCGGCTGGCAGCCCTGAGGGAACCGGGCGGGCGCCGTCAGGCGCCGGTGAGTCCCGCGAGCAGGCTGTCGGCGGCGGCGTAGGGGTCCGTGCGGCCGGCAACGACGTCGGCCGCCAGGCCGTCCAGGTTTCCCTCGCCGTCGCGGGTGCGCAGGTCACCGACCTTCTCGCGCAGGGCGGTCAGGGCGATGGCCTCCACCTCGTCGGCCGCCCGGTGCAGCCGCCGCTCGTGCAGCGTCCCGGTCTCCTCGAGCCAGGCGCGGTGCTTGTCCAGCGCCTCGAGCAGCTCGTCGAGCCCCTCGCCGCGCGAGGCGACGGTCTTCACGATCGGAGGTCGCCACTCCCCCGGCGAACGCCGCTCGCCGAGCGTGAGCATGTGCCGCAGCTCGCGCACGGTGCCGTCGGCCCCGTCCCGGTCGGCCTTGTTCACCACGTAGACGTCGCCGACCTCGAGGATGCCGGCCTTCGCCGCCTGGATGGCGTCGCCCATGCCGGGGGCGAGCAGCACCACGGTGGTGTCGGCCGTGCGGGCGACCTCGACCTCGGACTGGCCGACGCCGACGGTCTCCACGAGGACGACGTCACAGCCGGCGGCGTCGAGCACCCGCAGCGCCTGCGGCGTCGCCCAGGACAGGCCGCCGAGGTGACCGCGGCTCGCCATCGACCGGATGTAGACGTCCCGGTCCAGCGCGTGCTCCTGCATCCGCACCCGGTCGCCGAGGAGCGCCCCGCCGGAGAACGGCGACGACGGGTCGACGGCAAGCACGCCGACCCGCTTGCCACGAGCCCGGAACGCCGTCACCAGCGCCGACGTGGTGGTCGACTTCCCCACACCGGGCGCCCCGGTGAGCCCGATGACCGTCGCCCGGCCGCCGTACGGCGCGAGCGCGGCCATCGCCTCCCGCAGCCGGGGCGAGGCGTCCTCGACCAGGGAGATGAGTCGCGCGACGGAGCGGGCGTCGCCCTCACGGGCGCGCTCGACCAGCGCGCCGACCTCCGGCGCCGCGGCCACCTGCGGGATCAGCCGGCAGCCGGCACGCGCAGCACCAGCGCGTCGCCCTGGCCGCCACCACCGCAGAGCGCGGCCGCGCCGACCCCGCCGCCGCGCCGCCTGAGCTCGAGGGCGAGGTGCAGCGCGATGCGGGCCCCGGACATGCCGATCGGGTGCCCGAGCGCGATGGCTCCGCCGTTGACGTTGACCCGGTCCTCGTCGATGCCGAGGTCGCGGACCGACTTGATGCCGACGCTGGCGAACGCCTCGTTGATCTCGACCAGGTCGAGGTCGGCGGGGCTGATGCCCTCCTTGGCGCAGGCCTTGGTGATCGCGGCCGACGGCTGCGACTGCAGGGTCGAGTCCGGGCCGGCCACCATGCCGTGCGCCCCGATCTCGGCGAGCCACCCGAGGCCCAGCTCCTCCGCTTTCGCCCGGCTCATCACGACGACCGCAGCAGCACCGTCGGAGATCTGCGACGACGAGCCGGCCGTGATGGTCCCGTCCTTGCTGAACGCCGGGCGCAGCCTGGACAGGCTCTCGGCCGTGGTGTCGGCGCGGATGCCCTCGTCCTCCTTGAACTGCACGGGGTCACCCTTGCGCTGCGGGATCTCGACCGGAACCACCTCGTCGTCGAAGAGGCCGTTCTTCCACGCCGCGGCGGCGCGCTGGTGGGACCTGGCGGCGAACGCGTCCTGGTCCTCGCGGGAGATGCCGAGCTCGGCGTTGCACGCCTCGGTGAGCGCGCCCATGGCCTGGGTGGTGAACACGTCCCACAGGCCGTCGTAGGACATCGAGTCGACGAGCCGCACGTCGCCGAACTTCACACCCTCGCGGGACTTCGGCAGGAAGTGCGGCGCCTGGGTCATCGACTCCATGCCACCGGCCACGACGACGTCGACCTCGCCGGCGCGGATCAGCTGGTCGGCGAGCGCGATGGCGTCGACGCCGGAGAGGCAGACCTTGTTGATGGTCAGCGCCGGGACGCTCATCGGGATGCCGGCCTTGACCGCGGCCTGGCGGGCGGGGATCTGGCCGGCGCCCGCCTGGAGCACCTGTCCCATGATCACGTACTCGACCTGGTCCGGAGCCACCCCGGCCTTGTCCAGCGCGCCCTTGATCGCGACGCCGCCGAGGTCGGCGCCGGAGAAGTCCTTGAGCGAGCCGAGCAGCCGGCCCATCGGCGTGCGAGCCCCGGCGACGATGACGGAACCTGTCGATCCGCTCATGGTGGTACCTCCTGCGCAGCGTCATGGGGAGCCCGAGATCGGGCCCCCGAGATCAGGCCCTGTCACGATAGCCGCATGCTCACCCGCATCGACCACGTCGGGCTGGCGGTCCCCGACCTCGACGAGGCGATCGCCTTCTACGCCCGGACCTTCGACGTGCACGTGGTGCACGAGGAGGTCAACGAGGAGCAGGGCGTGCGCGAGGCGATGCTCGACGTCGGCGGCTCCGGCTCGTGCATCCAGCTGCTCGCCCCGTTGTCCCCGGCGTCGCCGATCGCGCGCTTCCTGGACCGCTCCGGGCCCGGCGTCCAGCAGGTGGCGTACGGCGTCGACGACATCGACGCGGTCAGCGCCGAGCTTCGCGGCCGCGGGGTGCGGCTGCTCTACGACGAGCCGCGGCACGGCACCGCGGGTTCCCGGGTGAACTTCGTCCACCCGAAGGACGCGATGGGCGTCCTGGTCGAGCTCGTCGAGGCCGCGCCCGCCGCCGGCCACTGACCTCCCGGCCCGGGTCCCGGCCTCCGGTTACCGGTCAGTAGCATCAACCGACCCGAGCCCCCGTCCACGCCCGCGAGTCCCGGAGGTCGACGTGCAGGAGATCCTCGAAGCGGTCCTGGCCGGAGCCACCGGCGAGGAGCTCGCGGCGCTGCCGGTGCCGGAGTCCTACCGCGCGGTCACCGTGCACCAGGACGAGGTCGAGATCTTCGCGGGCCGGCCGTCCCGGGACAAGGACCCCCGCGAGTCGCTGCACGTCGAGGACGTCGCCACCCCCGAGCTGGGCCCCGGGGAGGCGCTGGTGGCCGTGATGGCCTCGGCGATCAACTACAACACCGTGTGGTCGGCGATCTTCGAACCGGTGCCGACCTTCGCGTTCCTCTCCCGCTACGGACGGCTGTCTCCGCTGTCGAAGCGGCACGACCTGCCGTACCACGTGCTCGGCTCCGACCTGTCCGGCGTCGTGCTGCGCACCGGGCCGGGTGTCCACGCCTGGAGCCCGGGCGACGAGGTGGTGGCTCACTGCCTGTCGGTGGAGCTGGAGTCCCCCGACGGGCACAACGACACGATGCTCGACCCCGAGCAGCGGATCTGGGGCTTCGAGACCAACTTCGGCGGCCTCGCGCACCTGGCGCTGGTGAAGTCCAACCAGCTGATGCCCAAGCCGGCCCACCTCACCTGGGAGGAGGCCGCGAGCCCGGGACTCGTCAACTCCACGGCCTACCGCCAGCTGGTGTCGCGCAACGGCGCGGGGATGAAGCAGGGCGACGTCGTCCTGATCTGGGGCGCCTCCGGCGGCCTCGGGTCCTACGCCACCCAGCTCGCCGTCAACGGCGGCGCGACCCCCGTCTGCGTCGTCTCCAGCGAGGACAAGGCCGCGATCGCCCGGTCGATGGGCGCCGAGCTCGTCATCGACCGCAGCGAGACGTCGGGCGAGGGCTACCGGTTCTGGAAGGACGAGGGCGGCCATCAGGTGCAGGACCCCAGGGAGTGGACCCGGTTCGGCAAGAAGATCCGTGAGCTGACCGGCGGCGACGACGTCGACATCGTCCTCGAGCACCCCGGCCGGGAGACCTTCGGTGCCTCGGTCTTCGTCGCCCGCAAGGGCGGCACCATCGTCACCTGCGCGTCGACCAGCGGATACCTGCACGAGTACGACAACCGGTACCTGTGGATGAGCCTGAAACGGATCATCGGATCGCACTTCGCCAACTACCGCGAGGCGTGGGAGGCGAACCGGCTGGTGGCCCGGGGCAGGATCCACCCGACCCTGTCGCGCACCTACCCCCTCGACCGGGTCGGGCAGGCCGCCCACGACGTGCACGGCAACGTGCACCAGGGCAAGGTGGGCGTCCTCTGCCTCGCCCCGGAGGAGGGGCTCGGTGTCCGGGACCCCGACCTGCGGGCCAGGCACCTCGGCGCGATCAACCGCTTCCGCGACGTCTGACGCGGTCCCGCTAGCGGACCCGACGGAACAGGTAGGCGAAGGGCGACGTGGTGTACACGATGCCGCGGCCCACGCTGTGGAGCAGCTCTCGCGTGATCTCGACCTCTCGCTTCGGGACCAGGAAGACACCAGGGTCGACTCCGCTCACGGTGTACCTGCCGGACCGGGACCGCACCACCGCCGCGAGCTCGTAGCGACCGTCGATCGAGGCCATGGCCACGTCTCCGTGGCTGGCGTTGACCAGGAGGGTTCCGCCGACCCGCAGGTACCGCGTGCAGTGCTCGGACACGAAGCCGGCGGACAACGAGATCAACAGGTCGGTCGAGGCATCGGGGATGTCCAGCGGGAGCGTGTAGTCGGCAGCGACGAACGCCACCCGCCGGTCGGCGGCAGCCACGCCGTGGGCGGTGATGAGCGCGGCGATCCCGTCCATGTCGTCGAAGAAGCGCGCGGCACGCCGGTCCGAGTCGACGTAGGTGACGGACGCCCACACGAACGACGGCGCGATGTCGACGAACGAGCCGGGATAGAGGACCTCGCCCCCCTCGACGAAGGCTGCGACGGCGCGGAAGAGCCGCCAGTGGTCACCGGGGTGCCGGTCCTGCTGCGCCCAGAGCTGGCCGGTCGGCTTGCGCACCGCGAGCATGACGACGTCGACTACCTGGTGACGGCAGCGAGCAGCAGAACCAGCCCCACCAGCACGAGCACACCGGCGAGAGCCACGGCGGCACCGAGCGCGGCGCCGCGCCGGAACCCGGGGATCCGCAGGCTGCCGTACGCGATCCCGCCCAGCATTCCCACGAAGGAGGCGAGCAGCACCCACGGGAAGGTCGTCTCGGGGTTCCACGACTCGCCGCCGATGGCACCCGCGATGCTCGCGAGCAGGCCGGCGGCGATCCACGGGACGACCGCCAGCCCGAGCCCGGACAGCCAGCCGAGCACCCGGCCGTTCACCTGCTCGACCTCGGGGGGACGGGCCTGGACCATGACCCCACGTTCCCGCGGCCGGCTCGCACCGACCAGGGCCGAACGGCCCGCGCCGACCCGCCCGCGGGCGGACGGGGTCTGACATGTCGGTGTCCGGTCTGACACGATGCTGCCCCATGGGGCAGGACCCGTCGCCGCAGGTGGACGAGCCGGTCGCGGAGCGGGCCGGCCGGCTGCTGCACGCCGCCCAGGCCCAGGCCGACCGGCTGCTCGAGCAGACCGAGCGCCAGGCCGAGGCCCGGCGGGCCGAGGCCGACGCCCTGCACGCGGAGGCGTCCCGGCGGCACGACGAGATCGCGGAGAAGCACGCCCACGCCGCCCGGCTCGAGGAGGAGGCCGTACGACGGCGGGCCGACGCCCTCGAGGAGGCCGCGCGGCGGCTCGAGGCCGCACTGTCCGAGTCCGAGCGACTGCGGGCCGAGACCGCCGACGAGGCCCGCCAGCTGCTCACCGACGCCGCCGACCAGGCGGCCCTCGTCGTGACCTCAGCGTCGGGCAGTGCCGACGACCTGGTGGCCCGGGCCCAGACCGAGGCCGGCACGCTGCGCGACGTCGCTGCGGCCGACGCCGAGTCCGTCCGGGCCCAGGCCCAGGCCCAGAGGGACCGGGCGCACCAGGACGCCGAGGCGATCGTGACCGAGGCGCGCGAGGAGGCGGCCCGACGGCGCCGCGAGGCGGAGGAGGAGGCGGCCCGCCGCGCCGCCGAGGTGCAGGCCGAGGTCGAGGCCATGGTCGCCGCCGCCAGGCAGGAGGCCGACGCCGTCCTGGCCGAGGCCCACGAGAACGCCAGGCGCACCCGCGAGGACCTCGACGTGGACCTCGAGCGGGTGCGGGCCGAGTCGGCGGCCCTGGTCGGTGCGGGCACCGCGGAGGCCGACCGGCACCGCGCCGCGGCGCGCGAGGAGGCCGAAGCCGTCCTCGCCGAGGCGGCCGAGCAGACCGCCTGGGC
This sequence comes from uncultured Actinomycetota bacterium, assembly GCA_963726615.1. Lineage (GTDB taxonomy): Bacteria > Actinomycetota > Actinomycetes > JACCUZ01 > JACCUZ01 > CAWDZK01. The sequence goes on along the minus strand of CAVSCX010000006.1, from coordinate 183,591 downwards.
CAAGCGCACCGTCGACGAGGTGTTGGCCGCGGCCGGCACCGACGCCGACCGCATCCGGACCGAGGCGCACGCCGACGGCGCCCGAGCGGTGGCCGAGCGCCGGGCGGCCGCCGAGGAGCTGCTGGCGCGGGCGAAGGAGTCCGCGGAGCAACGCCTCGAGCAGGCCGCCGCCCGGGCCGCCACGGTCGAGGCCGAGGCCGACGAGGTGCTGACGGCAGCGCACGCGGAGTCGGAGCGCCGCCTCGCGGACGCCAGCCACCGGGCCACCCGCACGATCGAGGACGCCACCGCCCGGGTCGAGGAGATCGACTCGCGGGCCTCCCGCCGCGAGGCGGAGGCGGAGGCGAACACGAAGGCCCTGCGCGAGCGGGTGGCCGAGCAGACAGCCGCCGCGCAGCGCGAGGCCGAGGAGGCCCGCCGGGACGCCCGCGCCGAGGCTGTCCGCATCGTGGGCGAGGCCCGGACCGAGGCGGACAGGCTGCGCGCCGAGGCGCACCAGATGCTCGAGGACGCCCGCGCCGAGGTGGCCGACCTGACCACCAGGCGGGACGAGATCGCGGCCGAGCTGGGCCGTCTGTCCGGCGTCATCGAGGCGCTGTCCGTGCCGGGCGCACCGGCCCGGGACCCCGAGAACGCCGACGTGGCACGATGACCGGAACCCCGCTCGCACTGCTGTAGACGACAGGACCTGATCCATGACCCAGACGCCCGCCCAGTCCTTCGAGGTAGTCCGCCGGGGCTACGAGCCCTCCCAGGTGGACCGCCACGTCAGCGCCCTCCAGCGCGAGCTGTCGGAGGCCCGCCGTCGCGCCGACGAGGCCGACCAGCGTGCCGCCGCCGTGCAGTCCCAGGAGCCGGCCGAGCAGGGTCAGACCTACGCCGGTCTGGGCGCCCGGATCGAGCAGATGCTGGCCCTGGCGGAGGAGGAGTCGAAGAGCCTGCGGGCCGGCGCCGCCGACGACGCGGCGCAGCACCGGGCACTTGTCGAGCAGGACGCCGACAAGCTGCGCCGGGAGGCCGAGCGCTACGCGCAGGAGCGCCGTACCGACGCCGACACCGAGGCGGCTCGGATCCTGCAGGAGGCCAAGAAGCACGCCGACACGCTGCGGGACGACTCGGAGAGAGACGCGAAGGCCCGGCGTGAGGAGGCCGGCGCGCTGTTCGAGAACAACCGCGCGAAGGCCGCCCAGGCCGCTGCCGACTTCGAGACCACCCTGGCCCACCGCCGCGAGCAGGCGGAGCGGGACTTCACCGAGCAGATGAAGGCCAACGAGCAGCAGCTGGCGGTGGTCAGCCAGCGCTCGGAGCAGCTCCGGCTGGAGGCCGAGAAGCTGCGGGCCGACGCGGACCGCAAGTCCCAGCGCACGCTCGACGAGGCCAGCCGCCGGGCGGACGACATCGTCGCCGAGGCCAAGGCGACCGCCGAACGGATCCGGTCCGAGTCCGAGCGCGAGCTGACGGCGTCCACCCAGCGCCGGGACAGCATCAACTCCCAGCTCACCAACGTCCGCCAGATGCTGGCCACCCTCACCGGTGCGTCGCTGCCCGACCCGCTCGGCGACGCCGACGACAAGGACGCCGAGCAGCCGGCGGGCGCGGCCAAGGCGAGCGACGTCGACATCTCCTCGGGTCCCACCGACGGCGGGGACGACAAGGCCGTCGCGGACCCGGGCGGCGCCGACGGCGCGAACGACGACGGGGCGGAGCAGGCTGCCGGCGCCGGCGCGGACAAGGCCGCGTCGGCCGCCCCGAGCACGACGATCACGCCGGACAAGTCCTCCACGGCCAAGCGCTAGCGCCTCGGTGCCGGGGGCAGAGGGGCCGGCCGGGGAGGGATCCGGACCGGCCGAGCAGGCACGCAAGGAGGCGGAGGCAGCCCGCGACGACGCGCAGGATGCCCGGGACGAGGCCGAGACCGCCGAGGCGGGGGCTCGGGGGTCGGCCCGGTCGGCACTCGCCTCCGAGCGGAAGCTCGGGGCGGACGGTGGGGACCCCGCGTTCGGCAGCCTCGGCCGGCCGCTGCGCCGGGACTCGCCGTTCATGCTCGGCTTCCTCGGTGCGCTCGGCGTCTTCGTGGCCTACCTGCTGGTGCAGGCGGTGTTGGAGGCTCGCAGCGTCATCGTCCTCATCGTCGTCGCGCTGTTCCTCGCGATCGGGCTCAGCCCGGTCACCGAGTGGCTGGTCGCGCGCGGCCTGCGGCGCGGTGCGGCGATCGCCGTGGTGTTCTCCCTGGTGATCGGGGCGTTCGTGGGCTTCGGCTTCGCCGTCGTCCCGCCGGTCATCGAGCAGACGGACGCGTTCGTCAAGGAGCTCCCGACGCTGCTCGACGACCTGCGGAAGAACCCGACCATCCGTCGCTTCGACAACGACTACGGCGTCATCGACCGCGCGAAGGACTACGTCACGTCCGGCGACCTCGGGCAGAGGATGTTCGGCGGCATCGTGGGCGTCGGCCGGATCGTGCTCAGCGCCGTGTTCAGCGCGTTCTCGCTGCTGATCATGACGCTGTACTTCCTCGCGGCACTGCCCAGCATGAAGCGCCAGGCCTACCGGCTGGTTCCGGCGACCAGGCGCGAGCGGGTCACGCTCCTGGGCGACGAGGTCATCAACAGGATCGGTGGGTTCGTGAGCGGTGCCCTCACCGTGGCGTTCATCGCCGGCGCCACGTCGTACGCCTTCCTGCTGGCGGTCGGGCTGCCGTACGCGCTGGCTCTCGCGGTGTTCGTGGCACTGCTCGACCTGGTCCCGCTCGTCGGTGCCACGATCGCGGCGGTCGTCGTGTCCCTCCTGGGCTTCACCCAGTCCGTGACGGTGGGCGTCGCCTGCGTCGTGTTCTACGTGGCCTACCAGCAGTTCGAGAACTACGTGGTCTACCCGCGGGTCATGCGGCGGGCCGTGGACGTGCCCGCACCGGTGACGGTGGTCGCGGTGCTGCTCGGCGGCGCCCTGCTCGGCGTCGTGGGTGCCCTGCTTGCCATCCCGGTCGCCGCGGCGGTGCTGCTCGTGATCCGGCAGGTGGCGATCCCACGGATGGATCGCACCTAGTCCCCGAGTGCGCCTAGGGTCTCGGCCATGAGAGTCGTGGTTCTCGGGGCGGGCTTCGGCGGCCTCCAGCTCGCCGCCCTGCTGTCCGACGAGTTCGGCGGGGACGTCGACGTGGTGCTCGTCGACAAAGCGGAGGAGTTCGTCTTCGGCTTCTCCAAGCTGGACGTGATGTTCGGCCGGGCACCGGCCGATCACGTCGTGCACCGGTACGCCGACGTCGCCCTGGCCGGTGTGACGTTCCTGGGGACGGCGGTGCGTGCCATCGACCCCGAGCGCCGCACTGTCACCACCGACGAGGGAGAGCTGGCTGCCGACGTTCTGGTGGTCGCGCTCGGCGCCGACCTCGACCCTGCCGCGACACCGGGGCTGGTCGACGGCGGCCACGAGTTCTACACGGTCGAGGGTGCGTGGGCAGCGCGCGACGCGCTGGCGCAGTTCTCCGGTGGCCGGGTGCTCGTCGGCGTCACCTCGATGCCCTTCAAGTGCCCTCCTGCTCCCAGCGAGACCGCGCTCATGACGCACGACCTGCTGGCGTCGCGCGGACTGCTGGGCTCCTCCGAGGTGGCTCTGGTGATGCCGCTCGGTTCCCCGATCCCGCCGTCCCCTGCTGCCTCCGCCGCCGTGCTCACGGCCTTCGCCGAGCGAGGCATCGGCTGGCATCCCGACCGGGTGGTCCGTGCGCTGGACCCGCGCCGGCGGGTCGCACTCCTCAGCGACGGCGGCGAGCTGCCGTACGACCTGTTCCTCGGCGTGCCCAGACACGTGGCTCCGGACGTCGTGGTGGCGGCCGGTCTCACCGTCGACGGCTGGGTGCCGGTGGACGCCCTGACGCTCGAGACCCGCTTTCCGGACGTCTACGCCGTCGGCGACGTCACGAGCGTCGGGACACCCAAGGCCGGAGTGTTCGCCGAGGGGCAGGCCGGGGTGGTGGCGGCCGGGATCTCGGCCAGGCTGCGAGGAGTCGGCTCGGCACCGGCGTACGACGGCCGCGGGGTCTGCTACCTCGAGATGGGGGGTGACGTCGTCGGCAAGGTGGAGGTCACCTTCCGCAGCGGACGGCCGCCGGTCGGAGACCTCCAGGGGCCCTCGCTCGAGCTGGCCGCGGACAAGGCTGCCTTCGGGACGGCGCGGGCGGCGCGCTGGTTCGGTCGCGCGTGGACGCCGCTGCCGTCGGCCTGACACCCGCCGTCATCAGTCAGCCGGCAGGCCGTCGAGGAAGGCGCCGACAGTCGCGTCGAACGCGTCGGGCACCTCGACGGCGGTGAGGTGCCCTGCACCCGCGAGCACCACGGACCTTCCCTGCGGGAGCGCGCCGGCCATCGCCTCGAGGTCGGCTTGTGACGACAGCGCGTCCTCGTCCCCGCGCAGGACGAGGGCCGGGATGTCGGCCGCGCGCAGCGTGGGCAGGGAGTCCGGGCGGGCCGCCATGGCCCGCTGGGCCCATGCCGCCGCGGCCGGGGGCGCGGCCTCCACCAGTCCCTTGACCCGGCCGGCGACCGAGGCACGGTCCCGCGCCGTGGTAGGGCCGAGGAGTGCCGGCAGCACGTCCTCGACGAGGACGTCGGTGCTTGCCTCTGCCACGAGCCGGGCCGCGATCCGCTCCCGGTTGGCGGCCGCGTCCGGCGGGTCCGCCGTCGCCTTGGTGTCGGCGAGCAGCAGCGCCCGCGCGCGCCCAGGGTGCCGCCTCACGAAGGCCATCGCCGTGTAGCCGCCCATCGACAGCCCGCCCATCACGACCCGGCCGAGGCCCAGCCGGTCGAGCAGGGCCGCGACGTCGTCGGCCATCGCGTCCAGCGACGGTGGGTCCGCACCCAGCGGTGACCCGCCGAAGCCACGCAGGTCGGGGGTGATGACTCGGCAGCGCCGTCCCAGCGAGCTGCGCTGGTCGAGCCACATGGCCGACGAGAGGGGGAAGGCGTGGAGCAGGACGACGGGAAGGCCCGCCCCGGCCTCCCGGACGTGCAGGGCGACTGTCACGCCGGACGACGCTACCCGCTGGTCCCTCGTCGCGTCGGACGGAACGGTGCGCTCCGTGCACGTCCAGTCGACGCCGTTCGGCCCTGCCCTTGCGCCCGCACCGGAGGTGTCGGGGGCGTCAGAGCCTGCCGACCGACTCACCCGCTCGCGACACCACCGCTCGCCGGAACCGTCGTCGGCAGCGGGTGCGCAGCCGGCGCAACCGTCCGCACGATCTCGTCGAGGACCCGCCGCACAGCGGGCTCGCCGACCCACAGGTGCTTGGCCCCGTCCACGCCGATGACCTCGGCCTGCGGGATGCGGGCGAACCGCCGACGCGCCTCGGGCGGCTGGAGGTAGTCGTCGTGCTCGGGCACCAGGGCGAGCACCGGCTTGCCGGAAGCGGCCCAGGCGTCGAGGTGCTCGTCGGTGCTGAAACGCAAGGGTGGTGACAGCAGGATCGCCCCGGACACCGACGGGTCGAGCCCGTGCATCAGCGCGAGGTCCGTGCCGAAGGACCAGCCCAGCAGCCAGCGGTTCCGCAGTGGTGGGTCGTCGTGGAACTCGGCGTACTCGATGGCGGCGGCCACGTCGAACCGCTCGCCGACAGCGTTGTCGAACGCACCCTCGCTGGTGCCGGCCGGTGACGAGGTCCCCCGGGTGTTGAAGCGCAGCACCGCGATCCCCGCGAGTGCCGGCAGTCGGTACGAGGCCTTGCGCAGGACGTGGCTGTCCATGAAGCCGCCGTGCGTGGGCAGCGGGTGCAGGCACACGAGTGTGGCCACCGGTTGCCGACCGAGCGGGAGTGCCAGCTCACCGACAAGTCGCAGCCCGTCGGCGGTGTGCAGCTCGACCGGGCGACGGTCGGCGGGAAGCACCGTCGCGGCGCGAAGCTCCTCGGCGCCGTAGGTCGAGAGGTGGTGCTCGGACATCGTCAGCCCCTCAGTAGCGCGGCGCGTGGCGCGACCGCTCGGTGCGTGGCCCGCGGCGGTGCCTCGCCCGCCAGCAGGCGGTGTGCCAGTGCCGCCGCTCGCCGAGACCGGCGTCCTCGTCGCGGTCGCCGTCGCCGCCGTAGGACGCCGGCCAGGCCACCACGTGCGGCGTCGCGGGCCGGATCTGGTGGTCGCAGCCGGGACAGCGGTAGGCCCGGGTCGCGGCCGAGCCGGTGACCTGACGCACTACCCAGTCGTCCTCGGTCACGGGCGGGATCAGCGGTAGTCGCGGAACCCGCGGCCGGCCTTGCGACCGAGGTAGCCGGCGGTGACCAGCTGCTCGAGCAGCGGAGCCGGGGCGAAGCCGGGCTCGCGGAACTCCAGGTAGAGGGTGCGCTGGATGGCGTAGGCGACGTCGAGCCCCACGACGTCGAGCAGGTCGAACGGACCGAGTGGGTAGCCGCAGCCGACGATCATCGCGGCGTCGATGTCCTCGACGGTGGCGTAGTGGGCCTGCAGCATCTTCACTGCGTCGTTGAGGTACGGGAACAGCAGCGCGTTGACGATGAAGCCGGCCCGGTCGCCGCACTCGACGGCGTGCTTGCCGGCCCGGTCGCAGACCTTCCGCGCCGTGGCGACGACCTCGTCGGCGGTCGAGACCGTGCGGACGACCTCGACGAGTGACATCACCGGAGCCGGGTTGAAGAAGTGCAGCCCGACCACGTCGGAGGGACGCTCGGTGGCAGCGGCGAGCTCCACCACCGGCAGCGAGGAGGTCGTCGTGGCGAGCACGGCTCCCGGCCGGCAGATCTCGTCCAGGGTGGCGAACAGCGCCTGCTTGACCGACAGCTCCTCGACGACGGCCTCGAGGACCAGGTCCCGGTCGCCGAGGTCGTCGAGCCGGGCGGAGCCGGTGATCCGGGCCAGCGCGGCGTCGCGGTCGGACTGCTCCAGCTTGCCGCGCAGGACTGCCTTGTCGAGCGACCGCTCGAGGTCGGCCCGCACCCGGGCGACCTTCTCCTCGCCCCGGGTGACGTAGAGCACGTCGTACCCGGCCTTGGCGAGAACCTCGACGATGCCTGTCGCCATCGTCCCCGACCCGACGACCCCGATCCTCGTCACGTCCCGGCCGGCCTCGTGCGCCCCGGCAACGCCGGGAGTCATCGCATCGTCGACGACCTTCGGGGAGTCCGGCTGCTCGTAGGTGTAGAAGCCGCGGCCAGTCTTCCGTCCGCGCAGCCCCGCGGTGACCATCTGCTTGAGCATGGGGGCCGGCGCGTGCAGCCGGTCCCGCGACTGCCGGTACATCGTGTCGAGGATCTCGTACGCCGTGTCGAGCCCGATCAGGTCCAGCAACGCCAGCGGGCCCATCGGGTAGCCGCAGCCCAGCCGCATCGCGGCGTCGATGTCCTCGCGGGTCGCGTAGTGCGACTCGAGCATGGACACCGCATGGTTGAGGTAGCCGAAGAGCAGGGCGTTGGCGATGAAGCCTGCCTTGTCGCCGATGACGACAGGCTTCTTGCCGAGCCGCACAGCCAGCGCCGACACGTCGTCGACGACCTCCTGCTCGGTGATCACCGTCCGCACGACCTCGACGAGCTTGAGAACCGGCGCGGGGTTGAACCAGTGCATCCCGACGACCTTCGAGGGTCGCGCGGTGGCGACCGAGATCTCGGTCACCGACAGCGAGGACGTGTTGGTGGCCAGGATCGTGTCCGGCCGGCAGATCTTGTCCGCTGCCGCGAAGACCTCCTGCTTGAGGTCGAGCCGTTCCGGCACGGCTTCCACCAGCAGGTCGACGTCGGCCAGGTCCTCCATCGAGGTCGTGAACCGGACCCGCTCGACCAGGGCGTCCCGGTCGGACTCGGTGAGCTTGCCGCGGCTCACCGCCCGGTCGGTGGAGTGGCGCAGGTGCCCGCGACCGCGGTCGAGCGCATCCTCTGTCGGTTCGACGCCGACGACCTGCAGCCCCTCACGGGCGAACACCTCGGCGATACCGGCCCCCATGGTGCCCAGCCCGACGACGCCGACGGTCCGGAAGTCACGCGACATGACCGCGATCCTCGCAGGCCGGGCCGGAGAGGCGTGACGCGGGTCGGACGGGGTAGACCGCCTGCACGTGCCGCCTGCTCGCGGTGCGTCCAGACGGCCCGGACGGGGCGGCCGTCGTGGCAGGAGGAGCACGGGGCGTGCGGAGCGCGCAGTCGGCCTTGGCCGTCGACGTCCGCCGGGACGGGGCAACTGTCACGGTGCGTCTCGAGGGCGAGCTGGACATCACCACGTCGCCGCTGCTGCAGACGGTGATCGACCAGGCACTCGCCGCCCGCCGGACACCGGTCTGCACACGGCTGGTCGTCGACATGAGCGGGGTCGCCTTCGCCGACGCCTCGGGCATCTCCCCGCTGCTGCTGGCCCGCGCCCTGCTCGCCAAGCGTTCCGGCCGCGTCGAGCTGCGGCGCTGCCGTCGCATCGTGCTGCGGCTGGTGCGGCTCCTCGAGCTTGGCGACATGCTCGCCGCCGAGGAGAGCGCGCCGTCGGTCGGCTAGCCTCACCCCGCACAGAGCTCTGGACGGCGGTGCTGCGTCATGCAGCCGGACCTCGCCCCCCCACAGGGTGGGGAACAGCAGAGGCTGCTGGTCGAGCCGCAGGAACTCATGGGTCGCGATGGGCTCCGGCCAGGTCAGCCGCGGGAAGGAGTCGTCTCCGACTCGGCAGTGCCGGTCACCTTCAGTGCTCGTTCGTAGCCTGGATCAACCAGGCGGCGCTCGCGTAGCTCACACCGTCCGGCCCGGCGTGCTCGACGAGCGAGGTGCGGAGGTTCTCCGATGCCTGGTTGCGCTCCTCGTCGTCGAGATCGGCGAGCAGCCCCTTGGTGATGCCCAGGGTCGACACGAACCTGAAGGCGTCGTCCGGGTCGGTCCCGAAGGACACCGGCTCGTCGACAGGGGTGAACCGGACGTGGCTGAAGCCGGCGCTCTCGAGGTGCGCGCGGGCGACGGTCTCCTCCGCGAGGCTGAACGGACCGGTCGCTCCGGGCGGGGGCGACGGGAGGTCCCGGCCCATTGCCATCGAGCTCCTCAGCGCGTGGACCCATTCGTTGTGAGCAAGCTCGCGCCACACCAAGAACGTGCTGCCGCCACCCGGACGCAACGCGTGCGCAAGGTTCCTGAAGGCGCGGACAGGGTCATCGAAGAACATCACTCCGAAGCAACTGATGACGAGGTCGGCAGCGCCTGACGGGAACGGGTGCACCTGGGCGTCAGCACGCTCGAGTGCAATCTGGGCCGCACCGGTCTCCCGGGCCCGTGTGCGCGCTACCTCCAGCATCCGCGAGGAGAGGTCGATCCCGAGAACGCGACCGCGGGGGATCAGTCCGCCGACCTCGATCGTCAGCGCCCCCGTCCCGCACCCGACGTCGATCACGGACGCGTCCGGTGCGAGGTCCAGCGCTTCCACCAGGACCCTGCGGTGTGCCCGTGTGGTCCGCTCGTACCGCCGTGCGTGTGCCGCCCAGTGGTGGCCCTCGGGGCCGTCCCAGGCGGCCGTCATGTCCGCGTTCGGGATCATCCGTGACGTCATGCGTGCCTCCAGACGGCGACATGATATCCTCTACTTTGGAGGAAAGCAATGCCCGAGACCATGAGCACCACGTCGTACGCCGTTCTCGGCCTGCTGTCGCTGCGGAGCTGGACGACCTACGAGCTGGCTGAGCAGATGGCGCGTGCCCTCGGGCTGTTCTGGCCCCGCGCCGAGAGCGGCATCTATCGAGAACCGAAGAAGCTTGAGGCCCTTGGTCTGGCGCACAGCACGACGGAATACGTCGGAAGGCGACCGCGGACCCGCTACGCGATCACGGCCGAGGGCCGCCGGGTGCTCGCGGCCTGGGTGCCGACGCGCGGGTCCGGGCCCGTGATCGAGTTCGAGCAGCTGGTCAAGGTGTTCTTCGCCGAGCAGGCGGGCAAAACGGAGCTGCTCGCGACGCTTGAGGGCGTGCGCGCCTGGGTGGAAGAGCAAGCCGTTGCGGTTCCCGGGATCCCGCAGGAGTACCTCGCGGGGCGCGGTCGGTATCCGGAGCGGCTCCCCTGGCTGATCCTCGTGGGCAGGTTCCTGGACGCCATCGAGCAGGCTGTGGACGAGTGGGCCGAATGGGCGATGGACGTTGTTGCCGGTTGGCCCGACGACCTCCGCGAGGCAAGGCCGGACCTCGAGACCCTGACGTCAATGGTCGAGCGCAACGAGGCGCTGGTCGCGCGCCATCGTGAGCGGTCGGCGGGCATCTGAACTAGGACTGTCGGTGACGTGCTCCGCGGGATCTCGCCAAGCTCCCGGGACCAGCAGCCGCCTGCTCATGCGGATCGTCGAGGCGGTCGACGCGAGGGACGCACGAGGGGAGGACGTGGCCGCTGCGATGATGTGGCGATGGCGAACCAGGATCTCACGTGAGGATGGTCGTCGCCCGGTGCTCGGTCGACTACGTCGGGCGGCTGACCGCCCACCTCCCGAGCGCCCCACGGCTGATCCTGGTCAAGTCCGACGGCTCGGTGCTGGTGCACTCGGACGCCGGCGGCTACAAGCCGCTGATGTGGATGACCCCGCCGTGCACGCTGCGCGTCGGCAGCGGTGCGGACGAGGGCGTCTGGACCGTGTCGAACAAGGCCGGCGAACAGCTGGTGATCACGGTAGACGAGGTCCTGGGCGACACCAGTCACCAGCTCGGGGTCGACCCGGGACTGGTCAAGGACGGCGTCGAGGCGCACCTGCAGGCGCTGCTCGCGGACCAGATCGAGACGCTGGGTGCCGGCTGGCGGCTGGTGCGCCGGGAGTACCCGACCGCGATCGGTCCGGTCGACATCCTCGCCCGCGACGACGGTGGAGCGACGGTGGCCGTGGAGATCAAGCGTCGCGGGGAGATCGACGGCGTCGAGCAGCTCACCCGCTACCTCGAGCTGCTCAACCGCGACCCGCACCTGACCCCGGTCCGCGGCGTCTTCGCGGCCCAGGAGATCAAGCCGCAGGCGCGGGTGCTGGCCACCGACCGTGGCATCGACTGCGTGCTGCTCGACTACGACGCCCTGCGCGGGTTCGACGACGTCGGCGCCCGGCTCTTCTGAGCGTCGCGGTACCGAGTCTGCTGTCCCGTCAGTCGACGGGACAACGGGCCAGCAGCCCTCAGGCACGACTCGGTTCCACGAGCGAGGCCTCTGCGCCGTCGTGGTCCGTCGGCTCGCCCGTACGTCGCAGCAGCACCAGCCCCGCGAGCGAGCACACCGCCGCGGCCAGGCCGGCCACGACGTACGTCGGACGGATCCCGACGTTGTCGGCCGAGAGCGCCGCGACGACCACCGACAGCGGCGCGGCAGCGGTCGCCGCCACCCAGTCCAGCGAGGCGACCCGGCCGCGCAGCGCCCGTGGCACCCGGGACCCGAGCACGCTGTCCTGGAGCACGTTGCCCGCAGTGGCACCGGCGAAGAACACGACCATGAACGCCGCCCCCGCGAACGGGCCCGGCGCGAGGCCCAGCCCGGCGACGGCGCCGAGCCCGAGCGCATACGCCGTGTACGACGACGCCAACGGCCGCCGCGGCCTCGGTCGGGAGCCGACGACCGCCGCCGCCGCGGTGGCGGCGACGCCGCCCGCGGCCAGCAGGTAGCCGAAGCTCGCCGTCGGCGCTCCGTAGCCGCGGGACACCAGCACCGGGAGCATCTGCATGGTGCCGGAGACCGTGAACGTGATGACGAGCCCGGAGAGCAGGTTGACCGCGAGCCACGGCGTGCGCCGCACGTAGGCCAGTCCCTCGCGGAAGTCCGCCCACGGCAGCGGACGGGTGCCGCCCGCCGGCGCGTGCACCGCCAGCGGTCGGAGCAGCAGCACGCACCAGGCCGACGCCGCGAAGGTGGCCGCGTCCACGAGCAAGGCTGCGCCCGGGTGCCAGACCGCCAGCACGCCGCCGAGCACCGGGCCGACCACCATCTGGGCGAGTGGGCTGACGGTGCCGAGCAGACCGCCGGTCGCGATCAGCTCCTCCTCGTCGACGAGGTCGGGAAGGATCGCGCTGAACGCCGGGTTGGCGGCACCGGAGGCCGCGCCGAGCGGCGCGACGAGAGCGAGCAGCAGCCAGAGCGGCGGCTCGCCACCGAGCAGCAGCAGGCCGAGGACGGCGACCACCAGGAGCCGCACGAGGTCGCAGACCGCGAGGATGACCCGCCGGCTGAACCTGTCGGCCAGCACTCCCCCCATCAGCCCGAAGGCCACCCGCGGCACGAGGTTGACCACCGCCATCGCCGCCAGCGCGGTGGCGCTGCCGGTGAGGTGCAGGACCGCGACGGCCATCGCGACGCCGTAGATGCCGTCACCGACGAGCGAGACGGCCGAGCCGGAGAGCAGCAGCCGGACGTCGCGCCGCCGCAAGGGGCCGGTGAGCAGACTCATCGCACGGACTCCTGAGCCGGTGCGGGAACGGCGACGAACGTCACCGAGAAACGCGCCTGACCCGGGCCGGGGGCGCCGTCGCTGCGGTAGCGGTCGAGCAGGGCCGAGTACTCGGCCGACAGCTCCTCGGCCTGCTCCGCGGTGAGGACCAGGTGGGTCAGCTGGAAGACGGCCGCGTCCGCGACGTCACCCTCGGGGGCCGTCGGTCCGGCCAGGTAGGAGTCCTGCTCGGCGCGGGCACCGGCCAGCATCGACGCGAGGACCCCGCCGCCGGGGCTCTCCAGGGGCGTGCGTCCCGGCCCGCCGGAGTTCATCCGCATCCGGTCGTACGTCGTGCGCCAGGGCTTGTGACGACGGGTGGCTCCGGCCTCCGGGTCCGGCTCGACGAACCCGTGCCTGGCCAGCACCGACATGTGGTAGCTCACGCTCGCCGTCGACTCCCCCGTCACCGTGGCCAGCTCGGCGTTGGTCACCGGGCTCTGCTCCCGGACCAGCGTCAGCAGCCGCAGCCGCAGCGGATGGGCCAGCGCGCGCAGCGCCAGGGGGTCGGTGACGTCGAGGATGCGGTCGGCCATGACTCGATGGTGCCATGCCAAGACTTGTTTGCCAATACTCCTTGGCAAACACACTAGGGAACTTGCCGGCCCGACGACGAGTGATCTTCCCAGGTGGCAGGCGGGTACGGCAGGCTGGCTGGCTGTGGGTGAACGGGTGATCGTCGTGGGCGCCGGAATCGTGGGGCTGACCTGCGCCGTCCGGCTCGCCGAGGCGGGTCACGAGGCGCACGTGCTGGCCCGCGACCTCCCGCCGGAGACGACGTCCTCGGTCGCGGCCGCTCTGTGGTACCCCTACCGGGCCCTCCCCCAGGACAAGGTGACCGCCTGGGCGGCCCGCACCTACCGGGCGCTGACCCGGCTCGCCGAACAGGCCGGCAGCGGTGTCCGGGTCCGGGACGGCGTCGAGCTGCTCGGGGCCGCCGCCCCGGAGCAGCCGTGGTGGCGCCCTGCGGTGCCGGACCTCGCCACGGTGACCGACCCCGCGCCCGGCTACCCCCGCGGCTGGCGGCTGCCGCTACCGGTCGCCGAGATGGACACCTATCTGGGATACCTGGTCGGGCGTCTCGAGCGGGCGGGCGGCACCGTGACCCGGGCCAGGCTGGCCGGTCTGCCCACCTCCGGGGTCGTGGTCAACGCCACCGGCCTCGCGTCCCGAGCCCTGGCGGGCGACACCTCGTTGCACCCGGTCCGGGGCCAGGTGGTCCGGGTCGCGCAGACCGGCGTCGAGGAGTGGCTTCTGGTGTCGGAGACCTCGGCCGCCGAGCGCCCCATGTACGTCGTCCCGCGGGAGCACGACGTGGTGATCGGCGGCACCGCGCAGGACGGCGACTGGACCCTCCAGCCGGACCCGGCGACGGCCCGCGAGATCCTCGCCCGAGCCGTCGGGCTGGTGCCGGCACTGCGCAACGCCGAGGTCCTGGGCCACCGGGTCGGCCTGCGGCCGGCCCGCCCGTCGGTGCGTCTGGAGAGCGTGCCGCACACCGACGGCTCCCCCGGTGGCGTCGTGCACTGCTACGGCCACGGCGGCGCGGGGGTCACCCTGTCGTGGGGCTGCGCCGACGACGTCCTCTCCGAGGTCGAGGCGCTGGTGGGGGCGCCGGTCAGCGAGCCGGCCGGTGCATGTCCGTGAGCAGCCCAAGGGCCGAGAAGCCCGCGGTGGTGTAGGCCTGCCCTCGTTCGAGGCAGCCGTCGGCGTCAGGGCGGCCCGTCGGCTCGGTCCAGGGCATCCCCCGGCAGGCGCGCGCGGTACCGGCGCAGGGTGGGCGAGAGCGCCGCCACCGCGGCCACGACCACGACGCACGCGACCCCGCCCCCCACCCAGGACGCCTCCGCCCCGACCACTGCCGCGGTCGCGCCGGCGCGCACGTCGCCGAGCCGCGGACCACCTGCCACGACGACGATGAACACACCCTGCAGCCGCCCGCGCATCTCGTCCGGCGCGAAGACCTGCAGGATCGTCTGCCGGAAGACCCCGGACACCAGGTCGGCCGCGCCCGCGACCGCGAGCAGCGCCACCACCAGCCACAGCGCGTGGGCGAGGCCGGCCGCGGCAACCGCCATCCCCCACACGGCGATCGCTGCCACCAGCGCCACACCCTGGCGGTCGACCCGGCCGATCCACCCCGAGGCGAGGCCGGCCGCCACCGCCCCGATGCTGATCGCCGCGAAGAGCCAGGCCGCGCCGCCCGCGCCGCCGAACCGCTCGTCGGCCACCTCGGGGAACAGCGCGCGCGGCAGCGCGAACACCATGGCCACGATGTCGACGGCGAACGACATCAGCAGTATCGGCCGGGAGCCGATGAACCGCAGCCCGGCCACCACCGAGCGCAGCCCGGGACGGACGACCCGTCCCAGGGGCTTGATCGACGGGAGCCGGAAGGCGGCGTAGAGCCCGGCGCTGAACAGCGCGGCGTCGATCCCGTACGCCCAGGCGTAGCCGCCGTGCACGAGCACGACGCCGGCGATCAGCGGGCCGAGCACCGCTCCCAGGTTGCTCATGGTGAAGTTCAGGGTGTTGCCGGCCGGCACCAGCTCGAGCGGCAGCAGCCGCGGCACCAGGGCACCGCGAGTGGGTGACGACATCGCGAACGCCCCCGACTGCACCGCCACCAGCGCGAGCAGGACCCAGCGGTCGCCGGGTCCCAGCAACGCCTGCAGCAGCAGGCCACCGGTCACCAGCCAGGCCACCAGCGACGCCCACACCAGCAGGGTCCGCCGGTCGACCGCGTCCGAGACCGACCCGCCGTACAGGCCCAGCAGGACCAACGGGAGGAGAGCGGCCAGTCCGATCAGCCCGACCCAGGCCGACGAGCGGGTCACGGCGTACATCTGCACCGGAACGGCGACCGCGGTCAGCTGGAAGCCGACGAACGCGACACCCTGCCCGAGGAACAGCCGCCGGAAGTCGGGGTGGAGCAGGGGGCGCACGTCGAGGGCGGCCCGGTGCAGGACGCCGACGACCGGACCGCGTGTGCGCACCCGCAGTCCTCCCTCGTTTGACATGCTCGGACCGTGAGCCCCGACGCAACGGCCGTCACGGTACGCGGCCTCACTCGCCGGTACGGCGAGCGGAGGGCCGTGGACGGGATCGACCTGGACATCGTCCGCGGCGAGGTCTTCGCGCTGCTCGGGCCCAACGGCGCGGGCAAGACCACGACCGTGGAGATCCTCGAGGGCTACCGCCGCCGCGACTCGGGCGAGGTCTCGGTGCTGGGCGTCGACCCCGCACGCGCGACACCGCGGTGGCGCGCGAAGGTGGGCATCGTGCTGCAGTCGGTGACCGACCTCTCCGAGCTCACCGTGGCCGAGACGGTGCGGCACTTCGCCGGCTACTACCCGACCGCGCGGGACCCGGACGAGGTCATCGCGCTGGTCGGCCTCTCGGACAGCGCCGGTCAGCGCAGCCGGCTGCTGTCCGGCGGCCAGCGGCGGCGGCTCGACGTCGCACTCGGCATCCTGGGCCGGCCCGAGCTGCTGTTCCTCGACGAGCCGACGACCGGTTTCGACCCGGCGGCTCGCCGGCAGTTCTGGGACCTTGTCGAGACACTCGAGGCGGAGGGGACGACCATCCTGCTGACGACGCACTACCTGGAGGAGGCCGAGCGGCTCGCGCACCGGGTCGCGGTCATCAGCGCGGGACAGATCATCGAGGTGGCCGAGCCGGCAGCGCTCGGTGGGCGGCAGCAGGCCGACGCGACGGTTGCCTGGACCGACCGGGACGGCGCACCGAAGTCGGTACGCACGTCGGAGCCGACCCGTGCCGTCGCCGAGCTGGCGGCCGCGTTCGACGGGGAGGTCCCCGACCTGGCCGTGACCAGACCGACGCTCGAGGACGTCTACCTCGCCATGGTGGGTCGGCAGTGACCACGCCCGCGGAGGTCTCGGAAGCCCGGCTGCCGGGCACCTGGTCGATCGGGCTGAGCCGGGTCCGGATCGAGCTGCTGTCGTTCTCGCGGGACCGCGAGGCTGCCTTCTTCACCCTGCTGCTGCCGGTGCTGCTGCTCGTCGTCTTCGGCTCCGCGTTCTCCGGGGACGTCGCTCCCGGGGTGCCGTTCAGCCAGTACTTCCTGGCCGGGATGCTGGCGTCCGGCATCGTCTACACGTCGTTCCAGAACCTCGCAATCGTCATCCCGCAGGAGCGGGACGACGGGACGCTCAAGCGGCTGCAGGGCACCCCGATTCCGCCCACCGCATACTTCCTCGGCAAGGTGGGTCTGGTCCTGGCCGTGTACGCGGTCCAGGTAGCCACGATGTTGGCGATCGGGGTGGTGCTCTTCGGGGTGACCCTGCCGAGCAGGCCGGCGGACTGGTGGGTGTTCACCTGGGTCAGCGCTCTCGGGCTGGTCTGCTGCACGCTGCTCGGCATCGCGTTCTCGGCCGTCCCGCGTAACGGTCGTGGCGCGTCCGCTCTGGTGACGCCGGTCGTCCTGGTCCTCCAGTTCACCTCGGGGGTGTTCTTCCAGTACGACGAGCTGCCGCCGTGGATGCAGCAGATGGCCGCGCTCTTCCCGCTGAAGTGGCTCTGCCAGGGCATGCGGTCCGTGTTCTTGCCGGACTCCTTCCAGCAACAGGAGCTTGCCGGGTCCTGGGAGCTCGGCCGCACCGCCCTGGTCATGGCCGCGTGGTCGGTCGCCGCGCTGCTGCTGTCCCTGCGGTACTTCCGGTTCCGCCGCCGGGAGGACAGCTAGGGCGTGCTCGCCGCCAGGCCGGCCGAGTCCCGCACGATCTCCACTATCCGCCGGATGATCCCGGTGATGCCGTAGTCCTTGGGGGTGAACACGCCGGCGACGCCGAGCCCGGCCAGCCAGCGCGCGTCCGACTCCGGGATGATGCCCCCGACCACCACCGGGACATCCCCGGCGCCGGCCTCGCGGAGCAGCCGCATGACCTCCGGCACCAGCTCGCGGTGCGAGCCGGAGAGGATCGACAACCCGACGCAGTGCACCCCCTCCTCGACCGCCGCGGCCGCGATCTGGGCCGGCGTGAGGCGGATGCCCGGGTACACCACCTCGAACCCGGCGTCGCGCGCGCGCACGGCGATCTGCTCGGCGCCGTTGGAGTGGCCGTCGAGACCCGGCTTGCCCACCAGCAGCCGCAGCCGGGTGCCGAGCTCGGCGCCGGTACGCCGCACGAGGTCCCGCACCGCGAGCAGGTCGTCGTCCGCGTCGGCACCAGCAGATGCCGCGGATACGCCGGTGGGGGCGCGGTAGGACCCGAACACCTCGCGCAGCACGCCGGCCCACTCGCCCGTGGTCACCCCCGCCCGGGCACAGGCCACCGTCGCGGGGACGAGGTTGTCGGCGCCCTTGGCGGTGTCGCGGAGGCGGTTGAGGGCGGCGTCGACGGCGTCCGGGTCGCGGCCCGCGCGCCAGGCGCGAACGGCCGCGACCGCGCGCTCCTCGACGTCCGGGTCGACCGTCTGCACCGCCGTGTCAAGGTCTGCGGTCAGCGGGCTGGGCTCGGTCTCGGTGAACCGGTTCACGCCGACGACGACGTCGGCTCCGGACTCGACCCGGGCGCGCCGACGGGCGTGGGACGAGACCAGCTCGGACTTCAGATAGCCGTTCTCGACAGCGGCGACGGCGCCACCCATCTCCGCGATGCGGGACATCTCGGCACGGGAGGCGCCGAGCATCTCGGCGACCTTTGCCTCGACGACGTGCGAGCCCGCGAAGAGGTCGTCGTGCTCCAGCAGGTCGGACTCGAACGCCAGCACCTGCTGGATGCGCAACGACCACTGCTGGTCCCAGGGTCGCGGCAGGCCGAGGGCCTCGTTCCAGGCCGGCAGCTGCACGGCGCGCGCGCGGGCGTCCTTGGACAGCGTGACGGCCAGCATCTCGAGCACGATCCGCGCGACGTTGTTCTCCGGCTGCGCCTCGGTCAGGCCGAGGGAGTTGACCTGCACGCCGTAGCGCAGGCGCCGCTGCTTCGGGTCCTGCACGCCGTAGCGGTCGCGCGTCGTCTCGTCCCACAGCCGGACCAGGGCGCGCATCTTGCACATCTCCTCGACGAACCGCACCCCGGCGTTGACGAAGAACGAGATCCGCGCCACGACGTCGCCGAAGCGCTCCTCGGGCACCTGTCCGGCGTCCCGGACCGCGTCGAGGACCGCGACCGCCGTCGACATCGAGAACGCGATCTCCTGCACCGGCGTCGCGCCGGCTTCCTGCAGGTGGTAGCTGCAGATGTTGATGGGGTTGAACTTCGGCACCTCGGCGACCGTGTGGGCGATCAGGTCGGTGGTGAGGCGCATGGAGGCGGCAGGCGGGAAGGCGTAGGTGCCCCGCGAGAGGTACTCCTTGACGATGTCGTTCTGGGTCGTCCCGGCGAGCCGGGCCCGCACCGCTGAGGCCGCCGCGCTGCCGTCGTCCTCCGGGCCTACGCCCGCCTGCTCCAGGGCGACGGTCTCGTAGAGCGCGAACAGCCACATCGCGGTGGCGTTGATGGTCATCGAGGTGTTGATCCCGGTGAGCGGGATGTCGTCGAACAGGGCCCGGAGGTCACCGAGGTGGCTGACCGGCACCCCCACCTTGCCGACCTCGCCGCGGGAGAGCTCGTGGTCGGGGTCGTAGCCGGTCTGGGTCGGCAGGTCGAACGCCACCGAGAGCCCGGTCTGGCCCTTGGCCAGGTTGCGCCGGTAGAGGGCGTTGGACTCGGCTGCCGAGGAGTGCCCGGCGTACGTACGCATCACCCACGGTTGGTCCGGCACGCTCGGATCCTACTCACCGGTAACACCGGGCCGGCAGTGCGTGGGCTCAGATCGCGGCCTCGGCCCGGGCCCTCTCGAGGGTGTCGAGGGTGAGGACCCGGTGCAGCCGGGTCACCCGCAGGATCCGGCGGAGCCGCGGGCCCGGGTCGCGCAGGACGATCCGCCGCCCGAGGAGCTTGGCCCGGCGGTCGGCGCCGAGCAGGACGCCCAGCACGGTGGCGTCGACCACCTCGACCTCGGCCAGGTCGACCACCAGGTCGCCCGCCCCGAGGTCGATCGCCTCGTGCAGCGCCTCGCGGACCTCCGCGGCGCTGCTCACGTCCAGCCGGCCGGACAGCACCACATGGCGCTCGGTGGCGACCACGACTGACATCCCCTCACCCCAACCCCTGCTCACTGCTACCTCAGACGCGCGGGGGCATGCCGAGGTTGCCTTTCCGCTCCCGTGAGTCGACGTTACGACCCGGACTTGAGGTTTTCTTGACGCCACGCTGTGACACCTGTGACTTGTGTGACTCGAGTGACCCCGTCGCACCCAGCCGTGACCGAGGTGGTGGGTCAGGCGTCGTAGGTGTAGAAGCCGCGGCCGGACTTGCGCCCGAGGTCGCCGGCGGCGACCATCCGCGACAGCGACTCCGGCGGGAAGAACTTCTCGTCGGCGGTCTCGGTGTAGATGTTCATGCTGGCGTTGCGCAGGATGTCCACACCCGTGAGGTCGGTGGTCGCCAGCGGCCCCATCGCGTGCCCGAAGCCGAGCCGGCAGGCGGTGTCGATGTCCTCGGCGCTGGCGACCCCGTTCTCGACCAGCCGGACCGCCTCCATCGCGAGGGCGCAGATCAGTCGGGTCGTCACGAACCCCGCGACGTCCCGGTTCACGACCACGCAGGTCTTGCCGACACCCTCGGCGTAGGACCGGGCTGCGGCCAGCGTCTCGTCGCTGGTCCTGTGACCGCGCACGAGCTCGCAGAGGGCCATCATCGGCACCGGCGAGAAGAAGTGCGTGCCCACCACGGCCTCGGGCCGCTCGGTCACCGCCGCGATCCTCGTGATCGGGATGGCGCTGGTGTTGGTGCCGAGCACGGCCCCGTCCTGGCAGATCCGGTCCAGCTCCCGGAACACCTCCTGCTTGACCTCGATGCTCTCGAACGCCGCCTCGACGACAACATCGGCGGTGCCGGCCGCATCGAGGTCGGTCGTCGTGGTGATCCGGCTGAGCGCTGCCTCCGCGTCGGCCTCCACGATGGTGCCCTTGGCGACGAGACGTGCGAGCGACTTCTCGATGGCCGCTCGACCGCGGTCCAGCGCGGCGTCGGACACGTCGCGCAGGACGACGTCGTGCCCCGCGACCGCGGAGACCTGGGCGATGCCGGAGCCCATGAGGCCCGCTCCGACGACGGCGAGTCGTGTCCCTGTCATGGCCCGGGAGCCTATGTGAGGCGCTGATGGACGACACTGGGACGGTGCCGGACTGGAGCGCGCTCGTCACGTCGGTCATGGTCGTCGGTGTGCTCTCGCTCATCCTTCGGTGGGCCTACAGCAGTCGCCGGACCTCCCTCGTCGCGCGCATTCCGAGCAGTGGTGGCGCCGGTGAGTACGGCCTGATGGTGGCCGTCGCGTCCCCAGGAACGTTCATCGAGGGGGAGGTCGACCGCCAGCGACTGGAGTCGGCCGGCATCCGGGCCCGGCTGGTGAGCACGACCGACGGCGCCCGCCTCATGGTCCTCGAGGAGGACGAGGGCCGGGCGCGCGCCCTGCTCGCCGCACCGGGGTGAGGCCAGCGCGTCACCCGTCGAAGTGCGCGTCCGGGTCGGGCTCGCGGCTGACGTCGGCCCCGAGGGCGCGCAGGGCCGCGTCGAAGCCCGGGTACCCACGGTCGACATGGAAGATGTCGTGGACGTGGGTGACCCCCTCGCCCACAAGCCCAGCGAGGGTGAGCGCCGCCCCCGCGCGGATGTCGCTGGCGCGGACCGGCGCCCCGGAGAGCCGCTCGATGCCGCGGATCACCGCGTGGTGCCCGTCGGTGCGCACATGGGCCCCGAGCCGGGCGAGCTCGCTGGCGAAGACGAACCGGCCCTCGAAGATGTTCTCGGTGATCATCGCGGCGCCGTCGGCGATCGAGTTGAGCGCCATGACGAGCGGCTGGAGGTCGGTGGCCAGCCCGGGGTACGGCAGCGTGACCGCGTCGACGGCCACCGGGCGCGCCTCCTGCACGACCCGGAACCCGTCCTCTGTCCCCTCGATCCGGGCGCCCGCGGTCTGCAGCTTGTCCAGGGCGATCTCGAGGTGCTCGGGCCTGGCGTTGTGCACGGTGATGTCGCCGCGCGTCATGGCGGCGGCGAAGGCCCAGGTGCCGGCGACGATGCGGTCCGGGACGATCTCGTGGGTGGTCGGCGCGAGGCGGTCGACTCCCTCGATTGTCAGGGTCGACGTACCGACGCCGTCGACCTTGGCGCCCATCTGCTGGAGCATCTGGCACAGGTCGACGATCTCCGGCTCGCGGGCCGCGTTGTCGACGACGGTCGTGCCCGCGGCCAGGACCGCTGCCATGAGCACGTTCTCTGTCGCCCCGACACTCGGGAAGTCGAGCCAGACGCTCGCTCCGGAGAGCCCCGCCGGGGCGCGGCCGACGATGTAGCCGTGCTCGTTGTCGAGCTCCGCACCGAGCTTGGTGAGCCCGGCCATGTGGAAGTCCAGCGGTCGGGTGCCGATCGCGTCGCCCCCCGGCATCGCGACCTCGGCCCGGCCGCAGCGGGCGAGCAGCGGGCCGAGGACGCAGATCGACGCGCGGATCCGACGGACCAGGTCGTAGTCGGCCTGGTGGCCGAGCTCAGCGGGCACGTCGATCACCACGGTCGACGCGACCGGGTCGTAGTCGACGGTGCAGCCCAGCCGCCGCAGCAGCTCCCCCATGATCTCGACGTCGAGGATGTGCGGGACCTCGGTCAGCGTGCTGCGCCCCTCGGCGAGCAGCGCGGCGGCCATTGTCTTGAGCACGCTGTTCTTGGCGCCGGTGACCCGGACGTCGCCGTCGAGCCGGGCGCCACCCACGACGCGGAACCTCTCCATGGTGGGTCACCCTAGGGCGTGTCAGGTGACCCGTCCGAGAGCCGCGATGGGGCCCAAGGGCACGCCCTACAGTGGGTCGCATGGTCAACCTCACCCGCATCTACACGCGTACCGGCGACGACGGGTCGACCGGTTGGGGCGGCCGCGGCCGGATCTCGAAGAACGACCCGCGGCTCGCGGCCTATGCAGACTGCGACGAGGCCGGCGCCTTCCTCGGTGTCGCGCTGGCGACCGGGGACCTGCCTGCGGAGGTCGCGGCCGTCGTGAGGCGCGTGCAGAACGACCTGTTCGACGTCGGCGCCGACCTGTGCAACCCGGTGCAGGACGACCCGGAGTACGCGCCGCTGCGCGTGGTGCAGGCCCAGGTCGACGCGTTGGAGGCGGAGATCGACCGCTTCAACGCCGACCTCGAGCCGCTCCGGTCCTTCGTTCTGGCCGGCGGTACGCCGGGGGCTGCGCACCTGCACGTCGCCCGCACCGTCGTCCGGCGGGCGGAGCGCGGCACCTGGGCGGCGGTCGAGCAGCACCGGGACAGCGTCAACCCGCTCACCGCGACCTATCTCAACCGGTTGTCCGACCTGCTCTTCGTGCTGGCCCGGCACGCCAACCAGGGGGTCGGCGACGTCCTCTGGGCTCCCGGCGCGAACCGCTGACGGCCACGCCCCGCTGCCCTTCCTGTCAGGGCCGGGGGATGCCGGGCGGGGACGACTCCACCCAGGACAGGAACCCGGTGAGCGTGTCCGTGCTCATCGCGAACTCCACCGGGCCCTCGGCGGCCAGGCACCGGACGATGACGGCGCCGGAGAGCAGCGAGAAGGCCTCGGTCCCCTGCGGCTCCCTCCGGTCCACCACCTGCAGCTCCCGCCGGGCCAGCACCCGCCGAGGGCGCATCGCGTAGGAGAACACCCGGTACCACTCGAGGGAGTCGCCCGAGTACCGCGCGATCCCGAGGGTCCAGCCCTGGCCGGCGCGCCCGCTCGCCGTGGGCCGCAGCCGCAGGCTGCAGTCGAAGGTGCCGCCCCGTCGACTGATGAACCGGCGCCGCAGCACCAGCAACCCCAGCGCCAGCAACCCGAGGGCGACCAGCACCGCGAGCACGTCGACAACCCCGACCAGGCCCATCAGGCCCCCGGGACGGACGACGCGGACAACGCCCTAGAAGGCCATGCCGTGAGCGCGGATCCGGGCCTCGGCCCGACGTACCTGGTGGGCGGCGTCGTCATCGTCCGAGCCCTGCGCGCTCGCCAGGTCGCGCTTCGCCTCGTCCACGTCGATGTCCTGGGCGAGGTCGCACTCCTCGGCGAGGATGCCGACCCGGTTGTCCGCGACCGAGAGGAACCCGCCGTGAACGACGGCCACCACGGGGTCACCCGAGCCCTGCCGGATGAGGACCGCACCGTCTGCCAGCGTGCCCAGCAGCGGGGCGTGGTGCGGCAGGATGCCGACGTCGCCGTCCGCAGTCCGGGCGAGCACCATCGTGCCCTCGCCCGTCCACACGGTGCGGTCCGCCGCGACCAGCTCGACCTCGAGCAGGTCGCTCCCGTCAGCCATTCGTCTCCAGCTCCTTGGCCCGCTTCTCCACGTCCTCGAGGCCGCCGCACATGAAGAACGCCTGCTCCGGGATGTGGTCGTACTCTCCCTCGGCGAGCTTCTTGAACGCGTCGATGGTCTCGTCGATCGGCACGAACGAGCCCTCCAGGCCGGTGAAGGCCTTGGCAACGAAGGTGTTCTGCGACAGGAACCGCTGGATCCGGCGGGCCCGCTGGACGAGGATCTTGTCCTCCTCGGAGAGCTCGTCGATCCCCAGGATCGCAATGATGTCCTGCAGGTCCTTGTACCGCTGCAGGATCTCCTTGGTCCTGGCCGCGACCCGGTAGTGGTCCTCGGAGATGTAGCGCGGGTCGAGGATCCGCGACGTCGAGTCGAGCGGGTCCACCGCCGGGTAGATGCCCAGCTCCGAGATCGGCCGCGAGAGCACCGTCGTCGCGTCGAGGTGGGCGAAGGTGGTGTGAGGGGCCGGGTCGGTGATGTCGTCGGCTGGCACGTAGATGGCCTGCATCGACGTGATCGAGTGACCACGCGTCGACGTGATGCGCTCCTGCAGCAAGCCCATCTCGTCGGCGAGCGTCGGCTGGTAGCCCACTGCCGAGGGCATCCGCCCCAGCAGGGTCGACACCTCGGAGCCCGCCTGGGTGAACCGGAAGATGTTGTCGATGAACAGCAGCACGTCCTGCTTCTGCACGTCGCGGAAGTACTCCGCCATGGTGAGGGCCGCGAGCGCGACGCGGAGCCTGGTGCCGGGGGGCTCGTCCATCTGGCCGAAGACCAGGGCGGTCTTGTCGATGACGCCGGTCTCGGTCATCTCCGTGATGAGGTCGTTGCCCTCGCGGGTCCGCTCACCGACGCCGGCGAACACCGAGACCCCGCCGAAGTTCTCGGCGACGCGGTAGATCATCTCCTGGATCAGCACCGTCTTGCCGACGCCGGCGCCGCCGAACAGGCCGATCTTGCCGCCGAGGACGTAAGGCGTGAGCAGGTCGATGACCTTGATGCCGGTCTCGAACATCTCGGTCTTCGACTCGAGCTGGTCGAACTTCGGCGGGGTGCGGTGGATCTCCCACCGCTCCTTGATGTCGAGGGTCGACTCCTCGACGTCAAGCGGCTTGCCCAGGGTGTTGAAGACGTGGCCCTTGGTCACGTCGCCGACGGGCACCGTGATGGCGCTGCCGGTGTCGGTCACCTCGGCGCCGCGGACCAGGCCGTCGGTCGGCTCCATCGAGATGGCGCGCACCAGGCTGTCACCCAGGTGCAGGGCAACCTCGAGGGTCAGCATCTTCTTCTCGCCGGCCAGGGTCACGTCGACCTGGAGCGCGTTGAAGATGTCGGGCATGGTGTCGACGCTGAACTCGACGTCGACGACGGGTCCGATGACCCTGGCGACCCGGCCAGTGCCGGCGTCCTCGCCCGCGATGGCCTCGGTGTTCTCCGCTACGGCTGTCATCTCTCACTCACTCCCGGCGTTGGCGCTGGCGAGCGCGTCCGCGCCACCGACGATCTCGCTGATCTCTTGGGTGATCTCGGCCTGGCGGGCCGCATTGGCCTTGCGTGTGTAGGTCTTGATGAGCTCGGTCGCGTTGTCGGTGGCGGACTTCATCGCCCGCCGGCGGGCCGCGAGCTCGGAGGCGGCCGACTGGAGCAGCGCGTTGTAGACGCGGCTCTCGACGTAGCGCGGCAGCAGTGCGTCCAGCACCGCCTCGGCCGAGGGCTCGAACTCGTAGAGCGGGAAGGACCCGCCCTCGGGCTCCTCCTCGGTCTCCTCGACCTCGAGCGGGAGGAGCCGGCGGGTCACGGTCTTCTGGCTGACCATGCTCTGGAACTGGGTGTAGACGAGATGGATCTCGTCCACCCCGCCCTCCTCGTTCGATGTCAGGAAGGCCTCGATGACGGCGTCCGCCACCTCCTTGGCATCGGAGTAGGTCGGGCTCTCCGAGAACCCGGTCCACTCGGCGGCGACCTCGCGGTTGCGGAACCGGTAGAAGCCGACCGCCTTGCGTCCCACGAGGAAGGGCACGACCTCCTTGCCGTTGTCACGAAGCAGGTTGGACAGGCGCTCGCCCTCCTTGATCGCGTTGGAGGAGTACGCGCCGGCCAGGCCGCGGTCGCTGGTGACGAGCAGCAGCGCGGCCCGGGCGGGGCCCTCATGGCCCTCCTGCTCCGAGGCTGGGGCCGTGCCGGTCAGGGGGTGCTCGACGTCGGAGAAGCTTGCGACGGCCGAGACCGCGCGGGTGATGGCCTCGGCGTACGGCGTGGACTGCGCGACCCGCTGCTGCGCCTTGACGATCCGCGAGGCAGCGATGAGCTCCATCGCCTTGGTGATCTTCTTGGTCGCGTTCACCGACCGGATGCGGCGGCGGTAGATCCGGAGCTGGGCACCCATCGGCTCAGCGCTGCTTCGCCGGCTTGCGGACGTGCTTCTTGATGGTCTCCTGCTCGACCTCGTCCTCGTCCATCGACCCGACCGGCTCGTCGTTGACGAGCAGCTCGCCCGAGGATGTCTCGAACTCCTTCTTGAAGCTCGTCAGAGCGTCCTCGAGGGAAGTGACGGTGTCGTCACCGAGCTCCTTGCTCTCTCGCAGCCCGTCGACCAGACCCTTGTGCTCCCGGTGCAGGTAGTCGAGCAGCTCGGACTCGAATCGTCGGATGTCCTCGAGCGGCACCTCGTCGAGCTGGCCCGTGGTACCGGCCCAGATCGAGATGATCTCGTGCTCGACCGGGAACGGGGAGTACTGGCCCTGCTTGAGCAGCTCGACCAACCGCGAACCTCGCGCCAGCTGCGACTTCGACGCGGCGTCCAGGTCCGAGCCGAAGGCGGCGAAGGCCTCGAGCTCGCGGTACTGCGCCAGGTCGAGCCGCAGCCGGCCGGCGACCTTGCGCAGCGCCTTGACCTGGGCGGAACCGCCCACGCGCGACACCGAGACGCCGACGTTGATGGCCGGCCGCACACCCGAGTTGAACAGGTCGGTCTCGAGGAAGCACTGCCCGTCGGTGATGGAGATGCAGTTGGTCGGGATGAACGCCGAGACGTCGTTGCCCTTGGTCTCGATGATCGGCAGCCCGGTCAGCGAGCCGCCGCCGAGCTCGTCGGAGAGCTTCGCGCAGCGCTCCAGCAGGCGGGAGTGCAGGTAGAACACATCGCCGGGGTAGGCCTCGCGGCCCGGCGGGCGCCGGAGCAGCAGCGACACAGCGCGGTAGGCGTCGGCCTGCTTCGACAGGTCGTCGAAGACGATGAGCACGTGCTGTCCCTGGTACATCCAGTGCTGGCCGATGGCCGAGCCGGTGTACGGCGCGAGGTACTTGAACCCGGCGGGGTCCGAGGCCGGAGCCGCGACGATCGTCGTGTACTCCAGGGCGCCGTTCTCCTCCAGCGCCTGGCGCACCGAGGCGATGGTGGACCCCTTCTGGCCGACGGCGACGTAGATGCACTTCACCTGGCGCTTGGGGTCGCCCGACTCCCAGTCGGCCTTCTGGTTGATGATCGTGTCGAGGCACACGGCGGTCTTGCCGGTCTGCCGGTCACCGATGATGAGCTGGCGCTGGCCCCGGCCGATGGCGGTCATGGCGTCGATGGCCTTGATGCCGGTCTGCAGGGGCTCCTTGACGCTCTGCCGCTGCACGACGGACGCGGCCTGCAGCTCGAGCGCCCGGCGCTCGCTGGTCTCGACCGGTCCCTTGCCGTCGAGGGGGTTGCCGAGCGGGTCGACGACCCGGCCCAGGAAGCCGTCGCCGACCGGCACCGAGAGGATCTCGCCGGTCCGCTTGACGGGCTGGCCCTCCTCGATGCCGCGGAACTCCCCCAGCACGACCGCGCCGATCTCGCGCACGTCCAGGTTCAGGGCCAGGCCCAGCGTGCCGTCCTCGAACTCGAGCAGCTCGTTGGTCATCGTCGAGGGCAGGCCCTCGACCCGCGCGATGCCGTCACCGGCCTCGGTGACGTGCCCGACCTCCTCGCGCCCGGCGTTCTCCGGCTCGTAGGACGAGACGAAGCGCTCGAGTGCGTCCCGGATCTCCTCCGGCCGGATGGTCAACTCGGCCATGTCGCGTTCCCTGCTCTCTTGTCGGTGGTGCCTGTGTGCCATGTGCGGAAGGTCGCGTAGACGGTGCTAGCCGGCGAGTCGTCGCCGGGCGTTGTCGAGGCGGTTGACGACGGAGCCGTCGATCACCTCGTCGCCGATCTCGACCCGGATCCCGCCCACGAGGGCGGGGTCGAGCTGGATGTTGAGGTGCACCTCGTGCCCGTAGATGCGCCGCAGCGCCCGCCCGAGCCGGTCCCGCTGCTCCTCGGTGAGCGGCGCCGTCGCCGTGACGGTGGCGATCAGGCGCCGACGCCGGTCGGCGGCCACCTGACCGTAGGTCTCGACGGCTCGGTCGAACGTGCGCCCGCGCGGCGCCACCACGGCCTGGCGCACGAGGCGGCGGGTCTCGTCGGTCGTCCGTCCGCCGAGCAGGTCCTCGATCAGGGCGGCCCGGCTCTCCACCGGCGCCGACCGGTCGGCCAGCGCCGTGCGCAGCTCGGCGGCCCCGGCGACGACCCGGCTGGTGCGGAAGAGCTCGTCCTCCACCTCGTCCAGCCGGCCGGCCTGCTCGGCCGCGGCGACCTGCGCCTCGACCGCCAGCAGCTCCAGTGCGTCCGCGAGGTCCCGGGGGCCGGACCACCGAGCACGCACCACCCAGGACAGCAGGTCCGCGGTGGCACCTCCGACCCGCTCCCCGAGAACGGCACGGGCCAGCCCGGCCCGCGCGTCCCCGTCGCGGGACGTGTCGGTGAGCGCCCGCCGTAGCGCGTGCTCGGAGTCCAGGACCGAGGTGAGGGCGAACAGCTCGTCGGACACGGTCACGAGGTCGGTGTCCTCGGACCGGATCAGGGTGCCCAACGTCTCGCGAGCCGCCGCGAGCGACTCCCGGCTGGCTCCGGTCAGGCCGGCCACCGTCATTCGGGGCCCCCGCGGGGGCGCCGCCGGCGGCCCCCGACCCGCCGCAGTGCGGCGGGCGATGGCCTTCGAGGGGTGGTGGTCATGCCTTCGAGCCCTCGGGATCGGCTACCGACGAGGCGCCGGTGTCGGCCCGGCTCTCGAGCTCGTCGAGGAACCGGTCCACCACCCGACGCTGCCGCGCGTCGTCCTCGAGCGACTCGCCGACGATGCGGCCGGCAAGGTCGGTCGCCAGCGTGCCGACCTCGGTGCGCAGCTGGATCAGCGCCGTCGACTTGTCCGCCTCGATCTGCTGGTGAGCGAGCTCGGTGATGCGGCGCGACTCGGCCTGCGCCTGCTCGCGCATCTCGGCGATGATCGCCGTGCCCTGCTCACGGGCCTCCTCGCGAAGGCGGGCCGCCTCGTGCCGGGCGTCGGCAAGCTGCTCGCGGTACTGCGCGAGCGTCTCCTTGGCCTCCTCCTCGGCCGTCTTGGCCCGCTCCATGCCGCCCTCGATGGCGTCGCGTCGCTCGGAGTAGGTCTTCTCGAAGATCGGGAAGACCTTCGCCCGCAGGAAGAGGAACAGCAGGACGAAGGCGATGGTGCCGACGATGAGCTCGGACGTGTGCGGCAGGAGGGGGTTGGGTTCCCCCTCGGCCGCGAGCACGGTGGCGAGCGTCTGCATGTGCTGACCTCTCGGTTCGGTGGCGCTGACTACAGGACGAACGCGAGGCCGATGCCGATGATGGCCAGCGCCTCAGCGAGGGCGAAGCCCAGGATGGCGATGCCCTGGAGCACGCCGCGCGCCTCGGGCTGCCGCGCCACGCCGTTGATGTACGCGGCGAAGATCAGGCCGATGCCGACGCCCGGGCCGATCGCCGCCAGGCCGTAGCCGATCATGTTGAGGTTGCCGTTGATATCGCCGGTCACTAGGGGTCCCTTCTCGGATGCTGCGTCAGGTCGTGGTGGAACAGCGGTGGTCAGTGCTCGTCGGCGAGGGCGCCGGCGATGTACAGAGCGGAGAGCAGGACGAAGACGTAGGCCTGCAGGAGCTGCACGAACGCCTCGAAGAAGGTGAGGAGGATCCCGAACCCGAACGCGACCGGACTGAGCAGCGCGAGCGCGCCGCCCTTCTCGACCAGCAGGTACTCGCCGCCGAGGATGCAGACCAGCAGCACCAGGTGGCCCGCGAACATGTTCAGCGTGAGTCGCAGCGTGAGCGTGATCGGCCGGATGATGAAGGTCGAGAGGAACTCCAGCGGCGCCAGCAGGACGTAGATCGGCTTGGGCAGCCCCGGGGGGAACATCATCGCCTTGAAGTAGCCGATGAAGCCGTGCTTGCGGATGCCGACGTAGTTGAAGGTCGCCCACGAGATCAGCGCGAGGAACAGCGGGAACGCGATCTTGCCGTTGGCCGGCAGCTGGAGCACAGGCACGATGCCGGAGATGTTGTTGATCGCGATGAAGCAGAACAGGGTCGTGAGGTACGGGACGAACTTGCGCCCCTCACGGCCGATGGTGTCGCCGACGATGTCGTTGCGGACGAAGCCGTAGACGCTCTCCCCGACGAACTGCAGCTTGGCCGGCACCATCGCGGCGCGACGCGAGGCGAGGTAGAAGAACAGCCCTACCGTCAGCGTGCCGAGGACGACGATGAGCATCGGCTTGGTGAAGAACGTCCCCTCGCCGAAGAGAGGGGGGAACTCGAAGTCCCCGGGTCCGGGAGGGCTGAACGGCTCTCCCTCGGCCGCCCGGACGAGGCTGATCCCGCTGTCGGCCAGGTCGGTGACCAGGTGCAAGGCGTCTCCTTCGGCGCGGTGCATCGGTGTCGCAGACTGTGCACCGCTTCTGCTGTGGCAGAAACGGTTCGAAAGTGCCGCGGGATCACGGCTTACTGTACCGGAGCCACACCAGCCAGATTCCGCCGGCCGCCCCCAGCACGATGCCCACTCCGACCAGGCCGCGCGTGCCCAGCCAGGAGTCGAGCAGCCATCCGATCCCGCCGTACAGGATCACCCCGGACAGCAGATAGCTGATCACCGCCCAGGCGTCGACCTCCCGCACCGGCGGCGGGTCGGACGCGCCCCCGGAAGGCCCCGGGGACTCGTCATCGTCGCCGTCTGTCCGGTCGTCGACCATGGCCCGAGGACCCTATCAGCGGGCGGACGGCGCGCCGCCGGCCGGCATCCCGCCGCCCGGCGTCGACTCTGACGGTCCCGACGACGGCGCTGACGCCGTCGGCAGCTCGACGTCGACGACCGGCGGTCGCCAGCGCAGGAGCGAATAGACGGTGCCCCCCGTCCAGGCTGCGGCCACGGCCATCAGGGTCGCGCCGAACAGGCGGCGGTCGAGCGTGCCGCCGACGACGACAAGGACGAAGACCACCAGGAGCAGGGCGACGCGCGCGAGGTACCCGGCCAGCAGCAGCGCCGCCCCGAGGTACGTCCGCCCCCGGGCGACCTGGGCGACCGGCAGCTGACCGACGAGGAGGAACGCGAGCACCAGGGCACCGGCGATGCCGGCCCCGGCCAGCCCGGTGGCCCCGGAGCGGAGGCCGGCGGCCAGGGCCGCGGCCGCCCAGACCGCCACGGCCGCCAGCACCGCGGGCGACAGCAGGGCGCGCGCCCCGGTGCCGTGCCGTCTCGCAGTCACGGCGCTCGCCCGCGGCGCAGTCCGGTGAACGTCCCCTCGGACCGGCGCAGCCGGGGGATGTTCATGGTCACCAGCAGCGCGACCACGCAGACGGCGACCAGGCTCACGACCAGCGCGGGCGTCTCGAGGAAGCCGGACGCGGTCCAGCCGAACGCGATCACGGCCGACCAGAGGTACATGACGAGGACTGCCCGCGCGTGGCTGTGGCCGCGCTCGAGCAGCCGGTGGTGCAGATGCTGCTTGTCCGGGGCGAACGGTGACCGCCCGGCCGCGGTGCGCCGCACTATGGCGAGCACGACGTCGAGGAACGGGACCGCCATGACGGCGAACGGCAGCACCAGTGGCAGCAACGCCGGCCCCAGCGGGGTGGTGACGGCGTTGGGGCCCACCGTCCCGGTGAGCGTGATCGTCGTGGACGCCAGCAGCAGGCCGAGGACCATCGAGCCGGAGTCACCCATGAAGACGCGAGCCGGGCTGAAGTTGTGCGGAAGGAACCCGACGCAGACACCGACGAGCGCTGCGGCGATCACGCCGGACGTGGTGGCGCGGGTCAGCCCCTCCTCGACCGTGAGGACGTAGGAGAAGACGAAGAACGCCGCCGCGGCGATTGCCACGATGCCCGCGGCGAGCCCGTCCAGGCCGTCGACGAAGTTCACCGCGTTCACGGTGGCCACGACCAGCACGATCGTGAGGACCGTGCCCTCGACCGGACCCAGGACGAACGTGTTGGGGAAGTCCTCGGTGGAGCTGCCGCCGAGGAAGCCGATCGGCAGGTAGAGCATCTGCACGCCACCGGTCACCATGACGCCGGCCGCAAGGACCTGGCCGGCGAGCTTGGTCAGGGCGTCCAGCTCCCACCGGTCGTCGGCGATGCCGAGCAGGCAGATCAGGCCGGCGCCGGCGAGCAGCGGCACGGTCTGCTGCGCGTCCGAGAGGCGCGGCCCCAGGAACGGCATCTGGCTGGCGACGAGTATCCCGGCGCCGAAGCCGCCGAGCATGGCGATGCCGCCGAGCCGGGGCGTCGGGATGGCATGCACGTCGCGGTCGCGCACCGGTGTCAGGGCACCCCATCGGAGCGCTATGCGCCGAGCCACCGGAGTGAGCAGGTAGGTGACCGAGGCCGCGACCACCAGGGTGAGCATGTACTCGCGCACGGGTGCGACCCTCCGCCGGTCAGGCCGGGCCGGGGTACGAGCGGTCCGCGGGCGCTCCGGGGACGGCTCCCGGAAGGAAGCTGCGCTCGCTCATGACGACTCACCGTAGTCCCCGGCGTCGAGGTCGGGCGCGACCTCGCGGAGCACGTCCAGCCCCACCGCCCCCAGCCGTCGCACCCTGGGCACGACGCCCGTGACGTCGACGATCGTCGAGGCGACCGGGTCACCGCAGGGGCCACCGTCGAGGTAGACCGAGACGGACTCCCCCAGCTGCTCGACGGCCTCGTCGCAGGTGGACGGCGCCGGGTGGCCGGAGAGGTTGGCGCTGCTCACACCCATCGGCCCGGTGGCCTGGAGCAGCTCGATCGCGACCGGGTGCAGAGGCATCCGCACCGCCACGGTGCCGCCGGTGTCGCCGAGGTCCCACTGCAGGGACGGCTGCGCCGTGGCGACCAGGGTCAGCCCGCCTGGCCAGCAGGCCTCGACGAGGTCGCGCGCGGCCCGGGTCAGCCCGGTGGCGATCCCGTCCAGCGTGCGCGGGGAGCCGACCAGGACCGGCACCGGCATGTCGCGGCCCCGGCCCTTCGCCGCCAGCAGCCGGGCCGTGGCCGCAGGAGAGAAGGCGTCGGTGCCGAGGCCGTACACCGTGTCCGTAGGGAGCACGACGAGCTCGCCGCGGCGGACGGCGTCGCGCGCCAGGTCCAGCCCCACCGGCCGCTCGGTCGGCTCGGCCATGTCGTACCGCCGGATCCAGCCCATCAGGTCCCTCTCCTGCTCGTCACGAGGCCGCTTACCGCGGCTTCCCCGGACTGACCGTGCCTTGCAAGCCGCGGTCAGCCCGAGTTGATCACGTGAACGTGATCAACTCGGGCTTGTCGGGGCCGTGCTGGTGCCGGGCGCGCTGCGGGTGGCGGTGAGGTAACGGTCCCGACCGGCCAGGTCCCGATGGTCCCGCACACCCTGCCAGCACCCGGTGCGAGCGAACACGGCCGGCGCCGCGGCGCCCTGCAGGTCGGCGTGCTCGACCACGACGGCCCCGCCTGGGCGCAGCAGCCTGGCGGCAACCCGCTCGACGACCCGGATGGCGTCGAGCCCGTCGGGGCCGGACCACAGGGCCATGGCGGGGTCGTGCGCCGCGACCTCCGGGTCCCGGACCTCGGCGCCCACCGGGATGTACGGCGGGTTGCTGACGACCACGTCGACCGAGCCGTCCAGGTCGGTGAACGCCTCGGCCATGTCGCCCAGCCGCAGCTCGACCGTCGACCCGGCGCAGTTGCGCGCCGCCCAGACGTGCGCCCCCGGGTCGCCCTCGACGGCGAAGACCTCGCTGCCGGCCGCCTCGGCGGCGACCGCGAGCGCGATGGCACCCGACCCGGTGCCGAGGTCGACCACCCGGGCGCCCGGACCGGTGAGCAGGGCGAGGACCGCGTCGACGACGACCTCGGTCTCCGGCCGCGGGACGAACACCCCGGGCCCGACCTGCAGGTCGAGGTGGCGGAAGGGCGCCGTCCCGGTGATGTGCTGCAGCGGCTCGCGCGCAGCGCGGCGCCCGACGTAGAGGGCGAAGTCGGCGCCCACCTCCTGGTGCCGCCACAGGTCCCCGCGACCGACGCCGAGCGAGTGGGCGGCCAGCACCTCCGCGTCGAACCGGGCAGACGGCACGCCGGCCGAGGTCAGCGCCGCGGTCGCGTCCTCCAGCGCCGCGCGCAGCGAGGTAGGGGTCACGGGAGGGGCCTCACGATCCTGCCGAGGCCAGCTTGGCGCTGGTGTCCGCGTCGACCAGCGCCTGGACCACCGCGTCCAGGTCGCCGGACAGGACCTGGTCGAGGTTGTGCGCCTTGTAGTTGACCCGGTGGTCGGCGATCCGGTTCTCCGGGAAGTTGTAGGTCCGGACCCGCTCGGACCTGTCGACGGTGCGGACCTGAGAGCGACGGGCGTCGGAGGCCTCCTGGTCGGCCGCTTCCTGGGCGGCTGCGAGCAGCCGGGCCCGCAGGATGCGCATCGCCTGGTCGCGGTTCTGCAGCTGGGACTTCTCGTTCTGGCAGGACGCGACGATGCCGCTGGGCAGGTGGGTGATCCGGACCGCGGAGTCGGTCGTGTTGACGCTCTGGCCACCGGGGCCGGACGACCGGTAGACGTCGACCCGCAGGTCGTTGGGGTCGATCTCCACGTCGACCTCCTCGGCCTCGGGCAGGACCAGCACGCCCGCCGCACTGGTGTGGATGCGCCCCTGCGACTCGGTGACCGGTACCCGCTGCACCCGGTGCACGCCGCCCTCGTACTTCAGCCGCGACCAGACCCCGTGTCCCGGTTCCGGGGTGCCGCGTGACTTCACCGCGAGCTGGACGTCCTTGTAGCCGCCCATGTCGGTCTCGGTCGCCTCGATCACCTCGGTCCGCCAGCCGACCCGCTCGGCGTACCGCAGGTACATGCGCAGCAGGTCGCCGGCGAACAGGGCCGACTCCTCCCCGCCCTCGCCGGCCTTGATCTCGACGATGACGTCCTTGTCATCGTTCTCGTCCCGGGGAAGCAGCAGCAGCCGCAGCTGCGCCTCGAGCTCGTCCTGACGGGCCTGCATCACGGGCACCTCGGCGCGGAACGACTCGTCGTCCGCGCCCAGCTCGCGCGCGGTGGCCAGGTCCCCGGCAAGCGCCTGGAGCTCCCGGTGCACCTCGGCCACCGGGGTCAGCTCGGAGTACCGCTTGCCCAGCGCCCGGGCCCGGGCCTGGTCGCCGTGCACCGCCGGGTCGGCCAGCTCACGCTCGATCCGGGCATGCTCGGCGAGCAGCTCGGCGGGGGCTTCGAGCACGGCGGGCTCCTCAGGGCGGGTGTACGGCGGCTGCAGACGGCGACGGCCCCGGTCGGCCACCTCGCAGGGTGGCCGACCGGGGCCGACGGCGGAGCTACTTGGAGCCGGAGCCGGACTTGCCGAAGCGCTTCTCGAACCGGGCCACGCGGCCGCCGGTGTCGAGGATCTTCTGCTTGCCGGTGTAGAAGGGGTGGCACTGCGAGCAGACCTCGGAGTGGATGACTCCGCTCTTCGCGGTGCTGCGGGTGGTGAACGTCGCGCCGCAGGTGCAGGTGGCGGTCGTCTCGACGTACTCGGGGTGGATGTCGGCCTTCACGGTGGTGCTCTCCTCACGGTGGGTTCGGTCGCCGGGTCGTCGCCGCGCGCCTGCGGGGACGTGAACCGGAACCAGCGGACCAGTGTGCCAGAGCGGGGTCCGAACCTCACAACCCGCGCTCGGCCCCCGGTGTTCCCGCGGTGACGCCCGGGCCGGAGGGTCCCGCCGCCAGCAGCAGTGCCACTGCCTCGGCGAAGGTCGCGGCAGTGCGCCAGGGCCGATGGTCCCCGTCCGGAACCGCGGCGTACTCACCCGTCGCCACCCGGACGCAGCGCATCCCGGCGGCCGCGGCCCCGCGGACGTCCTTCTCCGGGCGGTCGCCCACGTGGACGACCTCGGCGGGGGTCCGGCCGAGCACCTCCAGGGCCCGTGCGAAAGGGGCCGGGTGCGGCTTGCGCAGGTGCCGTCCCCCCAGCTCGTCCGAGACCACGACGGCGGCGACCAGGTGCCCGATGCCCAGCGCCTCGACCTTCGCGTGCTGCACCTGTGGCATGCCGTCGGTGACGACGACGACGGGCAGCCGCTCGGCCAGGCCGCCCAGCGCCTCGACAACGCCGGGGTAGGGCCGCAGCCGCGCCGGCCGGTGACCGGCGAAGACGGCGACCAACGAGGGGACCAGCTCGGCCGCGAGGTCCGCGGGGACGCCGATCTCCGCCAGGGCCCGGTCGACGATGCCACCACCGTCGGAACCTTCGGCACAGACGCGCAGCAGCACCTCGTACAGGGCGGCCTGGTCCAGGCCGCGCCGGCCGGCTGCCGCAGCCACGGCGTGCCAGGCACCGGCCAGCCAGTCGGCCTGCGGGTACAGGGTGTCGTCCAGGTCCACGGTGACTGCGGTGACGATGCCGCCGGCGACCGGGGTCACGGCGCCACCCGGTCCGGCAGGGCGCTGCCCAGGCGGGGTTCGGTGGGGCGCAGCAGCGCCCGGACGACCGGGTCGTCGAGGACCTCGACGACCCGCTCCGCGGTGCGGCCGTCACCGTACGGGCACGGCAGCGCGGCCACCCGGGCGAGCGAGGCGTCGTCGGCGAGGTGCGAGGCGGCCTCGAGGACCCCGACCTCGTCGAGGCCGGTCAGGACGGCAGCGCCGGTGCGCACGCCCTCCCAGCGCGGGGTCGTCGTCCTCATCACCACGACCGGGACACCCAGGTAGGACGCCTCCTCCTGGATGCCGCCGCTGTCGGTGACGACCAGCCTGCTGGCCGCCAGCGCGCGCAGGAGGTCGCCGTACCCCAACGGCTCCACCAGGGTGACCCCGGTCGTGCCGGCGAGCGCGGTCAGTCCGTCCCACAGCCCGGCCGCCCCCAACCGGTCCCGGGTGCGCGGGTGCACGGGGAAGAGCACGCCGCCGTGCTGCGCCGCCAGCTGCTCGACCAGTCGCACGAGGACACGGAGCCGGGCCGGGTCGTCGACGTTGCCGGCCCGGTGGGCGGTGACGAGCACGCCCCTCCGCGAGTCGAGCGGGACCCGGGTCACCCCCTCGCGGCGGACCGCGTCGAGGACCGGGTTGCCGACGACCCGGATGCGGGCCGCCTCCACGCCCTCCTGCAGGAGGAAGTCGCGGGCCAGCTCGGTGGGCGCCAGGTGCAACGTGGCGAGCGCGGCCATCATCCGGCGGTTGGACT
Source organism: uncultured Actinomycetota bacterium (assembly GCA_963726615.1). Classification (GTDB taxonomy): domain Bacteria; phylum Actinomycetota; class Actinomycetes; order JACCUZ01; family JACCUZ01; genus CAWDZK01. Next base: position 146,375 of record CAVSCX010000006.1, on the reverse strand, counting down.
CCTCCATCGACACGTCGTTGAAGGAGCGCAGCCCGGCCTCGACGTGCGCCACCCCGACACCGGCGCGTCGGGCCGCCATCGCGACCAGTGGCGCCGTGTAGGTGTCCCCGAGCACCAGGACGACGTCGGGGCGGTGTCGCTCGAGGTCGGCGTAGGCATGGGACAGGAGCTGGCCCACGCGCTCTCCCTCGGTGCCGGCGAGCTGCCAGCCGGCGTCGGGCGGGCAGCCGAGCTCGGCGAACAGGTCCGCGTAGAGCAGGGGGTCGCTGTGCTGGCCGGTGGCGACACAGCGCACCACGTGACCGGCCGCGCGCAGGGCGCCCACCACGGGGGCCAGCTTGATGATCTCCGGCCTGGTGCCCACCGGGACGGTGAGGCGCAGGCCGGTCATCCCGCGAACACCTCGCAGAAGTAGCGCGACATGCTCACGTCAGGACGGGGCACCAGGCGTTCCGGCCGGACCGTCAGGCCCATCACGTCCCGCAGGTACTCCTCGACGATGTCGCACCCGGCCGCGAGGGTCAGCGGGAGACCACCGGAGAACCGCGGGTTGATCTCGTGCACGGTGACGCGGCCGTCCTCGGACACGAAGCCCTGCACGTTCGCCGGGCCGACGAGACCGACGGACTTCAGCGCGAGCGCGGACGCCTGGCTGACCGCCGGGTCGGAGAACGTGGTCCCCTTCGTCGAGATGCCACCACGGGTCTCGTTGCGCCAACGAGGCGCTGTGCCGGCGACCGCTCCGCTGCTGTCGACGAGCGCGTCGCACGTGAACTCGCGGCCGGAGAGCAGCGTCTGCACGATCGGCTGCGGGACGGTCCGCAACGCGGAGGCCAGCTGGGTCCGGGTCGTGCAGATCATCACGTCACGGGACCCGCGACCGAAGCGGGGCTTCACGACCCAGGGACCGTGGATCCCCTCCGCGCTGCCCAGCCCGGTCTCCGGCGTCGGGAACGCCTCACCCCGCAGGTGCTCGGCGAAAGCCCACTTGTCCAGGCACACCTCGACCGCCCGGAGCTCGGGCATCATCGTCCGGATCTGCGCCTCGTGCAGGTACTCGACGGCACCGGTGAGGGCGGTGTACTCCTCGGCGACGGTGCAGATCAGTGCCTGGGCGTCCGTGACGGTGGCGATGCGCAGCAGTGCGGCGAGGTAGTGCGGATCATCGGCGCGCGGCACGACGTGTCCGTCGTCGGCGAGAGCCAGACCGGCGGCGCTGGGGTCGGCGTCCAGGCCCACGACCCGGTGCCCGTGCTCTCGCAGGGCCCGGATCACTGCCACTCCCGCGGGCCCGCCCGCGCCGGTCACCATCACCCGGACCGGCCCCATCCGGTCGTCGTCGGGGGGCGCGCCGTAGTGCTGCATCGGCTCCGGTGCGTCGGCCAGGTCGGGGACCTGGTCCTGCCGGGTGCGGAACTCCGCCGCGCGGGACGGGTCCAACGACGGCGCCGGGACGGCGCCGACGACGCCGGCGAGCAGAGGTGCGGACGTGGTCCCCCGGCGGAGCTCGGGGTGCTTCTCGGCGTAGGCACGGGCCCACAGGCGCAGCTCGACGATGCCTGCGGTCGACGCGGGCTCCCACTGGCGGCCGGCCACGGTGCGGACCACCGCGGCAAGCACGGCGGGGTCGGTCTCGGCGCGCACGGCACGCAGAAGCAGGCCCGCGGTGGTGGCCAGCCCCATGTCGGCGGCCTGCAGGACGGCCTCCTGGCGGATGTCCGGATCGCCGTCGCGTAGGCCCGCCACGATCCCGCGACGCACCCGCAGGCTGCGGATCGTGCGCCAGGCGACGGCCGCGACAAGCGCTCCGGCGCCGATGAGGACGGCCAACAGGGCGGGGTCGGGTCCGGCCGGGGCGGCCTGGAGCAGGAGGGCGGTCACATTGCTCCGATCGGATGAATCCACGCTGACCTTTAGAGCGTGTCGCTCACGCGGGCCGCACGCGGGATCTTGGCGGTCGCGCTCGGAAGGAGCAGGAACAGCATCAGGAAGAACCCCGCCATCGTGTAGACGAGTGCGAAGAACGTGCCGATCCAGTCGTGGAAGAGCACCAGGGCGCCGCCGCCGAACTCGTAGCCCATCCACAGCGACCCGCCGATGCGGAGCACGTTGCACCCCATGACCAGCGCCGCGGCGAGGGACACGGCGAGCAGCCGCCGGGGCCAGGTGCCGCTCAGGATGAACAGCCCGATCGCCGCGAGGGCGAGCACGGGGATCAGGGACGAGCAGTACGGCGTGAGCTGGGCCCGGAAGGCCTCCTGGTCGGGTGGCAGCAGCTGGAAGTAGGTCCCCACCACCGAGGCGCGCCCGCCGACCGGCCGCAGCAGCTCCATCACCATGGCCATCTCGAGGTTGCGGGCCGGGCCGGTGAGGAGCTCGAAGCCCCCCACGGCGAGCAGGAGGGCCAGGGCCAGTGCGCCGAACACGCGACGCCGCCGCCCGCTCACGCCGCCGCCTCGGCTGCGACCGGCGCCACCGGCTCGGCCGGGTCCGCCTCGCCGCCCTCGAGGGCGGACCAGGACGAGCGAGCCGTCTTCACCCAGGAGTACGGACGGCCCAGCAGCCCGTCGACCCACGCCTTGGTGCAGACCAGCATGAACACGACGAAGATCGGCGTCATCCAGGCGATGGACCAGGCCGACCGGCGGGGTGCCCGCCCGACGAGGAGCCCGACGGCCAGCTCGCAGAACGGGCCGGCGAAGAGCAGAGCGGCCAGCGGCAGCAGCTCGAACACCGTGACCGTCGGACCGATGCCGAGGATCCGCAGGACGGTCAGCAGCAGGGTCATCGTGCACAGCACTGGCAGGTGGTACACGAGCAGGAACATGACGGTCTCGAGCCGCTCCAGCGGCTTGAGGTGTGGCGTGCGCAGCACGAACCGCCGGTAGTCCCGCCACACCTGCTGGTGGCCACGGGCCCAGCGGTAGCGCTGCTTGACGAACCGGCCGAGGGTGGTGGCACCCTCCTCGGTGTCCACGGCAGTGATGTCGTACCGGACCCGTTCGCCGAGCATGACCACGCGCAGCGTGAGGTCGGTGTCCTCGGTGACGCTCTCGGTGTTCCACCCGCCCAGCCGGCGCAGGGTCGAGGTGCGGACGGCGCAGTTGGCCCCGCCGTACGCCGGCAGCTCGAACAGCGCCTGCCGGCCGTACTCGTTGACGAGGTAGCCGGAGAAGTAGTCGATCGCGATCGACCGGGCCAGTCGCGACTGCACCGAGTTGCGCACGACGCAGCGCCCCTGGACCGCGGAGACCCGCGGGTCCTGGAAGTGCCGGACGAGACGCTCGACCACGTTGCGGCGTGGGATGTGGTCGGCGTCGAAGATCACGATCACCTCGCCGCGGGCGATGGCCGCGGCGTCGTTGAGCGCGCCCGACTTGCCGCCGCCGGCACCCGGCTCGCGCCGGAGCACCTGGATGTGCCGCTCGCCGGCCGTCAGCCGCTCGAGCAGGTCACCGGTGCCGTCCGCGGAGGCGTCGTCGACCAGGATGATCTCCAGCCGCGACCGCGGGTAGTGCAGCGCCCGCAGGCCGCGCACCAGGGACTCCGCGACGAGCGCCTCGTTGTGGCAGGCCACCAGGATGCTCACGTTCGGCCGGTAGTCGAGGTCGACCTCGGCCTCGTCGTAGAGGTCCCCGCCGGCCCATCGGACCGCCGCCGCCGCGAAGGCGACGTGCCGCAGGAAGAAGGCCAGGAACGAGAGGTTGACCACCACGGACGCCGCCAGGATCGCGCTGTTGACACCCACGGCGGCGACGAGCAGCGCGGCTCCCCCGAGCATGAACAGCAGGGTCCACGGCGCCGCGTCGCCCATGGCTCCGTGCGGCACCGCGACGGGTGCGGCGTGCTGGTCGCTCACCGTCAGCCCTGGATCGAGACCAGCTCGCCGTCAGGGGCGGTGACCTCGGAAGGCCGCTCCTCGACGCCGTCGAGCGTGCCGACGGCGGCCGGCTCGCGGTCACCGATCTCCCACACGAACCGCGGGCTCTCGAAGGCCTCGGCGTAGGCGATCTTGGCCCGGCTGCCCCAGTAGCGGGCACCGACCTCGACGGTCTCGAGGTCGACCATGGCGCACTGCATGACCTGCGACCAGTGCGCTCGCAGGGCCGCCAGCTTGTCCCCGAGCGAGCGCTCGACGTCGACGAACACCGTCGGGTTGAACATCGTCGTGGAGGGCGACTGGTAGAAGAGCACCCGGGCCAGCCGGCGACCCGCAGCGAGCGCGGCGGCCGAGGTCGCCACGTGGTCCTGGTGGGTGTCGTTCGGGGCGTGGGCGTAGATGACGTCGGCGCCGACGCGGGCGACGACCTCGTCGACGACCGTCACGGCCTCGCGGCCGTGCGGCACCGACCCGTCGGAGAAGGGTCCCCAGATCAGCTGGACGCCCAGGACGGCCGCCGCCGCCTCCTGCTCACGGACCCGCGAGGTGAGCCCCTGCGGTCCCATCTCCCCGGGGGTCATCACGAGCATGGTGACCTCGTCGCCGGCCGCCACGTGGCGCGCCAGCGCCCCACCGCAGCCGAGCTCGACGTCGTCGGGGTGCGCCCCGATCGCCAGGACCTTCATTCGGACACCACCAGGGGACGAGGGCGGGCAGAGGCGATGATCAGTGCGCCGAGGACGAGCAGGAGGGCGACGACGAACAGCGCCCCCACGCTGCCCACCTGGGGCACCGGCTTGGTCGAGCAGGCGGCTGCGCCCGAGCCGACCGGGCAGTGTCGTTGCCGAGCCGCCAGCTGGCGGACGACCCGGTGAACGTCGTGGTGAACACGTTCCGGTGCCGCCCGGGCGGGAACAGGGTGGGCTGGCCCTGGTCCTCGCCGACCGGGCGACATCTTGTTCTTGTTGCCCACGTCGATCTGGGCGGTGTCGGTCGTGGGGTTGTCCCACCCCCACAGCGCCGTGGTGGTGCCGTTCTTGTTGTCCCACACGCACTCCACGACGGGGCTGAGCTCCTTGCACACGCTGGCGCTCATGGGCGGTGCAGTCGATCGTCGCCGCCTGCGCCGGCGACGCCCCCAGGACGCCGGCGCCGAGAAGCGCTCCGAGCCCGGCCGCCGCCACCAGGCGACGGACGGTCCGCGAGAGCCTTCCCGGGCCGCGGGTCACGTGATGTCCCCGACGGGTCCCCGGCGCCGGCGGCGACGCTCACCCATGAGTGCGGAGCCGGCGACCGTGACGACGGCGGCGAAGGCGACAACGGCGAGCGCGTTCCCCTCGGCCGGCACCGGACGTGCGCTGCACCGGGTCCAGTTGGTGAGCTGGACCTCGTTGCCGGTCAGCGACCAGTTGACGTCGTTGAAGACCTCGGCCCAGGTGACCGTGGCGGCCCATACGTTGTCGTGGGTGCCCGGGCTGAACGACGTCGGCTGGCCGCGGTCCGCGGCGCCCAGCGTGATCCGGTTGCCGGAGCCGACCGGAACGGACACGACGCCGCTGTTCTTGCTGGTCACACCCACGCTGAACGTCACGGTGCCGTTGTTGTTGTCGAAGTAGCAGCTGACGTACGGGGTGAGCGATCCGGCCGGAGCGGCGGCCGCCTGCGCGCTCGGCGCGGCGACGACGCCGACCGCCAGCATGGCGACCAGGGCCAGCATGAACCGGCCGGCCAGGGTCCCCCGTCGTGTCCCGTTCCGCATCGCTGTCGTCTCCCGTTCCGCGTGTGGGCCGACGCAGCTGCGCCCGTCGGCTCGTGTCCTCTGAGTCTCGGCAGGGCGCTGCGCAGCCTGGATAGTCCCCGCGGCAGGTTCTGGCCGGTGAGCGGCCTAGCCCGACCGGGTGCCCGGCACCCGGTCGGGCTAACGGCTCAGGCGATGTCGTGCGCGAAGCGGCGGCGCCGGCGGGTGCCCATCAGGGCCGCGCCTCCAGCGGTGACCAGGACGCTGAAGGCCAGCACAGCGAGCAGGTTGCCCTCGGCGGTCACCGAGGTGACCGAGCACTCGGTCGTGGTGGTCAGGGCGTAGTCGATGCCGTTGAGCCGCCACTCGGCCTTGGCCCAGTCCTTGGCCTTGAACGTCGCCTGGGCGGCGTTGACCGTCAGGCCCGGGCCGAAGGTGTCCGGCTGGCCCTGGTTGTCGTCGCCGGGGTTGAACTTGTTCTCGCCACCGATCTTGATGGTGACCGGGTCCGGGTCGGTGTTCGTGACGTTGACGTTGACCGAGTAGGAGCCGTCCGAGTTGAGGAAGTAGCAGTGGGGAGTCGCCGTGACTGTCCCCTTGGCCAGTGCGGCCGAGGCACCGGGGGCGCCGGTCAGCAGGGCCCCCGCCACCACGAGCAGCATCATCGGGACGGCGCTCCAGCGGAACGTCGTCGTCGTGGTCCGTGCTCGCGTCACAGTGTCCCTCTCGCCCGTCCGAGTCCGACCAGGTCCGACCCGGGCCACCCGGACAGGGGTCCGGTGGTCTGGAGAGTTCTTCGGCGCGCGGGTGCCCGGGCTGGATCCTCCGGACGGGCTGGAGCGGGGGCCAGGACGGACTACGCCGCCCGGGTGAGCGGGCGGCGTAGCGGGTGGGGCGGTGCGTCCGGTGCGGTCAGGCCTCGTCGCCGGTGCCGCCGTTGCCCGGCATCGGCATCGTCTGCTGGACCTGCCGGAGGAACTCGGCGTTGCTGCTGGTCTTCTTCATCCGGTCCAGCAGCAGGTCGAGCGCCTGCCCGGTGTCGAGGGCGTGCAGGACGCGACGCAGCTTCCAGACGACCTGCAGCTCGTCCTTGCCCATCAGGATGTCCTCACGCCGGGTGCCCGAGGCATCGACGTCGACGGCAGGGAAGATCCGCTTGTCGGCGAGCCTGCGGTCCAGCTTGAGCTCCATGTTGCCGGTGCCCTTGAACTCCTCGAAGATCACCTCGTCCATCCGCGACCCGGTCTCGACCAGCGCGGTGGCGAGGATCGTCAGCGAGCCGCCGTTCTCGATGTTGCGAGCGGCGCCGAAGAACCGCTTCGGCGGGTAGAGCGCGGTGGAGTCGACACCGCCGGAGAGGATCCGGCCACTGGCCGGGGCAGCCAGGTTGTACGCGCGGCCGAGTCGGGTGATGCCGTCGAGCAGGATGACGACGTCGTGCCCGAGCTCGACCAGGCGCTTGGCCCGCTCGATGGACAGCTCGGCGACGATGGTGTGGTCCTCGGCGGGACGGTCGAACGTCGAGGAGATGACCTCGCCCTTCACCGCCCGCTCCATGTCGGTGACCTCCTCGGGCCGCTCGTCGACGAGCACGACCATGAGGTGCACCTCGGGGTTGTTCGTCGAGATGGCGTTGGCGATCGCCTGCATGACCATCGTCTTGCCCGACTTCGACGGCGAGACGATCAGGCCACGCTGGCCCTTGCCGATCGGCGCGACGAGGTCGATGACCCGGGTGGTGAGCAGGCTCGGCTCGGTCTCGAGGCGCAGCCGCTCCTGCGGGTACAGCGGGGTGAGCTTGCTGAACTCGACCCTGTTCTGGGCCTGCTCCGGGTCGGTCCCGTTGATGCTGTCGAGGCGGACCAGGGCGTTGAACTTCTCCTTGCGCTCGCCCTCCTGCGGCTGGCGGACCGCGCCGGTGACGGCGTCACCCTTGCGCAGGCCCGCCTTGCGGACCTGCGCCAGCGAGACGTACACGTCGTTGGAGCCGGGCAGGTAGCCCGAGGTGCGCACGAAGGCGAAGTTGTCGCGGATGTCGAGGATGCCCGCGACCGGCACGAGGACATCGTCCTCGCTGATCTCCGGCAGGCCGCCTTCTGTGTTGTCCTGCGGGGCGAAGCCGTCACGGCCGCCACGACGGCTGCGGTTGCGGTCGCGGTAGCGGCCGCGACGGCGGCCGCGCCCCCCGCGGTCGTCGAAGTCGTCCTCGTTCTGACCGGCAGCCTGCTGACCCTGGGTGCGGCCCTGGCCGTGCTCCCCTTGCGGGTTCTGGTTGCGCGGCTGGTTGCGCTCCCCCTGCTGGGTCTGGGTGCGGTCGCGCTGCCGCTCGGGACGGTCGCCCCGGTCGCGCTGCCGGTCGCCGCCCTCGTCCCTGGTGTCGCGCGGGTCGCGCTGGTCCCGGCCGCTACGGGCCTGCCGGTCGGGCCGGTCGTCCCGCTCCTCGGGGTCGGGACGGGCCGGCGCGGAGTCGGCGGCGCCCTTCTCCGTCGAGCTGTTGCGGCTGCCCCGGTCGGAGCGCTCCCGCCGGGCCCGGGGCGCCGTGCCGCCGGCCGCGCGTCCCTCGCCGTCGCCGCGGCCGGCGTCGGACGACCCGGCCTGGCGCTCCTTGATGGCCTCGATCAGCTGGCCCTTGCGCATCTTGGTCGTGCCGCTGATGCCCAGCTCGCCGGCCAGCCCTTGCAGCTCGGCGAGCACCATGCCGGACAGGCCGGCGGGGCGCTTGCGGGCGGGTGCCTTGCCGGCGGCGGGCGCCGGCTGCTCGGCGGTCGTGCCTCCGGACGGTCCTGTGGAGGGCGCGTCGAGGAGATCGGTGCTGTCGGACACAGAGTGGTCCTTCCTGGCGACGGGCCGCGCGACGGCGGCTCCGGTCGGTCTGCTGCGTCCGCTGCTGGGACGCGGGAAAGGTGGGTCGCTCACCAGGTTCCGCCGACTGCGCGCTCGGGTTGCCCTGCCGTCCCCCGCGGGCTCCTCCGACCTCGTCCCCGGGGTCCGGGGGTGGGCGACGGATGGCCACGGTCGTCGTACGACGTCGGACTCCCGCCACCGGACACGAGCCGGTGGCGGGAAATCGTGGCGGGGCACCGGCCACGTGCCGTGGCTGCTGGTGCGCTGCCGAGCCTAACACCATGGGCGCCGGGTTCGTTCCCGACCCGCGGATTCCGTGCGGTCAGCCCCGGACCACCGTGGCACCGAGCCGGGCGACCGTGAGTGGCAGCACCCGCCAGCCGGGCGGCGCCGACAGCGGCGCGGGCTCGCCCTGGTCCAGGACGAGCACCGTCGGCCCGGCGCCGGACACCACCGCGGCCCGGCCCTCTGCGCGCAGCTCGCCGAGCAGCCGCGCCGTGGCCGGCATGGCGGGCGCGCGCTGGGCCTGGTGCAGCCGGTCCTCGGTGGCAGCCAGCAGGACACCGTCGGTGGGGGTCGCGCCGGTCAGGGCAGCTACGAGCAGCGCGGCGCGCCCCGCGCTGAAGGCGGCGTCGGCGTGGCTGACAGTCGCAGGCAGCAGCCCGCGGGCGGTCTCGGTGGAGAGCTGCAGGTCGGGCACGAGCACCGTCGCCGTCAGGTCGGCCCGCGGCTCGAGCCGGACGGCGTGCACGGTTGCCGGGCCGGACCAGGCGAGTGTCAGGCCGCCGAGCAGCGCGGCGGCCGCGTTGTCGGGGTGCCCCTCCATCGCGGTGGCCAGCGCGAGCACTGCGTCGTCGTCGAGGCGGTCGGGGCCGTCCGCGACCAGCGCCCGGCCGGCCAGCAGGCCGGCGACGACAGCCGCGGCCGAGGAGCCGAGGCCGCGGCCGTGCGGCACCCGGTTGGTGCAGTGCAGTTGCAGCGAGACGTGCGGCTCACCGAGGGCTTCGAACGCCGCGTGCACGGCCCGTACGACGAGGTGGGTGGCATCGGTCGGGACCGCACCGTCGCCCTCGCCCGTGACGGTGATCTCGACGCCGGAGCCGGCCCCGGCCGCCGGGGGGCGCCCGGCGGTGACCACGACCTCGTCCTGCAGGTCGAGGGCGAGCCCGAGGCAGTCGAAGCCCGGCCCGAGGTTGGCGCTCGTCGCGGGCACGCGGACGGTGACCTGTCCGGTGGGGACGGTCATGCCGGCAGCAGCCCGAGCACGGCCGCGGCGGCGCGGACGTCGGCGGCCACGGTGGTCGTGTCGACCGTGACCTCGCGCAGCGCGGTCTCGGTGTCCTTGAGCCCGTTGCCGGTGACCGTGCAGACCACCTGCAGGCCCGGATCGAGCACACCCTGCTCGTGGCACTGGAGCAGGCCGGCCACCGATGCGGCGCTGGCCGGCTCGACGAAGACACCCTCCCGCGTGGACAGCAGCCTCTGGGCGGCCAGGATCGCGTGGTCGCTGACGGCGTCGATGCGCCCACCCGACTCCTCCCGAGCGGCGACGGCACCGGCCCAGGATGCCGGGTCGCCGATGCGGATCGCGGTCGCGACGGTCTCCGGGTCGGCAACCCGCTCGCCGCGCACGATCGGCGCCGCACCCTCGGCCTGGAAGCCCCACATGCGCGGCCGGCCGCACAGCCCGTCGGCGGCGTACTCGACGTAGCCGCGCCAGTACGCCGTGATGTTGCCCGCGTTGCCGACGGGCAGGCAGTGCACGTCCGGGGCGCGGCCGAGCGCGTCCACGACCTCGAACGCGGCCGACTTCTGGCCCTGGATGCGGTTGTCGTTGACGGAGTTGACGAGTGACACCGGCAGCTCGTCGGCCAGCCCGCGTGCCAGCCGCAGGCAGTCGTCGAACCCGCCCTCCACCTGCAGGAGCCGCGATCCGTGCACGATGGCCTGCGCGAGCTTGCCGGCGGCGATCCGGCCGTGCGGCACGAGCACGACGCAGTCGAGGCCGGCCTTGGCGGCGTACGCAGCCGCCGACGCGCTTGTGTTGCCGGTGGAGGCGCAGATGACCGCCGTGGCGCCCTCCTCGACCGCCTTGGAGATCGCCACCGTCATCCCGCGGTCCTTGAAGGAGCCGGTCGGGTTGGCGCCTTCGACCTTGAGGTGGACGTCGCAGCCCGTCAGCCCGGACAGGTGGTGGGCGCGGACCAGAGGCGTGCCGCCCTCACCCAGGCTGATCACCGGCGTGCGCGGCCCGACCGGCATCCGGTCTGCGTACTCCGCGATGACACCGTGCCAGACAAGCGCCATGGTCAGCGGCCCTCGACCCGCATGACGCTGAGCACCCGGCGGACGACGTCGAGACCGCGCAGCGACTCGACCGTCGAGGACAACGCGGCGTCGGTGGCGTCGTGAGTGACGATGACCAGCACCGCGTCGTCCTCGCCGTGCTTCTCCTGGCGGACCGTCTCGATCGACACGCCGTGTCCGGCGAAGGCGGTGGCGACCTGGGCGAGCACGCCGGAGCGGTCGGCCACGTCGAGGCTCACGTGGTAGCGCGTCACGGTCTCGCCGATGGGGCGCAGGCGCAGGTCGGCGTAGGACGACTCGCCCGGCCCCCGGCCGCCGGAGACCTTGTGCCGGGCCACCGCGACGATGTCGCCCAGGACGGCGCTCGCCGTGGGCGAGCCGCCGGCGCCGCGGCCGTAGAACATCAGCTCGCCGGCCGCCTCGCACTCCACGAACACGGCGTTGAACGCCTCCCGCACCGCTGCCAGCGGATGCGTCAAGGGGATCATCGCCGGGTGCGCGCGGACACCGACGCTGGTGCCGTCGGCGGACATCTCGGCGATCGCCAGCAGCTTGACCACGCATCCCATCGCCCGTGCGCTGGCGACGTCGGCGCTGGTGACCGCGGTCATGCCCTCGCGGTGCACGTCCGCGGCGGTGACCCTGGTGTGGAACGCGAGGGCGGCGAGGATCGCTGCCTTGGCGGCAGCGTCGAACGCCTCGACGTCAGCGGTCGGGTCGGCCTCGGCGTAGCCCAGTGCCTGGGCCTCCTCGAGGGCATCGGTGAAGCTCGCACCGCTCTCGGTCATCCGGGTGAGGATGTAGTTGGTGGTGCCGTTGACGATGCCCATCACCCGTCGTACCCGGTCGCCGGCGAGCGACTCGCGAAGCGGGCGCAGCAGCGGGATGGCCCCGGCGACCGCCGCCTCGTAGTACAGGTCGCGTCGGTGCTTCTCGGCCGCCTCGAACAGCGTCGCGCCGTCCTCGGCGAGCAGCGCCTTGTTCGCCGTGACCACCGAGGCACCCGCCTCGAGCGCCCCGAGGATCAGGCTCCGCGCCGGCTCGATCCCGCCGATGACCTCGACGACGACGTCGACGTCCTCGCGGGTGGCGAGGGACTCCGCGTCGGTCGTGAACAGTGCTGGGTCGACCGGCAGGTCCCCTCGGTCACGGGCCGTCCGGCGGACGGCGATGCCGACGAGCTCGAGCGGGCGCCCGACCCGGGCGGCCAGGTCGTCGGCGTGCGTGGTGAGCAGCCGGGCCACCTCGCTGCCGACGGTGCCGCACCCCAGCAGCGCGACCCGAAGCGCCTGTCCCATGCGTCCCAGCCTGTCAGACCCACCCGGCCGGACCCGCGCATGACCGGGATCCGGTCCCCGCGCGCGCCCACCCCAGGAACGTCGTTTGCGACCTTGGTCCCCGACCCGCCGAGGCTACGCCCGGCGTGTCGGGGAACCAGGTCGCAAACGATCTTGTTCGGGGTGAGCCCGGTCGTGCTGCCGGGGGGGGGAGGGGCCGGGTGGTCAGCCGAGGTCGAGGGCGAGCAGGTCGTCGACGGTCTCGCGGCGGAGGATGACCCGGCTGCCGGCCTCGTCGACGGCCACCACCGGTGGGCGCGGCAGGTGGTTGTACGTCGAGGCCATCGACCGGCAGTACGCCCCGGTGGCGGCCACGGCGAGCAGGTCGCCCGGCGCCAGGTCGGCGGGCAGCCAGGCGTCCTTGACGACGACGTCGCCGCTCTCGCAGTGCTTGCCCACGACCCGGGCCAGCATCGGCGGCGCCGCCGAGGCGCGGTTGGCGAGGACGACCGTGTAGTCGGCGTCGTACAGAGCGGTGCGGATGTTGTCGCTCATGCCGCCGTCCACCGACACGAAGGTCCGCACGCCCTCCACTGGCTTGACGGTGCCGACCTCGTAGACCGTCAGGGTGCCCGGCCCGACGATGCCGCGGCCGGGCTCGATCGCCAGCGCGGGGACGGCGAGACCGGCCGCGGCGCACTCGCGCTCGACGATCGCCCGGAGCGAACGGCCCATCTCCGCGACGTCGGCCGGGTCGTCGGCGCTGGTGTACGCGATGCCGAGGCCGCCGCCGAGGTTCAGCTCGGGCAGCTCGACGCCGATCTCCTCATTGACCTCGGCGAGCAGCCCGACGACCCGGTGCGCCGCGACCTCGAAGCCCCCCGTGTCGAAGATCTGCGAGCCGATGTGCGAGTGCAGACCCACGAGCTCGAGGCCAGGGGCGTCGTGCACGCGGCGTACGGCGGCGAGGGCGTCACCGCCGGCGAGGGAGAACCCGAACTTCTGGTCCTCGTGCGCGGTCGCGATGAACTCGTGGGTGTGCGCCTCGACGCCGACGGTGGCGCGGACCAAGACCGGCTGGGTGGTGCCGCGCTCGACGCAGAGCGCGCTCAGCCGCTCGACCTCGACGAGTGAGTCGACCACCACCCGCCCGACGCCGGCATCGAGGGCGGCGGTCAGCTCGGCCACCGACTTGTTGTTGCCGTGCAGCAGCAGCCGGTCACCGGGGAATCCGACGCGCACCGCGACCGCGAGCTCGCCACCGGTACACACGTCGAGGCCGAGGCCCTCCTCCTCGACCCAGCGCGCGACAGCGGTGCTGAGGAACGCCTTGGCCGCGTAGAAGACCATCGCGCCGCCGAACGCGTCCCGGTAGTCACGGCACCGCCGCCGCAGGTCGGCCTCGTCCAACAGGAACGCCGGGCTGCCGTGCTCCGCCACCAGGGCGCGGACGTCGTGCCCGCGCAGCAGGAGGTGGCCGTCGGCTGAGCGCGACAGTCCGAGCGGCCAGACGTCGGGGTCGAGGGCGCCGAGGTCGTCGGGTGGCCCACCGTGCAACCCCTCGTGAGCGAGCTCGCCGGACCTCGGTCCGGCCGGGTGGACACGCATCCGGCGAGGCTAGCGACGTGCGGCGATCTCGCGGAACGTGATCCGGCTGCCGGGACGGGCCTGTGCCGCGAGGTCGGTCGAGGCATCGGGGACCACCGCGACCACCGGGTAGCCGCCGGTGACCGGGTGGTCGGCCAGGAACATCACCGGCTGCCCCGACGGCGGCACCTGCACCGCGCCACGGACGAGCCCCTCGCTCGCGAGCTCTCCGCCGACGGCGCGGTGCAGCGCGTCGCCCTGGAGCCGTAGCGCGACCCGGTTGCAGTCCTGAGTCACGAGGTACGGCGCGGCGAGCAACCGCCGGAAGGCGCCGGCGCCGAACAGGTCGAGCCGCGGCCCCGGCAGAACGGGCAGGACGAGGTCGGCGGACGCGGCGACGGCAGCGGGCACGCCGTGGGCGGCCGGGGCGACGTCGCCGACACGCAGGACGTCGCCGCGGCGCAGCGGCAGCGGGCCGAGCCCGGACAGCAGGTCGGTGGAGCAGGAGCCCAGCACGGTCGGCACGGCGAAGCCGCCGCGCACCGCGACGTAGGTCCGCACGCCGACCGCCGGCCGCCCGAGTCGCAGCGTCGAGCCGGAGACCAGCCGGACCGGGCCGCCTGTGACGTCGACGCCGGCACCGTCGACGTCGACAGGCGCCGCCGCTCCGGCGACGGCGACCTCGCAGTCGCCGCGGGCCACCAGCCGCAGACCGCCGAGCGTCACCTCGAGCACCGCCGCCGACGCCGGGTTGGCAACCAGGGCGTTGGCCCGGCGGGCGCCCGCCCGGTCGGCCGCGCCGGACGGGCTGACACCCAGGGCCGCAAGGCCGGGCCGGCCGAGGTCCTGCACTGTGGTGAGAGGACCGGTCGCGACCACCTCCAGCGCGACCTCCGGGCCGGCCGTCACGGCACCGCCTCGAACCGCACCCGGGTTCCGGGGACCAGCAGCGCGGGCGGGTCACGGTCGACGTCCCAGACCGCGAGGTCGGTGCGCCCCACCAGCTGCCAGCCGCCCGGGCTGGCCTGCGGGTAGACCCCGGCGTACCGGCCGGCCAGCGCCACCGCACCGGCCGGGACCACGGTCCGCGGGTCGGCGCGACGCGAAACCTCGGGCCAGTCGTCGTCCGGCACGAGGTAGCCGAAGCCGGGCGCGAAGCCGGTGAAGGCAACCCGCCACGTGCGCCGCTGGTGCTCGGTGACCAGACGCTGCACGGACCAGCCCACGCCGGCCGCCACCGCCGCGAGGTCGGACCCGTCGTAGGCCACGGGGACCGTCAGCACCGGGCCCTCGACGAGGTTGCGACGGGCGGCCCGGCGCCGCGCCAGGTCGTCGCGCAGCGCCTCGACCGAGGTCACCGCCGGGTCGACCCGCACCAGGACGGTCCGCTCGGCCGGGACGACGTCGACCATCCCCGACGGCGGGCGCGCCCGGAGGTCCGCGTGCAGGGCGAGCGCGGCGTCCAGGTCGGCCACCTCGACGAGGACGGCCGCGTCGCCGCAGGGAAGGAGGCGCACCGGGCTCACCCGGGCGGCGCGAACGGCGCCGGAACCACACCGACGGCGCGCAGCGCGTCGCGCACCGCCCGCCCGAGAGCGACGGCACCGGGAGTGTCGCCGTGGATGCAGAGCGACTCGGCCACCACCCGCAGCACGGTGCCGTCGGTCGCGACGACCTCGGCGTCTGTAGCCAGACGAACACTGCGTGCCACCACCTCGGCCGCGTCGTCGAGGACCGAACCCGGCCGGTAGCGCGGGACCAGGGTGCCGTCGGCGGCGTAGGCCCGGTCGGCGAACGCCTCGTGCACCGGCCGCAGCCCGGCTCGCTCGGCCAGGGACAGCCAGCGCGACGACGGAAGCCCGAGCGCGCACAGGTCGTCGCCGAAGGCGCGCACCCCTGCGACCAGAGCGGCCGCCTGCTCCTCGTGGTGGCCGACCGCGTGGTAGAGCGCCCCGTGCGGCTTGACGTAGGTCACCCGACCGCCGACGGAGCGGGCAAGGGCGTCGAGGGTCGCGACCTGCTCGAGGACGTCGTCGGCGAGCACGCCGGGGTCGACGTCGACGAACCGGCGCCCGAACCCCTCGCGGTCGCGGTAGGACACCTGGGCGCCGATCGCGACGCCGCGCTCGACACAGAGCGCGCTGACACGGCGCATGGTGGGCGGGTCGCCCGAGTGGAAGCCGCACGCGATGTTGGCACTGGTGACCACCCCGACCAGCCCGTCGTCGTCGGTGCGTGCGCCGTCGAGCTCCTCGCCGAGGTCGGCGTTGAGGTCCACGGTGGCGGCCCGGTCCTGGTGCTACATCCGGTCCGGCGCGGTGACCCCGAGCAGGCCCAGACCGTTGGCCAGCACGGTGCGGGTCGCCTCGACCAGCCAGAGCCGGGCCCGGTGCACGTCGGTGGTCTCCTCGTCGCCGCGGGGCAGCACCCGGCAGTCGTCGTAGAACCGGTGGTAGGTGCCCGCGAGCTGCTCGAGGTAGCGGGCGACCCGGTGCGGCTCACGCAGCTCGGCCGCGGTGGCCACCACCCTCGGGTACTCCCCCAGCGCGCCGAGCAGGTCGCCCTCACGGTCGTGGTCGAGCAGCTCGGGGTGCAGCTCGCCCTTGTCCACACCGAGGTCGGCCGCGTTGCGCAGCAGGCTGGCCACCCGGGCGTGCGCGTACTGCACGTAGTACACGGGGTTGTCGTTCGTCCGCCGTGCCCAGGCGTCCAGGTCGAGGTCGATCGGGCTGTCGGTGGAGAACCGGCCCAACGCGTAGCGACCGGCGTCGGCACCGATCGCCTCGACCAGCTCCTCCAACGTCACTGTGGTGCCTGCGCGCTTGCTCATCCGCAGCGGCTTGCCGTCCTTGAAGAGGTTGACCAGCTGGCCGATGAGGATCTCGAGGTTGACGTCGGGGTCGTCGCCGTACGCCGCGGCCAGCGCCTTGTACCGGCCCACGTACCCGTGGTGGTCGGCACCCAACATGATGACGACGCGGTCGAAGCCCCGCTCTCGCTTGTCGAGGTAGTAGGCGCAGTCGGCCAGGAAGTACGTCGGCTCGCCGTTGGTACGCACCAGCACCCGGTCGCGGTCGTCACCGAAGGTGGTGGTCCGCAGCCAGGTCGCGCCGTCCTTCTCGAACACGTGCCCCGCCGAGGTGAGCCGATCCAGCGCAGCCGTCAGCTCACCCTTGTCGTGCAGGTCCTTCTCGTTGAAGTAGACGTCGAAGCGCACGCCGAAGTCCGCCAGGGACTGGCGGATCTCCTCGAACATCAGGTCCAGGCCGTCACTACGGAACGTTGCGAGGGCGGCCGCGCCGTCCAGCCCGAGGACGTCGGGGTGCCGGGCCACGACCTGGGCGGCGATCTCACCGATGTAGTCGCCGCCGTACCCGTCCTCCGGCGTCGGCTCTCCCTTCGCCGCCGCCATCAACGACTGGGCGTACCGGTCGATCTGGACGCCGGCGTCGTTGAAGTAGTACTCGCGGGTGACGTCGGCACCAGCAGCCTCGAGCACCCGTGCGAGGGCGTCGCCCACAGCGGCCCAGCGGACATGACCGAGGTGGAGCGGGCCGGTGGGGTTCGCCGACACGAACTCCAGGTTGAACCGGTGGCCGGCAACCGTCGTGGTCCTTCCGTACGCCGCCCCCGCGCTCACGACAGTGCGAGCCAGCTCGCCCTGGGCGGCGGAGTCGAGGGTGATGTTGAGAAAGCCCGGTCCGGCGACGTCCACCTGCGCGACGCCGGCTGCCTCCCGCAGCCGGGTGGCCACGAGCTCGGCGACCTCCCGGGGCGCCCGGCCGGCCGGCTTCGCCAGCTGCAACGCCACCGAGGTGGCGTAGTCGCCGTGCTCCCTGACCTTGGGACGCTCGACCTTGACCTCGGCCGGGACGGGGACAGCGAGCGCGCCCTCGTCGACAGCGGCCTGCACGGCAGCCCGGACGGCGGAGGCGAGCTCGGCGGGAGTCACGCGTGCAGGCTATCGACCGGTCGGCACCCCGCCCCGCCGTATCTCTCAGGTGGTCGGCTGCTCCACCAGGTCGCGGACGGTGCGCACCAGCGCGCTCGGGTCGAAAGGCTTGGTGACGTAGGCGTCCACCCCGACCTCGTCACCGCGGCGCAGGTCTGCCTCCTGCGCACAAGCGGTGACCATCACGATCTTGAGGTCCTGGGTTCGTGGGTGGGCCCGGATCCGCTCGACGGCGTCGAAGCCGTCCAGCCGCGGCATGACCACATCGATTGTCATGACGTCGGGCTGAACCTCGAGGGCCTTCGCCAGCGCGTCCTGCCCGTCGATCGCTTGCACCACCTCGAAGCCCTCGAGCTCGAGGTTCACCGTGATCAGGGTCCGGATCACGGCGCTGTCATCCACGACGAGAACCCGTCGGCGGCCACCGGGGATGGAGCCGTCCGCGACTTCCGAGGCGCCGGCGGCGCTGACAGTGGTGTCCTCGGTCACGGGCGGAGGCTAGCCGCGCCGGACGCGGGCCGAGGTGGACTTGGCAGACTGATAACCTCGATCCTCGCCATACCCCGACGCTGCCCCCGTAGCTCAGGGGATAGAGCACCGCCCTCCGGAGGCGGTGGCGCAGGTTCGAATCCTGCCGGGGGCACCCACCGCGATGACCGCCGGCCGAGGGCCGACCGGTCGACCCTCGGGTGTCGACGGGGTCGTTCGGCGGCCCGCGGCGGCCGGGCACCGTACGCTCCCCCCGTGCTCAAGCCGGTCGTCGCCCGACTCTGGTTCGCGGCGACGGCGGTCGTCGTGGCCGTCGGGATCGTCGTGCAGCTCGTCGCCACCGCCTCGCTCGACTCCGGGTTCTTCGACTCCGACCGGGGCCGGGTCCTCAGCGTGTTCGCGTACTTCACCGTGCAGTCCAACATCCTCGTGATGGTCACGAGCCTGGTGCTCGCCGGTCGGGTGCGACGTCAGCCAGAGTGGCTCTGGGTGCTGCGGCTCGACGGGGTCCTCTGCATCACGGTGACCTTCGTCGTCTTCCGACTGGCACTCAAGGACCTCCAGGACCTCGACGGGGCAGCGAGGACGGCCGACTTCCTGCTGCACACCCTCGCCCCGATCCTGTGCGTGCTCGGGTGGCTGGTCTTCGGGCCGCGCGGGAAGACGTCGTGGCGGGTCGTGCAGCTGGCCGCCCTGTTCCCACTGGCCTGGCTGGTGTTCGCGCTCAGCCTGCAGCGGGCCTCCGGCGGCTTCTCGCTCTACCCGTTCCTCGACGTCGCCGACAACGGATGGCCACGTGTACTGCTGAACGCCGCCGCGGTCGCAGTCTTCTTCCTCGGTCTGGCCGCCGCGGCACACCTGCTCGACGAACGCCTCCGCGGCCGCCGCCGGCTCGCCTGACGCTCGGCTCCCGGGGTGGACCCTGAGCCGGAGCCGGGGTACGACCCGGGAGGGCTCAGGGGACGTCACCGATGCGCCCCACCCGCGTCCGCACGACGCTTGTCACCATGATCACAGTCGAGTCACTCACCAAGACCTACGGCGGGTTCAGAGCCGTGGACGACATCTCCTTCACAGCCCGGCCGGGTCGCGTCACCGGGTTCCTGGGGCCTAACGGCGCCGGCAAGTCGACCACCATGCGGATCCTCGTCGGCCTGACCCCGCCCACATCCGGAAGCGTCACCATCGCCCGCCGCGCCTTCCGGGACCTCCCCAACCCCGGACTGGAGGTTGGCGTGCTGCTGGAGGCGTCGGCGCAGCACGCCGGTCGGACCGGGCGCGAGATCCTCACCATCGCCCAGCGGACGATGGGCCTGCCCGGCCGTCGCGTGGACGAGATGCTGGACCTGGTCAGCCTGACCGGGCGCGAGGCGGAACGCCGGGTCCGCGACTACTCGCTGGGGATGCGGCAGCGGCTCGGCATCGCCACCGCACTGATCGGCGACCCCCGGGTCCTCATCCTCGACGAGCCGGCCAACGGGTTGGACCCGGCCGGCATCCGCTGGATGCGAGACCTCCTTCGCGGCTACGCGGACCGGGGCGGCACCGTGCTCCTGTCCTCGCACCTGCTGCACGAGATCGAGATCGTCGCCGACGACATCGTCGTGATCGGCAACGGCCGGATCGTCGCGCACGGCACGAAGGACGAGCTCCTCCGAGCCGCCGGCACGCTCGTCGGGGCCGTGCGCACGACCGAGCTCTCGCGAGCCCTCGAGGCGGCCGGCCTCGCGCCGACCTCGCACGACGACGGCACGCTGCGCGTCGAGGCCAGCCCGGAGCTGGTCGGAAAGATCGCACTGGCGGCCGGAGTGGCCGTCACCGAGCTGCGCGCCGCCGGTGGCGCGGGCCTGGAGGAGATGTTCCTCGAGCTCACCGCAGAGACCCAGAGAGACGGAGCAGCGGCATGACCGCCATCGCAGTCGAGAGCACCAGGCGAGAGTCAGTCGCCGTCCGCCCCGTGCCGCTCTCGCGGCTGACCTCGGTCGAGGTCCGCAAGATGTTCGACACCAGGTCCGGGTTCTGGCTGATGGCCAGCATCGCCGCGACCGCTGTCATCGCGACCGGGGCGGTGATCCTCTACGCGCCCGACGAGGAGCTGACCTACGCCAGCTTCGGGTCGGCGGTCGGCTTCCCCACGGCGGTGATCCTGCCGATGGTCGCCATCCTGGCCGTCACCAGCGAGTGGAGTCAGCGCAGCGGGCTGACGACCTTCACGCTGGTCCCGCACCGAGGCCGGGTCGTCCTGGCCAAGGCGGTCGCGGCGATCGGCATCGGTGTCGCCTCGATGCTGCTGGCGATGGCGATCGGCGCGGTCGGCAACGTCGTGGGGACGGCGATCACCGGCACCCCGACCGTGTGGGACGTGTCGCTGGCCGACGCCGCGCACATCGTGCTCGGCAACGTGCTGGGGCTTATGGGCGGCTTCGCGATCGGTGTGCTGCTCCGCAGCTCCGCCGCAGCGCTGGTGGCGTACTTCGTCATCTCCTTCGTCCAGCCCACCCTGCTCATGCTCCTGGCCACCCGCCAGGCAGGGTTCCAGGACCTGCAGCCCTGGGTCGACGTCAACGCCGCCCAGTCCGCGCTGTTCACCATCGGCAGCCCGGTCACCGGGCAGGAGTGGGCCCAGCTGGCCGTCACGGAGGCGGTCTGGCTGGTGCTCCCGCTGGTCGTCGGGCTGCGCCTCGTGCTGCGGTCCGAGATCAAGTAGGTCGCCCCACCCCCTCCCGCCCCGTCGACCACGGCTCGTGTGGTCGACACCAGGGAGCCGGCAGAACCGCCGGCTCCCTGGTCGTGCCCGGGCACGTCGCCGTGGTCGGGCCGGGACCGCCCGGTCGACGCGAACGGCGGAGCAACGGATCCGTGAGCGATCTGCGACCGTCAGCCGTGGACGACGGTCACGACAGACCGGCCGCCAGCCGAGCGATGTCGGCGGAGCCGACCCGGCAGCAGCCACCGACGTAGCGGGCGCCGGCCGAGACCCAGCGCCTGGCGAGCTCGAGGTCGACGACGGCACCGTCGCCGCCCCAGGTCCGCGTCTCGCCGTCCCAGGACTCGCCGCTGTTCGGGTACGCGACAGCCGGCTTGCCGGACGCGGCGACAGCGGCCGACACCAGCGCCTCGACGTACGGCGGTGCGGTGCAGTTGACCCCGACCGCGAGGACGGCGTCGTGTCCACGCGTCAGCCCGAACACCCGCCCCACCGGCTCCCCCGCGCGGGTCGTCTCGTCGTCGGCACAGGTCAACGACAGCCAGGCGGGCACAGCCGGGCCGAGCGTCGACAGGACGTCGAGCAGCACCGTCACCTCCTGCTCCGACGGCACGGTCTCGACCGCGAGCAGGTCGGCGCCGGCGGCCGCCAGCACCTCGAGCCGCTCGGCGTGGAACGACCGCAGGTAGCCGTCGGACACTCCGTACGAGCCGTGGTACTCCGAGCCGTCGGCCAGAACCGCGCCGTACGGCCCGATCGAGGCGGCGACCAGCCGCGGGACGCCGTCCTCGGCCTCTGCCTGCGACGCGGCCTCGCGCGCAAGCGTCACCGACAGCCGCATCAGTGCCGCCGAGCCCTGCCGCGACATGCCGCGAGCCGCGAAGCCGGCGAAGGACGCCTGGTAGCTCGCTGTCGTGGCGACCCGGGCGCCGGACCGGAAGAACGCCAGATGTGTCGCCCTGACCTCGGCCGGGTCGTCGACCAGCAGCCGGGCCGACCAGAGGTCGTCGGACAGGTCGTGGCCGCGCCGCTCGAGCTCGGTCGCGAAGCCGCCGTCGAGCAGCACGACGCCGGCGCCGTCGGGCTGCTCCCTGTCCACCCCGTTAGGTTACGGAGCATGACGACGAGCATCGCGCAGACCGCCCACCGCGAGACCCTCGAAAGAGCGCTCACCGCAATCCGGGAGCGCAGCTACTGGTCCGCCTACCCCGAGAACCTCAAGGCCTACGGCGAGGAGGCGACCCCCGGGACGCAGTCCGCCGCCGAGGGCAAGGCGGCCTTCGAGACCTACCTGGGCACGCCCTTCCCGCTCGACCAGGGCGGCTCCGACGGAGGCGTGGCGGGCGAGCGGTCGCCGTACGGCCTGGACCTCGGCACGAGCTACCCGCACAAGCCGGTCGACGCGCTGATGGCCGACGCGACCGCCGCGATCCCGGCCTGGCGCGCGGCAGGCCCGGACACCCGCGCCGAGCTCGGCATCGAGATCCTGACCCGCATCAACGCGCGCAGCCACGAGATGGCGCAGGCCGTGATGCACACGTCCGGCCAGGCGTACGCGATGGCGTTCCAGGCGGGCGGACCGCACGCGCAGGATCGGGCGCTGGAGGCGATCGCCTACGCCTACGCCGAGATGACGCGGCATGCGCCGAGCGCGACGTGGGAGAAGCCGCAGGGCAAGCGGCCGCCGCAGCGGATGTCGAAGACCTTCACCGTCGTGCCCCGTGGGGTCGCGCTGGTCATCGGCTGCAACACGTTCCCGACCTGGAACTCCTACCCGGGCCTGTTCGCGAGCCTGGTCACCGGCAACGCGGTCGTCGTCAAGCCGCACCCGGGGGCGGTCCTGCCGCTCGCCATCTCTGTCCAGGTCGCCCGCGACGTCCTCGCCGAGAACGGCTTCTCCCCCGAGCTCGTCCAGCTCGCCGCCGAGCAGCCCGGCGAGGGCCTTGCCAAGGTGCTCGCGCTGCGGCCCGAGGTGAAGGTCGTCGACTACACCGGCTCGACCGGGTTCGGAACCTGGCTCGAGCAGAACGCCCACCAGGCGGCAGTCTTCACCGAGAAGGCCGGCGTCAACACCGTCGTGGTCGACTCCACCGACGACTACCGCGGGATGCTGGCGAACATCGCCTTCTCGCTGTCGCTCTACAGCGGCCAGATGTGCACCACGCCGCAGAACCTGCTGGTCCCGCACGACGGCATCACCGCCGACGGCGAGCACAGGTCGGTCGAGGAGTTCGCGGCGGACCTGGCCGCTGCCGTCGACGGCCTGCTCGGCGACGACACCCGTGCCACGGCGCTGCTCGGGGCCATCGTCAACGGCGGCGTCCTCGAGCGGCTGGACAAGGCGCCGTCGTACGGCGAGGTGCTGCTCGCGAGCCGATCGGTGACCCACCCGGACTTCCCGGACGCGACAGTGCGGACACCCACCATCGTCAAGGTGGACGCCGCGGACACCGGCACGTACCTGCAGGAGTGCTTCGGCCCGGTCGCCTTCCTGGTCACCACGGGGAGCACGGCCGACTCGGTCGAGCTGCTGCGCAGCTCCGTCCGCGAGCAGGGGGCGATCACCGCCGCCGTCTACTCGACCGACGAGAAGGTGCTGGAGGCCACGGAGGACGCGGCGCTCGACGCCGGCGTCGCGCTGTCGGAGAACCTCACCGAGACCGTCTACGTCAACCAGTCGGCGGCGTTCAGCGACTTCCACGCGACCGGCGCCAACCCGGCGGCGAACAGCGCACTGACCGACGCGGCGTTCGTCGCGAGCCGGTTCCGCATGGTCCAGTCCCGGCGCCACCTGCCCGCCGAGCACTGACCCGGCGCGCGACTCCCACCGCCCCACCCGCCCCACCCGCCCCGCACGTGTTGCAGGTCGTTCGGTCGCGACCTATCCTCGGGGTGCACTGAGGCAGACCGGTGTGCCCGCACCACCACCCTCAGGAGTTCTCATGGCCGTCGATGCTTCGCTGCCCTCGTCGTCGGGCTCGACCATCGTCCGCCTCCCGAGCGAGGTCGACCTCGCCAACGCCCCCGCGCTGCGCGACGAGATGCTCGCCGCGCTCAACCGGGACGGCATCCACCTCGTCGTGGACGCCCAGGACGTCACCTTCATGGACTCCAGCGGGGTCAACGCGTTGGTCCGCGCCCGGGAGCGGGCAATCACCCTCGGCGGTTCGGTGCACGTCGTGAGCCGCGGCGCCGCTGTCCGCAGGGTGCTGGAGATCACCGGGCTGGCCGAGCGGCTGGGCCTGGTGAGCTCGGTCGAGGAGGCCGACGCGTGCCTGCAGCACCCGGAGACCACCCACTCCTGCCGCCCGCACGACGAGACCACCAGCTGACGCCCGACGATCGGGCCTTCCCGGCAGGTTTCCCCCGCGCGGCTGCGGGCAGCCGACCGACATGAGCACAGTCGAACAGTCGATCGAGGTCGCCGTCCCGGTGACCACCGCCTACAACCAGTGGACCCAGTTCGAGTCGTTCCCCGCCTTCATGTCCGGCGTCGAGCGGATCCAGCAGACCAGCGACACCATGACGCACTGGGTGACGAAGGTGAACGGCGTCACCCGCGAGTTCGACGCCAAGATCACCGAGCAGTCTCCGGACGAGCGGGTGGCCTGGACCTCCGTCGACGGCCCCAAGCAGGCCGGAGTGGTGACCTTCCACCGCCTGGCCGACGACCGCACGAAGGTCATGGTCCAGATGGACGTCGAACCCGAGGGTCTGGTGGAGAAGGCCGGCGACCACCTGGGTTTCGTCAGCCGTCAGGTCAAGGGCGACCTGACGCGGTTCAAGGAGTACATCGAGGACCGCGGGGACGAGACGGGCGAGTGGCGCGGCGAGGTGCAGCGACCCTGACCGGCCACGGCGTGCCGTCCGTCGAAGCGCGGGCGGCACGCCGCCCGGAATGACCGGCATGTCGCGGGGTACGTGCGCCGCATGGCGAGCAGCATCGTCCGGGCGGTCCGGGACGACCACGAGCGCATCCCGCGGCTGGTGCGACGTGTGGTCGCGCCGGGTCCGAGCCGGCAACGCTGGCGCCACGAGCTGCTCCGTCTGCTGCGAGCGCACCTCGCGGCAGAGCGCGCCACGCTCACCCCGTCCGTCATCGCGCCCGCCGGCGACGCCGTCCAGGAGGCCGCCGCCCGTCTCGCGGGGCAGGACCGGGCACTCCACGACGCCGCCGCCGCACTCGAGGCGGACGACCTCGACTCCCCCGGGCTGGCCGAGCACGGCGACCGGTTGCTCGCCCTGCTGGCCCAGCACGAGGGCCTGGTCGACGAGGTCCTCGTGCCGCTGGAACAGGCAGTCACCCGCACCCGCGTGCGCGCGCTCGGCGCCGACTACACCCGGGCGCGGGACGCCGCCCTGCGCGAGCAGGGTGCCGACGGGCCGACGCCCCGCCGGCTGGACCTGCCGCGCGCCGAGCTGTACGAGCTGGCCCGCAGAGCCGGCATCGAGGGCCGCTCGGCGATGAGCCGCCGAGAGCTGATCGCCCGGCTCCAGCAGGTGCAGCAGGGCGAGCCACGCTGACCACCGGCCCGCCCGGCGGGCGCAGGGACGCGACGCCGGGCTGAGGGCGGGGTGTTTGCCGGCGAGCCCGTCGAGGCATGAACAGCACGATCGCGCGCGCTGCAGCAGTCCGGTGCGCTGCGCCGGCCCTCCGGCCGGCTCGGACCCGACCGTGGGAGCCACGATGCGCATCACCCTCCTGTGTTCCCAGCCCCACGACCTCACGCTCCGGTGGGTCGCCGACGGCCTCCACCGTCTGGGCCACGACGTCGAGACCACCCAGCGGCCAGGACTCCCGCTCACCGACGCCGGGCCGCTCGGCCACCGGGTCCGGGACGGGTGGGGAACGGCACCGGACGTCGTTGTCGCGCTGGGCGTCGAGGCCGGGCTCGCCGGCATGGTGGCCACCCGCGGCACCGCCGTCCCGATGCTGGCGCGGATGGACCGACCCGGTCGATCAGGCAACCCGGCGACCACGCGGGTCGAGGCAGCCCTGGCCCGCGGGGCCACTGCCGTGCTCTGTGCCTCCCCGAACGAGCTCGCCGACCTGGTGCGCCTCGGGGTCCCGCGCTCGGCACTGCACCTGGTTCCCGAGGCCGTCGACGTCGCGTCGTTGCGTCCCGACGAGGTCAGCGCAGGAGGGGACGACCCGGAGCCGGTGGCCGCGGCCGACGACACGCCCGAGTCGGTCCACCGGGTGCTGCACGGCATGGCCGCCGGGCGACCCGCCGTGGTCGTAGCCGAGGGTGGCCTCCCCGACCTGGTTGCCGACGCCGTCTGCGGCCTTGTCGTCCCCTCCACCGCCGACCTCGACCGGGCCGTGCGCGCCCTGTCCGGGGACGGTGTCCGGCGTGCGGCGATGGGCATGGCGGCGGCCGACCGGGTGGTTGCCTGCTTCGACACCGCTGTGGTCGTCCGGGCTCTCGGCCGGCTGCTCGACGAGATGGTCCCCGAGGCGCAGGCAGCGGCCTGACGGCAACGCCAGAGAGCGTCAGCCCCCAGGGTCAAGCCGGGGCCGCCGGGCGCCGACGACTCTGGGGAGGCCCGGACCGGGCCCGCCCGGACCACCGTGAGGGACGCCCATGCGACGCCTGCTCGGCCGCGCCGTGCTGGCCGCTGGGGTGACGTTGCTGGCGTTCGGCCCGGCAGCCGCGGGCCACGCCGACGAACCGGCACCGGCCGCGACGGCGAAGGCGGCAACGACAGTGGACCAGCAGGAGCTCGACGCCGTCCTGGCGGAGGTGCGGGCAGAGCTGGCCGAGTCGTCCGAGACCATGGTCCGGGCCTACGCCGACCTGCGGCTGGCCGACCGCGCGCTGCCGGGTGCCCGTGCGACAGCCGCGCACACCCGCACCCTGCTGGCCGAGGCCAGGCTGCGGCAGCGACAGACCGCGCAGGCCCGCGGCGCAGCGCAGGTCCGGTACATCCTCGGGACCCAGGAGGCCGAGGCACAGGACGCCGAGGTCTCCGCCCAGCAGGCACGGATCGGCCGCCTCGCGCGGGCGGTGTACCAGGGCGGTGGCGCGTTCGGGAACGTCTCCGTCCTCCTCGAGGCCAGCTCGCCCACCGACTTCGCCGAGCGCCTTGTCGCGTTGCGAGCCGTCGCGTCCTCACAGCGCACGGCGCTCTCGGACCTGCAGCAGGTGCAGGACCGGGCCGGTGCCCGCGCCGACGACCTGGCCCAGGTCCGCGACACGCTCGCCGCCGCCGACGAGCAGGCCCAGCGGGACCTCGCTGCGGTGACCCGGCTGGCGGAGGAGGCGGCCGCCGCCGAGTCGCGGGTCGGGGCCCTCGTCGACGCCCGCCGGGCTGCCCTTGCAGCCGCCGCTTCGGCGCAGGTCGGCGAGGATGCGGCGCACGCGCAGCAGACCGGGACCTCGTCGCAGCTCCAGGGCCGCCTCGCGGCGATCGCCCGGCAGGACCTGGGGGCCACCGGAGGCCGGGACGGCTCGACAGTTCCGCCCCGGCAGGGAACCCTCGGCTGGCCCGCCCGCGGGCCGGTGACCTCCCCCTTCGGGATGCGGGTGCACCCGGTGACCGGGGTCTACAAGCTGCACACCGGGACCGACCTCGGGATCCCGTGCGGAACCCCGGTGCACGCGTCCCTGGCCGGGACAGTCATCGAGGCCGGCTGGAACAGCGCGTACGGCTGGCGGACCGTGGTCAGCCACGGCGCCGTCGGCGGGGTCCTGCTCACCACCACGTACAACCACCAGTCGCACCTCGATGTCGGTGTGGGCGACCAGGTCGGCGCCGGCCAGGTGATCGGCAGCTCCGGGACCACCGGGTTCTCCACCGGCTGCCACCTGCACTTCGAGCTCTACGTCAACTCGACGCTCGTCGACCCCGAGCCCTGGCTGCCCGCGCACTGAGCCGCGTCGAGGAGTCCGCCGAGCCTGCTGAGGTGCCCGGCGAAGCCTTCGGGAGCTCGCCCGCGCGTCCGGGCGCTGGTGACGACCGGCTCGCGTCCGGTGCGCACCACCCGTCGGTGGGTGAGCGCGGTGGCGAGGGCGACGTCCTCGTCCCGGTCCACCGCGGCGAACCCGCCGACCTGGAGGTAGGCGTCGGCCCGCGCTCCGGCGTTGGCACCATGGACGTGCCGGTGGCCGTCCCTGGCCTCGTACGACGCGCGCCACCGCCGCTCGACGTGCGGCGGGTGCTGGCTCCAGTCCCGCACGTCCACGGTGCCGAGCACGAGGTCGGCTCCGGCGTCGGCCAGGACGAGCTGGTGGGCGAGCCACCCTGGCGGCACCACCGAGTCGGCATCCGTGGTGGCCACCCAGACCCGGTCCGCCGGGACGTGCCGGACCCGGGACAGCACGTCGGCGACCCCTGCGGCCCGAGCCCTCCCCACCGAGCACGCCCGAACCGGCAGCACCCGGACACCCGCCGCGAGCGCGACCTCGACAGTGCGGTCGCGGCAGCAGTCGGCGACGACGAGCACGTCCACCGGTGGCCCGCCCCGCGACGTCACGAGAGCCACCGCGTCGGCTATCGCTCGCAGCGCGGCCGGGAGCAGCTCCTGCTCGTCGTGCGCCGGCACCACGACCGCGGCGGCCTCGACGGGACGGCTCACGAGGTCAACCCCTCGCGTCGGGCCGGTGAGGGCACGGCGCCGGCGGTGAGCAGATCGAGGACGAAGTCCTCCTCCTCGTGCCGGACCGCCGACACCAGGCCGGCCTCGGCCCGGAACCGCTCGTGCACCGCGTCGCCGCTCTGCGGGTAGTCCCCGACCGGGTGCCGCCAGTGGCAGACCACGAGGGCCCCGCCGGGCACCAGCGCGGCGGCGGCCCGGCGCGCCAGCTCGGCGAGCGCACCGGCGTCGAGGTAGTACCCGAGCTCGGAGACCACGACGAGGTCGAACGACCCGGACGGCCAGTCAGCCGGCACCGCTCGCCGCTCGACGGTGACGTGGGGCCGCTCGGCCAGCGCGGACCTCGCCGCCGCGACCGCGGTGACGTCGACGTCGGCGGCGAGCAGGGTGTCGCACCGGTCGGCAAGCGCGGCCGACAGCACCCCGACCGAGCAGCCGGGCTCGAAGGCCCGGGCATAGCGTGGCCGGTCCAGGGCCGCGAGCGTGACCGCCCGCTTGCGCTGCTCGTACCACCGGGTGCGGAACCCCCACGGGTCCTCGGCCGCCGCATACATCCGGGCGAAGTACTCGGCCCCGAGACTCGTGCCCGTCATGCCAGGACCACCTCGACGTCCCGGCGGAAGTGCGCCAGCACCCGGTCCGGCAGTACCGGGCCGTCGAGTGACCCGGCCCCGATTGCCGCCACCTGGCTGCGGAAGCAGCCTGTCGCCGCCGCCTTCGCTGCCCGGGCCGGCGCGTCGAGGTCGATCCGGCGGGCCCGGTGCCAGGGCACCCGCAGGTCACCGGGACGGGCCCAGACCCAGGTCCAGACCGGGTACTCGAGGACGCAGCGACCGACGCGCCGGGCGGCCCGGCCGGCCGCCTCGTGGTCCGGGTGCCCGTCCCCGGACCACGGCGCGAGCAGCACGCCGTCCGGGCCCACGAGCCGGTCCAGAGCCCTCGCGAGCTCGTGCTCGTGGTCGGCGAGGCGCCCGTCCGGGAAGGCGAGGTGCACACGCGGCGCAGAGGACTGGCGCAGCTCCGACAGCGCCGCGGCGGACTCCTCCCGACGCACCTGCGCCAGTCGCGGGACCAGTGGCGAGGTCGACCCGGGGTGCGACGCCTCGCCGTCGGTCGCCCACACGAACCGGACGTCGGCACCGACCGACGCCAGCAGGGACAGCAGTCCGCCGAGGCCCAGCACCTCGTCGTCCGGGTGCGCCGCCAGCACGAGCAGCTGCTTCCCCGCCAGGGCGGCGACGTCGAGCGGGGGCCAGGACGTCGCGGGAAGCCACCGGGCCCAGGCGTCCTCGCCGGTGCCGGCGTCCGCGTCGATCGCCGTCACCACGGCAGGTCACCGTCCGTCCACGGCGCCGCGCCGGCCTCCAGCGCCGAGCGGCCGAGCTGCTCGAGGTCACGCTCGGCGTGGCTCTGGCGCAGGTACAGCTCGAGGTCGGCGACGCGGCGGGCGTGCTCGACGTCGAGCGCGAGCGGGGCCGCGCCGAGGGCCCGCCCGGTGCGGACCACGGCATCGGTCGCGACCTGCTCCACCGTCGCCCTGACCCGGCCCGCGGTCAGCGCCGCAGTGCGGGACTCGTCGTCCGGGTCGGCGTCGAAGGCGCGGGCGGCGGCGGCAAGCAGCGCCCAGGCGGCCGCCAGGCCAGCGTCCAGGGCACCGGCATGTGCCAGTGCGTGCGGATGGAGGCGACGTCGGACGGACGCCCGGTGCAGGGCCCGGGCGACGCCGCGGGCGCCTCCCCACCACACGGCTGCGACCCCGGCCCCTCCGTGCCAGAAGCCGGGCCGTTCCAGGTACGCCGACGGTCCCCCGACCGGGCGCGCGGGGGTGTCGTCGAAGCGCACCGACCTGCTGTCGCTGCCGGACATCGCTGTGGGCGGCCAGGTGCCGTCGACGGGTCCCAGGGACGGGTCGGCCAGGTCGGCAGCGAACAACCGGTACCCGTCGTCGGCCACGGCGGTCACGAGCGCCCGGTCGCAGCAGCCGGCTCCGCTGCACCAGGGCTTCGTGCCGGAGAGCCGCCAGCCGTCGCCCCGCCGGACCGCGCGGAGCGGGTCTCCGGGCGGGTTGGCGGCCCACACCCCCCAGACCTCCGCAGGCCCGACGAGGTCGGCCTCGCCGAGGTCGGCCAGGATCGCCTGGGCGTCCAGGTGGGCCTCGCCCAGCCTGGCCAGGTCGAGGTCGAGGGTCCCCAGGTCGGCGAGCAGGGCGAACCGCTCTGCCGTCCGGCCGCCACCGGGCCGGCCGGCGGCCAGGACACCGGCGGCCACCAGGTCGTGGACCCAGCGGTCGGTGCGTTCCCGCGCGCCGCTCAGGTCGGGTCGCAGCGCTGCGATGTCGCGGGTGCGCTCCGGGCTCGTGGAGATGGTCACGCCCGCGTCTACCCCGCTGGGCACGTCTCTCACGCGCCGGAATCCTCGAAGGGTCTCGCGCGTTGACTGCTACGTGCCCGGCATCCCGTCGCAGGCACGAAGAAGGGACCGATGACACAGCAGCCCTTGTCCCGAACCGCGCCCCTGCCCGAGCGCACGACCCAGTCCCATCCCGACCTGTACCTGCTCCCCGACGCGCCCCGTCGCACCGGCGTGCCAGGACCCGACGACAGCGCGGCCCCGCCGACTGCCAGCGACAGCTTCGACGCGTTCGACCAGGAGGTGGCCACCCCCGACCTGGTCCGGCTCTACCTGGACGAGATCGGCAAGGCCCCCTTGCTGGACGCCGCGACCGAGGTGGAGCTCGCCCAGCGGATCGAGGCCGGCCTCTACGCCCGCCACCTCCTGGACGGGCTCGGCCACCGTCGCGCGGTGAAGCTCCGCGAGGCTCGCAAGGTGGCCAGCTCGGTCGAGCTGTCCCGGTTGGTCGACCAGGGTGAGACGGCCAAGCGCGCCTTCATCCGGGCCAACCTTCGCCTCGTCGTCTCCCTGGCCCGCCGCTACACCCGCGCTTCGATGCCCCTGCTGGACCTCATCCAGGAGGGCAACGTCGGCCTGGTGCGCGCGGTCGAGAAGTTCGACTACGCCCGGGGGTACAAGTTCTCGACGTACGCGACGTGGTGGATCCGGCAGTCGATCGGCCGTGCCATCGCCGAGCAGAGCCGCACCGTGCGCCTCCCCGTGCACCAGGTCGAGAAGCTCAGTCGGCTCAGCCGCACCCGCCGGGACCTGTCGGCGTCACTCGGCCGGGACGCGTCCGACGCCGAGGTCGCCGCCGAGATGGGCGTCGACGTCGAGGTCGTGGCCGACCTGGACCGGATCTCCCGGACGCCGGCGAGCCTCGACGCCCTGGTCGGCGACGACGGCGGCACGACCCTCGGTGACCTGGTCGACGCGTCCGAGGCCACGCCCGAGGACCTGGTGGTGGAGGCCGACTCCCGCGGGGAGCTGATCGGTCTCGTCGACAAGCTCACCGACCGCGAGTCGGAGGTCATCCGCTGTCGCTACCAGCTGGTGCCCGGGCCGAAGCAGACCTACGAGGAGATCGCCGGCAGGCTCGGCGTCTCGCGCGAGCGCGTCCGGCAGATCGAGCGCGAGGCGCTCGAGCGGCTGCGGCTCTGGGTGGCCGACGCCGGCTGAGCGCCTCGACCTCGGGCGTCCCGAGCGCGTCAGCCGCGCTCGGCTGACGGTGCCTGCTCGGGTGCTGTCACGGGGCACGAGTAGTGCGGGTGCTCCGGCTCCACCGCGCGCCCCTCGTCACCGGCCGGCGCCTCCACCCGGACCAGCAGGGCTGCCAGGACGCCGCCGGCGGCCAGCATGCCGGCGCACAGGTACATCGCGGTGCGATAGGCCGGCTGGAGCAGGTCCGGGTCGGCGTACGCCGAGCCGTTCAGCCCCACCAGCAGCGGGAGCGCAGCGACCGCGATGAGTCCGGCCACGCGCGCCACCGCGTTGTTCACCCCGCTCGCGATGCCCGCGTGCCGGTCCGGAACCGCCGCGAGGACCGTCGCCGTGAGCGGCGCGACGGTGATGGACAGCCCGAGACCGAACAGCGCGACCCGCGGCAGGACGTCGCCGACGTAGGTCGCTGTCTCGTCCAGGCCGGACAGCCACCAGGTGGCGGCCGCGGCCACCAGCGGGCCGACGGTCATGGGGATCCGCGGGCCGATCCGGGTAGACAGCGCACCCATCCGCGAGGAGAGCAGCAGCATCAGCACCGTCACCGGCAGCAGGGCGGCGCCGGCAGCGATCGGCGAGAAGCCGGACACGATCTGGAGGGTGAGTACCAGGAACAGGAACAACCCGCTCAGCGCGCCGTACACCGCGAAGGTGACGATGTTGGTGGCGCTGAAAGCGACCGAGGAGAAGATGCCCAGCGGCAGCATCGGCTCCCGCGCAGCGCGCTCGCGCCACACGAAGCCGGCCAGCGCCAGCAGTCCCCCCACGAGGGTCACCAGCACCACCGTTGACCCAGGTCCACGCTCCTGCCACGAGATCAGGCCGTACGTCACGCCGCCGAGGCCGACCGCGCCGACGGCGGCGCCGACGACGTCGAGGGACTGCGAGGCCTGCGGGTCGCGGCTCTCGGGCACGTGCCGGGTGGCGATCAGCACCACGGCGACCGCGAACGGCAGGTTGATCAGGAAGACCCAGCGCCAGCCGACGCTCTCCACCAGGTAGCCCCCGAGGAAGGGTCCGGCGGCGCCGGCGATGCCGCCGAGCCCGGACCAGGCGCCGATCGCGCGCATCCGGTCCTGGGGCCGGAACGTCGACTGCAGGATGGCCAGGCTTCCCGGCGTCAGCAGCGCCCCGCCGACCCCCTGCACGGCCCGCGCGGCCACGAGCGTCTCGATGTTCGGCGCGATCCCGCAGCCGAGCGAGGCGACGGCGAACCACACGACGCCGATGACGAACACCCGTCTCCGGCCGAACCGGTCACCGAGCGATCCGCCGAGCAGGATGAGCGACGCGAGGGTCAGCGTGTAGGCGTTGATCGTCCACTGCAGCCCCGAGACGCCGGCACCGAGCGAGTCCCCGATCCGGGGCAGGGCCACGTTGACGACGGTGCCGTCGATGAAGGCGAGCCCCGAGCCGAGCACCGTCGCGGCGAGCACCCATCGCGCCCGCGGCTCACCCCATGCCAGGCCGGACGCATCGCCCGAAGGAACAGCTGGCGCGTCCGCAGGCATGTCCGGATCCAACACCACGTCGGCGCGAATTGTGCCCGGCTCGACCGCTGCCGCGCGGCCGGGAGCCGTGCTCACACGTCGCTTCGACGTACCCACCGCGCCACGACCGAGTCAGGCAGGCTACGGATCGCAGCCTGTCGTGACGCGGTGTCACAGACCCCGCCCTCGGTTGCCCTGATCGGCCTAGTCGTAGCACGGAGTGACTATTCGAGGGAGCCGTTGAGCCGATGGCGGGGGGGCCCCGGATGCCGGAGAAAGGGAACCGGAGGACCGGGGGGGGCTCCGGGACGTCGGAGGGACGTCCGAGGAGGGGGGTTCAGCATGAGCCGGATTTTGTGCATCGACGACGAGGTAGGGCTGAGACGGCTCCTGCGTCGGATCCTGGAGCCCGAGGGGTACGCCGTTGCCACGGCTGCGGACGGTCTCAGCGGTCTGCACCGCGCCTGCACCGAGGACTGGGATCTGGTGATCCTCGACCTGCTGCTGCCGGACATGCCGGGGACGGCCGTCCTGTCGGCCCTGCTCGAGACGAAGCCCCAGCAGCGGGTGTTCGTGCTGTCCGCCATCGGCGACACCGACTCTCGCGTCACCTGCCTCGAGCGCGGCGCCGTCGACTACGTGGGCAAGCCGTTCGTGGTCCGCGAGTTCAAGGCGAGGGTGCGCTCGCGCCTCACCGAGCCGGCACCGATCTCAGGAGCCGCCATGGTCTCGGCGGCCGGAGTGCAGCTGGACATGTCGCGACACCGGATCACCTGGTCCGGGCACACCGCCGATCTCAGCCCGCGAGAGTTCCTCCTCGTCCAGCACCTGATGCGCCGCGAGGGGTCGGTGTGCTCGCGCGACGAGCTGCTCCGGGAGGTCTGGGGCTACGCCTTCGACCCTGGCAGCAACGTGGTGGACGTGACCGTGGGCCGGCTGCGCAGCAAGCTCGGGGACGGCCTCATCGAGACCATCCGCAATGTCGGCTACGCGCTCGCCGTCTGAGGCGGCCGCGTCCGGAGGTCGTCCTTGGCGCCTCGGCGTGGACCTCGCGTTCGCGGCGTGGACAGGTCTGCTCCTGTACGCGACGCTTGTCATGCACGGGTTCGAGACCGTGCCTTACCACATCCTGTTCGTGAGCTTCGCTGCCGTCTACGGCTTCCGGGTGTGGTCCCTGGCGGTGACCATCGCAGTCCTCGGCGGGATCGTGGCGACGACCGGCGTCATCTTCTACCTCCACTGGGTCGACGGGCAGATCCCGGGCGACGAGATGTTCGAGATCGTCCTCATGCCGGCGATCCTCGGCGCGATGGTGTGGCACGCCCGGCGCCGGTTCGCGATGCAGCGGCAGGTCGAGCACATGGCGCAGCTGGAGCGTGAGCGGCGGCTGCACGAGCACGAGCTCGCGCGGGACACCTCCCACGCGCTGCGCACACCCCTCACGATCGCCCGCGGTCACATCGAGCTGCTCCGGGACTCCGCCGCCGACGACGACGACCTGGTCCGCCACGATGCGGACGTCGCGCTCGCGGAGCTGGACCGCATCGGCCGGATGGCCAGCCGCCTGCTCGCCATCGCCGAGCTGGAGCGCCCTGACGTGCTGTCACCGAGGGCGGTCGACCTGCGGCAGCTCGCGACCGACGTGCACGACAGGTGGTCGGTCTCGGTGGAGCGGCGGTGGTCGTTGGAGGCCCCCGACGCGATGGGGACGCTGGCCGACGACGACGTCGCGCGGATCGCCCTTGATGCCCTGGTCGAGAACGCCGTCGCCGTGACCGGTCCGGGCGACGAGGTCCGGATCGTCTGTCGCCGGGTCGAGAACTCGGCGCTCCTGGGCGTGGCCGACAGCGGGCCCGGCATCGCGGCCGAGGACGCCAAGGCGGTGTTCCAGCGGTTCTGGCGCAAGAGCGCCGAGCGCGGCGGCACGGGTCTGGGGCTCGCCTACGTGCGGGCCGCAGCGGAGGCGCACGGCGGCGACGTGCTCGTGGCCCGGTCCCAGCTCGGCGGTGCTCTGGTCGGCATACGGATCCCGCTCCGCGACCCGGCGCGGGCGACCGCGCCGGTGGTTCCGGCCGCGGCTCCAGCCCTGTCCGCCTGACGGTCGGTCGCTGCCCGGACCTTCAGGCCGGTTCACCCCGCGTCCGCTACCTCAGGTCGAAGGCGTCCAGGTCGAGGGTGTTGCCGGTCAACCCGTGTGCCGTGCCGTCGAAGTAGACCGACCAGGTGCCGCCGTTGTCGTAGACCACGTCCTCGTCCTGGACCGCGCCGAGACCCGGCACGGTGGTGTTCGCGGCGCTGAAGGACAGGTGGAA
Source organism: uncultured Actinomycetota bacterium (assembly GCA_963726615.1). Lineage (GTDB taxonomy): Bacteria > Actinomycetota > Actinomycetes > JACCUZ01 > JACCUZ01 > CAWDZK01. The sequence goes on along the minus strand of CAVSCX010000006.1, from coordinate 110,586 downwards.
GTGGGTGGCGTCACGGAACACCAGGCCGTCGACCTTCGCCGCGCCGGCGAGCCCGTGGGCGGTCGCGTCCCAGACGCGGGCGAAGGACCTGCCGTTCCAGCTGTAGATGTCGGCATCGTCCGCCGCCCCGGCAACTCCCGGCGGGTTGGTGTTGCCGACGGTGGAGAAGTACAGCGTCGAGCCGACGACGCTGATCGCGTCGAGGTCCTCGTTGTCGGCGGTCAGCCCGCGTGAGGTGCCGTCGAAGTACAGCGTCCACCTCGTGCCCGTCCAGAGCACCACGTCCTCGTCCTGGACCGCCCCGAGACCCGGGACGGTGGTGTTCGCGGCGCTGAAGGACAGGTAGAACGAGGTCGGGCTGACCCGGTCGAAGCCGTCCACCTTGGCCTTGGCCGGCAGCCTGTACGGCGCCGCCGACAGGTCGAGCACTCGGCTGAACACCGACCCGTTCCAGCCGTAGATGTCCGCGTCGTCAGCGCTTCCGGCGACGCCGGGCGGCCGGGTGAGGCCGAGAGTCGAGAACTCCAGTCCCACCGGTGTCGGGAGAGGCGGCGGCGGAGGCGGCGGAGGCGGCGGAGGCGGTGGCGGCGGAGGCGGTGGCGGCGGAGGCGGCGGCGGCGGAGGCGGCGGCGGAAGCGCCGCGACCGTGAGGGACGCCGTGGTGGTCCTGGTGAGCGCGCCGCTCGTGGCGGTGACCGTCAGCGGATAGCTGCCCGCCCCGAGGGACGACGAGGTGGTCACCGTCAGCTGGGACGCGCCCGTCCCCGCGGGGACCGTGGCAGGGTTGAACGACCAGGTCGCCTGGCCGGCGCCCAGTCCGGACAGCGAGAGCGCGACATCTGCGGTGAAGCCGTTCGCCGGCGTGACCGCGACCGTCCAGGTCGAACCGCCGCCGGGCGTCACAGCGGCTTCGGGCGGGTCGACGGACACGCCGAAGTCGGGCGACGGCTGCGGCGTTCCTCCGAGTGACTGGTTCGCGGCCGGAAGGTCGAGCAGCCCGTTGCCGTAGCTGTCGTCCGGTCCGGCCACGCCCAGGTCCCTCGCCGTGGTGGTGACCGCCGCCTGCTGCTGGTCCGGTGTGAGCCCGGGGTGGGCAGCCAGGAGCAGGGCCAGCGCACCCGATGCGTGCGGCGCGGCCATCGAGGTGCCCGAGGCGTACTGGTAGAGGCCGTAGCGGTCCGCGGAGTACACGTTCACACCCGGAGCGACGACGTCTGGGAAGACCCGGGCCCGGCCGCCGCAGCCGGAGGGACCGCGGCTGCTCGCCGAGTAGACCTTGTTGCTGGCCAGCACGGCACCGACCGACAGCGACTCCGGGTAGTTGGCCGGGCTGACGCTGCTCGATGCCCCCGAGCCGAAGTTGCCGGCGGCGAACACGGGCAGGATGCCTGCCGCCCGCAAGGACTGGACGTCGGGCTGGAAGGACAGGTCGCAACCCGGGCCGGAGCCGATCGACCACGAACCGTTCACGACGCGCGGGGCGTCATCGGTGGCCGGGTCGTGATCGGGGTCGAGCACCCACTGGAACGCCTGGTGGATCGCGGTCGCCGTCGCGACGCCGGAGTCGTTGAAGATCCTGGCTGCGATCCAGCTCGCGCCGGGGGCCGTCCCGATCGAGGTCCCGCCCGAGTCGCCCCCGACCATCACCCCCATGGTCGCGGTGCCGTGGCCGGACAGGTCCGTGGGTGTCGAGGGGTGCTGCCCGTACGGGTCGTACCAGCTGTTGCTCCCGCCACGCCACCGTGCGGCGAGGTCGGGATGGGACAGGTCCACGCCGGTGTCCAGGTTGGCCACCACCACGCCCTGACCGGACTGCCCGAGGCCCCAGAGCGAGGGTGCGCCGATGGCGACCTGGTTCGGCTCGGGGCTGCCCGCAGTGGTGACGACGGGGACCTCGTCCGGGGTGATGCTCGCGACGTCCGGACGTGTCGCCAGCTCGCGGACGACGGCGGGTGTGGCGGTCACCGCGATCCCGTTGACGATCCACAGCGGCGTGGCGGCGGCCACCGTGCCCTGGCGCGCGAGGGTGCGCAGGCGGCCGCGCAACGGCACCTGCGCGGACTCTGCGGTCGACCGGAGCTCGGTGATGACGCCCCTCAGCCGGGCCTTGCGCGGCCGATGCCGCAGGCCACGGAGGTCTGCCCGGTCCCGCAGCGTGACGATCACGGTGACCTCGTCACCGGGAGCGGCGCTGTCGAGCAGGGCCACGACGTCCGGCCGGAGCGTTCCCGGGGCGGGCTCGGGGATCGTTCGTGCCGACACCTGGGTCGGCGCCGCGAGCAGGACGGCGACGGCCACGGCCACGGCGCCGACACAGAGCCGCCTCATCGCCGGCTCGCGTCGGTCAGCACGGGTGCGACCGGCCCGGGAGCCGCGGGCGGTCGGCGCACGCGGGCGTGCCAGACGACAGTCAGCAGGGCAGCCAGCAGCAGCCCGGCGACGCCGGTGGTGACAACCTCGAGCGGGCGGACCGTGTTCGAGGTCGGCGCTGCCACCGTCCACCGGACCCGCGCCACGGAGTCCGGCAGCCCCGCCCGGTGCACGGCGACCCGGGCGGTCCAGCGCCCGGGGGACGGTGCGCGCTTCTCGGCTTCGTACCGGCCCGGCTCCACCGGCTCCGGGGTGACGCGCGACGGCCTGCCACGGGGGCCGACGAGACGGACCACCACTCCGGTCACGGGCGCCGGCTCGGGCAGGACGGTGGCCCGCACCCGCACGATCAGCCGGCTCCGGTGCGGCCCCGCGGGAACGTCCTCGACCGTGAGGAAGAGGCCGTCGACGGTGTCGAATGCCGGAGCCGTCACCGGGGCGGCGGCAGCGATCTCGCGGGCGGTCGGGACGGAGGTGAGCACAGCCGCGGTCCCCGCCGCCACGACCAGGACGAGCACCTCGGCCATCACCACGGTGGTGAACCGTCGCAATGACACCGGCGCCCACCCTTCAGGTCGCCCGATCGCCCGGCCCACCCGCGCCGCCAGCCGTGGGTTGACGACAAGCGTGTTCACCGCGGCCAGGGCCAGCGCCAGCAGTACCAGCAGCGTCTTCGCGGCCACGGCACCGCCGTACAGCGTCGCGGTGACCGAGCCCAGCGTCGGCACGTGCCGCCCGGCCTCGTAGAGACCGGTCGCCAGCAGGACGACCGACGCGACGGCAGCGCGTGGGCTGAACGTTCGCCACACCGACGCCAGGACGGGACCTCGAAGGTCCGGGGCGCGCCGCATCACCGGGAGCACGCACAGGGCCAGGACGACGAGGCCGCCGGCCCAGACGCCCGCCGCGACGAGGTGGGCGGACGCGGCAAGACCAGCGAGCGCGGACCGGGTCGGCAGGGCCGAGGCGTGCCCGGCCCAGCCCTCCAGCCACGCGGACGCCACCAGGGCGACCAGCGCGATCCGGACCCGGCCGGCCGAGTCCGGCCGCCTGGTCGCCCAGGACAACAACGCGCCCGCGGCCAGCAGGACGGCGAGCTCCCGGGCCAGCCACAGGTGGCCCCACGGGGTGCCGGTCAGGGTCGCCCAGATCTGCCCTGCCCACTCGCCGAGGGAGCTGCCCCCGCGCTGGGTCCGCACGACTGGTGTGAGCGCCCCCGACACGATCGCCAGCCCGGCCGCCGCCGCGGCGATCCGGCGGGCCCGTCGTCGGGGACCTGCCCCCGCTTCACCCATCGAGCCGAGCACCCGGCCGGAGACCGCCAGCGCGCCGATCGCGAGCAGCATCGCCGACAGGTCCACCCACCGCAGGACGAGGCTCGGGCCTTCCGGGCGGACGGCGCCGCCCGAGGGCACCAGGACGGGTCGCAGCCCGACGCCGAACACGATCGAGCCGCTTGACGGGTGCCCGTCCTCGAGCGAGAGGACCCGCCAGTCCAAGCTATAGATGCCGAAGGCCAGCGGCGCGGTGCTCAGCTGCACGACCCGGCCGCCGTCACGGCCGGCCGGCTCGACCGTTGCCTCGGCGCGCGTCCCGTCCCGGCTGTGCAGCTCGAACGTGCTCGCCCCGGTGTTGACGCGCTCCCCGAACGAGAGCGACAGAGTGGTCCTGCCCACGGCGACCATGCCGCCGTTCGGCGGGTCGGACCGTTCGATCTCGCTGTGAGCCGACGCCGGTACTGCCGACAGGACGAGCACGGTCACGGCAGCGAGCAGGCTCCACGCGAGCCGGCGCACCACGCACGAGCGTCCTCCGGTCATCCCTGCGCCTTCACGTGCTCGAGTCGCACGTCGCCCACCACAAGGGTCACCAGCGTGCCGGCGTGGAGCGCGTTCTGTGCGTTGGGGAACAGGAAGAAGTAGGTGCCGCCCAGCCGGGTCTCACCATGGTTGTGCGGGAGCGAGGACAGCACCAAGGTGGCCCCGGTGTCCTCGACCACGATGGCCGGGACGAGCTCGAGGTCGTGCCGCAGGGCGTCGGCCTTGTCCGGGTCGACGACCTGGTAGCGGAGCTCGACGAGGCCCCCCGCTGCGGTCACGGCCAGCAGTGTGACCTTCACGCCGTAGCGGGCCGCCAGCCCGTCGGCGTCCACCAGCGTCGTTCCCGAGCGGATGTCCGCCTTCTGCTCGGCCCACAGGCCGCGGGCCGCGAAGCCACCAGCGAGCAGGGCGAGCACGAGGACGAGCACCGCCCAGCGCCACCGGCGAGGCGGGGCCGGGTCTTCCGGCTGGACATCGGCGTCGGGCAGGGTCGCAGTGCTCATCCGGATCGTTCCCCCTCGGTTAGGGCCGGCCGGCCTCCGTGAGGGGTGGGAGGCCGGCCGGCCCAGTCGTCACGGCACATCGAAGGCGTCCACGTCGAGGTTGGCCGCCGTCAGTCCGTGGGCGGTGCCGTCGAAGTAGACCTTCCACGTGCCGCCGTTGTTGTAGACCACGTCCTCGTCCTCGACGGCTCCCAGGCCGGGCACGGTCGTGGTGGTGGGGCTGAAGGACAGGTAGAAGTGGCTGCTGTCCAGGAACACCAGGCCGTCGACGTTGGCGGCGCCGGCGAGGCCGTTGGCGGTGGCGTCCCAGACCCGGGCGTAGGAGCTGCCGTTCCAGCTGTAGATGTCGGCATCGTCTGCCGCACCGCCGACTCCCGGCGGGTTGGTGTTGCCGACCGTGGAGAAGTACAGCGTGGAGCCGACGACGCTGATCGCGTCGATGTCCTGGTTCGCGGCGGTCAGGCCGTGCGCCGTCCCGTCGAACCACACCGACCAGGTGGTGCCGTTCCAGAACAGCACGTCCTCGTCCTGGACCGCTCCGAGCCCGGGCACGGTGGTGGTCGCGCCGCTGAAGGACAGGTAGAACGTCGACGGGCTGACCCGGTCGAACCCGTCCACGTTGGCGTTGCCCGGCAGGTTGTACGGCGCGGCCGACATGTCGAGCACCCTGCTGAACGCCGACCCGCTCCAGCCGTAGATGTCCGCGTCGTCAGCCGTGCCGGTCACACCTGGCGGGTTCGTGTTGCCGAACGTGGAGAACTCGAGCGGCGCGGTCACCGCGAGCGTCGTGCTCGTGGTCGTCCCCCAGTTGCCCGCCGTGTCCTTCGCCCGCACCCGCAGGGCGTACGAGCCCTCGTTCCAGCTGCTCACGTCGATGGTGGCCGAGAGCCCGATCGGACCGAGCCCGGAGCCGGACATGGCCATCGGCGTGCCGTTCCCGAAGCCGGGGTCGGTCCCGGTGAACCACTCGGCCTGCGTGATGGCGGTGGCGGTGTCCGTCGCCGACGCCGTCAGCGTCACCGACGTGGCCGCCTGGGTCGGGTTCGGGGTCGCCGAGGCGCCAGAGACGGCGGGGCCGACCTTGTCGACGAGCAGCGTCGTGGTGGCGAAGGCGCCCCAGTTGCCGGCAGCGTCCTTGGCGTGCACGGACAGCGTGTGCGGGCCGTTGCCCAGTGCCTTGACGGTCGACAGCGGGATGTCGGCGTACCCGCCCTCGGACGGATCGTTGTAGACCCCGTCGCTGGCGCCCAGCGGGATGCCCGAGCCGTTGGCACCGACCGTGTCGATGAACACCTCGGCGGCACCGATCGGGCTGTTGACGTCGCTGGAGATCGGGTCCGACAGGCTCGTCGCAGTGACCCGCACCGCCGGCGTGCTGGTGTTGACGGGCAGGGTGCCGTTGTTCGGCGTCGGGCTCACCGAGACGCCACCAGTCGTCGGTGGTGTGACGTCCACCACCAGGTTGACCGTGACGGGTGCGCCCCAGGTGCCCCCGGCGTCCTGGCTGCGGATGGACACGACCCGGGTGCCTTCGGCGAGCCCGGGGGTAGCGCCGACTCCGTTGATGACGCCGGCCGGGATGGTGGCGTCCAGGCTGGCCACCGGTGCTGCCGTGTTCACAGTCATGGCGACGTGCGAGCCGCCGTCGATCCAGTACTCGCCGGCGGTGATGTCTGATCCTCCGGTGCCGCTGTCGTCGCCGGTCGCGGAGACGGCCACCCCGCCGGTGTTGGCGTGGTTCGTGAGCCGGGGCGCGAGGAGCGCGCTCCTGGTGACCGGGCCGTTGGCGTCGCCGCCGGAGACCAGCACCGAGGTGAGCGGCCCCCAGTTGCCCGTCGAGTCCTGCCCTCGCAGGTAAAGCACGTGATGCCCGCTCGGGACCGACACCGACGTCGCGGTGACGTCGACTGCCGCCGAGCTGAAGGCACCGGCCATGCCTGTCCCGTCGCCCGGTGCGACGACAGTGTCGAGGAAGTACTCAGCCGCCTGGACGTCCGCACCACCCCGGGTGGAGTCGTCGACATGCGCGGTCAGGGTGGTACCCGTCAAGGTCGCGGCCGTGGTGATCGGGCCGGTCGTGTCGCCTCCCGAGAGGCTGGGCGCCACGTCGATCGAGGTGAGCATGCCGCCGATCCCGCCGGTGTTGCTGTTGTGCAGCTGCAGGCTGCCGTCGTAGACGCTCAGCTTGGTATCGGTCGCCGCGGCCGGGGCCGTGACGAGGGCGTCGGCGGTCTGGCCGGGGCCGAAGGTCTCCGCGACGTACCTGCGGGCGTAGTCCAACCGGCTGCCGTCGAGGGCGATGACCCGTTGGTGCGCGCCCAGGACGGACATCGAGTGGTACTGGATGCCCGCGTTGACGTAGCGCAGGAGCACCGTGCGCCCACCTGTGGTCGGGATCGTGGTGGTCGCCGGGTGCGCCCTGCCGTTGACCAGGAAGTAGCGCGGCGCGAACTTGCGCATGTCGAAGGTCGCCTTGTTGCCCGCGTTGTTCAACGCCGGGTCGATCTCACTGAGGAGCAGCACAGCCTGGTCGTCGAACGCCGTGCTCGCAGCACCGTAGGCCTGGCCGGGCGCGCCGGCGGGCCGGACCACGAGAGCGCCGTAGAGCCCCATCGCCACCTGGTGCTGGGCGTTCGGGAGCAGCGCTGCCTCGTACAGGTACGTACCCGGGTCGCTCGCGGTGAAGCTGTAGGTCTTGGTGCCGCCGGCGGACACACCGCTGCGGTCCGGGACCATTCGCTGGCCCTGCAGAAGCAGGCCCGTGGACTCGGAGAGGCCGTTGTGCAGCGTGATGGTGACCGTGTCGCCCTCGTCGACAGTGAGCACCGGGCCACCGGGCTGGGTCACCGCGCCCGCGCTGGTGCGGTACCCCCACACCGGGAGCGACGCCGCCCCGGGCAGGCTGGTAGTGCCCGTTGCGGTGTAGAGGTCGATCGTCACGGCGGCGGCGGACGCCGGACCAGCCGGTCCCGCCAGGATGCCCAGGGCCGCCAGCGCACCGGCGCCGAGCAGAGACAGAGCTGCCTTCTTCATCGTCGTCCCTCGCGTCATGTCGTCCCGCCCTCTCTCGTCAACCGCAGTCGTTGGGCTTGGGCGGGTCGATCCGCATGTAGGTGATCGGGCCGGTCATGTTCGCGCCCCACGAGGTGATCTGGAACAGCGCGTGGTTGTGCGAGATGATGTAGTACTCACCGCACTGGTTGAGGGTCGGCGTTCCCGGTGGCAGGACCTCTCTCGTCCCGAGGTACGGGCTGCCGCTGTAGAAGACGCCGACCACCGAGTTGAGCAGGCCGGGGACGGTGTCGGGCACCGGCTTGGTGGTGGGGTTGTAGCCCTCGGCGTCGTACCACTTGAAGATCACGTCCCAGGTCTGCCCCGGGCCGACGTTGATGTCGAACTTCTCGAACGACAGGTCCTCCCCGGCCGGGCCCTCGAGCGGGCGGCCGTCCCGGCCGATGACCAGTCCGTTGTTGCCGTGCGGGTGGAACGGGTAGTCCTCGGTACCCACGCTGAGGTAGCGGGCCATCCCCGGGTACGGGTGCTCCACGCTGTCGTACGGGTACACCTGCGCCAGCGCGCCGTAGGGCTGGGTCGGCAGCCAGGACGCGTCGTTGTCGGCGATGCTGTCCGGGAAGCCGCGGCCGTTGATGAGCCAGTACCGCGGGTGGTAGTTGTTGATGTTGAAGTTCTTGCCCTGCTCCACCGCCTGGTGCTGGTACGGGTCGATCTCGGAGAGGAGCACCATGAACTCCTCCGACGGCGTGAACCGGCTGTCCGAGCGGTCGTAGGCGTAGTTCGCGCCCAGCGCCGGCCGGACGATCAGCGCACCGAACAGACCCATCCGAACCTGCTTCTCGGGGTTCGTCCCGGACTCGTACAGGAACGTTCCAGGGTGGTCGGCGACGAAGCTGTAGGTGACAGTGCCGTTGACCGCCGGCGCGGTGTCGGTGAGCGAGGTCACCGTCCCGCCGCCGTTGACCTGTGGTTGCGCGGGTGCGCCGTCGGCGAGCACGCCTTGCTGGCCGGGGAAGGCGATCGACGTCGCCTCGGGCAGCGTGTTGTGCAGGATGACGGTGACGGTGTCGCCCTTGTTGACGCAGAGAACCGGCCCGGGGTGCTGGAACCCGTCGAACCCGCTGGAGTAGCCCCACATGAAGGCGGTGTTGCCGTCCGGCAGGCTGATGTAGCCCGTCTTGGTGGTCAGGTTGAAGATCGGGTGGTCCGCCGAGCCACCGCTGCCCGAGGTGCAGACGATGCCGACCTTCGGCCGCGGATCGGCGGTCGCCGGAGACACGCTGGTGAGCGTGGCACCGGCGGCCGAGAACACCGCCAGCACGACGGCGAGCAGCGCAGGACGGCGCAATGCGCGAGCGCGAGTCTTCCCAGGCATGACTGCACTACCTCTCGTCATGGCGCTCAGACGCCCCAGTCGTTCGGATAGGCCTGCGGGGCCACCGTCCCGGCGGCGTAGACCCGGACCTCGGTCGCCTGCCCGCCGAAGCCGCCGGGTGCACGGTTGTTCGACCGGGCGTAGTTGCGGTTGTAGAGCATGTAGGTGTCGTAGCCCGGTCCGGACTTCCCCGGGGCCGTGAAGACGACGTCGTAGCTCTCACCCGGGCCGATGTTCAGCGTCTCGGTCTCGTAGGAGGTGTCGGTGCCGTCCCGGCCGCGCATCGGGGTGGCATCGCGGCCCACGACGCGCATCCGGATCCCGGCCATGGTCATCGCCTGCTCGCGGAACCCGAGGTTGGCGAAACGCAGCGCGACCTTCTCGCCGGCGTTGCAGTTCACGAGGGACGAGTGCGGCTGGTACTTCAGCTCGGGGCGGCCGGCTGGGGCGATCAGGTCGCCGGTCGCGTCCCGCACCGGGTTGAACGGGTCGATCGAGCCGTTGGGGGCGATGGTGTCGGGGTAGACCCGCCCGTTGAGGAGGCTGAAGTCGGCCTTGTAGTCGCTCCACTCGGGCAGCTGGATGTGCGCGTCCGCCCAGTGCGACTCGGCCCAGACCTCGGAGAGGAACATCGCGAACTCGCGGTCGAAACCGGTCGACCCGTCGCCGTCGTTGTACACGTACTTGCCACTGGGGTAGAGGCTGGTGTTGCCGTCCTGCAGCGGCCGGACGAAGACCAGGCCCGTCATGCCCATGTGCACGTGCTCCACGTCCTCGACGTGGCAGTGGTACATGTAGGTCCCGGGGTCCCGGGGCCGGTAGACGTAGGTGAACTCGCGGCCGCTTGGCACCGAGATCGATCCGGTCGGCTCCCCGTCGTAGAACGGGATCACGTTGCGGAACCCGTGCCAGTGCACCGTGTGCGCGTCGAAGAGGTCCGGCCTCAGCGCGAGACCGAGGTTCGTCAGCGTGACCCGGAAGTCGACCGGGAGTGCCGGGTCGAACTGCTTCACCCAGAACAGTGGCGCCGAGTGCTGTGCCTTGTTCTTCTGGTTGTGGCGCAGGTCCGGCGTCAGACCGGTGAGGTTGCGGAAGCCGAAGATGTAGGTCGTGAACGGGCTCGGCGCGAGCACGTCGGGGTGGAAGGGCGGGATGGCAGGCGTCCTGGGAAGAAAGATCCACCCGTCGGTGCCGCCCAGGTAGAGGTCAGGGACCCCCGGGGCCGCAAAGGCCGGCTGGGGCAGCAGCACCTTGCCGGCCCACGGCAGGGTTGAGGCGGCCACCGCGCCGCCGGTGACCTGGAGGAAGCGTCGCCGGTTGAGCCGGGCCGTGGGGGTCGTGTCCTCGTCTCCCCTGGGGCTCTGCCCGGAGCCGATCGCTGGGTGGCGCATGGGGTCACCTGATCCCTTCGGGATGCCGTCGCCGGCGCGGTTACGGGACATCGAAGGCGTCCACGTCGAGGTTGGCGGTGGTCAGCCCATGAGCGGTGCCGTCGAAGTACACCGACCAGGTGCTGCCGTTGCGGTAGACGACGTCCTCGTCCTCCACGGTGCCCAGACCCGAGACGGCCGTGGTCGCCGGGCTGAAGGACAGGTAGAACTGGGTGGCGCTCACCCGCACGTAGCCGTCGACGTTCGTGGCGGCCGGGAGCCCGTTCGCCGTGGCGTCCCACACCCGGGCGTAGGCGCTGCCGTTCCAGCTGTAGATGTCGGAGTTGTCGGCCGTCCCGGTGACACCCGGCGGGTTGATGCTGCCCAGCGTCGAGAAGTACAGCGTCGACCCGACGATGCTGATCGCATCGAGGTCTGCGTCGGCGGCCGTCAGCCCGTGTGCGGTGCCGTTGAACCACACCGACCAGGCGCTGCCGTTCCAGAACAGCACGTCCTCGTCCTGGACCGCGCCAAGTCCCGGCACGGTGGTGTTGGCCGCGGAGAAGGAGACGTAGAACTGGGTGGCGTTCACCCGGTCGAAGCCGTCCACGTTGGCGTTGCCCGGCAGGTTGTAGGGCGCCGCGGAGAGGTCCAGCGCCCGGCTGTAGGCCCCGTCCCACCGGTAGATGTCGGCGTCGTCGGCCGTGCCGCTGACCCCGGGCGGGTTGGTGTTCCCCAGCGTGGAGAACTCCAGCGGCGGCGCCGGCGGGACCGGTGGCGGCGGAGGCGGCGCAAGTGCGCCTGAGGCGAACGCGATGGCGTCGAGGTCCAGGGCGTTGGAGGTCAGGCCGTGGGCGGTGCCGTCGAACCACACCGACCACGAACCGGTCCAGTGCACGACGTCCTCGTCCTGGACGGCGCCAAGCCCGCCGGGCATGGTGGTCGTCGTGTTGCTGAACGACAGGTAGAAGTCGTTGGGGCCGACCCAGATCAGGCCGTCGACGTTGGGGTTGGTCGGACCGGTGCCGGAACCGGAGTTCGGCAGGTTGTACGGCGCCGCGCTGGCGTCGACCATCCGGGTGTACGAGCTGCCGCCGTTCCACCGGTAGATGTCGGCGTTGTCGCCGGGACCACCGGCCCCCGGCGGCACCGCGTTGTTCTTGGTAGAGAAGTACATGGTCGTCCCGGCCACGCTGACCGCTCCGATGTCGCCGGCCACGCCGTGCGTGCTGCCGTCGAACCAGAGCAACCACGACCCGTTGTTCCAGAACACGACGTCCTCGTCCGCCACGGTGCCGAACCCTGGCAGGCTGACGCTGGCGGTGAAGGACAGGTAGAAGTGGTTCGCGTCAACCCGGGAGAACCCGTCGACGTTCGCGCTGGCAGGCAGATTGTAGGGCGCGGCAGTGAAGTCGATCTCCCGGTTGTAGGCGGTGCCGTTCCACCGGTAGATGTCCGCGTCGTCGGCCGTGCCGGTGACTCCCGGCGGGTTCGCGTTCCCGGTCGTCGAGAAGTACAGGTCGGAGCTCGTCGGCGGAGGAGGCGGCGCCGCAGCCAGGTACTCGTCCGCACCGCTGTCGAAGGCGGCGCCGGCCGGCCGGGCCTGGTCGTCGATGTCGGTCGCCGGCGCATTGACCCCGCCCAGGTTCGGCACACCCAGGTCGACCGCGGGCGACGTCGCCGTGAGGTGGTAGTTCCCCTGCTGGTTCGGCGGCAGCTCCACCGCCACGAGGGTTGCGTCGACGAAGGCCGGGTTCTGCCGCCACGTCACGAAGGACGCCGACACGTCGTAGCTGTCGTCGACGACCTGCGGGTCGGCGGACGAGTTGGACGCGCTGGCGGTGTAGGGGTGGCCACCGTTGTCCAGCTGGACGACAGAGCTCGTCGGCGCCAGCAGACCGGTGCCGTCAGCCACGCCCACGTCCCAGTGGTCGATCGGGGCCGCGTCCCCGGCGGCACCGATGCCGGTGACCTTCGTCCCGGCACGGGTCCCCGCCCGGTTGTCCCAGAAGATGTTGTTGAACAGGGTCGGGTTGCTGAACGTCGGAGCGCTGCCCGGAAGGGTTGCCTGCAGCTGGACGCTGTTTGCCGAGGTCGAGAGCCCGGCCGGGGCGGGCTGCCCGTTGGACGTGACGGCGGTCGCCGTCGTCAGGTTCTTCATGATGGTGTTGTTCACGACCCGGACGTTGGGTGCGTCGTTGAGCCCGATGCCCCCGCCCTCGTGCGTCGAGACGTTGTTCACGATCATGTTGTTGTAGACGTTCATGGCGTCGGTGCCACCGGGGCCGCCGGCCATGAGGAAGCGGATGCCGCCACCGTCGTCGTTGGCCAGGTTGGCCTGGATCTGGTTGTTGTAGATGTCCACCGGACCCGAGCCCGGCGAGAGGGCACTGGGGTTGGCCGGCAGCTGGCCGGCAATCATGATGCCGCCGCCCTCGTCGTTGGACATGTTGTAGAAGATCCGGTTGTGGTGGATCTTCCCGCCCGGGCTGCGGCCGTAGATGCTCAGGCCGCCGCCGTACTCGACCGAGAAGTTGCCGCAGATGTCGTTGCCGGTCACCTCGTAGCTGTCCGTTCCCGCGAAGAGACCGACGCCGCCGGCCAGGTTGGTGCCGGCGTTGTTGATGATCCTGTTGTCGGCGATCCTGAGGTTCTCGTTGTGCTGACTGGTACCGGGCGCCGGCAGGTCGGGCGTGCCGATCCGGATCGTGCCGAAGGCACTGCCGTTGTTCTGGACCACGTTGTTGGTGATCTGCAGGTACCGGGCGAAAGCGTTCGCGAAGATGGCGCCGCCCTGGGTCTCGATCGTCGGCGGCAGCCCGGTGGGCAACCCGGTGAGGTCGTTGATGTTGCCCGGGAACCCGTTCTGGATGCCGCCACGCAGGTCGAAGCCGTCGATGCTCGCCTTGAACCCGCCGGTGAACTGTCGTGCCCGGCCGGGGGCGGTGGTGGCGTTCTCCGACGCCAGCACGTAGATCGCCTCGGCGTCACTGACAGTCTGGTTGCCGTCCCAGGTCAGGGCACCGACCCTCGTGAACCAGTCGGTGGCGACCTGGGTGTCACCGCCGAAGGCGCTCGCGTCGATGATCGAACCGGGCAGGTACGTGCTGCCCTGGAACCCGCCTGGCCCGACGCCCTGGAGCTTGACCGGCGAGGCCATGATCAGGTTCTCGTAGTAGGCACCGAGGGGGTTGTTCCGCGGGTTCACCAGGTCCGGCGTGCCCGGGTAGACGACGACAAGGTCATCACCGTTGTTGGTGAACGCCGCGTCCAGCGCCGCCTGGATGGTGGCGAACGTCTTCCCGGGGCCGACCTCCCTCAGCGCAGGGTTGTATCCCGTGCCGCGGACGTGGAAGGTGAGGCCGTTCACCGTGGTCTGACCGTTGTCGGCCGTGACCTCGAGCTGGTGGGCCCCGACGGCCGTGCCGGCCGGCACCGTGACGCCGATCGTGGTGTCGTTCCACCCGGTCGTCGGCAGCACGATGCTGCCGTCGAGGGTCACCTTCCCGGCGCCCTTGGTGGCACCGAACCCGGTGCCGTTGATGGTGAAGGAACCGCTGCCGTTGACGTAAGGCTGGGAGACGGTGAGCAGCTGCGGCGTGCCGGAGCCGAGCGGACAGGTCACCGCCTGCTGCACACCGCTTCCCGGTCGCTCGATGGTCAGCCCGACCTGGGTGGGCGCGAGGTCGGCGAACGTGCTCAGGCCAGGCAGTCCCTCCGCACCGGCGGCATGGGTGGCGAACCGTGGGTTGTAGTTCAGGTTCAGCCGCCCCGGGACACCCGGGTCGTTGGCCACGAACCGGTACATGTTCGCGCACAGGCCGGAGGGCGTCGGGCAGCTGATGTGGTCGGTGGACGGCATCAGAACGTCGTAGATGCCGTTGAAGTCTGTCTCAGTCGTGTACTCGAGCCGGTTGTTGAAGTCGTAGATGCCGACCGGGGCGAAGGCCAGACCGGCCTTCTCGCCGTACATGATCGAGCGCGGGTCGGTCGAGAAGTTCAGGTCGTCGATGATGACCGTGCGCATCCGGGCCGGGACCGGGACGTCGGTGAAGACATTGAAGATCGGCACGATCGACTTGCCGTTGTTCACCCGGACCAGCTTCGTGTCGCACCGTGGCTTCGGGGCGCCCTCGTACGGCGAGCCGCCGATGTCGAGGAAGGTGGCGTTGTCGACCGGGGCCGAGGCAGGCACCGTGACGCCGACCGGCAGGTCGTTGGTGACCCCTCCGTCACCGACCACCGCCGGGTAGCCGTCGGCCGTGCCGTTGGCCAGGTTCTCGGCGGCGGCGCCGTGGTCACCACTCCGGTGCCGTCCGAGTCTGCGGTGTCGGCGACGCTGACCAGGGCTGCCGCGGCGGAGTCAGCCGAGACCGCAGCAGCGACCTCGGCTGCTGTGGAGACCGCCGCGCCGCCGCTGTCGGTGGCCAGGTTCACCACGATGTCGGAGCCCGTGACGTCCACGCTGAGCGGAGTGTCCTCACCGCTGGCGTCGAGCGCGACCGTGATGTTGTTGCCCGGGGCGGTGACGGCGGTCCAGGTCAGGGCGTTGTTCGAGCTCACGAGACCTGTCTCGAGAACGGCCGGTGACGCGTCGCCGGCGAGGTCGACAGTGTGCAGCGGTCCGGCGCAGGACGGCGGCGGGACCTGCGGGATGATCTGGTCCCCGTTGCCGATGTTGATGTCCTCCTCGCCGGTGACCTTGTACATCGGCTTGCCGGTGGCGTCGTCCGGGATGGCGACGTGCACGAGGTAGTCGCGAGCGCCGGGGAGCGGCCCGAGCGACCCCGTCGAGCAGCTCTCGCTGTCCGGGTCGAACTCGCCGGGCGAGCCGTCCGGTAGGAAGCAGCCGTCGCCGAAGCCGTAGTTGCCGTTCACCGCCGCGCCGAAGTTGGCGTCCGGGGTCCCCTGGTCGGTCGGGTAAGGGGCGTACTGGATCTCCTGCATGAAGCTGGAGATGCACTCGCCGTCGGTCTCCTGGTTGCGCACGAGAACGTTCTCGTCGACGCCGTGCACGAGTGCGTTGCCGTCCACGTCGCGAGCGGTGCAACCGGTCGGCCGCTCCCAGGACTCGGTGGTGTAGGTGTTCAGCAGGTTGCCCTGGGCGTAGGAACCGTCCGGCGCCAGCTCGTAGAGCTCGTTGGCGTCGCACGGGGTGTCCGCGTTGGTGCCGCAGTCGATCGGCGCGTGGAGCTCGACCGGGACCCCGGAGATGCCCGGCTGCCAGTCCTCGGTGGCGGCGTACTGCGGGTCGAGCTCGTTGCGGGTCGTGTCGTAGCTGACCGTGCCGACGATGCCACCGTTGCGAGGATCGATGCCGTTTCCGCCGGGCGAGTAGGCGTGCACGCCCCAGTCCAACCGCCCGCCGAGGCCGATGATCGGCATCACGCTGACGTCGACACCAGCGCCCTTGACCGTGGTGGGGGTCGGCTGGTTGTCGGCCTGGTAGGTGACTCCGGTGGTGTAGAAGGCGTCGTTGTAGGCCTCCATCACCAGCCACTCTCCGAGGGGATACCCGTTCTCGAACTTGTAGTAGCCGTTTGCGTCGGTCACCGCCGTCGGCGTGCCACGGTCCATCAGGTTGTTCTCGCGGTGACGCATGGTGAGGGCGAAGCCCGAGATGCCGGACTCCCCCGCGTCCTTGACACCGTTGCGGTTCGTGTCGTTGAAGACGTAGCCGTCGTACGTGGTCCACCAACCGTTCAGCGGCAGCTGACCCATCTGCACCGTCTCGCCGGCGGTCACCGTGACGTTGATGAAGTTGACGTTGTAGTCCTGCGGCTCGTCCCACCAGGTCAGCGTGTAGTTGCCGGCCGGCACACCGCTGATGTCGAAGGAGCCGTCGGCGTTGCCACGACCCACCCAGACGGCCACGTCGCCGTTGTCGAGGTCCTGCAGGGACAGCCACGGCCGGTCGATGGGTCCGCCGACCTTGGTCCCGGTGTTACCGCCCCAGAAGTCGAAGGAACCGCCAGTCGGCGGGGTGTAGGTCTTGACACCGACGACCACACCCTTGACGTGCGCAGTGCCGCCCGCCGCGAGGTCGTTGGTCGGGCGCACGTAGCCGAAGATCGGCAGCGGGGTCGGCTCGCCGCCCCGGGCGAAGGTCGTGTCGAAGCCGGTGTCGCCCTCCATCATCCAGGCGTCGTAGTCGTGGTTGCCCTCGAGGGTCGTTGTCTGGATCCAGGTCTGCCCGTCGGGCGCGACGGCCGAGAGCGTGTACCGGTTGGGCCCGAGGTGCGGCACCGTCAGCATGCCGGTGTCGTCGCTCTTGCACTTGCCGCCGAGCTGCTCCACCACGGGGAGCATGTCCCCGTCCAGGTCCGCCAGCGGGATGAGGTGCGTGTCCGGGTCCTCGCCGACGTATGTCGTGCACAGCGGGTTGCCGTAGACGTCGGTGCTGACCTCGCCCAGCGTGTCGTTGACCTGGGCCACGAAGTTGGCCAGGCCGGCCTCGTTGGCGTCCGGTCCACCGTTGGTGGGCGCGTTGTCCTCGAAGACCTGGCCCCGCAGGGTCGAGTCCGGCAGCGGGTTGGGCTGCATCCCCACGGTGACCGGGCCGGACAGCGGCGAGTCGCAGCCGGGCTCGGCCGGCGGTGCGTTGTCGACACAGAAGTGCGCGCCGTCGATCGAGTAGCCGTCTGCGACCACAGAGATCAGGTAGCGGCCGTCGGGGATGTTCGTGAGCGGGAGGTCGTCCTGAGTGCCCTGCGCGTAGATGGGCGCCCACCCGGACGGCTCGTCGATCGACGGCCACCGGCAGCTGTCCGGGTAGTCGGCGTCGAGGGCCGAGCAGCCGGATCCGACCGCAGGGCTGCGCTGGTCGGTGGTGCCGGTCGCGTCCACGTTGACCATCCACGAGAACGTGTCGATCGGGTCGTTCAGCTGCACGCCGGCACCGCCGAACGCGCGGGGCTCGGTGCGGGCGCTGACGACGGTCACGCTGAGGCTGTCCGTCGTCGCAGCCTGGGCCGGCAGCGCCGGGAGCGCCGTCACGAAGCCACAGACCATCGCGGCGACGACGGAGAAGGTGCCGGCCCGTCGGGACGCTTGGCTGGCCAGACGGCGGGCAAGTACCCCGCCCCTCCGGCCCGAGGTCACTGTCGCTGGGGCCGCCCGAAGTCCGCGCATGCTGTGTCACCCTCCCCGCGAGACGAGAGACGCTCGCTGGGCACAAGGTGCCTGCGTGGACGGGCCGCAGGGTGCTCCATGACAGGACTGTCATGGGTCGGTCATCGCGTCCACATGCGCAGACTCGGGCGAACTGTCGCGAGCTGTGCACCCACGGCACGGGTAGCGTTCGACGTGTGACAGCCGGCTACTCCGGTACTCCGCTCCCCCGCAAGCTCGGCATCGCACCGGGGAGCCGGGTGCTGCTCTCCGGTGCACCGGGCGGCTTCGAGGAGTCGACCCTCGGCCCGTTGCCGGGCGTCGACGTGCACCGCAGGGCCGGACCAGCCGGCTACGACGTGGTGCTCGCCTTCGCCCCGGACCGGCGCTCCCTCGTGCGTCGCTTCGCACCGGCCGCGGCCCGGCTCACCCCGGCCGGCGGTCTGTGGGTGCTCTGGCCCAAACGCAGCAGCGGGCTGGCGCTCGACCTGGACGAGAACGTGGTCCGGACGCACGGCCTGGCAGCGGGCCTGGTGGACAACAAGGTCTGCGCGGTCGACGCGACCTGGTCGGCGCTGCGCTTCGTCGTCCGGCTGCGAGACCGCTGACCGGCTGCGGTCAGCGCCGCACGACGAGTCGTAGCACCTGGCCCGTGCTGCCGTCGGTCGCGCCCAGCGGCCGGACCCGGACGAACCGGGCTCGCCGGTCCCGCACGTCGTAGGTCTCCGCCACCGTGCTGCGACCGCTGCTCACCCCGCCTCGGACCGTGGCCCAGTGGTGGCCGTCGGTCGACACCTGCACAGCGAACCTGGTGGCCGCATCGGCGCCGTGCTGCCACCGGACCGAGACCTCGCCGACCCGGCGTGCACCGCCCAGGTCGGCGCGCAGGCCGCCGCCGGAGAGGCGCCGCAGCGCGTGCACCGGCTGCGCGGCGCGGGTGGAGGGCAGCAGCTGCACCCGGAGCAGCGCTTCGAGCAGGTAGTGGTCGCCGTAGGTCACGCCGGCGTCCTCGTAGGTCGGGTCGTGGCGACCGTGCAGGAGCACTGACCAGGAGCCGGTCCCCTTGCCGAGGTAGCGCGGCCCGACCAGCGAGCGAAGCGTCCGCAGCCCTGCCGCCCGCCACGTCGCCCGCCGGGCGGGGTCCGGGTCGACCCGGGCGAGGTCGAGCAGCCCGGCCGAGAGGACGGCGGCGGCGGTGGTGTCGCGGCGGGTGCCGGGGGCGTCGTAGTCCCACCAGGGAACGCCGTCGGCCGGTAGGTGACTGACCGCGAAGCCCGCGACCCGGCGGGCGGCGTCCAGCAGTCGCGGATCGCGCGACTCGTCGTACGCCGTGGTGAAGCCGTGCACCGCCCAGGACTGGCCGCGCGCCCAGGTCGACGTGTCGGCGAGGCCCTGGACTGTCCCCCGCCAGGTCGGTCGGCCGGTCGACTCGTCGAGGTGCGCCACGTGGAAGGTGCTGCCGTCCGGCCGCACCTGCCAGCGCGCGACGGTCAGCGCGTGCCGCACCGCCAGGTCGCGCCAGGTCGCCGGCCCACGGTGGTCCGCCGCCCAGAACAGCAGCTCGAGGTTCATCAGGCTGTCGACGATGACCGTGGTGCCGCCCGGCGGCCCGTCCCAGCTGCGGATCGCCCCGACCGACGGCACGTAGCGCGCCGCCAGTGCCGCCGCGGCCCGCTGCACCACCGCGGCGTCGGTCGCGCGACCGCGCAGGTCGGCGCCGCGGCCGAACGAGGTCTGCAGCAGGAAGCCGAGGTCGTGCGTCGACCCGTCGTCCTGCCGCACCGCCAGCGGCACCTGCCGGGCGACGGCGCGGCGCGCCCACTCGCGGTCGCCGGTGAGCTCGTAGGCGAGCCACAACCGGCCCGGCCAGAACCCGGCCAGCCAGCCGTTGGTCCCGCTGGTGCGCCAGGGCCTGTCGCCGACGGCGACCGTCGGGTACCGACCCGGCCGGAGCCGCCGGTCGGTGCGTCGCAGCTGGAGCAGGGCATAGCCGCTCGCCTCGCGCAGCGCCACCTGCAGGCGCGGCTCGCGGTGCCCCCACCCCGGCCCGGACGCGACTGCAGGCGGGCTCGCGACGAGTGTCGCGATCAGCGCCGCGAGCGCGAGCACCGCCGACGCCCGGCGAGCGACCCTGGTGTCCCCCTGCACCGGCAGAACGCTACCCGGCGGCGGAGGGACTCGGGGGCATTGCGTCGGGGGCATTGCGTCGGGGGCATTGCGTCGGGGTCATCGCGTCGGGGTCATTGCGTCGGGGTCATTGCGTCGACCGGAGGGGCGAGAAGACCGTCCACAGCACCGTGGTCGTCGCGCCCACCGCGGCGACCCACAGGGTCGGCCGGACGCCGTACGCCGACCCGAGCGCGCCGCCGGTCAACGCTCCCAGCGCCTTGACTCCCTGCGTCACCGTCGACATGGAGCTGTTGACCCGGCCGCGCAGGCCGTCCGGCACGTCGGTGAGGAAGAAGGCACCGGTCGTGACGTCGAAGAGCATGATGCCGATGCCGACGACGACCTCGTTGGCACACAGGATCGCCAGGACCAGCCAGCGCGGACCCTGCGCAGCCGGGAACGCGATCATGCCGAAGGTGAACACGGCCGAGCCGGCCATGATCGTGCGGCCACGGCCGATCCGGGCCGAGACCCTCGGCGCCAGCACGGCTCCTGCCAGCGCGCCCAGGCCGCCGGAGACCGTGACCGCCGCGATCATCAGCGGCGTGAAGTCGTGGTCGCGGGTCAGGTACACGACGAGGAGGGCGAAGATCATCATGCCGAAGAAGTTGACGTTGGCGGCAGCACCGGCGATCGCACGCAGCCGCCGGTCCCGGACCAGGTAGGTCATCCCCTCGCCGATCTCCTGCGCCAGCCGGCGGCGGGGAGGGGCCTCGTAGCCGACGCGCTCCGGCGCGCGGATCCGGCCGACGAGCAGGGCCGAGACGACGAAGGACACGGCGTCGGCCAGCACCGCGACCGGCGCGGTGAGGATCTGCACGAGCGAGCCGCCCAGCGTCGGCCCCGCCAGCATCGCTGTCGCCTCGGACGCGCGCAGCCGCGAGCTCGCCGTCGTGATCGCGTGCGCCGGGACGACGTCGGGCAGATGGGTGCTGAACGTCGGCCGGAACGTCACCCTGGCCACCCCGACCACGAGCTCCACCGCGATCAGCTGGCTCACCGACAGCACGCCGAGCGCCCAGGCGAGCGGCACCGTCAGCAGGGCGGCGGCGGCGACAAGGTCGGCGGCGACCATCAGGGGGCGCCGCCGGCGGAGCCGGTCCACCCAGGCTCCCACCAGGAGGGCGAAGCCGACGTAGGGCGCGGTGCCGGCGGCGGTCAGCAGCCCCATCTGCAGCGGGCTGGCGCCCAGCAGCACGGCGGCGACCAGCGGGATGGCGAGGACGGTGACCTCGCTGCCCACTGCCGAGACGGCGTAGGCGCTGAGGACGAGGCGGGCGTCCCGGGTCCGCAGCGCTGCCCGGACGTCCGCCCCGGGGCGCGGGTCGGTGGGTGTGGTGGGTGTGGTTGTCGTCGTGTCGGTGTCCACGAAATGTGAAAGTACCCCTTCATATCTATGTTGTGAAGGGGTTGTTTCAGATAATCTGACCGGCATGAGCGACAGCGACCCGCGCGAGACGCCGTACGGCCGGCGGATCTCCGACCCCGGGGCGCTGCGCGCCCTCGCCCACGCCGGTCGCTACGCGATCCTCGAGAAGCTGCAGGACGACGGGCCGGCGACGGCCACCGAGGTGGCCGAGGTGGCGGGCCTGTCGCCCAGCGCCTGCAGCTACCACCTGCGGCTGCTGGCCCGGCACGGCTTCGTCGAGCCCGACGACTCCCGCGACCGCGACGGCCGCGAGCGGGTGTGGCGGGCCGTGATCACCAGCTGGGTGAGCGACCCCGACCCGGGCGCCGATCCCCGGCACGCGCAGGCGATGGACTCGACGCTCGCCCGGGTGATGCTCGCCAGCTCGGACGCCAAGGTGCTCGACTTCGTCGACCGCGCGGCCGCGGAGCCGGCGTGGCGCGAGGCCGCGCTGATGTCCAGCAGCACCGTCGTCGTCACGGTCGACGAGCTGCGGGAGATCTCGGCGGCGCTGATGGGCGTGCTGCGGCCGTACTTCCGGAACACCCGGCCGCTCGGGGCCGCACCGGACGGCGCCCGCCAGGTCCACCTGTCGATCCGGATGGCCCCCGAGCCCCCGCGCCGTCCGTGACCGGACGCGGCCGCGTGCGCGCGCGAGGCCCCCGGGCGTCCGTCCTCCGAGGCCGTCCTTGACCCGACCGGCACATCGCGACCGCCGTGCCGATGCGAGGTCTCCGTGGCGGGGAGGCCGGCAGCGGCCGGGTGTTGGATCGGGGGCATGGACTTCACGATCCCGGCCGAGCTGACGGCGCTGCGGACGTCCTTCGGGACGTTCCTGGACCGCGAGGTCCGGCCGGTCGAGGAGGCGCTGCACGCGGACCTCACCGGCCTCGACCCCGACCGCGAGGCGCTGCACGGTGCCGTCGACGGGCTGCGACGGCGCTCGGCCGCCGAGGGCTTCTACGCCTGCTACCTCCCCGAGGAGGCTGGCGGGTGGGGCCTGTCGACCCTGGGCACCACCCTCCTGGTCGAGGACGCCGCCCGGTCCGGGCTGCGGCTCGCGCCGCTCACCGTGGGCGTCCCCAGCCCGTCCGGCCCGAGCCCGCTGCTGCTCCAGCTGCCCGAGCACCTGCACGCCACCTACCTCGCGCCGGTCGTACGCGGCGAGCAGACGATGTGCTTCGCCCTGACCGAGCCCGAGGCGGGCAGCGACGCGCAGGCGATCCGCACCAGCGCCCGGCGCGACGGCGACGACTGGGTCATCGACGGGATGAAGCACTACATCACCAACGGTGACCGGGCCGACTTCGCGGTCGTCTTCGCCGTCACCGACAAGGAGAAGCGGGCCGACGGCGGGATCACCGCCTTCGTCGTGCCCGCGGACCAGTACCGCGTCGGCAAGATCCAGGCCACCATCGCCGACGCGCACCCGGCGGAGCTGTGGTTCGAGGGCGCCCGCGTCCCGGCCGACCACGTGATCGGCGAGGTGGGCCGCGGCTTCCAGGCGGCGATGGGCTTCCTCAACGCGGGACGGGCCGGCTTCGCCGCCCAGTCGCTCGGCCTGGCGGAGTACTGCCTCGCGGAGGCGGTGAAGCACGCCCGCAGCCGGACCGCGTTCGGCCGACCCCTTTCCGTGAACCAGGGGGTCTCGTTCCCGCTTGCCGAGTGCAAGGCCGACATCGAGTCGATGCGGTGGATCGCCTACCACCTCGCCTGGGCGGTCGACACCGGCAGCACGACGGGCGGCAACCCGATGCTCGACTCGTCGATAGCGAAGTACTACTGCACCGAGCGCGCCTACGCCGTCGCCGACCGCTGCGTCCAGGTGTTCGGCGGCATGGGCCTGCTGCGCGAGGGCCCGGTCGAGCGCGTCCTGCGGCACCTGCGGGTCCTGCGGGTCGTCGAGGGAGCGACCGAGGTCCAGAAGCTCGTGATCGCGCGTGCGATGGGGCTCTGACAGGCCTCCCGCAAGGCTCACCGGCGCCTGCCCGGCCTCGAGGCCCTGCGGCTAGGCTGGGCCGAACCGCCGGACTCGTCGAGCAGTGCAGGGAAGAGGGCGAACAACGCCGTGTCGCAGTCAGCCTCCGGGCAGGAGCAGACCCGCAGCTCCGGCAGCACCGTCAGCAAGACCCCCGGAGGCTTCGGCCCGAACGAGTGGCTTGTCGACGAGCTCTACCAGCAGTACCTCGCCGACAAGAACAGCGTCGACGCCGCCTGGTGGGACTTCTTCAAGGACTACAAGCCCGCCGACACCGGTGCCGCCACCGGCAACGGCAGCAGCTCAGTTGCGGCGCCCGCCGCCGAGGCGGCCGCCCCCGCCCCTGCACCGGAGCGCGCGACACCCGCCCGGCCGACTACGGCCCCGGTTGCCGACGGCACGGCCACCGCCGACCAGGTCGCGCAGAAGCCGGCCGCCGCACCGGTGCGCCCGCCCGTCGAGGCGAAGCCCGCGGGCACCGCCACGGCCGGCACGGCCGGCACCGCGGCGCCGGCACCGGCCGACGACGGCGACGACGTGCGCACCCTCAAGGGGCCGGCCGCCCGGGTCGTGTCCAACATGAACGCCAGCCTGGCGGTGCCGACGGCGACAAGCGTCCGTGCGGTGCCGGCCAAGCTGCTGATCGACAACCGCACCGTCATCAACAACGCTCTGCAGCGCAACCGCGGTGGGAAGGTCTCCTTCACCCACCTGATCGGCTTCGCTGTCGTCAAGGCACTGGCCGAGATGCCGGAGATGAACAGCGGCTTCACCGAGGTCGACGGGAAGCCCGCGATCGTCTCGCACCAGCACGTGAACTTCGGCCTTGCCATCGACATCCAGAAGCCGGACGGCAGCCGGACGCTCCTGGTCCCCTCGGTGAAGGGCGCAGAGGCGATGGACTTCGCCGGCTTCTGGTCGGCGTACGAGGACATCGTGCGGCGAGCACGCGCCAACAAGCTCACAGCCGACGACTTCGCCGGCACGACGATCACCCTCACGAACCCCGGCACCATCGGCACCGTCCACTCGGTGCCCCGCCTGATGGCGGGCCAGGGCACCATCATCGGTGTCGGCGCGATGGAGTACCCCGCCGAGTACCAGGGCGCGGCGCCGGAGACCCTGGCCCGGCTGGCGGTCAGCAAGACCATGACGCTGACCTCCACGTACGACCACCGCATCATCCAGGGCGCCCAGTCCGGCGACTTCCTCAGGCGCGTGCACGGCCTGCTGCTGGGTGAGCAGGGCTTCTACGACGAGGTGTTCCGCTCGCTGCGGATCCCGTACGAGCCGATCCGCTGGGTGAGCGACATCTCCGCCTCGCACGAGGACGATGTCGCCAAGCAGGCCCGAGTGCAGGAGCTCATCCACGCCTACCGGGTGCGCGGCCACCTGATGGCTGACACCGATCCGCTCGAGTTCCGCCAGCGCAGCCACCCCGACCTCGACGTCGTCACGCACGGCTTGACCCTCTGGGACCTCGACCGCGAGTTCGCCACCGGTGGCTTCGGCGGCAAGACGATGGCGTCGCTACGCAAGATCCTGGGCGTTCTGCGGGAGTCGTACTGCCGCCGCATCGGCATCGAGTACATGCACATCCAGGACCCGGAGGAACGCCACTGGATCCAGGAGCGGGTCGAGGTCGGCTACGCCAAGCCCTCGCGCGAGGACCAGCTGACCATCCTGCGCCGGCTCAACGCCGCCGAGGCGTTCGAGACCTTCCTGCAGACCAAGTACGTCGGGCAGAAGCGGTTCTCGCTCGAGGGCGGCGAGGCGGTCATCCCGCTGCTCGACGAGGTCATGACCTCGGCGGCCGAGAGCGGCCTCGACGAGGTCACCATCGGCATGCCGCACCGCGGCCGCCTCAACGTGCTGACCAACCTGGCCGGCAAGTCCTACGGCCAGATCTTCCGCGAGTTCGAGGGCAACCAGGACCCGCGGTCGGTGCAGGGCTCGGGCGACGTGAAGTACCACCTCGGCACCGAGGGATCGTTCAAGGCACCGGACGGCAGCGAGTGCAAGGTCTACCTGGCTGCGAACCCGTCGCACCTCGAGGCGGTCAACCCGGTGCTCGAGGGCATCACCCGGGCGAAGCAGGACCGGATCAACAAGGGCGAGCAGGGCTTCACGGTCCTCCCGGTGCTGCTGCACGGCGATGCCGCTTTCGCGGGCCAGGGCGTGGTCGCCGAGACCCTGAACCTCTCCCAGCTGCGCGGCTACCGCACCGGCGGCACGATCCACGTGATCGTCAACAACCAAGTCGGCTTCACCACGTCGCCGGCCGCGTCACGGTCGTCGTTCTACTGCACCGATGTCGCCCGGATGATCCAAGCACCCATCTTCCACGTCAACGGCGACGACCCGGAGGCGTGCGTCCGGGTCGCCAAGCTGGCCTTCGAGTACCGCCAGGAGTTCAAGAAGGACGTCGTCATCGACATGGTCTGCTACCGCCGCCGCGGCCACAACGAGGGTGACGACCCGTCGATGACGCAGCCGTTGATGTACAACCTGATCGAGGGGAAGCGGTCGGTCCGCAAGATCTACACCGAGTCCCTCATCGGTCGTGGAGACATCTCCGTCGAGGAGGCGGAGCAGGCGCTGCGCGACTACCAGGGCCAGCTCGAGCGCGTGTTCACCGAGACCCGCGACGCCGTCTCGTCGTCGCAGGACGAGGGAACGGGCGAGGGCATCGAGCCGCCGGCCGAGCAGTCCGCGACTGTCGCCGCGGGCACGCGCCAGACGGCCGTCGAGCTCGAGGTGATCAAGCGGATCGCCGACGCGTTCGTGGCGCTGCCCGACGGCTTCACCGTTCACCCCAAGCTGATGCCCCTGCTGCAGAAGCGCGCGGCGATGGCCTCCGAGGGTGCGATCGACTGGGCCATGGGCGAGCTGTTCGCCTTCGGCTCGCTGCTGCTCGAGGGCAAGCCGATCAGGCTGGCGGGCCAGGACTCCCGGCGCGGCACCTTCGTGCAGCGGCATGCCGTGCTCACCGACAAGGTCACCGGCCGCGAGTGGGTGCCACTGGCGCACCTGGACGAGGGGCAGGCCCGCTTCTGGATCTACGACTCGCTGCTGTCGGAGTTCGCCGCCATGGGCTTCGAGTACGGCTACTCCGTCGCCCGGCCGGACGCGCTGGTGCTGTGGGAGGCGCAGTTCGGCGACTTCCTCAACGGCGCCCAGACGATCATCGACGAGTTCATCGCGGCGTCCGAGCAGAAGTGGAACCAGCGCTCGTCGGTGGTCCTCCTGCTGCCGCACGGCTACGAGGGCCAGGGCCCGGACCACTCGTCGGGGCGGATCGAGCGCTTCCTCACGATGTGCGCCGAGGACAACATGACCGTGGCGTACCCCTCGACCCCGGCGTCCTACTTCCACCTGCTGCGCTGGCACGCCTACCACGAGCCGCGCCGCCCGCTGATCGTCTTCACCCCGAAGTCGATGCTGCGGCTGAAGGCCGCCGCGTCCGCGGTGGAGGACTTCACCTCGGGCACGTTCCGGCCGGTCATCCCCGAGACCGAGGGGGGCATCGATCCCGGCGGCGTGCGGCGGGTCCTCCTGTGCGCGGGCAAGGTCTACTACGACCTGCTCGCCGAGCGGGCCAAGCGGGCGGGCTCGGGCGGGGAGCAGGTCGCGATCGTCCGGGTCGAGCGGCTCGCGCCACTGGCGGGTCCCGAGATCGCCGAGGCCGTGTCGCCGTACCCCGACGCACAGCTCGTCTGGGTGCAGGAGGAGCCGGCCAACATGGGCAGCTGGCCGTTCATGGCGCTCAACCTGCCGGCCGCCCTGGGCGGCCGCGGCCTGTCCTGCGTGGCCCGGCCGCCGTCGGCGTCTCCCGCGGCCGGGTCGCACCGGGTCCACGACCTCGAGCAGCGCGGGCTGGTCGAGCAGGCCTTCACCCTCTAGGCCCGGCGTGTACTTCACCGACCGCGGGATCGAGGAGCTCGAGGCCCGGCGGGGCGAGGAGAGCGTGTCGCTGGCCTGGCTGGCCGCCCGGTTCCAGCAGTTCGTCGACGACAACCCGGACTTCGAGGTGCCGGTCGAGCGGCTGGCCACGTGGCTGGCGCGCCTCGACGACACCGAGGACGACTGACGCCCGTCGCGCAGAATCCCCCACCCCGGGGTTTCGGTGATCCACAGTGGATCCGCTGGAAAAGTCCCTACCGATCCGCTGTGGATCATCGACGGATCCGCTGTGGATCACCGGGTCGAGGCGGACGGCGGGTTGACAGCGACCACTCACGATGTATCGTGTTTGTAGACGCGATACATCGTGAATGGAGAGCACATCATGCCGCAGTGGCGGATAGAGCAGCCCCAGTCCCTCGACCTCGAGGGCGTCCGGCGCCTGGAGGTCCGGATGGTGTCCGGCAGCATCGACGTGGTCGGGCGCACCGAGGACGCCGAGTCCGGCGCCGCCCAGGTCGAGGTCAGCGACCTCGACGGTCCGCTCACCGTGACCCTGGAGGACGGCACCCTCACGATCCGGCACGAGCGGCTCACCTGGGGCGGGCTGTTCGACTGGGTCGGCAACCGGCGGGCCGAGGCGACGGTCTCCGTCTCGGTCCCGCACACCTGCCCGGTCGAGCTCGGCGTGGTCTCCGCCGACGCCGTCGTCTCGGGCATCGAGGCGGCGCGTACGGCCGTGAAGTCGGTGTCGGGCGACGTGATCCTCGACGGGGTCCGGTCCGACATCACCGCGCAGACCGTGTCCGGTGACCTGGAGACCCGGCAGCTCGCCGGCACCCTGAAGTTCACCACGGTCTCCGGCGAGCTCACCGTGGTCGACGGACGCAGCGACCACGTGAAGGCCGAGACGGTGTCCGGCGACCTGACCCTCGACCTCGACCTGCTGGCCGGCGGACGCATCGACGTGTCCAGCGTCTCGGGAGACCTCACCCTGCGGATGCCCGAGAGCGTCGGGCTGAGCGTCGACGTGAAGACGATGAGCGGCTCGCTGGACAGCGCCTTCGACGGCGTCCGGCACGACCGCAAGCCCGGCAAGGCCACCATGTCCGGCGCCGTAGGGAGCGGCGACGGACGGCTCAGCGCGAAGACGGTCTCCGGCGACGTCACCCTGCTCCGCCGGCCGACGGAGCCGGCATGAACGCTCTCGGCGTCCGGGCGCCGGCCAGACACGGCCTCCGGGGCCGGGGATGAGCCCGGTCTTCGGGCACGGCCGGCTGCGGCTGTACCTGCTCAAGCTGCTGGACGAGAGCCCGCGCCACGGCTACGACGTGATCCGCGAGCTCGAGGACCGGTTCATGGGCCTCTACTCCCCCAGCGCGGGGACCGTCTACCCGCGGCTGGCCCGGCTGGAGTCCGAGGGGCTGGTGACCCACCACGTCGAGGAGGGCCGGAAGGTCTACCGGATCACCGACGCCGGTCGGGCCGAGCTGCAGGAGCGGCAGGGTGACCTGGAGGACCTCGAGCAGGAGATCGCCGGCTCCGTGCGCGACCTCGCGACCGAGATCCGCAGCGAGGTGAAGGGGTCGGTGCGGGACCTGCGTTCCGAGCTCAAGGCCGCAGCGAAGGACGTCCGACGGCAGGGTCGCGCCATGGCCCGCGAGGAGCGGCAGGCCGGCAAGCCGAGCACCGACCCGTTCGGGGCCGACCTGGAGCGCACCATCGACTGGTTCCGCTCCGAGCTGCGCACCGTCACCAGGCACGGCGTGCACACCAAGGCCGATGTCGCGGCGCTGCGCGAGCTGCTGCAGCGCACCCTCGACGAGGGCCGGCGGCTGTTCGAGCGCTAGCCCCCTCCGCGGATCACCCCGCGGAGCACGGCGGGCACCGGGGACCGGACGACCCACGACTCAGGGACGAGGCGCTTGTCGCGACATCGCACGGATGTCCCACACCCTCGGAAGTCCCACGGACACAGCCGGTGGCTGGGCCTTCACGGCAGCCCTGCTCCCGGCTACCGTCGCGACACACGGGGACGGCCAGGGGAGGTCCCCGTGCGGCGGACGTCGGCAGTGATGATCGGGACCGGGGCTGCTGTCGGGCTGGCCATGAGCGGCGTCGCCTCCGCCGGGACCCACGGGGCAACGAGTCGCGCGGCGACCGCGACCTCGGTGGCGCCCTGGTCGACGGTGACTGGCCCGGTGCCGGCGATCACCCAGCCGGACACCTTGCGGGTGGGCGACCGGCTGCAGGTGATCTGGTCCCAGAGCGACGGTTCGACCAGCTCGGTGCGGGTACGCCCGCTCGACTCGCGGGCCCGGCCGGTCGGCCCGGTGGCGACCGTCGTCGAAGGCTGGCTCGCCGTCGTCGAGGACCCCAAGCTCTTCGTCAGCGGCACCGACCAGGTCGCCGCGTTCGCGGGCATCCGCAGCTTCGCCCCGGGAGACCCGTACGTCGGGCCGATGGTCTCTGCCAGGAGCAGTGACGGGTCGAGCTGGGCGCTCGCGCCCGGGTCACTCACCGAGAGCGCCGCCGCGGGGAACTCCGGCAACATCGACGCGATCGATGCCGGTGGCGAACCGTTCGTGGCCTTCAGCGGCTTCACGCCGGCCCTCGTGCTGCACCGCGGGTTCCGGACCGGGTCGCCGGCCGACACCGGCGACTTCACCGCCGCCGCGGGCGGGAGCTACTACGCGGCGCTCGCACGCGACACCGCCACCGGCGAGGTCTGGGCAGCCTGGCACTCGCCGAACGGCGAGGCGAGCCAGGTCGGCACCAGGGTGCAGCGGGTGTGGCCACGATCGGCGGGCCCGGCGCTCACGGCACCTGGCTCGGTCACGGGCTCGGTCAACAGCACCGGACCGGGACAACCCGTGGCGCTCGCCGCCCGGGCCGGCGGCGGCATCTGGGTGGCGTACCTGCCCGGATACCCGACCAGCTCGACGATCCGGCTCTGGCAGGCCGGCAGCGGCAGCTGGCTCGACGTGCCCGCAGGTGGGTCGGCGGACCTCGTCACGCTGTCCGCGTCGGGCGGGGGCCGGCTCTGGTTGTCCTGGCACACCCTGGGCGACCGAGTGCTGCACGCGACGCGGAGCAACCCCGCCGTGAGCCGGTGGGGGGCCGTCCGGACGGTCCCCCAGCCAGGTGGGCCCACGTCACAGCTGCGGGCCACGACCACCGACGCGGCGCGGGGGCCGCTCGACATCGTCTCCAGCGCTCAGGTCGGTGGAGCCGCCGAGCCGTCGCTGTACTCCCTCCAGGTGCTGCCCGGCCTGCAGGTGGTGGCCAAGCCGAGGAAGCTGGACCGCGGCACGGTGCGCATCCGGGTCAGCGACGCAGGATCGCCGGTTGCCCGCGCAAAGGTCAGCTTCCGCGGCTCGACCGTGAGGACGAACGGCCACGGCCGCGCCGCCGTGAAGGTCTCCGCGAAGCTCAAGTCAGGCAGGTTCCCGGCGGTCGTCCGCAAGGCGGGCTACGCGACCACGCGCATCAAGGTCAGGGTCACGTGACCGGCCGGGGCTCGGGCCACACATGGGCCGGGTCGGGGTCGAGCGGGGTCGGCCCGCGCTGCTCGCGCAGCCAGCTCGGCACCCCCTCGTCGAAGATCGTCCGGTAGCCGCGGTCCCACTCGAGCACGGCGCGGCGGAAGCAGTCCGCGCGCGCCACGGCGTCGACCCGCACCGCGAGCCGCGCCGCATCGACAAGGTCCGCGCGGTCGTAGTCGCCGGTCCAGGCCTCGAGGTACGCATCGCGGAGCCGGAGCAGCTCGTCGGCTCCGGGGGCGAGGTTCGCCAGCATCGCGACGAACCTCAGGCTGATGAGCAACGTCCCGAACGGCTGCCCGACCACGGCGTCGCCCCAGTCGAAGACCCGCAGGCTGCCGCCCGGCGACGCGGGCGCGAACACGTTGTGGTCGTGCAGGTCGTCGTGCTGCAGCGTGACCGGGATGCCGAACGCGGCCAGGTCGCGGCACTGCGCGGCGTACGCCGGCGCGTAGGCGACAAGCTCGTCGCGTTCGGCCGAGCTCAGTCCCTTGTCGGTGTCGAGCAGCAGCAGCCGAGGGTCGGCGAGCAGCGCGTCGCGCATCGCGGGCAGGGCTGCCGGCGTCGCGTCGACGAGGCCGGCCGCGAGGAGCTCGCCCACATGCGGCTCCATGCTGCGCTGCAGGTCGGCGTACTCGACGAGCATCCGCTCCCAGACCGCGAGGTCGGTGCGCGCACCCTCGCTCGCCCGGAGCGTCAGGCCGCCGTCGGGGAGCAGCAGCCAGCCGCGCTCCACGTCGAGCGCGAGGGGTTGCAGGACGTGCTCAGGCGCCCGGCGCGTCAACACCTCGTACAGCGCCGCCTCCTGGTGCATGCCGAGAGCGTTCGCCTTGAACCACACCGAGCCGTCCGAGGTCTGGACCTCGATCACCGTCGACCACGGGTAGGAGCGGTCCTGCGTGCCTGCACCGGTCCGCCGGAGACCGAGGCGCGCGAGCTGGTGGCCCACCCAGGCGTCGACCTCGGCCCGCCAGGCCGGGTCGCGCCAGCGGGGCAGCGCGACGTCGTCGTCCCGCTCCCCCGCCGACGTGTCCGCCCTCATGCAGGCCGGGTCAGGACGATCTTCCCGAACACGTCGCCGCCGGCCAGCCGACCGAAGGCAGCTGCTGCCTGCTCGAGCGGAACCGTCGAGTCGACGACCGGCCGGACACCCGTCTCGGCCAGGAGACGGATCAGCCGGACGAGCTCGTCGCGGGTGCCCATCGTCGAGCCGACGATCCGCTGCTGGAGGAAGAAGACACGGCGCAGGTCGGTCACCGCGCGATGCCCCCCGGTCGCGCCGGACACCACCACCACACCGCCGGGCGCCAGCGACTTCAGGCTGTGCTCCCAGGTGGGCTCGCCGACCGTCTCCATCACGGCGTCGACCCGCTCCGGGAGCCGCTCGCCGGGCCCGAAGGCCTGCTCGGCTCCGAGCTCCACGGCCCGCTCGCCCTTCGCCTTGTCGCGGCTGGTGACCCACATCCGCAGGCCGGCCGCGCGGCCGATCGCCACCAGCGCCGTCGCGACACCGCCACCGGCGCCCTGCACCAGCACCGTCTGGCCCGGTCGAAGCCCGCCCTGGGTGAACAGCATCCGGTACGCCGTGAGCCACGCGGTCGGCAGGCAAGCGGCCTCCTCGAAGCTGAGGCCGGCCGGCTTCGGGACCAGGTTGCGACGCGGCACGACGACGACGTCGGCCAGCGTGCCGTCGTACTTCTCGGAGAGCAGCGTGCGCCGCGGGTCCAGCGTCTCGTCGCCGCGGAAGTCGGCGTCGCCGACGACGGCATGCACGACGACCTCGTTACCGTCCTCGTCGACGCCGGCGCCGTCGCAGCCGAGAACCATCGGCAGCCGGTCGTCGGGCAGGCCGACCCCCTGCAGGCTCCACAGGTCGTGGCGGTTGAGCGCGGCCGCGCGCAGCCGCACCGTGGCCCAGCCCTCAGGCGGCCGCGGGTCGGGGCGCTCCCCCACCTCGAGACAGCTGAGCGGGTCGTTCGCATCGGTGCGTACGGCGGCGGCGGCGAGCATGCGAGCGACCCTACCCAGGCGCGTTCGACCCGGTCGCCCGCCTTTCGCCAGCCGTCAGGGCGCGTGATCGGGTGGGCCGCGACCCCGTGGGGGCGAGCCTTCTGCTCGTGTCACTGGTGCTGTTGGTGCGGTTCTGGTTCGAGGTCCCCGGAGGCGACGCGACCGGCTGACCCGCCGTCGGGTGAGACGGCTGTCACACCGGTTCGGGCCGCGTACTGGTCGGGCCGGCCTGCTCGTGCCCGTACCGTGGAGGGGCGACGGACGGGCGGCACCGTCGTGACGGAGTGAAGTCGCCGCCCGGAAGTGCCGACTCCCCCAGGGACAACTTGCGTCCCACGAGTCCGCGTCTCCCTCGTCCACCCCCGCCGGCAGCGCGCTCGCGCCATCGGCCTCCTCACGGCACCGCCACGGTGCCCCCGACCCGAAACGGCGGCATGTCGATCCCTGCGCCCGTCCGCGTCCGTCTGTCCCGGCCCGACTGGGCCTCCCCCAGGGTGTTCCGCACCGAGGCTCTCGCCGGCCTCGTCGTCGCGCTCGCCCTGATCCCCGAGGCGATCTCGTTCTCGATCCTGGCCGGGGTCGACCCCAGGGTCGGGCTGTTCGCGTCGTTCACGATGGCCGTGGTCATCTCCTTCACCGGCGGCCGGAAGGCGATGATCTCCGCTGCGACCGGTGCGATCGCCCTGGTCGTCGCACCGCTCGCGAAGCAGTACGGCCTGGACTACCTGATCGCCGCGGTCGTGCTGGGGGGCGTGATCCAGGTCCTGCTGGCAGTTCTCGGTGTGGCGCGGCTGATGCGGTTCGTTCCCCGAAGCGTGATGGTCGGCTTCGTCAACGCCCTGGCCATCCTCATCTTCCTCGCCCAGGTGCCCCACCTTGTCGACGTGCCGTGGGTCGTCTACCCGCTCGTCGCGGTGGCGCTCGGGCTCATCGTCGGCCTGCCGCGGCTGACCAAGGTCGTTCCGGCGCCGCTCGTCGCCATCGTCCTGCTGACGCTGCTGACCAGCGTGGGCGCCGTGGCTGTGCCCACGGTCGGGGACGAGGGGCGGCTGCCCGACTCGCTGCCCGGGTTCGGGCTGCCCGACGTGCCGTACGACCTGGCGACGCTGCGGATCATCGCCCCCTACGCGCTGGCGCTTGCCCTGGTCGGGCTGATGGAGTCGCTGATGACCGCGAAGCTCGTCGACGACATCACCGACACGCACTCCTCCAAGACCCGGGAGTCCTGGGGCCAGGGTGTGGCCAACATCGTCACCGGCTTCTTCGGTGGCATGGGCGGCTGCGCGATGATCGGCCAGACGATGATCAACGTGAAGACCTCCGGCGCCCGGACCCGGCTGTCGACCTTCCTCGCCGGGGTGTTCCTCCTCGTGCTCGTCGTGGCCCTGGGCCCGCTCGTGGCGGCCATCCCGATGGCCGCGCTGGTCGCGGTCATGATCGTGGTCGCCGGGCTCACGTTCGACTGGCACTCGGTCGCCCCGTCGACCCTGCGGCGGATGCCGAAGAGCGAGACCTCGGTGATGCTCGTGACCGTCGGCGTCGTCGTCGCGACGCACAACCTGGCGTACGGCGTCCTCGCCGGCACCCTCGCCGCGATGATGCTCTTTGCCCGCCGGGTCGCTCACCTCGTCGAGGTCACCTCGGTCCTGGACCCCGACGGCGGTGAGGTCATCTACTCGGTGCACGGCGCGCTGTTCTTCGCCTCCAGCAACGACCTGGTCGGGCAGTTCGACTACGCCGGCGACCCGGACCAGGTCGTCATCGACCTGTCCGCCTCACACGTGTGGGACGCCTCGGCCGTCGCGGCACTCGACGCGGTGACCACGAAGTACGCCCGGCGCGGCAAGACCGTGCGGATCCTGGGGCTCACCGAGGTCAGCGGCCAGATGCACCGGCGCCTGACCGGCCAGCTCTCGCCGCACTGACGCGCGGCCGCCTTCCGGTGGCTCGGCCGGAGGGAACGGCACCGGCAGCGAGTCGCTGCCGGTGCGCGACCACGACGCACTGTCGGGACGCCGGCGCAGCCGGGCGCGAAAGACTCGCGATACATCTTGACATGGGCCACACGCGATGTATCGTGTTCTCAGTCGCGATACATCGCGTCCTTGCACTACCACCAGGGAGACCGAGATGCGCACCCCACGCCGAGGCCGCGGGACCCGCCAGGACGACGCCGTGCACGAGGACCTGCGCGGCCGCAGCCGGCGCCCCGAGCCGGCCCACCTGACCCTCCGCACCCAGCCGCACCCGCTGGGATGACCGGCGACCTCGGGTCACCTGTCCCTCCGGGGGATCAGATCCGGGCGACGCCTTCCCGCCGGGCGGCCGCGGACACTGCCGCCGCCACCGCCGGGGCGACCCGCTCGTCGAAGGGGCTCGGCACGACCCGGTCCTCGGCGAGCTCGTCGGACACGACATCTGCCAGTGCCTCCGACGCCGCCAGCTTCATGCCCTCGGTCACCGCACTCGCTCGCACGTCGAGCGCACCGCGGAAGATGCCGGGGAAGGCGAGCACGTTGTTGATCTGGTTGGGGTAGTCGCTGCGTCCGGTGGCCACGATCCGGGCGTGCCGGGCGGCGATGTCGGGGTGCACCTCCGGCTCCGGGTTGGCCAGCGCGAAGACGAT
This sequence comes from uncultured Actinomycetota bacterium, assembly GCA_963726615.1. GTDB lineage: Bacteria > Actinomycetota > Actinomycetes > JACCUZ01 > JACCUZ01 > CAWDZK01. Next base: position 75,387 of record CAVSCX010000006.1, on the reverse strand, counting down.
CGCGTCGTCGGCGAGGGCAGAGATCGCCTCCTCCGGCACCGTCCCGCCGGACACCCCGATGAAGACGTCGGCACCGGAGAGTGCCTCGACGAGGCTGCCGGTCCGGCCGGCGCCGTTGGTCACCGCGGCAAGGTGCCGCTTCACCGACGTGAGGTCCTCCCGCCCGCCGTGCAGGACCCCGCCCCTGTCGGTGACGGCGATCTCCCCGATCCCCGCCTCGCGCAGGATCGTCGTCACCGCCACCCCCGCCGCTCCGGCGCCGGACACGACGGCACGCAGGTCGCCCAGCGTCCGGCCGGTCAGCCGCGCGGCGTTGCGCAGTGCGGCGAGCACGACGACCGCGGTGCCGTGCTGGTCGTCGTGGAAGACGGGGATGTCCAGCAGGCCCTTGAGCCGCTCCTCGATCTCGAAGCAGCGCGGGGCGCTGATGTCCTCGAGGTTGATGCCTCCGAACCCAGGGGCGATCCGGACCACCGCGTCGACGATGTCCTCGACCGAGGAGGCGTCCAGGCAGATGGGCACGGCGTCGACGCCGCCGAACTGCTTGAACAGCACGGCCTTGCCCTCCATGACCGGCAGCGCTGCCCGCGGGCCGATGTCACCCAGCCCCAGCACCGCGCTGCCATCGGTCACGACAGCCACCACGTTCGACTTCCAGGTGAGGTCGTACACGAGGTCGGGATCCTCCGCGATCGCGGAGCACACCCGGGCGACCCCCGGCGTGTAGGCCAGCGACAGGTCGTCGCGGTCGCGCAGCGGGACCGTCGACACGGTCTCCAGCTTGCCGCCCCGGTGCAGAGCGAAGACCGGGTCGGACTCGTCGTACGGACGGCTCGGCGCGGACATGGGCACTCCGGTCTCCTGCAGCCCCATCGGGCATCCCTCTCACATCGACGAGGAGGCGTCGCAGGGAGCGGGTGTGCGTCCCAGCGGTGCTCGCGGTGCGGGGGTTGCCCGAGGCGGGCAGTCTCGCACACCCGCCTCGGGGCGACCACCGGGGCCGTGCAGCCGGCCGGTCGCCCACCGGTCCGCGCAGCGGTCACACCAGCGCCGGCTCCTCCTCGCCGGCGAGGCGCTGCACCGCGACGTCGAGGTCCTGACGGGCGGCGTCCAGGCTGGTGTCGAGCGGGAGCGTCATGCAGCGGATCGACCCGCCGCCCTTGTGCAGCTCGGAGACGTCGACTGTCGTCACGGTGAAGCCCCAGACCTCTATCTGACGTGCCACCCGGGCCGGCACGCCGGCCGGCATGACCACGACGCCGCCCACGACAACCGAGTTCGCGCAGAAGGTGAACGCCTCGGACTCGTCGATCACCAGCGGCTGCGGCACGAGGCCGGCGACCGTGCGCCGACCGGCCGCGTCCCACGCGGACGGGGCCACGATCGCCCGGGTCTCGTCCAGCGGGCAGAAGCTGAGGTCCAGGTGGTACAGAGCCGGGTGCACGACTGGGACCGTCGCCACGCGCACCCCGAGCTCGCGGGCCAGCACGGCGTGCGTCGCCCTGTCGGTGCGCGGACCGGCAGCCACCAGCAGCGAGTCGCCGTAGAGGAACGCGTCGCCCGCCTCGAACGCGCCGGCGCCCGAGTCGGCGAGCCGGGTGGTCCGCAGGCCGGCCTCGGCGAACCACCACTCGGCGGCCGTCTGCTCGGGGCGCCGCTCGTCGTGCCGGAAGCTGGTGATCGCCACGTGGTCGCCGTCGACGAGCCCGTAGTTCATGGCGTAGACCATGTCCGGCGCCTCGGGCAGCTGGGCGATCTGCTCGACCTCGGCGCCAGCGGACCGCAGCGTCGCGACCAGGTTGTCCCACTGCGCCAGGGCCCGGTCGGGGTCGACCGGGGAGTCGACGTCCATCCACGGGTTGATCGCGTAGTCGACCCGGAAGTGCTCCGGGCGGCACATCAGGTAGCGGCGGCCCCAGGACAGCGGACGGATCTCGGTCATGGCCACTCCCGCTACTCGTCTGGTTGACGGATTGTCTGACAACTTTTGTCCGACAACCGGAGTGTGAGGCCGATCCTGCGTTACTGTCAAGCAGTGGTCGAGCTGCCTGCCATCGACCGGTCGAGCACCACCGACCGGGTGGCCGGTGCGCTGCGCGAGATGTTGTTCTCCGGCGAGCTCTCCCCCGGCGAGCCGCTTCGCGAGGTGGGCCTGGCTGACGGGTTCGCGGTGGCGCGCTCGACCGTGCGCGAGGCCCTCCAGGTGCTGGCCGGGGAGGGGCTGGTGACGCGCTACCCCAACCGTGGAGTCGTGGTCACCGAGCTCACCGAGCGCGACATCGCCGAGATATTCGAGGCCCGGTCCGTGCTCGAGTCGGCCGGCGTCCGGGCCGGTTGTGCCGGGGTGGACCTTGCCCCGGTCACGGCCGCGCTGACGAGGTACGCCGCGGCGGTCGGCGCCGACGACCCGGTGGAGCAGACCCACGCCCATCTGGTGTTCCACACCACGCTGGTCGCCCTGCTCGGCAACTCCCGGCTGGTGGCCCAGGCCGACACCCTGACCGGCGACCTGCGGCTCGCCCTGGCGTCGGTGGAGCGGGCCCGGCGCAACGCCCGGACCCAGGTGGCCGACCACCGGCGGCTGCTCACGCTGATGCGCGCCGGCGACGAGGTCGCCGCCCTCACCGAGCTCGAGCGGCACCTGCGCGGCGCGGCCGTGTCGGTCGCCGAGCGGGTGCGGGCGTCCGGTCCCAGCTCGTGATCATGAAGGTTTCTCCCCCGCGCTTGCGGGGGTGCTCCTGCAGGGTCACCGCGGTCCCGGGCGCGGCGGCCAGAGGCGGAGCAGGACGACGCCGAGGACGTCGGCCGGCTGGACCGGGCCGGCCTGCCACGAGTCGACACCCTCGGCCGGGTTGTCCCGCTCGACCCACCACCCGTCGGCAGCGAGGACACCGGCACGCTTGACGGACACGGGCCGGCCGGGCCACCGGACCACCACCAGCCGGCCCGGCCGTGCACGTCCGCCCCAGTGCACGAGCAGGTGGTCGCCGTCGAACAGCGTCGGCTGCATGGACCGGCCACGGACGACGACCCGCCCCAGCCCGGAGCTGCGCACGTGACCCTCCTCACCCCGGACGACAGCAACGGGTAGCGCCCCCGGTGACGGGTACGTCCCGGGAGTAGTGTCCGACAGAGATCCAGCTGAACGAAACGAAGGGACCGAACCAGTGCTGTCGCGTCTGTTCACCCCGAAGACCGTCGTCCGTGCGCACTGCGACCTGCCGTGCGGGGTCTACGACCCGGCGCAGGCCCGCATCGAGGCCGAGTCGGTCAAGATGATCATCCAGAAGGTCGGCGAGAACGACGACGCGGACTTCCGAGCCCGCGCGATCCTCATCAAGGAGCAGCGGGCCGAGCTCGTCAAGCACCACCTGTGGGTGCTGTGGACCGACTACTTCAAGCCCCCGCACTTCGAGAAGTACCCCGAGCTGCACCAGCTCTTCAACCAGGCCACCAAGCTGGCCGGCGCGTCCGGCGCCAAGGGCTCGATGGACGCGGGCAAGGCGCAGGAGCTCCTCGACAAGATCGCAGAGATCGACAAGATCTTCTGGGAAACCAAGCAGGCCTGACCGGCCGACGCAGCGGGGCGGCACCGCCGCCGCGCTCGGGGGCGGTGCGTGCCCGGCCCCGAAGGCCCCCCTCGGCCCGGGCGCGCACCGTCCTCGCGACAACCATGCTCTCGCCGGAGCCACCCGTCATCGTCACTTCTGTCTAGTCCCCACCACTCGGCCCGAGGAGCCGGACCACGCCCGGCGGTTGCCAGGCCCGGGGCCCTAGGGTCGGGGCCCGTGAGCGTCCTGGTCGTCACCGGCACCGGCACGGGGTCGGGAAGACGGTGGTCACTGGCCGCCGTCGCAGCGCTCGCCGCGACCCGCGGTGCCCGGGTCGCCGTCGTCAAGCCCGGGCAGACCGGTGAGCAGCCGGACGGCCCCGGCGACCTGGCCGTCGTCCGTCGGCTGGCCGGGGTCACCGACCTGCACGAGCACGCGCGCTTCCCCGACCCGCTCTCCCCCGCGGCCGCCGCCCGACGGGCCGGCCGGCCGGCCGTGGACCTTCGCGACAGCGCGGACAGGATCCGGGTGCTGACGGAAGACCGCGACCTCGTCCTGGTCGAGGGAGCCGGCGGTCTGCTGGTCCGCTACGACGAGGAGGGTGCCACCGTCGCGGACCTGGCCCGCCACCTGGCCGCCGACGTGCTGCTCGTGGTCGGCCCGGCGCTCGGCACGCTCAACCACACCGCCCTGACGCTCGAGGCGATGGCGCACCGTGGGCTGCGTTTCGCCGGTCTCGTCATCGGGGCCTGGCCCGACTCCCCGGACCTGGCCTGCCGCAGCAACGTCCGCGACCTGGAGACGCTGGCGGGCCGGCCGCTGGCAGGAGCACTGCGCGCCGGCGTGGGGGCGTGGGACGCGCCCGAGTTCCTGCTCGCAGCACGGGACGGCCTGGCCCCCGCCCTGGGCGGCACCTTCGATGCGGCAGACTTCCGGCGTGCCGCCGCCGACTGACAGGTCCACCGCACCGCGCCCGACGTCAGCCGTGCTGAGCGCCGCCCGACACCAGGTGCTCGAGGCAGGTCGCGGCCTCGACGAATCACAGGTCCTCGCCGTGCTCCGGCTGCCCGACGAGGTGCTCGCGGACCTGCTGCAGCTCGCGCACGAGGTGCGGCTGCGCTGGTGCGGCCCGGAGGTCGAGGTCGAGGGCATCGTCTCGGTCAAGACCGGCGGCTGCCCGGAGGACTGCCACTTCTGCTCCCAGTCGGGCCTGTTCCCCTCGCCGGTGCGGGCCGCGTGGCTTGACGTCCCGTCCCTGGTGCGCGCGGCCGTGGAGACGGCCGCCACCGGCGCGACCGAGTTCTGCATCGTCGCGGCCGTCCGCGGCCCGGACGACCGGCTGATGGCGCAGATGCGCGAGGGGGTTGCGGCCATCCGCGCCGCGGTCGACATCCACGTCGCCGCGTCGCTCGGGATGCTCACGCAGGAGCAGGTCGACGACCTCGCCGACATGGGCATCCACCGGTACAACCACAACCTGGAGACGGCCCGCTCCTACTTCCCCCACGTCGTCACGACGCACACCTGGGAGGAGCGCTGGCAGACGCTGACGATGGTCCGTGACGCCGGCATGGAGGTGTGCTGCGGCGGCATCGTCGGCATGGGCGAGTCGCTGGAGCAGCGGGCCGAGCTCGCGGGGCAGCTCGCCGAGCTGGAGCCGGACGAGGTCCCACTGAACTTCCTCAACCCCCGCCCCGGCACCCCGTTCGGCGACCTGCCGGTGATGTCCGGCCCGGACGCGCTGCGCACCATCGCCGCCTTCCGGCTGGCACTGCCACGCACGATCCTGCGGTACGCCGGCGGCCGCGAGATCACCCTCGGCGACCTCGGCACCCGCGACGGCATGCTCGGCGGCATCAACGCGGTGATCGTGGGCAACTACCTGACCACGCTGGGTCGCAGCCCCGAGGACGACCTCGCCCTGCTGGGCGACCTGGGCATGCCGGTCAAGGCCCTGTCGCAGACCCTCTGACGCACCGCTCCCGCGGCGCCGGGGATCCCAAACGTTTGCTATCCCGCTGAAAAGGGATAACCTCCCGCCGACCCATCCCCTGGCCAGGAGGTCCCGGCGTGAGCGTCCACGAGCCCGACCGTCCCGACGACAGACCGCGTGGCCCCGGAGGTGGGGGGACGGCGAAGGCTGAGCGCTCCGACCACCACCCGGTCAACTGGCTGCTGCTCCTGCCTCTCGTCATCACGCTGTTCCCCCCGGTCTACAACAGCATCGACCCCACCCTGCTCGACATCCCGTTCTTCTACTGGTACCAGATGACCGCGATCCTGGTGAGCGTCGCCGTCACCCTCGTCGTCTACCGGAAGACGAGGGTCTGACATGTTCAAGGACGTCAACGCCGTCGAGCTGACGGTCTTCGTGATCCTGTTCGTCGCCGTCAGCGCCCTCGGGTTCGTGGCAGCCCGGTGGCGTCGCGCCGACGACCTCGAGCACCTCGACGAGTGGGGGCTCGGCGGCCGCAACTTCGGCGCCTGGATCACCTGGTTCCTGCTCGGCGGCGACCTCTACACGGCGTACACCTTCGTCGCTGTGCCGGCCCTCGTGTTCGGCGCGGGCGCGATCGGCTTCTTCGCGGTGCCCTACACGATCGTGGTCTACCCGATCGTGTTCCTCGTCCTTATCCGGCTCTGGTCGGTGTCGCACGTCCACGGCTTCGTCACACCGGCGGACTTCGTCCGGGCCCGGCACGGGTCCTCGACGCTGGCCCTGCTCGTCGCCGTCACCGGGATCGTCGCGACGATGCCCTACATCGCGCTCCAGCTGGTGGGCATCGAGGCGGTGCTCAAGGCCATGGGCGTCACCGGCCATCTGCCGATCATCGTGGCGTTCGGCATCCTCGCGGCGTACACCTACAGCTCGGGCCTGCGCGCCCCGGCGCTCATCGCGTTCGTCAAGGACACGCTGATCTACGTCGTGATCATCGTCGCCGTCATCGTGATCCCCTACAAGCTCGGCGGCTGGGACGTCATCTTCGGTGCGGCCGAGAAGAAGTTCGCCGAGTCGCCGAACCCGGGCGACGGCGTGGTCCTCGCCGGACCCGCGCAGCTGCAGTACGCCACGCTCGCCTTCGGGTCCGCGCTGGCGCTGTTCCTCTACCCGCACTCGGTGACCGCCGTCCTGGCGTCGCGCGATCGCAACGTCATCAAGCGCAACATGGCGGCACTGCCGGCCTACAGCTTCATCCTCGGCCTGCTCGCGCTGCTCGGCTACATGGCGATCGCGGCCGGCATCACCCCCGTCACGAACGACGCCGGCAAGGCCGACGCCAACACCATCGTGCCGCTGCTGTTCGACAACATGTTCCCCAGCTGGTTCGCCGGCGTCGCCTTCGCCGCGATCGGCATCGGTGCCCTGGTCCCCGCCGCGATCATGTCCATCGCTGCAGCGAACCTGTGGACGCGCAACATCTACGTCGAGTACATCAACAAGGACGCGACCCCGAAGGAGGAGGCGCGCAGCAGCAAGCTCGCCTCCCTCGTCGTCAAGGTGGGTGCGCTGGTCGCGATCATCGCGCTCGACCCACAGTTCTCGATCGACCTGCAGCTGCTGGGCGGCGTCATCATCCTGCAGACCCTCCCCGCCGTGGCGTTGGGCCTGTACACCAGCTGGTTCCACCGCTGGGGCCTGGTCGCCGGCTGGGCGGCGGGCATGGCGGTCGGGTTCTGGACCACCTTCCAGATCCAGCAGAAGGTGTTCAACGCCGACGGCACCGTCACCATCGCCAAGGAGCACTTCGGCGGCTCCGGTTTCCCGCTCTCGGAGCTCGGGCTGGACACCACCTGGTCGATCTACGCCGGCTTCCTCGCGCTGCTCGCGAACATCGTGGTGGCCGTGCTGGCCACCGTGGCATTCCGCGCGGCCGGCGCGGCCGACGGCGTGGACGCCACCAAGCCGGACGAGTACTTCGCCGACCAGGGCGACCCCCGCCTGCGCGACCTGCCCGAGGTGGTGCACTAGCGGCCGCTGCTACGCCGTCCGGGCCACCCGGTTCCCCCGGAACGTGCGCCGGTAGCTCTGGGGCGTGGTGCCGACCCGCCGGCTGAAGTGGTGCCGGAGGACTGCGGCGCTGCCGAAGCCCACCTGGTCCGCGACGGTCTCGACCGGGCGGTCGGTCTCCTCCAGCAGGTGCTGGGCGGCGAGCACCCGCTGTCCGGTCAGCCAGTGGTGCGGCGTGGTGCCCGTCTCGGCCCGGAACCGGCGGGCGAAGGTGCGCGGCGACAGTCGCGCCCGCCGGGCCAGGTCGTCGACCGAGACCTCGTGGTCGAGGTGGTCGAGCATCCAGTCGAGCACGGCGCCGAGCGTGTCGACCTCGACCGGGACCGGGCGGTCGACGTACTGCCGCTGTCCGCCCTCGCGGTGCGGCGGCATCACCATCCGCCGGGCAAGGCGGTTGGCCACCCGCTCGCCGAACTCCTGGCGCACCAGGTAGAGCGCGGCATCCATGCCCGCGGCCGTCCCGGCGCTGGTGAGCACGCCGTCGCAGTCGACGTAGAGCACGTCGGGGTCGACCCGCGCGAGTGGGAACCTGGCCGCAAGATCCGGTGCGTAGGTCCAGTGCGTGGTGCAGTCGCGCCCGTCGAGCAGACCCGCCTGGCCCAGGACGAAGGCGCCGCTGCAGACGCTCATCATCCGCGCGCCGCGAGCGGCGGCGCGGCGCAGGGCCGCCACGAGCTCCTCGGGCACGACAGCGTCGCGACGGATCGCCGGCACAGCGACCAGGTCCGCGGTCTCCAGCCGGGACAGGTCGTCCTGCACGAGCAGGTCGAAGCCGGAGACGGTCCGGACCGGGCCGGGGACGGGTGTGCAGAGGGCGAAGTCGAACGTCGGGAGCTCCGGCTCGTCCGGCCGGTCGACGCCGAAGACCTCGCAGAGCACTCCGAGCTCGAAGGCGAACACCTCGTCCAGCACCGGGACTGCCACCGAGCGGATCACGCCGCAGAGTATGGCAGGAACTCACCTATGACTGTCAATCCTGCCACTGGTGGCGGGATCTCCCCGGGCGCACACTTGCTGCCATGACCGCCTTCCTCGTTCTCCTCGCCCTTGTCGTGCTCGTCGACGTCGCCACCGGCGTCCGGGCCTTCCGCACCAACCGGCCGGCCCGGCCGCCGATGAGCCGCCTCGACTGGAGCAGCAGCCCGCCCTCGCGGCCCTACGCCCTGCGGTAGCGGCCCCCGGGCCATCTGGGGCCGGGGTTCCCGCCGCTGCGCCGCTCCGGCAGGGCGCTACGGGTGGGCTCTAGGCTCCCCCGGTGATCCTGCGCCTCGCCGACCCGGCCGACCCGGACGAGATCACCGCGATCGGCACGCTCACCGTCGCGGCGTACGAGCAGGACGGGTGGCTGCGCGGGGCCGAGGACGGCTACCGCGCCAGCCTGCAGGACGCCGCCGGCCGCGCCCGCGAGGCCGAGCTGGCGGTCGCTGTCGAGGACGGCGGTCCCCTGGTGGGGACCGTGACCTACTGCCGGGCCGGGACCCCGTGGGCCGAGGTGTCCCGGCGCGACGAGGCCGAGTTCCGGATGCTGGCGGTGGCCGCGCAGGCGCGTGGCCGAGGCGTCGGCCACGCGCTCACCACCTGGTGCCTGGACCGTGCCCGGACCGACAACTGCCGGGCGATCGTGCTCAGCACCCTGCCGGTGATGCACGCCGCCCACCGGCTCTACGAGGGGCTCGGCTTCCGGCGTACGCCCGAGCGGGACTGGGAGCCGGCACCCGACGTCCGCCTCATCACCTACCGGCTCGACCTCTGACCCGCGGACGGCGACAGGCCCCCCGGGACCTCAGAGGCGGGCGAGGAACCGGTCCACGTCCACCACGACCCGGGTCACCGTGCCGTGGCCGAGCAGGACGCCGTCGCACTCGGCGGCCACGTCGAAGCGGAGCAGGCGCCCGTCGACGTGGACCAGGTCGGCCTGCACCTCGACCACGGCCCCGACGCCGCTGGCCTTCTGGTGCACCAGGTCCACCCGGGTCCCCACCGAGGTCTCGGTCGGGGCCAGCGCCCCCGTGAGCGCGGACACGCTGGCCGCCTCGCACCAGGCGAGCAGGCGTGGGGTCGCGAGGACCTCGAGGGCCCCGCTCCCGAGCGCCGTCGCGGTGTCCTCCGGCGACACGACCCGGACGAGCCGACCTCGTGCTCCTGGTTGCACGTGCACCTGGTTAGCCTAGGTGCCGTGGTGGACGAGAGCGTCTGGTGCGAGCAGTGCGGCGACGACTCGACGGGTGACCATGGGGCCTGTGCCGATCGCCGCGAGCTGGAACCGCCGCGCTACTGCGGGCAGTGCCGTCGCCGGATGGTCGTCCAGGTCCTGCCGCGCGGCTGGAACGCACGCTGCGTGGAGCACGGCGTCCGGACCGGCTGAGCCCACCCCTCAGGACCAGCCCGAGTTGATCACGCAAGCGTGATCAACTCGGGTCAACAGTGGCATGCAAGCCGCGGTCAGGCCGGGGAAGCCGCGGTCAGGCTCGCGCCGGTGGGACGCACGAGGCGACTCCCGCGGGCTCGCGGCACCGTCAGGCGACCAGGCCCAGGCGGCGCAGCTCGACGGTGAGGTCGTGCGGGCTGGTGGACGCGCTCATGGCGGCGTCGAGCGTGATGACACCGTCACGGATCAGCGCCACCAGGTGCTGGTCGAAGGTCTGCATGCCGTAGTAGGCACCCTCCTTGATCAGCTCGCCGATGGTGCCGGTCTTGTCGGGGTCGGCGATGGCGTCGGCGATGCGGCCGGTGGCGACGCAGACCTCCATGGTCACGCAGCGACCCTGACCGTCGGCCCGCGGCACGAGCCGCTGGCAGATGATGCCGCGGAGCGCTCCTGCCAGGGAGAGCCGCACCTGCTTCTGCTCGTGCGGCGGGAAGAAGTCGATCACCCGGGTGATGGTCTCCTGGGCGTCAGTCGTGTGCAGCGTCGACATGACGAAGTGACCGGTCTCCGAGGCCGCCAGAGCCGCCTTGACCGTCTCGTGGTCGCGCATCTCGCCCACGAGGATCACGTCCGGGTCCTGCCGCATGGCGGCCCTCAGCGCGACGCCGAAGTCGGCCGTGTCCAGCCGCACCTCGCGCTGGTTGATCATCGAGAGCTTGTCGAAGTGGAGCACCTCGATCGGGTCCTCGATGGTGACGACGTGCACCTCGCGGTTGTTGTTGATCTGGTCGATCATGCCGGCGAGGGTGGTCGTCTTCCCCGAACCGGTCGGCCCGGTGACCAGCACGAGGCCCCGAGGCTCCATCGCGAGGGCACTGATGACCGGGGGGAGGCCCAGCTCGTCGAGCGGGATCGCCCCCACGCTCACGCGACGGAAGACCATGCCCGAGGACCCGCGGGAGCGGAACGCATTCACCCGGAAGCGGCCCAGACCGGGCACGGAGTAGGCGAAGTCCGCCTCGTTGGTGGTGGCGAACTCCGTGATCAGGTCCTCACGGAGGACCTCCCGAACCATGTGCTCGGTGTCGGTGGGGGTGAGGTTGGGGGCCTGCAGGCGCCGCAGCCTGCCGTCGATCCGGACCCGCGGAGGCGAGCCGACCTTGACGTGCAGGTCCGACCCTCCGACCTCCGACAGGGCACGGAGGAACGGGATGACGCTCAACGGCTCCGAACCAGTCACAAAACTAGGCATCGGGCCCATGACCCGTGACCTTGAGCGGGAAGGATCTCCCGTTCCGGGCAGGCGGCGCTACTCGAGCACCGCGATGACGTCACCCTCCTGGACCACGTCGCCCTCGGCGACGTGCAGGGCGGCGACGGTCCCGTCGCTCTCCGCCAGGACGGGGATCTCCATCTTCATCGACTCGAGGATCACCAGGGTGTCCCCGTCGGCGACGCTGTCACCCTCCGCGACCACGACCTTCCAGACGTTCGCCACCATCTCGGCCCGAACTTCCTTCGCCACGGAGGCTCCTCCCTCGTTCACCGTCGGCGGCAGTGCGGCCACCGGTTCGGCATCCAACCACAGGGTGGACCGGCCGCCCGGCGTCGGTGGTCAGCCCCGCATCCGGCCGACGATCCCGGTGTCGTAGTCGCCGGAGACGAACTCCGGGTGCACGAGGAGCTCGGCGAAGAACGGCAGGTTGCACTTGGGACCCTCCACCCGGAACGCGGCCACCGCTGCCCGGGCTCGCTCGAGCGCCTGGTCCCGGTCGGCGCCGTGGACGACGAGCTTGGCCATCAGCGAGTCGTAGTGCGGCGTGACGGTCGTCCCCGCTGCGTAGCCGCTGTCCACCCGGACGCCTTCCCCGGACGGTTCCTCCCACGCCGTCACCGCGCCCGGTCCGGGGAGGAATCGCACCGGGTCCTCGGCGTTGACCCGGAGCTCTATCGCGTGCCCGGAGGCGCGGACGGCGTCAGGGTCGAACGTGACCGCCAGGCCGGCCGCGATCCGCAGCTGCTGCTCGACCAGGTCGATGCCGGTGACCATCTCCGTGACCGGGTGCTCGACCTGCAGCCGGGTGTTCATCTCGAGGAACACCACCTCGCCGCTGTCCACGTCGAGCAGGCACTCGACCGTGCCCGCGTTGCGGTAGCCGACTGCCTCGGCCGCCCGGACGGCGGCGGTGAACAGCCGTTCGCGCAGGGCGGGGCCGACCGCGGGCGACGGGGTCTCCTCGGCGAGCTTCTGGTGCCGGCGCTGCACGGAGCAGTCCCGCTCCCCCAGGGCCACCACGCGGCCGTCGGACAGCCCGAGCACCTGCACCTCGACGTGCCGCACCCGGGGGAAGAACCGCTCGACCAGCACGGCGGGGTCGCCGAACATCCGCTCGGCGAACCCGCGGACCCGGTCCAGCTCGGTGCGCAGGGACTCCTCGTCGATCGCCACCGCCATGCCCATGCCACCGCCGCCGGCGGAGGCCTTGACCATGACCGGGAAGCCGATCTCCCGCGCCGCCGCGACCGCCGCCTCGGGGTCGCCGACCGGCTCGGCTGTGCCCCGGGACACAGGCACCCCCGCGGCTGCCACCAGGTTGCGGGCGCGGATCTTGTCTCCCATCGCCTCGATGGAGTCGGCCGACGGTCCGACCCAGGCGAGCCCGGCCTCGCGGACCCGGCGCGCGAAGCCGGCATCCTCGGCCAGGAAGCCGTAGCCAGGGTGTACCGCCTGGGCCCCTGTCTGGCGCGCCGCCTCGAGCAGGGCGTCGGCGTTCCGGTAGCTGGCGGCCGGCTGGGCCGGCCCGATCGCGACGGCTTCGTCGGCCTCCCGGACGAAGGGCAGCTTGGCGTCAACGTCGGAGTAGACGGCGACAGCCTGCATGCCCAGTCGCTGCACGGTGCGGATGATGCGGCGCGCGATCTCGCCGCGGTTGGCGACGAGCACGGTCTCGAACACGGTGGGGTGGCCTCCCGGTCGGCGGCGGTCCGGCAGGCGAGACTAGCGGGATGGTCCTGGTCCTGGTCGTGGCGGTCGGCGCACTGGCGATGGCCGTCGCCACCGGTCCCGCCAGGCTGGCGCGAGTGCGGTTGCGGGCCGTCCGCCTTCTCGTTGCAGCCGCGATCGTGCAGCTCGTCACCTCGACGGTGGCACCCGGTTCGGGCCTCGCCCGCGGCGTCGCGCTGGCCCTCACTGCCGTGCTGGTGGCCCTGTTCCTCGCCGGCAACGCCCGCCTGCCCGGTATCCCGCTGATGGCCCTGGGCCTGCTGCTCAACATCCTGGTGGTGACAGCGAACGCCGCGATGCCGGTGTCGCTCGATGCCGCGGCGAAGGCGGGCATCAGCAGCGCCCAGCTGGGCCTGGAGCGCGACGCGATGCGCGAGCCCTCCGGGCCAGGCACCCGGTGGGCCGCCCTCGGTGACCGGGTGCCGGTGGCGCTGCCGTACCGGCCGCAGGTGGTCAGCCTCGGCGACGTCCTGGTCGCCGCCGGCATCGGGCTGCTGCTCGTGACGGCAGGTGGGCGCCGACGCGCGACGGGGCTTCAGACGCCGAGGCGGGCCGTGCGTTCGACAGTCTGCGAGAGGGAGTCGACGACCTTCGGGTCGTACTCGTAGGCCATGCCGAGGCGGAGCCGTTCGAGCGCGTCGAGCCGCCGCCTGACCTCGAAAGAGTCTCCCACCAGGTCGTCGTAGGCGTTGACGGCCTTGATGATGCGCGCCGCCAGCGGGACGTCCGGTCGCTCCACCTCGTGCGCCCGGCGGTACGGCTCAGCCTGTTGCTCGACGATGGAGGCCACCTCGTCCAGGACGCCCGTCTGCTTGATGACCTCGGCGCCGAACCGGGCGATGCGCCGCTGGTCGGCAGGGGCAGCCACGACGGTGGCGCCGCCGGGGATCGGCTCGGCCAGCGAGAGCTGGCCGATGTCGTGCATCAGCGCGGCGTACTCGAGGTCGCGCAGCTCGGCGTCGCTCATGCCGAGCTCGCGGCCGACCGCGACGGCCAGCGTGCTCACCCGCCGGGAGTGGCCGGCCTCGGTGTACCCACCGAGCTCGGTCACTCGCGACAGCGCCCGGATCGTCTGCAGCGAGGACTCACGGATCGCCGCGTACCGTCGGAACGAGAACTGGGTGAGCAGCAACGGCACGACGAAGACGGGCAGCGCCCAGTAGCCCATGATCGTCGCGGCGAGAGCGATCAGGGCGCCGGTCGCGCCGATGGCCGAGCCGATGCCGACCTGGGCCCGGACCTCGTTGCGCAGGACCGCCTTGAAGGGGGCGCGATCCGCACCGGCCCGAACTGCTGCCGCAAGTACCGCGTCGACGACGAGGCTGAAGGCCACGATCGCGATGAGCACCAACGCGAGCAAGGCACCTGCGACGTGGTCGAGCCGGCCGTCGAGGCCGCTGCCGCGGAACGCCGCTGCGGACACGCCGATGACGAGCAGCCGCCGGGCGAGGATGTCCGGCGTCGGCGCCCGACCTGCGACGGCGTGCGGGACGACCCCGAGCAGCATGGCCGCGACGGAGACGGCGACCACCTGCATCGCGCCGTGGTCGGCGGGCCGGCCGGAGAAGGTGGTGAGCAGGAGGTAGGCCAGCGCACCGGCGGTGGCCAGCGGGGCCGCGTCGCGCCCGCCCGGCAGGGTGATGCGGACCAGCTCGCCCAGGGCGATGAAGGCGGCGAACGCCAGAGCGACCTGCGGCTGGACCAGGCCGGCGCCCGCCGTCACGACGACGGAGGCGACGGCGAGCAGCGCAGCGGCGACCACCACGACGAGGTAGCCCATGCTGCCGGCATCGTCGAGCCGGCTGCGCGCGGTCACCGGGAATCCTCGGCGTAGGCCGGGTCGTCGTGGTCGAGCGCCCCGCCCTGCTGGTCGAAGACCTGGTCGGGGTCGGGAGCCGTGAACAACGGCGTCGTCTCCGGGTCCCAGCCGTGCTCGTCCAGTGCGCGCACGAGCGCGTCGACCATGGGCGGGTCGAACTGGGTGCCGGCGCATCGGTGCAGCTCGACCACGGCGTCCTCGATGCTGCGCGCGCCCCGGTAGGACCGGGTGGTCGTCATCGAGTCGAAGGCGTCCGCCACGGCGATGACCCGGGCGAACTCGGGGATCTGGCTGCCCGTGAGACCCATCGGGTAGCCGAGCCCGTCGAGCCGCTCGTGGTGGTGCATGATCCCGGCGTTCGCCTCCTCCAGGAAGTCGATCTCCCGGACGATCTCGAGTCCCTGCACCGGGTGCCGCTGGATCGCGGCGAACTCGTCGTCGGTGAGCCGGCCCGCCTTCTGCAGCACGCGCGTGGGCACGCCGAGCTTGCCCACGTCGTGGAGCATCCCGGCGTACCGCAGCGAGGCGACCCGGTCCTCGCGCATCCCGATCTCCCGCGCGATGAGGACCGAGGCCGCGGAGACCCGCTCGCTGTGGCCACGGGTGTAGAGGTCCTTCGTCTCGACGGCCGCCATCAGCGTCCGGACAGTGCGGTCGTAGGCGCGCTGCTCCTCCGCGTACTGCGCGTAGGCCCACCGGGCGACGAACAGCGGGAGCAGCAGCAGCGCTGCCGAGACCGGCCCGAGGCCGACCGGGTCCCAGAGCACTGCCAGCGAGATGCCGAACAACCCGTAGGCGATGTACGGGACCACCGAGCGCGCCATGGTCCCCTGGAAGACGACCACCGGAGAGACCTGGCTCGACAGGCCGACGATCAATGCCACGACACCGCCGTTGACAGCGCACTGCACGAGATCCGCGGCCAGCATGGGACCGAGGACGTTGGGAAAGTCGTCGGCACCGAGCCCGACGCGACCACCGAGAGCCTGGTACGCGCCACCTGCGGCGCCGGCCGAGACAACGAGCATGGCGCCGTTGAAGGCCCTCTTCACGGGTTCGGTCGCCTGTGGCTCATGGGCGAACGCCGAGGTCCACGCGACGAGCACTGCCCCCCACACGCCGACGAGCGGGATCGCCGCCATGATCACGACCGAGCCCAAGGAGATCGTCAGCATGTCGCGGCTGCCCCGGGACGACAACGACTCACTGATCAGGTACAGCGTCCCCAGCACGATGACGTCGTCGATCGCGGATCTGGGGAGGAACGCGACCGCCAGGGCCACCAGCATGCAGGCAGCGGCGAGCACGGACGCGACGTAGAGCCGCGCCGGCAGCGGCAGTGCCCGCATCGACGCTCCTGACAAGGGGGAAGGCGGAGAGAATGACGGGGATCGGCAGCGCAGGGTGGTACTGCCTTCTGTCAGCCCTCAGCTCTACCAACGCCATGTGGCGCCGGACTGAAGGAACTGCTCGACAGCGGACACGATCTTCTTCATATGTGGGTCTCATCCCCTTGCGTGTCATGTCACGGGCTCCGCTATGTGCCCGTGCACGATCCGCTCCGCTCAGGATGAATCCGTGGTGCATGTGCTGGTGCTGCGAAAGATCTGCACATGGTGCTGATCGGCTTGCTTGTGCTGCCGATCCCGATCACGCTCTCTGCAGTTGTCAAAGGCCCCACGGCCGTCCGGGTGGTCCATCAGGGACCGTTCCGGGGGCCGCATGGTCCCGGCCCCCGGGGAACATGTCGGCTCGTCCGCCATGTCAGTGAAGGGTGCGGGTAAACCTCCCGTCAAGCCTTAGGCCGATTTGTGTCT
Organism: uncultured Actinomycetota bacterium; assembly: GCA_963726615.1. Taxonomy (GTDB): domain Bacteria; phylum Actinomycetota; class Actinomycetes; order JACCUZ01; family JACCUZ01; genus CAWDZK01. The sequence continues at coordinate 58,819 of CAVSCX010000006.1, read as the reverse complement.
AGTAGTCCGGGCAATCTCGCCCGAAATGACTAGGCGTGGCCGGTGCGCCCGAACGAGTGACGACTTTGCTCCGACCTGACCATTCCGAGGGGAATGGGAGCCGTTCTCCCGTCTGGCTCCTTTACGCTCCGCCCGTGGAGCAGGGGGGAGAGTGACCGCGGCAGGGGCTCCGGGAGCGTCGTGGTCCGACCTGGTGAACGGGCTGCTCGACGCCCGGACGGACCATGCGACCGCCCGGTTCGACGCCGAGCTGGCGGCCGCGGTCGCCGCCGAGGAGCTGTCCCCACGCGCGGCCAACCGGCTCCGTTTCTGGCAGCGAGCGGCAGTCAACGCGGTCGACGACCACGCCCGCACGGTGCTGCCGGCCGTCCTGGACGCCCTGGACGCGAGCGACGCCGAGGCGCGCCGGTACGCCGGCGGGGCCGCGGCCACGCTGGGCGAGGCCGGGCCGACCGAGGCCGGGCCCACCGGGGCCGGGCCCACCGGGGCCGGGCCCACCGAGACCGGGCCGACCGAGGCCGGGCCGACCGGGACCGCGGGCCGCCCGGCGCCGGCCCCCGTCCCTCCCGCGACCCCCGAGCGGTCCGGACCGGGGTGGCCGCAGACGACTGCCGAGCGGGTGGTCCGGCTCCCGGCGGAGCGGGCCGATCTCGACGCCGACCGGCGCGCCTCAGCCCCTGCGGGGACCGGACCGAGCACCCTGGGGAGACCATCGCCCCGCCTGTTCGTGGCCGACCTCCGAGAGATCCCCGCGTCGGACCGCGCCTGATCGCCACCCCGACCTCCCATCGCACCCGCCCGAGGAGCCCCCCGCTCATGCCCACGCTGCGCCTGCTGCCGGAGCTCGAGGACGCGCTGCGCCACATCCAGGGCGTTCGCGCTGCCAGCGTCGTCACCGGGCCGGACGCCGTGCCCACCGAGGTGCACGTGCTTGCCGACCCGGGCAAGGCGGCCAAGCAGGTGGTGCGCGACGTGCAGTCGCTCGCCATGGCGCGCTACGACATCGACATCGACCACCGCATCGTGTCGGTCGTGCAGATGGGCGACGACGAGCTGCGCGGGCCTGCCGTCCCGGTCACACCTGCGCCGGCCGACGGCCCGGACGTCGCGCCCGACGTTCCCGCCAGCGAGCCGGAGGCTGTGGTCCGGCCCGCGATCGCCGCGATCATGGTGCGCAGCGGCAAGGGTGAGACCGAGGCGTCCGTGACCCTGGCCGCCGGCGACCAGCTGTTCGAGGGCCGGAGCCAGGGTCCGGCCGGCGCCAGCCACCGGGCCCGGTTGGTGGCCGTCGCGACCCTCGACGCCGTAGCCGAGCTGCTCGGTCAGCCCTGCGAGGTCGAGTCGTCGACGATCGTCGCCACCGGCACGCGTGACGTCGCCATGACGGTCCTGACCATGCTGCTGCCTCGCACCGGCGAGCAGGTGCTCACGGGCTGCGCCGCGGTCCGCGGGGACGAAGCCGAGTCGGTCGCCCGTTCCGTGCTGGCTGCCCTCAACCGCCAGCTCGCGGGCTGAGCGGCACCCGGTCCGGCTACGGGCGCAGCATCGTCTTGATCGACCGCCGCGTCGTCCATCGCCGCGTAGGCGTCGGCCACCTGCTCGAGCGGAAGGACCAGGTCGAAGACCCGGCCCGGGTCGAGCTCGCCCGACAGCACGTCGGCCAGCAGGTCCGGGATGTACGCCCGGACCGGCGCCACGCCGCCACCCACCGTGACGTTCGACGAGAACAGCTGCCGGATCGGCAGCTCGGCGCCGCCTGCCGGCACGCCGACGTACCCCACCCGGCCGCCGGGACGGGCCACGTCGATCGCCTGCTGCATCGACTCCTTGGTGCCCACGCACTCGAGCACCGCGTCGGCACCGATGCCGCCCAACAGCTCCTCGACCGCGGCGACACCCTCGTCGCCGCGCTGCTCCACGACGTCGGTGGCCCCGAAGTCCCGGGCCAGCGCCTGGCGGTCGGCGTGGCGCGACATCGCGACAACCCGCTCCGCGCCAAGGCGGCGTGAGGCCAGGACGGCGCACTGACCGACAGCACCATCGCCCACCACGACGACGGTCGAGCCCTTGCCGACACCGGCCGACGACGCTGCGTGGTGTCCGGTGCCCATGACGTCGGACAGGGTGAGCAGGCTCGCGATCATCGACTCGTCGGGCAGGTCGGGAGTCGCGACCAGCGTGCCGTCGGCCATCGGCACCCGCACCGCCTCACCCTGCCCGGCGTCGACCCTGAGGCCGTACGAGTCCTCGCCGCCCCACCAGGCGCCGTTCACACACGAGGTGTACATGCCGTTGCGGCAGTGGACACAGGTGCCGTCGGACAGCGCGAACGGCGCGATGACGAAGTCACCGACGCGCAGCGTCGCGACGTCGGAGCCGATGTCCTCCACGACCCCGACGAACTCGTGGCCGATGCGGCCTGGAGCGGTGGTCTCGATCACACCCCGGTAGGGCCACAGGTCGGAGCCGCAGACGCAGGCGGCGACCACCCGGACGACGGCGTCGCCGGGGCGCTGCACGGCAGCGTCCGGCACATCCTCGACTCGGATGTCGCGAGCAGCGTGGATGAGGGTGGCGCGCATGGGTGGGTCTCCCGCTCCTAGGTGTGAGCTGCTGATAGCTGGCGATGGTGTGCTGTTCCGCGTGGACCGGGTGGCGGCCGCCGCCGGGGTGGCCGGGCCGCACCGGTCCGGCGTGGGAGGATGACGGCAGACCCTCTACCCCCGGGAGACCTCAGATGGCCAAGAAGTCACGGAAGAAGAAGGCCCGCAAGAAGAACAAGGCCAACCACGGCAAGCGACCGAACAGCTGAGTCCGCGCGCTGCCGCTCCGAAGGCAACGGCCCGATCGCCCCTCGGCGGCCGGGCCGTCGTCGTCCCGGCGAGCGAGCGGTCAGATCTCGGTGCGCAGCTCGTCACGGGCGGCTGCGATGTGCCTGAGCACCTTGGCCCGCAGCTCGGCCGGAGCCGGGTCCGAGCAGGAGCGCTTGACGATCGACTTCACCTGCTCCTCGAGCCCGAACTCGGCCAGGCACGGCCCGCACTCGTCCAGATGGTGCTTGATCGCGTGCCGCTTCTCGCCGTCGGCGAGCTCACCGTCGATGAACTCGTAGACGCGGGCGAGCACCTCGTCGCACGGGGTGTCGTGCGGGTTGCCGCAGCTCATGACCGCTCGCCTCCCTCTCCCCCGTCGGTGGCGCCGGCGGGGACGAGTCCCCGCTCCCGCGCGTAGTCCTCGAGCAGGCCCCGCAGCTGGCGGCGGCCGCGGTGCAGCCGGGACATCACGGTGCCGATCGGCGTACCCATGATCTCGGCGATCTCCTTGTACGCGAACCCCTCGACGTCGGCAAGGTAGACCGCGATCCGGAAGTCCTCCGGGATCTCCTGCAGTGCCTGCTTCACGTCGGAGTCGGGAAGGTGGTCCAGCGCCTCGGCCTCGGCCGACTTCAGCCCGGTCGACATGTGCGACTCGGCCTGAGCCAGCTGCCAGTCCTCGACGTTCTCGGTACCCGCCTGCTTCGGCTGCCGCTGCGCCTTGCGGTAGGTGTTGATGAACGTGTTGGTGAGGATGCGGTAGAGCCAGGCCTTGAGGTTCGTACCGTCCTGGAACTGGTGGAAGGAGGCAAAGGCCTTGGCGTAGGTCTCCTGCACCAGGTCCTCGGCGTCAGCCGGGTTGCGCGTCATGCGCAGGGCGGCGGAGTACAGCTGGTCGAGGAACTGCATCGCGTCCCGTTCGAAACGGGCATTGCGCTCGTCGACGGTCTCTGCAAGGGGCTGGGTCATCGTCCTCGATGCTATCCCGCGGGGGGTGTTCTCAATCCCGGGCCACTCCTGCCATCGACCGGCGCCAGGCGTGGCCAGGTCGGTGCGGCGTCCGGTGGACGCGAGGGAGGCCATGTAGTGGTGCAACCGGCCGCCAGGGACAGGGATTCCCGAGGCCGGGCCGGTCGGCGTCACTCACCGTCCGCCGCTGCGCAGACGGTCAGGGCCCAGCCGGTGGCGGCCTCGACGAGCCGGGTCAGCGTGCCAGCCTGGTCGCCGCCCTTCCGGACCCGGAACGAGTGGTCGCCGTCCTCGATGGCGACCACCACCCGCCCGGGCGCCACAGGGATCTCCGCGGGTGCGCCGAACGAGTCGCGGGTGCCCTGAAGAACCAGCACCGGCAGCCCGGCGGCGCTCGGGGCGTCCAGCTCGGGCCGCCGGCTGGGCCGGTTCCCCGGTGGGTGCAGCGGGAAGGCCAGCGCGAGCACGCCCGCCGCGCCGACCTGGACCGCGGTCCGGCAGCCGACCCGCGCCCCCGCCGACCGGCCGCCGACGAGGAGCGGCCCGGCGAGCGACAGCTGCTCGAGCACGGCTGTCCAGGCCCGGTCCAGCGTGGGGGGCGGGGCGGCGACCCTCCGCCTGGCGACCACCCAGGGCTGGTCGACCAGGACCACCGTCACGCCGGCCGGCGGCAGTCCCCGTGCGAGCGCCCGGAGGTCGGGGGTGCCGACGCCGCCGCCCGCCCCGTGGCCGAGCACGACCGTCCCGACCGGCTGCGCGGCGGCAGCGGTGTGCACCCGGGCGTCACCGACCGGGGTCGCGAGGACCGAGACCTCCGGCGCGGCGGTCAGAAGAGCTCCTCCTGGTCCGCCGTCGCCGGGACAGGCTCGAGCGGGAGCGGGTCGACGAGCTCGGGACCGTTGTTGCGGACGTTGTTGACGGTGGTCGAGACCGGGTACGCCGTCAGCCGTCCCGGCGCCGCCGGCACCAGCAGGTCGCGCAACCGGTCCGGGTCCTCGACGGCCGGGTCGAGCCACTCGGCGTACCGGCTCGGCTCGACCAGCAGGGGCATCCGGTCGTGGATGCGGCCGACGTCGTCGGTGGCGGAGGTGGTCAGCACGGTGACGGACCAGAGCCACGGGTCGACCTCGGAGCCCTCCGGCGCCGACGGGTCGCGCCAGAGCTCGTAGAGCCCGGCCATTGCCAGGACGCCACCGTCGGACGGGTGGATGAAGAAGGGCTGCTTCTTGCCCTTCACCTCGCCGTACCACTCGAAGTAGCCGTCGGCCGGCAGCAGCGCCCGCCGGCCGGCGAAGGCACGGCGGAACGCCGGCTTCTCGTGCGCGGTCTCCATCCGCGCGTTGATCATCCGGTTGCCGATGGAGGGATCCTTCGCCCACGAGGGCACCAGACCCCAGCGGGCGACCTGGAGGCGGCGACGTGGTGGCGCCTCCCTGTCCTCGCGCGGGGCACGCTCGATGACGGCGTACACGTCCTGCGTCGGGGCGACGTTCCAGCTCGGCGACAGGGACTGGTCGGGAGCGTCGACGACCTCGAACTCCTCGACGAGGTCGTCCGGGTTCCGACTGGCCGCGTACCGTCCGCACACGGCGCCCAGCCTGCCATGCGGCGCCGACGGTGCACCGGCACGGTTGACGGGCCGGGGGTCGGGCAAGGGCCGACCATGACGCTCGTACGCCGGCTCGCCCGTCCCTGCCTCGCCACCATGTTCGTCACCGGCGGCCTCGACGCCCTCCAGCGTCCCGAGCCCAAGGCGCCCGTTGCCGACCCCATCGCGCCGCGGATCGCCGAGAGGCTGCCCTACCTGCCGGAGGACCCCGAGGCGCTGGTCCGGATCAACGGGGCCGCCCAGGTCGTCGCCGGGCTCATGCTGGCCACCGGGCGACTCCCCCGCCTGTCCGCCGCGGTCCTCGCGGGCAGCCTGGTGCCCACGACGCTCGCCGCACACCGCTTCTGGGAGGAGCAGGACGAGACCCGTCGCGCTCAGCAGAAGATGCACTTCTACAAGAACGTCAGCATGCTCGGCGGCCTCATGCTCGCGGCGGTCGACACCGCGGGGAAACCGGGCCTGGCCTGGCGGGCCCGGCACGCTGCCCACCACACGGCGTCCGGCACGGGACGCACGACCCGGACGGCCCGGCGCGAGGCCCGGCTCGCGGCACGGGCCGCGCGGGCGAAGCTCCCCGGCTGACCGGAGCCGCTCCCACGTCACCGGGTCCGGCCGGCCGGTGCGCGGGCCGGCGCAGGAGTCCCCGCGAGTCCACGACTCCCAGCGGCTTCCGGCCCCGGCAGCGGCGCTGCCCCGGCTAGTCTCCCGGCCGTGATCTCGCGATGACGCCGACGAGGGTCCGGCCCTGGCCCGCGCCGCTGGCCGACGGTCCGGTGCGGGCCGGCGTGCGCCTGCCGGGGTCGAAGTCGCAGACCAACCGGGCCCTGGTGCTCGCCGCACTGGCCCGCAGCCCGAGCACGCTCGTGCAGCCCCTGGTGAGCCGCGACACCTCGCTGATGGTCGACGGCCTGCGCGCCCTCGGGGTGGGGGTCGACGAGCGCGGTGGCGACTGGTCCGTGACCCCGCAGCCGATGGCCGGCCCGGCACAGGTCGCCGTAGGCAACGCCGGCACCGTCATGCGCTTCCTCCCGCCGATCGCCTCCTTCGCACAGGGGGACGTGACCTTCGACGGCGACCCGCGGGCCCGGGAGCGGCCGCTGGCCCCGGTCGTGATGGCCATGCGCGACCTCGGCGCCGACGTCACCGCACCGGGCGACCGGCTGCCGCTGACGGTGCACGGCCGGGGTTGGCTGCTCGGAGGCAGTGTCGTGATCGATGCCAGCCTGTCGTCGCAGTTCGTCAGTGCGCTGCTGCTCGCCGCGCCGCGATGCGCCGACGCCGTGGAGGTGCGGCACAGCGGAGGACGGCTGCCGTCAGGAGCCCACATCGACATGACCGTGGAGATGCTGCGGGCGGCCGGCGCGCTCGTCGAGCACGTCGACGAGCTCACCTGGCGGGTGGAGCCCGGCCCCCTCGAGGTCGGGCGGCTGCACGTCGAGCCGGACCTGTCGAACGCCGCGCCGTTCCTCGCCGCCGCCGTGGTGACCGGTGGTCAGGTCACCGTCCCGGCCTGGCCCGAGCGGACGACCCAGGCAGGGGACGCGCTGCGGCACCTGCTGCCCAGGTTCGGCGCACGGGTCGAGCGCGTCAGCGAGGGTCTGCGCGTCACCGGACCCGAGCGCATCGACGGGGTGGATCTCGACCTCGGGGACGTCGGCGAGCTGGCACCGGTCCTGGCAGCGGTCTGCGCCCTCGCCAGCGGCCCGTCGCGGCTGCGGGGCATCGCCCACCTGCGACACCACGAGACGGACCGCCTTGCCGCCATCGCGACGGAGGTCACGGCGCTCGGCGGCGACGTCCGGGAGACCGAGGACGGGCTGGAGATCGTCCCGCGACCGTTGCACGGCGGGACCGTGTCGACCTACGACGACCACCGGCTGGCCACGATGGCGGCGGTGCTCGGCCTCTGCGTCGACGGCATCTCGGTCGACGACGTCTGGACCACCGCCAAGACGCTGCCCGGCTTTGTCGACCTGTGGGACCGGATGCTCGCGGGGGCGTCTTGACCCGACGACAAGGCCGCGACCTCGACGAGGACGACGTCCGCGTCCGTCCAGGGCGCGGATCGCGCCCGCGCACGAAGGACCGGCCCAGCCACGACGACGCGCGTCCCGGAGTCGTCGTCACTGTTGACCGTGGTCGCATCACGGTGCGGGTGGGCGACCACGACGTGGTGGCCATGAAGGCTCGTGAGCTCGGGCGCAAAGGCAATGTCGTGGTCGGCGACCGGGTGGCACTGGTCGGCGACGTCTCGGGCACGGCCGACACGCTGGCCCGGCTGGTGCGGGTCGAGCCACGCACCTCGACCCTCCGCCGGACAGCCGACGACACCGACCCCGTCGAGCGGGTCCTCGTGGCCAACGCGGACCAGCTCGTGATCGTCACCGCCCTCGCCGACCCGGAGCCTCGACCACGACTGATCGACCGGTGCCTGGTCGCGGCCTACGACGCGGGGCTGCGGCCCTTGCTGTGCCTGACAAAGTCCGACCTCGCCCCGCCGGAGAAGCTGCTCGAGACCTACCGCGCCCTCGACGTCGACCACGTCGTCGTCCGCCGCGGCCAACCGCTCGACGAGCTGCGCCGCCATCTGCACGACCGGCTCAGCGTGCTGGTCGGGCACTCCGGGGTCGGGAAGTCCACGATGGTCAACGCGCTGGTACCCGGGGCCGGCCGGGCCACCGGCGGAGTGAACGCGGTCACCGGGCGGGGCAGGCACACGTCCTCCTCCGCCATCGCGCTGGAGCTCCCCGGCGGCGGGTGGGTCATCGACACCCCCGGGGTGCGCAGCTTCGGCCTGGCCCACGTGGACCTCGACCGGGTCATCCATGCCTTCCCCGACCTCGCGGAGGGGACAGCGGCATGCCCACGGTCCTGTAGCCACGACGAGCCTGAGTGCGGGCTGGACGACTGGGTGGCAGCCGGGCACAGCGACCCCGCCCGGCTCGCGTCGCTGCGCCGCCTGCTGCGCAGCCGCGAGGTCCCGGACGACCTGCAGGATCCGACCGACCCTGCCGGCCTTGCCGACCCTGCAGACCCTGCAGACCCCGTCGACCCGGTCGACGACCGGCGCCCGTGACCTACTGGCAGCTGCCGATCGTGCACTTCCAGACCGCCGTCGAGCCCAGGTGGCCGGCGATCGTCACCTGCCCGGCTGCGGCAACGGCGGCTACGACGCCGAGCCCCGCCACGACGGTGACGGCGCGGCCGCGCACCCGCGCGCGGTCCAGGTAGAGCAGCGCCAGGGCGAGCAGCCACATGGCGACGGTGGGGTAGATGACCAGCTGGCCCATCTGCTGGTGGTCGTGAATCTGCTGGGCAACGACACCACCAGCGTTCACCCGCTCCTCCAGCCTCTTCCCGCTCTGGGTCGCGACCGGCACCATGGCCAGGCCCGCGGTGGCCAGCAGCACCACCACCGGGAGGTAGGCCCGGCGCCAGGACGGGCGCAGTGCGACCACGACGAGCCCGGCCGACGCCAGCGGCACCAGCACGACGACGGCGTGCACGACGAGCGCGTGGACGGGGAGACCCAGGACGGTGTCGAACATCGGCGCGCTCCTCCGGTGGCGGGTGTCGAGAGTGCTACGACCGCGGATGCCCGTCGGATTCGGGCCTGAACGCGGCGTCCCCGGTGGTGGCGTCCTCCGCCGAGGCGGACACGACGTCGACGGTGCCACCGGTGCGCCAGTACTCGCCGCCACTACGGGCCAGGAAGCCCTCGTCGACGAGATAGCGCCGGAGCGCGGCGTAGTCGTCGTAGAAGGCGCGCAGGAGGACGTTCACCTCCCGCTCCGGGTAGCGGCGGCCGGGCTCGAAGGCGCGGGCGACGTGGTCGAGCACGAGCAGGCGCCGACTGCGCTTGGCCGGCATCTGGGCGATCCGGCCGGCCGGCATGAACCGGCCGAGCACGACGTCACGGTCGGACCGGGGCTTGCTGCTCATCCGGGCGAGGCTAGCCGCGACCCGGGTCAGGAAGCGGGGGCGACGGCCCCGGCGGCCACCGCCGAGGTCAGCCGGGAGCGCAGCCGGGCTCGGTGCTTGTCCAGGCCGCGGGTGTGCTGCAGGTACTCCGGCCAGCGGGACGCGGGGTGCGCGAGCCACGCCTCGCAGACCGACAACGCCGAGCCGTGCTCGCCGGCCCGCTCCAGCAGGACCGCCGCGCGTTCGTAGGTGTACGGGGTGTCGACCTCGACGGCGACGCCGTGCAGCAGCGTCTCGAGCTCGCGCAGGTCTCCGGACGACAGCCCGGCCAGCCTCGGCAGGTCCGGCGTGCCGTCGAAGGTCCACCCGTCGATGCTGAATCGGGGCACCGGGATGGCAGCCGGTTCGATCATGACGTCCTGGACGCGCCTGCGGAAGAGCGACATGGCCTCCCTCTCTCGGGACGAGGTGACTGCGTGCGTGACGAGTTCCCACGTCGATGTTCGGAAGTATGCGGCGATGACTGGAGTACCGGGAAGAGACTTGTACCGTTCGTTACATGCCGGCCTACGACGACGACCTCCGTCTGGCGCACGTCCTGGCCGACTCCGCCGACTCCATCTCGATGTCACGCTTCCGAGCGCTCGACCTGGAGGTCACCAGCAAGCCGGACCTGACGCCGGTCACTGACGCCGACACCGGCGTCGAGGAGTCGATCCGGTCGATCCTGGCGCGGGCCCGGCCACGGGATGCCATCCTCGGTGAGGAGCTCGGCGCCGTCGGCCATGGGCCTCGCCGGTGGATCCTCGACCCGATCGACGGGACCAAGAACTTCGTCCGGGGTGTTCCGGTCTGGGCCACGCTGATCGCTCTGATGGACGGCGACGAGGTCGTGGCCGGTCTGGTCAGCGCGCCCAGCCTGGGCCGTCGCTGGTGGGCCGGCATCGGGTCCGGTGCCTGGACCGGCAAGAGCCTGACGGCGGCGTCGCGGATGGCAGTGTCCTCGGTGACCACGCTGGACGACGCGTCGTTGTCCTACTCCGGCCTGTCCGGCTGGCACGACCACGGCCGCGGGGAGGCGTTCCTCGGCCTGACCCGCGACGTCTGGCGCAGCCGCGCGTACGGCGACTTCTGGAGCTACATGCTCGTCGCGGAAGGTGCCGTGGACGTCGCGGCAGAGCCCGAGGTCGCCCTGCACGACCTGGCGGCTCCATCGGTGATCGTGACCGAGGCCGGCGGCAGGTTCACCGACCTCACCGGCGCCGACGGCCCGGCGGGAGGCAGCGCCGTCGCCACCAACGGCCACCTGCACGACGAGGTGGTGCGGCGGCTCACGCCCTAGCGGTGTCACCGACCGGCACCGGTTCGGCGAGGTCGGTGCGCTCCAGCCGGCGTACGGCGGGCACGGCCGTCGCCGTTGCCCCGACGAGCATCAGCACGACCGCGCAGAGCACGACGGCCGGCCGGAGGCCGAGCCAGGCTGCGGCCGGTCCGGCGAGGACCTGGCCGAGCGGGATCGCCACCAGGGAGCCCAGCGCGTCGTAGGCGTAGACCCGGCTGAGCAGGTGCGGTGGGACGTGCTGCTGCATGGTGAGGTCCCAGCCGACCCCGAACAGCTCGATCGCCGAGCCGGCCACGAGGCTCGCGACGACCAGCACGAGCACGGCCGGCTCCGCAGCGAGGACGAGCATCAGCGGCGACCAGACCGTGACCCCGAGCATCCCGACGAACAGCGGGCGCCGGAACCGGACCCGCAGCAGCAAGAGCCCGGCCAGGAACATCCCGGCGGTCTCGGCGGCGAGGACGAAGCCCCAGCCCTGCCGGCCGAACGTCTCGTCGGCGATCTTCGGACCCAGCGTGCTCCAGCCTGCGGCGTGCACCGCGTTGATGACCCCGAACGCGAGCACGACCACCCAGAGCCAGGTCCGGGACCGGAACGCCGACCAGCCCTCTCGCAGGTCGACCAGGACGTTGCCCGACGCCAGTCGCTCGTGCGGGTCGACGCGGATGGCAGCGAAGCAGGCAGCGGCCGCGAGGAAGGACGTCGCGTCCACGGCCAGACCCCAGCCCGGGCCCACACCGGCGACGAGCACGCCGCCGACGGAGACGCCGCCGATCATCGCGGCCGTGGAGAACATCCGCAGCAGCACGTTGGCCGGCTGCAGCTCATCCGTCGGTACCGTCTGCGGCAGCAGCCCGGCGCTGGCCGGGAAGATGAACGCCGTCGACGCACCGTTGACCGCGCCCAGCGCCGCGAGCGCGCCGACCGTGGCATGGTCGGTCAGCAGCAGCGCCGCCGCCACGGCCTGGGTGGCCGCGCTGACCACGTTGGTGACGACAAGCACGAGGTGCCGGGGCAACCGGTCGGCGATCACGCCGCCGAAGAGCAGGAACACCACCTGCGGCAGGCTGCGGGCAGCGAGCACCAGCCCGAGGTCGCCGACCGAGCCGGTCAGGTCGAGCACGGCGAAGGTGACGGCGATGCTCGCCATCGAGTTGCCGACCAGCGAGACGGTGCGGCCGGTCAGCAGGTAGGTGTACGACCGGTGCCGCAGCACCGCCCGGACGCTCACGAGCCGGCCTGCATCTGGAACAGACCGAGTGTCAGGCTGACGTGCACGGTGCCCGCGGACCGGGGCGGCTGCGCGACCGCATGCAGGTCCGTGCTGGCCTTCCGCACCAGCTCGAGTGCCGCGGCCCACGCCTCCGGAGACACCCAGAGCTCGGCGTCGGTGCTGTGCCCCCTGCCGGCCGGGTCGGCCGTCGTGGCACGCCGGACCAGCTCGTCGGCCAGCACCCGGAAGAACGCGCTGCGCTCGTCAGCGTCGTGCGCCGAGGCGCCCGGAGCGGCGACGTCGTACCGGTAGCGCCTCGCCCGGCCGCCCCGGATCGTCTCCTCACCCGCCTCGACCAGCTGCCCGGCGGCGATCAGCTGCCGCAGGTGATAGCTGGCGTTCGCGTGCGTGATCCCGAGCTCGCGGCCGATCTCGGCGGCGGACATCGCCGCCCCCGTCAGCAGCGACAGGATCTGCAGCCGCACCGGGTGCGCCAGCGCTCGCAACGAGACGACCCGGTCCGCGTCGGTGACCCCCGAAGACATGTTGGGGAGTCTGTCGGACCGCCCGGGCAACCGTCAAGCAGTTGTTGGGGAGTCGACCCCGGCCGCCGGTCCCCTTCGCTCACGACACGCCCGCCAGCACCGGCGTGCCGCGGCAGCTCAGGAGCTGTGGATCTCCGCCGATCGGTGGCGGTGGAGGCGGCGTGCCGCGGCGAGGACCATGGGCCCGGCCAGTACCGCGGCCAGGTCGAACCAGCCGTACCCGCCGGCGGCCCCGGAGGGTGGGTTCCCGATCGTCACCAGACCGGTCGGGTCGAGGGTGGACCAGGACCAGGTGCCCAGCCAGGTACCGAGCAGCTCGAGGTAGGTGACGACGAGGAAGGCACCGACGTACAGCGTCCGGGACCGGCCCCAGGCAAGGAAGCCGAGCAGGCAGAGGTACCAGAAGGCACCGAGGGCATCGGGCCGGCCGGACAGCATCAGCCCCCACGCGGCGTAGGCACCGCCGGCGGCGACGGTCGCCACCACCAGGGCTCCGGACCTGCGGTGCACCCAGTCGGCCCGGCCGATGGCCAGCGCGCAGAGGTAGACGAGGCCGTGCCCCGGCGGCACGAACGACGGGACGTTGTCGAGCCGGTAGACGTACACCTCCAGCAGCGGCGAGAACGTGTACTCCACCGCGGTCGCGAACACCACGACCACCGCGACCTGGGCCCGGACCAGCGGTGACTCGCGGCGCAGCAGAGCGAGCAGCAGAAGCCAGGTGCCGGCACCGAGCGCGCGCTGCAGCCAGATGCCCGCGCCGACGTCGAGCAGCAGTACGAGCGGCACCCACACCAGGGTGAGCACCACCGGCGGGTCCAGGCTGGCGCCGAGCCGTCCGGCCGCCGGTCTGGCATCGGCACCTGTTCCGACGGCACCTGTTCCGACGGCACCTGTTCCGACGGCACCTGCCGGCACGGTCACCGTCTCGCTCGCCACCGGGCCGAGGATACGGCCCGCCCAGCACGTTTCCCTTCCCTGCCGGCGCCGGCCACGACAGGATGGGTAGGTCCGACGTCCGTCCGAGGAGGTCCCGACCATGCAGGTCCGCGAGGGCATGAGCCCCGAGGTGCTCACCATCGGCCCCGACCACACGCTGCGCGAGGCCAGCCGGGCGATGTCCCGCCGGCACGTCGGCGCTGCGGTCGTGCACGACCCGGACGGCGCAGGCATCGGCATCCTCACCGAGCGCGACGTGCTGGCCTCGGTCGGCGCGGGGCAGGACCCGGACACCGAGCACGTGCGGCACCACCTCACCGGCGACCTGGTCTACGCCGCCCCCACCTGGAGCCTCGAGCAGGCGGCCGAGGCGATGATGCACGGCGGCTTCCGGCACCTCGTGGTCCTGGACCAGGGCGAGGTGGCCGGCATCCTCTCGGTGCGCGACATCGTCCGCTGCTGGGCCGACGAGCGCACCGACGGCGAGCTCGTCGGCTGACCCTGCGCCCGGCCCCGGGGTGAACGGCCGGGGGTCAGGCGTCGCGCGGGTCGCCCTGACCGACCTTCAGCGCGTCGCCGTCCTTGCGGCTCTCCGACCGGGAGGTCTCGTCGCCCTCCTCCGGCTGACGCTCCTTGGCCCGGAGCAGGATCGCAGCGACGGCGAGCACCAGCACCAGCGCGCCCAGGACCCCGACCTCGACGATGGCGTGGGTGAACTTCTCGCCCTTGCCCACGAGGTCCGCGGCCTCGACGGAGAGGACGATGATCTCCTTGATCGAGGCGATGATGCCGACGACGAGGAAGGGCTCGGCGACGACCTCCCGCTTGCCGAGGATCACCCGGACGGCGAAGAGCAGCTCGACGACGATGAAGACGAGCAGGAGCGAGTCGAGGACGTCGAGCACCACCTCGGTGGTGGCCACGTCCCCGCCCAGATCGGTCATCCCGTGGGCGGCGTCGACCAGCAGGGCCAGTGCGGACACCGCCAGGACGACCGCGATGCCGACGTAGACCACGTCCTCCGTGATGGCCAGCAACGCGTTGCCGATGCGGACGTAGCGCGGCGGCTCCTGGTCCGACTCCCTGCCGGTCACTGTGTGCTGCTCACGGGTGCGTCAGGCGACCCGGTGCCCCTGGCGCCGGGCTGCGCGCCGGTGCCGACGGTCACGCTCGGGCGGGGCGAATCCGAGCAGCAAGGCGTCCCCGCAGCCGACGCAGACCCACTCCGGGCACTCGGCCTCGTGGTGGTCCCGGCACTCGGGCTGCTCGAACATGGTCTCGGCGAGGCAGGTGGCGCACCACCTCAGGACGACTGCGCTCGTGGTCATGCCTCGACGGTGCCACGGGCCCTGGACACAACCCGGCAGGACGCGCCGCCACCGACCTGAATTTGTCGACAAAGAGCCCCGGCGACCGGTCCGCGCTGGCGCGTCCGGCCCCGGGGCACGATCATGGGCGCATGCCGCAGAGCATCTGGAAGGGCGCGATCTCCTTCGGGCTGGTCTCGATCCCGGTCCGCCTGTACAGCGCCACCGAGGAGAAGGACATCTCCTTCCGGCAGGTGCACCGCGAGGACGGCGGCCGGATCCGCTACAAGCGGGTCTGCTCGGTGGACGGCGAGGAGGTGGCCTATGCCGACATCGCCAAGGGGTACGAGCTGCCGGACGGCGAGATGGTGGTTCTCGACGACGACGACTTCGCCAACCTGCCGATCTCCTCGTCCCGATCTGTCGAGGTGCTCAGCTTCGTCCCGGCGGAGCAGATCGACGCCGTGCAGATGAGCAAGCCGTACTACTGCGACCCGACCGGCGACGTGAAGCCCTACGTCCTGCTGCGCGACTCGCTGGAGAAGTCGGACCGGGTCGCGGTGGTGAAGGTCGCCCTTCGCCAGCGGGAGCGGCTCGCCATGCTGCGCGCCCGTGACGGCGTGCTCGTGCTGCAGACGCTGCTGTGGCCGGACGAGGTGCGAGAGCCCAAGCTCGACTTCGTCGACGACGACGTCAAGGTTCGTGAGCAGGAGCTCGCGATGGCGGAGTCCTACATCAATGCGCTGTCCGGCGACTTCGAGCCGGAGGAGTTCACCGACGAGTACCGCGGCGCCCTCGAGGAGGTCATCGACGCCAAGGTGGCCGGCCGTGAGGTCGTGGCACCGGCCGAGGAGCCGGCCTCCACCGGACAGGTCGTCGACCTGATGGAGGCGTTGCGACGCAGCGTCGCCGAGGCGAAGGAACGCCGCGCGAGCGGCTCGGCCGCGGCCGAGGACAAGCCGGCGAAGAAGGCCGACAAGAAGGCCGCCGCCGCGGAGAAGTCGTCCAAGAAGGCCGCGAAGAAGGCACCTGCGAAGAAGGCCGCCAAGAAGGCCGCCAAGAAGACTGCGACTCGGCGTTCGGCATGACCCCCGCGCGACGACAGCACCTGGACGGCACCCGACCGTGACGACCTACGGCGACCTGCGGGCGCTGTTCCTCAACTGCACCCTCAAGCCGAGCCCCGAGCCGTCGCACACCGCCGGGCTCGCTGCCAACAGCATCGCTGTCATGCGGGCGCAGGGCGTGCACGTCGACGAGGTGCGGGCGGTGGACCACGAGCTGCCCCCGGGCGTGCAGCCGGACATGCGCGAGCACGGCTTCGACCGGGACGACTGGCCGGAGATCTACCGGACGGTCAAGGCCGCCGACATCCTCGTCATCTGCACGCCGATCTGGCTCGGCGACAAGAGCAGCGTCTGCACCCGGGTGGTCGAACGCCTCTACGGCAACAGCGCGGAGCTCAACGACGCCGGGCAGTACGCCTACTACGGAAAGGTCGGCGGCGTCATCGTCACCGGCAACGAGGACGGCATCAAGCACGTGGCGATGAACGTCCTCTACTCGCTGCAGCATCTCGGGTGCACGATCCCTCCGCAGGCGGACGCCGGCTGGATCGGGGAGGCCGGCCCGGGACCCAGCTACCTCGACGAGGACTCCGGCGGCCCGCAGAACGAGTTCACCCGGCGCAACACGACGTTCATGTCCTGGAACCTGCTGCACCTGGCCCGGCTGCTCAAGGACGCCGGCGGTGTGCCCGCCTGGGGCAACCAGCGGACCGAGTGGGACGCGGGGGCGCGGTTCGACCACCCCAACCCGGAGTACCGCTGAGGCGACCACGACGGCCGGGGAATCCCTGTCGGGCAGCCGACGCTGTGACCAGCCGTGAGTGAGGCACTCCAGATCCTGGCGTTCGTCGTCACGGTGGCAGTTGTCGCCGCCGCGGCGCGGCGTCTCGGCCTGTCCGCCCCACTGTCGCTGGTGGTCGTGGGGCTGCTGGCCTCCTTCGTGCCCGGCGTGCCGGAGTACCGCATCGAGCCGGAGCTGGTGCTCATCGGCTTCCTCCCGCCGCTGCTCTACTCCGCTGCCCTGCGCACGTCGCTGGTCGACGTCCGGGCCAACCGGCAGGCCATCGGGATCCTCGCGGTCGGCGCGATCGCGTTCACGACCGTCGGGGTGGGCCTCGTCACCTGGTGGGTCGTCCCGGGCATGACCCTGGCTGCCGGCCTGGCACTCGGGGCCGTGGTGTCGCCGCCGGACGCGGTCGCGGCCACCGCGATCGCGCGGCGGGTGGGCATGCCCCGCCGGACCGTGTCGATCCTGGAGGGCGAGAGCCTGCTCAACGACGCGACCGCGCTGGTGGCGCTGAGCACGTCCGCTGCGGCGATCGCGACGACAGTCACGGTCGTCGACGTCGGCACGTCGTTCGCGCTCGCCGCCGGCGGCGGGATAGCCGTCGGCCTGGTGCTGGCCGCCGTCCTGGCCGCCGCTCGCAAGCGGGTCGTGGACCCGGTGCTCGACACGACCCTCTCCCTCGTGGCGCCGTTCCTCACCTACCTGGCTGCCGAGGCGGTCCACGCGAGCGGCGTCCTGTCCGTCGTCATCGTCGGACTGCTGCTCGGCCACAAGTCCCCGGTCCTGCAATCGGCGTCGTCGAGGCTGGCGGAGCAGACCAACTGGCGCACGATCACGTTCGTCCTGGAGAACGCGGTCTTCCTGCTCATCGGGCTCCAGGTCGCCAAGATCGTCCAGCGGGCCGGCCGGGACGACCTCGGGTACACGACGATCGCGGTGGTCTGCGGGGCCGTCGTCGTCGCGACCGTGCTGACGCGGGTCGTCTGGGTGTATGCCGCCACCGCGGCGTACAAGTTCGGCACCTCGACGATGCGGCAGAACGCGTGGACCTGGAGCCATGCTGCCCTGGTGTCCTGGGCCGGGATGCGCGGCGTCGTCACGCTGGCGGCCGCCTTCGTCCTGCCCGCCGAGACGCCGCACCGGGACGTCCTCATCCTCGCGGCCTTCGCTGTGGTGGGGGGCACGCTCCTCGTCAACGGCGGCACCCTTCCGGTGCTGGTCCGCGCGATCGGCCTGCCGGGACCTGACCCGGCCGAGGACGCGCTCGAGGAGGCGGCCCTGCTGTCCCGGGCGACGCGTGCCGGACTCGACCGGCTGGAGGAGCTCAGGGAGGACGGGTTCGACCCGACGGTGATCGGTCGACTCGAAGAGCGGGCCCGCAGCCGGGCCGACGCGGCGTGGGAGCGGCTCGGTGCCCCGAGCGACGACGAGACCCCCAGCGAGCTGTACCGCCGGCTGCGCCAGGAGATGCTGGACGCCGAGCGTCGGGTCGTGCTCGAGGCACGCGCCTCGGGCAAGGTCGACGACGAGGTGCTGCGCGACGTGCTCACCCTGCTCGACGCCGAGGAGTCGTTGCTGGACCGGCTCGAGGACAAGGGTTTTGCCGTCGAGCAAGAGCTGGTCGCCCGCATCGACCGCGCCGAGGACTGCGAGCACCTGCAGGCGGCTCCACCGGCCATCAAGCCGTCGACCCCGGAGGGCTGCGAGGAGTGCCTGCGCGACGGCACCCGTTGGGTGCACCTCCGGCTGTGCCTGTCCTGCGGGCACGTCGGGTGCTGCGACTCGTCGCCGGAGAGGCACGCCGACCGGCACTTCACCGAGACCCAGCACCCGGTGATGCGCAGCTTCGAGACGGGTGAGGCGTGGCGGTGGTGCTACGTCGACGATCGGCTCGGCTGAGCCGCTGGCCTTCTGAGCCGACCGCTCAGAACGGGAGCGAGCGACCGGACGGCGAACGCAGGTCGAGCTCGACCGGGCGCTGCGGCGTCGTCGTCTTGCTCACCTTCACCTGCTTCACGACGTCCACCTCCTCAGGCGGCCCGGGTCGCGATCGGTGCGGGCGGACGGGCCGGAGCAGTCGGGAGCAGCTCTCCGAGGTCGTCGAACACCACGACGCCGTTACACAGCAGGCTCCAGCCCTGCTCGGGGTGGGCCACGACTGTGTGCGCGAGCTGGCGCGCCGGGCTGTCGGCCGGCGGACACATCGGCTGGTGCTGGCACATGCGGACCTCCTGCTGGTGAGCGCCGGGGGGCCGGGTCCCCGGGAACCTCGCTGGTGCTGCCAGCTGAGACCGGCCGTCCGTGCTCACCTCATCGGCCGGGCCCCACGGACTCCTGAGCGGTTCGGAGCCGGATCGTCCCTTCGTCTCACAGGTCGAGCCGGTCGTGCGCCGGCCGGGGTCCGGTCGACGGACGACGCGGATCAGAGGTCGCGTGCGAACGAGCGCGACAGGGGCGAGTCCTGGTAGTGCCCGAAGCCGTCGATCGGTGTGTAGCCGGCAGTTCTGTACAGCGCGATCGCCTCCGGCTGCGCCAGCCCGGTCTCGAGCACCACGCGCCGGTCGCCCTGCGCCCGGGCGAGCTCCTCGAGTGCCGCGAGCAGCCGACGGGCGTGCCCGCGCCGCCGGTACTCCGGCCGGACGAACATCCGCTTCACCTCGACGACGCCGTCGCCGTGGCGGCGGAGGCCGGCGCAGCCGACCGCCGTCGTGCCGACCCGGGCAACCATGAATGCGCCGTACGGCGCGGTGAACTCGGCCGGTTCCACCGGCGTCTCGTCGTGACCGCCGTAGCGGCGCACGTACTCGTCCTGGACCTCGGCGACGAGGACCGTGGCCAGGCCGGAGTCGAACGGCACCACCTCCAGCTCCACGGCGGCGTCGTCGACGCCGAGCACCCGGGCGGCGAGCTCGGCGAGCTCGTCCTCGGCAGCGCGGACCAGCTCGTCCGGTGCGGGGACCAGGTTGCGGTCCGCCGCGACACCGATGGTGACCTCGCCGGCGTAGCTGAGGATGCTCACGCCCAGCCCCACCGACCCGGCCTGGGGGACCCAGAAGGACAGCCGGGTGACCCGCGAACCGGCAAGGTAGACCGGCCGGACCGGGCCCGGCACGTTGGTGACGATCGCCGAGGACTTCGCCCCGAGGACGCGCACCGCCAGCCGGTGCGCCCACGCCGGCAGAGCGCCGACGACGGCCAGGATCGCGAAGGTCGACGCGGCCTGGGCACCAGCCTTCCGCCGGCTCATCCGCTCGTGCACGCGGCGGACGCGTTCCACCGGGTCGGGCACCGACACCGGCAGCTTGACGAAGACGATGCCGAACTTGTTGCCCAACGAGGAGTGGACGGGCTCGCCTCGGCGCAGGTCCACGGGCACGAACACCCGCAGGTCGTGAGCGGCCTCACCGAGCCCGGTGAGGTGCCTGCGCAGCGCACCGGCAGTGACACCGAGCAGGACGTCGTTGACGGTGACCCCCAGCGCGGCCGCGACCCGCTTGGTCACCGACAGCTCGAGTGGTCGCGACCAGGCCGCGACCTTCGCGGTCCCCAAACGGCCGGACAACCTGGTCCGTGGGTCCCGGTTGGCCAGCAGCAGGCCGACCCCGGTGCTCAGCACCCGCCAGCCGAAGCGCAGCGCCGCAGCCGCCTGGTGCAGCGAGCGCGGGGACAGCGGGTCGACCCCCGCCACCGGCTGCAGGTCGCGGGACCCCTCGACGAGCCGGGACCGGATCCCGGGGCGGCGCGGATCACCCGGGGCCGGCTCGTTGACGACGTGGGGAGGGATGTCCGGGTCGTCGTCGGTGAGGGACAGCAGGACGCTGGCCAGCGCGATGCCGTCCGCGATGCAGTGGTGCAGCCGGGCCACGACGGCGGAGGTCGGCACACCGCCGTCGGTGGCGGGGACCGTCACAAGGTGGAACTGCCACGGCGAGTGCCGCATGTCCAGGGGTCGCCCGAGGAGTCCGCTGACGAGATGCGCCAGCCCGGCGTCGCCCTCGACCCGGCCCGCGACGAGGACGTGCCGGCCCAGGTCGAACCCCGGGTCGTCGACCCAGACGGGCTGCTCGAAGGGGCTGCCGGAAGGCAGCGGCCGCATCGAGAACTTCGGGAACGCGGCAAGCAGCCGGTGGTTGATCACCTCGACGAGCCGGGCCTGGTCGAGCTCCTCGTCCAGGCGGAGGACGCCCGTGACCATCATGAGGTTCTCGGGCGAGTCCATGCCGAGCCAGGCGGCGTCCACGTTGGACATCCGGACGGGAGCCGTCACGGCGTGCCGAGCTCGCCGCGCCGGGCCCGCCGGTCGCGGGCGCGGGCCCTGGCCCGGCGGAACCGCCGGGCGAACGGGCGCGCGAGGTCGGCCGCGCCGACGAGGCCGGCTGCGTTCCCCAGGGCCGCGGGCACGATCATCGCCTCGGGCCGGAACCGCCGACCGGTCAGCGACTTCGCGAACGCCTCCCGGGCGGGGACGATGAGCAGGTCTCCCGCCTCGGAGAGACCTCCTCCGATGACGAAGGTGCCGGGGTCGACCGCGGCAGCAAGGTTGGCCATGCCGACGCCGAGCCAGTGCCCGATCTCCTCGAACAGCTCCCTTGCGGCGGGGTCGCCGTCCTGCGCCGCCGCCGTGATCAGCGGCCCGGTGATCGCCTCGGGGTCGCGCCCGGCGCGGTCCAGCAGGCCGTGCGCCACCGGCGAGTGCGAGGCGGCCAGCTCCCGCGCCTCGCGCACCAGCACGTTGCCGGAGGCGTACTGCTCCCAGCAGCCGCGGTTGCCGCACTCGCAGCGCCGGCCGTCCGGCACCACCTGCATGTGACCGAACTCCCCCGCCACCCCGAACCGGCCTCGCTGCAGCGCTCCGTTGACGATCATCGCGCCGCCGATGCCGGTGCCGAGGTTGACGCACACCAGGTGGGTCTCGCCCCGGCCGGCTCCGAAGCGCCACTCGGCCCAGACGGCGGCGTTCGCGTCGTTGTCCACCACGACCGGCAGCCGGAGTCGCGAGCTGATCGCCTCCCGCAGCGGCTCGTTGCGCCAGGAGAGGTGCGGCGAGAACAGGACCGTGGCCCGCTCGGCATCGATGAACCCCGCGGCGCCGATGCCGACGGCGTGGATCTCGTGCCGGGTCGCGAGGTCGAGGACCGCGTCGACGATCGTGTCCTCGACGACTTGCGGGCTCTTGCTCCGGTCCGGGGTGTCGCGACGCACCTGGTCGACGATCTCGCCCTCGTGCGTGACCACCCCTGCGACCACCTTGGTGCCGCCGATGTCGACGCCGACGGTGAGCAGCGCCGCGTTGAGCGGGCTGACTCGCGGCGGTCGTGCCGACTCGTCGCGGTACGGCCGTCCGAGCAGCGACGGCCGGCGGTCGGTCACCCCCGAGACTGTAGTGCCGTCCGCGGGCCGCCTCAGGGGGTCGGGTACTGCCGTCGCAGCAGCGCGTCCCACACCTGGGTCGGCAGGATCCGTCGCGCCCCGGCGACCTGCCGGCTCACGGCGCCGACCGGGTACCTCGGCTTCGGGCGGGCCGACTCGACGGCCTGGACCACCACGTCGGCCACGTCGTCGGCGGTCAGGGTGCCACGGCCGCCGTCATACCCGGCAGCGTTGCGCGCGGCAACCGCTCGCATGAACCCGGCGTACGGACCGGTCCCCGGTCCGGGCCGGGTGGCGTCCTCGGCGAAGCCGGTCATCACCGGTCCCGGCGCGACCACCGAGACACCGATGCCGAACCCGCGGGTCTCGAAGCGCAGGGCGTCGCTGAGCGCTTCCACGGCGTACTTGCTGGCGTGGTAGGCGCCCCCGCCGGGAAGGGTCATCCGGCCACCCATCGAGGACATGTTCACGACGCGGCCCCGCCCGGCCGCCCGCATCGCAGGCAGCACCAGCTGCGTCAGTCTCAGCAGGCCGAAGACGTTGGTCTCGAACTGACGACGCACCGCCTCGATCGGCACCATCTCGACCGCGCCGTACTCGCCGTAGCCGGCGTTGTTCACCAACGCGCCGACGGAACCGTGCTCGGCCTCGACCGCGCGTACGGCGGCAACGATGGACTCCTCGTCGGTGACGTCGAGCGCCATCACCCGGGCCCCGGCAGCAGCGAGTTCGGTCAGCGAGCCCGGCCGCCGGGCGGTCGCCCACACCGGGCGGGGACCGCGCAGGAGGTGCTGAGCGACGGCCCGCCCGATGCCGCTCGAGCAGCCGGTCACGAGCACCGGAGCCGTCGGGGGCAGGAGCGGGGTCATGGACGCCATCGTGCCCGCATCGTCTCGGGCGGGGCCGGGTCGTGGGGTCGTCGGGGTCGTTCGGGTCGGCTCAGACGACCACGACCATCACCAGGACGAGCGCGACCAGGACGGCGGCCGCCACGAGCAGGAGCGGCACCAGTCCGGTCGGCGGTGCGATGTCCTGTCGCTTGGCCGGGAAGTGCCTCACGTCGTCCTCCGGTCCGGGTTGGGTGCGATCTCGTCCAGTGGTTCGCCGCCAGTCCCCCGGGCGGATGCCGGTCGGGGGCTGTGTTCCGACCGACCCGGTCTCGGCCCACGACGCGCGACAACGAGCTCGAGGCCCTACGGTCGTCCGCCATGGAGATCCTCGGGCTCGTCTTCGCCGGCACGGCGACCCCACACCGCCGGGCGATGTCTGCGTTCGTGTCCGACGTGCTGAAGCTGCCTCCGCGAGCCGGGACGGCCACCACGCCCGGCGACGCGGACCACTTCACCCTCCCCGACGGTTCCGGCTTCGCCGTCGCCGACGAGCGCGAGCCCGGTACGGGCACGTCGCGGACGGTCGGCTTCCTGGTGGCCGACCTCGATGCCGCGATTGCCGAGCTGCGCGCACACGGCGTCCACGTCGACCGACCCGCTGCGGACGACACCTACCGCTACGCGCACTTCGTGGCACCGGACGGGCGTCTCTACGAGCTGGTCGAGCGCGTGCCGGTCGCGGCCCCCTGAGGGGGCGTCGATCCGGTCAGTCGCGGCCGGGCTCACCATGACGGGCGTTAGGTGTGCCGCGCCGCCAGTACGGCTTCGGCAGCACGGCGTCGCGCGGCCAGCCTCGGTCCTTCACCAGCGCCGCCCGGATGCTTGCCGCCATCGACATCTCGCCGCCGACGTACACGACGACGCCGTCCTCGGGGTCGCCCAGTCCGCTCGCGGCGAGCAGCGCCAGGCCGGTGCCGGAGTCGTCGTCGGCGGCCTCGACCCAGCTGACCCCGTGGGGGCAGGCCGGGGCCCGCAACGGGAGCCGGTCCACGGGCGAGGGGACCGTCAGCGTGACCACCGCAGAGGCCGGGCCGGTGACGGCCTCCGCCATCGCGTACGCGGCCGGCAGGAAGCTCTGGTCGCCGAGGAAGTGGTGCACCCGCGCCCCGGCGACGAGGTGCACCTTCCCTCGTGGCCCGATGGCCTCGACGACGTCTCCCGGCGCGGCCTCGTGCAGACGGCTGGCTCCCTCGACACCGGGATGGACGACGACGTCCACGGCGACGGTCCCCTCCGCCGGATCGAGGTCCCGCATCGTCCATCGGCGCCGGACCACCGGGCTGGTCGCGTCCGCGGTCAGCATGAGGTCCTGCCCGGGCTCCGCGCTCAGCCCCCGCAGCCCCTCGCCTGCCAGCTCGACCCGCACCAGGGTGGGTGTGAGCGCCCGTACCGACACGACGGTGAGGTCCATGCGGCGGGCGTCCATCCGAGCTGCCAAGGCGGCGCTGTCGTCGAAGTCCACCGGGGCGCTGTCACGGGTCTCGGTCACAGGCGCCACCGTACGTCGGCGAGCCGGCCGAGCCCGTTCGCCGTCAGGGCCGGACGACCCGGATGTTGAAGAACGGCGACCCGACCTCGCCCATCAGCGCGAGCCAGAGCGGGAGGTACATCTCGCAGGCGCGGGCCGCACGGATGCCCCCGAGGTCGACGACCGACGACCGAGGCCAGCCCAGGTCGCCGAGCAGGCCGGTGACGACCGCCTTGGCGTCGGCGTCGTCACCGGCCACGAACACGTGGTGCTCCTCCGGCAGCGCACCGGGGTCCACCATCACGGCCGCGGTCACGGTGTTGAGCGTCTTCACCACGCGCGCACCGGGGAAGGCCGCCTGCACCTGCTCGCCGAGGCTGTCGTTGTTCGCGATCGACAGCGTCGGCGGGAACCCGGCGGAGAAGTCGAGCGGGTTCGCGACGTCGGCGACGACGACGCCGTCGAGGTCGCCGGCGCCGCGCAGCGCTGCCAAGGTCCCGTCACTACTTGTCGCGTTGACGACGACCTGGGCGCGGGCGCCGGCGACGGCAAGGTCGACGACGGCGATGCCTTCGTGCTCCGCAGCCCACGCGGACACCTCAGGTCGCGCCGCCGACGCCGCGACGTCCCGGGTGCCGATGACGACATCGTGTCCGGCTGCTGCCAGCGCGCCGGCGAGGGTGCGCCCGACCGTCCCCGTGCCGAGGACCGAGATCCGCATGCGCCGACACTACGACCGCCGCGTCCGCGCCGCCGCCGGAAGCCCGACGACGTCACAGCGTCGGGACGAGTACCCCGGGCCGGGCCGGGTAGGCGCCGGGAGCACCTGCCGTCGTCACGAGTGGAGCAGTCACGCCATGTCAGCAGAAGTCGTCGTCGTCACCGGGGCCAGCGGGGGGATCGGCCGCGCCACCGCGACCGCCTTCGCCCGGCGCGGTGCCAAGGTCGCCCTCGTCGCCCGCGGCCGGTCGGGGCTGGAGGCCGCTGCCGAGGAGGTGGCCGCCGCAGGCGGGGAGGCGCTGGTCCTGCCCGCCGACGTTGCCGACCCCGCCCAGCTCGAGGCGGTCGCGGACCGGGTGGAGGAGGAGCTCGGCCCCATCGACGTCTGGGTCAACGACGCGTTCACCTCGGTGTTCTCGCCGTTCGAGAAGATCACGGCGGAGGAGTTCCGCCGCGTCACCGAGGTCAGCTATCTCGGCTACGTGTACGGGACCATGACGGCGCTGCACCGGATGAAGCCGCGGGACCGCGGCGTGGTGGTCCAGGTGGGCTCGGCGCTGGCCTACCGTGGCATCCCGCTGCAGACGGCGTACTGCGGGGCGAAGCACGCCATCCAGGGGTTCAACGAAGCCCTGCGGTGCGAGCTCCTGCACGAGAAGAGCGGCGTGCACGTGACGATGGTGCAGATGCCGGCGGTCAACACGCCGCAGTTCTCCTGGGTGCTGTCGCGGTTGCCCCGGCACCCGCAGCCGGTGCCGCCCATCTACCAGCCGGAGGTCGCGGCGCGTGCTGTGGTGCACGCCGCCGACCACCCGCAGCGACGGGAGTACTGGGTCGGCGCCTCGACGGCCGCCACCCTGATGGCCAATGCCGTGGCACCCGGCCTGCTCGACCGGTACCTGGGCCGGACCGGGTTCGACTCGCAGCAGACCTCGCAGCCCCGGGACCCGGACGCCCCTGAGAACCTGTGGGAGCCCGCGGATGCGACGCGCGACTTCGGCGCCCGCGGAGCGTTCGACGACAGGTCGCACTCGCGCAGCCCGCAGCTGTGGGCCAGCCAGCACCACGGGGCCGTGGCCGCCGCGGTCGGTGTCCTCGGGGCCGCGGCTGCGGCTCTCTGGCGCCGTTCGTGACCGGGACGGCCGGGATGCAGGTGCTCGGCGCCGTCCGGGTGGGCGTCGGCGCGGCCTGGGCCCTGGGCCTGGCTGCCCGGCACCCGGCCGCCGGCGGCACGCTCCCCGGCCCGGGACGCGGGGCGGCTGGCGCCCTGGCGGCCCGCGACATCGCGCAGGGGGCCCTGCTGCTGGCGCGCCCTGCCCCGGCGTCCGTCGAGGCCGGACTCGTGCTCGACGCCCTGCACGGCCTGAGCATGCTGCCCGTGGCGGCGCTTTCCCCTCGCTACCGCACCGCCGCCGCCGTCAGCGCCGGCGCCGCAGCCGTCTGGGTTGCCGCCGGGGTCCTGGTGCGGGCGGGGCGGCGCTGACCCGTCGACCCGGCACGGCACCCTGCCCGGCAAGTCATCTCCAAGCGCCGCGCAAGGTCCTGACCGCACTGTCTTGGGGTCCATATACCGCACCGGGTTCGCCCCGGCCCGCCGTCACGGAGTCCTCATGCGCATCAGACC
Organism: uncultured Actinomycetota bacterium; assembly: GCA_963726615.1. GTDB lineage: Bacteria > Actinomycetota > Actinomycetes > JACCUZ01 > JACCUZ01 > CAWDZK01. The sequence goes on along the minus strand of CAVSCX010000006.1, from coordinate 32,235 downwards.
CTTGCTCGCCACCGTCGTCGCCGCCGCGGCCCTGGCCACCGTGCCCGTCACTGCCCAGGCGCGCTCTGTCGAGAACATCGACCGCCGCATCTTCGACAGCTCGCCGGAGGTCAGCGCCTCGTCGTTGCACCTCGACGGCTCGACGGCCGGGGAGCTCGGCGGCTTCCTCGACCTCGTGGTCACCGCGAAGGACGGCAGCCTGCCGACGGAGCAGGGGGCATGCGACCGCGTGCACGTGGACGCCGTGCTGACCGTCTCGCCGGGCGAGCAGCTCACCGTGCACACGCGCGGCGAGGTGTGCATGCACCAGTTCAGCCCGACGTTGATCCTCAACGCGTCGTTCCGCAACCGGCACGCGACGTACTCCGGGACCGCTCATCGCAAGGTCCGCGTGGTCGGGGACGGCCTGATCGCGGCCTCGAACTCGCTGGGCTACGGCTACGGCGCATCGTTCTCGTCCGCCGTGCGCTGGTGAGTCGGGGGGCTCACCGGCCGCCTCCCTGGCGCGACGACCGACGATGACCGCCCGTCGCGGCCGGCAGCGGGTCCTGCCAGGATCAGGACGTGCCCGGTCGCGACGAGCAGAACGGAATCCACGGCATCGACGACGTCGTCGCCTCGGCCGCCGACGAGCTCTACGGCCTGGGGCCGAAGGAGTTCGTCGCGGCGCGGGACGCCAGGGCGAAGGCCCTGCGGGCAGGCGGCGACCAGGTCGCGGCACGAGAGGTGGCAGCGCTGCGCCGCCCGACCGTGGCGGCGTGGCTGGCGAACCAGCTGGTCCGCGAGCACGCCGACGAGATCGAGCCGCTGCTCGAGCTCGGTGCCGGCCTGCGGGAGGCGGCCGCAGCGCTGAGCGGTCCGCAGCTCAAGGAGCTGTCACTGCAGCGGGGCCGGCTGGTGCAGGCTCTGGTCCGCCAGGCTCGCAAGGACGCCCACGCGGTCGGGCAACCAGTCTCCGAGGACGCCGCCCGCGGCCTCGAGCAGACCCTGCTGGCGGCGCTCGCCGACGAGCGGGCCGGCGAGCTCCTGCGCGAGGGCCGGCTGTCCGAGGTGCTGCGGCACGACGCGTTCCGCTCCGACCCGGGCGGGCCGGTCGCGCGACGGACGCCGGCCGCCCGGCGTAGGTCAAGGTCGGCGTCCACTCCGGAGGAACGGGAACGTGCCGAGCGCCGGGCTGCACTCGAGGCCGAGCTCGCCGACGCCTGGCGGGAGGCCCGCGCCGCGGCCGATGCCCGCGCCGACGCCGAGGACGCCGCGATCGTGGCGGACCGGACCGCGGCCGAGGCGCGGCGCACGGCGCAGCGGCTGGCCGACGAGCTCGAGCAGGCGGAGTCGGGCGAGCAGGCGGCGGCGGCCGCGAGCCGGGAGGCGGCCGCCGCCCGTGACGAGACCCGAGCCGTCGCGGAGCGAGCCACCAGGCGGGTCAGCGAACTCCAGCGAGCCCTCGACGGGCTCTGACTGCAACGTGCCCTGTCCTCGTCACCGGCCGGACCCGGTCGCGGCGAAGGCCGGGCGCGGCAGCATCCGCGAGCCGCTGTTAGCGTCGAAGGCCAGCCGCCCACGACCGGAGGTGCCCTCGTGACCACCGGAGCAACCGTCGCGACAGGCGTCACGGACCAGCGCCTGGCCGGGCTGCGCCGGTGGAACCTCGGTCTGACGGTCCTGCACCTGGCCCAGGCCGTCCTCGTCCTCGTGCTCGCCGGCGACTTCGCCATCACCGTGACCTCGTCGTTCCCGGAGGGGCCGCCCGGCACCGCGGTGCCGGCACCCGACGCTCTGTTCGACGTCCGGATCGGCTGGGCGGTCGCGGTTTTCCTGGGCCTGGCCGCGCTGGACCACCTGCTGACCGCGACGGTCGCGCGGCCGACGTACGAGCGGGACCTCGCCGGCGGCATCAACCGCTTCCGGTGGGTGGAGTACTCGGTCAGCGCCACCCTGATGGTGGTCCTGATCGGCTTCTACTCCGGCATCAGCGGCATCAACGCGGTCATCGCCGTCGCCGGCGCGAACGTGGCGATGATCCTCTTCGGCTGGCTGCAGGAGCTGATGAACCCGCCCGGCCGAGAGCGCACGACGATGCTGCCGTTCTGGTTCGGGACGCTGGCCGGCCTCGCCCCGTGGGCGGCGATCGCGGTGAACATCGTCGGCTCGGAGACGGTGCCGGGCTTCGTCTACGGCATCGTCCTTGCCCAGTTCGTGTTCTTCTTCAGCTTCGGCCTGAACCAGTGGCTGCAGTACCGCGGCCTCGGCCGGTGGACCGACTACGCCTACGGCGAGAAGGTCTACCTGGTGCTCAGCCTGGTGGCGAAGTCGGTGCTCGCCTGGCAGATCTTCGGTGGCTCGCTCGCTGACTGAGCCCTTCGGGCAGTTCGTGACATCCGTGCGGGCGGCCGAACGTCTGGCTCGAGCGCTGACCGGCCCGCGCGGTCGTCCCGCCGCCTCGGGTCGATCGACCCCGGCGGCGGGACCTTTGCCCCTGGCTGACGGCCAGGCTCGCACGGAAGCCTGCCAGCCGTGAGTACGCCGTCGAACGTCCCTGCCACGACCCGGATCCCTCAGGGGCGCGCCGCCCGCGGATCCTCCACGGGGACGGTCCTGGCCCTGGCCACGGTCGGTTTCGCGATCAACTTCTGGGCCTGGGCACTGCTGAGTCCGCTCGCACCGCGACTGAAGGAGTCGCTCGACCTCACGTCGTTCCAGCAGGCCATGGTGGTGGCGGTCCCGGTCATCGTGGGTGCCCTCGGCCGGATCCCGGTCGGTGCGATGACCGACCGGCTCGGCGGCCGGACGATGCTTCCCGCCGTCTCGTTCGCCACCGTCGTCCCGGTGCTGTACCTCGGCCTCGGTGGGCACGAGTCCTTCGGTGGCCTGCTGGTCGGCGGCTTCTTCCTCGGCATCGCCGGCACCTCGTTCGCGGTCGGAGTGCCTCTGGTCAACGGCTGGTTCACCACCACCCACCGCGGTACCGCCGTCGGGGTCTTCGGTGCCGGCATGGGCGGCACCGCCATCAGCGCGCTCACCACGGTCAAGCTCGCCGACAGGTTCGGCATCGCCGCACCGTTCATCCTCACCGCCGTCGTGCTCGCGACGTACGGGGCCGTGGCCGCCGCCCTGCTGCGGGACCCGCCGGACCGGACCATGCCGACGGGGAGCTTCGTCTCGGGGCTGCGCGCCACGCTGCGACTACCCATCACCTGGCAGGCCTCGACCCTGTACTCCGTCACCTTCGGCGGCTACGTGGCCTTCTCTGTCTACCTGCCGACCTACCTCAAGAACGACTACGCGCTGACCCAGGCGGACGCGTCCAACCGGATGGCGGGCTTCGTCCTCGTCGCGGTGCTGATGCGGCCGGTGGGTGGCTGGCTCTCCGACCGGTACACACCGTCGTCCGTGCTCGCGGGCGTGCTCGGTGTGGTCGCTCTCTGCGCGACAGTGCAGTCGGCCCGGCCCGGACTGCTGCCGGTAGGGACGGTCGCGTTCCTGTCGATGGCGGCGGCGCTTGGCGCAGGAGCCGGCGCAGTGTTCGCCCTGGTGGCCCGCCGCAGCCCAGCCGGCACGGTGGGCTCGGTCACCGGCGTGGTGGGAGCTGCCGGCGGCCTCGGCGGCTTCGTGCCTCCCCTGCTGATGGGCTCGATCTACGGCAGTTCCGGGTCCTACGCGGTCGGTCTGCTCCTGCTCGCCCTGGTGGCAGTCCTCGCCCTCGCGTTCACCGTCGGCGTCGTCCGCCGACCGGTGGTGAGCCAGGCATGACGGCGGGCGAGCGGCGCCCTGGCCCGCGGATGGACGACGGGCTCAGCGAGGCGCTGGTGCGGACCCGCAGGTTCTTCACCCGGGCCGAGGTGTCCACCGACCTGCGGACGCTGCACCGCACCGGTGGCCGACAGGCCGACGACTTCTACCGGGACCGCTGGAGCCACGACAAGGTCGTCCGGTCCACCCACGGCGTCAACTGCACCGGCTCGTGCTCGTGGAAGGTCTACGTCAAGGACGGGATCATCACCTGGGAGTCGCAGCAGACCGACTACCCCTCGGTCGGGCCTGACAGCCCCGAGTACGAGCCGCGCGGCTGCCCCCGCGGCGCGGCGTTCTCCTGGTACACCTACTCCCCCACCCGGGTCCGCTACCCGTACGTGCGGGGAGTGCTGCTCGAGATGTACCGCGAGGCCAAGGCCCGCATCGGCGACCCGGTGCTCGCCTGGGCGCACATCGTCTCCGACCCGGAGCTGTCACGGCGCTACAAGCAGGCCCGCGGGAAGGGCGGCCTGGTCCGGGCGACCTGGGAGGAGGCTGCCGAGATCGTTGCTGCCGCCCACGTCTACACGATCAAGCGCTTCGGCCCCGACCGGGTCGCCGGCTTTCTCACCGATCCCGGCGATGTCGATGGTCTCCCACGCATCCGGGGCGCGGTTCATGTCACTGATCGGCGGCACGATGCTGTCGTTCTACGACTGGTACGCCGACCTGCCTGTCGCGTCGCCGCAGGTGTTCGGCGACCAGACGGACGTACCGGAGTCCGGCGACTGGTGGGACGCCGGCTACCTGATCATGTGGGGCTCGAACGTCCCGGTGACCCGCACGCCCGACGCGCACTGGATGACCGAGGCGCGCTACCGGGGGCAGAAGGTGGTGGCCGTCTCCCCGGACTACGCCGACAACGTGAAGTTCGCCGACGAGTGGCTCGCGGCCCAGCCCGGCACGGACGGCGCGCTGGCGATGGCGATGGGTCACGTCACGCTGAAGGAGTTCTTCGTCGACCGGCAGGTCCCGTACTTCACCGAATACGTGAAGAAGTACACCGACCTCCCCTTCCTCGTCCGCCTCGACGAGCGCGACGGCGGATACCACGCCGGCAAGTTCCTGACTGCGTCCGACCTCGAGGCGGAGCAGGACGCCGAACACCCAGAGTTCAAGACCGTGCTGCTCGACTCGCGCACCGGCGAACCGGTCGTGCCCAACGGTTCCCTCGGCTTCCGGTTCGGCCCCGGCGGCGCGGGCCGCTGGAACCTCGACCTGGCCGATGTCGACCCGCTGCTCTCCGCAGCGGGTGGCACGGAGCCGCCGGTCGAGGTGCACCTGCCGCGCTTCGACGCTGCGGACGGCGCGGCAGCGACGATGCGGCGCGGGGTACCGGTGCGCCGGGTCGGCGGCCACCTGGTGACGACGGTGTACGACCTGATGCTCGCGCAGTACGGCGTCGCTCGCGACGGCCTGCCCGGCGTCTGGCCGACGGGCTACGACGACGCGTCGCAGCCGTGCACGCCGGCCTGGCAGGAGACCATCACCGGCGTCCCGGCCCACAAGGCGGAGCGGATCGGACGCGAGTTCGCGGCGAACGCCGAGGAGTCGCGCGGCCGGTCGATGATCCTCATGGGGGCGGGAACCAACCACTGGTTCCACTCCGACACCATCTACCGGGCCTTCTTGGCACTGACGACACTGACCGGCTGCCAGGGCGTCAACGGCGGTGGCTGGGCTCACTACGTCGGACAGGAGAAGTGCCGACCGGTCACCGGCTGGGCCCAGCTCGCGTTCGGCCTGGACTGGTCCCGGCCGCCGCGGCAGATGATCCAGACGGCGTACTGGTACCTGCACTCCGACCAGTACCGATACGACCACTTCGGTGCCGACACGTTGGCGGCGACCACCGGTGCGGGCCGGCTCGCCGGCAAGACGACCGCAGACCTCATCGCCCAGTCGGCGCGGATGGGCTGGATGCCGTCGTACCCGACCTTCGACCGCAACCCGCTCACCCTCGCCGACGACGCACAGGCGTCGGGGATGAGCGTCGGTGACTACGTCGTGGGCGAGCTGAAGTCCGGTGGCCTGCGCTTCGCCTGCGAGGATCCTGACGCCGAGGACAACTACCCGCGCGTCCTCACGGTATGGCGCGCCAACCTGCTGGGGTCTTCGGGCAAGGGCAACGAGTACTTCCTCAAGCACCTGCTGGGCGCGGACAACTCCCTGCGTGCCACCGAGGCGCCGCCCGAGGCACGACCCAAGGACGTCGTCTGGCGCGACGAGGTGCCGGAGGGGAAGCTCGACCTGCTGCTGTCGCTGGACTTCCGGATGACGAGCACCACGATCTTCTCCGACGTCGTCCTGCCGGCGGCCACGTGGTACGAGAAGCACGACCTGAACACCACCGACATGCATCCGTTCATCCACTCGTTCAACCCGGCGATCGCGCCCCCGTGGCAGACCCGCACCGACTGGGACGCCTTCCAGACGATCGCAGTGGCGTTCGGCCGGCTGGCCGAGCGGCACCTCGGCGTCCGTCGTGACGTCGTGGCAGTGCCACTGCTGCACGACACGGCGGACGAGATGGCCAACCCGCACGGTGTGGTTGCCGACTGGAAGGCCGGCGACTGCGAACCGGTGCCCGGGAGCACGATGCCCAAGCTGCGTCGTCGTCGAGCGCGACTACGGCGCCGTCGCCGCGAAGATGTCGGCGCTGGGCCCGCTGATGGACGAGCTGGGCGCCACGACGAAAGGGGTCACCTACGCGCTCGACCGCGAGGTCGACTACCTGCGCCACAAGAACGGCGCCGTCCGCGGTGGCCCCGCGGACGGCCGGCCGTCGCTGGCCCGCGACGTCGACGCGTGCGAGATGATCCTGGCGCTGTCCGGCACCACGAACGGCCACCTGGCGACGCAGGGGTTCCGCACACTCGAGAAGCGCACCGGTCAGCCGATGGCCGACCTGGCCGCTGAGCACGAGGGCAAGCAGATCACCTTCGCCGACACCCAGGCCCGTCCGGTGCCCGTCATCACCTCCCCGGAGTGGTCCGGGTCGGAGACCGGCGGTCGCCGGTACTCCCCGTTCACCATCAACGTCGAGCGGCTCAAGCCGTGGCACACCCTGACCGGCAGGCAGCACTTCTACCTCGACCACGACTGGATGACCGAGCTCGGCGAGGGCCTCCCCGTCTTCCGCCCCCCGCTGAACATGCACCGCGCTGTTCGGGGAGCCGAAGGTCGGCGACACCGGCGAGCTCGGTCTGACGCTGCGGTACCTGACGCCGCACAACAAGTGGTCCATCCACTCGGAGTACCAGGACAACCTGTTCATGCTGTCGCTGTCGCGCGGCGGGCAGGTGATCTGGATGAGCAAGGAGGACGCCGTCAAGATCGGCATCCACGACAACGACTGGATAGAGGCGGTGAACCGCAACGGCGTCGTCGTTGCGCGAGCCATCGTCGTCGCACCGGATGCCCGAAGGCACCGTGTACATGCACCACGCGCAGGACCGGCTCATCGACGTGCCGATCGCCGAGACGTCGAAGAAGCGCGGTGGCGTCCACAACTCGCTCACCCGACTCCTCATCAAGCCGACCCACCTGGTCGGCGGGTACGCGCAGCTGTCCTTCGCCTTCAACTACCTCGGCCCGACCGGCAACCAGCGCGACGAGGTCACGGTCATCCGCAGGCGATCGCAGGAGGTGACGTACTGATGAGGGTCATGGCACAGATGGCGATGGTGATGAACCTCGACAAGTGCATCGGCTGCCACACCTGCTCGGTCACCTGCAAGCAGGCCTGGACCAACCGCAGCGGCGTCGAGTACGTGTGGTTCAACAACGTCGAGACGCGCCCAGGGCAGGGCTACCCGCGCCGCTACGAGGACCAGGAGAAGTGGCGTGGCGGCTGGACGCTCAACAAGCGTGGCCGCCTGGCCCTGAGGGGCGGGGGCAGGCTGCGCAAGCTGCTCACCATCTTCTCCAACCCCACGCTGCCCAGCCTGGACGACTACTACCAGCCGTGGACCTACGACTACGACACCCTGACGAACGCCCCGTTGCAGGAGCACATCCCCGTCGCCCGGCCGAAGTCGCTGATCACCGGCAAGGACATGAAGATCGAGTGGTCGGCGAACTGGGACGACGACCTCGGCGGCTCACCCGACCACGGTGACAAGGACGTGATGCTCAAGAACATCGCCGACAAGGTGAAGTTCGAGTTCGAGCAGACCTTCATGTTCTACCTGCCGCGCATCTGCGAGCACTGCCTCAACCCGTCCTGCGCGGCCTCCTGTCCCTCCGGTGCCATCTACAAGCGGTCCGAGGACGGCATCGTCCTGGTCGACCAGGACCGGTGCCGCGGCTGGCGGCAGTGCGTGAGCGGCTGCCCTTACAAGAAGGTGTACTTCAACCACCGCACCGGTAAGGCCGAGAAGTGCACGTTCTGCTTCCCGCGCATCGAGGTCGGACTACCCACCGTGTGCTCGGAGACGTGCGTCGGCCGGCTGCGCTACATCGGCCTGATCCTCTACGACGCCGACAAGGTACTGGCGGCCGCGTCGACCGAGGGTGACCAGGACCTCTACGAGGCGCAGCGCTCGGTGTTCCTCGACCCCAGCGACCCGGCAGTGGTACGCGCAGCCGAGGAGGCGGGCATCCCCAGGGACTGGATCGACGCGGCTCAGCGCTCCCCGATCCACGCACTCATCAACACCTATCAGGTCGCGCTGCCGTTGCACCCGGAGTACCGGACCATGCCGATGGTCTGGTACATCCCGCCGCTGTCCCCGGTGGTGGACGTCGTCAAGGACACGGGCTTCGACGCCGAGGACAAGGGCAACCTGTTCGCCGCGATCGACGCCCTGCGCATCCCGGTGGAGTACCTCGCCGAGCTGTTCACCGCCGGAGACGTCGGCCCCGGTCGACGCCGTCCTGCACAGGCTCGCCGCCATGCGTTGCTACATGCGCGACATCACGATGGGCCGCGACCCCGACGAGAGCATCGCCGCCGCGGTCGGTATGACCGGCGAGCAGATGTACGACATGTACCGGCTGCTGGCGATCGCCAAGTACGACGAGCGGTACGTCATCCCACCCGCGCACGCCGAGCAGGCCCACTCCCTCGAAGAGCTGGCCACCGAGTGCAGCCTCGACTACGACGGCGGGCCGGGCATGGGTGGCTCGGGCCCGTTCGGCGAGGGGTCGGGCGGCACCTCGCCGATCGCCGTCGAGAACTTCCAGATGCTCCAGCTCCGGCAGACAAGCGACTCCGTCGTGACGCCCGACGACAAGGCGAGCCGGGTGAACTTGCTCAACTGGGACGGCAGGGGCGCCCCGGAGGGGCTCTTCCCACCTCGTCCTGCTGGCACTGGCGAGACCGGCGGCGACGGCGGAAGCCCCGATGGGGGCGAGCGATGAGCCGCGACCGTGGAGGCCCTGCCGACGCCCGGGCCTGGCAGGTGTCCTCGGTCCTGCTCGGCTACCCGGACGGGCAGCTCGTGGAGCAGCTGCCGCTTCTGGGCGCCGAGGTCGAGCGACTTCCCGGGAGCCTCGCCACGCCGCTGCGCCGGTTCCTCGACCGCGCCGCCGCCACGCCGGTCCTGGAGCTGGCGTCGCACTTCGTCGAGACCTTCGACCACCAGCGCCGGTGCTGCCTGTACCTGACCTACTACGCGCACGGCGACACCCGCAAGCGCGGGATGGCCCTGCTCGAGCTCAAGACCGCCTATCGGCAGGCCGGTCTCGAGCTGGCGCCCGACGAGCTGCCGGACCACCTCGCGGTAGTGCTGGAGTTCGCCGCGACCGATCCGGTCCTCGGAAGACGGCTGCTCCTCGACCACCGCGCCGGGATCGAGCTGCTGCGCCTCGCGCTGGTGGATGCGGAGTCGCCGTACGCGGACGTCCTGCGCGCCGTCACCGCGACGCTGCCCCCGCTGGCCGGCGACGAGCGGTCCGCGGTGCACCGCCTCGCGGCCCAGGGCCCACCGACCGAGGACGTCGGGCTGGCGCCGTTCGCTCCACCGGACCAGATGCCGGTCGCGCTGCCCTACCCCACCGTCCGACGCCCCGACCTGACCGGCGGAGTGCGCCGATGAGGGGCGCCGAGGTCGCGACGGACACGGGGGCCGTCGACACACTGCTCTGGGTCGCGTTCCCCTACGTCTGCCTGGCCGTCTTCGTCGTGGGCCACTGGTGGCGGTACCGCTACGACAAGTTCGGCTGGACGACCCGGTCGTCGCAGCTGCACGAGCACCGACTGCTCCGGCTCGGCAGCCCGCTGTTCCACTTCGGCCTGCTGTTCGTGCTGATGGGCCACGTCATGGGGCTGGGCGTGCCGAAGTCCTGGACAGAGGCGGTCGGGGTGTCCGAGGGGATGTACCACGCGTCCGCCGTGGGCATCGGCTCGGTCGCCGGTGTCGGCACCGTCGTCGGGATGGCCATCCTGATCTACCGCCGCCGCACCGTCGGCCCGGTCTTCTCGGCCACCACCCGCATGGACAAGGCGATGTACGCGGTGCTGGGCACCGTCATCGTCCTGGGCCTCGCCAACACCGTGGTGGCCAACGTGGTCGGTGACTACGACTACCGAGAGGGCGTCTCGGTGTGGTTCCGCGGGATCTTCCGACTCGACCCCCGGCCCGAGCTCATGGCGGCCGCACCGATCGGCTTCAGGCTGCACGCCCTCGCCGCCTTCTCGTTGTTCGCCCTGTGGCCGTTCACCAGGCTGGTGCACGTCTTCAGTGCGCCGCTGGGCTACCTCACCCGGCCGTACATCGTGTACCGCTCGCGGGACGACGCGCTCGGCAGCCGCAAGCCGCGGCGGGGCTGGGAGCGGGTCGGGTCATGACGAGCAGGGCGGACTGGACGGCGCTGCTCCCCAGCGACAGGCGGCACGGCGGGATGCCGTGGTCGGCCGCCCGCAGCCTGGCGGCAGCAGCCGATCCGCTGCCCGCGGTCCTCGTTCCCCTGGCCGAGGCGATGCAGTGCGTGCTGGCCGACGACATGGTCGCGCGCAGCCCCTTGCCGGCGGCCGACAGCTCGGCGATGGACGGCTGGGGCGTGGCTGGGCCGCCGCCCTGGCGGATCGTCGCTGACCTGCCCGCCGGAGGGCTGCACCACGGGCACGTCGGTCCCGGTGAGTGCGTGCGCATCGCCACAGGTGCCGCCGTCCCGGCGGGCGTCTCGCACGTGCTGCCGGTGGAGGAGTCGGTTGTCGGCGCCGCCGGCGTGTGCCCGGGCGCGGCGTGGTCCGCGGGCGGCCCGGCGACCTCGCACATCCGTCTCCGCGGGGAGGAAGCCAGTCGCGGTGACGTCCTGCTGCCCGCCGGCACCGTCGTGACGCCGCCGGTGCTCGGACTGGCCGCCGCGACCGGGCACGACGCGCTCGCCGTCGTACCGGCCCCGACCGTGCAGCTGCTGGTGCTCGGCGACGAGCTGCTCGACTCGGGGCTGCCAGGCGATGGACAGGTCCGGGACGCGCTCGGTCCGCAGCTGCCCGGGTGGCTGCACGGCTTCGGGGTGCCGGCTGAGGCGGCCCGGCATCTGCCGGACGACCTCGACGCACTCGAGCGTGCGCTGCGGTCGACCGACGCGCGGGTCGTGGTCACCACCGGCGGGACCAGCGTCGGCCCTCGGGACCACGTCCGGCACGCGGTCCGGAGAGTGGGTGGCCGGGTCGTCGTCGACGGAGTCGCCGTGAAGCCCGGCCACCCCATGCTGCTCTGCCGACTCCCCCGAGGTCGTTGGCTGGTGGGTCTGCCGGGCAACCCGTTCGCCGCCTGCGCGGCGCTGGTCACGCTGGTGCAACCGCTCCTCGCCGCTCTCGGCGGGCGACCGGCGGCGTGGGAGAGCCGGGTGCGGCTGGGCTCCGACGAGCCTGGCCGGCCGGGTGACGGGCACCGGCTGCTGCCGGTGTCGTGCGAAGACGGAACGGCGGCCGTGCTGCCGTCGTGCGGCCCTGCCATGCTCCGTGGCCTGGCACTGGCGACCGGGCTGGCGGTCGTGCCTCCCGCCGGTGCGACCGCCGGTGACTGCGTCCGGTACCTCCCGCTGCCCTGGTCCCCCGGCCCGGACCACGGCAGCCCCCAGACCTCCGCGCCGGGCCCCGAGAACAGGAGAACCGATGGTGACGTCCTTGACCTCGCTCGCGCATGACCAGCTCGACCTGGCCAGCACCGCCTCCAGCGGCCGCAGCGCGCACACCGTGTTCGGCGGTCACGACAACACGCTCCGGCAGACAGTCATCGCCCTCAGCGCGGGCCGGGGGCTGGACGAGCACGAGAGCCCCGGTGAGGCGACCCTCCAGGTGCTGCACGGGCACGTCCGGCTGACGTCGGGCGCCACGTCATGGGAGGGCACGGTCGGCGACCTCCTCGTGGTGCCGGGCGAACGGCACTCGCTCGCGGCCGTCGAGGACTCGTGCGTCCTGCTGACGGTGGTCAAGCTCCACTGACCACTCGACGACTGACGCGGTCGGGTGCGCTGATCGGGTCGCTGAGCCGGCGTTGGCGCACCCGAGCACCATTCCCGGTGAGACTGGTCGATCCGGGCGAGACTCACTCGTCGACGTAGTGAGGCACCAGAAGCACCGGGATCGGCGAGAGGAGCCGCATATGACGCACTACCTGCTGTCCGTCCACATGGTCGAGGAAGAGGGCGAGCCGCACCGGGCAATGACCGACGAGGAGAAGAAGCACTCCCACGACAAGGTCGGCGCCCTGGAGCAGGAGATGAGGGCGACCGACACGCTCAGGTTCTCCGGTCGGCTGTCCGAGCCGATGGCGGCCGCCGTCGTACGGACGACCAAGGGGCAGGTCACGACCACCGACGGCCCGTTCGCCGAGACGAAGGAGCACCTCGGCGGGTTCTACATCATCGAGACCGCGGACCTCGAGGCCGCGCTGGGCTGGGCGGCCAAGGTCACCGACGCCATCAAGGCGCCTATCGAGGTCCGCGCCTTCGCCGGCGTCGGGTAGGACGCGGCACCCGCGGTGACGATGCACGACCCGGGGTGGTGCTCTCCGACCTCGTGCAGCGGGATGTCCGGGGCTCCGAGACGCCGGTGGTCGAACGGCCCGGCCGGAGCGGACGAGGCCCTCGAGGGCGTCGGTCACGCCAAGGTGTTGACGTTCATGCCCGTCCGCACTGCCCCCGGCCAGCCAAAGAGGCCACGAACTCGCGACCCCGCGATGTCGCCGCGGAACACCGTCTGGTCGTAGCCGTGAGGCTCGACGTAGTCCGGTGAACTCCATCCCGAGGTCGACCACCCCGTTGCTCGTCTCGGGTCCGGCGTCCTCGGGCGAGCTGGACAGTGGGGGTGGCCCGAACGCCCACCAGGACGAGGTCCGCGTCCAGGTGGCTCCCGTCGTCGAGGGTGACCGGAGACGCGCCCGCCGTGGCCGGGGATCGCCGTGACTGTACCGAGCAGCGCAGGTCCACCGCGTGGTCTCGGTGCAGGTCCACGAACACCCTGGCGACGTCGTGACCGAGGATGCGCAGGGGCAGCTCGGCCTGCTGGAGGACGGTGACGTCCAGCCGGCGGCGCGCGCAGCGGCGGCGGCCTCCAAGCCGATCCAGCCGGCGCCCTACCCGGCACGGGACCGGTCTGCCGGGACGGTGCCCGCGAAGCGCGCAAGGACCGGGCCCGCGACGGCGAGGAGCAGCACGTAGGCGCTGGCGAGCGGCCCGATCTGCTCGTAGCCCGCAAGCACGGCCAGCCCCGCGATGACCACCGAGAACTCACCCCGCGCGACCAGGGCGGCGCCGGCGCGGAGCTGCCCGCGGGAACCCACTCCGTCGCGACGCGCGGCGTACCTGCCCGTCAGCACCTTGGACCCGGTGGTGACCACGGCCAGCGCCAGGGCCGCGGGGAGCACGGGCGCGACCTCGGCCGGGGCCACCTGAAGGCCGAACGACAGGAAGAACAGCGCCGCGAACAGGTCCCGCAGGGGTGACAGCACCTGGCGGGCCCGGCGCGCCGTCTCGCCCGGGATGGCGAGGCCGACGAGGAAGGCACCCACCGCTGCGGACGCGCCGACCCAGTGGGTGAGCCCCGCGACCAGCAGCGTGAGCCCCAGCACCCGCAGCAGCACCTGCTCGTCGTCCTCGTGCCGGAGGACGCTTCCGAGGCGGTCGCCGAAGCGGTGCCCGGCGAGGAGCACCACCAGGACCACGCCGACCGCCACCGCCGCGCCCACCACCGCTCGGGTCGCCGTGCCGCCCGCCAGCAGCACCGAGAGCACCGGCAGGTACAGCGCCATGGCCAGGTCCTCGAGCACGAGCACCGACAACACCGCCGGCGTCTCCCGGTTGCCGATACGACCCAGGTCTCGGAGCAGCCGCGCCACGATCCCCGACGAGGAGATCCAGGTGATCCCCGCCAGGGCGGTGCACGCCGGCCAGGAGTACCCGAGCAGCAGCCCGGCCAGGTACCCAGGCGTGGCATTGAGGGCGAGGTCGACCAGGCCGCTGGGTGCGTGGCGTCGCAGGGACGAGGTGAACTCGGCGGCCGAGAACTCCAGCCCGAGCAGCAGCAGCAGGAGCAGCACCCCGATCTCGGCGGTGGACTCCACGAAGGGGGCCGTGGCCTCGACCTCCGCCAGCCCGCCTCGGCCCAGTACGAGCCCGCCGAGCAGGAACAACGGCACGGGCGACAGCCCGATCATGCGGGCCAGGGTCCCCAGCACCCCCAGCAGGACGAGGAGCAGACCAAGCTCGACGAGGAAGCGGCCGACCTCGTCCACGCCGTCAGCCGCCGACGATGGTCCGGACGCCGTGGATACCGGCGTCCGTCCCGACGACGACCAGGGCGTCTCCGCCGCGGAGGACCTGCTGCGGCGTCGGGGAGGCGATCACGTCCGCGCCGCGGACGATGGCAACCACCGAAGCACCAGTCCTGGTGCGTGCCCGGGTGTCGCCCAGCGGGCTGCCGTCGAACTCGGAGCCGCTCGGGATGTCCACCGTCGCCGACGCCAGCCCGGGGATCTCGCGGGTGAGGTCGGCGAACCGCTCGGTGAGCCTGGGGGCGCCCATGAGCTCGGCCACCGTGTCCGCCTCCTCGGAGGTCAGGACGAGCAAGGAGGAGGAGGAGTCGGGGTCGTCAGCCTGGTAGCGGACCAGCTCGAACCGGCCGTCGCGGTACGACACGACCCCGACGCGCACCCCGGCCGCGGTGTCCAGCTCGTACCGCACGCCGACGCCGGGCAGCAGGATCTCGTTCACGTCCATGGGCCCATCCTCCCGTGGGGGCCTGCCGCCGGTGCGACCTGGGGAGCGGCCTCGGTCGGGCCGCGTCCTCAACCAGGCGGCCCGGTCAGCGGTAGAGCACGGCATGGCGCCTCTAGGGTGAGATGTCCGCCGGCCGACTGGAGGCGTCGTACGTGATCTCGCGAATTGCGATCGTCAACCGCGGTGAGGCCGCGATGCGGCTCATCCACGCGGTCCGGGAGCTCAACGCGCGGGGCGGCCGCCCGATCGAGACCGTGGCGCTGCACACCGACGG
The DNA here is from genome assembly GCA_963726615.1 of uncultured Actinomycetota bacterium. Classification (GTDB taxonomy): domain Bacteria; phylum Actinomycetota; class Actinomycetes; order JACCUZ01; family JACCUZ01; genus CAWDZK01. Next base: position 16,997 of record CAVSCX010000006.1, on the reverse strand, counting down.
CGAGAGCGCGGCCAGGTTCGTCCGGGAGGCGACCTCGGCCCTCGCGATCGGCCCGGCCTCGGCCCGCCCCTACCTCGACCACGCAGTGCTCGAGCGTGCGCTGCGCGACTCCGGCGCGGACGCGGCCTGGGTGGGCTGGGGCTTCGTCGCGGAGGACCCCGCGTTCGCCGAGCTCTGCGGGCGGATCGGTGTGACGTTCATCGGCCCGAGCGCGGAGGCCATGCGACGGCTCGGCGACAAGATCGGCGCCAAGCTCCTCGCCGAGGAGGCCGGGGTCCCGGTCGCGCCCTGGAGCCGCGGCGCGGTCGCCGATGTCGAGACCGCACAGGCGGCCGCAGCCGAGATCGGCTACCCGCTGATGCTCAAGGCGACGGCCGGAGGCGGAGGGCGCGGGATCCGCGTGGTCAGCTCGGACGGCGACCTTGCCGACGCATTCGCCCGGACGAGCGAGGAGGCCCAGCGGTCGTTCGGCAGCGGCGTCGTGTTCCTCGAACGCCTGGTCACGGGCGCACGACACATCGAGGTCCAGGTGATCGCCGACGGGCACGGGAGCGCATGGGCGCTGGGCGTGCGGGACTGCTCCCTCCAGCGGCGCAACCAGAAGGTGATCGAGGAGTCCGCCTCCCCCGTCCTGACAGCCGATCAGGTCGCGGCCATCAAGGAGTCCGCCGAGCGCCTCGCCCTGTCGGTGGGCTACCAGGGCGCGGCCACCGTCGAGTTCCTCTACGAGCCGGTCGGGAGGGCGTTCAGCTTCCTCGAGGTCAACACCCGGCTGCAGGTCGAGCACCCGATCACCGAGGTCACCACGGGTTTCGACCTCGTCAAGGCCCAGCTGCACGTCGCCGCCGGTGGGCGGCTCGAGGGTGACCGCCCGCGGGAGGTGGGCCACGCGGTCGAGGCGCGCCTGAACGCCGAGGACCCCGACCGCGACTTCGCCCCCTCCCCCGGGCGGATCGCCTACCTCGACTTCGCGACCGGCCCGGGCGTGCGGATCGACACGGGGGTCAGCGAGGGTGACCTGATCCCCGCCGACTTCGACTCGATGATCGCGAAGGTGATCGCCTACGGCAAGGACCGCGACGAGGCCCTGGCCCGGTTGCGGCGCGCCCTGTCCGACACGACCGTGATCATCGAGGGCGGCGCCACCAACAAGAGCTTCCTGCTCGACCTGCTCGACCAGCCGGAGGTGGTCGACGGCAGTGCCGACACCGGCTGGATCGACCGCGTCCGCACGCAGGGCCGGCTGGTGTCCCACCAGTACGCCGGCGTCGCCCTGATCGCCGCCGCCATCACGGCGTACGACGAGCAGGAGGTCGCCGAGCGGCTCTACTTCCTCGCCACCGCCCACGGCGGGCGTCCCCAGGCCCGTCACGAGGTCGGCCGCGCGGTCGACCTCAAGCTCGCCGGCGCCACTCACCGGGTCGCTGTCGCCCAGGTCGGTGCCGGCCGCTACCGGGTCGGTCTCGGCCCGGCCGGCGCCGAGCAGACCCTTGACGTCACGGTCGAGCAGCAAGGGGAGTTCGCGGCCCGGATGCACGTCGGCGGCCGACCGTTCCGGGTCGTCGGCGCTGCCCATGGCGTCGTGCACCTCGTCGAGGTCGAGGGCATCAGCCACCGCGTGACCCGCGACGAGGGCGGAGTGCTGCGCTCACCCGCACCGGCACTGGTGGTCGCAGTGCCGGTCGAGGTCGGCGCAACGGTCGACGCCGGCGCCCCGGTCCTGGTGCTCGAGAGCATGAAGATGGAGACGGTCGTCACCGCGCCCTTCGCGGCGCGGGTGCGCGAGCTCATGGTGGCACCTGGTGGCCAGGTCGAGTCCGGCATGCCGATGGTGCGGCTGGAACCGCTGAGCGACGGCGACGGCGGCACGCCGGCGGGCACGACCGACGCCGCCGAGCTGGACCTCCCTGCCCCGGCGGGGGAACCATCCCCCGCCGTCCGGGCCACCGCGCTGCTCGCCGACCTGCGCGGCCTGCTCCTCGGGTTCGACGGATCCCCCAGCGAGCGGGACGAGGCGCTCGCGGAGTACCTCACGCTGCGGCCGAAGGCGCTGGCAGCCAACCCGAACCTGCTCCGGGCTGAGCTGGACGCCGTCACGGTGTTCGCCGACCTGGCCGAGCTGTCCCGGAACCGGCCGGCGGGCGAGGAGACCAGCGACGTGCGGGTGCACAGCCCCCGCGAGTACTTCCACTCCTACCTGCACAGTCTCGACGTGGACCGCGAGCACCTGCCCGAGTCGTTCCGGGACCGCATGACCCAGGTGCTCGCGCACTACGGCGTCGGCGACCTCGAGCGCACGCCTGCGCTCGAAGAGGCCGTCTACCGCGTCTTCCTCGCCCAGCAGCGCAGCGCGTCCGACCTGAGCGTCGTCACGTCGCTGCTGCAGCAGTGGCTGTCCGAGGCGCCGCCCGAGCACGACCTCGGGCAGCACGCGCACGACGTGCTCGACCGGCTGGTGGTGGCGACCCAGCTGCGCTTCCCGGTTGTCGGCGAGCTCGCCCGCAGCGCACGGTTCCGCTGGTTCGACCAGCCCTTGGCGCAGGAGGTCCGGTCCGAGGTCCTGACCGGTGTCCGGGAGGAGCTCGTCTACCTCACCGAGCACCCGGACGCGGCCGACCACACCGAGCGGCTCGAGGCGGTCGCCGCCATCCCCGAGCCGATCGTGCGCTACCTGGCCGAGCGGCTCGAAGGTGGCATCCCGGAGCGCGAGCCGATGCTCGAGGTGCTCGCCCGTCGGCACTACCGCGAGCACGAGCTGCACGACCTGCGCAGCTTCTCCGCCGGCGGACGCCCGTTCATCACCTGCGACTACACCCTCGACGACCGGCCGACCCGTCTCGTCACGACCGTCGCGCAGATGTCCGAGCTGGACGGCACCGTCGACCCGCACGGCCTCGTGTCCGTCCTCGGGGACCAGGTGGCCGCGGCGCCGGCCGGTCACGAGACCGTCATCGACCTCTACCTCTCCTGGCCCGGCGCCCCCGAGACCCCGACCGAGTCCGCACAGGCACTGCAGTCGGTGCTGGTGGTGTCCGGCATCGTCCCGCGCGTACGCCGGGTGGCTGTCGCTGTGTGCCCCGGCGACGGCCGGGACGTCTCCTACGTCACCTTCCGACCCGGGCCCCACGGCGTCTACGAGGACGACCTGGTGCGTGGCGTGCACCCGATGGTCGGCCGGCGACTCAACCTGTGGCGCTTGCGCGACTTCCGGATCAGCCGCCTGGACGCGCCCGACGACGTGCTGCTCTACCACTGCGTGGCTCCCGACAACGAGTCGGACCAGCGGCTCGTGGCCCTCGCCCAGGTCCGCGACCTGGCCGTCGTGCGGGACGCCGACGGCCACGTGACGTCCCTGCCGCAGGCCGAGCGGGCGATCACGAGCTGCCTCGAGGCGATCCGCCGGGCCCGGGCAGCCCGCGGCGCCGCCGGCCAGCGGCTGGACATGAACCACGTCTTCGTGCACGTCTGGCCGGTCATCGACGCACCCCCGGACGAGCTGGTCGGGCTGCAGCGCACGCTGGCGCCGCTGACGGTCGGCGCCGGCATCGAGGAGGTCACCGCACAGGGCCGCATCGCGGCGCCCGACGGGTCGGTGCACCCGGCGTCGATCCGGTTCACCTACCGCGCCGGTTCGGGTGTCGTCGCGTCCTTCGGCGGCCCCCCGACCGAGCGGCTGGCGCCGCTGGACGACTACGCCCAGAAGGTGCTCCGTGCCCGCCGCCGGGGCACCACCTACCCCTACGAGCTGGTGCCCGTGCTGGCAGGCAACGGCGGCGGCTTCGTCGAGCACGACCTGGACGAGACCGGAGCACTGGTTCCGGTCTCCCGCGCGCCCGGCGGCAACAAGGCCGGGATCGTCCTGGGGGTGGCGACGTCGTACCCGGACGGGCACCCCGACGGCATCACGCGGGTCGTGCTGCTCGGCGACCCGACCAAGGCGCTCGGCGCGGTGGCCGAGGCCGAGTGCAGCCGGGTCATCGCCGCGCTTGACCTGGCGGAGTCGATGTCGGCGCCGGTGGAGTGGTTCGCCCTTTCCGCCGGTGCACGGATCTCGATGGACTCCGGCACCGAGAACATGGACTGGGTGGCGCGGGCGCTGCGCCGGATCGTCACGTTCACCCAGGACGGCGGCGAGGTGAACGTCGTGGTCGCAGGCATCAACGTCGGCGCCCAGCCGTACTGGAACGCGGAGGCGACGATGCTCATGCACACCAAGGGCATCCTCGTCATGACCCCGGACAGCGCCATGGTGCTCACTGGCAAGCAGTCCCTGGACTACTCCGGCGGGGTGTCCGCCGAGGACAACTTCGGCATCGGCGGCTACGACCGGGTGATGGGGCCGAACGGTCAGGCGCAGTACTGGGCCCCGGACCTGGCCGGCGCGTGCGACGTGCTGATGGCGCACTACGCACACAGCTACGTGGCACCGGCCGAGGCGACGGTGCGGCGCATGCCGACGACCGACCCCCCGGACCGGGACATCTGCAGCTACCCGCACGAGGTGCCGGACAGCGACTTCCGCACCGTGGGCGACATCTTCTCGCCGGCGACGAACCCCGACCGCAAGAAGCCGTTCGACATCCGCACGCTGATGCGTGCGGTCGCCGACCAGGACCACCCACCGCTGGAGCGATGGGCGGGCATGGCTGACGCCGAGACCTCCGTGGTGTTCGACGCGCACCTGGGCGGCCGGCCGGTCAGCCTGGTGGGGATCGAGTCACGACCGGTGCCGCGACGCGGCTTCCCGCCGAGCGACGGGCCCGACATCTGGACGGCGGGCACCCTGTTCCCCCGCTCGTCCAAGAAGACAGCTCGGGCCATCAACGCCGCGAGCGGCAACCGCGCGCTCGTCGTCCTGGCCAATCTCTCCGGCTTCGACGGCTCGCCAGACTCGATGCGCCATCTCCAGCTCGAGTACGGCGCGGAGATCGGCCGGGCTGTCGTCAACTTCGTCGGCCCGATCGTCTTCTGCGTCGTCTCGCGCTACCACGGCGGTGCCTTCGTCGTGTTCTCCAAGGCACTGAACAGCGGCATGACAGTGCTCGCGGTGGAGGGCTCGTTCGCCTCGGTGATCGGCGGGGCACCCGCCGCGGCTGTGGTGTTCGCCGGTGTCGTCGACGCGCGGACCGGCTCGGACCCGCGCGTGCGCGACCTCGAGGACCGAGCCGCGCGCGCCGAGGGCGTCGACCGGGCCGAGCTGGCCACCGAGCTGGCGCGGGTGCGCGACGCGGTCCGGTCGGAGAAGCTCGGCGAGGTGGCTGCCGAGTTCGACGGCGTCCACAGCATCCAGCGGGCCGTCGCGATGGGCTCGGTCGACGCGGTGATCGGCGCGCACGAGCTGCGGCCTCGGCTGATCGAGGCGGTGGAGGGCGGTCTCGGTCAGGCCGGTTGAGGACTGCTTGCAAGCACAGTGCCGATCGCCTCGACGAGCAGGTCGATGTCGTCGGCGGAGCAGACCAACGGCGGGGCGAGCCGGATCGTCGAGCCATGAGTGTCCTTGGCCAGCACGTGATGTGCGAGGAGGCCGTCGCAGAGCTGACGTCCGGTCATCACCGCGGGGTCGAGGTCGATCCCTGCCCACAGGCCGCGGCAGCGCACCTCGCGGATCGCGTCGGAGCCGAGACCGAGCAGGCCGGCCTCCAACCGGCCCCCCAGCTCCGAGGCGCGCGCCTGGAACTCGCCGGTCTCGAGCATGAGGCACACCTCGTGCCCCACTGCGGCGGCAAGCGGGTTGCCACCGAAAGTCGAGCCGTGGGTGCCGGGCGTGATCACGCCCAGGACGGAGGAGTCAGCTGCGATGGCGGACACCGGGAGGATCCCCCCGCCGAGGGCCTTCCCCAGGATCACGATGTCGGGCTGCACGTCCTCGTGCGCGACGGCGAGGGTGCGTCCGGTGCGCGCGAGCCCGGACTGGATCTCGTCGGCGATGAGCAGGATGCCGTTCCGGTCGCAGATCTCGCGCACCTGTCGGAGGAAGCCCGGCGGCGGGATGAGGACCCCGCCCTCTCCCTGGATCGGCTCGAGGAGCACGGCCACGGTGTCCTCGGTGAGTGCGTCGCCGACGGCGACCGCCTTGCCGAAGGGCACCGGGTCGAAGCCCGGCGTGAACGGGCCGTAGTCACGGCGGGCATCGTCGTCACTGCTGAAGCCGACGATGGTCGTCGTCCGGCCGTGGAAGTTGCCGTCCATGACGATGATGCGCCCCCGGTCGGCCGACACGCCCTTGACCCGGACGCCCCACTTGCGGGCCACCTTCAGGGCGGTCTCGACTGCCTCGGCTCCCGAGTTCATCGGCAGGATCATGTCCTTGCCCACCAGGCGCGCCAGAGCCTCCGCGAAGATGCCGAGCTGGTCGTTGTAGAAGGCCCGGCTGGTGAGGGTCAGCCGATGCAGCTGTTCCTGGGCCCGGGCTACCAGCCGCGGGTTCTGGTGGCCGAAGTTCAGCGCGGAGTAGCCGGCAAGACAGTCGAGGTAGCGCTCGCCCTCGACGTCGGTGACCCATGCCCCGTCGCCGTGGCTGAGCACGACCGGGAGCGGGTGGTAGTTGTGCGCCGCGTACCGCTCGGTGAGGTCGATGTGCTGCGCGCTGGTCAGGGGTTTCGCCATGCCGGGCATTCTCCTGTGCTGGGCGCCTCCTCGCCGGTAGGCGGTCGTGTCGGACTCGATAACGACACACCGACTGCCCGGCCCGCGGTCGGACCATCGGGACAGCACCCGAGGCGCCCACGTGCTGGTCGCCGCCCCTGAGTCGGTCCCGCGGCGAAGCCGGGGTCCGACCAGGGTCGGTCCCCGATGCACACGGGGTGGCCCGGGGTCCATCGTGGATCCCGTACCCAGGTACACGCGTGCCGCCGACCGGCGGCACGGCGACTGCGACAGGACTCAGGATCGAACATGATGGACAACCTTCACCGCACCTTCGCCCAGCACGGGCTGGTCCGCGCCCGCAACGACAAGGTGCTGGGCGGCGTGGCCGCCGGCCTCGGCCGGCGGATCGGCATCGAGCCGTGGCCGTCCCGGTTCCTGTTCGTGCTGCTGCTGCTCGTCGTACCCGGCAGCCAGCTGCTCGTCTACCCGGCGCTGTGGATCCTGATGCCGAGCGAGTCGCGGGCAGCCCAGCTCACGCAGGGCGGGACGAACCCGCTGGCGCCTCCTGCCTGAGGCCCGATGGCGCGCACCGCACGAGATCGGCGACGGCTCCACGGCTCGTCCCCTACTGCCGGGGCGGGAGGGGGACACCTGGCAAGGGGGGCACGGGAGCCGTCGCCGTCGGGGACGTACCACCTGACGCGGACCTTTACACCACCGTCTGCAATCTTTCGCCGGATGCCGGCCGGTGCCGCCCGGGCCTGGTGTGAGGAGGTCGCGGAGCGCACGGACCGGCCCAGCCCGGTCCACGGACCTTGATGCCGCTGTCAACCGGCGCGACGCTGAGTCGTCTGATCCGTGGTGAACGGAGTGGGTCGGGTGCGCGAGACCGAGCCGGCGGACCAACCGCAGCCGGTCGAGCGCAGCGACGCGGTCGCGGGCCTGTTCCTCGTCCACCACCGCCGCCTGGTCGGGCTCGCCTCTCTGCTCGTCGATGACCGGGAGACCGCTGAGGACGTGGTGCAGGAGGCGTTCATGGGCCTGTACCGCAGGTGGCGGACACTGCGCGACCCGCAGGCAGCGGTCGCGTACCTGAACCGCGCAGTCGTCAACGGCGGTCGCGACCAGCTCCGCCACGGGCGGCGGGTCACCTCCTCGCTGCTCCGCTTGACGCCACGTCCCGAAGGACTGCCGTCGGCCGAGCAGGACGCCGTCCAGCACGATCAGGCGGACCGCCTCTGGCAGGCCATCACCCACCTGCCGGTACGGCAGCGGCAGGTGCTGGTTCTGCGCTACTACCTCGACCAGAGCGAGGCGGAGATCGCCGGCACGCTCGAGGTGTCGCGCGGCTCGGTCAAGCGGCACGCCAGCCGCGGCCTGGCCGCGCTCGCTCGCTGCCTGGAGGTCGCGCCATGACCACCTCAGACCTGGAGCGCCGGCTGACCGCGGTGCTCCACCAACATGCGGAGAACGCCATGAGCCACACACGCACCGAAGAGCAGTTGCAGACCCTGCTGGTCGACGCGGAGCACGAGGTCGCTCGTCGCCATCGTCGTTGGGGCACCAGGGCCCTGGTCGCCGCCGCCGCCGCGGCTGCGGTCGTGCTCGTCGTCTGGACGAGCGGCCTGGACCTCGACCGGACCAAGGCCGTCGCGCCGCCTGCCTCCTCGACCGAGGTGGCAGCGGCTTTCCTCGACGCCTACGGGTCCTTCGACCGGGATCGCGCCGCGTCGTACCTGGCCCCCGACGCCTACGTGTCGATCTGGCGGGACGAGCGTGGCTTCGACGTCTGGCGTGCCGGCAACCGCTGGATGGAGGCCGTCCGGTACCTGCTGCTGGTCGACTCCTGCGACAGGATGTCTAGCACGCTGTCCGGGACCACCAACGTGGTGTGCACGTTCGACTACCACGCGCTGGGCTCCGACGAGCTGGGCCGCGGGCCGTTCGCCAACAGCCAGTTCAACATCACCGTCCTGGACGGGAAGATTACCGCGGTGGAGCAGCAGCTCGACTTCGAGTCCAACGGCTTCTCCGCGCAGATGTGGGAGCCGTTTGCCACCTGGGTGTCCGAGGCTCACCCTCGGGACGCGGCGACGATGTACGCCGACTGGCCGAGCACATCCGACATGGCGCTGAACGGTCCGTCGATCCGCCTCTGGGCCCAGCGAGTCCAGGAGTACGTGTCGGTCGAGCAGGGGGGCTCGGCCGGAACGTCCTCACGCTGACGCAGGGCGCTCGGCCGGGAGCCGGCGGCGACCACGAGGGCCGCGGTCCAGGGACCCGAGAGTCCGACGGCGACACCAACGACGGAGCAACTCGCTCCGTGGGCCTGGAACCGGGCACGGCGCAGCATTGCGCCGTCGTTGGTGCCGGGATGCGACTCGGACGGGCTGACGGGGTGGCTACTGCCGGGCCGCCAGCGCGTCGGTCAACAGCGCGACGATGGCCTCGAGCTGCACGTCGGCAGAGGAGAACTCGACGTCCTCGGCGCCGTCGAGCGCCCGGGCGGCCAGTCCCGCCTTGCTGTCGATCAGCTCGGCGATCCTCGCGTCGATTGTCTGGGCGGCGATGATGCGCCATGCCGTGACCGGCTCCGTCTGACCGATGCGATGGCTCCGGTCGATCGCCTGGGTCTGCTCCGCGTCCGTCCACGAGAGCTCGGCAAGCACGATGTTGGAGGCGACCTGCAGGTTGATGCCCACGCCGGCGGCGGTGAGAGAGCAGACCGCGATGTGGACGTCGGGGTCGTTCGTGAAGGCGTCGATGTTCTTCTGACGAGACGTCCGGGTCTGGTCGCCACGGATCGACGAGAAACGGATCCCTCGTTTGGTGAAGGCCTCCTCCGCGACGTCCATGACGTCGATGTGCTTGGCGAAGAAGACGACCTTGCCGGCGCTGCGGGCCAGCTGTGCGGCGTAGTCGGCGCTGAGGCCGGCTTTCGCCTGGCCGATGCGCCGCATCATGCTGAACACGTTCTCGCCGGTCTTCGCCTCGGACGACGCCTTGCGCTCCCTGGTGGCGATCCTTCGCACCAGATCGTGGTCGATGCCGTCGTGGCCCGTCCCCTCGGCGGGACCGGACGCCCGCCTCGCCAGCGCGCGGTCGTACTGAGACACCAGGCGGCGCGCAAGGTCACGCTCTGCCTCCCGGATCGAGCGGCCGACCGCGTCGTCGAGCTCGACCGGCAGGTCGGCCACGCGCCGTGCGGGGATGTCGGCGGCCACGTCGACCTTGCGGCGCCGGACGATGCCGAGGTCGACCACGCAGCGGCGAGCCGCAGGGTAGAAGGCGGGGTCCTCCGGCGTCAGGCCGGTCTCCTCCAGGGCGTGCATGAGCTCCGCGAGCGGCTTCTTGTCGTCGATCCAGCCGAGGAACTGCCAGATCGCCCGGAAGTCCTCGATGTCGTTGATCAGCGGGGTCCCGGTGAGGGCCATCAGCAAGGGGCGCGCGGCCCGGGCCCGCATCCGCTCGGAGAGCTCCAGCACGTGCTGTGAGCGCTGAGATGACTTGTTCTTGATGAAGTGCGCCTCGTCGACGACCATGCTGCGGAAGCCGAGGTCACCGAGCCAGCCCACGTGCCGGTCGAGCACCTCGTAGTTGACGATCACGATGTCGGCGAAGCCGTCCACCGTCTCGCCGTCGCCGTGGATCACGGTGGCCTTGCGGCTGGGGGTCCAGAGACCGGCCTCACGGGCCCAGTTGGTCTTGACGACGTTCGGCACGACGGCGAGCAGCGGATAGGCGTCTGCCGCCTGCGCGGCGAGCAGCGCCTGCGCGGTCTTGCCCAGGCCCGGCTCGTCCGCCAGCAGGAACGTCCGGTGGCCGGCAGCGGCGGCGGCGATCAGCCCGGCCTGGTGCGGCATCAGTGTGAGGCCGCCCGCCGCGCGGAGGGAGGAAGCCGCGGGCAGCGTCATGCCCGTCGAGGCGCCGCCGCCGGCGCGTTCGAACGAGCTGAAGAGCGGGCCGAGCAGCTCCCAGCTGGCCAGGCGCCGGGCGGGGGCGGCACGCTGCCGGACGGTGCTGAAGTCCGGGGCGAGGAACGGGTTGGCGAGCTGCCGTGAGACGACGGACTGCGGCACGACCCGACGCTCGGTGGTGGCCGCGGCCGCCACGGGCTCCGGCGGCGCGGCCTCGTCAGCGACCGACTCGATCCCGGCGTCCCGCTGCATGTCCCGCGCGAGCGAGGCGGCTGCGCCGGAGACCACGGCGTCGTCGGCGAGGAGGGAGAGGAGCGCGGCGTCCCGGACCGCTGCCTTGGCGAGGATGGTGGCGACGCCGTCGAGCCGCTTGAGCATCTCACCGCGGTGCGTGTCGCCGATGGAGCCGTCCGCCCGGACCCGGGCACGCTCCTGGCGCACCAGCAGTGCGACGGCCTGGAACTTCGTACGCACCGATGGCCTCACCCGCCCGCGCTCGGCCGCGGCCTCGACCTCGCGCACCGCGCGGGCGAGCACCGGGATGATGCCCTCGTTGTCGCGGTCGCGGCCCCGTCGCTGGTTGCGCGGGGCGGTACGGCGAGCACCCGATGAGCGCTGGCCTTCTCGAGCCACAAACCCCTCCTCCGGAGCGCGCGGCGCTCGCCGCGGCGGAAAGACGTACTCGTGCGCCGTCCAGTGGCCGGGCCGACAGACGTGGGGCGAAGGTCCGTCCCTGCCGGCTGCTCCGGCTGTGCACCGGTCCCGGGAATCCCGAGAGATCGATGCCTCCGCGCCGGCGGCTTGCCCGGGTGGGGCCAGCCGCGCATCGAGCGTCGTCGCCACACCAGCGCCGTGCCCTGTTGGTGCTCCGGCCATAGTAGCGGCCCGCACCGCGAGGATGCCGGAGCGGCGCCAGGTCGCGGTCGAAAGCCCGGGTCGGGCCACGGTCGGCCGACCGGGCAGGATCGACCCACCCGACCGCAGGAGACCCCATGGCGCTGCAGGACTTCCCTCGCTACCCGTTGCTGTTCGGTCCGAGCCCGGTCCATCGGCTGGAGCGGCTCAGCGCGCACCTCGGCGGCGCGCAGATCTGGGCCAAGCGGGAGGACTGCAACAGTGGACTCGCCTACGGCGGCAACAAGACCCGCAAGCTGGAGTACATCGCCCCGGACGTGATCGCACAGGGTGCCGACACCCTGGTGTCGATCGGCGGCTACCAGTCGAACCACACCCGTCAGGTCGCCGCGCTCGCCGCCAAGATGGGGCTGAAAGCGCTCCTCGTCCAGGAGAACTGGGTGGACTGGCCGGACTGCGTCAACGACCGGGTCGGGAACATCATGCTCTCGCGGATCATGGGTGCTGAGGTGCGGCTGGACCCAGCCGGCTTCGGGATCGGCTTCAAGGACAGCTGGAACACCGCGCTCGAGGACGTCCGGCGCCGCGGCGGTACTCCGTACGGCATCCCCGCCGGCGCGTCAGACCACCGCCTCGGTGGGCTGGGGTTCGCGAGCTGGGCCGACGAGCTGGCACACCAGGAGCAGGAGCTCGGCGTCTTCTTCGACACTGTCGTGGTGTGCTCGGTCACGGGATCGACCCACGCCGGGATGATCGCCGGCTTCGCGGGGCAGGACCGGCCCCGGCGGGTCATCGGCATCGACGCCTCGGCGAAGATCGACGAGACCCGCCAGCAGGTCGAGCGGATCGCTCGCAGCACGGCCGACCTGATCGGGCTGGGCCGGGAGCTGCGCGACGAAGAAATCACCGTGCTGGCGGGGTGGGCAGGTGACCTGTACGGCGTCCCGGTGCAGTCGACCCTCGACGCCATCCGCCTCACCGGAGCGCTGGAGGGCATGATCATCGACCCGGTGTACGAAGGGAAGTCGATGGCCGGGCTCATCGACCTCGTGCGGGACGGCGACATCGGCAGGGACTCCACCGTGCTGTACGCGCACCTGGGTGGTCAGCCGGCCCTCAACGCGTACAGCGCCCTGTTCACCGCCTGAGCCGCGCCGCGAGCGGGTGGGTCGACTCAGCGGGTGAGGGTGAACTCGTCGACCAGGTTGCCCGCGTGGTCGATGGCGCGCCCGACGAGGCGGTCGTCATAGACCAGCAGGTCCACGTAGTGCAGGACGGAAGCGCTCACGGCCGTGAAGTCCTGCCGGCCGGTGTCCCGGAGCTTGGCCCCGCCACCGGACACCACGTAGGTCACACCGTCCTGCGGGTGCGAGCGCTGGTAGTCGTGGTCGTGGCCGGCGAAGACGAGGGGGACGCCGTAGCGGCTGAAGAGCGGGGCCCAGTTCCGCTGGACGTCGCGATCGGAGCCGTGCTCCCCCGCCGAGTACGCCGGGTGGTGCATCGCGGCGATCGTCCAGGTCCCTTCGGGTTCGGGCTCGGCGAGGGTGTCCTCCAGCCACCGCGTCTGCTCCCGGTCGTCGGCGCTGTTGGAGTCGAGCGCGACGATCTTGAGCGGACCGATCCGGTGGACGTACCAGCGCTGGTCCCGGCCCAGGGCGGCGAGGATCTCGTCCTCCTTGCCGCGCCGGATGTCGTGGTTCCCCAGAACGGGGACGAGCTCGGTGCCGGTGTCGAGGACAGGCGCAAACGGGTCGAGCAGCCTCTCGCCGAGCAGGTCGGGGTTGCCGTTCTCGTAAATGAGGTCCCCCAGGAGCAACAACCCGTCGTAGGGGTCGGCATCGTCCGCTGCGTCCATCACCGCTGCGGTCTCGTGCTGGGCCTCACCGCCGGTGCCGGTGTCACCGGCGACCGCCAGCCGGACGAGCGGCTCGCCGCTGACCGGCGGAGCGGGCTCCGTGGCCGCGGAGGAGCCCGGAGCGGCCGGGGCGGTCGCCGCCGGAGAGACTGTCGCGGGCTGCGGCGACCACGGCCAGCCGGCGCCCGTCGCGGCCTGGGTGCCCACCGCGGCCGCAGCCACCAGGGCGACACCGGCCAAAGCCACGGCGACAGGCAGGCGGCGTCCCATGCACACATGATCCCCGGATCATGCTGAGAGCGCGCTGAGAACCGACCGATCGACCCGGTCTCGGCAGCCGCCGGACCGTGGCGTCCGGGCCGATCTGCACAGAACCTGCACACGTCGCCCCCCTCTGCTGACCGCTCGCGCTCGTAGCCTTCGGGCATGAGCAGCGCGAGCCGGAAGGTCCTCGTCGTCGAGGACGACCCGGTCATCAACCAGGCCGTCTCCGACCGGCTCGCGGCCGAGGCGTACGACGTCGTGCGCGCCTGGGACGGACCGGGAGCAGTTGCCGCGTATGCCGAGCACTCCCCGGACCTCGTCGTGCTCGACGTCATGCTGCCGGGGTACGACGGGCACGAGGTGTGCCGCCGCATCCAGGCCGACCGGCCGGTGCCGGTGCTGATGCTCACGGCTCGCACCGACGAGGCCGACGTCCTGGTCGGGCTCGGACTGGGGGCGGACGACTACCTCACCAAGCCGTTCCGGATGCGTGAGCTCGTCGCCCGGGTCGGCGCCCTCCTGCGTCGGGTCGAGCGCGCGGCCGAGCTCGTCGGCCGGCGCGCTCTCGAGCTCGGGCGTCTCCGCGTGGACGGCGCGGCCCGCCGGGTGTGGCTCGGCCAGGACGAGGTCCGCCTGACGCCGACCGAGTTCGACCTGCTGCTCTGCCTGGCGGCCAGCCCCGGCGCGGTCGTGACCCGCGAGCGTCTGATGGCCGAGGTCTGGGGCTGGGCCGGTGCGTCCGGCACGCGCACCGTCGACAGCCACATCAAGGGCCTGCGCGCCAAGGTCGGCGCCGAGCTCATCCGCACGGTCCACGGCGTCGGGTACGCGATCGAGACCGAGAGATCGCCGTGACCGTCCAGCCGCTTGCCGGCGTCACCTCGCTCAAGGTGAAGCTCGGCCTGCTGGTGACCGCGAGCGTGGTGGTCGCCGTGACGGTCGCGAGCCTCGGCCGGGCCGGCGGCGTGCCGGTCTGGCTGAGCATCCCGGTGACGGTCCTGCTCGCCCTGGCAGTGACCCAGCTCCTCGCTGTCGGCATGATCTCGCCGCTGCGCGAGATGACCGGTGCGGCCCGCCGGATGGCGACCGGCGACTACGACGTCCGGGTCACCCAGACCTCAGGCGACGAGGTCGGCGCGCTGGCCCGCGCCTTCAACACGATGGCGCGCGACCTGGCCGGCGTCGATCGCCAGCGCCGGGAGCTCGTCGCCAACGTCAGCCACGAGCTCCGGACCCCCCTGGCCGCGCTGTGCGCCGTGCTCGAGAACCTCGTCGACGGCGTCGCGCCGCGCGAACCCGACTCGCTCGCCGCCGCCCTCGCCCAGGCGGAGCGTCTGAGCGGGCTCGTGGACGACCTGCTCGACCTGGCCCGCGTCGACGCGGGCAAGGCGCCACTGGCCCCCGAGGACGTCCCGCTCGGCGGGTTGCTCGCCGACGCCGTCGCCGAGGCGCAGGTGCTCGGTCGCTCGGTCGACTACGACGTGCGCATCGATCCCGCCGATCTCGTCGTCAGGGCCGACCCCGCCCGGCTGCGGCAGCTCGTGGCCAACCTGCTCGACAACGCGTCCCGGCACAGCCCCGCCGCCGGCACCGTCCTCGTCACCGCCGCCCGTCGCGGCGACCGGCTCCAGCTGGAGGTGCACGACCAGGGGGCCGGCGTCGCAACCGAGGACCGCGAGCGGGTCTTCGAGCCGTTCGGGTCCCTGCGCGACACCGAGGGTGGCGGCGGCACAGGTCTCGGACTGGCGATCGCCCGATGGGTCACCGACCTCCACGGCGGCAGCATCCGCTTCCTCGACCCGGAGCCGCCCGACGGGGGCGCCCGCGTCCGGGTCGAGCTCCCCCTCGAGCCGCCCGACCGACCCGTGCAGCGTCTGGAGACCACCATGCCCACCGCCCTGCCACCGCCCGCGGCGCCGGCGACGTACGCGGCGCCCGGAGCCGTGCCCGCCCGGCCGCTGCTCGACGACCTCTTCGGCGGGTTCTGGCCCGACCGCGGCGTTCCCGCCCGGCTGGCCGTGCTGCTCGGCGCCGTGGGGGCCGGCGTGCTCGGCGGCGTGGTCCTGCCCTTCCGGGACCTCGGCCTTGGCACCTTCGTCGTGCTCGCCGCAGCCGGCGTGGTCGTGCTCGCCGCGAGTCCGTACCGCCGCGAGCCGTACACCCTCTCCTGCGCCGGGCTGTGCGGTCTGCTCGCGGCGACCGCCGTCGTTCGGGACGCCGACTGGATCGTGGTGCTCTGCCTTCTGGCGGGTGCCGCCCTCTGCGTGCTCGGCGTGACCCGCGGCCGGACGCTGCCCGGTTTCGTGCTCAGCGGCCTGGCCTGGCCACTCGCCGGGCTCCGGGGTCTGCCCTGGCTCGGCCGCACCCTGGCCGTGCTCACCGGGCTGGGGCACGGGGCGGCGCTGCTGCGCACGCTGCTCCTGTCGTTCCTCGGACTACTGGTCTTCGGTGCCCTGTTCGCCTCGGCCGACGCCTTGCTCGCCGAGTGGGTGGATGCGCTGCTGCCGGACCTCACCCTCGACACGCTCGTCCTGCGCGCTTTCGTCGCGGTCGCCGTCGGCGGCACGGTGCTGGCCGCGGCGTACCTCGCCCTCAACCCACCACGGGTCGACCAGGCCGAGGGCACCCGCCGTCCGGTGACGAACAGGTTCGAGTGGCTCGCCCCCGTCCTCGTCGTGGTCGCCGTCTTCGCGACGTTCCTCGTGGCGCAGGCGACCGTGGTCTTCGGCGGTCACGACTACCTCCGGCGTACGACGGGGCTCACCTACGCGGAGTACGTCCACCAGGGGTTCGGGCAGCTCACCGTCGCCACCGCCCTGACGCTGCTCGTCGTCTGGGCGGCTGCCCGCAAGGCGCCGGTCGCGACCGCCTCGGACCGCACCTGGCTGCGGGGGTCACTGGGAATGCTGTGCCTGATGACCCTGGTCGTGGTCGCCTCCGCGCTGCACCGCATGCACATCTACCAGGACGCGTTCGGGTTCACCCGGCTCCGGCTGCTCGCCGACGTGTTCGAGGGGTGGCTCGGCCTCCTCGTGCTTGCGGTCCTCGCGGGCGGGATCGCCCTCCGGGCCAGGTGGCTCCCCCGCTTCGCACTGCTCAGCGGCGTGGTGGCGTTGCTCGGCCTGGCGGCGGTCAACCCCGACGCGTGGATCGCCGAGCACAACCTCGACCGGTACGCCGCGACCGGGCGGGTGGACTGGCTCTACCTGAGCGGCCTCTCCGACGACGCCGTGCCGGCCCTCGCCACGCTCCCAGAGAACCTGCAGCGGTGCGCCCTCGCCGGCCGGGAAGCGGCGGACGACGACTGGCTGGAGTGGAACCTTGGCCGGGCCCGCGCGGAGGACTCCCTCACCGGTGACGGCGCGAGCGGCGCCCAGTCCGCAGCCCCCTGCCCGGGGGCCGAGTAGCTGGGGAACCGTCCACGGAACGAAGCACGTGGGTTGACTGGGTGCGGGAGCCGTCGGTGCCATTGCGTCAGTCGGGGTAGACCCAGCCGACATCGTCGTTGCCGACCCCGA
>CAVSCX010000005.1:0-122612 GCA_963726615.1 uncultured Actinomycetota bacterium | reverse complement strand
CATCGGTGCCACCGTCCTCTGGCGGGAGCGGCGGCGCCCGGCCGCGGGTGCGGCGCTCGCGCTGACCGTCGGGGTGACGGCGGCGTGGTCCTATGTCCTGCTGCAGCGCAGCAGCGGCTTCGTGCCCTGGCTGGCACCTTTGGTGCTGGTCGTGGGACTGCTCACGGCGCTCGCACTGGTCGCCGTGACGCTGATGCCGGCACGGGTGGCCGCGGCGGTGGCCGGGCTCGCGCTTGTCGTCTCGCTGGCCGGCCCGGCGGCGTATGCCGTGCAGACCGCCGCCACCCCGCACAGCGGATCGATCCCCACGGCGGGGCCGACCGTGGCCGGCGCCGGGTTCGGCCGTGGCGGGGCGCCCGGCGGCGGGGCAGGTGGCCCGGGTGGGACGGCCGGAACCGGACCCCAGGCCGGCGGCCTCACGGGGACGCCCGGCGGTGGCGCCGGCGGCCCGGGCACCGGGGGCGGGGCGGCGGGCGGCCTGCTCGGCGGGTCGACGGTCAGCACCGAGATGGCCGCTCTGCTGAGCGCCGACGCGTCGTCGTACACCTGGGTGGCCGCAGCGGTGGGCTCCAACAACGCCTCCGGCTACCAGCTCGCGACCGGTCTGCCGGTGATGGCCATCGGTGGGTTCAACGGCAGCGACCCGTCACCGACGCTGGCGCAGTTCCAGGCCTACGTCGGGGCCGGGCAGGTCCATTACTTCGTCGGCGGCGGCGGCTTCGGCGGCCAGAACGGCGGCTCCTCGGCGTCCTCGGAGATCGCAGCCTGGGTCGCGGCGAACTTCACCGGCCAGACGGTGGATGGCACCACCGTCTACGACCTGACCCCGGGCACGACGGTCGGGCCGACCACCTGAGGACGCCTCGAGGGCCGGCACCGCTCGCCGGTGCCGGCCCTCTGCCGTGCGGCGCGCGGCCTCAGTGCGCCTTCTCGTAGGCCTCGACGACGGTGCGCGGGATCCGCCCGCGCTCGTTGACCTGCTGACCGTTGGACCGGGCCCACTCGCGGATCTGGGCGGTCCGGTTGTCACCGCTCTTGCGCCGGGCCGTTCCGCGGCCCGCGGCGGCGCGGCCGCCGACCCGCCGGGCAAGTCCGACGTACCGGGCCAGCGACTCGCGGAAGGCGGCGGCGTTGGCGTCGCTCAGGTCGATCTCGTAACCGACCCCGTCCAGCGCGAACGAGACGGTCTCGTCGGCCGAGCCGCCGTCCACGTCGTCGACCAGGATGACCTGCACCTTCTGCGCCACGGGCTATCTCCAATGCATTATCGGCAGGGAATTCGGATTCCCGGCCGACAATAGCTCGGAACAGCCGCGGGCGGAAATGCAAACTCGCCTTTCCCGGAATTGTCCTATCGGGTGGCGGGGAAATGCCCGGCTGTTTCCTCAGCGTTCTTCGCGCTCCTCGCGGCTCTCCTTGTCGGCGTACCTCTTCACCCCGATGACGATCGCCACGAACGCGGCGCAGACGATGACCGGCGGCAGCAGGGCGGCGAGGACGGACACGTCAGGCTCCTTCCGGCTTGAGCAGCGGGAAAGCGATGGTGTCGCGCAGTGACGGGACGCCGGTGAGCAGCCGGATCAACCGGTCGATGCCGAGGCCCATGCCACCCTGCGGGGGCATGCCGTACTCCATCGCGCGCAGGAAGTCCTCGTCGAGGTTCATCGCCTCGGGGTCGCCGCCCGCCGCCTTGAGCGACTGCTCGACAAGGCGGCGGCGCTGCTCGACCGGGTCGTTGAGCTCGGAGTAGGCCGGTGCGAGCTCGACACCGCCGATGATGAGGTCCCACGCCTCGACCAGTCCCGGCTTCGACCGGTGCGGCTTGGCCAGCGGCTTGACCTCGGCCGGGTAGTCGGTGACGAACGTCGGCTGCAGCAGCTGGTCCTCGACCAGCTGCTCGTAGAGCTCGACGACGACCTCGGCCGCGTTCCAAGCCGGCTGCAGCGCGACGTCGTGCTTGTCGGCGAGCTTGCGCAGCACCTCGACCGGAGTGTCGACGTCGACCTCCTGGCCGACGGCCTCGGACACCGACTCGAGGATGGGCAGGTGCCGCCATTCGCCCTCGAGGTCGATCTCGCCGCCACGACCGTCGGGCACCACGGTCGAGCCGAGTGCGCGTGCGGCGTCGACGACGATCTCCTTCGTGAGCTCCGCCATCGTGCCGTAGTCGCCGTAGGCCTCATACACCTCGAGCATCGTGAACTCCGGGCTGTGGGTGGAGTCGACGCCCTCGTTGCGGAAGTTGCGCCCGATCTCGTACACCCGGTCGAGGCCGCCGACGACGAGCCGCTTGAGGTAGAGCTCGATCGCGATCCGCAGGTACATCGGCTGGTCGAACGCGTTGAGGTGGGTCGCGAACGGGCGCGCCGCTGCACCGCCGTACAGCGGCTGCAGCAGCGGCGTCTCGACCTCGAGGAAGTCGTGGCGGTCCATCGTGCTGCGCACGGACCTCAGCACCGTCGCGCGGTTGCGGACCATCTGCCTGCTGTCGGCGTTGACCGCAAGGTCGACGTAGCGCAGCCTGACCCTGGCCTCGGGGTCGGTGAGCCCCTTGTGCTTGTCCGGCAGCGGGCGCAGCGCCTTCGCCAGCATCGTCCAGCTGCTCGCCTGGACCGAGAGCTCGCCGCGGCGGGAGCTGATCACCTCGCCCTCGACCCCGACGTAGTCGCCGAGGTCGACGTCGGACTTCCACTCGGCGAGGGCCTGCTCGCCCACGCCGTCGAGGGACACCATCACCTGCAGCTCGCCGGTACCGTCGCGCACCGTGGCGAAGCACAGCTTGCCGCCGGTGCGGGAAAGGACGACCCGGCCGGTGACTCCGACCCGGACCCCGGTCTGCTGGTCCGGCTCCAGGCCGGGGTGGGCGGCGCGGAGGTCGGCCAGCGTCGTCGTCCGCGGGAAGTGCACGGGGTACGGGTCGACGCCGCGCGCGCGGATCCGGTCGAGCTTGTCCCGGCGTACCCGCATCTGCTCGAACTGGTCGGCGGGCACCGGCTCGACCCGGTCGGCGGGGCCCGGCTCGGCTGCCGGCACGCTGGGCTCGCTCACACCTCCCAGGCTACCGAGCCCTCCCCCACCCGGCGGAGTTGATCACGTAAGCGTGGTCATTTCGGCCTGACAGTGGCGTGCAAGCCACTGTCGACCCGAGTTGACCACGCGAGCGTGATCAACTCGGGTGGGTCAGCCGTACGCCGGGTCGGGCTGGTTGCGCTCGAAGACGAGGCGCAGGCCGATCAGCGTCAGCCACGGCTCGTACTCGTCGAGGGCGGCGGCGTCGTCGAGGACGAGCGGGGCCAGCCCGCCGGTCGCGATCACGGTGACGTCGCCGGGGTCTCCGGTCGGGCCGACGATCGCGGTGGCCATCCGGGCCACGACACCGTCGACCTGGCCGGCGAAGCCGTAGAGGATCCCTGCCTGCAGGGCCTCCACCGTCGACCGCCCGATCACCGAGCGGGGGCGGCTGAGCTCGACCCGGCGCAGCTGCGCCCCTCGGCGGCCCAGCGCCTCGACGGAGATCTCGATGCCCGGCGCGATCGCGCCGCCGAGGTACTCGCCCTTGGCCGACACGGCGTCGAAGGTGGTGGCGGTGCCGAAGTCGACGACGATCGCCGGCCCGCCGTAGAGCTCGACGGCCGCGAGGGCGTTGACCACCCGGTCGGTGCCGACCTCCTTGGGATTGTCGGTCAGCACCGGCACCCCGGTCCGTACGCCCGGCTCGACGACGACAGCCGGCACCTCGACGTAGTACCGCTGCAACATGTCGCGCATCTCGTGCAGCACGGCCGGCACCGTGGAGCAGACCGCCACCCCGTCGACGACAGCGCCGGCGCCGGGCGGCACGGGGTGCTGGGTGAGCAGCCCTCGCAGCACGACCGCGAGCTCGTCCGCGGTCCGCTGCGCCTCGGTGGCGATCCGCCAGTGCTCGACCAGGTCCACGCCGTCGAACAGGCCGAGGACCGTGTGGGTGTTCCCGACGTCGATGGCGAGCAGCATCACTGCGTCCGCAGGGTGATCGGCACGTTGTCGATGAGCCGCGTGGTGCCCACGCGCGCCGCGACGGCGAGCAGCGCGGGACCGCCTGCATCGTCGGCCACCTCGCCCAGCGTCATCGGGTCGACGAGGGCAAGGTAGTCCAGGGCGATGCCCGGCTCGGCGTCCAGCACGGCGTGCGCGGCCCGCCGGACGGCGTCGGCTCCTGAAGCCTCGTCCGCGACGCCGGCGAAGAGCGCTCGCGACAACGCCACCGCGGCAAGCCGATCAGCCTCGGTGAGGTACATGTTGCGCGAGGACAGGGCCAGCCCGTCCGGGTCGCGCACGGTCGGGACGGCGTCGACCTCGACCGGGAAGTTCAGGTCCTGGACCATCCGCGCGATGAGCAGCAGCTGCTGGGCGTCCTTCTGGCCGAAGTAGGCAACGTCGGGCCGCGTCAGGTTGAGCAGCTTCGCCACCACGGTGAGGACACCGTCGAAGTGCCCCGGGCGGGACGCCCCCTCCAGCACGTCGCCGAGGGGGCCGGCGTGAACCTGCACCTGCGGGCGCCCGGCCGGGTAGACCTCCTCGACCGCGGGGGCGAAGACGACGTCGACCCCCTCCTCCTCGCACAGAGCGACGTCCGCCTTCAGCGTCTTCGGGTAGCGGGACAGGTCCTCGGTGGGCGCGAACTGCAAGGGGTTCAGGAACACCGTCACGACCACGACCGCGCAGCGGGCCCGGGCGACGTGCACCAGCTCGCGGTGCCCGGCATGCAACGCACCCATCGTCATCACCACGCCGACAGCACCGTCACGACCGGCCAGCGCGGCCCGCAGGTCCTTCCTGGTGTGCACCAGCCGAGTCGTCACGAGGCGCCTTCCGCAAGGACGTCGAGCAGGGCCTCGGCTGCCTCGGGCTTGAGCAGTCCCGCGGCCAGCGCGCGGTCCGCGGTCAGCCGTGCCATCGCGACGTACGCCGCCGCGGTGTCCGGCGACACCGCGCGCAGCGCGTCGACGTGGGCTGCCACGGTCCCTGCGTCACCGCGCGCCACGGGCCCGGTCAGGGCCGCATCGCCGGAACGCAGGGCGTTGTCCAGCGCCGCCCCGAGCAACGGGGCGAGCAGCCGCTCGGGCTCGGACACGCCGCAGTGGCGCAGCAGGTCGACCGACTCGTTGACCAGTGTGGCCAGGTGGTTCGCCCCGGCGGCGAGAGCGGCGTGGTACAGCGGGCGTGCGGCCTCGTCGACCCACTGCGGGTCGCCGCCCATCTCGACCACCAGCGCCTCGGCGATCGGGTGCAACGGCTCGGGTGCGGTCATGCCGAAGCAGGCACCCGCCAGCCGGGCGAGGTCCTCCGGCCGGCCGGTGAAGGTCATCGCCGGGTGCAGCGCGAGCGGCAGGGCGCCGAGCCGGGTCAGAGGGTCGAGCACCGCCGCGCCGTACCGCCCGCTGGTGTGCACGACGAGCTGCCCGGCCCGCACCTCTCCCGCGGCAGCAACGCCGGCGACAAGCTCCGGCAGCACGTCGTCCGGCACTGTGAGCAGCACGAGCTCCGCAGCCGCCAGCACCTCGGTCAGAGGCACGACCGGCACGCCGGGCAGCAGGGCCTCGGCGCGACGACGCGAGGCGTCCGAGACGCCGGAGACCGCGACGACCCGGTGACCGGCCCGAGCCAGGGCCGCGCCCAGCACCGCACCGACGCGACCCGCGCCGACGACGCCGACGGACAGCCGGGCCGGCCGCTCGTCGACCGGGAGCGGGGATGTCATCAGGAGTTGTTCCAGTCCTCGTGGGGGTACCGGACGGCAGTCAGCGTACGGCGTACCGGCGAGTGAGCGGAGGAGGACTCGTGGTGCTCGCGGGGTTCTGGGGCCTGGTCGGCGGCCTGGCGCTGGTGCTGGGCGCAGCCGCCGGTGTGGTCCGCAGCGTGCCGGCCCGGGTGATCGGAGTGGTGATGGCGTTCGGCGCCGGGGTGCTCATCAGCGCCCTCGCGTTCGAGCTGACCGCGGAGGCGTTCCGCACCAGCGGCGGCCGGGAGGTGGTCCTCGGGCTCCTTGCCGGCGCCGTGACGTTCTTTCTGGGCGACCTGGTCGTGGACCGGCGGGGCGGTCACGAGCGCAAGCGCTCCGGTGGCCAGCAAGGTGGTTCTGCGGCGTCGGGGCTGGTGCTGGGCGCGCTGCTGGACGGCATCCCGGAATCGGTGGCGATCGGGGTGACATTGGTCGGCGGCGGCTCGGTGGGGGTCGCCGTCGTCGCGGCGGTCTTCCTTTCCAACGTGCCCGAGGGCATGTCGGCGGCGACCGGCTTGGCGAAGGCCGGCCGGTCCCGGCAATGGATCCTCACCCTGTGGGTCGCGGTGGCCCTGGTGTCAGCCCTGGCTGCCGCAGTCGGCTACCTGGCGCTCGGTAACGCGGACGACTCCGTGATCGCGGTCATCCAGGCCTTTGCCGCCGGCGCGATCCTCACCATGCTCGCCGACACGATGATGCCGGAGGCCTTCGAGAACGGCGGCCGCTCGGTGGGACTCGTGACGACTCTCGGCTTCGTGCTTGCCTTCCTCCTCAGCCAGGCTTGAGTGCTGAAACACGAGGTGGGTTGCATGGTCGCCCTCGGGACACCCGTGCCGCAGTCGCGGCGCGGTTCATCGTGCGGCCGGTCCGCGGTAGCAGGACCCGCGATCCGCGCGACGTCGGCCGCGTGACGCACGGAAGAGGACGCGACGACGCGGAGCGGCGCGGGTCACCGGTCCAGGTACACCGTCAGCTGGTTTGCCTGCTCGCCGAGCACGGTCGTCGTCTGGCCCGCAGCATCCCGGTAGCGGCCGGTCCCGCCGAGGACCGCCGCCTCCAGCGGCTGACCGCTCGCGAAGTCGAGAGTCGCCGCGAGCTCGATCGTCCCGGGCGCGAGCTGCATCGTGGCCTCGCACCGCGCGTTGACGAACAGCTGCGTGCAGTGGCCGACGAACCGACCCAGCGAGGTCCCGGTGCGCGGGTTCTGCAGTTCGTTGTCGAACAGGAACATGTCTCCGGGGCTGTCACCCGGTGTGCCGACGTCGACGAAGTCGGCCTTGTCCGGCACCTCGAGGAAACGCAGTGTCTGCCGGTCGCTGCCCTTGTCCGCTGCCGACAGCTGGGGCGCGCCGACGAGTGCGACGAGCACGATGGCGATGGCAACCCAGATCCGATACATCCCCGACACCTCCGAGTGCTGGCCTCGCGCAGGAGGGCTGCCCGAGGCGTCCGACAGGTCGCTGTGAGCGGGTGACGGGCAACGGCGCCGACTTCGACGACGGACAGCCGCCGAGGCGGTGCACCGGCTCGGTCGCGGGCCCCCGCGGTCCCGAGTATCGGCGCGCGCCACACCTCCGTCCAGTGGACATATCCTCCCGACGCCAACGCCGGCCCGGTCACGTCGAGCGGCGGCCGAGGCCGGGTCGGGCGGCCGGTCCCGCCCCTGGATCCTGCTTGCTGTGGTTCGCCTCGCTGGGCGGCACGAGCGCGTCGGTTGTCCCCGTCCTGTGGGCCTTCGCCGCGGGTGCGATCCTCGCCGTGCGCGCCGACACGATGATGCCGAAGGCGTTCGAGAACGGTGGCAGCTCGGCCGGCGTCGTCAGCACCGTCGGCTTCGTGCTCGCCGTCCAGTCGAGCAGGGCCTGACGCCGGAGACTGCGGGTCCGGCGGGTCAGCAGCTGTGCGCGTGCGGTCCGGTGGACGGGCTGGTGCAGCGGTCGTTCTTCGCCCCGCCGTAGAGCTCGTCGGTGCCGCCGCGGCCGGCGAGAACGTCGGGCCCGCCGTGACTCCGCAGGACGTTGCGGCCGGCGTCGCCGCGCAGGACGTCGCGACCGTTGCCGGACTCCGCGTTCTCGACGCCGCGCAACGTGTCCGGGCCGAACCCGCCGGTGGCCAGGCCGGCCGCCAGGTCGACGGTCACGGCCTTGCGGGTGAGGGTGTTGGTGTCCTTGGTGTAGTCGATGCGGTAGGAGACGGTGTCGGTCCCTGGACCACCGATCACGAGGTCCTTGTTGTCGTCGGGCACGAGCCGATCGTCCCCTGAGCCGCCACGGATGGTGTCGGGGCCGTTGCCGCCGTTCACCGAGTCGTTCCCTGTGCCGCCACGCACGGTGTCCGAGCCGCCCATGGCCCGGAGGTCGTCGTCGCCCGCACCGCCGTACAGCTCGTCGTCGCCGGTGTCGCCGTTGTGCTCGAGGACGCCGTCATTGCCTTCTTCGCCCCTGAGCACGTCGTCGCCGTCGCCGCCCAGCAGGTAGTCGTCGCCGGTGCCGCCCCAGAGGTGGTCGTCGGCCGACCCGCCGTACAGTGCGTCGCTGTCGCCGTCACCGTGGAGGTGGTCCCGACCCGGACCGCCCTGCAGCTCGTCGTAACCGTCACCGCCGTGGAGCTGATCGACGCCGGCACCCCCGTCGAGGACCTCGCCCCACGCCTCCCCGTCGACGCCGCGGAAGGTCGGGTTGGCACCGCCGACCAGCTGGTCGTCCCCTTCCCCGCCGAAGAGCAGGTCGAGCCCTGGCCCGCCGTCGACGACGTCGTCCCCCGGGCCGGCATCGACACGGTCGACGCCGCTCAGGGTCTGCGAGTCGAGGTCGAAGGCGGCGGTGTTGTCCCCCGCGCACACGGCGTCGTCCCCGCCGAGCGCAGTGATCGTGTCCGCACCGCCGAGACCGACGATCACGTCACGTCCTTCGGTGCCGACCAGGACGTCGTCACCATCGGTGCCGACGATCGTGGCCGACGCCCCCCAGCAGGTCGGCGTGTCAGCAGCAGCCGCGGGCCCACCGGAGAGGGCGCCGGTCAGGAGCGTGAGCGCGGCAAGGGACAGGAGGACGGAGCGGTTCGAGGTCACGGGAACCGAGGACGCAGCCGACCCATGTCCGGTTCGCCCGACTTGTGCGACCTGAGTCACAGCGACCGCTCACCGGACCGGGCGGTAGGTCGTCATGAGCGCGCCCGTCGCGGTCGTGACCGAGCCGACAAGCTCGAGCCGGCGCGCCGGCTCGGCATCGCGGAACAGCTTCCTGCCGCTGCACAGGACGACCGGGTGGATGGCCAGCGCGCACTCGTCGACCAGGTCGTGCTCGATCAGCGTCTGCACCAGACCGGGGCTGCCGAGCACGGAGATCGTGCCGGCCTCCTTCTCTTTGAGCTCGCGCACCTGGGTCGCGTCGTCCGACAGCACGGTCGTCCGGGCCCACGAGGCTTCGGTCATGGTGCGTGAGGCGACGTACTTCACCACGCTGTCCAGGTGCCTCGCGAACGGGTCGTCGTCGCCGACGGTCGGCCAGACGCGCCATCTTCTCGTCCTGCGCCCGGAGAGCTGCGCGCCGGTCTCGGCCATGCCCGGCATTGCCTGTTGCACGAAGACGTCGTCGAAGCGGGCGCGCTGCCAGCCGCCGTGCGCGAACAGCCGTAGCGGTCCTCGTCGGGGTCGCCCGGCGCCGGCACCACGCCGTCCAGCGACATGAACTCGATGACGTTCAGCGTGCGCACGTCCTCCACTTCTCGTCGATGTCCTCACGCTCCGACCCACGGTGGTGTCCGATCTCATCTGTGTCGGCGCACCGGATGCGGGAAGGTGGAAGCTGTGGCGAGAGCGGACGACCCCTTCGACCTGCAGCGGTTCGTCGACGCGCAAGGCGAGCACGGCACGTACGACCAGGCGCTGGCCGAGCTGTGGTCGGGGCGCAAGCGCAGCCACTGGATGTGGTTCGTGTTCCCGCAGCTTGCCGGACTCGGCCGCAGCAGCACCGCGCAGCACTTCGGGATAACCGGAGCTGACGAGGCGCGGGCGTACCTCGCGCACCCGGTGCTCGGCCCCCGGCTGAGGGAGTGCGCACAGGCACTTGCAGACCGCCCCGGCACCGACCCGGTCGACGTGCTGGGTCCGGTCGACGCGCTCAAGCTCCGGTCGTCGATGACGCTCTTCGCGCACGTGGCCTCGAACGAACCGGTGTTCCGCGCGGTGCTGGAGCACTACTACGACGGCGCGGACGACCCCGCGACGTTGTCACTGCTCGACTCCTGACGGCCGACGTCGCGCGGGGGCAGGTCCTCGAAGACGTCGCCCAGCCGCCGGTCCGCGCCGCCGCGGACGACGACGCAGTGCTCACGCGCGACGCTGCGGGCCCACTGCTCGTCGGTAGCACCGGCGTTGGCGATGACGTGCCGCTGGCTGCGGTGCTCCTGGAGACCCCGCACGATGCGCATCGCCACCGACGAGGTGTCCACGGTCAGGCCGATCTGGTCGTCGGGCACGCCTCGCAGGTGGTAGACGACATCAGGCTCCCAGGGGTCCAGCCCGACCGACCGGCGCTTGGTGTTCCACCGCTGCCACACCGAGTGCGGCATCGCCCCGTGCAGCAGGCGGTGCAGGCCGGGCCCGGGCGTCGCGGCGACCCGCTCGAACGCCTCGTCGGTGGCGGCGCCGACCCTGATGTGGTCGGGGTGCCCGGTGATCCCGTCCGGGCCGAAGGTGGCGACGACGTCCGGCCGCTCCTCCTGCATCATCACCGCGATCCGCGAGACGAGCTCCTCGAACGGCACGTCGGACACCGCGCCGTCGTCGTAGTCGAGCCACTCGTGCCGGTCCGGCGGCCGGCCGAGCACCCGCCACGCGGCCTCGTCCTCGATCCGGCGGACGGCCCCCAAGGTCTCGCGGGTGGCCGGGAAGCCCGGCGGGATGTCACCCGCGGCACCGTCGGTCGCATGCACGAGCACGTACCGGAATCCGGGGTCGTCGGCGTGCAGCGCGACGGTGCCCGCCAGCCCGTAGGCGTCGTCGTCAGGGTGCGCCACGACCATCATCAGCGTGCGTCCGGCCTCCACGCCGGAATGATCGACCGACCGGCCCGCCGCTGTCGAGGCCGGAACGGCGGCCGGCTGGACGGTCGCGTCAGTCGACTGCCACGCCGAGGTCGGCGAGGAGCTCTCGGATCAAGCCGATCGGCAGGTCGAGCTGCAGCGTGCCACCGCGGATCGGCGAGGCGATCCGCGGTGCGGACCACACACGGTCGCCGACGACGAGGGCGATCTGCTGACCGACGGAGGAGGTCGTGAGATCGCCGAACGCGGCCCGGTCGGCCGGCGCCATGGTGACAAGCAGGGACCCCCGCCCGTCCGACACGTTCCCGTCGGCGTTCGCCACCGGCGCGACCTCCACACCGTCCAGCCGGCTCAGCACGAGCCACGGGCGGTCCAGGGTGAAGCAGCTGGACCCCTCGACGGCCGGCACCGCCGGTCCTGCCTCAGAGCAGGACAGGTGCTCCGACCGGACCGGCCGGATCTCCAGCGGGACGGCCAGCTCCACGGCCCCCGGCGCGACGCCCGGCAGCGCGCTGTCCTTCGACGAGGGCGCCGACCGCGAGGACGCCGGCACCGCCGTACGTCCGTCGCCCGGGCCGCCCGTGAGCGCAAGAAGCGCGACAACGACACAGGCTGCCAGCACCCCGGCGACCGACCCGAGCATCGCCGTCCGGCGTCGCCTGGCCCGGGCCCGCACGGCAGCGACGGCTGTAGCGCGCACCACGACCTCGCCGTGCAGTGCGGTCGCGTCTGCCAGCGCCGCCCGCAGCTGCTCGATGCCGCTCATGCGTCGGTCCTCTCCTCGGGCCGCACCGTCGCGCGCAGCCGGGCCATCGCCCGCGAGGCCAACGTCTTCACCGTGCCGGTGGAGACCCCCATCGCAGCCGCGATGTCCTGCTCGGACCAGTCCTCCTGGTAGCGCAGCACCAGCACCGTGCGCTGCCGCGGACTCAGCCCCGCGAGGAGGGCCTGGACTGCCTCGCGCGTCTCGAACCCGGCCCCCTGGTCGGCCGCGGCGACCTCCGGGACCACGTCGACAAGGTCCTCGACCACCCGCCGGCGGCGGAACCGGGACAGGTTCGCCGTCACGACCGCTCGGCGGACATAGGCATCGGGGTCGTCGAGGGTTCGGCGGCGCGTCGCGGAGTACGTCTTGGCCAGCGCCGTCTGCACGATGTCCTCCGCATGCCCCAGGTCGCCGGTCAGCGCGTGGCCGAACCGCACCAACCGCGGCAGGCGCGAAGCGACGAACGCGTCGAACTCCCGCTCGGTCCACCCGGACACCGCGCACCTCCCTCATCACCAAGGACCACAGTTCGACCGGATCAGGTTGACACCCGTCCGGCGCCTAGCCCGGTCTGCGACCATCGCAGCCGATGGCCGAGACGTGGGTGCCGTGGCGCGCCGCGACCGAGCACGCCCTCTACGGCCCGGACGGCTTCTACCGCCGGCACCGGCCCGCGGCGCACTTCCGCACCTCGGTGCACGCGTCGCCGCTGCTGGCGCTGGCCCTGCTGCAGCTGGCCCGTACCACCGGCCTCCAGGCCGTGGTCGACGTCGGTGCCGGCAGCGGCGAGCTGCTCGTCGACCTGCAGCGGCTGGCGCCAGACCTGTCCCTGGTCGGCGCCGACGTCGCGACGCGGCCCCCCGGGCTGCCTGAAGCCGTCGGCTGGCTCGACGCCGTCCCGGTCGGCAGCGAGGCGCTGCTGGTCGCGCACGAGCTGCTGGACGACGTGCCCGTCGAGGTCGCCGAGCACGACGGCCGGCGGTGGCGGCTGGTGCTCGTCGACCCCGCCAGCGGCGACGAGCGCGTCGGTGACCCGGTGGCCGTCGAGGACGCCGCGTGGCTGCACACCTGGTGGCCGGCCGGCGACGCCGGCAGCCGCGCCGAGGTCGGCCGCCCGCGCGACCAGGCCTGGGCCGCGCTTGTCGGCTCGCTCCACCGCGGGGTCGCGGTGGCGGTCGACTATGCCCACGACCGCGGCAGCCGCCCGGCCGCCGGCAGCATCACCGGCTACCGGGACGGGCGGCAGGTGCGACCGGTGCCGGACGGCAGCTGCGACGTGACCAGCCACGTGGCGCTGGACGCCTGCGCGGCTGCTGGTGAGCGCGCCGGTGCGACGACCACGCTGCGCGTCGACCAGACAACCGCGCTGGCAGCCCTCGGGGTGACGGCCACGCGTCCGCCCCACGACCTCGCGCGCACCGACCCCGCAGGCTACGTCCGCGCGCTCTCGGCCAGGGGCGATCTGGCGGAGCTGACCGACCCCCACGGGCTGGGGAGGTTCGGCTGGCTGGTTCAGGCGGTCGGCGTGGAGCTACCGGCCGGGCTGCTGTCGGCTCAGCCGCCGACCGGAACCGCGCCGTAGCCGCGCAGCACGAAGGTCTCCCGGCGCACGGGGTCGCCGGCGAGGTGGAGGTCGGGGCAGCGGCGCAGCAGCGTCGGCAAGGTGATCTGAAGCTCCATCCGCGCCAGCGGCGCGCCCAGGCAGTGATGCAGGCCGGCGCCGAACCCGATGTGCGGGTTGGGGTGCCGGGTCACGTCGAGCGCGTCCGGGTCTGCGAACTGATCCGGGTCACGGTTTGCGGAGCCGAGCAGTGCCGCCACCCTGGTGCCGGCCGGGACCTCGACACCCGCGAGCTCGGCGTCCTCCTTCGCGGTCCGCTCGAACAGTTGCAGCGGCGCGTCGAATCGGATCAGCTCCTCGATCGCGGCCGCGACCGCGTCGGGATCGTCGACCGCGGCCCGGACAACGGCGAGCTGGGCCGGGTCTGCGAGCAGGGCGACAACGCCGTTGCCGAAGGCGTTCACTGACGCCTCGTGACCTGCGTTCAGCAGCAGGATCGCCGAGGCGACGAGCTCGTCACCGGTCAGGCGGCTCCCCTCGTCCTCGGCCGCGACCAGGTGGCTGACGAGGTCGTCCTGGGGGTCGCGCCGCCGCGCGTCGGCGAGGTCGCGCATGTACGCCGCGAAGTCGGCGGCCGCCGTCACAGCGCGCGGCCCCACGTCGGGCCCCCGGTCGTACTCGTACATCGCCACGATGTCCGCCGACCATGGCCTCAGCAGGTGCCGGTCGTCCTCCGGGACCCCGAGCAGGTCCGCGATGACGGCCACCGGCAGCGGCTCGGCGTAGTCGGCGATCAGGTCGAACGACGTGGTGTCGACGGCGTCGAGCAGCGCGTCGGCAGTCGCCTGGACCCGGGGCCGGAGCCGCTCGACGTGGCCGCGGGCGAACGCCTTCGCGACAAGGGACCGCAGCCTGGTGTGGGCCGGCGGCTCGTTCTCCATCATCTGGTTGCGGTGCAGGGCGTTGAACGGCTCGTACTCGGTGGCGGGCTCCTTGTCGGCCCACAGCCGGCCGAGCCTCCGGTCGCGCAGCACCGCGTTGGCCGAGGCGTAGCTGACCGCGAGCCACTGACCCGTCCGCTCGTGCCAGACGACGGGGGCGGCCCGCCGCAGGCGGGCGAGTGCGGGGTAGGGGTCGTCGACGAACGCGGGGTCGGACAGGTCGAGGTCGGCGGCGTGGCGCGGAGCGGACGTCACGGCTGCACAGTAGGGGCTGCCGCGGGAGCCGGCGGCGTCATCCAGCGATCGGGACCGGCAGCCGCGCGAGCCACCCGGGCCCGCTCGACCTCGGCGTCGACCAGGGCTCGCGCCTCGTGCTGCTGCCGGTGCGCGGCGAACGCGGTGACCGGCCCCGGCGTGGTGTCGAGGTGGACGCTGGCCAGCCCGAGTCGCCGCTGCAACGGCCCCTGCACCAGGCGGACGCTCTGGACCTTCTCGTGCAGCACCACGTCGGTGACCCGGGTCAGTCGCCCGTGCCGGCTGACCAGGACCCGGTCGTCGGCGCCCACCCGCAGCGCCCGCCAGGCGAACGGGTCCACGAACCGGGCAGCCCGGGGGACCCCGGCGAGCGGCACCCCGTCGGGGTCGACGCCGGGGAGCACCCGGGCGAGGACCGCCATCGCCTCGTGTCGGGGCGCGACCGGGCACAGCACCGAGGCGAGATCCTGGCCCTGCCCGACGTACCCCGCGACGTCGACGTCGATGCGGACCCACCCCTTCGAGCGCCACAGCAGCGGCTCGGTCAGCCGCACCGCCTGCACCCGGCCGGGCGGCACCGTCTGCGCCCGGGTCTCGAGCAGGCCGTGGCGCAGCCGCAGGCCGTCCGGCGAGTCCGCGACGGTGAAGCCGAAGTGCACCAGCAGGGTGCGCACGGTGACCGGGATGACGCCGAAGAGGAAGGGGACGGCCATCGCGATCAGCAGTCCGGGCTGCCGAAGGACGACGGTCACGACCACAAGGACGACCAGGGCGACCAGGGCGGTGATGACAGCGACGGAGCGCAGTGTGGACTCGACAAGTCGCGCGAGCGGCACCTCCAGCAGCACGTGCTCCGGCGCCTCCGGTGTGTCGTGGTGCAGCCCGGCGGCCCGGGCCAGCAGCTCGGCCCGAAGCCGCTGCGCGGCGTCCTCGGACAGGTACGCGAGTGGCGCCTCGGACTTCGAGCCGCCGGCGACCTCGAGCCGGAGCTCGGCCAGGCCGAGCACCCGCGCGACGAAGGGACGGACGACGTCCACGGCCTGCAGGCGGTCGAGGCGCACCTGGCGCGACCGCCGGTGCAGGATGCCGGACTCGAGGCGGAGGTCGTCCGGACCGACCCGGTACCGGGTCATCCGCCAGGCCAGCCAGCCGTAGGCGACGCCAAGCGGGACCGACACCGCGACCGCCCCGAACAGCCAACCGACAGACACATCGCCGTACGCCTGCTGGGCGGCGATGGCCACCGCGGCGGCGAACACCTTCCAGCCGCGCAGCAGCGGGGTCAGCGGGTGCAGCCGGTGGAAGCCGGGCGCTGCGGACACCGCCGGAGGGAGGTCAGACACCGGCGGCGCCGGCCTCGCCCCGGGCCGCGAGCCGGTCACGCAGCCGGGCGGCCTCGGCCGGCACGAGACCGGGGATCTGGGCGTCGGTGGCCGCGGCGGCGGTGTGCAGCTGGACCGTGGCCAGCCCGAAGCGGCGGTCCAACGGCCCGGCCGTGACGTCGACGAACTGCATCCGGCCGTAGGGGACGACGACAAGCTGGCGGCGCAGGATGCCGCGGGTGACCAGCAGGTCCTCGGCGCGCTCGGCGTAGCCCCAGGACCGGACGCTGCGTCCGATGATCACCGAGGCCCACCCGAGGGCCACCAGCCCGACCACCAGCGCGACGCCCGCCAGCCAGGGGGCCAGGAGCCACAGCTGCACCACGCCGGCGAGCAGGACGAGCAGCCCGAGGACGGTGACGAGCAGTCGGCGCATCGTCGCGAGGCGGGGCGACACCCGGACCCAGGGCTCGCCGGGCGGGTCGAACGGCTCCATGGTCCGACGCTACCCAGTCGCCCGGCCCGGCGCCGGGCTCCGACGCGGCCCGCCGAAGGCTGGCAGACTCGCCCTGATGAGCACCGGCGGGCACACCGAGCGGGTCGTCGGCGTCGGGGCGGGCGCCGACGTCGTCGAGTCGGCGACCCATCCTGCGCGCGGGGACACGCTGGCGACCCAGGACATGGTGCTCAACATCGGTCCGCAGCACCCGGCGACCCACGGCGTGCTGCGGCTGCGGCTGGTCCTGGACGGCGAGCGGATCGTCAGTGCCGAGCCGGTGGTCGGCTACATGCACCGGGGCGCCGAGAAGCTGTTCGAGGTGCGCGACTACCGCCAGATCATCGTGCTGGCCAACCGGCACGACTGGCTGTCGGCCTTCGCCAACGAGCTGGGCGTCGTGCTCGCGGTCGAGCGGATGCTCGGCATGGAGGTGCCGGTACGAGCGGTCTGGGCGCGCACCCTGCTCGCCGAGCTGAACCGGGTCCTCAACCACCTGATGTTCATGGGTTCGTACCCGATCGAGATGGGCGCGATCACCCCGATCTTCTACGCGTTCCGGGAGCGGGAGACGCTGCAGGCGGTCATGGAGGAGGTGTCCGGCGGCCGGATGCACTACATGTTCAACCGGGTGGGCGGCCTCAAGGAGGAGCTGCCGGCCGGGTGGACGGGGCGGGCGCAGCGCGCGGTCGACGAGGTGCGCCGCCGGCTGCCGGACCTCGAGGACCTGGTGCTGGGCAACGAGATCTTCCAGGCCCGCACGCGCGGCGTCGGCTTCCTGACACCCGAGATGGTGTCGGCGTACGGCGTGAGCGGACCGATCGCGCGCGCCTCGGGTGTCGACTTCGACCTGCGCCGCGACGAGCCCTACCTCGCGTACGGCGAGCTGGACGTCCCGGTGGTGACCCGGACCGAGGGCGACTGCCTGGCCCGGTTCCAGGTCCTCGCCGCGCAGGTCCGGGTGTCGCTGGACCTGGCCGACGCCTGCCTGGACCGGATGTCGTCCCTGCCGCCGGGACCGGTCACGACCCGGCTGCCGAAGGTGCTCAAGGTGCCGGAGGGCTCGACGTACTGCTGGACCGAGAACCCGCTGGGCCTCAACGGCTACTACCTGGTGTCCCGCGGGGAGAAGACGCCGTGGCGGCTCAAGCTGCGCTCGGCGTCGTTCAACAACGTGCAGGTGCTCGGCGAGCTGCTGCCCGGGAACCTGGTGGCCGACATGGTGGCGATCCTCGGCTCGATGTTCTTCGTCGTCGGCGACGTCGACAAGTAGGCATCGTCGGCGACGTCGACACGTAGGCATCGTCGGCGACGTCGACACGTAGGCATCGTCGGCGACGTCGACACGTAGGCATCGTCGGCGACGTCGACACGTAGGCATCGTCGGCGACGTCGACACGTAGGCATCGTCGGCGACGTCGACACGTAGGCATCGTCGGCGACGTCGACACGTAGGCATCGTCGGCGTAGGGGCGCGGGGGGCAGGCGTCAGGCGGTGCGGCGGTGCGGGACGGCCCGGGCGGCCGGCTCGGTGCCGGGCGCGGCGGCCGGGTCGTGTGGCTCCTGGTCGCGGTCGGCGCGCGGGTCCAGCAGCTCCCGCTCGGGATAACCCGCCAGCACGCTCCAGGCCAGCCGGTCGGCCGGCGCCGGCGTCGGCTCGAGCACGATGACGGTCTCGACGGAGTCCTCGCCGCGATCGGGCGCGGCAAGCGCAGCAGCCACGTCCGGGCCGGCGGCCACGTCGGCGGGGTCGCTGAGCGCCAGCTTGACCAGCGGCATCCGCAGCGTGACCCAGCGGGAGTCGGCCGCCTCCTCGAGCGCACGCTCACGCACCGCGGTGACCGCGGCTTCAGCGTGCATGTGGTCCAGCTCGACGCGCAGGTCGGCCACGGTCGCCCGCAGCGCCACCACCTCGGCGCGCAGGGCGGCGGTGCGGGCCTCGTCCCGGCTGCGCACCATGGAGGTGAGCAGTCGGCGCCACGCGGGGGGTCTACGGTGCCGTCCAGCCATGGGCGGGACCGTACGCCGGGTGCAAGCCCAGGTGGTGGCGCCACGCGGGAACGCCACACAAGTCACTTTGGTCACACCAGCCCCGAGGAGCCCACGATGAGCCTGTCCCTGCTGGCCTGGCGGCGCGCCGTGCAGGCGCTGTACGCCCAGGTCCGGGCCGGCGCGGACCCCGCCGCTGCGCACGAGCTCTGGCGGGCCGGCCGGGACGCCCTCCTGGGCGGCCACCCGGACAGCCCGCTGCTGCCCGAGGACCGCGCGAGCTTCGGCGGCGCACGGGTCGCGGCCTACGACCCGGCGTACCGCTTCGAGGTGGAGCTGGACCCGGACGTCGAGCCGCGGCGGCTCGAGGTGCCGACCGCGACCGACGGCGTGGTGCCGTTCGAGCGGATCGGTGTCCTGCACCTGCCGGGGGTCGGCGACCTGGACGCGTGGTGGCTCGACTCGTACGGGGGTGGTCTGTTCGTGCCCGTGAAGGACGCGCTCGCCGGGCGGGAGACCTACGGTGCCGGCCGCTACCTGCTGGACACCGTGAAGGGCGCCGACCTCGGCGGCGACGTCGACCTCGCGACCGGTCGCGGCACCCTGGTGGCCGACCTCAACTTCGCCTACAACCCGTCCTGCGCCTACGACCCGGCCTGGGCCTGCCCGCTCGCCCAGCCCGGCAACACCGTCCCGGTCGAGCTGCCGGTCGGCGAGCTCCACCCGATGGCCTGACGGGGCACCGGAGCCGCACCCGCCCCGCGCCCAGCCGCGAGGCCGCACCGAGCGTGCGCGACCCGAAATGATCACGCTTACGTGGTCATTTCGGGTTGACCGTGGCTTGCAAGCCACGGTCAGGCCGAGTTGATCACGCTTACGTGATCAACTCGGCCGACGGGGGGCGGGGCGGTGGGGCGGGGGGGCGGGTGGGGTCAGCCGGCGAGCGCGGCGTCCGAGGAGAACACCAGCGCCAGGGCGACCTTGCCCTGCTTGAGCGCGGTCTTCGACAGCGGGCCGCCGGCGTCCAGCGAGGTGAAGCTGTCGATGGTCAGCCCGTAGGTGCTCTCCAGGCCCGGCTGGCAGAACGGGCGGTCCGGGCACTCCGGCGGGCCGCCGAGCACGATGCCGCTGGTGCACGTCGCCGCCAGCTCGGACAGCGTGGCGACGCCGTACTCGTCCGCGAACGCGGAGGTCACCGCGAACGTGTTCCGGTCGTCGGCCGCCGCGGGCTCGCCGAACTTCAGGCCGACCGTGTCGCCGAGGTCGGTCAGGGCCGCCACGGTGGCGTCGAGGTCGCCGCTGGCCACCGGCTCGGCGTCCGCACCGTTCTCGGCCTTGTTGATGAACTCGGTCAGCGTGCCGACGTACTCGGGCACGACGTCGAGCTGACCCTTCTCCAGCGCGGGCTCGTAGACCTCGCGGCTGCCGACAGTCTTGACGCTGGCGTCGAAGCCGGCCGCGTTGAGGACCTGCGCGTAGATGTTGGCCAGTGTCTGGTTCTCGGAGAAGTTCGCCGCCCCGACGACGACCTTCCCGGAGCCCCCGCTGAGACCGTCGGCCACGCCCTCGGCCGCGACGAAGTCCTTCGCGGCGTTCGGCGAGGTCTTTCGGTCGATGTCGGTCGCCTTGTTCAGCCCGACGAGCTTGTCCTGGGTCAGCGCCGCCTGGACCTTGTTCAGCGCGTCGAGCAGCGGCTGGGTCGCGGCGTCGGCGTTGACCGCCGGGATGATGTTGTCGACGGTCTGCAGGTTCTTGTCGTCGGTGAGGGCCACGAGCTGGTCGCCGGCCTTGGCCTCGCAGGCCTGACCGGCGGCCGCCCCGGTGTCGCTCGAGGACGCGGTCGGCTTGGCCTTGGTGCCGGACGAGCCGCTGTCGCCGCAGGCGGACAGGATCAGGGTGAGCAGCATCAGTCCGGCGATGCCGGAGGTACGCAGCGTGCGATGGCTCATGGGGGCAGGCCCGCCTTCTGTGTCCCGTCGCGGCCTTGCGGCCGGACGCGTGTCGGGCGGGCCCGGGTGCGGACCCGCGTGTTCGCGACCACCACAGCACGCAGGTCCGACAACCGCAACCGGTGGTCGGGTCACGGAACGGTGACGGCCGCCGCCTCGTCCCGGGCCGCGCGGTCGCCGCTGTCGCCGCCGGCGCCGGGACCGTCCGGTCCGGCCCTGTCGTCCCGCCGCCCTCCCAGCAACCGGCCGACCGGCCCACCCCGGCTGCGGCCCGGCGTGACCTGGTGCTGGACCAGGGCCAGCACCGCCTCGATCAGCAGGGCCAGCCCGGCCACGAGCAGGCCCCCGGCGAGGATCTGCGGCCGGTCCTGCTGGCCGAACCCGTCGTTGATGATCACGCCGAGGCCGCCGCCGCCTACCAGCGCGGCGAGTCCGGCGGTGGCGACGACCTGCACCGCGGCGGTGCGGAACCCGGCGGCGATCAACGGGACGGCGAGCGGGGTCTCGACGCGGAACAGGATCGCCGTCTCGGACAGCCCCATCCCGCGGGCGGCCTCGACCACGTCCCGGTCGACCTCGCGGATCCCGACGTAGGTGTTCGTCAGCAGCGGCGGGATGGCGAACACAGCCAGCGCGACGATGGTGGCCCGGTTGCCGAAGCCGATCGCTGTCGCGGCGAAGATGGTGAGCAGGGCCAGCGTCGGGATTGCCCTCGAGACGTTGGTGATCGCGACCGTGGCGCCGCCGCCGCGCCCGGTGTGCCCGAGAACGAGCGCCAGCGGCATCGCCACGACGGCGCCGAACAGCACCGCGAAGAAGGAGATGTAGAGGTGCTCGTAGGTGAGGTGCGGGACTCCCTTCGGCCCCTGCCAGTTCAGCGGGTCGTTGAGCCAGACGAACGCGTCGCCGAGGAGGTTCACGCTCGCCCCCTCGACCACGGCGTCATCAGCCGCGTGGCCAACGCCAGCAGCAAGTCGAACGCCAGGCCCAGGGCGACAGTCAGCACCGAGGCCGTGACGATCTCGGCCCGGTAGAAGTTGTTGTTGAAGCCCCGCAGGATGAGCTGGCCCAGGCCCCCCTCCCCCACGAGGACGCCGACCGTGACCAGCGCGACGGTCGACACGGTGGCCACCCGGATGCCCGCCATGATCGTCGGCAGCGCCACCGGCAGCTCCACCCGCCACAGCATCCGGCCCCGGCCGTAGCCCATCCCGCGCGCCGACTCGCGCACGTCCTCCGGGACGCCCTGCAGGCCGACGAGCATGTTCCGAACCAGGATCAACAACGCATAGATGACCAGCCCGAAGACGACGGTGCGCTTGCGCAGGCCGAACACCGAGAACGGCGCGATGAAGGCGAACAGCGCCACCGACGGGATCGTGTAGAGCACCCCGGTCACACCGAGGACGGGGCCCGCCAGCCGCCGGTACCGGTAGGCCAGCAGGGCGAGCGGGAACGCCACGACAGTCGCGATCAGCACCGACTCGACAGTGAGGACGATGTGGGTCTCCAACGCCGTGCGGAGGTCGCCGGAGTTGTCTTGGACGTACTGCCAGGTGAACCATGGGTTGGCCGGCTCGTCCGCGGCGGACAATCCACCAGAGGCGTGCACGAGCGGTGCACCGTACGGAAGGGCCACGGGTGGACGCTACCCCCGAACCGATGATCCGACTCGAGGGCGTCGGGAAGCGCTACGAGGACGGCACCGTCGCGGTGCAGGAGCTCGACCTCGACGTGCCCGAGGGCGAGACCGTCGTGCTGGTCGGGCCGTCCGGGTGTGGCAAGTCCACGACGCTGAAGATGGTCAACCGGCTGATCGAGCCGACGAGCGGCCGGATCCTGCTGCAGGGCGAGGACGTCACCCACGTCGACCCGGTGAAGCTGCGGCGCCGGATGGGCTACGTCATCCAGCAGACCGGGCTGTTCCCGCACCAGAACGTCGCCGCCAACGTGGCGACAGTGCCCAGGCTGCTGGGCTGGGACCGCCACAAGGTCGACGCCCGCGTCCTCGAGCTGCTCGAGCTCGTCGGCCTGGAGCCGGGACGGTTCGCCAAGCGCTACCCGCACCAGCTCTCCGGCGGGCAGCGGCAGCGGGTCGGGGTCGCCCGTGCGCTCGCGGCGGACCCGCCGGTGCTGCTCATGGACGAGCCGTTCGGGGCCGTCGACCCCATCGTGCGGGAGCGGCTGCAGGCCGAGTTCATCCGCTTGCAGCAAGAGGTCCGCAAGACGGTGCTGTTCGTCACCCACGACCTCGACGAGGCGGTGCGGATGGGCGACCGCATCGCGGTGTTCTCCGAGGGCGGGCACCTCGAGCAGTACGACGCACCGCCGCGGCTGCTCGGCGCGCCGGCCACGGACTTCGTCGCTCAGTTCGTCGGCAGCGACCGCGGCCTGAAGCGGCTCTCGGTCACCACGGTCGGCGCAGCCGACGTCGAGCACCCGCTCGTGGTGCACCTCCGCGACCGGATTGCCGACGCGTCGGCGTCGCTCCAGTCGGCGGGTGTGCGGTGGGCGGTCGTGCTCGACGACGAGGAGAACCTGCACGGCTGGTTCGCCGCGGACGAGACGGGCGCCGGCACCGTGGCCGACCGGGCCAAGCGGATGGAGGCCTGGCTGCCGACCGGGTCGTCGCTCAAGGCCGCCTTCGCCGAGATGCTGCAGCACGACGCCGGCTGGGTCGCGGTGCTCGACGGCGACCGGTACGTCGGCGTGCTCACCCCGGCGACCCTGCACGAGGCGCTGCGCCGGTCGGTCGAGTCCGACCTGCAGGGCGTCGACCCGGACGCGGTCGAGCTGGAGACCGTCCCCACCGCCTGACCGTTCGTCACCGCCGCATTCCGGTGACCGAGCGGGCCGCCGTTTCCTACAGTGGGCCCGTGGCCTACCGGAAGCGCGGAGCACTGATCGCCCTGGAGCAGGCGATCCTCGAGGTCGCGGTCGACCGCGCACCCGACGGTGTCTACGGCTTCTCGCTCGCACAGGATCTCGGCGGCTGGAACGGCGGCGGCCTCGTGGCGCACGGCACGCTGTACAAGGCACTGGACCGGCTGCGCCGCGATGGGCTGCTCGACGCGACCTGGGAGGACGCCGCGGTCGCCGCGGGCGACGGCCGCCCCCGCCGGCGGATCTACACCGTCACCTCGGCCGGGCGGCGGGCGGCAGCCGGGACGGCGCCCGCGCCGGGTGGCCGGCTCGCCGGTGAGGCACCCGCGTGAGCCGGCCGCCCGTTGCCGTCCGCCTCGCCCTCTGGTGGGTCGACCGGTACACCGCCACCGCACCCGAGCCGCAGCGCAGCGAACGCCGGGCCGAGCTGCGCTGCGACGTGCACGATCAACTGGCATCCGGCGCCGGGGGCCGATGGGCGCGGGCCATCGTGGGGCGGACAGTGCGCGGGCTCGCCGCCGACCTGGCCTGGCGCGCCTCGTTGGAGGCCAGGTCGCGCGGGCTCTCCTGGCACCTCGCACATCCTGCGTCACTGCTCGCCGCCCTGCTCACAGTGCTGGTCCCGCTCGGTCTGCTCGTCGACGGTGTACGGAGCCGCGCCCCCGGGCTGGCAGCCACAGCCGCCGTGGCCGCCGTGCTGCTGGTGCCGCTGTCGGCCTGCGCAGTGGGCGTGGCCCTGGTGGCCGCGGTGCGCCGGTGCGCCCGACCGACGCGTCCCAACCTCACCGGTCTGCGGCGTAGCCTCCTGGCCACCTGCTCCGCGATGTGGGCGCTGTCCTACCTCTGGCGGTTCGCCCCGCCCCCGCTGGAGACCGTCTCGGCTCTCGCCTGGGCGGGCGTCGGCGGCTCGCTGCTGGCCTACCTCGTGGCCTGCGCCGCCTCTGCTGCACGCCGTGGCCTTGACCTTGGGAAGATACCTTCCTAACATCCTCCTCACTCATCGGAGGAGGCCTCATGCCCATCGTTCGTTCTCCCCTTCCCCGCTCCGTGCAGCTCGCCGTGGCCGGCTGGCTTGGCGTCGTGGTCTTCGCCGGGCTGATGGCGGTGGTCAGCACGGACTCGCTGGGCAACGCGCTGCTGTTCGCCGTGATCGGGCTGGTGATGGCCGCCTGGGTGGGGCTGCGGCACAGCCTGTCGTCTCTGTGGGTCTCGCTGGTCCTGGGCCTCGTGCAGGCCCTGGAGCAGACCGCGTACCTGGTGGCCGACGCACCGGATGCCAGCGGCGGGCTGCTGACCGCCGACGCGGCGGGCCTGCTGGCGGGGGTCATCGTCGTGATCGGATCGGCGCGGGCGCTTCGCGAACGGCGACGACGACGGGAGGCTGCAACGGCAACCGCGGGAGCGGCTGAGGAGCGGAGCGGTGTCGGGTCCTGACAGACCTCGCCCGCCCTGGCCTCGACCGCGGACCGGTCGGGCAGGTGCCGTGCTGACCTCAGCGGCCGCCCACCGCCTGAGCGTCCGGCGACGTGTCAGCCGCAGGCAGCCGCACACGGCTGCCTGCGGCTGACAACTCCTCGGGGAGCTAGGCGGGGGCGGCGGGGAGCTCGTCCTCGACGTCGGGCGGCGGCACCCGGCAGATCCGCTCCAGCAGCAGGCCGGCAGCAGACAGGCCGACCGCGGCGATCATCGCCACCAGGCACAGGACGGCGCGTTCGCGGCGGGCGCCGATCTCGAGGTCCGGGAGCAGCACCAGCAGGTAGCCGCCGTAGAGCCCGCCCACCACCGGCCCGACGTGCGCGCTGGCCTTGCCCAGCACGGCCATCCGGGCCATCGACAGCGGGTGCGGGCGCTTCGCCGGCGTCCCCAGCCGGGACCGCAGCCCGAGGGCCGTCACCAGGACGACCACGGCGATCAGGGCGACCCCGGCCGGCGCTGTCCAGGTCAGCGGCGGCAGGGTCGCGCCACGGTCCGAGCTCACGGCGAGCACGCCCCAGGACACCGCGCCGACACCCAGCAGCAGGGCGAGCAACGTGCCGGTCCGGGTTGGCCTCACCCGCGGCTCCGGGCGCCGGTCACGACGGGACCACCAGGTCGAGGTCGTCGCGGCGCCGTACGCCGTCACGGCCGAGCCGCTCGACAAGCTCGGCGACCAGGCCGGAGCCCGGCAGCTCGGCCGCGGCGTCGACGTCGAGCCAGGGCACCAGGACGAATGCGCGCTCGCCGGCCCGTGGGTGGGGCACCTGGAGGTCCGGCTCGTCGACCACGAGGTCGCCGACCGCGACAACGTCGATGTCCAGCGTGCGCGGCCCCCAGCGAACGTCGCGGAGCCGGTCGAAGCCGTCCTCGACCGCGAGCGCCCGCTCCAGGAGCGTGCGGGCCGGCAGCGTCCCTTCTGCCACGACGACAGCGTTGAGGTAGTCCGGCTGGTCCGGGCCGCCGACCGGGTCGGTCTCGTAGACCGGGGAGACGCCGACGACGTGCAGGCCAGGGGTGTCCGCGATCGCGTCGACGGCGCCCTGGAGCAGCTCGAGGCGGTCCCCGAGGTTGCTGCCGAGGGCGAGCACGACCCGGCGCACCGGCGCCTCGTCGTTCACCCGCGGCTCCGCACGATCGTCACGGCGACGTCGTCGACCGGCACGCCGACCGGCGCCTCCGGCTTGTGCACGGTCACCTCGACCTCCTCGACCGCCGGTTGCGCGAGGGCCAGGTCGGCGACCCGCTGGGCCAGCGTCTCGATGAGGTCGACAGGGTCGCGGCCGACCGCGGCGACGACCTGCTGGGCGAGCTCGCCGTAGTGCACGGTGTCGGCGACGTCGTCGGACGTGGCTGCCCGGGCGAGGTCGAGGGTGAGCACGACGTCGACGACGAACTGTTGCCCGGCGGCCCGTTCCTCGGCGTAGACCCCGTGGTGGCCGAACGCCTCGATGCCGCGGACCGCGATCCGGTCACGGCTCACGGTTGCCCCCGATGTCACGGCTGTCGACGTCGCCATCCTGCCGCGTCAGCACGGGTGAGGCGTGGTGCACCCACAGCCGCCAGCCCTCAGGGGTACGCCGGAACACGTT
Organism: uncultured Actinomycetota bacterium; assembly: GCA_963726615.1. GTDB lineage: Bacteria > Actinomycetota > Actinomycetes > JACCUZ01 > JACCUZ01 > CAWDZK01. Next base: position 96,578 of record CAVSCX010000005.1, on the reverse strand, counting down.
GGTCGCCACCGCGCGGCCGCCGGCGAGGCCGCCGATGTCACCGCCGGTCACGTCGTCCAGACCGGTCAGCATGTTCTCGCCGCAGGTGACGACGGCGACCTCGCCCGCGACGGTGACCGCCAGGTCGGTCAGCACGAACTGGATGAAGGACGTGTTCGCCATGATCATCGTCCAGGAGCGCAGCACGCTGTCCCGGCCGTGCAGCGGGGACCACCCGGGGTGCACGCAGCTCACCGTGGCGGCGTCCGGGCCGTCCAGCCACAGTGCCTCCATCAGGTCGGCGTCCCCGGTCTCGAAGGCGTCGTAGAGCGACTGGTTGGCGCGCAGCACGGCCCCCGCGTCGTCCGTCACGGCGCCACCCACCCGTCGCGTGCGCCCCGGACCGCGGCGACCACCTCGACCGCGTCACGGCTCGCGCGGGCCCGGTGCACCCGCACCGCCCACGCTCCGTGGGTGGCGGCCAGCACGGAGACGGCGGTCGTGGCGTCCTCCCGGTCCGCCGCCACCCGGGGTGCACCGTCCGGGCCGGCGAGCAGGCGGCCGAGGAAGCCCTTCCGCGAGGCGCCGACAAGCACCGGGCGGCCGAGCGCGTCGAGCTCCGCGAGCCGGGCGAGCACCGCCCAGCTCTGTGCGGCGTCCTTGGCGAACCCCAGCCCCGGGTCTACCACCACCCGGTCGAGGTCGACCCCTGCGGCAGCCAGCGCGTCCAGGCGGGCCCGCAGCTCGTCGACGACCTCGGTGGCCACGTCGGCGTAGACCGCCCGGCTGGCCATGTCCAGGCTGTGCCCGCGCCAGTGCATGACGACGTACGGCGACCGCGCGCCGGCCACCACGGCGGCCATCGCGTCGTCGGCCAGGCCGCCGCTCACGTCGTTGACCATCCCCGCACCGGCCTCCAGGCAGGCCGCGGCCACGGTGGACCGCATGGAGTCGACGCTGACGAAGACGCCCTGCGCCGCGAGGCCGCGCACGACGGGGAGCACCCGCCGCAGCTCCTCGTCGGCGTCGACCCGGTGCGCGCCCGGGCGGGTCGACTCGCCCCCGACGTCGACGAGGTCGGCGCCGTCGGCGACGAGCTCGAGGCCGTGAGCGACCGCACGACCGGGGTCGAGGTAGTCGCCGCCGTCGGAGAAGGAGTCCGGCGTCACGTTGACCACGCCCATCACCAGCGTGCGGCCCTGGCCGGCCAGTGCGGGCGGCAGGCCGGACGGGGACCGCGGCGCGGTCAGGTCGGACCCGGCGGTCATCGGGACACGATGAGGCTCATCGCCTCGGCCCGGGTGGTGGGGTCGCGCAGCTGACCCCGCACCGCCGAGGTGACGGTGGTCGCGCCCGGCTTGCGGATGCCGCGCATCGACATGCACAGGTGCTCGCACTCGACGACGACGATCGCCCCCCGAGGCTCCAGGATGCGCATCAGCGAGTCGGCGACCTGCGTCGTCATCCGCTCCTGCACCTGCGGCCGACGGGCGAAGACGTCGACCAGCCGCGCGAGCTTGGACAACCCGGTGATGCGCCCGTCGGTCGACGGTATGTAGCCCACGTGGGCGACCCCGAAGAACGGGACCAGATGGTGCTCGCAGGTCGAGCGGACCTCGATGTCCTTGACCAGGACCATCTCGTCGTGGCCGAGGTCGAAGGTCGTGGCGAGGACGTCCTCCGGCTCCAGCCAGAGCCCGGCGAAGATCTCGCGATAGGCGCGGGCCACCCGCTCGGGCGTCTCGCGCAGGCCGTCACGGGCCGGGTCCTCGCCGATGGCGACGAGCAGGTCGTGCACCGCACGGCGTACGGCCTCGTGGTCGTACTCGCGGACCAACGTCGGCCTACTGCTCGAAGCCCAGCGGGCGGCCCGGGATCTCGTCGGAGGGAAGAGGTGCGTCGGGGACGTCGGTCGGCTCGGTGACGCCCATGCTGTGCTCCCTGTCCTGCCCGTTGGAGCCGTTGGGGGAGGCGAGCTCCTTCGGCGTCATGATCGGACCGGCCTGGGGGGTCCGCTTGGCCGAGCCGGTCCACGCGGGCCGCGCCGGCCGCTTGCGGATGTGGGTGAAGATCTCGGCGACCTGGGCCTTGTCCAGCGTCTCCTTCTCCAGCAGCTCCAGCACCATGTCGTCGAGGATGTCGCGGTTGTCGACGAGGATCTGCCAGGCCTCGTCGTGCGCGGTCTCGATGAGCCGCTTGACCTCCTCGTCGACGATCCCGGCCACCTCTTCGGAGTAGTCGCGCTGGTGGCCCATGTCCCGGCCCAGGAACGGCTCGGCACCCTCGGACCCCAGCTTGATGGCGCCGATCCGCTCGGTCATGCCGTACTGGGTGACCATCGCGCGGGCCACGCTGGTGGCCTTCTCGATGTCGTTGGCGGCGCCGGTCGTCGGGTCGTGGAACACGATCTCCTCGGCCGCCCGGCCGCCGAGCATGTAGGCCAGCTGGTCGAGCATCTCGTTGCGGGTCGTGGAGTACTTGTCCTCGTCCGGGAGCACCATCGTGTAGCCGAGGGCCCTGCCCCGGGACAGGATCGTGATCTTGTGCACGGGGTCGGTGTTCTGCAGCGCCGCGGCCACCAGGGCGTGCCCGCCCTCGTGGTACGCCGTGATCTTCTTCTCCTTCTCGCTCATGATCCGGGTGCGCTGCGGTCCGGCGACCACGCGGTCGATGGCCTCGTCCAGCGCGTCGGCGTCGACGAGCTTCTTGTCGGAGCGGGCCGTGAGCAGCGCGGCCTCGTTGAGGACGTTGGCCAGGTCGGCTCCGGTGAAGCCCGGGGTCCGGCGGGCGAAGGCCATCAGGTCGATGCCCTCGGCCAGCGGCTTGCCCTTCGAGTGCACCTCGAGGATCTTGAAGCGGCCCTGCAGGTCGGGCCGGTCGACGGCGATCTGCCGGTCGAACCGGCCGGGCCGCAGCAGTGCGGGGTCGAGGATGTCGGGGCGGTTGGTGGCCGCGATGAGGATGACGCCGCCCTTGACGTCGAAGCCGTCCATCTCCACCAGCAGCTGGTTCAGGGTCTGCTCGCGCTCGTCGTGACCGCCGCCCATGCCGGCGCCGCGGTGCCGGCCGACCGCGTCGATCTCGTCCACGAAGACGATGGCTGGGGCGTTGGACTTGGCCTGCTCGAACAGGTCCCGCACCCGGGAGGCGCCGACGCCGACGAACATCTCGACGAAGTCCGAGCCGGAGATGGAGTAGAACGGCACTCCGGCCTCGCCGGCCACCGCGCGGGCGAGCAGCGTCTTGCCGGTGCCTGGCGGCCCGTACAGGAGCACGCCCTTGGGGATCTTGGCGCCGATGGCCTGGAACTTGGCCGGGTTCTCGAGGAACTCCTTGATCTCGTGCAGCTCCTCGACGGCCTCGTCCGCGCCGGCGACGTCCTTGAAGGTCGTCTTGGGGGTGTCCTTGCTGATCAGCTTGGCCTTGGACTTGCCGAACTGCATGACCCGGCTGCCGCCGCCCTGCATCTGGTTGAAGAAGAACAGGATCAGGACGACCAGGATGAGGATCGGCAGGAAGTTGATGAACAGCGACACCATCCAGGAGGTGCGGGGGACGCTGTCGGTGTAGCCCTGTGCCGGCGGGTGCTCGGTGAGCGAGTCGACCAGCTCGCGCTGCCGGGCCTGGACGTAGTCGGCCTGGATCTTGGTGTCGCCTGCCACAGCCTGCTTGAGCTCGAGCTCGATCCGGTTGTCACGGTCCACGAGCTTGGCCGTCTCCACGTTGTCGGCCTGGATCTGCTGCACGGCGACCGACGTGTCGACCTTGGAGAACCCACCAGCGGCTGAGGTGATCGAGGTCACCAGGAGCACGGCGACGATGACCAGCAGGACCCACACGACGGGCCCTCGGAAGTAGCGTTTGACGTCCATCGAACCGGGGCGGGTCGCCCCGTCCCTCCTGCCAGGCGTGGGTGAGTCGGACCTCGAGGGTACCCCGGCACCTGCGCGCGAGGTGACGCCGTCCGACCGATGCGGCCGACGCCCGACACAGGCTCCAACGCGGCAGGGGGCGCCGGACGTTCCCGCGGGTCAACGCGGCCGGCCGGCCCGGGGGACGCTCAGGAGGAGTAGACGTGCGGCGCGAGGGTGCCGACGAACGGCACGTTGCGGTAGCGCTCCGCGTAGTCCAGCCCGTAGCCGATGACGAACTCGTTGGGGATGTCGAAGCCGACGTACCGCACGGGGACGTCGACCTGCGCGGCGTCCGGCTTGCGCAGCAGGGTGCAGACCTCGACCGAGGCCGGGCCGCGGGAGCCGAGGTTGGACATCAGCCAGGACAGCGTGAGCCCGGAGTCGATGATGTCCTCGACGATGAGCACGTGGCGACCGGTGATGTCCCGCTCGAGGTCCTTGAGGATGCGGACCACGCCGGAGGACTTGGTGCCCGAGCCGTAGGACGAGACAGCCATCCAGTCCATCTCGACGTGCACCGGGATGGCCCGGGCCAGGTCGGCCATGACCATCACCGCGCCCTTGAGGACGCCGACCAGGAGGACGTCGCGACCGTCGTAGTCGACGGCGATCTCGGCGGCCATCTCGGCGAGCCGGGTGTGGATCTGCTCCTCGCTGATGAGCACCTTCTCGAGGTCGGTGCCCAGGTCCTTCTCGTCCACGCGGGGGTGCTCCTCAGGGGCTGCGGTCGGGCCGGCAGAGCGCCAGGGTCCCATACGTGCGGCTGGCCTCGACTCCCCCGGGCAGGTGCAGCGGGCCCTGACCGTGCCACGCCGTCACCAGCCGGTCGATCGCCTCCACGTGGCCCGCGGTCAGGTCGGAGGCGGGGCAGCCGGCGGCGAGGGCCGCGCGCCGGAGCACCCGGGTCCGGACGGCGGGCGGCAGCGCGGCCAGCCGCTCCGGGTCCAGTCCTCCCGCTCGGGCCGCGTCGTCATGGGCGCGGGAGGCCCAGCCGTCCAAGGCGTCGGCGTCGGCGCGCAGCTGCCGGGCCGTCCGGGCCAGGGCCGCCGCGACACCGGGGCCGAAGCTGCGCTCCAGGGCGGGCAAGGCGTCGTGCCGGGCCCGGCTGCGGGCGTAGGCGGGATCGGCGTTGTGCGGGTCCTCCCAGGTGGCCAGCCCGGCCGCCGCGGCGCGCACGACGTCGCGCGGGAGGTGGAGCAGCGGCCGCCGGTAGCGGCCGCGGACCGGCGCCATGCCGGCGAGCGAGCGCGCGCCGGAGCCGCGGGCCAGCCCGAGCAGCACGGTCTCCGCCTGGTCGTCGCGGGTGTGTCCTAGAAGGACGGCTGCCGCGCCGAGGCGCTCGGCGGCCTCGTCCAGCGCGCGGTAGCGCACGGCGCGGGCCACCGCCTCCGGACCGCCGCGTCCGGCGCTGGCCCCGACAGTCAGCACCTCGACCGGATCGAGCCCGAGCCCGGCCAGCTCGGCACCGACCTTCTGGGCCCGGTCCGCGGACCCGGCCTGAAGCCCGTGGTCGACAGTCAGCCCGCCGGCGCGCAGCCCCGCACGCGGCGCCTCGAACGCCAGCGCCGCCGCGAGGGCCACCGAGTCGGCTCCCCCGCTGCACGCCGCGACGACGAGGTCGCCCGGGGTGAGGTCGGCCACCGCCGCGCGCACCGCCCGGCGTACGGCGGCGACCTCCGGCAGCGGGCCCATGCCCCCATCCTGCCGCCCCGAGTTGATCACGCTTACGTGATCATTCCGGGTTGTCAGTGGCCTGCATGCCACTGTCAACCCGAGTTGACCACGCTTACGTGATCAACTCGTGCTGCCGCAGGGCGGGCGGGCGTGGGCGCGGTCAGGCGGGGAGCTCCCTCGGGGTGACGACGCGGGCCACCCAGGCCGCCGGGTCGGCGATCTCGTCCCGGGTGGGCAGGTTCGCCGGGGCGGCCCACACCTGGTTGAAGCCGTCCATGCCGGACCGCTCGACGGCACCGCGGACGAACCGCTCACCGTCGCGGTACTGCCGCAGCTTCGCGTCGATGCCGAGCAGCCGCCGCACGACGTGCTCGACCCGCGACGCCTCCTTGCGCCGGGCCTGGAACTTGCCCCGGATCGTCGAGACGGAGGGGATCACCGACGGGCCCACGCCGTCCATGACGAAGTCGGCGTGGCCCTCGAGCAGGGACATGAGCGCCGTGATCCGGTCGAGGATCTCCCGCTGCTCGGGCGTCTGGACCGCCTCCACCAGCGAACCGCCCTCGGTGTTGTCGGGGTCGAACCCGTCCCGCACCGCGCCGTACGCAGCGGCAGCGGCAGCCTTCAGCCGCGCGGCCAGCGCCGCGGGGTCGACGTCGGTGGCGCTCACGAACGCGCGGATCTCGTCCATCATGTGGGCGCGTAGCCACGGCACCGCGCCGAACTGCACCCGGTGGGTCTCCTCGTGCAGGCACACCCAGAGCCGGAAGTCGCGCGGCTCCACGCCCATCTCGCGCTCGGCCGACACGATGTTCGGCGCGACGAGCAGCAGCCGGCCCGGCTTGTCGCCCGGGTCGACGCCGTACGGCGGGAACAGCTCGTACTGGCCGAGCACCTTGGTGGCGAGGAAGGCGAGCAGCGAGCCGGTCTGCACCCCGGTGACCTTCGAGCCGACTGCGTCGGAGACCGGCGAGTTGGCGCGCGGGCGCTGCTGCTGGATCTTCTCCACCAACGGCTCGAGCACGGTGCGGAAGCCGTCCGCGTTGGCCTGGATCCAGCCCGGCCGGTCGATGACCGCCACCGCTGCGCCGTCGGTGGGGGCGTCCAGCCGGCTGAACGACGCCACGTGACCGTGAGCCTCGGCGGCGAACTCGCGCAGCTGGGCGACCGCGGCGCGCGCCTCGCCGGAGCTGACGGAGGGACCGGCGCCGACCAGCCGGCGACCTGTCGTGACAGCCAGGTCCCAGTCGACCATCGAGGAGCTCATCGCCTCACCGTACGTCGTCCGCCCGGCGCGTTGCGGATGGCCGGGCCCAGGCACCGCGCCGGCCGTGACGGTCCGTGGAGGTGGACCGTCCCGGCCGACGATGCAGCGGTGGAGCGAACGGTGGGCTAGTTGAAGATGCTGACGCCGCCAGGCCCGACGAGCAGGGCGACGACGATGAGGACGATGCCCAGGATGACCTCTCCGCGGATGAGGGTCACGACGCCCCAGATACCGATCAGCAGGGCAAGGATCCACAACAGTGAGTGCATGGCAAGAACCTCCTTGGTCGAGGCGATGGTTCCCGTGATCACCGAGGTCAACCACCGACCCCGCCGGTTGTTTGTGCGTCTTTCGGGGTTTGCGGTCCCGCGGCCAGGAGTGCCGCGAACCGGTCCAGGTCGTCGCGGGCCTGCAGCGTCGCGCCCACCGGTACCTGGTCCGACATCGCGACGAGCACGGTCGGCCGCCCCGCCGCCGACGTCACCCCGGCCAGCGCAGACACCCCTGTCAACGTCCCGGTCTTGGCGCGCACGACACCTGCGCCGGTCCGGGGGTCGCCGGTCCGGAAGCGCAGGGCGAGAGTCCCGCTGAACCCGGCCACCGGCAGGCCCTCGACGAGCGCTGCCAGCTCCGGGTGCGAGCCGTCCGCGGCCGCCTGCAGCAGCCGCGCCAGCGTGAGCGGGGCGACCCGTGAGCCGCGCGCCAGCCCGCTGCCGTCCAGCAGGGCCATGCCGTCGGTGGGTACGCCGAGCTCGGCCAGCGCCGCGGCCACGGCGTCGCGGGCGCCGTCGAAGGAGCCGGGCCGGCCGGAGGCCACCGCCGCCAGCCGGGCCAGCGCCTCGGCCAGGTCGTCGTCACTGGTCTGCAGGGTCAGCTCGACGAGCTCGGCGACCGGCGGCGACTCGACCCTGGCGAGCTCGCGTGCTCCGGCCGGTGCCGGGGCGCGCGCGACGTCCGGGGACACATCCAGCCCGCGCTTGCGCAGCAGGCGGACCAGGTCGGCGCCGGCGGCGAGCGCCGGGTCCGGAGAGCGGGCCAGCGAGCGGGGCGCGACCCGGCCGCCGTCGACGGACAGCGCGCTGACCGGCGACACCTCGCCGGACGGGACGTAGCTGCTGCGCCAGTCCGGGGAGACGGCGGGGCCGGTGAACAGCGAGTCGTCGACGGCGACCGTGACCGGGGCGGCAGGGTCCGGCAGGGCGGCGGCCACGGCCTCGGCGAGAGCGGCGAGGCTGGCCCGCTGCGGCAGGTCGTGTGGTCCCGGGCGCCGGGTCGTGAGGCTGGCGTCTCCGCCGCCGACCAGGACGACCTGCCCCGGATCCGCTCCGGCCACCACCGTGGTGACGAGCCGGTGCCGGGCACCGGCGGTGTGCAGCGCCGCGGCACAGGTCGCGAGCTTGGTGACCGACGCCGGGGTGCGCGGGGTGCCGGCGTCGCGGTCCAGCAGCAGGGCTCCGGTCGCGACGTCGACGACGGCGGCGCCGGTGCCGGGCCCGAGCGCGGTCGTTCGCAGGGCCGCCGCCAGCGCCGCCCGGTCCGGCTCCGCCGGTGCAGCGGAGGCTGCCGGCTCCGGGACGAGAACGTCCGCGGCAGGGGTGCGCGCCGGGTCGAGCGCGGTGTGCCGGGTACCCGACGGCTCCGGGTCGGCCACCAGCCCGCCGGGCAGCCGTCCGGTGAGGTCCAGGGCGGCGACAGTGACGGCCAGGGCCACGAGAGCGGCGGTCGCCGTGGCGGCGAGGGCGCGTCGCGCGGCCGGGCGGCTGATGGCTCACCTCGTCCCTCGTCGGCGCCAGCCGGGCTCGCTGCGCGCACCCGGCGTACGGGACACTACCGAGCGGCGGTGCGACGACCGTGCGCACCGCGGCGAGCGAGGAGGCTCTGGCGTGGACTTCGACGTCCTCATCGAGATCCCCAAGGGGCAGCGCAACAAGTACGAGGTCGACCACGCGAGCGGACGGATCCGGCTGGACCGGATGCTGTTCACCTCGACCCGCTACCCCGCCGACTACGGCTTCATCGAGGACACGCTCGGCGAGGACGGCGACCCGTTGGACGCCCTGGTGCTGCTCGAGGAGCCGACGTTCCCGGGCTGCCTGATCAAGGCGCGGGCGCTGGGCATGTTCAGGATGACCGACGAGGCCGGCGGGGACGACAAGGTGCTGTGCGTGCCGGCGACCGACCCGCGCTCGGAGCACCTGCGCGACATCCACCACGTGCCCGAGTTCGACAGGCTCGAGATCCAGCACTTCTTCGAGGTCTACAAGGACCTGGAGCCCGGCAAGTCGGTCGAGGGAGCCACCTGGGCCGGCCGGGTCGAGGCGGAGGCCGAGATCATCGCGTCGCGGCAGCGTCTCGTCGACGCCCGGGAGCGCGGCGAGGCGCACTGAGGCGCACTGAGGCGCAGAGGCGCAGAGGCGAGCGTGCCCGGCGGCGCTTAGATCCAGCCGAGCTCGGAGAACTCCGGGAAGCCGCCCTGCCACAGGCCGAAGGCCGCGAACAGCACGAGCGACGAACCGTAGGCCGTCAGGAGCAGCCGGCCCATGCCGTCACGGGTGAGCAGCCCCCACACCGAGAACACGACGGCGGCGCCGATGCCCAGCCAGGGGGTCTGCCCCTCGATCGAGTTGGTGAAGCTGGTGAACCCGACCAGCAGCGCCAGGATGTGACCGGCGATGCCGCCACGGGTGCGCCGGTCGGCCAGCGCCAGGGCCAGCGCCGCCAAGAGCAGGTAGAAACCGACGTACCAGAGGTAGTGGCCGACGTGCTCGTCCCAGAGGTAGGCCGGCTCCCCGTCCCCCGGCACCACGTTCCGGATGCTGTTGGCCGACAGGTGGATGCCGTGGCCCTGCGTGTAGAGGATCGCGGCGAACCAGAACGTGGTCCAGGTCCCGCGGCTGGCGCCCCCGCCACGCAGCGCACCCCCGACGGTGCCGGTGACGACGTACGGCGTGAGCAGGTCGATCCAGTCCGCCCACCGGGTGCGGGTGTCTCCGACGTCGCCGAGGTCGGTGAAGATCGTGCCGGCGTGGTGCAGGACGACGTAGCCGAGCGCGAAGAGCACCAGCCAGCCCCCGAACGCGCGGCCGTGCCGCTCGCCGTACGAGCCGCCGGAGTAGCCCGCGGTCACGGCCGGGCCGCGCCGAACAGGCTGGCGCGGTAGATGCTCGACACCCGCACGGACTCGCCGGTGTAGGGCGCCTCGATCATCTGGCCCCCGCCGACGTAGAGCCCCACGTGGTAGATCGAGCGGTAGTCCGAGCCGCTGGCGAAGAAGACCAGGTCGCCGGGCCGCAGCTCGCCCAGGGCGACCTTCATGGACTGGGCGTACTGCGCGACCGAGTAGTGCGGCAGGCTGACACCGCCCTGCTGCCATGCCCGCATGGTGAGTCCGGAGCAGTCGAAGCTGGCCGGCCCGGCGGCCGCCCACCGGTAGGGCTTGCCGAGCTGGGCGCGGGCGAAGTCGATCGCGGCCTGGGCGCCGCTGCTGCTGCCCTGCGACGAGCCGGGCGGGGTCGGGTCGGGGGCGTTGCCTGCGGATCCGGAGCCGCCGGACCCGGAGCCGCCGGACCCGGAGCCGCCGGGGTCCGAGCTTCCGCCCGAGGGACTGCTGGGCGGCTCGCTGCCACCGCCACCGCCGGACGAGTCGCCGCCACCGCCGTTGCCACCGCTGCCACCGCTGCCACCGTTGCCCCCGCCACCGCTGCCCGCGGCATCGGCGGCCGCCGCGGCAGCCCGGGCGTCGGCGTCCTTGCGGGCCTGCTCGGCGGCCGCGGCCCGCGCGTCCTCGGCCGCCTTCGCGGCGGCGGCGGCCCGGGACGCCTCGGCGGCGCGGGCGACCTCCCGGGCCTTCTGCTCGGCCGCCCGGCGCAGCGCCTCCTGGCGGGCCTGCTCGAGACCGGCCTGCCGGGTGCGCTCCAGCCGGACCGACGTGTGCCGGACCCGCGCGAGCCGGCGGACCAGCGTCTCGCGCTGGGACGCGATCTCAGCGACGGCCCGCTGCTGGCCGGCCAGCCGGGCCTCCGCGGCGGACTTGGCCGCCGCCACCTCGCGCGTCGCGACCCGGCGCTGGGCGACGAGGTCCGCCGCCCGGCGGTCGAGCACGGTGGCGTAGGCCTGGGCGGAGCGCAGGCTCTCCAGCGTGGTGCGCCGGCTGTCGCCGATCGAGGCCAGGGCCGAGGCCCGGCTGAGCAGGTCGTGCGGGCTCTCGGCGTAGAGGACCGCGGACAGGCTGCCGAGGTCGCCGCCGGACCGGTAGGCCGCGGAGGCGAACCGGCCGAGCTCGGCCTGGGAAGCGGCGACCTGCTGCTGCGCGCGGTCGGCCGCGAGCTGGGCGCGCCGGGCCCGGGTGATCGCGGCGTCCAGCCGGACCCGCGCGCCGTTGTAGGCCTCGACGGCCCCGGCGACGTCGGTCGAGAGGGTGTCGGCGCGCGCGCCTGCGGCCGCCAGGGCCGCCTCGATCTGGCCCACCTGGTCAGCGGCAGCGGTCACCTGCTGCCGGCCGGCCTCGACCTGGGCCTGGCTCGGGACGGGCGCGCCGTCAGCGGCGCGGGCGGACGGCCCGGGCGGTCCCAGGGCGGCGGGGACGGCCAGGGCCGCGACCGCGGCAAGCAGCGCGACCCGGTGACCGGGACCGCGGGCGACGGGCGCGCGACGGCGGGCGGACTGCGCCATCGGCCGTCTCCTCTCGCGCGCCGCCGGGAGGGCGACGTCGGGCTGTCGGTCGATTGACGCCACAACAGCCCCGATAGAGAACACCTGTCACAGCGGCCACGTCAAGTGCGAGGTCCGGGCCGTGGGCCGGAGGGAGCGCGAGCGATGCCCGCGGAACGGCAATGATCCACACCGGATTCGTGCGGAAGTCACACGGATCCGGCGTGGATCATGGAGCGGAGCGGGCGGCTCAGCCCTGGTGGTGCTGGCCCTCGTGGTGCTGGCCCTCGTGGTGCTGGGTGTCGGACCCGTCCTGCTGGCCCTGGTCGGCGTAGCGGTCCAGTGCGGTCTGCAGCCGGCCGGCGAGCTCGCGCATCGCGGCCTCGGCGGTGTCGCGCTCCTGACGCAGCCCGGCGACCGACGACCTCAGCGTGGTCACCTCGGTGCGCGCCTCGCCGACGATGCGCTCGGACTCGCCATAGGCCTGGTGCCGGGCCTGGGCCGCATCGCGCTCGGCGTCGGCACGCAGCTTCTGGCCCAGGTCCTTGGCGTCGCGCTGGACCTGCTGGGCGCGTTCCCGAGCGGCGACGAGCAGCCGCTCCGCCTCGTCTCGCGCCTCGGCGACCGTCGAGTCGGCGACCTTGCGCGCGTTCTCCAGCAGGCCGAGGGCCTGCGCCGTCGTGTCGCCACCTGCTGCGGCGTCGCCGCCTCGGACGACCTGCAGGTCAGCACGCTGGGTGCCGGGGGACTGTGCAGTCATTAGCGCGATCTCCTGGAGAAGAGGCGTCGGACGAGCCGTGCGGCCCACTGGTGGACCCGGGCTCGGTGAGGATCACCTCGCCGAGCGACCCAGGCACACGGTACGCCCCTCGGGCACCCCTGGTCACCAGTCGTCACCCGAGAGGCCCCGGGCCGCCCGGCTTCAGCTCCGGCGGGCGGCGGGCACCGAGGCGTCGGCAGGAGGGATGTTGTGGTTGCGGCGGAACAGGTTCGCCGGGTCGTACCGGGCCTTGACGGCACGCAGCCGGTCCCAGGTCGCACCTGGGTATGCCGCGCGCACCCGCTCCTCGCCCTCGTCGCCGACGAAGTTGACGTACGCGGCGTCGTCGCCGCCCGTCAGCACGGCCGACAGCTCGTCGACCCATTCCTGCCGCCGCAGGCGGTCGTCGTCCCCGACGTAGAACGACGCGACGTTGAGCATCAGCCGGCGGGCCCGGTGGGCGTACGCCGTGGCGTCCGTTGCGACCCGCGCGGCCGCCCCGCCGAGCACGCGGATCTGCACCACCCGCATCGGTGCGTCGGACGCGTCGATCCGCTCGACGATCGTCGCTGCGGTCGTCGTGTCGACCCCGGAGGCGAACATCGTTCGGCTCACGGCGGTCGGGTGGTAGTCGGGGTCGTCCGGCGGGAACATCTCGGGGTACGCGGCGGGCCGGACCATGTCCGCGAGCGGCTCGGCCAGCGCGCGCAACGGCGCCACCGCCGCCTCGCCCGCCGCCGGGTCGCCGGACCAGCAGACCAGGGCGAGGATCACGGCACTGCCGTGGTGCTGCTCCGCGATGAAGGGCATCGGCGGGCAGCTCATCACGTTGGCGATCGTCGACAGGTCCTCCGGTGCGGCGTCCGCCGCGGCGAGGAAGCCGGTGACGGTCTCGGCCGTGGCAGGGAGCACCAGGAGCCCGCCGTAGACCGTGCCGACCTCGTGCAGCCGGTAGCGGAACCGGGTGACGACCCCGAAGTTCCCGCCGCCACCGCGCAGCGCCCAGAACAGGTCGGGATGTGCATGCTCGTCGGCGACGACGACCTCACCCGCCGCCGTCACGACCTCGGCCGCGAGCAGGTTGTCGATCGTCAGGCCGTGCTTGCGCACGAGGAAGCCGACCCCGCCGCCGAGAGTGATGCCACCGATCCCCACCGACCCCGTGTCGCCGAACCCGACGGCCAGGCCGTGCTCGGCGACCGCCGTCGTGAGCGCGCCCGCGGTCAGGCCCGCCCCGGCCCACACCGACCGGTCCGGGACGTCGACCTCGATGCCGTCCAGCGAGCGGAGGTCGAGGACGATGCCGCCGTCGACTGTCGAGTGGCCGGCGGCACTGTGACCGCCGGAGCGCACTGCGAGGCCGAGACCGAGGGCGGACACCAGCCGGACCACCTCGGCCACGTCCTCCGCGTCCGCGGGCGCGACGACCGCGAGAGGGCGAGCCTCGGCCGGGCCGTACATCGTCGTCCTGGCGGCGTCGTAGCCGGCGTCGTCCGGAGTGACAACGTTGCCGCGCACCGCCGCACGCAAGGCGGCAGGGTCGAAGGTCGTCGTCGTGCCGGTGCTCATGGATGTCTCCCGTCGTTCGGTGTCGCGACGGTAGACGCGCGGACCGACAGGAACTCATCGCTCCGGACGCGAGCGCGGCGCGGTCAGCAGCCGCCAGGAGGGTCGTCCGCGGCGTCACCGGCGCAGCGGTCGGCGCCCAGGCCGCCCTCGAGGTGGTCCGCGCCAGCGTCACCTGACAGCCGGTCGGCACCAGCGCCGCCGGAGACGATGTCCGCACCGTCGCCGCCGTCGACCTTGTCGGCGCCGGCGTCGCCGTACAGCGTGTCGTCGCCGCCGTTGCCGATCAGGTGATCGGCGCCTCCGTCGCCGTAGACGACGTCGTCGCCGCCCATGCCGCGGACCATGTCGTCGCCGCCGAGGGCGCAGATGACGTCCGCTCCCTTGGTGCCGACCAGCCTGTCGGCGCCGGCGGTGCCGATGATGGTGCAGGCGCGCGGGCGGGTGTTGAACTCCTCGACGCCGAGGACCGGCCGGATGGCCTTGACGACGTCAGCGGAGGAGAATGCCGTGCGCATGACGTCGTCGCCGAGGTAGTTGCCGAGCGAGGCCATGACCATGCCCTGGTCCAACGACAGGTAGGACGCCGACGGGTGCCCGGAGCCGACGTTCACCGAGTCGGCAAATCCCCACCTGTCGAAGACACCAGGCATGGCTTCCAGCCGGGCGAGGTTCGCGATCGCCTCGGCCGGGCGGTAGCGCAGGCCGAGGAACGCCGCGTGCGGTGTGACGACCCCGTTGGTGTAGGCGCCGGCCGGCGGGTCGTCCTGCGCCGGCCGACCGCCGCACCCGGCGAAACCGTGGTCGACCAGGGTGTTGTCCTCGTTGGACGGCATCCCGTTGGGGTCCATCCCGGCGAGGTCGACTCCGTAGGCGCCGTAGCCGCCCTCCGGGGTGTTCGACGGCGAGAAGCCCCACACGCCATAGTGCGCGACGTTCATGCCGTGGTCGATCTGAGCGTCCACGGTGAGTGGGTGGTTCTGCCGCCACGAGCCGGCGCCCCACCTCTCCTCCGGCACGAACAGCGACGGCATCAGTGCCTCGAACATCGAGCCGCCCCAGCTGGGCGTGATCTTCGTCTTGTTGTAGGTGTAGCTGCCGTCGTAGACGTCGACGCCGTCGTAGCTGGCCCAGTAGCCGGTCGGCTTCTGCTCCTGGAAGGAGTAGTCGCAGGTGTCGGGGAAGGTGCGCCAGCGGCCGTAGTACTCCTTGCGCGGCAGCTCGCCCTTGGTGATGCCGATGTAGTCGGCGATCCGCGACTCGGACAGGACCGTGTCGTAGCAGCAGGGACCGTCACCGGTCGACGGCTTGAAGTGGAACAGGATCCGGTTCTTCTCCGGCACGTAGTAGAAGCCGAAGTCCATCGCGTCGTAGATCGCGCCGGCGCGGGACGCGAGCTCCGGCACCGCGTTGTGCACGATCTTCAGGCCGGTGGCCAGCCAGGCGTTGTCGACGGAGGACAGGATCGGGTCGAGCGGCGCACCCGTGGGCGGCCAGCTCGTGAGCTTGGCGCCGTCCCGGTGGTCGTACCAGTTGTAGAACTGGCCGGTCGACTCGTACGTCTCCATCCCCTCGAGCGTGGTGATGGTCCGCGTGAGCCGGCTGACGACCTCGGCGTGGTCGATGATGCCGAGCCTCTCGGCCGCGATCGCGCTCCACAGGTAGGCGCCGATGTTGGTCGTCGACGTCTGCACATCGGTGTGCCCGTCGTCGAAGAGCTGGTCGGTCGGCAGCCCGCTCTCGGTGTCGACCATCGCCGTGAACGACGCCCAGGTGTGCTCCGCGTAGCGCGTCAGGGTCGCGCGGTCGGCTCCCCCGCCGCCGTCCGCGTCGGCCGGTGCCGAGGGTACGGCCCAGAGGACTGTCAGCGCGGTCACGATAACGGCGGTCAGGGATCTGCGCATCGAGTCCTCCTCGCGGCCGCACCGGCGGCGCCCACCTACCCCCGGGCGAAAGGTGCAAAACACCCCAGGTCGGACGCAATGCAGCCGAGGGTGCGGCACCTCGCGCGGCCGGTCGGCGGCTCGACGCGAGGCGACTGGCCACGGGGGTTTCCGCCGGCCACTTGCCGCAGCTGCGCACCAGGTCCGTCGGATGTGGGCGTTTCCGTCGCTGCCGGGCTGGCCATGCTGGGTTGGGACATCGGCTCGGTGATGGGCGCCCCGAGCATCGTTCGCCGGACACGGCGCGGGTGTTCTTCCCGATCTGGCCGGGCCGGCGGGACTGGTTCGAAGGAGGGTGCGATGTCGTCGGGAACCACACCCGTCGTGCGGGATGCCGAGCACGGTGACATCAGGGGCATCTGTCGGTTCGGCGCTGTGCATGTTCGACCCCACTACGCGCCCCTGATCGGCGCGGAGGGGGCTGATCAGCAGGTCCGAAGGTGGTGGAACGAGACGCACGTCGGCGCAGCCGTGTCCGAGGGTTCGGTGGTCGTCGCCGAGGCCGGCGGGCGCATTGTCGGCGTCGGGCAGCGCGGCCGCCGCGGGGACGACCATGTGGTCTACAAGCTCTACGTCGACCCCGAGCATCGCGGCTGTGGGCTGGGCCCTCAGCTGCTGGATGCCCTCACCAGGCAGCTGCCCCCCGCCGCGGATCGGCTGTACATCGAGCACTTCGTGGCGAACGAGCGCGCAGGCGCGTTCTACGAGCGGGAAGGTTTCGCTGTGGAGCGGGTCGAACCAGGGCCTTCGGATGACCCCGCCGCTGGGGTCGTGTGGCGTGCCCGCGACCTGGCTCCGTCCAGACCGACGTCCGGTCAGGCGTGAACCGCGGGTGCGACTGAAGGTCAGGGAGAGGAGGGAGGGGCAGTCCCGGGGCTGCGCATGGCAGCCCATGCCGCGCCGGCCACACCTGACGTTCCGCAAGGCATCCGGTGGTGTCACGACGACGCCGCCTGTCGGAATCGTGGCGCGACCCGGGGGTTGCCGTTCGGGTGCCGCCAGGGCCGCACCTCGCTAGCCGTTCGCGAGCGCGGCCTCCTCGGTGGCGGCCAGCATGTCGGTGAAGCTCGCCGTCAGCATCTTGTCGATCAAGGGGCCGCTGATTCGACCGATCGGGCCACCCCTGGGCACATACCGGTAGTCGAACGTGGCCAACGTCCCGTCGGCGCCGGGCTCGAGCGTGAGCGTGGACTCGGCCTGCTTGATCGGCACCGAGGCGCTCGGCTGGTTCTGCGTGTCGATCCTGCGACCCTCCTCCCAGGCGGTGACGGTTTCCTCCATGCTGCCCATCGGCTTCAGCTCGACGCGGCGGCGAGCGCCCACGCCGCTGGTCTGGTCGCCGATGGCTCTCGTGGCCCTGAGGCCACTCCAATGGTTCGCGAGATTCGGGAAGTCGGCGTACAGGGCCCATATGGAAGCGGTGGACGCAGACATGCGGCGCTGCACTGTGATGTGACGTTCAGGCATGAGCAGCACTCCTGGTGTCCGGCCGGCTGACGGGCGGTGCGCTGCAACGATCCCATTGTCGCGCCGCGTCCGGCGCCGGAGTGGCCGGCCGAGCGGGAGAACGCCGTGACGAGCTCGGCTCCCGCCTCTGCCGGGCTTACGCAGGTGGGAGGAGTGTGGCGTTGGAGCCGCCTATCGGAATCGAACCGATGACCTTCTCATTACGAGTGAGACGCTCTACCGACTGAGCTAAGGCGGCGCGTGCGGGGACCGTTGCCTCCCGGCACGGCCAGCGAGTCTACCGTCCGCCCCGGCGTGGCTCAGTCGCACCGGGTGCCGGCGGCGGGCACGGTGCCCTCCAGCAGGTAGGCGTCCACGGCCTTGTCGATGCACCCGCTCCCCTGCCGGTACGCCGTGTGCCCGTCGCCGTCGTAGGTGAGCAGCCGTCCCGAGTCGAGCTGCCGCGCCAGCGCCTGGGCCGACTCGTAGGGCGTGGCCGGGTCGCGGGTGGTCCCGACGACCAGGATCGGCGCCGCACCGGTCGCCGCGACCGGCTCCGGAGCGCCCTCGGCCGGCGCCGGCCAGGTGGCGCAGGGCAGGTTGGACCACACGATGAACGCACCGAAGATGGGCGACAGCCTGGCCACCTCGGCGGCGTCGGCCCGGAACGTGTCGAGCGTCGAGCGTTCCGGCCGGTCCAGGCAGTTGACGGCGTAGATGGCCTCACTGGCGTTGGTGGTGTACCGGCCGCCGGGTCCGCGGTGGTTGTACAGGTCGCCGAGCAGCAGGAGGGACTCGCCGTCGCCGTCCAGGGCCTGGCCGAGAGCCTGCCGCAGGAACTGCCAGAAACCGGTGTCGTAGAGCGCCACGGCCACGCCGTACGTCGCCAGGGCCTGGGTCGCCTGCCGGCGCCCGGTGCCGGGCAGCGGCTGCACGTCGGTACGGTCGAGCAGGGACTGGAGCCGGCTCTCGGCTTCCGCCCGGCTGCCGGAGAACGGGCAGGACCGGCGGCCCAGGCAGTCGTCGAGGAAGGCTTCCAGCGCGCGCTGGAAGCCGACGGCCTGGGCGCGGGCGCTGTCCAGGCTGGTCGAGCTCGGGTCCACCGGGCCGTCGAGAACCAGCCTGCCGACCCGGGCCGCGAACATCTCGGCGTACAACGCACCGAGGTACGTGCCGTAGCTCTTGCCGAGGTAGGTGAGCTGCTCGTCACCGAGGACGGCGCGCAGGACGTCCATGTCCCGGGCCACGTCACGCGTGCCCATGTGCGCCACCAGCGCCGGGTCGTCGCGCCGGCAGCCGTCGCCCAGCAGCTCGCCCTGCCGCTGCAGTGCAGCCTCCTCGGCGGCGGAGTCCGGCGTGCCGTCCTGGGCGAGGAAGGCGTCGAGCTGCCTGTCGGTGAGGCAGTCGATCGGACGGCTCGCGCCGACACCGCGGGGGTCGAACCCGACGACGTCGAAGTGCTTCCGGACGGCCGGGCTCACAGCGCTCTTGGCCGAGCGCGCGTACCCCAGCCCCGATGCTCCGGGCCCGCCGGGGTTGACCAGCAGCGAGCCGCGGTGCTCCCCCGAGGAGGGCAGCCGGTTGACCGCCATCCGCAGCGTCCCGCCGTCCGGTGCACCGTAGTCGACCGGGACCGTGAGCCGGGCGCACTCGAAGCCGCCGCTGCAGCCGTGCCAGGCCAGCTGCTGGCCGTAGAACCGGGCCAGCCTGGGCTCGGGCGCCACACCGTCGTCGGCCGTCCCGGAGGGCGAGGTCGTCGCCGATGTCCGCGGCTCGTCGGCAGGTCCGGACGACCCCCCGGCGGACGAGCAGCCGGCAAGAGCCGCCGCGCCGAACACTCCGGCGAGCAGCGGCGCGAGCAGCCGGACCAGGCCGCGCGGCGCTGCCGTCATACGTGGTCCTCCGGGTCGGCGGGGACCCGCAGGTCGAGCCCCCACGAGGGTAACCGCCGGTCGCGGACGTCCCGTCGGGACGCCCGGCCCCGCACCTACGATGATGGTCGTACTCCCGCCCCGGCACCGGAAGGCAGTGCGGACCTCGATGCGCGAGACCACCGTCGGACCGTTCGCGACCACGAGCCGCCTCGGCCCGGCGGAGCGGCAGGCCGCTCTCGACGCGGCCCCGCGCGAGGAGCTGGACGTCGTGGTGATCGGCGGCGGCGTCGTCGGTGCGGGCGTCGCCCTGGACGCGGTCACCCGTGGGCTCAGCGTCGCCCTGTTCGAGGGCCGGGACTGGGCCGCCGGCACGTCGTCGCGGTCCAGCAAGCTCATCCACGGCGGCCTTCGCTACCTGGAGATGCTCGACTTCGGGCTGGTCCGCGAGGCCCTGCGCGAGCGCGGCCTGCTCACCCAGCGGCTGGCGCCGCACCTGGTGCGCCCGGTGCCGTTCCTGTACCCGCTCAAGCACCGCGGCTGGGAGCGGCTGTACGCCGGTGCCGGCGTGGCGCTCTACGACGCGATGGGCGCGTCGTCGGGCAATGCCCGCGGGCTGCCCCACCACCGGCACCTGACCCGCCGCGGAGCCCTGCGCGAGTGCCCGTCGTTGCGCAAAGACGCCCTTGTCGGCGCGCTGCAGTACTACGACGCCCAGGTCGACGACGCTCGGCACACCATGTCCGTGGTGCGCACCGCGGCGGCGTACGGCGCCCTCGTGGCCAACCGGGCCCGGGTCATCGGTTTCCTTCGCGAAGGTGAGCGGGTCACCGGCGTCCGGGTGCGCGACTTCGAGGCCGACACCGAGATCGAGGTGCGCGCCCGCCAGGTCGTCAACGCCACCGGCGTCTGGACGGACATGACCCAGGCGATGGCCGGCGAGCGCGGCCAGTTCCACGTCCGCGCGTCCAAGGGCATCCACCTGGTCGTGCCACGGGACCGGATCCAGTCCAGCACCGGGCTGATCCTGCGCACCAAGACCTCGGTGCTGTTCGTCATCCCGTGGGGCCGGCACTGGATCATCGGAACCACCGACACCGACTGGGACCTCGGCAAGGCCCATCCGGCCGCGTCGAGCAGCGACATCGACTACCTGCTCCGGCACGTCAACGAGGTGCTGGTCACCCCCCTGACCCGCGAGGACGTCGAGGGCGTGTACGCCGGGCTGCGACCGCTGCTGCACGGCGAGTCCGAGTCGACCTCGCAGCTGTCCCGCGAACACACGGTCGGGCACCCGGTGCCCGGGCTGGTCGTGGTGGCGGGCGGCAAGTACACGACCTACCGGGTGATGGCGAAGGACGCCGTGGACGCGGTGAGCCACGGGCTCGACGGCAAGGTGCCGCAGTGCTGCACGGAGAAGGTGCCGCTCGTGGGCGCCGACGGCTACACCGCGCTGTGGAACGCCCGCCAGCGGCTGGCCACGAGGCACGGGCTGCACGTCGCGCGCGTCGAGCACCTGCTGCACAGGTACGGCTCGCTGGTGCACGAGGTGCTCGCGCTGGTCGACGAGGACGTCTCGCTCGGCGAGCCGCTCGAGGGTGCCGACGACTACCTGCGCGCCGAGGTCGTCTACGCCGCGGCGGCGGAGGGGGCCCGGCACCTCGACGACGTGCTGGCCCGGCGGACTCGGATCTCGATCGAGACCTTCGACCGCGGCGTCACCAGCGCGCCGGTGGCGGCCCGGCTGCTCGCGCCGGTGCTCGGCTGGAGCGACGCGCAGGTCGCCAAGGAGGTCGAGCACTACCTGGCGCGGGTCGAGGCCGAGCGGCTGTCCCAGGAGCAGCCCGATGACCAGTCGGCCGACACGGCCCGCCTCGGGGCCCCCGAGATCGTGCCGCTCGCGTGACCCCACCGGCCTGACGGCCCCGGCGCGGCTCTTGCCGCGCCGAGGCCACTTCCCGTCAGCTGCCGGCCGGCGTCAGTGGGCCGCCGACATCGGCCGGTGGTGGCTCACCTGCCGGACCGCCACTGCCCCGCCGCCGACAAGTCCGAGGCCCAGAGCGGCTGCCAGCGCGAACTGCCAGTCGGCGGCTCCACCGCCGCCGTCCGAGGGCGTGGCCGGTACACGCTGGTGCACTGGGCTCCTCACGTTCCCGAGCCGTTCCTGGTGCTCGATCTGCGACTTCGGCGCGTGGCGCGACCCTGCCTGCAGCTCCTGGTGCTCGATCGCGGCCTTCGGTGCGGTGTCGGCCGCCGCAGCGGGAGCGATCAGGAGCGGGGAGAACGAGAAGGCCAGTGCAGCGGCACCGATCACCTGGCGCGAGGTCGTGTTCATTGTCGTTCCTTCCGTCCCTGGTGGGTGGTCTGTCCGTCTAGGACGCTAGGCACCGCGCCGCCTCGTGCCATCGGGGAACTCCCTCGACAACCTTGGTGAGTTGTCGGGCGAAGGGACGTGGCCTAGCGTGCGGGCATGGGCGCCGTGCCCTTCGTGGGCCGGGACGGCGAGCTGGCCACGCTGGTCAGGCTGATCGACTCCGCGCGTTCCCGGCGCGGGGTGGACCTGGCGGTCGTGACGGGCGACGCCGGCTCGGGCAAGAGTCGCCTCCTGTCGGAGCTGATCAGCCGTCTGGACGGCCGTCGGGTGCTGCGGATGGCCGGCTGGCGACCGGAACGCACAATTCCGTTCGCGGCTGCCAGAGGTCTCCTGGCGGAGCTGGCCTCCGTCCCGCACGAGGGCCAACGCATCTCGCGCCTGCTCGAACCCGGCCCTTCCGTGCGGCCGCCGGACCCCATCCAGGTGTGTGAGGCGGCGCACCGCTGTCTCTCAGCCCAGGCGCCTGCTGCCCTGCTCGTCGACGACCTTCAGTGGCTGGACGACCTCAGTGGGGCGCTGCTGCACTACCTCGTCCGAGGCGCCGGCTCCGCCGAGCCCTCGTTGCCCGTGGTGATCGCCTGCCGACCGGGAGCATCCAGCCAGGGCTTGGTCGACTCGTTGGCCAAGGCGATGGCGGAGTCGGGACGTTCGGTCCATCTCCGGCTCGGGCCGCTGGACCGCGCTTCCGGGATGTACCTCTGCCGGCAGGCAAACCCCGCCCTGACCACCGCCGACCTCGAGCAGATCTGGGAGCGGTCAGAGGGCTCACCCTTCTGGCTCGTGACCCTCTCGCGGGCCGGCGCAGGCGGGCCGGACAGTGCCGGGGATCCGCCGTGGGGCCTCGCGGGGCTGACGCCCGTGGCAGCCACCGTGGCCACGATCCTGGCGGTCCTGGCGAAGCCGACCTTCCCCGCGATGCTGGCCGATCTGTCGGGCTGGCCGGTCGACCGGGTCGACCAAGCGGTGGAGGAGCTCGTGGATCGGGGACTTGTCGTCACGACGGGCATGGCCGTGCGCCTCGCGCACGAGCTCGTCACCACGTCGATCCTCGCCGGCCTGCCCGACGAGGTGGTCCGACGGGCCCACGCCCGGATCTCCGACCACCTGCAGGCGTTCGCGGAGGACCGGACCCAGCAGTTGACCGACGCGTTGTGGCACCGGAGGGCAGCCGGGATGCCCTGCGGTGGCCTCGCCCTGCGGCTGACTCGGTCTCCAGGACGTCGGCTGCTCGGTCCCTCGGACGTCCGCGCCATGGCGGACATCGCAGACGACCCGCGCGAGGCCGGCGAGCCATCGGCCGAGCTGAGATGGCAGCTCGCCAGGCTCGCCTCCGAGATCGGGAATCCGGCTCTGGCCCTGGAGGCGTGGTCGAGCCTGCTGCTGCACGTGAACGCGTCACGGGACCGCGGCCGGGTCGCACTCGAGGCATCCAAGGCGGCGCTCGCTCTCGGCGACCGGTCTCAGGCCCGGGCTCTGGCCGACACGTCGCGTAGGGAGGCGGACGCCGACCCGCTGCTGCGCATCGAGCTCGATGCCCACCTGTCGGAGGTCGAAGGCACCAGTCGAGCAGAGTCGGAGATCCCCATGCGCAGGGCGGTCGCCGGCGCGCGTGCGATGGCGGCCGCCCAGGGCGGCCCGCACGGGCTGGACGCCGGCGAACGACGCGCCTTCCTCACCGCCCTCCAGTCAGAGTTCTTCTTCACTCTGCGCGAAGAGGATCCCCCGGCCATGATGCGCATCGCCGAGGAGATGCAGGCAGCGTCGGACACGGTCGACGATCGGCTGCGCGCCATGCTGCTGTCGGTGCTCGCGCTGCGAGCGCTGGGCCGGTACGAGGAGGCAGAGCGCCGCTGCCGCACCGCCCGGCTGACGGCAGTCCGCGAGACCCTTCCCGCGAGGGCGTTCGAGGCGGGACACCTTCTCGCCGGAACCCTGTACCACCTCGGTCTGCTCCTCGAGGCACGGTCGGTGGCCCTCGAGGTCATCGCCTTCGCGGATCGCGCGCCCGTCGTGCTCCCGAGCTGGGTCTCCGTCGCCTGGGTCCGGACGGTCGTACCGCAGGTGGACATGTCCGTTCGTGGGCTCGCGACCGCCCTGCCGGCCCTGGAGTCGCTGGCCGAGTCGGAACCGGACCCGCACTTCCGGCTCCAGATCTGGCTCGAGGCCGGCCTCTGGACAGCACGTCTCGGCGCAGCGCGCGACCGGGACCGCGCTGGCTCCTTCATCGAGCGTGCCCTCGCCGATGCCCGCGCTGCGCGATGCGACAGGTGCGCCTCCGAGCTGTCGGTGCGCGCTGCTGAGGCGTTCGTCCGGCTGGGCCGGGACCGGGACGCCAGAGACCTCCTGTCGGCCTGGGACGCCGTCCACCCCAGGACGATCGCCTCGGGCCAGATCGGGTTCTGGCGACTTCGGGCCGAAGCGCTCCTGGTGGCCGGACACGACGCTGGTCGCGCACTCGACCTCCTGGAGTCGGTCTGCGCGCGGGCGGACGAGATGGACGCCCGGCTGGAGAAGGTCTGGGCGCAGATCGACCTCGGACGTGTCGCCACTGACACGGACCGAGGCCGTGCGATCGCGGCCCTGCAGGCTGCCATCACCCTTGCCGACGGGATCGGTGCGCAGAGCGAGCAGCGGCGCGCCAGGCAGCTGCTTCGCGCCGTCGGGGTCCGGTCGTGGCAGCCCCCGCTGGCGGCGGTCTCCCCGTCGTCAGGCGCCCTCACGGGGCGGGAGCTGGAGATCGGGCGCATGGTCGCCACCGGCGCCAGCAACCCCGAGATCGCCGAGGCTCTGTTCGTCTCGCGCAAGACGGTGGAGCGCCACGTGTCGACAATCCTCGACAAGACCGGGACCCGTAACCGCGCCGAGCTTGCCGCCCTGCTGTCGGTCGGGGCGGTCGCCGATCGGCCCGACCCTTCGCACCGGTCCCCCGCCTGAGGTGCGGAGGCGCTCGCCGGTCGCGGAGCGGGTCAGCCGCGGCGGAGGGAGACCGTCATCGCCTCGACCGCAAGCAGGGGCGCGACGTTCGCGTCGATGGCGGTGCGGGCACCGAGGACCGCATCGATCCGGCGCAGCGTCGCCTCCGGCGTGGACGACCGCGCGACGCCGACGACGGCCTCGCGCATCTCCTCGTTGACAAGCTCCACACCGGCGTCCGCCTGGACCGCAAGGACGTCGCGGTAGAAGCCCGCCAGGTCGACCAGCGCCCGGTCGATCGAGTCGCGCTTGGTGCGGGTCGCCCGCTTCTTCTGCTCGCCCTCGAGGTCTTTCAGGGCGGCCGCCGCACCGGCCGGCTGCTTTCCGCCCGCGCCGACCCCGAGCGCCCGTCGCATGCCCTCCGCCTCGTCGGCCGCCAGCGTCGCGGCCTGCTCGTCCGCCTCGGCGGTGGCCGCTTCGACGAGGTCACCCGCGGCACGCAGGGCACCGCTGAGCTCCTGCAACGACAGGGGCAGCCGCAGCACGGCGTGCCGGCGCAGCCGAGCGTCCTCGTCCAGTGCGAGTCGACGGGCGCGGCCGATGTGCCCCTGCGCGGCCCGCGCGGCGAAGGCGGCCATGGCAGGGTCGACGCCGTCCCGGCGCTGCAGGACCTCGGCGACGGCACTGCTCGGCGGCGTACGCAGAGAGAGGTGCCGGCACCGGGACCGCACCGTCGGCAGCACGTCGTCGACCGACGGCGCGCAGAGCAGCCACACCGTGCGCGGAGTCGGCTCCTCGACCGCCTTGAGCAGCGCGTTGCCGGCCTGGTCGGTGAGCCGGTCGGCGTCCTCGACCACCATCACCTGCCAGCGACCGCCGGCCGGGTGCCGTGCGGCCCGGGACACCAGCGCACGCGCGTCGTCGACCCCGATGGACAGCTTGCGGGTGTTCACGACCTCGACGTCGGCGTGCGTGCCGGCCAGGGCGGTGTGGCAGGCCTCGCACTCGCCGCACCCGCCGCGGGCGCACTGCAGCGCGGCCGCGAACGCGCGGGCAGCGGTCGAGCGGCCCGAGCCGGGCGGCCCCGTGAACAGCCAGGCGTGGGTCATGCCGGCGCCGTCCTCGCCGCGGAGGACCGCGGCAGCCGCCGAGGCCG
The DNA here is from genome assembly GCA_963726615.1 of uncultured Actinomycetota bacterium. Taxonomy (GTDB): domain Bacteria; phylum Actinomycetota; class Actinomycetes; order JACCUZ01; family JACCUZ01; genus CAWDZK01. Next base: position 71,065 of record CAVSCX010000005.1, on the reverse strand, counting down.
CCGACGTCAGGACGGCGGCGGTGGGCTCCTGGCCGACCAGGTCGGCCCACACGCCGGACCCGGCCGCCACCCCCGCCACCGAGGTCACGTGTCGTCGCGCCGCTGGTCGGCCCGGGGCAGCTGCACGGTCTGGTCGTCGTCGTCGCCTCCGAACAGCTCGTCGACCAGGCTCATCTCCCGCGTCGCCGGCTCGCCGAGGGGCGGGAGGACGGGATCGTCCTGGGCGGCGTGCTCGGCGTGCCGGCTGTCCCGGTGCTGACGGCGCGCCTCGGCGTGCTCGGCCCGGGCCCGGGCCTGCTCCTCGCGCAGCCGCTGGGCCTCAGCCTGGTGCTGGGCGGCCAACCGGGCGCGCTCGGCCGCCTCCGCCTGCTCGCGGGCCCGGCGGGCCGCCGCCGCGGCAGCCGCCTCCTGCTCGGCCTGGTGGAGCAGCCGCTCCGCCTCGGCCGCCTCGGCCCTCGCGCGCTCCTCCGCCTCGGCCCGGGACCGTGCCTGCTCCAGGCGGCGAGCCTCCTCGGCCAGCCGCAGCCGTGCGGCCTCGGCGGCCCGGAGCCGTTCGACCTCGGCCACCTGGGCGGCGCTGGGCGGCAGGACCGGCTGCAGCCGGGCCTGGATCGCGGCGGTGATCTCGGCGACGGGCCGGGTGCCGTCGACAACGAGGTAGCGCGAGCCCCCGCGGCGGGCCAGCTCGAGGAACCGGTCCCGCACGCGTTCGTGGAAGTCCCGCGGCTCGGACTCGAGCCGGTCCGGCGACCCCACCCGGGCCAGGCCGGCGGCGGCCGGCACGTCGAGCAGGACCGTGAGGTGCGGCTGGAGCCCGTCGGTCGCCCAGCGCGACACCCGCGCGACCTCGCCGGGCGCGAGGTCCCTGCCGGCGCCCTGGTAGGCCACCGAGGAGTCGACGTACCGGTCGGTGATGACGACGTGTCCCAGCTCCAGCGCCGGGCGCACCACGGTGGCCACGTGCTGCGCGCGGTCGGCGGCGAACAGAAGCGCCTCGGTGCGCGCGGACAGCTGCTGGGTCGGGCCGGCACCGATCTCGCCCTCGACCTGCTCCGGGTGGTCCAGCAGCACCGAGCGCAGCCGGCGGCCGACCTCGGTGGCGCCGGGCTCGAAGGTGACGACGACGTCGTGGCCCAGCGACTCCAGCCACTCGCGCAGAGCCTGCGCCTGGGTCGACTTGCCGGCTCCCTCGCCGCCCTCGAGCGCGATGAAGAAGCCCTCCCGCGGCCCGCTCGATCGCAGCCCCATCGGCTCGGAGGCGAAGGCGGCGGCGATGTCGCGCACCAGCGGCACCCCGCGCCGGTCGTCCATGTGCCGGAACGAGACCAGCCCGAGGCCCGCCGCGAGCAGGCCCGCGCCGAGGAAGACGAACGCGGCACCGTTGTAGGTCAGCGTCATCGCCTCGGTGACCTCGACCCGGTGCCGGCCGATCGCGGCGGCGAGCAGCGGCGCCACGGCGAGCACGAGGACCAGGACGACGCGCACCATGGTCTGCACGAAGGCGAAGGTGCGGCCCCGGAGCTCGTCGCTGACCTCGAGACCCAGCAGCGTGTAGCCGCTCACCCAGGAGACGCCGGCGAAGGCCCCGATGACGAAGGTGACGAGGACCGCGATCACGAGGTTCGGGATCAGCGCGAGCAGGGCGAGGGCCAGGCCGGCGCCGCCCAGCGCGAGACCGAACAGCCGCCGCCGGCTGAAGTCGGGCAGCAGGCGCGGCCCGAGGATCATGCCGCCGGCGAGGCCCAGGAAGACGGTCCCGAACAGCAGCCCGTAGCCGGGGTCGCCGCCGCCGAGGTCGGTGACGTAGGTCCGCGCCAGACCGATGACGGCGCCGCCGGCCGCGAAGGCGCCCAGCATGCCGACGACGAGGCCGCGGACGAGTCGGGTGTGCCCGACGTACCGCCAGCCCTCGACCAGCGTGCTCCACACGCTGGGCGCGTCCGCGCCCGGCACCCGCTCGCGCGAGGGGATGTCGGTGAGCCGGAAGATCGTCGCCGCACTGACGAGGAAGGTGGCGGCGTTGACGTAGAGCGCCAGGTCGACGGCGTCGATCTGCGGCACCGGGTTGTCGAGGATGCCGGTGACGAGCGCGAGCCCGGCGAACAGCGCGGCAGCGACAGGCGCCGAGCCGTACGTCGTGAAGAGGCTGAGCTGGTTGGCCGTCTCGAGCCGCTCCCGCGGGACCAGATTGGGGACCGTGGCCTCCTTGGCCGGGATCCACATCAGGCTGGCGACCTCGATGAGGAACGTCGCGACGAACAGCCAGGTCAGGGTGCCGACGAGCGGGATCGACAGGAACAATGCGAACCGGGCGACGTCACAGACGACCATGGTCCACCGGCGGTCGAGCCGGTCCGCCACGACGCCGGCGATCGGGCCCACGAGGATCGCGGGTGCGAGCCGGAGGATGAACACGCCGGCGACGGCGAGGTTCTGCGCGGCGTAGCCGCCCTGGGCCAGCCGGGGCGCCAGGGCGGTCAGGGCGAGCAGCCCCAGCCAGTCGCCCAGGCTGGACAGCGACAGGGCGGTCCAGAGCCGGCGGAAGGCGTCGATGCGCAGCACGCCACGAAGGTCGTGGTCCGGGCTGACCGGCTGGTGCGCGGCGTCGACGGTGCTCACCGGCTCAGCGTAACCAGCGCGGCTCCGCGCCTCGTCCCGCCGCCCGGGCGACGTCCGCCGCACGTCGACGTCGTCGAGTGGCGCGTCCTGGCTCTGCGCAATCGATTGTCGACCGCCAGATCGCGCCACTCGACGCGACAGGGGACGGCTACTTCTTCGCCGCCTTCTTCGCGGTCTTCTTCGCGGTCGTCTTCCTGGCGGCTGTCTTCTTCGCGGTGCGCTTCTTCGCCGGGCCGGCGGCGCGCTTCTCGGCGAGCAGCTCGGCGGCCCGCTCGATCGTCACCGACTCCACCGAGTCCGCCTTGCGCAGGGTCGCGTTCGTCTCGCCGTCGGTGACGTACGCCCCGAACCGGCCCTCCTTGACCACCACGGGCAGCCCCGTGCCCGGGTCCGACCCCAGCTCCTTGAGCGGAGCCGCGGTCCGGCGCCCACGCTGCTTGGGCTGGGCGTAGATCGCCAGTGCCTGCTCGAGGGTGATGTCGAACATCTGCTCCTCGGTGTCCAACGAGCGGGAGTCGGTGCCCTTCCGGAGGTACGGCCCGTAGCGGCCGTTCTGCGCGGAGATCTCGGCCCCGTCCACCGGGTCGGCGCCGACGACCCGTGGCAGGCTCAGCAGCCGCAGCGCGTCCTCGAGCGTCACCGTGTCCAGCGACATCGTGCTGAGCAGGGACCCGGTCCTCGGCTTCGCGGACTTCGCCGCGTCGTCGGGCAGCACCTCGGTGACGTAGGGGCCGTACCGGCCGGACTTCGCCACCACCGGCAGCCCGGTCTCCGGGTGGGTGCCGAGCTCGCGGTCGCCGCTGGGCGCGGCCAGCAGCTCCTCGGCCTTCTCGACAGTCAGCTCGTCCGGCGCCATGTCCTCGGGGACCGAGGCGCGCTTCGAGGTCTCCTCGCCGTCCGGTCCGCGCTGCACGTACGGGCCGTAGCGGCCGACGCGCAGGACGATGCCGTCGCCGATCGGGATGGAGTTGACCTCACGCGCGTCGATGTCGCCGAACCCGGACACCAGCTCGTGCAGGCCGGGGTCGCTGTCGCCCGCGCCGAAGTAGAACTTGCGCAGCCAGTCGACCCGGTTCTCGTGACCACCGGCGATCCGGTCGAGGTCCTCCTCCATCTCGGCGGTGAAGTCGTAGTCGACCAGCGACCCGAAGTGCTTCTCCAGCAGCCCGATCGTCGCGAACGCCAGCCAGGCCGGCACCAGCGCCGAGCCGCGCTTGAAGACGTACCCGCGGTCGATGATCGTCCCGAGGATCGAGGCGTACGTCGACGGCCGCCCGATGCCGCGCTCCTCCAGCGCGCGTACCAGCGTGGGCTCGGTGTAGCGCGCCGGCGGCGAGGTGGCGTGCCCGCCCGGACGCAGGTCCAGCACCGAGAGAGCGTCGCCCCGCCGCATGACCGGCAGGCGCCGCTCCGCGTCGCTGTCGTCGCGCGCCGCACCCTCGTCCTCGTCGCGCCCCTCCTCGTAGGCAGCGAGAAAGCCGCGGAAGGTGATGACGGTGCCGCTGACGGAGAACTCGGCGTCCCGCCCACCCGACGCCTCGCTGCTCGTCGCACCCATCCGGACGGTCGCGGTCTGGCCGCGCGCGTCGGCCATCTGCGAGGCGACGGTTCGCTTCCAGATCAGGTCGTACAGCGCGAGCTCGTCCCGGCTCAGCTCGGAGGCCACCTGACCCGGCGTGCGGAACGCGTCCCCAGACGGACGGATCGCCTCGTGCGCCTCCTGCGCGTTCTTCACCTTGCGCTCGTACCGCCGGGGCACGTCCGGCACGTACTCGGCGCCGTAGATCTCGCGGGCCTGCGACCGGGCCGCGTTCAGCGCCGACTCCGACAGCGTCGTCGAGTCGGTACGCATGTAGGTGATGTAGCCGTTCTCGTACAGCCGCTGCGCGACCCGCATCGCCGTCTGCGCCGACATCCGCAGCTTGCGGCTGGCCTCCTGCTGCAGCGTGGAGGTCATGAAGGGCGCGGCCGGGCGTCGGGTGTAGGGCTTGTCGTCGACCGACCGGACGGCGAACGACGACTCGCGCAGGCCGTCTGCCAGCGACACCGCGGTGGCCTCGTCGAGATGCACGCCATCGAACCGGCCCACGGCCTTGCCGTCGCTGCCGAAGTCGCGGCCGGTGGCGACCCGCTTCCCGTCGACGGCGACAAGGCGGGCGTCGAACGTGCTGCCGCCGCCCGAGGTGTCGAAGCTCGCCTCCACGTCCCAGTACGACGCCACCCGGAACGCGATCCGCTCGCGCTCCCGCTCGACGACCAGCCGGGTGGCGACCGACTGGACCCGACCGGCCGACAGCCCCTGGCGGATCTTGCGCCACAGCACCGGCGAGACCTCGTAGCCGTAGAGGCGGTCGAGGATCCGGCGGGTCTCCTGCGCGTCCACCAGGCTCTGGTCCAGCTCGCGGGTCTGCTCGACGGCCGCCCGGATGGCGTCCCGGGTGATCTCGTGGAAGACCATCCGGCGCACCGGCACGGTCGGCTCGAGCACCTGCAGCAGGTGCCAGGCGATGGCCTCCCCCTCGCGGTCCTCGTCGGTCGCGAGGAAGAGCTCGTCCGCCTGCTTCAGGGCCCGCTTGAGCTCGGCGACCTTCTTCTTCTTGTCGGCGTCGACGACGTAGTAGGGCTCGAAGTCCGCGTCGATGTCGACGGCGAACTTGCCGAAGCGGCCCTTCTTCTCGCTGGCCGGCAGCTCCGACGGGGTGGGCAGGTCGCGGATGTGGCCGACGCTCGCCTCGACCTCGAACCCGGGGCCGAGGTAGCCCGCGATCGTCTTCGCCTTGGCGGGCGACTCGACGATCACCAGCTTCCTGGTGCCGGACTGCTCGTTCACGGCCATCGGCGTGCTGTCCCTGCCTGTCCTGGGGTCGGTGCTCGCTGGTTCTTCCCGCGAGAGGTGCGAGTCGGTTGCGCGCTCATGGTGCCCTGCGCTGTCAAGGCGATGGTGCCAGCACCCCCGACTCGACCATGACACGGACCTGGGCCAGGAGGTGCCCGTCCTGGTCGCCGGCCCCGTCCCCGTCGGCGCCGAGCACCTCGCGCACGGCGGCCACCAGTGCACCCACCGCCAACGTCCCGTCGCAGGCGCCGACGAGCGCGGCGGTCGCGGTGTCGACGCCCAGCGCACGCCGGAGTCCGGCCCGCTGGCGCAGCACGATGTGCTCGGGGTGCTCCGCGCCCGGAGCGCCGATCTGCTCCTGCGCGACGTCGGGTGCCAGCTCCACGACGGCCGCCGCCAGCGCGGCGTCCGTGTCGTGCGCGGCCAACCATCGCTGCCGGTCCAGCCAGGCCGCCAGGTGCGGTCCCAGCGGCTGCTCGACCGGGTGCGGCCAGTCGAGGGAGGTGACCCGCCGCACGGCGTCGGTCCGCCGCAGCACGACGAAGCCGAACCCCACCGCGTCGGCCTGTTCCGCCGCGAGGGCATCCAGCCAGGCGTCGTAGCGGCCGGCGTACGACGGGTCGCCGCGCTCACCCGCGTCTGCGAGCCACGTGGCGACGTAGGCGGCCGGGTCGAGGAGCTCGCGCTGCACCACGAGCGCGTCGACGCCGTACGCCGGCAGCCACCCGGAGACCCGCTCCGCCCAGTCGGCGCCGGCCCGGTGCACCCAGTTGGCGAGCAGCACCAGGGTTCCGCCCTCGGTGAGCAGCCCCGGCGCGTCGCCGGCGAGGCGGGCGCCCACCGTGTCCAGGGGCAGCCCGCTGTCCCGGTAGCTGCGCGGGTCGGGGGCGCCGATGACGAACGGCGGGTTGCTCACGACGAGGTCGAAGGACTCGCCGGCGACAGGCTCGAGCAGGTCACCGGCCCGCAGGTCGAGGCGCACGCCGGAGAGCGCCGCCGTGAGGCCGGCGAGTCGCAGCGCGCGCGGCGAGACGTCGGTGCCCACCACCTGCCTCGCGTGGCGGGCGGCGTGCAGCGCCTGCACGCCGCAGCCGGTGCCGACGTCCAGCGCCCGTCCGACCGGGTCACGCGGGGTGAGCTGGGCCAGCGTGGTCGAGGCGCCGCCGACCCCGAGGACGTGCTCGGGCCGCAGCGGCCGCTGCACCCCGTCGAGCCCGGTGCCCAGGTCTGAGACGACCCACCACGGGCCGGGTCCGTCACCGGCCGCGCCCTGACCGTCGCCGGCGAGGTCCGGCGGGCCGGCGTCCACCCCGGACCCTGGGTCCTCGCCGTACGGGCGGACGTCGAGCCTCGCCCGCACCTCGTCGCCGTCGGCGCCGACGACGCCGACGACGCCCAGGCCCCCGGCGGCCTCGAGCGGCAGAGCGGCGGCGGCCGCCCCCTGCGGCACCGTCTGCTGGAGCAGGAACAGCCGGACCAGCGTGGCCAGTGGGCCGCCGTCGGCGGTCGCCCGCAGGGACGGCACGGTCTCGTGCCGGCCGAGAGCCGCTTGTGCGGGTGCTCCGAGCAGCCCGGCCACCCCCTCGACGGTGTAGTCGGCCGCGAGGAACGCGTCGCGCAGCCGGTCGACCGCGTCGCTGCGCCCGGGGGCGCCGGTCACGGCCGCGCCCCCGGGCGTCGCGGGTCAGACCTGAGCGAGACCGGCCTCGTCCTTCTCCTCCGCGACAGCGATGCTGCGGCGCTTGGAGACGACGACGGCGACCACGATGATCGCGACAGCTGCCAGCGCGACCAGGACACGCAGCCCGGTGCTGGCGTCGGCGCCGACCGAGAGCGAGACCACCGCCGGTGCGATCAGGAGCGACACGAGGTTCATCACCTTGAGCAGCGGGTTGATGGCCGGACCGGCGGTGTCCTTGAACGGGTCACCGACGGTGTCGCCGATCACTGTCGCCTCGTGCGCCGGCGACCCCTTGCCGCCGTTGGCGCCGTCCTCGACCAGCTTCTTCGCGTTGTCCCAGGCGCCACCGGAGTTGGCGAGCAGGATCGCCATCAGGGTGCCGGTGGCGATGGCGCCCGCCAGGTACGAGCCGAGCGCACCGACCCCGAGGCCGAAGCCGACGGCGATGGGGGCGAGGACAGCCAGCAGTCCGGGCGTCGCGAGCTCCCGCAGCGAGTCACGGGTGCAGATGTCGACGACCTTGCCGTACTCCGGCTTGCCGGTGCCCTCCATGATCCCCGGGATCTCGCGGAACTGGCGGCGCACCTCGAAGACGATCGCACCGGCCGCACGGGTGACGGCGTTGATCGCCAGCGACGAGAACATGAAGACCACGGAGGCGCCGATGATCAGGCCGACCAGGTTCTTGGGGTCGGACACGTTGAGCACGCCGGTGTACTGGAGGTTGCGGACGTTGTCGTCGAGCTGGGCGCCGGTGTCGGCGACAGCAGTCTTGACCGAGTCGGTGAACGACCCGAACAGCGCCGTGGCCGCCAGCACCGCGGTCGAGATGGCGATGCCCTTGGTGATGGCCTTGGTGGTGTTGCCGACCGCGTCGAGGTCGGTGAGCACCCGGGACCCGGCCTCGTCGATGTCCCCGGACATCTCGGCGATGCCCTGGGCGTTGTCCGAGATGGGTCCGAAGGTGTCCATCGCGACGATGACGCCGACGGTGGTGAGCAGGCCGGTGCCCGCGAGCGCGACGCAGAACAGGCCGAGGATGACCGAACCGCCGCCCAGCAGGTAGGCGCCGAAGACGGCCGACCCGATGAGCAGCGCGGTGTAGACGGCGGACTCGAGTCCGACGGTGAAGCCGGACAGGATGACCGTGGCCGGACCGGTGAGCGAGGTGCGGACGATGTCCTGCACCGGGCGCTTGTTGCCCTCGGTGAAGTAGCCGGTCAGGAGCTGGATGATCGAGGCGAGCGCGATGCCGATCACGACCGCACCGATGGCGAGCAGCCGCGGGTCCCGGTCGCCCGCGTCGGCGACGATGCCGTCCGGCACGGCGGCGAGCCCGGACAGGCTGCCGGGCAGGTAGACGAACGCGGCGATCGCGCACAGCACCGCCGAGATGGCGGCGGAGGTGAAGAAGGCCCGGTTGATCGCCTGCATGCCGCTCTTGTCGGTGGGGCGCAGCTTGGTGAGGAACACCCCGATGATCGCAGTGACGGCACCGATGGCCGGGACGATCAGCGGGAAGACGAGGCCCTCCTCGCCGAAAGCGGCCTTGCCGAGGATCAGCGCGGCCACCAGCATCACGGCGTACGACTCGAACAGGTCGGCGGCCATGCCCGCGCAGTCGCCGACGTTGTCACCGACGTTGTCGGCGATCGTCGCGGCATTGCGGGGGTCGTCCTCGGGGATCCCCTGCTCGACCTTGCCGACGAGGTCGGCGCCGACGTCGGCGGCCTTGGTGAAGATGCCGCCGCCCACCCGGATGAACATGGCGAGCAGGGCGGCGCCGAAGCCGAAGCCTTCGAGCACAGTCGGCGCGTCGCCCTTGTAGATCAGCACGACGGAGGCTGCACCGAGCAGGCCGAGGCCGACAGTGAGGAACCCGACCACGCCGCCGGTGCGGAACGCGATCTGCATGGCCTGGGCGGCCCCGTTCGCCTCGCGGGCGGCAGCCGCCACCCGCAGGTTCGCCCGGGTCGCCAGGCCCATGCCGGCGTAGGCGATGAACGCGGAGAAGCCGGCGCCGATCACGAAGAACAGCGACCGGCCGACCCGAATGCCGGCGGTGTCGGCCGGCAGCAGGCTCAGCAGGACGAGGGCGAGCACGGCGAAGGCAGCCAGCGTCTTGAACTGTCGGGTCAGGAACGCCGAGGCGCCTTCCTGCACCGCAGCCGCGATGCTCTGCATCTTCTCGGTGCCCTGGCCGGTGGCGAGCACGCTGCTGCGCAACGCGGTGGCGAAGCCGAGTGCGACGAGGGCGATGGCGGCGACCACCACGACGTAGCTGATGTTGGCGCCGCTCAGATCGAGCGTGTCGCCGCTTGCGGCGCGGGTGAGCCCCGACATTCGTCCTCCTTGACGAGCCATGACCGGGCACCGCCGCAGGACGCGGCGGGCACCCGGAAGTTCGAGTCGCGCACCAGGGTTGGTGTCCCTCGGGGTCGGCCCCAGCAGCCCGAGGCAGGTGGCGTGCGGCCTGCGGGAGGGGACGGACCCAAGCGCGGCGGGAGTCTACGCAGCGGTGACCTGTGGGCGCGAACCGGGGCGCGGATGCCATGCCCTGGTCCACCCGCGATCGAGGGCGGATCGTGCGGCGGACCTCCGGGGGGTCACGGCTGGGTGGCGGGTGGGCCGGACGGGCCGGCTCAGCCCGTCGGCCAGGTCATCCGGACGACGACACCGGAGTCGCGTCCCGGCTCGACCGACACGTCGTCGACCAGCCCGCTGATGACAGCCAGCCCGACGCCGGGAGGCACCGCCTCGGCGTCGACAAGGTCGGCGACCTCGGTGAGGGCACCGAATCCCGCGGAGCCGGGCTCGGCCGGCGCCTCGTCGGTCACGGCCACCCGGAAGGCGTCGGTGTCGTCGACAAGGGTCACGAGGACAGGCCGGTCGGGGCAGTGCCGTCGGTGCAGGTGCACCGCCCGCGAGCAGGCCTCCCCCACGGCGAGCCGGACCTCGTCGAGCTGGGTCTCGTCGACGCCGGAGCGCCGCGCGACAGCGGCGGCCACCAGGCGGGCCGTGCGGACGTGCGCCGGCAGGGCGCTGAACCTCAGCTCAACCGTGGCCACGCTGGACCTTCCTCGGTGCGGTGCTCGTCGTCCTGGGGGTCCCACCTTGCGGGGCAGGGGGCGCGTCACTCGGTCGCGCTGACCGCCTCGTCGACCGAGGAGTGGATGGGGAAGACCTTGGTGAGCCCGGTGATGCGGAAGATCTTCAGGATCCGTTCCTGGGTGCAGACCAGCCGCAGGGAGCCGTCGTGCGCCCGGACCCGCTTGAGTCCGCCCACCAGGACCCCGAGGCCGGTCGAGTCGAGGAAGTCGACCCGCTCCATGTCGACCACGAGGTGGTACTTGCCGTCGGCCACCAGGTCGACGAGCTGCTCGCGAAGCCGCGGCGCGGTGTAGACGTCGATCTCGCCGCCAACCTCGACGATCGTGCGGTCACCCTCGGAACGGGTCGAGAGGGAGAGGTCCACGAAGTCCTCCTGCAGGGATGCGGTCTGAGCCGGACGCTGTGCACGGGTCCTGCCCCGTGACCGGTCGCATTCAACCATCCCGGCCTCCGGCGCTTCCCGGACACCCGGCGGTGCCCGACCGCCGGACGCCGGGGCGGGCGGTGCCGCGGCACCGCCCCCGGTCGGCCCCCGGTCGGCGCGGCCGTCGTGTCCGGGGCCGGTGCCAGACTCGCCGGGTGCCGCCCACCGACCCCACCGCAGGACCTCCGGACGCGGCGCCGGCCGCATCGGTGGCCGAGCAGCGGCTCGCGCGGCTGCTGGCCCCGGCTGGCCGGCGCGACCGGCTGACCCACGTCGAGCGGGTGCCCGGCCGGCCCGGCCGGCCGGTGGTGTGGCCGGGCTGGGTGCACGCCGACCTGGTCGACGCACTGGTCAAGGCCGGCGTCGAGCAGCCCTGGACCCACCAGGTCCGGGCGGCCGAGCACGTGCGCGCCGGCCGGTCCACCGTCGTCTCGACCGGGACGGCCTCGGGCAAGTCGCTGTGCTACCTGATGCCGGCTCTGACCGGCGTGCTGGACGCGGCGGACCGAGGTGGGCTCGCCACCCCGCCGACCACCCTCTACCTCTCCCCCACCAAGGCGCTGGCCGCCGACCAGCTCCGGTCGCTGACCGGGCTCGGCCTGGAGGCGGTCCGGGCCGCGACGTACGACGGCGACACCCCGGGCGAGTCGCGCGACTGGGTCCGCCGGCACGCGTCCTACGTCCTCACCAACCCCGACATGCTGCACCGTTCCCTGCTGCCCGGGCACCCGCGCTGGGCCCGGTTCCTGCGCGACCTCCAGTACGTCGTGGTCGACGAGTGCCACCGGTACCGAGGGGTCTTCGGCTCGCACGTAGCCGCGGTGCTGCGGCGGCTGCGGCGGATCTGCGCGCACTACGGGTCGGACCCGGTCTTCGTGCTGGCCTCGGCGACGGTCACCGACCCGGAGGTGTCGGCGGCCCGGCTGGTCGGCCGCGACGTCGTGCCGGTCACCGACGACGGGTCGCCTCGCGGTGAGCTCCTCTTCGCGCTGTGGGAGCCCCCGCTGACCGAGCTGGCCGGCGAGCACCGCGCCCCGGTTCGCCGCTCGGCGACTGCCGAGGCGGCCGACCTTCTCGCCGACCTGGTCTGCGACGGCGTCCGTTCGGTGGCGTTCGTGCGGTCCCGGCGGGCGGCCGAGACTGTCTCCTCCACCGCCCGCCGGCTGCTGGCCGAGATCGACCCCGAGCTCCCGGACCGGGTGGCGGCGTACCGCGCGGGCTACCTCCCCGAGGAGCGGCGGGCCCTCGAGGCCGACCTGCAGTCGGGGCGCCTGCTCGGCGTCGCCTCGACCAACGCCCTCGAGCTCGGCGTGGACATCGCCGGGTTGGACGCCGTGCTGCTCGCCGGCTGGCCGGGCACCCGGGCGTCGCTGTGGCAGCAGGCCGGGCGGGCCGGCCGGGCCGGGCAGGACGCGCTGGCCGTGCTCGTCGCGCGGGACGACCCCCTGGACACCTACCTCACGCACCACCCGGAGGCCATGTTCGGGCAGCCGGTGGAGACCACCGTCCTGGACCCGGGCAACCCCTATGTGCTGGCCCCGCACCTGTGCGCCGCCGCAGCCGAGCTGCCGCCACTGGCCGACGGCGAGCTCGGGCTCTTCTCGCCCGACGCCGACGAGGTCGCGGAGCAGCTGGTCGCCCGAGGGCTGCTGCGCCGCCGGGACACCGGCCTCTACTGGACGCGCAACGACCGCGCCAGCGACCTGGCCGACATCCGCGGGGTGGGCGCCGGCCCGGTGGGGCTGGTCGAGGAGGGCACCGGCCGGCTGCTCGGGACGGTCGACGGCGCGTCGTCGCACGCGACGGTGCACGAGGGGGCTGTCTACGTGCACCAGGGCGAGACCTATCTCGTCTCCAGCCTCGACCTCGACGAGCAGGTCGCCCGGGTCGGGCGGGCCGAGCCGGACTGGACCACCGTCGCCCGCGACGTCACCGAGGTCGACGTCGTCGAGACCGCCCGGACCGGCGCGTGGGAGCACGTGACGCTCTCCTTCGGCACCGTGCAGGTCACCACCCAGGTGGTCTCGTTCCTGCGGCGTCGGGTCGTCACCAACGAGGTGCTGGGCGAGGAGCCGCTCGACCTGCCACCCCGGCGGCTGCGCACCCGCGCCGTGTGGTGGACCGTCGACGAGGCCGGCCTGGAGCGGGCCGGTCTCCCGGTAGCCGACGTGCCCGGCGCCGCCCACGCCGCCGAGCACGCCGCGATCGGGCTGCTGCCGCTGTTCGCGACCTGCGACCGGTGGGACATCGGCGGGGTGTCGACAGCGCACCACGCCGACACGGGCCTGATGACGGTGTTCGTCTACGACGGCCACCCCGGCGGCGCGGGCTTCGCCGAGCGGGGGCATGCCGCAGCGGTGGCCTGGCTGGGAGCGACCCGCGAGGCGATCGCGTCCTGCGAGTGCCTCGACGGCTGCCCGTCGTGCGTCCAGTCACCCAAGTGCGGCAACGGCAACGAACCGCTGGACAAGGCTGGAGCCGTCCGGCTGCTCGATGTCGTCCTCGCGGGCGCGCCGGGACCGCTGCCGTCCGGCGGTGTCCGGCTCCGTCGGTGATGTCGCCGTTGTCATGCTTCCCGACCGGACCCCTCACCCAGCCGGGTGGCTTAGCCCAGCGGCGGGTGGGGCATGGGGGCAGCAGCGAAAGGAGCTTCCTCCCATGGCGATCATCGGGCTGCTGTTCATCCTGGGTGCCGGCGCAGTGACCGCCGGTGCGCTCTACGACGGCGGTGAGTCGGCGACCATCGAGGTCTTCGGGCTCTCGGCCGACACCACCGTGGGCGGCGTCTTCGTCGCCGGCCTGGCCACCATGCTGGTCTTCTTCCTCGGGGTCTGGCTGATCTTCTCCTCCCTGGGCCGGTCGCGCCGCAAGCGGCTCGAGCGCAAGGAGGCTCGCAACCGGCAGAAGGAGTCGGTGTCGCAGATCGAGGAGGAGCGGGCCACGCTGCGCGCGGAGAACGAGCGGCTCAGCCAGCAGGTCGCTGCCGGGCGTGCGAGGACCACCGCCGGCGGCGGGACTGCCGCCACGCCGGCGACCGGCGCAGCGACGGGCCCGGCCGCTGTCGACGACGCGGCGGTCGACGACCGCCCGCGGCACGTCGAGGGAGACCGCGTCGTGGACCACACCACCGACCTCGGCTCCCGCGACAGCACGGCCACCTCGACCAGCGGCCGGCACCGCGACGATCCCTGACCGGGAGATCGCTGACCGCGGGCCGCTGACGGCTGGCCACTGGCCGCCGATCCGGTCACCGGGCCGGGCCCGCTCGCGCCCGGCCCCGCGCCGGTCCGGTCCGGGCCAGTCCGAGCAGTCCGCCGGGGGCGGGGCCGGCCACGACCACGACCACCGAGACCGACCCGTCGGCCCTCGGCCGGCAGGACTCGACCCGCGCCCGCTGCGCGGCCGCGACCAGCACGGCCGCGGGGCACGGGTCCACCGCGCCGGACGCCGCCGAGGCAGCCGCCGCGACAGCGGCCAGGTCGGCGACCCGGCCGGCCCGGTGCCGGGCGATGACAGCGCCGCCCCAGACGGCAGCGACCGACGTCGCGAACACCACGAGTCCGGCGACCCAGACGAGCAGCAGCCCGGCCGAGCCCCGCTGGCCGACCGGCCCGGACCTCATCCGCCCGGCACCGTCGACGGGTCCACGTCTCCCTCAGCCCAGGCGACGGCACGGTCGCCGACCACCACGGCGCCGGGCCACGGGCCGGGGACGGGGATCGAGGCCCGCACCTCGACCACGACCAGCCGGGCGTCGGCACGGAGCTGGACCCTCGCGCCCGGCGGGGCGAGCCCGGCAACCACCGACCGGACGACGTCGGCCGGCTCGCCCCGGGCCAGGGCGCGGGCGCCGACACCCGCCGCGTCGACGCACCGGAGCTGGGCCGTCCCCACGAGCACCGACCAGACGCCGAGCACGGCAACGAGCACGACGGCGGGCAGGACCACGGCCAGCTCGGCGGTCGCGGTGCCCCGCTCGGGGTCGGCGCGCAGCCGGGTCGCCGACGCCAGGCGCCGGCGCCGGCCCCGGCCGGGCCTGCCGGTACCGCACATCGGTCAGAACGCCTGACCGAAAGCCCGGACGATGACGTCCCGCAGCAGCGCGGCCACCTCGGTGCTGGTGAGGATCTTGTAGAGGATGCCGCCGAAACCGCAGGCGGCGACGGTGCCCACGGCGTACTCCGCGGTCGTCATGCCGGCGTCCACCGGCGATCGGTGGCGTCTCGTCTCCGGCCCCGGTCCGGTCTCGCCCCGCCTCGGCAGCATCATCGCGTTCGCACCTCGCTGTGCCTCGTGTCGCACGGTGCGCCGCGACCGGCGGCACACCGAGAGCGGCGGGAGCCGCCTCCTGGACCACCGTCGCGCCGGACCGCCCCGGCCCGGGGCGCGCGGGGCCGATCTGTGGACGGCCGGCCGGCCACGGTGGCCTGTGGACGGTCAGGGCCGCTCCAGCCACGAGCCGGCCAGCCCGGCAACCACGGGCACGACCCCGACGAGGACGAACGCCGGCAGGTAGCAGACCGCCAACGGGCCGACCGCCCGGACCCCGGCCGCCCTGGCGCGCTCGGCCGCCACCCCGCGGGACCGGTCGCGCTCGTCCGAGGCGATGCCGCGCGCGGCAGCGGCGAGCGGCGCACCTGTGGCGGCGGCCCTCGCCAGCGCCGCGACGAGACGGTCGACCGGGTCGGCCGCCCCGCCACGGAACGGCGACGCCGGCTCGGCGCCGGCCGACAGCACGGCTGCGACCAGCCGCAGCCGGCTGCCCACGGGCCCGCCGACCGCGTCGCCCACCACTGCCAGCGCCGCCGCGGGCGCGAGTCCGGCGTCGAGACAGCTGCCGAGAAGTTCCGCCGCCCGTGGCACGTCGCGCCCGAGCCGGGCCTGCTGGCGCGCAAGGGCGCGCTGACGCCGTGCGGCCGGCAGCCAGGTCGCCAGCGCGAGCACGGCGGCCAGCGTGGCCACCGCAGCGTGCGACGCCAGCACCGCCACGGCAGCGAGGACGGCGAGCGTCCGCGGCACGGTGCGCGGCACCGACGGCACCGACGGGCCTGTCGGTGCCCGCGGGAGCGAGTCGCTCAGGCGCCGCAGCAGCTCGGCGGGTCCGGGCGCCGGGAGCAGCAGGCCCGCCAGCGCGGCGAGCACCACCACCGACGCCCAGGCGCTCACCAGGGCTCGGCCTGCGAAGCGATGGCCTCGGTCCACACCGTGCCCACGCAGACGAGCAGGACCGCGACGAACAGGCAGACCTGCCCGGCTCCGCTCCGGACCAGGAACCCGAGCGGGTCGGCCCCGAGGGCCGCGCCGAGGCCGGCACCCGCGGCGGGCAGCGCCGACAGCAGCGCGGCCGTCGCGCGGGGCCCGGCCAGCTGCGCGGCGACCTCCCGGCGTACCGCGGCGTCGGCCCGGGCCGAGGCGGCCAGCCGGTCCACCGTTCCGGCAAGTCCCGCACCGGTCGTCGCGACGACCCGCCAGGCCGCGGCGAGGTCGGACAGCGCTGCGCCGCCGGGCTCGCGGGCTGCGGCGTCGAGGGCGGCGGCCGGGTCGGACGCCGGGCTGCGCGCCGCGACCGAGACCGGCAACAGCTCCGCCGGGGCGTCCCCGAAGGCCGAGGCCAGGGCCTGCGACGGCCGGCCCCCGGCCCGCAGCTCGGCGGCAAGCGCGGACAGGTGGTCCACCACGGCCGCCCGGAGCTGGTCGGCCCGGCTGGCCCGCCGACGTCGCCGCACCGACCAGGCCGCGGTGGCGACGGCGACGGCAGCCGAGGCCGCGAGCAGCCCCGCACCCGGCCACACCAGCACCCCGGCGAGGCACGCGGCCACGACGCTGACGCGCGGCGCCCGGCCAGGTCGGACCGTCCCGCCGCGGCCTGCGGCGTCGGGTACCGGGGCACCGGCCGACGCGAGCCGCCGGAGCGGTCCGGCCCGGTCCGGCACCAGCACCGTCCCGGCGGCGGCCGCCATCGCCAGGCACAGCAGGACGGGGATCATCGACCCGGCCGGCCGGCGAGCAGGGCGCGCAGATCGGTCGCCGCCGGTCCCTCGACCACCGTGTCGCCGTGCACCTCGAGGGCGGTCACGGCCCGGCACCAGGCGTCCGGCCCGCGCACCAGGACGGCGACCTCGCGCACCACCCTCGGGCCGGCCGCGGCGCGAGCCAGGTGCACGACCACCTGCACTGCCGCCGCGAGCTGGCTGTGCAGGGCCTCCCGGGGCAGTCCTGCTGCGAGCGCCAGCGCCTCGAGCCGGGCCGGCACGGCGGCAGCGGCGGACACGTGCACCGTGCCGCAGCCGCCGTCGTGACCGGTGTTCAGCGCCGCCAGCAGGTCGACGACCTCGCCGCCGCGGACCTCCCCCACGACGATCCGGTCCGGCCGCATCCGCAGCGCCTCACGGACCAGGTCGCGCAGTCCGACGGCGCCGGCTCCCTCGACGTTGGCCGTGCGCGCCTCCAGCCTGACGACGTGCGGGTGCTCCGGCGCCAGCTCGCCGGAGTCCTCGACGAGCACGATCCGCTCGTTCGGCGCCACCCGCGACAGCAGGGTGGTCAGCAAGGTGGTCTTGCCGCTTCCCGTGCCGCCGGTGACCAGGAAGGACAGCCGGCTCCCGACCAGCCCGTCGAGGACCCCGGCGAGCGCGGGCTGGACGGTGCCCACCTCGACCAGGTCGGCGAGGGTGAAGGCCCGGCGGCGGAGCACCCGCAGGCTGATCAGGGTGCCGCTGGACGACACGGGCGGCAGCACCGCGTGCAGCCGGACGCCGTCCGGCAGCCGCGCGTCGACTGTGGGTCTGCCGACGTCCAGACGGCGCCCGGCGGACGCCGCGAGCCGCTGCGCGAGCCGGCGCACGGCGGCTTCGTCCCGGAAGCTGACCGGCGCCCGGACGAGTCCGTCGCCGCGCTCCAGCCAGACCTCGGCCGGACCGTTCACGAGGACGTCGGTGACCGCCTCGTCGACGAGCAGCGGCTCCAGCGGGCCGAAGCCGGCCAGCTCGGAGCGCACCTCCGACACCACCGCTGCCGTGCCGGCGCTCCCGAGGACGATGCCTTCCGCGCGTAGCGCCGCCGTGACAGTTGCTGCTGTCGGCGGCTCGCCTGAGCGGGCCAGCCGCTCTCCGACGCGGGCGGCGAGGGCGTCGTCGACTGCAGTCACGCGGCGCCGCCCAGCCCGTCCCGGTGCCGGACAAGCTCGGCGAGCAACGTCTGGCACAGCTGGGCCAGCGGACCGCGCGCGCGGCCCGGCGGCTCGCCGCGCTGCAGGGCTGCGGCCAGCCCGGGCTCGACGCCGAGCCTGCCCGCCAGCGGCAACCCCACCGCCTGGGCCACCGGTCCGGCGGGCAGCCGGGACGACGGGGTCTCGCGGACCACGACACGGACGTCGGCCACGCGGCGGGACAGCCGGCGGGCGACCTGGGACCCGGCCGCCGCCGCCCGTACGTCGGCCCGGACCACGAGCAGCACCGCGTCGGCGGTGGACAACGCCGCGTCGACCTCGGGACCGCCGGCCCGTGGCAGGTCGAGCACGACCAGGTCGTGACCGCGGCGTCCCGCCGCCAGCACCGACTCCACTGCCTCGACGGGCAGGTCGACGGGGTCGCCCCGGTCCCAGGACAGAACAGTCGCGCCGGCAACAGCCGGCAGCACCGCCCGCAGCTCGTCGGCACCGGATCGTCCCCGGGTGCCCGCCAGCGCCGGCCAGCGCAGCCCGGCTGCGGACTCCGCCCCGAGGAGCAGGTCCAGGCCGCCGCCCAGCGGGTCGACGTCGACGAGCAGCATCCGGGCACCGGGCAGCTCCCGGGCGGCTGACACTGCCAGCGCGGCAGCGAGGGTCGACGCGCCGGCACCGCCCGCGCCGGCCACGATCGCGACTGTCCGGCCGGGACGGGCGCCGACCTCGGCGCCGGCACCGAGCAGCCGGTCGACCAGGAGCCCCTCGGCCGGCGGCAGGACGTGGACGGCCTCGGCACCCAGCACCGCCGCTGCGTCCCACGCCGTCCGCTCCTCCGGACCGGCCCGCGGAACCAGCACGACCCCGGGGCGCCGGGGCAGAGCCGCCGTCATCAGCCCGGGGACCACGTCGACGCCGAGCAGCACCAGCGGAGCGCGGTGCCACGACGGGCGGGCCGCACCCGCGTCCGGCGCGACCTGCACCTCGGCTCCCGCCAGCGCGGACAGCCGGAGCAGCTCGTCGAGCAGCCCCGGGTCGGCGGTGACGATCAGGGGACGGTCGGGCACAGGCACCTCCACGAGGACGGATGTCCTCACGGTGGCCCCGTACCGACGGCCGTAGCGGCCGGGCCTGTCATCTGTGGACGCGCGGCCTCGTGGGCCCGGGCTGTGGAGGAACCGCCGCACCCGAGACGTGCGACGACCCCCGTCGGGGGGGAGAACGGGGGCCGTCTACGAGTCCGACCCGGGGGGGATGAGCCGGACCCGTGGGTGTGCCTGCAGGGCAGGCACGACGCCAGAATGTACCCGGCCGGGCCCGATGGCAAACGACGACGCCCGCTCCGCAGCATGATTTTCCGCTGCCTATGCTCGGGCGGGTGGCCGACCCCGCACCCTCTGGCGCCGCACCCGGAGGGCCGTCCCGCACGGCGGCGTTCTTCGACCTCGACAAGACGATCATCGCCAAGTCGAGCACGCTCGCGTTCAGCCGGTCGTTCTACCAGGGCGGACTCATCAACCGCCGGGCAGTGCTGCGCAGCGCCTACGCCCAGTTCGTGTATCTCGTCGGCGGGGCCGACCACGACCAGATGGAGCGGATGCGCGCCTACCTGTCCTCGATGGCGACCGGGTGGGACGTCGAGCAGGTCAAGCTGATCGTCGCCGAGACGCTCCACCAGCTCATCGACCCGTTGATCTACGACGAGGCGGCCACGCTCATCGAGGAGCACCACCTCGCGGGCCGGGACGTGGTCATCGTGAGCACGTCCGGTGCCGAGGTGGTGGAGCCCATCGGGGAGCTGCTCGGCGCCGACCACGTGATCGCCACCCGGATGGTCGTCGAGGGCGGCAGGTACTCCGGCGAGATCGCCTACTACGCCTACGGCGAGACGAAGGCGGAGGCGATCCGGGAGCTCGCCGCGGCCGAGGGTTACGACCTCGAGCGGTGCTACGCCTACAGCGACTCCGTGACCGACCTGCCGATGCTGTCGACGGTGGGCCACCCGTACGCCGTGAACCCGGACCGGGCGTTGCGCAAGGAGGCCGGCGCCCGTGACTGGCCGGTCCTGGTGTTCAGCCGCCCGGTTCGACTGAGGGACCGGTTCGCGGCGGTGTCACTGCCGCAGCCGGCCACCCTGGCAGCAGTCGCGGTCGGCGCCGGTGCCGCCACCGCGGGTGTCGTCTGGCTGGCGACCCGCCGGCGCGGCGTCCCCCGGGCGGTGCCTGCGCGTGTCGGCTGGGCGACACGCCGCTCTGCCCTGCGGCGGTAGGTAAAAGTCCGGTCCGGGGGCTTCCGATCACGGGCCCCGGTGCGTTACACAGAAGGGGAAGCACGGCAGCTGGGCACCCACGCGGCGACCTGCCCATGTACGGGCCGGCGAGCCAGGCTAGTCCTGGTCTCCCGACACACGGTGCACGCCTGGTAACCCGGTCTGACGTGCCCCGGACGGCGCCCCCCAGGGGGCGCCGTTCTTGTGGGCGCCCCCTGTCCTCCGCATCGGTCGAAGGTCAGGAGCCGCGCTGGATGGCCTCGCAGATCGCGACGCCTTCCCGCGCGCCGAGCACGACCGCGTCGGCGCAGTGCACCACCCAGCCCGCGATGCCCTCGGGGCCGCCCGCGGCGTAGCCCTGCAGTGCTGCGAGGTAGGCGTCCCGGCCGAGCTCGACGTGGCCGACCTCCGGGACCGACACCGCAGTAGGGTCCAGCCCGCGCGTCACCAGCGTCAGCCTCGCCGCCGCCCGGGCCACCACCCCGCCCGCCACCGGGAAGGCGCCCATGGTGGCCAGCTCGGCGTGTGCGACCGCCGCCACGGCGAGGGCCGGCGCCGCTGTCGGGGTCGTCAGCAGCCGCCCGAGCGACGTCAACCGCGCGGCAGCGGCGGGGGCCGGCCGGCCGAGGTCACCGTCTGCCACCAGGTCCGCCGCCGCGAGCGTGTGCAACCTCGCCACCGCCTGCAACGGGGCGACCGGCCACGTGTGCTGCAGTGGCCGAGCCTCAGCGGCGGCCCGAAGGGCGCCCTGGACCACGGGACGCTCCGGCTCGGGGAGCAGGCCGTCGGCGGACACCGCTCGGCGCACCACGTCGAGCGGGAGGTCGGCACCGTCGAGCGCGGCCGAGGCACGCGCCCCGCGCAGCGCCGACTCGGAGGACACCCGTGCCGCGGACCGTCGCAGCACGCGGTGCCCACGCAGAGCGTCGACGGCGGCGCGGGCCGTCGCGACCGCCTCGGCCACACCCGGCAGCGACGCGAGGTGGGCCAGGGGGTCGTCGGGTGCCGGCGGGGCCCCCTCCGTCCCGATCTCCGCGGCCACGGCCGGCATCGTCGGCATCGTCGGCTGCGGGGGCTCGGCTGTCACGCCTCCCGACGATACGGTCGGCGCCGTGAGCGGCACTGTGGCGGTGGTCGCCGTGGCCCTCGTGGTCCTGGCGCTCGTGCTGCTTGCGGTGCCGCTGCTGCGCAGCCGGACCGGCCGGTCCCTCGGCAGCCCGGCCGACCGCGCGACGTTCGCGACCCTGCACGAGGCGAGCCTGGCGGCGCCGCCGCTGCGCGGGGGGCTCACCGAGGTCGCGGCGGCGCGCGCGGTGCGGCACCTGCGCACGCTGCTCGGGACCCAGGCTGTGGCCCTCACCGACGGACACGTGCTGCTCGCCTGGGACGGCGGCTGGGAGGCGCAGCACGCGGCCGACGCGTGCGCGCACGCGGCGGCCGCGACCGGCAGCGGCCGCACCGAGGTGCTCGGCCCCGGCACGGTGACCTGCGCCGAGCCGGACTGCCCGGTCCGGGTCGCCGTCGTCGCGCCGCTGACCGTCGAGGACCGGGTCGTGGGCAGCCTCGCGGCCTACGGCCAGAGCGCGAGCGCCGGTCTCGTGCGGGCCACCGAGGAGGTGGCGCGTTGGGTGTCCACCCAGCTCGAGCTCGCTGAGCTGGAGTCGTCCCGTACCCGGCTCGTCGAGGCCGAGGTCCGGGCGCTGCGCGCGCAGATCAGCCCGCACTTCGTCTACAACTCGCTCACCGCGATCGCGTCCTTCGTGCGCACCGACCCCGAGCGGGCTCGCGAGCTGCTGCTGGAGTTCGCCGACTTCACCCGCTACTCCTTCCGGCGGCACGGCGAGTTCACCACCCTGGCCGAGGAGCTGCGCTCGATCGACCGCTACCTGCTGCTGGAGCGGGCCAGGTTCGGCGACAGGCTGGAGGTGACCGTTCAGGTGGCGCCGGAGGTGCTGCCCGTCTCGGTGCCGTTCCTGTGCGTGCAACCTCTGGTCGAGAACGCCGTGCGGCACGGCCTGGAGGGCGGGCCCGGACGTGGGCACGTGACGATCGTGGCGCGCGACCAGGGCAGCGAGGCGCTGATCTCGGTGGAGGACGACGGCACCGGCATCGACCCCGACGCCGTACGGCGGACGCTGGCCGGCCGGCCGGACGGTGACAGCGTCGGCCTCGGCAACGTCGACGAGCGACTGCGCCAGGTCTACGGCGACGAGTACGGCCTCGTCGTGGAGACGGCTCCTGGCGCCGGGACGAAGGTGAGCATGCGGGTGCCGAAGTACCGCCCGGGTGTGCACGCCGGTCCGCCCCACGAGGTCGCCCGCGCGGGGGCGGCCGGTCCGCCGCCTGATGACGAGGCCCGGCGCCTGCGCGGCGGAGGCAGCGGGTGACCCCTGTCCCGGCGCAGCCGCTGCGGGTCCTCGTCGCCGATGACGAGGCGCCCGCGCGCGAGGAGCTGTCCTGGCTGCTCGGTCACCATCCCGACGTGGGGACGGTCGGGACCGCTGCCACCGGCGCCGAGGTGCTCAAGGCTCTGGAGACCGCGGAGGTCGACGCGCTGTTCCTCGACATCCGGATGCCGGGCCTGGACGGGCTCGACGTCGCGAGGGTTCTCGCGCGGTTCCGGTCCCCGCCGAAGGTCGTGTTCGTCACGGCGTACGACGAGCACGCGGTCGAGGCCTTCGACCTGCGCGCGGTCGACTACCTGCTGAAGCCGGTGCGCGCGGAGCGGCTGTCCGAGGCCGTGCGCCGGGTGCGGGACGCGCTGGGCTCGGTGGACCCGACGACGGACCGCGCCGACGAGACGATCGCGGTCGAGCTCGGTGGCGTGACCCGGTTCGTGCAGCGCAGTGACGTGCTCTTCGCCGAGGCGCACGGCGACTACGCCCGGCTGCACACCGCCCAGGGGACGCACCTGGTGCGGGTGCCGCTCACCGCCCTGGAGCAGGACTGGGGCGCGGCCGGGTTCGTGCGGATCCACCGCAGCCACCTGGTGGCCCTGCACCACATCGACGAGATGCGGGTCGAGTCCGGTCGCTGGACGGTCCGCATCGGCGACGAGGTCCTGCAGGTGAGCCGGCGACACACTCGCGACCTGCGCGACGTGCTGGTACGCCGAGCCCGACCGGCGACGTCGTGACGGAACCGACGCCGCCGCGGCGGGTCCGCGTCGTCTCGCCGCGCAGCACCGCCGCCCGGGCGGCGGCCAACCGCTCGGTCCGACGGGAGATCGACGAGCAGACCATCGTCGGCGACGTGTACATGCGTTCGCTGGTACGGCTGCAGCTCCGCCTCGCTCTCGGTGTGTGCCTGATCTTCGCGGTGCTGCTCGGCGGCCTGCCGCTCGTGCTCGCCCTGCAGCCGCGGCTCGCGGACGTGCGCCTCCTCGGGCTCCCGCTGCCGTGGCTGCTGCTGGGCGTCCTGGTCTACCCGACCCTCGTCGTGGCGGCCTGGCTCTACGTGCGGCAGGCCGAGCGCAACGAGCGCGACTTCGCCGACCTGGTGCAGTGAGCGGCGTGACGGGCATCAGCGACGCCGCGTACGGCGTGACAGCCGTCGCCCTGGTCATCGCTGCAACGGTCCTGATCGGGACGTTCGCGCTGCGGCTGTCGCGCACGACGAGTGACTTCTACGTCGCGTCCCGGTCGGTGTCACCGGTCTGGAACGCGTCCGCCATCGGCGGTGAGTACCTGTCGGCCGCGTCGTTCCTCGGCGTGGCCGGGCTGATCCTCGCCTACGGCGCCGACATGCTGTGGTTCCCCGTCGGCTACACCGCCGGCTACCTCGTCCTGCTCGTCCTCGTCGCTGCACCGCTGCGCCGCTCCGGCGCCTACACGCTGCCGGACTTCGCCGAGGCGCGCACCGAGTCGCGGTCGGTGCGCCGGATCGCGAGCATCCTGGTGGTCACCATCGGCTGGCTCTACCTGCTGCCGCAGCTCGTGGGTGCCGGGCTCACCGTCACGCTCGCCACCGGTGCCCCCGGCTGGGTCGGTGGCCTGCTGGTGGCGCTGGTGGTGGTGTTCAGCGTGGCCACCGGTGGGATGCGCAGCATCACCTTCGTGCAGGCGTTCCAGTACTGGCTGAAGCTGACGGCGCTCGCCGTCCCCGTCGTGTTCCTCGTGCTCGCCTGGCGTGCCGACGGAGCACCGGGCCCCGGCGACGGGCCCGCGACGTTCCCGGACCGGACGACGGTGCGGCTGGCGGAAGGCACGTCGTTCGTGGTGCGCGAGCCGGTCGGCGTCCGGGTCACCGGCCGGCTCAGCCGGCCGGGCGCCGGCACCACGCCGTACGACGGCCGGCTGGTGCCGCTCGCGGCCGGCACCTGGCGCGCGACCGCCGGCACCCGGCTGACCTTCCCGGCCGGAGCGCCGGTGCCCCACCTGCGCGGCCTCGAGCCCAGCGCCGGCGCCGACTGGTCCCGGCCCCTGTCCGGAGCCGGCGGCCGCGACCACCCGCTGTACGCGACCTACTCGCTCATCCTGGCGCTGTTCTTCGGGACGATGGGGCTGCCGCACGTCCTGGTGCGCTTCTACACCAACCCCGACGGCCGGGCGGCCCGTCGTACCACCCTGGTCGTGCTGGGCCTGCTGGGTGCCTTCTACCTGCTGCCCACGGTGTACGGCGCGCTCGCCCGGGTCTACACCCCCGACCTGCTCCTGACGGGCCGGACCGACACGGCGGTGCTGCTGCTGCCGGAGCGCCTGGTCGGCGGGACCGGAGGGCAGCTGCTGACCGCGCTGGTGACCGCCGGCGCCTTCGCGGCCTTCCTGTCGACGTCCTCCGGTCTCACCGTCTCGGTCGCCGGGGTGCTGTCGCAGGACGTCCTGCGGGGCTCGGTGCGGGACTTCCGGCTGGCGGCGGCCCTGGCGGTGACGGTTCCGTTGGTGCTGTCCCTCGGCGCCTCGTCGCTCGACATCGCCGCCGTCGTCGGCCTGGCGTTCGCGGTCGCGGCGTCCTCGTTCTGCCCGTTGCTGGTGCTCGGGATCTGGTGGCGCGGGCTCACCGACGTCGGCGCGATGGCTGGCCTGCTCGTCGGTGGCGGGCTGGCGACCGCAGCCGTGACGGCCACCCTCGCGGGGGTCGACCGGGACGGGTGGTCCGGGGCCCTGCTGGCCCAGCCGGCAGCCTGGACGGTCCCGATCGCGTTTGCGGTGATGGTGCTCGTCTCGTTGAGCACGCCGCACCGGGTGGCCCCGGGCGTCGCCCGCACGATGGTCCGCCTGCACGCGCCCGAGTCCCTGCAGCTGCGCGACCGGGCCGGGGCGACCAGGCAGTCGTGAGCCCCCGCCCGCAGCTCCCGGACCTCGGCGGCCCCTTCTGGCGGTTGTGGGCCTCGTCGACGGTCTCGTCCGCCGGTGACGGCCTGACCTTCGTGGCGCTGCCACTGCTCGCGGCGCGGCTGACCCGCGACCCGGCACAGGTCGCACTCGTGCAGGCGGCGGAGCAGAGCGCCTGGTTGGTGCTCGGCCTGGTGAGCGGTGCGCTCGCGGACCGATGGGACCGGTTGCGCATCATGGCGGTCACCGACCTCGTGCGCTTCGTGCTGTTCGGCGCGTTCGCCGTCGCTGTCGTCCAGGGCCGGGCCGGGCTCCCCCTGGTCGTCGGGTTCGCCTTCGTCGTGGGCCTGCTCGGCGTGTTCAACCTCAACGCCGCGTCAGCATTCCTCCCGGCGATCGTGAGACGCGACCGGCTGGAGACCGCGAACTCCTGGCTGCAGGTCGGTATGACGGTGCCCAGCACCATGCTCGGGCCGCCGCTCGGCGGTGTGCTGTTCGTCACTGCGACGTCGCTGCCCTTCACTGTGGACGCCGTGTCCTTCCTCGGGAGCGGGTTGCTGGTCCTGAGCCTCCGCGGCCGCGTCCGTCGGCCGGAGCCGACCGAGGCGCCACCGTCGTTGCGCGCTGCGCTGACCGAAGGCGTGCGCTTCCTCTGGCGTTCGCCGGTCCTGCGGACCCTGTGTCTGCTGCTCGCGGTCTTCAACGGCGTGAGCGCGGCCGTCATGGGCGTGCTGGTGCTGGTCGCGACCGACCTGCTCGGCCTCTCCGAACGCGGGTACGGGCTGCTGCTCGTCGTGTTCGCAGTCGGCGCCCTGCTCGGGATGGCCACCACGTCACGGCTCCGCGCCGTGCTCGGCACCAGCGGGATCGTCGTGATGGTGCTCGCCGTCCAGGCTTTGGCGATGCTGGCGTTCGGGCTGGCGCCGTCGGTGCCGATGCTCGCGGTCAGCTCCGCGCTGGCCGGGGCGACAAGTGGGCTGTGGAACGTCGCGACGATCAGCCTCCGGCAGCGGATCGTGCCGGACGCGCTGCTCGGGCGGGTGACCAGCGCCTACCGGCTCGTCGCGTTCGCGGCGATGCCGGTGGGCGCGGCACTCGGCGGCCTGCTCGCCCGCGGCTACGGGCTCGCGTCGCCCTTCACCGTCGCGGGTGTGCTCTTGGTCGGCTGCGCTCTCGCCGCGGTGCGGTGGCTGCCGCCGTCGGCGGTCGCCGCCGCCGAGGCGTCCGCCCCCGGGGCGCGGTCGACGTCCGGGGACCACCGTGTCGAGGGCCCTGCGGGCGGTGGCCCGGCCGGCGGCTGAGCGCACGACGGGCGGTCGCCCGGCCGCCGTTCGTCGCTCAGGACGACCGCTCGTCGCAAGCCCGGTCTTGTCCCCTTTCGTCCGTGCAACGCGCCCGAAACAGTGCCGCCGAACGCCGCGCGCGAGTGCGGCCGAGCCCGGAGGTCATCCGTGAGCAGCACCGTCGACCCACATCCGCTGTCCGGCCAGGAATACACCGCGATCCAGGAGTCCGACCGGTTCCAGCAGCTGCGCCGCAAGCAGCGCAGCTTCATCTTCCCGGTGACCGTGCTCTTCCTCGCGTGGTACTTCCTCTACGTCCTGCTGGCCGCCTACGCCCACGACTTCATGTCGACGTCGGTCTTCGGCAACGTCAACATCGGCATCATCCTCGGCCTGCTGCAGTTCGTGTCGACCTTCGCGATCACGATGCTCTACGTCCGCTTCGCCGACCGCCACCTCGACCCTGTCGCCGAGGAGATCCGCCACGAGATCGAGGGGGTCCGCTGATGCCAGTCCTCGCCGCCGACACCGTCGGCAAGCCCGCCGTCAACATCGCGATCTTCCTGGTCTTCGTGGCCCTCACCCTGGTGATCGTCTACCGGGCGTCGCGCAACAACCGCACCGCCTCGGACTACTACGCGGCCGGACGGTCGTTCACCGGGCCGCAGAACGGCATCGCCATCTCCGGCGACTACCTCTCGGCCGCGTCGTTCCTAGGCATCGCCGGCGCCATCGCCCTCAACGGGTACGACGGCTTCCTCTACTCGATCGGGTTCCTGGTCGCGTGGCTGGTGGCGCTGCTGCTGGTGGCCGAGATGCTGCGCAACACCGGCAAGTTCACGATGGCCGACGTCCTGTCGTTCCGGATGCGGCAGCGGCCGGTGCGGATGGCCGCCGCCATCAGCACGCTGGCCGTCTCGTTCTTCTACCTGCTGGCCCAGATGGCCGGGGCCGGCGGGCTGGTGGCGCTGCTGCTGGGCGTCGACTCCAAGGCGGGTCAGAGCGTGGTCATCGCGGTTGTCGGCATCATCATGATCGTCTACGTCCTCGTCGGCGGCATGAAGGGCACCACCTGGGTGCAGATCGTCAAGGCGTCCCTGCTCATCGTCGGCGCCGGGATCATGTTCGTCTGGGTCCTCGGCAAGTACGGCTTCAACCTGTCCTCGGTCCTGGGTGACGCGGTCGACAAGGGCAGCTCGGTCGAGCCGGGCAAGGCGTACGGCGCCACCGGGACCACCAAGCTGGACTTCATCTCGCTGTCGCTTGCCCTGGTCCTGGGCACCGCAGGTCTGCCGCACGTGCTGATGCGCTTCTACACCGTCCCCACGGCCAAGGAGGCACGCCGGTCGGTGGTCTGGGCGATCTGGGTGATCGGCCTGTTCTACCTGTTCACGCTCGTCCTGGGCTACGGGGCGGCCGCACTGGTCGGGCCAGAGGTGATCGCCGCCGCACCCGGCGGGGCCAACTCGGCCGCGCCGCTGCTGGCCTTCGAGCTCGGCGGCACGATCCTGCTGGGCATCATCGCGGCGGTCGCGTTCGCGACGATCCTCGCCGTCGTCGCGGGCCTGACGATCACGGCGTCCGCGTCGTTCGCGCACGACGTCTACGCCAACGTGATCCACGCAGGCCGCGAGACGGCCGAAGGGTCGGAGGTGCGGGTCGCCCGGATCACCGCGGTCGTCATCGGTGCGGTCTCGATCGTGGGCGGCATCCTCGCCAACGGGCAGAACATCGCCTTCCTGGTGGCCCTCGCGTTCGCGGTCGCGGCGTCGGCGAACCTGCCGACCATCCTCTACTCGCTGTTCTGGAAGCGGTTCAACACCCGAGGCGCGCTGTGGAGCATGTACGGCGGCCTGATCGTGGCGGTCACCCTGATCGTCTTCTCCCCGGTCGTGTCCGGCAAGCCCGCGGACCCGGTGACCGGCAAGAGCGCGTCGATGTTCACCGACCCGTCGATCGACTTCCACTGGTTCCCGCTGAGCAACCCCGGGATCATCTCGATCCCGCTCGCGTTCCTGCTGGGCTGGCTGGGGACTGTCACCAGCAAGGACGTCTACCAGGAGAAGTACGCCGAGATGGAGGTGCGCTCGCTGACCGGGGCCGGCTCGGAGAAGGCTCTCGTGCACTGACCTCCCGGCAGTGACCACCGCCCGGCCGGGGACGAACCCGGCCGGGCGGTGCCGGTCGGACGCCGTCCCGCACAGCGGGCGGGTGGCGCAGGATGTCGGTGGGGTAGGAATGTCGAGCCGGCCGTCGATGCGAAGGAGCCAGCACGTGAGCAACGAAGAGACGACAGCGGACGCGAACACCCCGGAGGCGCTCTCGAACCTCCTGCACGAGGAGCGGACCTTCCCGCCCAGCAAGGAGTTCGCCGCAGCGGCCGTCGCCAAGAGCGACCTCTACGACCGGGCCGCGTCCGACCGGCTCGCCTTCTGGGAGGCCCAGGCCGACCGGCTGAGCTGGCAGAGCCGGTGGGACGACGTGCTCGACTGGCAGCCGCCGTTCGCCAAGTGGTTCGTGGGCGGCACCCTGAACGTCGCCTACAACTGCGTCGACCGCCACGTCGAGGCCGGGCACGGCGACAAGGTCGCGCTGCACTGGGAGGGCGAACCGGGCGACACCCGCACCCTGACGTACACCGAGCTCAAGGACGAGGTCAGCAAGGCAGCCAACGCGCTGACCGAGCTCGGCATCGGCGCCGGTGATGTCGTGGCGATCTACCTGCCGATGATCCCGGAGGCGATGGTCGCGATGCTCGCCTGCGCCCGGATCGGGGCACCGCACTCGGTGGTCTTCGGCGGCTTCTCCGCCGGGGCACTGGCGTCCCGCATCGACGACGCCAGCGCCAAGGCTGTGATCACCGCCGACGGCGGCTACCGCCGCGGTGCGCCGAGCGCGCTCAAGCCCGCGGTCGACGAGGCGCTCGAGTCGTCCGAGGGCAAGAGCGTCGAGCACGTCCTCGTCGTGCGACGGACCGGGCAGGACGTGGCCTGGACCGGCGGCCGCGACGTGTGGTGGCACGACGTCGTCGACTCGGCCAGCAGCGAGCACGAGCCGCAGGCGTTCGACTCCGAACACCCGTTGTTCATCCTCTACACGTCCGGTACGACCGGGAAGCCGAAGGGCATCCTGCACACCTCCGGCGGCTACCTCACCCAGACGTCGTACACCTTCGCCAACGTCTTCGACCACAAGCCGGAGACGGACGTCTTCTGGTGCACCGCCGACATCGGCTGGGTCACCGGCCACAGCTACATCGTCTACGGCCCGTGCTCCAACGGCGCGACCCAGGTGATGTACGAGGGCACGCCGGACACGCCGCACAGGGCCCGGTGGTGGGAGCTGGTCGCCAAGTACGGCGTGACGCTCCTCTACACGGCGCCCACAGCGATCCGCACCTTCATGAAGTGGGGCGAGCAGCTGCCGAATGAGCACGACCTGTCGTCGCTGAGGCTGCTCGGCTCCGTCGGCGAGCCGATCAACCCCGAGGCGTGGATCTGGTACCGCCGGGTCATCGGCGGCGACCGGACCCCGATCGTCGACACCTGGTGGCAGACCGAGACCGGCGCGATCATGATCAGCCCGCTGCCGGGCGTCACGGCCGCCAAGCCCGGCTCGGCGATGACTGCGCTGCCGGGCATCAGCGCCGACGTGGTCGACGACGAGGCGAAGCCGGTGCCGGACGGCGGCGGCGGCTACCTGGTGCTCACCGAGCCGTGGCCGGCGATGCTGCGCGGCATCTGGGGCGACGACAAGCGGTACAAGGAGACCTACTGGTCGCGCTTCGCCGACCTGTACTTCGCCGGTGACGGCGCGAAGAAGGACGAGGACGGCCACCTCTGGCTGCTCGGCCGGGTCGACGACGTGATGCTGGTGTCCGGCCACAACATCTCGACCACCGAGGTCGAGTCGGCACTGGTGTCGCACCCCAAGGTCGCCGAGGGCGCGGTCGTCGGTGCGACCGACCCGACGACGGGGCAGGGCATCGTCGCGTTCGTGATCCTGCGCGGTGACGCGGCCACGGCCGTCGAGGACGACGCCGAGGCCGGCGAGGCGCTGATCCAGGAGCTGCGCGGCCACGTCGCCAAGGTGCTCGGTCCGATCGCCAAGCCCCGCCAGGTGCTGCTGGTCGCCGAGCTGCCCAAGACCCGCTCCGGCAAGATCATGCGACGCCTGCTGCGCGACGTCGCCGAGCACCGCGAGATGGGCGACGTGACGACCCTGGCCGACCCCACGGTGATGAACCTCATCGGCGCGGGTCTCGACGCCGGCAAGGGCGACGACGAATAGGCCAAGAGTGATCGTTTGCGACCTTGGCCCCCGACACGCCGGAGCGACCCTCGGCGTGTCGGTGAGCCAGGTCGCAAACGAGCGGTCCTAGGGCGGGGCGAGCGGCGTCAGCGACGCCTCGGAGTCCGGGGCCCGCCCCACCAGGATCCGGTGAGGATCACCGCTGACCTAGGGTCGGCGGGTGCGCCTGGGAGTCGTTGTCCTGCCGGAGGAGCGCTGGGCCGACGCCCGCGCGCAGTGGCAGCAGCTGGACGCCTGGGGGTTCCACTCCGCGTGGACCTACGACCACCTCGCCTGGCGCACGCTGGCCGACCGGCCGTGGTTCGCGACGGTGCCGGTCCTGGCCGCGGCCGCGCTGGCGACCACGACGATCCGGCTCGGCACCTTCGTCGCGTCACCGAACTTCCGGCACCCGGTGCCGTTCGCCAAGGAGCTGATGACCCTCGACGACCTGTCCGGCGGTCGGTTCCAGCTCGGCGTCGGCGCCGGCGGCACCGGCGTCGACGCGACAGTTCTCGGCGCCGCGGAGCTGACGCCACGGCTGAGGGTCGACCGGTTCGCCGAGTTCGTCGAGCTGCTCGACCTTCTTCTGACGTCGGCGAGCACGACGTACGACGGCACCTGGTTCAGCGCACACGACGCGAGGACGGTGCCCGGCTGCGTCCAGCAGCCGCGACTGCCGTTCGTCGTCGCGGCCAACGGACCGCGAGCGATGGGGGTGGTGGCCCGGCACGGTCAGGCGTGGGTCACGACCGGTGCGACCCCGCAGGACTCAGGGGCGGACGCGTGGTGGGCGGCGCTGCCCGGCGCATGCGCCCGGCTCGACGACGCGTTGCTGGCCGAGGGCCGGGACCCCGCGACGGTGCAGCGCTACCTCAGCGTCGACTCGTCCGGCGAGCTCGCCCTGGACTCGGTCGAGCATCTTCGCGACGTGCTCGGCCGCGCCGAGCAGCTGGGCTTCGACGAGGTCGTCGTCCACCGTCCCCGCACCGACGGGGTGTACGCCGGGGACCTGGCCGTGCTCGAGCAGGTGGCCACCGACGTGCTCCCGGGTCTCACCGCGCACTGAACAGGACCCCACACGTCGACCGAGCGGTCGAGGCTGTATCGGTCGAACGGCCGCAGATGGGGCGTAATAGGTGCGAACCACGGCGAATCTCGTCAGGGTCGATGTCGCAGATCACAAGTGCCATTTTGCGTCGTCCATACCCGAACGGGGACCATGTGAAGAAGAGCTGTTCCATCTTGCTTTCGGTCATCGCCTGTCTTGGCGTTCTCGCCACACCGGCCGCGGCCACCATCGATCCCGCCTCCTTCACCGGCGTCGGCGACGATGTGGTCCGGGTGCGCCTCACCGAGCACGGGGTCATCAAGGCCCGCTACCGGGGTGACAGCAACTTCGCGATCTGGACGTTGAATCGCCGAGGGGCCAAGAAGGAGCTGCTCGTGAATACGATCGGCACCTACCGCGGCGTGGTCGAGTTCGAGGCCGGTCCCCGCAGCAAGAAGATCTCTGCGATCCAGGTCGAGGCCGACGGCCCATGGTCGATGCGGCTGAAGCGGCTGGTGGGCGCCCGGAACTGGCGCAAGGCGTCGACGAGCGGCCTAGGTGACAATGTGCTCCAGGTCTTCCGGCGGCGGCTGACCTTGAGGGCCGCTTACGCAGGCGAGAACAACTTCGCCGTCTGGGCGCTGGACGCGGAAGGGCACAAGCTGGACCTGCTGGTGAACACGATCGGCGACTACCGGGGCACGACCGTTATGCCAGCCGGAACAAGGTATGTGTCGATCACAGCCGGCTCCGGGGATCGCTGGACGGTCGTCAAGAGGTGACGTCCGCGCCGCGACCGACGCGCTCCCGGGTCTCACCCCGCGCCGATCTGCCTGAGGCGCGCACGTTCCTACCCCGGTCGGGCCGGCACGGTGTCCCCCGCGCCATCCGTCACGTGGCTGTCATGGTCACGGGTGCGTCGCGGGACGATCTCGGGGCAGGATGGCGGTCATGACGCAGACGGACGGCCAGCACGCAGCGCCCGGCACGCAGCCCGAGGAGACCCTCGGGATGCTGTTCGCGAACGCCAGCCGGGACCTTTCCGCCCTGGTGCACGGCGAGATCGCGCTCGCCAAGGCCGAGATCAAGGTCGACGTCAAGAACGTCGCCAAGGGCGGCGCGATGTTCGGCGCAGCGGCCTACCTGGGGATCGTCGCGTCGATCCTGCTGTTCATCACGATCGCGCTCTTCCTCGCCTGGCTGGGGCTGGAGGCGTGGCTGGCCTTCCTCATCGTCACGGTGCTGCTGCTCGTCCTGGCCGGCGTGCTGGCACTCGTCGGCAAGCGGGCGGTGTCGAAGGTGGGTGCCCCGGAACGCACCCTGCGGACCAGCAAGGACACCGTGGCCTTCCTCAAGAGCCCGACCTCGGGCTGACCGCCGCAGCGACCCCGTCCCCCGTCTGGTGGGATGCCGGGGTGAGACCCCGGCCC
The DNA here is from genome assembly GCA_963726615.1 of uncultured Actinomycetota bacterium. Classification (GTDB taxonomy): domain Bacteria; phylum Actinomycetota; class Actinomycetes; order JACCUZ01; family JACCUZ01; genus CAWDZK01. Next base: position 37,636 of record CAVSCX010000005.1, on the reverse strand, counting down.
GGCCGACCGCCCGAAGCGTCGACGGCGCACGTCCCCGGGCCGTGGGAGCACCACATGGTCGCGGCCAACGGGGCGCGGTTCCACGTCGCCGTCGCGGGCGCCGGCCCCCTGGTCCTGCTGCTGCACGGCTTCCCCCTGTTCTGGTGGTCCTGGCGGCACCAGCTGCCGGAGCTCGCGCGGGCCGGCTACCGGGTGGCCGCCATGGACCTGCGCGGATTCGGCGGCAGCGACAAGCCGCCCCGCGGCTACGACCCCCGCACGCTCGCGGAGGACGCCTCCGGGGTGATCCGCTCGCTGGGCGACCGGGACGCGGTTGTCGTCGGCCACGGGCTGGGCGGCCTGGTCGCGTGGACCCTCGCGGTGGTCCACCCCCGGCAGGTCCGACGGCTGGCCGCGGTCTCCATGCCGCACCCCCGGCGGCTCCGGCGGGCCCACCTCACCGATCCCCGGCAGGTCCGCGCCAGCGGCCACGCCCTCGGCTACCAGGTCCCGATGCGCCCGGAGCGCCGGCTGGTCGCCGACGACGCGGCCGAGGTCGGGCGCCTGCTGCGCCGCTGGGCGGGACCCGGGTACCCCGAGCCGGCGGCGGAGGCTCAGTACCGCGGTGCCGCGCAGATCCCCGGGGTGGCGCACTGCGCCCTGGAGTCCTACCGCTGGCAGGTCCGCTCCATCCCGCGCACCGACGGCATCCGCTACGCCCGGCGGATGGCCGGCCCGGTGACGGTGCCGACCCTGCAGGTCCACGGGGCCCTGGACGGCTGCGTGCTGCCCGCCACCGCCCACGGCTCCGGCCGCTACGTCGAGGCCCCGTACCGCTGGCACCTGATGCCCGGGGTCGGGCACTTCCCGCACGAGGAGGACCCGGAAACGTTCACCACCGTCCTGCGCAGCTGGCTCGACGACCCGGGGGCCGAGCAGTGACCGGGCCCGGGAAGGGGCGGGACCGGGATGCCGGCGGCCGGGCCCGCAACGCCCGGCCGCGCGACGGCCTGGGCCGGCCGCTCCCCCATGACGCCCAGGGCGTCGAGCGGGTCCCCGACGACCTGGTCCTCCCCCCGCCGGAGTCACTCGCCGAGGCGCAGCGCCTGATCGATGCCGCCCGCCCGTTCCACGCCCACGAGGTGCTCGAGGGCAGCTGGAAGGCCGCCCCCGCCGGTGAGCGCGACCTCTGGCAGGGGCTGGCGCAGCTGGCCGTGGGCCTCACCCACCGCGCCCGCGGCAACGCCACCGGGGCGACGACGCTGCTCCGCCGGGGTGCCGCCCGGATCCGGCCGTACGCCGACGCGCCGCCGCACGGCGTCGACGTGGCCGGCCTGCTCGCCGCCGCCGAGGCGCTTGCCGGCGAACCGCTGGTGCCGGACGAGGCGCCGCGGACCCTGCGCCTGCGCGGCTGACCTCCGCCGGACACCAACGACGGCACAACGTCCGGCTTCGAGCCGCGTCCGCGTGCAGAGCGACGTTGTGCCGTCGTGAGTGCTCGCGCGCGTCCCTCGCGCACGCGGCGGCTCGGCGAGGTCGCCCGACTGTGGTCAGGCGCAGGTGTCGGTGCCCACCCGCGCGGTGGCCTCCCGGCCGGCACGCACCACCGGGCGGGCCTCGCGCGCGGTCAGGGCGTAGCCCGTGGTCGGGTCGTCCAGCGACTTGGCGAAGATCACGCCGTAGACGTCGCCGGTCGGGCTGAGCAATGGGCCGCCGGAGTTGCCGGGCTCGACGTCGGCGTAGAGCGAGTAGACGTCGCGGGTCACCTGGCTGCGGTGGTAGATGTCCGGGCCGCGGGCCTGGATCTGGTCCCGCACCCGGGCGGCCACCAGCCGGAACGGCCCCCCGCCGGGGAAGCCGGCCACCACGGCGTCGTCCCCGCTGGTGGCCGACCCGTCGAACGGCAGCACGCTGGCGCGCAGGTCCGGGACGTAGAGCATCGCGAGGTCGCGCCGCGAGTCGAACACCACGACGCTGGCGTCGTACCGCCGGCCGGTGCCGCCGAGCCGTACCTGCGGCGAGTCGACCCCGGCCACGACGTGGGCGTTGGTGAGCACGTGCTGGGCGGACACGACGAACCCGGTGCCGTCGAGGGTCCGGTTGCAGTCGGCGGCGGTGCCGGTGACCTCCACGACACTACGCGCGGCTCGGCGGACGGCGGCGTTGCCGGTGACGGTGCCGTCCGGGGCGGGGACCTGCTTGATCTGCTCCGGCGCCAGGCCGCTGAAGACCGGCGGAAGCGCGGTGTCGTCGAGCACCCGGCGGAAGGAGGAGAACAGGGTGCGGGCCCGCTCCGGCATCACCTGGTCGACGGCGGCCACGACCTTCGAGTCGCCGATCTCGCGCGACAACGCCGGCAGCGGCCCAGGACGCAGTGCGGACGCGAGGAACCAGGAGACCACCAGCAACGCGACGACGCTGACCACGGCACCGAGCGCGTTGTCGACCGCCCGCGCCGGGCGCCAGGTGATCCGGGCCCGCACCATCGCGCCCAGCCAGCCCATCGTCACCTGGCCGACGGTGGCGGCGAGCAGCACCAGCCCCACCGCGAGGATCGACTGGCCGAGCCCGCGGGAGACCGAGCCGACCAGCGACGGCGCGACGACCAGGCCCAGGACGCCGCCGGCGAGGAAGCCGGCGAACGCGAGCGTGCCGCCCACGAACCCCTGCCGGTAGCCCGAGAACGCGAACGACGCGGCCGACACCAGCAGCACCAGGTCCAGCCAGTTCACCTCGCGTCCCCCGTCCGGCGCAGCAGGGACGGGTCCAGCGCCCAGTCCGGCAGCTCGCGCACGTCGGCCGCGTCCCACGGCTGCTCCCAGCCGGCCAGCCGGAGCAGCCGGTCGAGCAGCCCGGCGGTGAAACCCCAGACGAACAGTCCGTCGACGTCGAAGGCCGGGCCCAGGTAGCCGCTCGGGTGGCTGACCCGGTAGCGGACCGCCGGGTCCACCAGCCGGGAGAGCCGCACCCGGTGGACCGAGGCGACCTCAGCGGTGTCGACGACCGACACCGGCGACGGGTCGCGCCACCATGCGAGCACCGGCGTCACGACGTACCGGCTCGGCGGGAGGAACACGGGGGGCAGCGCCGCCAGCACCAGGACGCCGGCCGGGTCCAGCCCGGTCTCCTCGGTCGCCTCCCGCAGCGCGGCCGCGACCTCGTCGGCGTCCTCCGGGTCGACGGCGCCGCCCGGGAAGGCGACCTGGCCGGCATGGCTGCGCATGTCGTGCGCGCGCTCGATGAGCAGCACCTCCGCGCCGTCCCAGCCCCGGCCCTGCTGTCCGGGCAGTGCGTCGCCGAAGAGCATGAGCACCGCCGAGGACCGGCCACCCTCCTCCGGCGGCAGGAACCGGCTCAGCTCCTCCGGCAGGACGCCGTGCGCGCGCACCGCCAGCGTCCGCAGCCACTCGGGCACATCCTCGGGCCGGCGGTCCTCGTCGGGAGCGGTCACAGGGCGACGCCGAGGTAGCGCTGCACCAGGCCGGCCAGCTGGGCCGTCGAGGTGATGGCGCCCGCGTGCCGGCCGGCGAGGCTGCCGTCGGCGGCGAAGAAGAAGGTCTGCGGCGGTCCGGCGAGGGGGCGCAACGCGAGCGTCGTCCGGTCCCCGTCGGTGTCCTGGACCGACGGGAACGCCACCCCGAAGTCCGCGGCCGACTGCCTCCCGTAGCCGGCCGGCGCCTTGTAGTGGACGCCGAGGAACCGCACCCGGTCGCCGGCCTCGCGCATCCCGGCCGCCAGCACCGGCATCTCCTCCGCGCAGATCTGGCACCAGGCGGCCCACACGTTGAGCACTGTCGGGGTGCCGCGGAGGTCGGCCAGCCGCAGGTCCGGGCCGCTGCCCAGGCACGGCAGCGTCAGGTCCGGCAGGCCTCCCGGCACGACGCGGCGGTGCGGCAGGTCCGGGCACGCTGGCAGCGCGTACGACGGCCGCTGCCGCGACACCCCGGCCGACGCCGACGCCGACGGGTCGGGGCCGGCCGCCGACGGGTCGGGGCCGGCCGGCGCCGCGTCGGCGCCGCCGCAGCCGGCGAGCAGGGAGCCGGCCAGCAGGACCGGCAGACCGACGCGGGCGGCGAGCCACCGGGTCGGTGTCACCGTGGCCGTCACCGCGACGCCGCCACCTGCGCCGGCGACTTCACCAGCTTCGCCGCCTTGGCCGGGTCGAGCTCGCCCTCGCCGTAGGCGGGACAGAGCCGGGCCACCGGGCACGCGCCGCACGCCGGCTTGCGGGCGTGGCAGCACCGCCGGCCATGGAAGATGACCCGGTGGCTGAGCATCGTCCAGTCGCGCTTCGGGAACAACGCGCCCACCTCGTGCTCGACCTTCACCGGGTCGGCCTCCGCGGTCCAGCCGAACCGCCGGGACAGCCGGCCGAAGTGCGTGTCGACGGTGATGCCCGGGACGTCGAAGGCGTTGCCCAGCACCACGTTGGCGGTCTTGCGCCCGATGCCCGGCAGGGTGACAAGGTCCTCGAGCCGGCCGGGCACCTCGCCGCCGTACCGCTCGACAAGGGCCTGACCGAGCCCGATCAATGAGGTGGTCTTGGCCCGGAAGAACCCGGTGGCGTGGATCATCGACTCGAGCTCGTCGCGCTCGGCGGCGGCGTAGTCGGCGGCCGTCGGGTAGCGCGCGAACAACGCCGGCGTGACCTTGTTGACCCCGGCGTCGGTCGACTGGGCCGACAGGATGGTCGCCACGACGAGCTCGAGCGGGGTGGCGAAGTCCAGCTCGCAGTGCGCGTCCGGGTAGGTCTGCTGCAGCAGCCGCCCGATCCGCCGGGCCCGCCGGGTGCGCGCGACCGGCGACTCGTCGGCGAAGTTCGCGCGTCGGCTCGCGCGGCTGGCGGTCACGACGGCCAGCCTACGGGCGCGACCCGCAGCCGGGCGCCGGGGCAGGAGCCGGCCGGAGCGCACCCGGCCGGCCGCGCGTCGGAAGGGCGTAGCTGCCGATTCCGGACGAGGGGGACAACGCGGGCGGTCGTGGCCCGAGCACCCGGCACGGGCACGGTTCCTACCGGCGCGAGCGGCCGCCCGCAGTCCGCCAACAGGGCGTCGACCGTACGGGTGACCTGTGCTCAAGGCGGGGCGCGGAACCGACGACCTCGCTCATTGACCGGCCTTGCGGACCGTCCGCCGGGACCACCGGCAGGAGGAGCACGTGATCACCAGCACCACCTCGTCGAGCGGTCCGGGGCCCGCGACGACACGCACGCCAGGCCGGGCCGTGGTCCGCGCCCGCGCGAGCGGTCCGCGCCGCCGTACGTCCGCCCCGAGGCGCCCGGCGGAGCGGGTCGCACACCTGGCACAGCTGGGCCTGGACGAGCTGCGCGACTACCGCCAGGAGCTGATCACCGAGGAGTCGCGGGTGTCGTACTGGCGCCGGATCCTGCAGGCCCGGATCGACGGCGCCGTGGGCAGCGCCGCCGACGCCGACCGTGACGCGAGCGGCAAGCTGCGCTCCGTCCTGACCAGCCACCAGGAGTCGAGCCGCCGGCTGGCCGTGCTTCCGGTGCACGACGCGACCGACCTGCCCCCGCTTCCCGACCTGACCGCGCTCTGGGAGTCGGCGCCCGAGCACGCCAACGACCTCGCGGCCCTGGAGCGGCTTGCCGACGCGGAGGCCGAGCTCTCGGCGTACCGCCGCAGCCTGCACGAGCGGCTCGACGACGCGACCAGCGAGCTGATCGCGCGCTACCGGGACGAGCCCGCACTGGCACTGCGTGCCCTGCCGCTGCGACGCCGCCGCGGCGTCGCCTGAGCACCCGCCCCGACCCCCTCACGCGGCACCCGGCGCGACGTCCGCGTCACCGGCGCGGCCGGTACGGCAGACTGGTCGCCGCCGGGCGGGGAACCCCGCGGCAAGGAGGCGGCTGAGCATGGACGGTACCGACGCAGCGCTTGTCGACGCCGGGGACGGCGCACCCGTCGACGGTCTCGGCAGGTCGCCGCTGTTCGCGGGTCTCGAGCCCGCCCACCAGCAGGAGCTGCGCTCGCAGATGGAGGAGGTCCGGCTGGCCCGCGGCCAGGCGCTCTTCAGCGAGGGCGACCCCGGCGACCGCCTGTACGTCGTCCTGCAGGGCAAGATGAAGCTCGGCCGAACCGCTGTCGACGGCCGCGAGAACCTGCTCGCCGTGATGGGTCCCGGCGAGATGTTCGGGGAGCTGTCGCTGTTCGACCCGGGCGCCCGGACGGCGACCGCGACCGCGATCACCGACACGACACTGCGCGGCCTCGGCCACGCCGACCTGCAGCCGTGGCTCACCGAGCACCCGGAGGTCGCGGCACAGCTGCTGGCCGCGTTGGCCCGCCGGCTGCGGCGTACCAACGAGGCGATGGCCGACCTCGTGTTCAGCGACGTCCCGGGCCGGGTCGCCAAGGCGCTGCTCGACCTGGCCACGAAGTTCGGCGTCGAGGCCGAGGACGGCCTGCGGGTCACGCACGACCTCACCCAGGAGGAGCTGGCCCAGCTGGTCGGCGCCTCCCGCGAGACGGTGAACAAGGCGCTGGCCGACTTCGCCGGCCGGGGATTCCTGCGCCTCGAGGGCCGAGCTGTCGTCATCCTCGACCTCGAGCGGCTGCGTCGCCGGGCCGGCTGAGGCGCCCCCGGCGGGCCTGGCTCGCGTCAGGGCGTCAGCGCGTCCCGTCGCCGGCGAGGTAGTCGAGCTGGGCCCGCACCGACAGCTCGGCAGCCGGCCAGAGCGCCGGGTCGACGTCGGCGTAGACCCGCCGCACCACGTCCGCCGCCTCGGTGTCACCCGCGGCCACGGCCGCGCGCACCTGGTCCAGCCGCTGGGCCCGGTGCGCCAGGTAGGCCTCTGCCCGGCTCCGGGCGTCACCTCCGGCCGGGCCGTGGCCGGGCAGCAGGGTCACCGGCAGGTCGAGGTCCCGGATGGCCGCCAGCGACCGTAGGTACGGGCCGAGCCGGCCGTCCGGGTGAGCCACCACCGTCGTGCCGCGACCGAGGATGGTGTCGCCGGTGAGCAGCCCGGCCTCGTCGTGGGAGACCAGGAAGCTCACCGAGTCGCCGGTGTGCCCGGGGGTCGCCAGCACCCGCACGGCAAGCCCGCCGACGCCGTCGAGCACGATGCCGGGAGCGAGCGGGTCCGCGCCGGCGCAGAACGCCGGGTCGGCCGCCGCCAGCGGCGCGCCGGTCATCTCGTGAAGCGTCCGAGCTCCGTCGGAGTGGTCCGGGTGGCCGTGGGTGAGCAGGATCAGGGCGACCGGCGCGACTGCCGCCACGGCCGCCAGGTGCGCCTCGTCCCGCGGGCCGGGGTCGACCACCATCGCGTCCCTTGCCGCTGCTGCGCGCAGGACATAGGTGTTGGTCCCCTCGAGGGTCATCGGGCTCGGGTTGTCCGCGCGCACCAGGGTCGCCCACGACGGCAGGGCGGCCGGCGCGCCGCCGTACGTCGAGCGGTCGGGGTCGCTCACTGCGGGCCGCCGTCGACGTCGAGAGTCATCCGGTCGCCGTCGACCACCAGCCGGGGCAGGACCGGCCGGACGACGCGTGGCGCGGCCAGCACGTCGGCCACCGTGCGGTGCGGCGCGAGGTCCCGCAGCGACTCGATTGTCGGCGGCAGCATGGCGAGCTCGCCGGCGTCGTGGCCGGCGACGGCGTCCCGGACCGGGAGCCACACGGTCGCGTCGGCCTCGCCGCTGACGTCCCGCGGTCGCTGGCCGGGCGGGACGGCGGCGACGAAGAACCGGGTGTCGAACCGCTTCGGCTCGAACTCGGGGGTGATCCAGTGCGCCCACGGCCGCAGCAGGTCGCTGCGCAGGACCAGGCCGCGTCGGGCCAGCACCTCGGTCATCGACGCGCTCCGGTCGAGCAGGGCCAGCCTGTCGGCCTCGAGGTCGTCCCCGGTGGTGTCTGCGACGACGCCGGCGGCGTCCGGGCCCGCGAGCAGCACACCGGACTCCTCGAACGTCTCGCGCACCGCCGCCCGGACCAGCGAGCGGGCCAGCGCCTCGTCGCAGCCCAGCCAGCCGGCCCACCTGGCGGGCGCGGGGCCGGCCCAGGCCGTGGCCGGGTCACCGTCGCGCGGGTCCACGGAGCCGCCCGGGAAGACGTACATCCCGGCCGCGAACGCCATCGTCCCGGCGCGCCGCAGCAGGTAGACCTCCGGCCCGCCGGCCGTGTCGCGCAGCAGCACGACTGTGGCCGCGTCCCGGGTCGGAGCGGCCTGCGCGGCGGCGCCGGCGTCGAGGTACGCCCGGGCCCGGTCGCGCAAGGAGAGCGGGACGTCCTGCACGCCGCGCATCGTAGGCCGCGGGCCAGGGGTGCCCGAAACGTCGGCGTCGCATCCGGCCGGTGCCGGGCGGTCACCTGTACCGTCTGGTGCGGGCCGGCCGGACCAGCGCGGGCCGGCCCGCCATCGGCTGCGACGGATGCCGCAGCGGAGATGCATGGGGGCACGACGTGACGCGCGAAGGCATGACGGTGACCCAGCTCGCCGAGATGGTGGGCATGACCCCGCGGAACATCCGCGCCTACCAGTCGCGGGGGCTGCTCGAGCCGCCCGTGATCGTCCGCCGGGTGGCGCAGTACTCCGGGGTGCACGCCGCCCGGCTGAGGCTGATCGGGTCGTTGCAGCGCGAGGGCTTCACGCTGGGCGCGATCAAGCGGCTGCTGGACACCCCGGGCAGCTACTCGGCGATCGTGGCCGACCGGCGGCGCCGGTTCCGGGACGGCTCCGCGGACATGCCCGCGACGGTGCCGGTGTCGGAGGAACGGATCCGGGCGATGTTCCCGCAGGCTCCGGCCGACCTCACCGAGACCGGGCTGGTGTGGCGCGACGCGGACGGCGAGCTTGTCAGCACCGCGGTGGTCGTCGGGGTCGCCCGCACCCTGCTCGGCCTCGGCCTGTCCTCGGACGCCGTGGCGATGCTGCAGCTTGACGCCGTGGCCAGCGGCCGCGAGCTCGGGGAGCGGCTGCGGGCCGGACTGGCCGCCGCCGTGGGGCACGCCCCGGCCGACGTCGCCAAGGTGGCCGTGCAGCTCAGCGCCACGGCGTTCGAGATCGCCTTCCTGGCCGCGGCCACCGGCGTCCAGCCGAGCAACGACTGACGACGGCTCCGGTCAGGCGGGGGCGACCTCGACCACGATCTCGACCTCGACCGGGGCGTCCAGCGGCAGCACCGCGACACCGACCGCGCTGCGGGCGTGCACCCCGGCGTCGCCGAACACCTGGTTGAGCAGCTCGCTGGCCCCGTTGATTACTGCCGGCTGCCCGGCGAAGTCAGGGGCGCTGGCCACGAACCCGACAACCTTGACCACCCGTCGCACCGAGCCGAGGTCACCGACCAGGGACTTGACCGCGGCCAGCGCGTTGAGGGCGCAGATCTGCGCGTAGCCCTGGGCGTCCTCCGGGTCGACGCCGGCGCCGACCTTGCCGGTCGCGACGAGCTTCCCGTCGACGTTGGGCAGCTGGCCCGAGGTCCACACGAGGTTCCCGGTGCGCACCGCCGGCGTGTACGCCGCGACCGGGACCGCGACGTCCGGCAGGCTCAGGCCGAGCTCGGCCAGCCGCTCCTCGGGGCCGCTCACGTCGGCGCTCATGACTTGGCCCGCTTGAGGTAGGCGACCACCTGGTCGCCTCCGCCCGGGCCCGGGACGACCTGCACCAGCTCCCAGCCGTCCTCCCCCCAGGTGTCCAGGATCTGCTTTGTCGCGTGCACCAGCAGCGGCACGGTGGCGTACTCCCACTTCGTCATGGCCGGACTCTAGCCACGCACCCGGGGCCGCCGGCCACGCGACCGGGTGCGACCGGCGCCGCCGGGCGTCCTTGACCCTGCTCGCGGCGCCGTGCGACGGTCCGCGGATGCCCGCCGCCTCCTCCGACGTCCTCCGCACGGCCCTGGTCACCGGGGCCGGTCGTGGCATCGGCCGCGCTGTCGCGGTCCGCCTCGGCCGCGAGGGCTACCGGGTGGCGCTTGCCGCGCGCAGCGTCGACGAGCTGCGCGGGACCGCGGCGCTCGTCGACGGCGACACGCTCGTCCTCCCGGGCGACATGCTCGACCCGGCCGCGCCGGACGCCGCGGTCACCGCCGTCGAGCAGGAGTGGGGTGGGCTCTCGGTGCTCGTGGCCAATGCCGGGGCGGGGTCCTCGGCGCCGATCGCGGCGTTGCCCGACGAGCTGTGGGCCCGGCAGCTGGAGCTGAACCTGACGGCCCCGTTCCGCGCCGTCCGGCGCTCGGTGCCCGGCATGGTCGAGCGCGGGTGGGGCCGCCTGGTGGTGGTGGCGTCGATGGCGGCCAAGCGCGGCGAGCCCTACCTGGCGGCGTACTGCGCGGCCAAGCACGGCGTGCTCGGCATGGTGCGGGCCACCGCGGCCGAGCTCGCCACGACCGGCGTGACCGCAAACGCGGTCTGCCCGGCGTACGTGGACACCGCCATGACCGACGGCGCCGTGGCGTCGATCCAGCGGTTCACCGGACGCAGCGCCGAGGATGCGCGCCGGGTGCTGGAGCAGAAGCAGCCGATCGGCAGGCTCATCACCGTCGACGAGGTGGCCGAGGCGGTCTGGTTCGCCGTCACGAACGGCGCCGTCACCGGGCAGGGCATCAACGTCGACGGCGGCGCGGTGCAGGGGTGACAGGTCCGGCGACCGGGTGCGGGCGTGCCTGACGGCGACGTCCTCGACCGGCCGGCGCCGCCGCCGGACCTGTCGCTGGCCTACGGGCCGCGACCGGAGCACGTCGTCGACGTGCGGCTGCCGCCGGCGCAGGACCCGGCGCCGCTCGTCGTCGTGGTGCACGGCGGGTTCTGGAAGCGGGGGTACGACCGGTCGCACGCCGGTCCGCAGTCGGCGGGGCTCGCCGCGGCGGGCCACGTCGTCGCGACGGTGGAGTACCGCCGGGTCGGGCGGCTCAGCAGCGGCTGGCCCGGGACGTTCGACGACGTCGCGCTGCTGGCCGACACCGTGGTCGGGCTGGTCGCGGCCGCGACGCCCGGACGCGTCGACACCGCGCGGGTCTGCTTCGTGGGGCACTCCGCCGGCGGGCACCTGGTCGCCTGGATCGCCGCGCGCCACCGGCTGCCGGCTGGCTGCCGGTGGCGCACCGAGGCACCGACGGCGGCCGCTGTCGTCCCGCTGGCCGGGGTCGTGGACCTCGCGGTAGCGGACCGGCTGGGCCTCGGCGGCAACGCCGCGCGAGGTCTGCTCGGCGGACCGCCGCGACGTCGCCCGGGGCGCTGGGCGGTCGCCGACCCGGCCCGGCTGCTGCCCACCGGCGTACGGACAGTGCTGGTGCACGGGACCGCAGACCGGGTGGTGCCGGTCGAGGTGGCGCTGTCGTTCGTCGGCGCGGCCCGCGCCTCGGGTGACGAGGTCGTCCTGCACGAGCTGCCCGGCGTCGAGCACTACGCGCTGATCGACCCGCTGGCTCCGGCCTGGCCCATGGTGCTCGCCGCGGTGGCCGACGCGCTCCGGTGAAGGCGGGACGAGTTGATCACGTAAGCGTGGTCATTTCGGCCTGACAGTGGCATGCAAGCCACGGCTGACCCGAGTTGATCACGTAAGCGTGATCAACTCGGGCTGCGCGAGGGGTCAGGGGGCGGCGGGGCGCTCCAGGGTCCAGTGGCCGTCGGACTCGTCGACCAGCGCGAAGCCGATCCGGGCCAGCAGCCGGCGGGACGCCTCGTTGCCCACCTCGACGCGCGCGACCACCCGCCGTACGCCGGGCACCGTGACCAGCCAGTCGACCAGGGTGCCGACGGCCTCGGTGCCGATGCCCCGGCCGCGGTACGCCGCGGCGAGCCCGTAGCCGATCTCGACCCTGCCCTCGTCGTCCGGCGGGCCGAAGGTGCCGAGGTCGCCCACGACCCGGCCCGGGCCGGACTCGTCGGACAGCACCACGAACCAGCCGCCGTCGTCCGGCCCGCCGTGCTCGACGACCATCCGCAGGGCGTCGAACGTGTCCGCGTGCGGGTACCCGTCGGCGAGGGGCAGGCCGGGGTCCTCGCCGGCCAGCAGGGCCCGGGCCGCCGCCAGCGTCTGCGGGACGAGGACGAGGTGGGCGCTCTCGAGGCGCGGACGGGCCGTCACGGAGCCGGACTGTAGGCCAGTTAGGGTTCCGCACTGTGCCCGTTCCTGCCGGCGACACCCCTCGGGGCGACTCCGACTGGGAGGGGGTCCGCCTCCACGTCGTCACCGGGAAGGGCGGCACGGGGAAGACCACCGTCGCCGCCGCGCTCGCGCTGGCCCTCGCCCGCGACGGCCGGCGCACGCTCCTGGTGGAGGTCGAGGACCGCCAGGGGATCGCCCAGCTGTTCGACGTACCGCCACTGCCCTACGCCGAGCGCAAGGTCGCGCTGGGACCTGGCGGCGGCGACGTGCTCGCGCTCGCGGTCGGCGCCGAGGAAGCGCTGCTCGAGTACCTCGACATGTTCTACCGGCTCGGTCGGGCCGGCCGCGCCCTGCGCCGGATCGGTGCCATCGACTTCGCCACCACGATCGCGCCGGGCATGCGCGACGTGCTGCTGACCGGGAAGGTCTACGAGGCTGTGCGCCGGAAGGAGGGGGGCCGGCCGGTGTACGACGCCGTGGTGCTGGACGCCCCGCCGACCGGGCGCATCATCCGCTTTCTCGGTGTCAACGCCGAGGTCGCCGGCCTGGCCAAGGTCGGACCGATCCGGGGCCAGGCCGACTCGATCATGGCACTGCTCACGTCCCCGCAGACGGCCGTGCACCTCGTGACGCTGCTCGAGGAGATGCCCGTCCAGGAGACCACCGACGCCGTCGGCGAGCTCGCAGCAGCCGGCCTGCCGGTGGGCGCCGTGGTGGTCAACGCGGTCCGGGCACCGCTGCTCTCCGTGGCCGAGCTGACGGCGGCCCGCCGGGGCCAGTTGCCACGCGAGGAGGTCGCCGAGGGGCTTGCCGCCGCCGGCGTCGGGACGCGCACCGCGGCCCTCGACGGCCTGCTGGTCGAGGTCGCCGAGCATGCCGAGCGGGTGGCGCTGGAGAAGGCCCAGCGGCGCACACTGAAGAAGCTCGGCCGCCCGACGTACGAGCTGCCGCTGCTGGCCGAGGGCGTGGACCTCGGCGGCCTGTACGCCCTGGCGGAGCGCCTCTGCACCCAGGGGATGGCCTGATGGCCGGGCCCGACCTCGACCTCGACCTCGACACCGTGATCGGGGACCGGCGGACGCGGATCGTCGTGTGCTGCGGGTCCGGCGGCGTCGGCAAGACCACGACGGCCGCGGCGCTGGCGGTGCGCGCTGCCGAGCAGGGCCGCACCGTCGTGGTCCTCACCATCGATCCGGCCCGCCGGCTGGCGCAGTCGATGGGGCTGACCGCGCTGGACAACACTCCGCGCCGCGTCGGCGGCATCGACGAGTCCTCGGGCGGGTCGCTGGACGCGATGATGCTGGACATGAAGCGCACGTTCGACGAGGTGGTGCTCGCGCACGCCACCCCGGACCGCGCGGCGACGATCCTCGAGAACCCGTTCTACCAGTCGCTGTCGTCCAGCTTCTCGGGGACGCAGGAGTACATGGCGATGGAGAAGCTCGGCCAGCTGCGGTCCGAGCGCCGCTGGGACCTGATCGTGGTCGACACCCCGCCGAGTCGATCGGCGCTGGACTTCCTCGACGCCCCGAAACGGTTGGGCTCCTTCCTCGACGGCCGCTTCATCAGCATCCTCATGGGCGGTGCACGCAACGGCGGGCGCGCGTACCTCAAGGTGCTGGGCGCCGGCGTCGGCGCGGTCACCGGCGTGCTGACGAGGATCCTCGGCGCCCAGGTGCTCAAGGACGTGCAGACCTTCGTGGCCGCCCTGGACACCATGTTCGGGGGCTTCCGGGAACGCGCCGACGCCACCTACCGGCTGCTCAAGGCCTCCGGGACGGCGTTCGTCGTGGTCGCAGCGCCGGAGAGGGACGCGCTGCGCGAGGCGTCGTACTTCGTCGAGCGGCTCGGCGAGGAGCAGATGCCGCTGGCCGGCCTGGTGCTCAACCGGGTGCACACGACAGGAGCGCGGACGCTGTCCGCCGCCCGCGCCACCGCCGGCGCCGAGACCCTCGACGACCTGGGCGAGCACCGCGTCGTGGCCGGGGTCCTCCGGCTGCACGCAGAGCGGATGCGGATCATCGAGCGCGAGCAGTCGCTGCGGGGCAGGTTCACGGCCGCCCACCCCCGGGTGCCCGTGGTCGACGTCCCGGCCCAGCCGGGGGACGTGCACGACCTGGCCGGGCTGCGCGAGGTCGGCGCCGCGCTGGCAGGTGGCTGACGGCGTGGCCGACCCCGGACGCAGATCGGGGCGGTCCTCCCCTCCAGGACCGCCCCGATCTCGCCCCCGACGTGCGGAAGCTGCAGTAGCCGGTGGCTACATCGCCACCGAGAAGGTGGTCGGCGTCACGCCGATGCTGCGCTCGTACTCGCCGCGGGCGGTCTCGAGCAGGGCCCGCCAGGAGGTGACGTTGGGCCGGCGCCGGAGAAGTGCCCGGCGCTCACGCTCGGTCATCCCGCCCCAGACCCCGAACTCGACCCGGTTGTCGAGCGCGTCCGAGAGGCACTCGGTGCGCACGGGGCACCCCATGCACACGGCCTTGGCCCGGTTCTGCGCCGCCCCCTGCACGAACAGGCTGTCCGGGTCGCTGGTGCGGCACGCCCCCCGGGACGCCCAGTCCTCTGCCCACGTCGTCATGCCGGACCGTCCTTCGTGCTTGGTTGGTGCTGGTGGTGCTGCTGGATCTTTCTTCGTGGGACGGTACGGAAGGTGGCACCGGTGAGAACAGGACCGTTCGGTCCAAATTGACCTAGTCAGTAGGGACTAGGCCGCCGACTGGGTGGCTGGCGTCCCGGCACGTAGGCTGTCCCGGTGGACTCCTCTCGGCTGGCGCGGGACGGCGGTTTCGTCGCCCGCCTGACCCTGTTCCTGCTGGTCAGCGTGCTGTGCGGCCTGCTGGTGGCCGGCGTGACGCTGCCTGTCGTCGGCGGCATGGGGCTGGCGGCCCGCGACAGCGCCGACGGTTTCGAGGCACTGCCCAACGAGCTCGAGATCCCTCCGCTGCCGGAGCGCTCCCGCATCCTGGCCGCCGACGGCTCCCTGATCGCCACCTTCTACGACGAGGACAGGGTGTCGGTGCCGCTGACCGACGTCGCCCCCATCGTGCGCCGCGCCGTGGTTGCGATCGAGGACTCCCGCTTCTACGACCACGGGGGCATCGACCTGCGGGGGACGCTTCGCGCCCTGGTCAACAACTCCTCCGGCCGAGACGTCCAGGGCGGGTCGACGCTGACCCAGCAGTACGTCAAGCAGGTCCTGCTGGAGTCGGCCCGCGAGATCGAGAACCCGAAGAAGCGGGCGGCGGCCGAGAAGGCCGCGATCGAGCAGTCCTACACCCGCAAGCTGCGCGAGCTGCGCTACGCGGTGGCGCTGGAGGACAAGTACAGCAAGGAGCAGATCCTCGAGCGCTACCTGAACATCGCCTACTTCGGGAACGGCGCGTACGGCGTGGAGGCCGCTGCGCGGCGCTACTACAGCAGCCACGCGCGGGACCTCAGCCTGCCGCAGGCAGCGCTGCTGGCCGGGATCGTGCAGCAGCCCACCGCCTACGACCCGACCCGCAACCCCGACCGTGCCCTGGCCAGGCGCAACGTGGTGCTCGAGCGGATGGCGGAGGTCGGGCTGGCCCCCCGCGCCGACGTCGACGCGGCCAAGGAGACCCCGCTGGACCTCAAGGTCTCCAAGAAGTCGCTGCGCAACGGCTGCACCGACTCCAAGGTCCCGTTCTTCTGCGACTTCGTGCTCAAGACGATCCAGAACGACAAGGCCTTCGGCGCGACCCGCCAGGAGCGGACCGCGCTGCTGCTGCGCGGCGGCCTCACGATCACCACGACCCTGGACCGCGACGCGCAGAAGTACGCGCAGGAATCCCTCGCCTCGCACGTGAACGCCACCGACAAGGTCGCCGCGGCGCTGGTGTCGGTGCAGCCGGGGACCGGGCAGATCCGCGCGATCGCGGTCAGCCGTGAGTTCGGCGACCGGAAGAAGAAGGGCGAGATCCAGTTCAACCCCGCGACCGACCGCGCCTACGGCGGCAGCAGCGGGTTCCAGGCCGGGTCGACGTTCAAGCCGTTCGTGGCCGCGGCCGCCCTGGAGGAGGGCTACCCCTTCAGCTACCCGATCTACGCGCCCTACCAGGCGCACATCGGTGACGTCGAGGGCTGCAAGGGCGAGACCCTCACCGACAAGTGGGACCCGTTCAACGAGACCGCGAGCGAGAACGGCACCTACACCCTCGAGACCGGCATCGAGGGCTCGATCAACACCTACTTCGCCCAGCTGGAGGAGCGGATAGGCGTCTGCCGCCCGTGGCAGATCGCGACCGACCTCGGCATGAACCGCGCCGACGGCAAGAAGCTGGTCGGCCCGTACAAGACCTTCACCCTCGGCGTCGACGAGGTGTCGCCCATGTCGATGGCGGAGGCGTACGCGACGTTCGCGGCCCGCGGCACGCACTGCACGTCTGTCGCGATCCTCGAGGTGACCGACCCGTCCGGCAAGCGGCTGCCCGTGCCGCAGGCCGACTGCCAGCAGGTCCTCGACCAGAAGATCGCCGACGGCGTCAACGAGCTGCTCCAGGGCGTCATCACCAGCGGCACCGGCCGACGCGCGGCGATCGGCCGGCCCGCGGCCGGCAAGACGGGCACCACGAACTCCCGCGTCTCGGTGTGGTTCGTGGGCTACACCCCCGACCTCGCGACGGCGGTGTGGGCCGGCAACCCGAGCCCGCCGCCCGGTGGCTACTCGCTGAGCAACG
Organism: uncultured Actinomycetota bacterium; assembly: GCA_963726615.1. GTDB lineage: Bacteria > Actinomycetota > Actinomycetes > JACCUZ01 > JACCUZ01 > CAWDZK01. Next base: position 20,893 of record CAVSCX010000005.1, on the reverse strand, counting down.
TAGTGATCGGCGGCACCTACTACGGCGACGTCTGCGGCGGCTGCCTGCCCGGCCCGATCTGGCAGCAGATGATGAGCAACACGCTGCGGGACACCCCGGTGTCGTCGTTCACCACCGCTGCCGACGACGTGCGCGCCGGGTCGGCCATCGCGGTCCCCACGGTGACCGGCAAGAGCGTGGAGGCCGCCAAGTCGGCGCTGCGCAAGGCCCAGCTCGACCCGGTCGTCAGTGACAACGCGGTGTACGTCTCCTACGCGCCGGCAGGCACCGTCGCGTACTCCTACCCCGGCGCGGACGCCCAGGTCTACCCCGGTCAGCGGGTCGTGCTCTACGTCAGCGCCGGACCGCCGGCACCGACCCAGCCGACCGAGAAGCCGACACCGGACCAGACCCTCGGGCCGCCCGGGCAGGACAACGGGCAAGGGGGACCCCCGGGGCAGGGTCCGGGCCGGGGCTGAGCGCCGAGCTCAGGTGCCCGCGAGCTGGCGTAGCGCTGCGCGCCGACCCGGTCAGCCGGCGAGCTGCTTCTTGACCTCGGCGGCGACCCGGCCGCCCTCCGCCCGGCCGGCCGTCCTAGGGCTGACCACCTTCATCACCTGACCCATCGCCTGCGGGCCGGCGGCGGCGGTCTCGGCGATGGCAGCGGCGACCAGGGCACCCAGCTCCTCGTCGCCGAGCTGGGCCGGCAGGTACTCGCCGATGACCTCGCCCTCGGCGCGTTCGCGCTCGGCGCGCTCCGGCCGGCCGCCCTTGTCGAACGCCTCGGCGGCCTCTCGACGCTTCTTGCCCTCGCGGGTCAGGACCGTGACCACCTCGGCATCGGCGAGCTCTCGGGCCGACTTGCCGGCCACCTCCTCGTTCTTCACCGCGGTGAGCAGCATCCGCAGCGTCGCCGAGCGCAGCTCGTCGCGAGCCTTCATCGACGTCGTGAGATCCGCCTGCAGCCGGTCCTTGAGAGCGCTCATGACGCCCATCCTCGCAGCGCCCGGCGGCCGGCTGCCTCCCGGCAGGTCCGCCGCGATATGTCAGCATCGACGGGTGCAGCGCATCCCTCGTGGCGTGACCGTCCCGCTCGGCGTGCTGGCCGGCGGTACCGCGGTCGGCGCGGCCTGCCTGGGCTGGGCGGCCGGCTACGAGGTGCGCGCGTTCCGGCTGCGCCGGGTCGAGGTGCCGGTCCTGGCGCCGGACCAGCGCCCGCTGCGCCTGCTGCACCTGTCCGACCTGCACCTGACGCCGGGCCAGCAGAAGAAGAAGGACTGGGTACGGGCGCTCGCCGGGCTCGAGCCCGACCTCGTCGTCGACACCGGTGACAACCTGGCGCACGCGGACGCGGTCCCCGAGGTCATGGACGCCCTCGGCCCCCTGCTCGAGCGGCCGGGTGCCTTCGTGATGGGGTCCAACGACTACTACGCGCCGATCTTCAAGAACCCGGTCCGCTACCTGCTGCCCCCCCGGGACGTGCGCCTGGGCAAGCGCCGGCTCCCGACCGAGGACCTCCGGGAGGGGCTGCTCGCCGCGGGCTGGGTCGACCTGGACAACGCCAGGGCCCGGGTCAAGGTCGACCACCGCGAGATCGAGCTGGTCGGGACCGACGACGCGCACATCAGGGCCGACCGCTACCACGAGGTCTCGGCGCGGGCCGACCCGTCGGCCGACCTCTCGCTCGGGGTCACGCACGCGCCGTACCGCCGGGTGCTGGACCCGATGGTGGCCGACGGGCTGGCGATGGTGATCGCCGGGCACACCCACGGCGGGCAGGTGTGCGTCCCCGGGTACGGCGCGCTGGTCACCAACTGCGACCTGCCCCGTCGGCAGGCCAAGGGGCTGTCCACCTGGCACGCGGCCGGCCGGACGGCGTTCCTGCACGTGTCCGCGGGGCTGGGCACCTCGCCGTACGCGCCGATCCGGTTCGCCTGCCCGCCGGAGGCGACCCTGCTCACGCTGGTAGCCCGCCCGGCCTGACCGGCCCGACCGGCGTTCACCCCGGTCGGGGACCCCTCCGGGCTCGGCTAGACTTGCCGGGCTCCTCCGGGGTGTGGCGCAGTTTGGTAGCGCGCTGCGTTCGGGACGCAGAGGTCGTGGGTTCAAATCCCGCCACCCCGACCGAGGGACGTGCAACGGCCGGTCACCTCCACGGTGACCGGCCGTGCGCATGTCCCGGAGCACCCCTCCGGCCACGACGCAGGGCAGCCCCCGTCTGCCGACTGAGCAAACTCGATCAAGCCGGCGAGCACCGCGACATCACAGACTGCACCGTCCCCGACACGACGCGAAGGAGACGAAGATGACCAACCTGGAGACCGCCGACACGCTTCCGCGGAGTGACCCCCGGCGGCACACGGCGAAGATGCGCGCCGCGCTGACCGACCTCGCCGGGCACCTGCGCGGCGACGTGGAGAAGGTCGACGACCCGAAGGCGCAGGCCCTGTTCGAGACCACGGCCGAGGTGCTGCTGGGGCTCGAGCGAGCCTTCGCGGACTTCGAGGAGGGCAGCGAGCCCGCCTGGCGTTGACGCCCGGCAGTCGAGAAGATCGGGCCCGGGACGCATAGTGTCCCGGGTTCCTCGCGTCTACCGGACGTGACCCCGGCTCGAGGACGGTGATGGACGCCGACGAGGAGCGCAGCTTCCGCGACTTCGTGGCTGCGCGCAGCCCGTCGCTCATGCGGCTGGGCTACCTGCTCACCGGCGGCGACCAGCACGCCGCGGAGGACCTGCTCCAGTCGGCGCTGAGCAAGGCGGTGCCGCGCTGGGGCCGGATCGAGTCGCCCGAGGCGTACGTGCGGCAGGCGATGTACCGGCACCGGGTGAGCTGGTGGCGGCGGCCGGGCAATCGCCACGAGACGCTGCGTGCCGAGCTGCCCGAGGTGCACACGGAGGACGCGACCTCGGGCGTCGACCTGCAGCTGGCGCTGCGCGAGGCGCTGGCCACCCTCACCCGCAGACAGCGGGCCGTGCTGGTCCTGCGGTACCTCGAGGACAGAAGCGAGCGGGAGGTCGCCGAGGCGCTCGGCGTCTCCGTCGGCACCGTCCGGAGCACCGCCCACCGCGCGCTCGCCCGACTGCGCGAACGCGCCCCCGCTCTGGCGGGAGAGGACCACATCGAGGGAGTCGTCCGATGACCGACACGCTGCTCACCGACGTCCTGCGCGACTGGGCCGACGAGGTCGCCGTCCCCCACGACCTCGCCGACCGTGCCCTCGGCCGGCGGCGGTCGCGTCGACGGACGCTGCCGGTGCTCGCAGGTCTCGCGACGGCCGCCGTCGTCGTCGTCGCGGTCGCGCTGTCCGGCAGCGTCGGGCCGGGCGAGGGGCGGCACCCTGTCACCCCTGCAGGTCGGCTCGACGTCCACGCCGACACGGCGCACAACCCGCCTGAGGAGGTCGTCTCGGCAGGAGGTCTCGCCGTGTCGGCCGTGGTGCGCGCCGACCTGGTCCCCGCAGGCGACGGCAGCTGGGAGACGCTGCGCCGGACGTACGCGGTGGCCGACCCCGCCACCGGCCGGTACCGACCGACCGACTGGTCCTACGTCGCCGTGGCGCCCGGCCTGAAGACGGCAGCCGTGCTCGACGGCCCACTGCCCACCTCCCGGATCGGCATCGTCGACCTCGTCACAGGGGACGAGGACTGGGTGGTGGCCGACCACCAGGTCGCCGCGCTGGCCTGGTCCCCGGACGGTTCGTCCGTGGTCGCCACCGCCTACGACGGCAACCCGGACCTGCAGAAGTCGACGGGCGGCGGCGGGCTCCGGACGAGTGAGGCGAAACGCACTGGCTTCGTGCTGGTGGACGTCACGGCGCGGACCACGACGTTCCACCCGCTTCCCGCCAGCTTCTTCGGTGGCCGTGCCGACGTCGGCTTCACCCTGGACGGCGACGGTCTCTGGTCGCCGTCCGGGGGTCCGAGCGAGCAGTTCTTCGACCTCGAGGGCACTCCCGTCGAACGCGACCGCGACGCGTACAACTCGAACCTGTCCATCGACGCCGCGCAGCTCCCACTGACCTCCCCCGACGGTCGCTTCACCATCACCCAGGACTCCGGCCTGCCGACCGCGATCACCGACAACCGCACCGGCGAGGTGCACCGGCAGCAGGCGCTGCAGGTCCTCGGCTGGGCCGACGACGAGCACGTGATCACGCTGGCCGGCTGCAGCGCCCCGTGCCCGGGGACCGCCGAGTTCCGCAACGGCCTGGTGCTCATGCGTTACGACGGCACCGACCCGGTCCCGCTCACCGGCACCCGCACGGGCGCCGGCGACTGGGGCTTCGAGCTCACCCGCCGCTGACCGAGGCAGGTGCGGACCCGTGCCGCGGACGACGGCACAACGCCGGTTCGGGCCGCCGTCAGGCACCGGATCGGTCGTGGTGCCGTCGCTAGTGTTCGCACCCGGCGCCGGGAGGAGAAGGGCGATGAGCTGGGAAGAACGCTGGCGGAGCAGAAACACCCCGTGGGACCTCGGGGACAGTCCGCCGGTCCTCAAGCAGCTCGTCGCGGATGACGCGCTGCCGCAGGGGCGGACGCTGGTCCCGGGCTGCGGCGCCGGGTGGGACGTGTTCACCCTCGCCGGCCACGGCCGAGCCGTCGTCGGGCTCGAGGTCGCGCACAGCGTTCGGGCGGTGTTCGAGCAGGAGCGCGAACGCCGCGAGCTCGAGCCCGACCGCGCGCGGATCGAGATCGGGGACTTCTTCGACGTGTCGCCGGACACGCCCTTCGATCTCGTCTGGGACCACACCTTCTTCTGCGCCCTGGAGCCTCGGCGTCGAGAAGACTGGGCCGACCGGATGCACGCCCTGCTGAAGCCGGGCGGGCAGCTGGTCACCCTCGTCTTCCCCGTGCGTGAACCGCAGTGGCCACCTGTCGGCTCGGACCCTGGCGTGGGGCCGCCGTTCCCGGTCCACCCGGACCTGTATCGCACCCATCTCGCGGCCGGCTTCGACGAGATCGAGCTGGCCCCGGTCACCGAGTCCTCGCCCGGACGCCAGGGCAAGGAGTGGCTCGGTCGCTGGCGGCGTCGCTAGCGGACCGGCTGGAGACGCCTGCCCACGATCACCAGGTGCCCCATCGTCCGAGTTCTCCCGGTCGGGGCCGTCCTCGGGCGTCGTCCCCTGTACAGCCCCGCCGAGTGGTGCCACATTCGGGCCGGGAGGCCGGGTGGGCATCGACGCGCTCGTCGAGCGGATGCGGGACGCGCTGGCCGCGATGGAGCAGGACGGCGACGCGCGACGGTTCTTCCTGGCCACCTACCTGCGCACGACGGTCGCGGTCCGGGACGAGCTCGCCGCCGGTCACTTCGCCGACCCGGGCTGGGTGGAGCACTGGGACGTGGTGTTCGCCGAGCTCTACCTCGACGCCGTCGCACACGCCGACCACGGCGGCCCGGTGCCGTTGCCCTGGGCGGTCGCCTTCGCAGCGACCGACCAGCCGCCGCTGCGCCACGTCCTGCTGGGGATGAACGCGCACATCAACTACGACCTGCCGCAGGCTCTGGTCGCCGTCATCCCTCCCGACGAGTTCGCGGACGCTGAGCGCAGCGCGGCCCGCAAGGCCGACCACCGACGGCTGGACCTGGTGCTGGCCGGCCGCGTGCGCGCAGAGGACCGCGAGCTGGCAAGGCTCGGCGGGGCAACACTGACCGACCGGCTGCTGCGACCGCTCAACCAGTCCGGCACCAAGCGGTTCCTGCGTGAGGCCCGGGACAAGGTCTGGGACAACGCGCGCGCCCTGGACCAGGCCCGGACCGAGGGTCCGGACGTCCTCGCGGGTCGGCTGGACCAGCTCGAGGTGCTCAGCGCCCGTCGCGTGCAGCAGCTGTGCGCGCCAGGACAGGTCCTGCTCAAGCTCGCCGTGCGTGGCTTCGGCGTGCGCCTGCCCGCGCCAGGTGCCGCGCTGTGATGACCATCGGGATGCGCCGGATGCTCTGGCTGAGCGCCGCGCTGGTCTTCGCGCAGTCGGTCCCGCTGACGCTGCGCAGCGACCGGACCGACCGGTACTTCGCGTGGACGATCGACGTGCCGGTCACCGCCGCTTTCCTGGGTGCCGGGTACCTGGCCGCGGCGGTGCTGGAGGTCTCGGCCGCGCGGCGGCCGACCTGGCGCTGCGCGCGGCAGGCTGTCCCGGGTGTCTGGGTGTTCGCGACGCTCACCCTGGCGGTGACACTGGCTCACCTGGACCGGTTCAACCTCGACGCCAGCTCGCACCTGACCCGTTCGCTCAGCTGGGGCTGGGTGGTGTTGTACGCCGTCGTGCCGGTCGCGCTGGGCCTGCTGTGGTGGCGGCAGGCGCGCGCGGCCGCCGGCGACCGGACGAGCGGCCCGCCCGCGTCGGCGCCGCTGCCGGTCGTGCTGCGACATGCGCTCGGCGTGCAGGGGCTCGTCCTGTTGGCAGGAGGGTCCCTGCTGCTCGGGCGCCCGGACGACGCCGGCTGGTGGCCGTGGCAGCTCACCACACTCACGGCCCAAGCCATCGGAGCCTGGCTGGTCGGCCTCGGCGTGGTCGCCCTGCAGTGCTGGTGGGTCGACAGTCGAGAGGCCGCAGCCGTCGTGTTCCCCGCCTCCGCCGTGCTGGGGCTGGGCCAGCTCGCCGTGGTCCTGCGGTTCCGGGACAGCCTGCTGTGGGACGGCGCGGCCGCCTGGACCTACACCGCCTTCGTGGCCGGCCTTGCCCTGGTCGGGCTCGCCGGGGTGGTCGCGTCCCGACCTTCGCGGTGGACGAAGAGTGTCAGCGACGGGCGGCGACCAGCTCGGCGATCTGCACCGCGTTGAGGGCGGCGCCCTTGCGCAGGTTGTCGCTGCTCACGAACAGCACCAGGCCGCGGCCGTCGGGCACGCCGGGGTCCTGGCGCAGCCTCCCGACGTACGACGGGTCGCGGCCGGCAGCAGTCAGCGGTGTCGGCACGTCCGCGAGCTCGACGCCGGGAGCGATCTTCAGCAGCTGCGTAGCCCGCTCGACGGACATCGGCCGGGCGAACTCCGCGTTCAGCGAGAGCGAGTGGCCCGTGAACACCGGCACCCGGACGCAGGTTCCGGACACCAGCAGCTCGGGAATGCCGAGGATCTTGCGGCTCTCGTTGCGCAGCTTCTGCTCCTCGTCGGTCTCGAATGACCCGTCGTCGACGACCGACCCGGCCATCGGGAGCACGTTGAACGCGATCGGCGCGACGTACTTCTGCGGCGCCGGGAACTGCACCGCCGAACCGTCGTGCACCAGCTCGGTGGCACGGTCGACCACCTGGCGCACCTGCTTGTCCAGCTCGTCGACGCCGGACAGCCCGCTTCCGGAGACAGCCTGGTAGGTGCTGGCCACCAACCGGACCAGGCCGGCCTCATCGTGCAGCGGCTTGAGCACCGGCATCGCGGCCATGGTCGTGCAGTTGGGGTTGGCGATGATGCCCTTGCGAGCTGCCGCGACGGCCTCCGGGTTGACCTCGGAGACGACGAGAGGCACGTCGGGGTCCATCCGCCAGGCGGAGGAGTTGTCGACGACGACAGCGCCCGCTTCGGCGTAGCGCGGCGCCTGCGCCCTGGATGTCGCGCCGCCGGCCGAGAACAGCGCGATGTCGAGGCCGCTCGGGTCGGCCTGCTCCGCGTCCTCCACCACGACCTCGCCGTCGCGCCACGGCAATCTCGTACCGGCCGAGCGGGACGATGCGAGGAACCGCACCCGGGCGACCGGGAAGTCCCGCTCCGCGAGCAGCCGGCGCATCACGGTGCCGACCTGGCCGGTGGCACCGACGACGCCGACGCTCAGGCCGCCGCCGCGGCTCATCGGCCGGTCCCGCCGTAGACGACCGCCTCGGTCTCGGAGCTGTCCAGCTCGAACGCCGTGTGGACCGCCGTCACCGCGGAGTCGACGTCGCCGCCGCGGACAACGACCGAGATGCGGATCTCCGAGGTCGAGATCATCTCGATGTTGACCCCGGCGTCGGCGAGCGCGCCGAAGAACGTGGCCGACACCCCCGGATGGGAGCGCATCCCCGCGCCGACCAGCGAGACCTTGCCGACCTGGTCGTCGTAGAGCAGGTCCTCGAAGCCGACCTGGTCGCGGATCCGGTCCAGCGCCGCCATGGCGGTCTGCCCGTCGGTGCTGGGCAGCGTGAACGAGATGTCGGTGCGCCCGGTGGTGGCCGCCGAGATGTTCTGCACGATCATGTCGATGTTGATCTCGGCGGCCGACACGGCGCGGAAGATCGCCGCGGCCTCGCCGGGCTTGTCCGGCACCCCCACCACAGTGATCTTGGCCTCGCTCCGGTCGTGCGCGACGCCGGAGATGATCGCCTGCTCCATCTGGTCGACCCCTTGCGGTTCGTCGGTGACCCAGGTGCCCTCGCGCATCGAGAACGACGAGCGCACGTGGACGGGTATGTCGTAGCGCCGCGCGTACTCCACGCAGCGCAGGTGCAGCACCTTCGAGCCGCAGGCCGCCATCTCCAGCATCTCCTCGTAGGAGATGCGCGGCAGGCGGCGGGCGGTCGGGACGATACGCGGGTCCGCGGAGAACACACCGTCGACGTCGGTGTAGATCTCGCACACCTCGGCGCCGAGAGCCGCGGCGAGCGCGACCGCGGTCGTGTCGGTGCCGCCGCGACCGAGAGTGGTGATCTCCTTGGTGTCCTGCGAGACCCCCTGGAAGCCGGCGACGATGACGATCGCGCCCTCGTCCAGTGCCGAGCGGATGCGCCCCGGGGTGACGTCGATGATGCGCGCCCTGCCGTGGCTCGAGTCGGTGATCACGCCGGCCTGGCTGCCGGTGTACGACCGGGCCTGGTGCCCGAGGTTCGCGATGGCCATCGCGAGCAGGGCCATCGAGATGCGCTCTCCCGCGGTCAGGAGCATGTCCAGCTCGCGTCCGGGCGGCAGCGGGCTGACCTGCTGCGCCAGGTCGACGAGCTCGTCGGTGGTGTCCCCCATCGCGGAAACGGCCACGACCACGTCGTTCCCCGCCTTGCGGGTGTCCACGATCCGCTTCGCCACCCGCTTGATGCCGTCGGCATCGGCGACCGACGATCCGCCGTACTTCTGCACGACCAGGCCCACGGGAGCTCTTCCTCTGCGTACGACGAGCGTGTCAGCGAGCCAGTCTACGGAGCCGACCGGGCCGACCCCGCGACATTCCGCTCCCCGGACCCGAGCCGCGCGCCGGCGCGGGCAAGGCGGGGCCGGCCGTCAGGGGTTGTGGACCTCGACGACGGTCTCGGCGAGCAGCCGGTCCTCGACCCGGACCGTGTCGTCGACCGGGGTGTCCAGCCGGACGTGGGAGACCACCGAGTGCAGTGCCCGCAGGACCGACGACGCTGTCGAGCCCCAGTTGGACAGGTAGGAGAACTGCCACCACCACAGCGCCTCGCTGCCGCGGCCGGCCCGGTAGTGCTGCAGCCCGTGCAGCAGGTCGCTCATGACGTCGGCGATGTCGTCGGACAGCCGCGAGGTGAACACCTCGGGCTCGTCGCTGTACGGGTCGAACAGCGCCGCGTGGTCGTCGATCGGCTCCAGCAGGTTGGCCAGCGAGTCGCGGATCCCCTCGACGTCGGGGTCGTGTCCCGCGTCCGGCTCGAACCGCTCCTCCGGGACGACGTCGGAGATGGCGCCCAGCCGGCCGCCCGCCAGCAGCAGCTGGGAGGTCTCCAGCAGCAGCAGCGAGATGGCATAGTCGGGGTCCTCGGCCGCCGCGATCTCGCGTACGGCGACGCAGAAGCTCTCGACCTGGTCGGCGATCTCGATCGTGAAGTCCCCGAGGTCATCGGTGGTGGTCATCGGGTCTTCCCTCCGTGGTGCTCGTGGTGGCAGGGCGCACGCAGCGCCGGCGGCTCAGACGTCGAGCAGACGGCGTCCTTCGAAGGCCCGCCCGAGAGTCACCTCGTCGGCGTACTCGAGGTCACCTCCCACGGGCAGGCCGCTGGCGAGTCGGGTGACGCGCAGGCCCATCGGCTTGACCAGTCGCGCCAGGTAGGTAGCGGTGGCCTCGCCCTCGAGGTTCGGGTCGGTGGCGAGGATCAGCTCGGTGACGGTGCCGTCGGCCAGCCGGGTCATCAGCTCACGCACGCGCAGGTCGTCGGGCCCGATGCCCTCGATCGGGCTGATCGCACCGCCGAGCACGTGGTAGCGGCCCCGGAACTCCCGGGTCTTCTCGATGGCGACGACGTCCTTGGACTCCTCGACGACGCAGATCACCGCGAGGTCCCGGCGAGAGTCTCGGCAGATGCGGCACTCCTCGGCCTCGGCGACGTTGCCGCAGGTCTTGCAGAACCGGACCTTGTCCTTCACCTCGGTGAGGGCGTGCACCAGCCGTCGTACGTCGGCCGGGTCAGCCGCGAGCAGGTGGAAGGCGATCCGCTGGGCGCTCTTGGGACCGACACCGGGCAGCTGCCCGAGCTCGTCGATCAGGTCCTGGACCACACCCTCGTACACGTCGGCGCCCTAGAGACCCGGCAGCCCGAGGCCGGAGCCACCGAGCCCCTGCGCGAGCGGACCCATGGCCTGCGACTGCAGGTCCTGCGCGGCACGGTTGCCGTCGCGGATCGCGGCGAGCACCAGGTCGGCCAGGCCGTCGGGGTCGGTGGGATCGATGGCGGCCGGATCGATCTGCAGCGCCACCACCTCGCCGGCGCCGGTCACCGTTGCCCGCACCAGACCGCCGCCGGCAGTGCCGGTGACCTCGGCCGAGGCGAGCTCCTCCTGCGCCGCCATCAGCTGCTGCTGCATCTGCTGGGCCTGCGCCATCAACGAGGACAAGTCGGCTCCGCCGAGCCCCCCGAGGGCAGCGAGCCCGCCCTGCGCGTCGGCCGGGTCTTCGCCCTGGCCGGCCACGGGACCGTCGTCGTCTGGGTGCACGTGCTGTCGCTCACTCTCGGCCTCGACGCTGCGGGTGCAGCGTGTCCCGCGAGCCTACGGGGTGGGCCGCCCGGCTGGGCCGTTGCGGCCCGCCCCCGCCGAGTCGATCACGGATCGGTGACCACCCGGTCGGCCCGGCTGGGCCCGCCTGCGAACCGGCGATGACGCCGGGCGCGGCCCTCAGCTGGCGTCGTACTCGCCGATGACCTTGGCGCCGAGCTCACGGGCGAGCAGGTCGTGCGAGGTGAGGTCGCCGTCGTCGGCGTCCGCGTCGTCGGACGACGGTGTGTCCTCGACCTCGGCACCGGGACCGGAGCCGGCCTCGGCGGCGACGGCGGCCTCGGCCGCGGCCCGACCCGACGGGGCGGGCGCGGCCCGGGGCGGGGCCGCCACAGCCGGGCTCGGGGCCGCCGAGGGGTCGACGATGGCGTCGACCTTCCAGTCGACGCCGAGCACGCGGACCAGCGCCTCCCGCACGATCTCGTCGCTGCCGCCGCGCAGGAAGCTGTCGCGGGCCCCGGCGTTGACCATGGCCAGGGTGATCCGGGAGCCGTCGAGGGCGGCGACCTGGGCGTTGTGGCTGAGCAGCGTCCAGGTGAAGCGGCGCAGCGACTTCACCTCGTCCAGCACCAGGTGCCACTGCCGGCGGACGGCGACGAGGTCGAGCGCGCCCACGGCGGCTCCGGCCGGCGGCTCGGCTGCGGTGTCCTCCGTTGCCGTCTCCTCCGTTGGAGTCTCCTCCGTGGCCTGCTTCCCGCCTGCCTGCTCCTCCGGCGCAGGGGCTGCCGCCGGCGCCGACGCCGTCTGCTCGCTCGGCTGCGGTAAGGCTGCTCCCGCCGCCGCGGCCGGGGTCGTCGAAGGCGCGGCCACCGGGTCGGCGCCGGACGCAGCGGGCGCGGGATCGGGTGCCGGTGTGCGGCGGGGGGCCGGGGACGGCGTCGCGGCTTGGGCCGGCGGCTCGGCATCGGCGGCGTCAGCGGCGCCGGCGATGGCCGCGCGGCGCTCGAGCCGGTCCAGCCGGGCGGCCACGCCGCGGACGGCGTCGTCGGCCGCGGGCAGCAGCACCCGCGCGCAGATCAGCTCGAGCTGCAGCCGAGGGGCCGTCGCGCCGCGCATCTCGATCAAGCCCTCGTTGACGATGTCGGCCGCCCGCGACAGCTGCGCGGCGCCGAAGTGCGCGGCCTGCTGGCGCATCCGCTCCAGCTCGTCGTCGGGGTGGTCGCCGAGGATCGCCCCGGCCGCGTCCGGAACCGCGTGCATGACGATGAGGTCGCGCAGCCGCTCGAGCAGGTCCTCGGCGAACCGGCGCGGGTCGTGGCCGCCCTCGACGACCCGGTCGACGACCCGGAACACGGTCGCGGCGTCGCCGGCAGCGAACGCCTCGACGGTGTCGTCGAGCAGGGTGGCGTCGGTGAGACCGAGCAGCCCCGCGGCGTACTCGTAGCTCATGCCGGAGTCCGGAGCGCCCGAGACCAGCTGGTCCAGGATGCTCATCGCGTCCCGCACCGAGCCGCGACCGGACCGCACCACCAGCGAGATGGCGCCGCGGTCGGCCACCACACCCTCCTTCTCGCACACCTGCGCGAGGTAGCTGGCGAGCTCGCCGGGCGGGACCAGCCGGAACGGGTAGTGGTGCACCCGCGAGCGGATGGTCGCGATGACCTTCTCCGGCTCTGTTGTCGCGAAGACGAACTTCACGTGCGGGGGCGGCTCCTCGACCACCTTGAGCAGCGCGTTGGCCGCGCCCGGGCCGAGCATGTGCGCCTCGTCGATGATGTAGACCTTGTACCGCGAGGAGGCCGGGGCGAAGTACGCGCGCTCGCGCAGGTCGCGGGCGTCGTCGACCAGGCCGTGGGTGGCAGCGTCGATCTCGATGACGTCGAGGCTGCCGCCCCCGCCGGGCGCCAGCGCGAGGCATGAATCGCACTCGCCGCACGGGGTCGGCGTAGGGCCCTGCGCGCAGTTGAGGCAGCGGGCCATGATCCGCGCGCTGGTGGTCTTGCCGCAGCCGCGGGGTCCGGAGAACAGGTACGCGTGGTGGGTGCGGTCGCCCTTGAGCGCCTGCTGCAGCGGCCCGGTCACGTGCTCCTGGCCGATCACCTCGGCGAAGGTCGCCGGCCGGTAGCGGCGGTAGAGCGCTTGGGTCACGGCACCGACCCTAGCCGTCGGCGCCGACCCCTCGGCGGGCTCGTCCCGAGGTCCGCCGGGACCACCCAGGCGGCATGCAGGGACCCCCCGCACACCCGCCAGAGCCTGCCTACCCTTGCTGCCTTCCGGCCCTGGGGGAGTTCAGCGGGATGACGCCGTACGAGGGGTCGACGGCCCACTCTACCGGCCCCCGGGCACCCCTACCGCCCCGCCGCACCCCACGATCCTTTGTGCGCCGACACACCGCCACGGCGGCGCGTCCGGTGCTGGCGCGCACGATCGCCGCTGGGCGGAGCAGGTCGGGGGCGCCCCGCGCGCTCCGGTATCGTGCTGCGCCGGGAGGATTCGCATAGTGGCCTAGTGCGCACGCTTGGAAAGCGTGTTGGGGTAACACCCTCGCGAGTTCGAATCTCGCATCCTCCGCCAGCGCCGTCCGCGTCGTGCCCGCGATGATGGAGCGTCCCCACGAGCACCAGGGGACCCCTTCAGGATCACGGAGTGGGGAGACGACGATGACGACGGACGACCAGGCAGCCCAGGGGACGACGGGCGTCACCGTGACACCTCTTGCCGCGGTGAACCTCGGCCCAGAGCTCGACGGCATGATCGGAAGGCAGCTGCGCATGCGGATGGTGACCTTCGAGCCGGGCGGCGTCTTCGGGCCGCTGCACGACCACAGGGGCCGGCCCGGCACGGTCTACGTGCTGCAGGGGACGATCACCGACCATCGGGACGGGACGGTCACCGAGTACGGGCCTGGGGTGGGCTGGCCCGAGGACAGGAACACTCTGCACTGGCTGGAGAATCGCGGGACGACACCGGCTGTGGAGATCTCGGTCGACACCGTGACCGAGGGCTAGGCCGGAGCGGGTCGGCCCCCTGGGTCGCGAGCCCCGGTGAGCGGACCGGCCCCGACCCGCTACCAACCTCCCGGGGCGGGTGGGTCAGCGGCTACGGGTTCCGAAGATCGAGCGGGCGATCTCGCGGCCGAGGACGGTCGCAGCCGACCGGGCGGCCGACCGGAACGCCGAGGACTCGATCACCTTCTCGGCGGTGGACTTCGCCGGCTTCGAGGAGCGCTTCGGCCGCGACGGTGCCCGGCTCGGCTCGTCCGCGGGTTCAGGCTCCGCGGCGGCCTCGACCTTCTTCGCCAGTCGCTCGTACGCCGAGTCGCGATCGACGGTCTCGGCGTACTTCGCGTGCAGCGGCGAGCTCGCCACTACGGCGGCCAGGACCTCGGGGTCGGCCGGCGACATCCGTGACTCGGGGGCGCGCAGCCTGGTCCACGCGACCGGCGTCGGGGCGCCGCGATCGGAGAGCACCGTGATCATCGCCTCGCCGATGCCCAGCCGGGTCAGGTCCTCCTCCAGGTCGTAGCCGGAGTGCGGGAACGTCGACGCGGTCGCCTTGAGCGCCTTCGCGTCGTCCGGGGTGAACGCGCGGAGCGCGTGCTGCACCCGATTGCCGAGCTGGGCGAGGACGTCGGACGGCACGTCCTTGGGTGTCTGGGTGACGAAGAAGACGCCGACCCCCTTGGACCGGATCAGCCGCACGGTCTGGGCGATGGCGTCGAGGAACTCCTTGGAGGCGTCGTCGAAGAGCAGGTGCGCCTCGTCGAAGAAGAACACCAGCTTGGGCTTGTCGATGTCGCCGACCTCGGGCAGCTCCTGGAACAGGTCGGCAAGCAGCCACATGAGGAACGTCGAGAACACCTTCGGGCGGTCCTGCAGCTGGGGCAGCTCGAGCAGCGACACGATGCCGCGTCCCTGGGCGTCGACCCGCATGAGGTCGGCGGTCTCGAACTCCGGCTCGCCGAAGAACAGGTCGGCGCCCTGGTCCTCGAACGCGATCAGCTCGCGCAGGATGACGCCGGCGGTCGCACGCGAGAGTCCCCCGAGCTCCTTGAGCTCCTCCTTGCCCTCGTCACCGGTGAGGAACTGCACGACCGCCCGGAGGTCTTTGAGGTCGAGCATCGGCAGCCCGGCCTTGTCGGCGAAGTGGAACACCAGGCCGAGCGAGGACTCCTGCACGTCGTTGAGGCCCAGCACCTTGGCGAGAAGGGTCGGGCCGAACGACGTCATCGTGGCCCGCAGCATCAGCCCGTCACCCTGCCCGCCGAGGGCGAGCAGCTCGACCGGGAAGCCGGTCGCCGACCAGGTCTGGCCGACTTCTGAGGCGCGGCCGCCGACCCGGTCGCTCGCCTCGCCCGGCTCGGCGATGCCGGACAGGTCGCCCTTGATGTCGGCGGCCAGCACCGGCACGCCGGCCGCGGACAGCTGCTCGGCCATCAGCTGCAGTGTCTTGGTCTTGCCCGTGCCCGTCGCACCGGCGACCAGGCCGTGCCGGTTGAGCATCGCCAGCGGGATCCGCACCGCGGCGTCCGGCCGCGCCGTCCCGTCGACCACCAGCGCGCCGAGCTCGAGCGCCGGACCCTCGAACGCGTAGCCCTGCTGCACCTCCGCGACGACATCGCTCGCGGCAGTGTCCTTTGCCGACATGAGACCTCTTCCTGCCGCCGGTGCCTGGGGCGGCCAGCCTATGCTCGCGAGGGTGATCTTCAAGGCGGTCGGCGACCACAAGCCGTACCCCGACCACGGCTTGAGCCAGCGCCAGTGGGGCGAGCTCGCGCCGACCCAGGTGCGCCTGGAAGACCTGGTGACGACCAAGCGCGAGCTGGACCTCGAGGCGCTGTTCGCCGAGGACTCGACGTACTTCGGCGACCTGTTCGCCCACGTCGTGCTGTGGCGCGGCGACATGTACCTCGAGGACGGTCTGCACCGGGCGCTGCGCGCGGCCCTCGCCCAGATCCCGGTGCTGCACGCACGCGTGCTCGACCTGCCCGAGTGAGGGCGACGCCGCCATGTCCATGTTCACTCCCGCCGGCGTCGGGGGCCGCCAGCCGCCACGCCGGGGCTCGCGCCGGTCCCGTCCGGGCGTGCTGCTGCTGGCAGTCGTCGTGACCGCCGCGCTTGTCGTCGGGGCGTGGTGGTGGTCCCAGCGCTCGGCGACCGACGAGGTCGCGGCGTCACCGACGCCCGGCTGCCCCGCTGCGAGCCCGACGCCGGCTGTCGTCGCCGCGACCGCAGTGAAGGTCAACATCTACAACGCCACCGACAAGCGCGGACTGGCCGCCCAGGTCGCGACGCAGCTGCGCAAGCGCGGCTTCACGGTCCGGAAGGTCGACAACGACCCGCTGAAGAGAACCGTCACCGGCGCGGCCGAGGTCCGGAGCTCGAGAGCCGGCGCAGGCGCGGCGCGCACCGTCACCGCCCAGGTCGCCCCGGCCGGGCAGGTCGGTGCGGCGGCCGAGGTCACGACTGTTCCCGACCAGCGCACAGACGCCAGCGTCGACCTGGTCCTCGGCGCCGCCTGGCACGGCCTGCGCCCACCCGCTGACGCGGCCGCAGCGCTGTCACCGACGCCGCAGGCCGTGCCTGCGGGCTGCTGACGCCGGGAGGCGTGCCGCCGCACCTCGGGGGGAACGAGCAGCCGCATGCGACTGCCCTTCCCCGGACCCGCGGCCGTTCTCGGCGGCGCCACAGCGGCGGCCGGCGCCGTCGAGACCGCCCTCGGCCTGGTGCCCCGTGCCGCCGAGGCGATGGACCGGCTCGAGGACCTCATGGACCGGGTCGACCGGGTCGTCACCCGGGCGGACCAGGTCGTGACCCGCGCGGACGAGGCCACCCGCCGCAGCCACGGGGTGGTGGACACCGCCGAGATCGTCACCCGGGACGCCGGGCGGACCGTCGAAGGCACGCTGGGTCTGCTCGAGCGGGTCGACACCTCGCTGACCTCGTGGGAGCCGTCGCTGCGACGGCTGGCACCGGCGGCGCAGCGGTTCGCCGACTCGCTGGCAGCGGCCGAGGTGTCCGCGGCGATCTCCCTGGTCGACCGGATGCCCGCTCTGCTCGACCATGTGGAGAACGACGTCCTGCCCATGCTGCAGAACCTGGACCGGGTCGGGCCGGACCTGCACGAGGTGCTCGAGGTGGTGGAGGACCTGCGCCGCGTCGTCACCGGCCTGCCCGGCATCGGGCTGCTGCGCAAGCGCGGCGAGGAGGAGCCCCCACCGGTCGAGCGCAGCCTTCACGAGGGCTGACGCCCGGGCTCAGTCCCCTGGCTCGAAGGCGGGCCAGAGCTCCTTGCGCTCTTTGCCGGCCCGACGCCGCAGGTCGGCGGATCGGGCCCGGTCGGTGGCGGCGCGGCGGCGATCCCCTGCCGCGTCGTGCCGGTCGAGTGGTCCAGTAGCGCTCCACGCCGGGGTCGGCGGCGAGGCCGGCCTCCTCGGCCCGACGTCGTGCGACATCTCGCGCGTGCGCCCGGACGTCGCGTTCGTCGCCGTCGGCGTCACGAAGCTCGGCCAGGCGGTTCCAGTCGTCGGCGTGCCGGTCGCGCTCGTCCGCCAGCGCGTCCCCGGCGTCGGCCAAGCGGCGCAGCAGGGCGGGGTCTCGCCGCGCGGAGGCCGTGGCGGCCAGGCTCGTCTGAGTCCGCTCCAGGGCTGCCTGGCAGGCGTCCAGCCGCGCGGCGTCGCGCTCGAGGCGGTCGCGCAGGTCGTCCGAGGTCACCGGACCTGCTCGTCCGGCACGCCGGCGGGTGTCCGCACCGAAGGCGCGAGATCGCCGGGCCCGATGCGTGCTTCCTGCATGATCCAGCTCACGGCGCTTCCGGCTGATGGACGGTAGCCGGGTGCTCGCCGCCAGATCCGCACGAATACCTCCGCCGTGGCCGCGTCGGACCGTTCCGGCGACACCCGGACAGCGACCGCGACCCGGACCGGGCGATAGAAGAGGTCGAACAACCGGGCCAGGGCCGCCGCCTCGCCACGGCCGCACCGGAGGAGCAGGTCGGTGACGAAGCCGTGCCGGCAGGGGGGCAGGGGAGCGGCTGCCGCATGGATGGGCGCAGGGGACAAGGCAGGGACCCGTCGGAGCTGGGGGAGCGGCCGCATAGGAGTGACCGGCCTGTCCAGGATGCGCGGCAGCAGCGGTGCGGAGAACCCCAAAACCTATGCAAGTGCGACCATGGTCTTGCATGGGTGGATCGATACGCGGCTCAATGGTGGTGCCTGCCCCGGCGCCCCGCCGGCCGGACGACGGACGGCGGCGATCGCATGAGCTCCGAAGACACGAAGCCGACCGCCTCCGCGCGCGGGTGGGCCATCGCGCAGGCGAGCCAGGCCCTCGGTGTCCCCTCCCCCACGCTGCGGTCATGGGAACGGCGCTACGGCATCCCGTCGACCTCGCGCAGTGACGGCGGCCACCGACGCTACGCGGCGGAGGACCTCGCGCAGCTGAGGCTGATGCGTGACGAGATCGCGCGCGGTCGGCGAGCGGGCGACGCCGCCCTGGTCGTCCGCCGCCTGCTCAGCGACGTCGGCCCCGGTGCGCGGCACGTGGCCGCCCTGCTCGCCGGGTCGAAGGCGATGGACCCCGCCGCGATCCGCTGTGCGCTGGACGACGCATCGGCCGAGGTCGGAGTCGCGGCCGCGATCGACGAGGTGCTGATGCCGGGGATGCGGCGGATCGGCGCCTGGTGGGAGTCCGGACGGTGCGACGTCGGGCAGGAGCACCTGACCACGGAGGTCGCCCGCGGCTGGCTGAGCCGGGAGTCGGCCGGGATCAGGGTCGCGAAAGCCGACCACCCGGTTGTACTGGCCTGCGGCCCGCGGGACCTGCACACCCTCGGCCTCGAGGCCCTGGCGCTGTTGCTCGCCCGCGACGGCCACGGGTGCCGGGTGCTGGGCGCCCGGACCCCCGAACGGACCTTGGTCACCGCGGTGAGGGCGACGTCGGCGGCCGCGGCGGTGGTCGTCTCGCACCTCGCCAGCAACCGCCGAACGTGCGTGGCAGCGCTGCACGCAGTGGCTGGCACCGGGTGCCTCGTGTTCTACGCCGGAAACGCCTTCGACTTCCCGGCTGCCCGCGACGGCGTACCCGGAAGCTACCTCGGAGCAACCATCACCGGCGCGGCGGCCATGGTCAGCGAGGCGCTTGGTCGCTGAGCGGATCTCCCCGGATCCGGGGACTGGCGGCCGCCCGCTCTTTCGTCCCCGGAGGGACTGCTGGACGATGCGCGAGTGGGGACGCTGCGGTCGCTGAACGTCGGCCTGCCCAAGGACGTCCCGTGGCGGGGCCGAACCGTCTACACCGGGGTGTGGAAGGCGCCGGTCGACGGGCCTGCCATGGTGCGGCGGCTCGGCATCGACGGCGACGGGCAGGGCGACCTCGCCGGCCACGGCGGCGAGCACCGGGCGGTGTTCGTCTACCAGCTCGACTCCTACCGGTACTGGCAGGAGTTCCTGGGACGTGACGACTTCAGCCACGGCCAGTTCGGCGAGAACTTCACCGTCGAGGGCCTCCCGGACGACGAGGTGTGCATCGGCGACCGGTTCCGGATCGGCGGGGCCCTGCTCGAGGTCAGTCAGCCGCGGGTCACCTGCTACCGCGTCGGCATCCGGATGGACGACCCCCGGGTGCCGGCCCTGCTCGTCGAGCACCACAGGCCGGGCTTCTACCTCCGGGTGCTGACGGAAGGCGAGGTCCGGGCCGGTGACGGGATCACCAAGGTGGCCGACGGCCCGGAGCGGCTCACCGTGGCCGACGTGGACGCGTTGCTGTACCTGCCCGGCCACCCGCGTGACGAGGTCGCCCAGGCCCTGCGCGTCCCGGCGCTCAGCCCCGGCTGGCAGGCGTCGTTCCGCGCGATCCTCGACCAGCCCGACGAGGGCACCGGCAACGCCGGCCTGGCCGCGGCCGCCCCGCCACCGGCCTGGCCCGGGTTCCGCCCGTTGACCGTCACCGCAGTCCAGCCGGAGAGCGCCACCATCGCGTCGATCCGGTTCGCGGACCCGGCGGGTGTGCCCCTTCCGGCCGCCCTGCCCGGCCAGTTCCTGACTCTCCGGCTCCGCCCGGAGCCCGGTGGAGGACCGCTGCTGCGCAGCTACTCTCTGTCCGGCCCACCCGGCGCCGACGACTACCGGATCAGCGTGAAGCGGGAGCCGCACGGCGCCGGCAGCGGGTACCTGCACACCCGCGCCCGGACCGGCGACGCCATCGACGTGGCCGCTCCGCGCGGCACGTTCACCCTGCGACCGGGAACGGCTCCCGTGCTGCTGGTCAGCGGGGGTGTCGGCGCCACGCCGGTACTGGCCATGCTGCACGCCCTGGCAGCCGAGCGATCCCCGCGACAGGTCTGGTGGCTGCAGGCCGCACGCAACGGGGCGGAGCGGCCGTTCGCCGCCGAGACCGCGACGGCGATCGCGACGCTGCCCTCCGGCCGCGGCCACGTCGTCTTCAGCCGCCCAGGAACAGCCGACCGGTCGGGACGCGACTACGACTCCCCCGGCAGGCTGTCGGCACAGCTGCTGCGCGGGCTCGACCTGCCCTCCGACGCCGAGGCGTACCTGTGCGGGCCGGCCGGATTCCTTCTCGAGGTCGCCGCGGCGTTGCGGGACGCGGGCGTCGCGGAGTCGCGAATCCGCACCGAGGTCTTCGGGGCCCTGCCGGCACTCACACCGGGAATCGCCGCGGAGCCTGCCCGCCCGCCGCACCAGCCGGCCGGGCCGCCGGGCGGGGGACCGGACGTGACCTTCGCTCGCAGCGACCTGACCGTCGCCTGGAACGTCGACCACGGCAGCCTGCTCGACCTGGCCGAGGCGTGTGACGTCCCGACGCGCTGGTCGTGCCGCACCGGGGTCTGCCACAACTGCGAGACCGGCCTGCTCTCCGGTGACGTGGCGTACTCCCCCGAGCCGGTCGACGAGCCGTCGGCCGGCAACGTGCTGATCTGCTCCGCCCAGCCGCGGAGTGCCGTCGTGCTCGACCTCTGAGTGCCCCGGCTGCGCAGCACGACGGCCCGCGACCGACCAGCAGGTCGCGGGCCGTGCGGAGACGGCATCCGGCCGTAGGTTGGCGGTGGCGGT
>CAVSCX010000004.1:0-105378 GCA_963726615.1 uncultured Actinomycetota bacterium | reverse complement strand
CGAGATCAACTCCTGCATCCGGCGGCGGTGGCCCTCGGACCTGCCGGCTAGCGGCCTTGGTCGGTCGATGGGCAAGGCGATTTGGTCCCGGTTCGCCAACTCGATCTTGGTCGGCCGCAGAGGTCCTCATGTTCACGCTGCCGCGGGTCAGCCTCAGTTGACGTCCGTCCAAATCCGCGTAGTTTCGTGGGAGATCGCCCGCTTGGCTGTCATGTTGGCTCTAAAGGACGCGCGGGATCCAGACCAAGCTGTTCCTCAGATCCCTCAGTCATGAGGCGAACGGGCGGTCGGCGGGGGCGCGTTGTCGCCAACGCCGAGGCAACTCGCGGCGTCCAGTTGTGCTACGCCTGCGTTAACGGCTGCCACGGGTCGTCCAGAGGCGGTTCAGCCAATTCGGTGTCTGATACCACCGCGAAGGTTTCACTGACGAGGTCGAGTCCGGCCTCGCTGAGCCAAGCCGTGAGAATCACAGCTGGTTGCCGCGAGTCGCCTCGACGATCAGATCGCCTGCTGTAATCTCTTTCGAATCTCTTGACAGCGACTTGCCAACGAAGCGCTCCAGCTGCTGGGGATCGCTAAGAGTCAGATCGACGCGAACAAAGAGTGAGTGCAGTGTCATTCGAGCGGAACCACCTTGTTCATGGTGACGAAAATGGCGAGTGACTTCCTGAGATCCGTACCTGACAACGACCACGATGTCGCCTCGGCCAGGACCATAGCGACCGATTCCAAGTCCCTTGACTCGACCTCGGCCCCTGCCCGACGTGCACGCGCCGGGTACCGGGTCGCTTGGCCGCGGATGTCAGAGAGCCACCTCTACTTTGGTCCGATTGAGGCCCGCCAAAATCGAGGGCACTGGTGCGCGCACCTGGACAGCAGTGCTTTGGGCGTGCGCGGAGGCGACCTAGGTTCGGGGCACGTAACCACTGCTACTGATTCAAATCAAAGTGCATCTGTGTCAAGACGTATTGTATTGTCTCTCGCACTGTCTCGTTCTCGTCGTCAGCGGCGTCGCGGAGAACTCTATAGACAGTCGCGTTTGAGTAATGCAGCAAGCCCATTGCGGCGGCGTCGCGGACCATCCAGGATGGATCGCTCCGTAACGCATCGATGAGAGCGGCTGAAACCAGACTCGGGCAGTGACTGCCCTTAGCGATGAATCGCGCCACGACACGCCATCTCACCTCTTCTTGGGGGTGAGTTAGTAGTACTGTTCGCAGCTGCGACACGGTTCCTAACGCCTGCACGAATGTTTCGGCATACGTCGCTTGATCGCGATCTTGCTCCAAGCGGAAGTCGTCCTCATCGAAGATTGGAATATCGCCAACGCCTTCAAACCAAATCGAATCAGGCCCATCGATCTGCCCATCTTCGGTCATGCTCGGGTCATCCTCCAATCAGCGCTTCTCAGAATACGGGAATGTGCTTGTTGCCAACCACGATGTGAAGAGTCTTTCCACTCCAACGGAGCCTGACCCGCTTTCCCGGACACCTGTTCTGAGGTGATGATCGCCTCGGAGAGGAGTCTTGGATGCCTGCACCGAAGCCGCCGGAGTTCCGGCGTCGAGCTCTGGGTCTGGTCGAGCAGGGTGAGCCGGTCGCCCAGGTCGCGAGGAACCTGGGGATCAGCGAGTCGTGTCTGCGCCGCTGGATGGACCAGGACGCGGTCGATGCCGGCCGCAAGGAGGGCCTGACCAGCGCGGAGAAGCGGGAGCTGGTCGAGCTCCGCCGCAAGAACCGGGTGCTGGAGATGGAGAACGAGATCCTCAAGCGGGCCTCGGCCTACTTCGCCCGGGAGAACGTGCTCCCAAAATAGGGTTCCGGCTGGTCCGTGAGCTCGCCGCCGACGGGATCGACGTCGCGGTGGCCTGCCGGGTGCTCGAGGTGTCCCGCTCGGGCTACTACCAGTGGCTGACCCGGCCGCCGTCGGCCCGGGCGGTCGCGGACGCCCAGCTGAGCGAGACGATCTCCCGGGTGCACTACGAGTCCCGCGGCACCTACGGATCGCCGCGGGTGCACGCCGAGCTGCGCCTCGGGCTCGGGATCCGGATCGGCCGCAAGCGGGTGGCCCGGCTGATGCGGGCCGCGGGGTTGGCAGGGGTGTGTCACCGGCGCAAACGTCGCGGCTGGCGACCCGCGCCGGCTACCCACCTCGACCTGGTGCAACGCCGCTTCGTGCCCCAAGCGCCGGACACGGTGTGGTTCACCGACATCACCCAGCACCGCGCCGCCGACGGCTGGGTCTACTGCTGCGCGGTCATCGACGGGTTCTCCCGCCGCGTCGTGGGCTGGTCGATCGCCGACCACATCCGCACCGAGCTGGTCGTTGACGCCCTGCAGACGCGGCTGTCAATGGAAGCGCAGGCAAAGAACTCACCATCGATCGCGAGATGCTCCTCGAGCCCGCTCCGGTCGGCGACCCCGCGTCCGGTTCCGGAGAACGAACGCCGCGACGCTCCGGGTAAGAACCTGCCGGGTGAGACGCGGGGAACCGACCGTATCCACGGGATACAAGGGTGTGCTGACTGACTGGTTGTCGGCTTCCGCGGAGGCGCCGGTTGGCTACGGGAAGTCGTCGAGGTGGGGATCGACGCCACGCGCCCGGGGGTTGGCTTCTCGGGCGGCTAGAAGTTCGTGGAGTGCGGAGGTCACGCCGAACGGGGTGAGGTCGCGGTACTGGTCGGGCACCTGCCGCGGAGCAGACCCGGGTCCGAGCTGACCGACCCTCGGGCCCGACGGGCGCCGAAGCGTCCGCCTGTGTCCGCTGGTGTCCGGCCGGCAAAGTTCTTGGGGATTCCGGCCGGCTACCCCGCGTCTGGGCCCCTTCGCTGGCACCCATATAGGTATGGGGACGTTTCTGCGCCAGTCGCCGCCGGCCGCTGCGGCGCGTGCCCGACGCAGGTCCGGCGCCCGTACACCTGTCTGCTCGGCGGGTGGGTGAGCGGCGGTGGTGGTGTCGGTGGCGATGCTCGGCGCGGGGTCGGACCCGGCCGGCTACTACCTGGCCCGGCAGGCGAACTGCCCGGCCGACTACTACCTGGGTGCCGAACCGGCCGGCCGCTGGCTCGGAGACGGCGCGGCGGCGGCCGGCCTGTCCGGCCACTTGACCCCGCCGGCGCCGACCGGCTGCGCGCCCTGCTGGCCGGCCGGTGGGGCGACGGGCTGCCCCTGGTCCCGGAGCTGAGCCGCGCCGACCCGCGCGGCCGGCTGCCCGCCAAGCCGCTGGTCGACGCGATCCGGCGCCAGGCCGAGCAGCAGGCGGTGCCGCCTTCGGTGCTGTTCCCGCCGGGCCGGGACCGCGCCAAGTTCGAGGCGCTCGCGGCCCGGGTGGACCGGTCGCGGCGGGGCCGGCCGCCGACGGTGTCCCCGGCCCGGGCCGCGCAGCTTGCGCACGCGGCGGGCCTCGACGTCCAGACGATCTACCGGGATAAGGACGGCACCGACCGGTACGCGGCCGCGGTCAGGTTCGCGGACCGGCGGGTCGACGTCCGCCGGCCCGGCATCGACGTCACCATCTCCGCCCCCAAGAGCGTCAGCGTCCTGTTCGGGCTCGGCGACCGCAAGGTCGCGGCCGCGGTCCGGGACGCCCACCAAGCAGCCGTCGAGCAGGCGCTGGGCTACCTGGAGTCGGTCGCCGGGCACGGGCTGCGCGGCCACCAGGGCGACGGGCAGCGCGCCAACCGGATCGGCACGGACGGGTGGATCGTCGCCGCGTTCGAGCACCACACGTCCCGGGCCGGGGACCCGCAGCTGCACACCCACCTGGTGGTGCCGAACCTGCTGCACGGCGCCGATGGGAAGTGGTCCGCGGTCGACGCGAAGCAGATCTACCGGCACGCCCTGACCGCCTGCTACCTGTACCACTCGGTGCTGCGCGGGCAGCTGACCGCGCGTCTCGGCGTCGACTGGACCGCGCCGACCAAGGGTGTCGCGGAGATCGACGGCCTCCCGGCTGACCTGCTCGGCACGTTCTCGACCCGGCGGCGGCAGATCGTGGCGGCGATGACCGCGGCCGGCACCACCGGCCCGGACGCCGCCCAGGCCGCCTGCCTGGCCACCCGCCCGGCCAAGCCGGGCTCCGAGCCCGAGGGGTCGCTGCGGGACCGGTGGGCCGCCACGGCCCGGGCCGCCGGCCACCACCCCGGCAGGCTGATCGCCGCCGCGCTGGGCCGGCGGCGACCACCCCCGGTCCCGCCGGTCCACCAGCTCGCCGCCTACCTGCTCGGGCCGGCCGGGCTGACCGCGCAGGCCACCGGCTTCGACCGGCGCGACCTGCTGCAGGCCCTCTGCCAGGCCCTACCGGCCGGCACCGTCATGGATAGAGCCGCGATCGAGACGGCAGCCGACCAGGTGCTGGCCAGCCGCGACGTGGTCCGCCTCGTCAGCGCCCCCGAGGACGGGCCGCGGTGGACCACCACCGAGCTGCTCCGGGTCGAGCAGGCCGCGCTGCGCATCGCCGGCGACCTCCGCGACGGCGCCGACCGGCAGGTGCCGCCCGAGGTGGTGGCGGCCGCCGCCTCCGGACGGACCCTGTCCCCCGAGCAGCAGGCCATGCTGGACCGGCTGGCCGCCGCCGACGGGCTCGCGGTCGTGGTCGGCCCGGCCGGCGCCGGGAAGACCGCCGCGCTGGCCGCCGCCGCCCAGGCCTGGGACGCGCAGGGCCGCCAGGTCACCGGCGCCGCCGTCGCCGCGGTCACCGCCCGCCGGCTCGAGCACGCCACCGGCATCACCGCCACCTCCCTGACCCGGCTGCTGAACGCCGCCCGCCGCCCGGCCGCCCTCCAGCCGGCCGGGCTGCCCCGGGGTGGGGTGCTGGTCGTCGACGAGGCCTCCATGGTCGACACCCGCACCCTGGCCGACCTGCTGCAGCACACCCAGGCGGCCGACGGGACGCTGGTGCTGGTCGGGGACCCGGCGCAGCTGCCGGAGGTCGGTGCCGGCGGGCTGTTCACCGCCCTGACCCGGCACCCGGACACGGTCACCCTGACCGACAACCGGCGCCAGACCGAGGCCTGGGAACGCCGCGCCCTGGCCGACCTCCGCGCGGGTGACCCCGACGCCGCGGTCGCCGCCTACGCCGACCACGGCCGGGTCCACACCGCACCGGCCGACCAGCTCGCCGACCGCGTCGTGGACGACTATCTGCACCACCTCCAGACCCCGGCCACGGCCGCGACCGCCGAGGCGTCGGGGACGGGCCCGCGGCGGGTGGTGATGCTGGCAGTCCGCCGCACCGACGTCACCCGGCTCAACGACACCGCCCGGGACCGGCTGCTGGCCGCCGGTCGCCTCGGCCCCGACCCGGTCACCGCGGGCCATGGCGACACAGCCCGGGACTACCGGGCCGGCGACCAGGTGATGGTCACCGCCAACGACCACCACCTCGGGCTGCTCAACGGCACCCGCGCGACCGTCACCGCCGTCGACCCCCACCGGCGGACCCTGACCCTCGCCGCCGAGGACGACCTGCAGGTCGTGGTCGGCGCGGACTGGGCCGGACGGCACCTCGACCACGGCTACGCCACCACCTGCCACAAGGCCCAAGGAGCCACCGTCGACATCGCCCTCCTCTATGGGACCGCGGCGTTGACGAGGGAGGCCGGCTACGTCGCGCTCTCCCGCGGGCGGGCAGCCAACCACCTCTACGTCCCCGACGGCACCAGTCAGTCGGCCGCCGTCGCCGGCGACGGGCACCTCGACCATCTCGCCGCCCGGCTCTCCCGACGCCGCACCCAGACCCTCGCCACCCGCCAGCTGCCCCGCAGCCAACCCGACCGGTGGCAGACCCGCCGCCCGGACCACCCCGCCGCACCACGAACCGAAGGGATCTCCAGATGACCGACCAGCTGCTCCTCACCCCGATCGAGGCGGCCAGAGCCCTTGGCATCGGCCGCTCCAAGCTGTACGAACTGATGCAGGACGGCATCCTCGAGTCCGTCCACATCGGAGCCTGCCGGCGCATCCCCACCGACGCGCTCCTTGGCCTCGTCGCCGCGCTTCGGGGCGACCGGGAAGACATCGCCGCCAGCTGACGGCGAAGTCGCCGGTGTGGCTGGCCGACCGCGGTCGGACGCCTGGCAATGCCGCAAGGAGGCAGCTGTGGGACATGCGGGCACGGGTCGCCGGGGCAGCATTCGTCAATCGGTCAACGGCACATGGTTCTTCGTCGTCGACATCACCCAGCCGGGTGGCGAGCGCCGCCAGACGCGACGTCGTGGCTTCACGACGAGGCGCGGCGCTCAACGCGAGCTGACGCGCGTCCTGACGTCGGTCGATGACCGCGCATACGTGGAGCCGAAGCGTCAGACCGTCGCTGCCTTCCTGTCGGAGACTTGGCTACCTGCGATCGAGCACACGATCAAGCCGTCGACCTTCGAGTCCTACCGGCGAAACGTACGGCTTCACGTGAGTGGGCGCGCCATCGGGCGGAGACGACTGCAGCAGCTCGGTCCGGCGGACTTGAACGCGTTGTACGCCCTACTGCTGGCTGGCGATGACGAGCACCGCCCGTTGTCACCCCGCTCGGTCGCCTACGTCGCCACGATTCTGCACCGAGCTCTCCGGGACGCCGTTCGTTGGCACGCGCTCGTGCGCAATCCCGCCGACGCTGCTGATCCGCCACGGCCGTCGGGCAAGCCCGAAATGAAGACCTGGAAGGCAGGAGAGCTGGCGACGTTCCTGGGTGGGATAGAGGACGACCGGCTCGCCGGAGCGTGGTGGCTTCTGGCCACTACCGGCATGCGCCGAGGCGAGGTGCTCGGGCTGCGCTGGGCAGACATCGACTTGGATGCCGGCCGCCTCACGATCATCCGCACCTTGATCACCACAGACGTTCAGCGCACCGGCGAGCCAGGCATGGCATGGGGCACGCCCAAGACCGGCAAGGGCCGTCGACAGATTGCGCTGGACCCGACGACCGTGTCGGCACTTCGCGCCCACCGAAGCCGCCAGCTACAGGAGCGATTGGCCGCTGGTGGCGCGTACCAGGACGGTGACCTTGTCTGCTGCCTCGAGGACGGCCGACCGCTGCATCCCAAGACGTTCTCGTACTACTTCGGCCGGCACGTGCGCCGGCTCGGGCTTCCCAAGATCCGGTTGCACGACCTCCGGCACACCCATGCGACGTTGGCGCTGAGAGCCGGCGTGCACCCTCGGGTAGTCCAGGAACGTCTGGGTCATGCCAACGTGTCGATCACGCTGGACACGTACTCCCACGTCGACCTGGACATGCAGGCGATGGCGGCAGCTCGGGTGGCAGCACTGGTGGTCGGCGACCAGGAGTAGTGCCTCGCGGGAGCTCCCGTGACCATTCCTGTGACCAGAGGCATGTGGGCGGCGCTTCGGCGACACCCCACAGGCCTCTGACCTGCGGGAATGTCGCCGACGGCTGGCGGTGGCGGTGGGATTTGAACCCACGGACGGCTTGCACCGTCACACGCTTTCGAGGCGTGCTCCTTCGGCCGCTCGGACACGCCACCGCCGCAGAGATTACCGGACCGCTGCCGCCGGGCCGAACCCGGCGACGAGCCACGCTCAGCCCCGGTGCTCGCGGAAGAACGCGCGCAGAAGGTCGCCGCACTCGTCGGCGCGCACACCCGGCACGACCTCGGGTCGGTGGTTGAGGCGACGGTCGCGCACGACGTCCCACAACGACCCCACCGCACCGGCCTTGGGGTCCTCGGCGCCGTAGACCAGCCGGTCGACACGGGCCAGGACGAGCGCTCCGGCGCACATGGTGCAGGGCTCGAGGGTCACGACGAGGGTGCAGCCGGACAGCCGCCAGTCCCCCACCGCGGCCGCCGCGGCGCGCAGGGCCTGCACCTCGGCGTGCCCGGTCGGGTCGCCGTCGGCCTCGCGGACGTTGTGGCCGCGGCCGAGAACCGTGGCGTCCGCGGAAACGACCACCGCGCCGACCGGGACGTCACCGGAAGGGAGCGCCAGGGTCGCCTCGTCAAGGGCGAGCCGCATCCACCCGTCGTACGCCGCGGAGCCGGAGGTCACGGCGGGCAGCGTAAGCCTCACCGCAGCGCGTCGAGCACCTCGGCGAAGCCGGCCGCCTCGGCCACCGCGGCCAGCGCGTCCATCGGGATGACCTCGTCGTCGCACATCTCCCTCAGGGTGTCCGGGGTGGTGCCGAGGTCACCCAGCAGGTCGAGGTCCCCGCCGCAGGTGCCGGGCTCGGGCACCTCGTCCGCCTCGTC
This sequence comes from uncultured Actinomycetota bacterium, assembly GCA_963726615.1. Lineage (GTDB taxonomy): Bacteria > Actinomycetota > Actinomycetes > JACCUZ01 > JACCUZ01 > CAWDZK01. The sequence goes on along the minus strand of CAVSCX010000004.1, from coordinate 97,177 downwards.
GGCCACGTTCAGCAGGTCGGCGTACGGCGACCGGGACGCGGCGGCGATGTCGGAGACGAACACCCGCGGGTCCTCGTCGCCGTCGACGCGGACCACGGCCCACCAGGCGTCCTCGCGCTCGACGAGCAGCAGGACGGGTTCGTCGTCGTCGACCAGGTCGCGCAGCTCGGCGGTGAGCTCGGGCAGCTCCGTGGCCGAGTCGACCTCGAGGTCATGCGTGGTCCAGGCCTTGCCTTCACGGGCCAGGACGGCGGTGAAGTAGGACAACCCTTCCTCCGAGGTCTGCTGGGCGGTCGGTCGGTTCGTCAGTCGGTGGGTCGGGGCACGGTCAGGTGAGGTCGTCGGCCATGGCGCGCTCGAACTGTGGGCCGAACCCGATCCGCGAGGCGACCTGCTCGAGCACCTCGTCGGGGTAGAGCTCGAGGTCCGAGCACAGGTCAGCGAGGTCGTCGGCGTCGACCCCGAGGTCGCCGAAGATCTCGAGGTCACCGACGGGCTCGGCGTCGTCGTCGTCCTCGGGCAGCGGCTCGTCGAGGGCCTCGAGGACCTGTGCAGCGACCGGCCAGTCGTCGGCGGCGGTGGCGTCGGAGAGCATCAGCCGGACCTCCTCGCCGTCGGGGCGTACGGCGAGGAAGAAGTCGTCACCGTAGGACGTCAAGGCGAGGCACGGGCCCTCGCTCGGCTGCTGGCGCACCGCGGCGACCAGCGACCCCAGGGCCTCCGCAGCCCGGTGCGGCAGCGACCCGACCTGCCACTGACCGTCCTCACGGAAGACGATCACGGCGAAGTCGACCACGGTGTCCATGGCGTCGCCTCCTCCGCTACCAGTCCCCGGCGGCTCCCGTGCCGGCGCAGGCCGCGCCTGTGGCGCATCGTGGCAGAGATCGGCGGCGAGCGGCAGGGGGCAGCAGGCGGGGACTCCGTCGTCGTGGGCCCCCGGGACCGGGCACTAGGTTGTCCTGCCATGCGGACCCACGTCGCCGACCACCCGCTCGTCGCCCACAAGCTCACCGCGCTGCGGGACGAGCGCACCGACTCGCCGACGTTCCGCCGCCTGGCCGACGAGCTGGTGACCCTGCTCGCCTACGAGGCGACCCGGGACGTCCGCACCGAGCCGGTCGAGATCGCGACGCCGGTGGCGCCGGCGACCGGGGTCCGGCTGGCGTCGCCCAAGCCGCTGGTCGTCCCGATCCTCCGAGCCGGACTCGGCATGCTCGACGGCATGGTGCGGCTGCTGCCGACCGCCGAGGTGGGCTTCCTGGGGATGATCCGGGACGAGGAGACGCTGCAGGCCTCGACGTACGCCACCCGGCTGCCCGACGACCTGTCCGGGCGCCAGTGCTACGTGCTCGACCCGATGCTGGCGACCGGGGGCACCCTGGTCGCGGCGATCACCTTCCTGCTCGAGCGCGGAGCCGACGACATCACCGCCATCTGTCTGCTCGCCGCCCCGGAGGGGCTGAAGGTGATGGACGAGGCGTTCGGCGCGTCCTCGGTGCCGGTGCACGTGGTCACCGCAGGCCTGGACGAGCGGCTGAACGAGCTCGGCTACATCGTGCCGGGGCTGGGCGACGCCGGCGACCGGCTGTACGGCGTGGTCTGAGGTCGGGCGGGCGCGATGACCCCCCGTGACGTGCCCGCACCAGCGACAGCGGCGCTGACCGAGGCCACCGGCGGCGGCGTTGCTCAACCGCCTGCGGCAGCCACCACCGGTGCCGGGTTGATCACGTGCACGGGATCACCCGGCGCGGGCGTGTCGGGCCCGGAGGTGGCACCGGTTTCGGCCAGTATGGGTGGGTTCGTCCCCTGCCCCAGGAGTGCCCATGGCTGCCACCACGAGACGCGTCCTGCTCTGGCTGGCGCTCGCGTTCGTCGTCTACACGGTGATCATGAGCCCGGCCCGGGCAGCCGACATGGTCCGGGTCGCCTTCGGCGGCGTGAGCAACGCGGGCACCGGTCTGGCGGCGTTCTTCGACGCCCTGGTGCGCTGACCCCGGTGGCGTCGCCGGGCGGCTTCCGCGGGCTGGAGCGGTTCCTGCTGCCCTCGGAGCTGCGCGTGCTCGCCGTCCGCCGGCACTGGGCCCGGCTGGCCGAGCCGTCGACGAGCGCGTCGGCCGGACTCGTGCTGCTGATGTGGCTGGACCAGGAGCTCCCGCTGGTGCCCCACCTGCGCGAGGTGCTGCTCGCCGGCTGGGTGCTGCTCCTGGCCCGGCTGGCCTGGCGCGTGCTCGAGTGGCGGGAGGACTGGTTCGTCGTCACCGACCGGCGGCTGCTCCTGCGCACCGGCCTGGTGACCCGCACGGTGGCGATGATGCCCCTGCTCAAGGTCACCGACCTGAGCTACTCCCGACCGCCGCTCGGCCGGCTGCTCGGTTACGGCGAGCTGGTGCTCGAGTCCGCGGGCCGGGACCAGGCACTGCGCACCATCAGCCACCTGCCCGACCCGGACGGGCTGTACGTGCAGATCTGCGACCTGCTCTTCGGCCTGCCCCCCGGCGCGCCCGGCGGGGCGCAACCGACGACCTGGCTGCGCTGACCAGCCGGCCGTCTACGCACCGGTCAGTGGCGGAAGGCGTCGGTGGCACCCATCGCCATCGCGACCAGCAGGCCGACGACGACGACCGCGAGCACCGCGATCGCGACACCCGCGTTGCGGTCCTGGGAACGGTGGTCCTCGTCGGGACGACCGGCCTGGTCGAGCTTCTCGCGCAGCCGCTTGTGATACTGGGCCATGAGTCCTCCGGTGCTGGGCTCCCCGGTCATCCAACGACGGTCGGCCCCCGAGGTCACGGCACCGTGAACCTGATCACCGACCAGCCGTAGGGTCGCCGGGTGGCCGACCTCGACACCCGCACCGCGTCCACCACCGACGTCGCCGCGCTCGCGGCGCTTGTCGAGCGGTCCTACCGCGGGCCGGTGGCGGCCACCGGCTGGACCACCGAGACCGAGCTGCTCACCGGGCCACGCTCCAGCGAGAGTCAGATCGCCGCACTGGTCGCCGACGACGGCAGCAGGTTCGTGCTGGTCGAGGCCGACGGCCGGCTGGTCGGCAGCGCACTGGTCCAGCGGCCGGCCGAGCCGGGAGCCGCGGCGTACGTCGGGATGTTCGCGGTCGACCCGGCGCGCCAGGGCACCGGCCTGGGGAAGGCGGTCCTCGAGGCGGCCGAGCGGACGGCGCAGGAGCTCTGGTCGGCGACCGAGGTGACGCTGACCGTGATCAGCCTCCGGGACGAGCTGATCACCTGGTACGAGCGGCGTGGGTACGTCCGCACCGGACGCCACCTGCCGTTCCCGTTCCACGAGGCGTCCGGTGCGCTGCGCACCGACTTCGACCTGGTCGAGATGCGCAAGGAGCTCTAGAGGCCCTTGAGCGACTGCAGCACCGTGGTCAGCGAGTCCTTCGCGTCGCCGAACAGAAGCGTGGTGCCCGGTTCGTAGAGCAGCTCGTTCTCGATGCCGGCGAAGCCCGGCCGCATCGACCGCTTGAGGAACACGACGGTCTTGGCGTCGCCGACGTTGAGGATCGGCATGCCGTAGATCGGGCTGCCGGGGCTGGTCTTCGCTGCCGGGTTCACGACGTCGTTCGCGCCGACGACGAGGGCGACGTCGGTTGCGGGCAGCTCGGAGTTGGCCTCGTCCATCTCCTTGAGCTGGTCGTAGGGCACGTTGGCCTCGGCGAGCAGCACGTTCATGTGCCCCGGCATCCGGCCGGCGACAGGGTGGATGCCGTACACGACCTGCACCCCCTTGGCCTGCAGGATCTCCGCCAGCTCGTGGATGGTGTGCTGGGCCTGCGCGACCGCCAGCCCGTAGCCGGGCACGATCACGACCTTGCGCGCATACGCCAGCAGGATCGCGACGTCCTCCGGGGTGCTCGACCGCACCGGCCGGTCGGACACCGCGGTCGAGCCCGCCGTCGAGCCGCCCTTGAAGGCGCCGAAGAGGATGGACACAGTCGAACGGCCCATCGCCGAGGCCATCATCCGGGTGAGGATCGTGCCGCTGGCACCGACCAGGGTGCCGGCCACGAGGAGCAGCACGTTGTCGAGCACGTAGCCGCTCGCGGCGACGGTCAGGCCGGTGAAGGCGTTGAGCAGCGAGATGACGATGGGTACGTCGGCGCCGCCGACCGGGAGGACGAACAGCACCCCGACGGCGAGCGCCACCAGGCCGAGCAGGACGAGCAGCCAGGACGAGACGACGCTGTCCTGAGCGTCGACGACGACGCCGGCAGCCAGCCCCACCGCGACGAGGCTTGCACCGCCCATGGCGACCGGGCCGCCGGGGAACAGCACTGGCCGGGTGGTCATGAGCTCCTGCAGCTTGGCGAACGTGACGCACGAGCCGGAGAACGACACCGCACCGACCAGCACCGTGAAGGCACCGGCCGCCGCGGCGAGGTAGGTCGAGGCCGTGGCGTCGACGTGGACCGTCGAGCCCAGTGGCGCGTAGGCGAACCAGCCCGAGCCCGCGCCGAGCGCCGGCAGGGACGCGTCGGTGCCGGCGATGTGCAGGCGTCCGGTCAGCTCCAGGCCGGCCACCAGTGCTGCCGCGGCGCCGCCGACGCCGTTGAACAGGGCGACGAGCTGCGGCATCTGGGTCATGGCCACCCGGCGCGCCGCGGGAACGCCGACCGCCGTGCCGACACCGATGGCCACCAGGATGGGCACCACGTGGTCGAGGTCTTCGGCGAGGAAGACCACCACGCAGGCGAGCACAGCGCCGGCCGCGCCGAGCCAGTTGCCGCGCCGTGCGGTCGCCGGTGACGACAGCCCCTTGAGTGCGAGGATGAAGCAGACCGCAGCGACCAGGTACCCGAGGGCCTCGACCGTCGGAGACAGGACGTTCACGCGTCGCCCTTCACCTTCTGCTTGCCCGGCCGGTTGCGCCCGAACATCTCCAGCATCCGGTCGGTGACGACGAAGCCGCCGACCATGTTCACGGTCGCGAGGACCACCGCGGCCAGCCCGAGCACCAGGGCGAACGTCGAGTCGGCGTGACCGGTGACGATCACGGCGCCGACGAGGATGACGCCGTGGATGGCGTTCGCACCGGACATCAGGGGCGTGTGCAGCACCGAGGAGACCTTGGACACGACCTCGAAGCCGACGAAGACGGCCAGCACGAAGAACGTGAGCATCGTGGTGCCGTCAGCCATCCGAACCTCCGGGAATGTGCGCTCGGGCTCCAGACACGCCAGGCGTCCGGTGTGTCGGCGCGCAAAGGATCATGTGGTGCCGTCCGGGCGCTCGGTCTTTGGCGCGTCGGGGCGGGTGACGCACGCCGCCGAGACCACCTCGTCGTCGAAGTCGGGCACGACCTGCCCGTCCGTGGTCATGAGCAGCAGCAGGCTCACCACGTTGCGCGCGTACAGCTGGCTGGCGTGCACGGGCATCGACGACGGCACATCGGCCATCCCGAGCACCAGCACTCCTTCGTGCACGACGCCCTCGCCGGCCACGGACAGCTCGCAGTTGCCCCCGCTCTCGGCCGCGAGGTCGACGACGACCGAGCCGGGCCGCATCGTCTCGACCATCGCCGCCGTGAGCAGCAACGGCGCCGACCGGCCCGGCACGGCGGCCGTCGTGATGACGGCGTCGGACGCGCCGACGTACGGCGTGAGCAGCTCGCGCTGGCGGGCGGCCCGCTCCTCGCCCATCTCTCGCGCGTAGCCGCCGGACCCCTCGAGCGAGTCGAGGCCGAGGTCGACGAACGTCGCGCCCATCGAACGCACCTCGTCGGCCGAGGACGGGCGGACGTCGTAGGCCTCGACGACGGCGCCGAGCCGCCGCGCTGTCGCGATCGCCTGCAGCCCGGCGACCCCGGCGCCCAGCACGAGCACCTTCGCCGGGGCCACGGTGCCGGCCGCCGTCATGAACAGCGGGAAGAACCTGGGCAGCCGCTCGGCGGCCACCAGGGCGGCGCGGTAACCGGCGACGAGCGCCTGGGACGAGAGCGCGTCCATCGACTGGGCCCGGGAGATGCGCGGCACCTGCTCCAACGCGAAGGCGAGCACCTCGCGCTCGCGCAGCGCGGCCAGCAGGTCGGCGTTCGGCCCGACCGGGAGGAAGCCGATCGTGAGCGCGCCGGTCCGCAGCCGCCCGGCCTGCTCGACGGTGAGCGGCGAGACGGTGAGCACGACGTCGCTGCCGTGGAGGGCGTCGTCGACGACCTCGGCCCCGGCCTCGCGATAGGCCTCGTCGGACGCGAAGGCGTGGACGCCCGCGCCTCGCTCCACCACCACCTCGAGCCCTTCCGAGACCAGGCGAGGGACCGCGTCGGGCACCAGCGCGACCCGGCGCTCGCCGACGCGCTGCTCGGCAACCACCCCGACCCGCACGATCGCCGACCCTAGGGGATCACCGGCGCCGATCGCGGGAGACTCGTGGCATGCCGGACGTTCAGGTTGTCGAGATCGATGCGGACAACGTCGAGGCGGCGCTCTCGGTCGTCCCGCGACCTGAGCAGGAGGCCTGGGTGCGCCCGGTCGCCTGGTACGTCGCCGGATCCGCCTACGACGGAGGGTGTGGCAGCCACTCGCGCTGACCCTCGACGGTGCCGTCGTCGGGTTCGCGCAGGCAGCCTTCGACGCGGACGACGGCTCCTGGACGATCGGCGGCGTCGTGGTGGATGCCGGGCACCAGGGCCGCGGGGTGGGACGGGCGGGGATGCGTGCCCTGGTCGACCGGCTGTCTGCCGACAGCCGCTGCCGCCTTGTCGCCCTGACCGTCGCCGAGGACAACGCCACCGCCCGGGCGCTCTACCGCTCGCTCGGCTTCGTCGAGACAGGCGACCGAGACGAGGCCGGCGAGCTGGTGATGACCCTCGCGACGGATCCGCCGGCCTGATGCGGCCTTCTCGTGCGCACGCCGGGCAGCCGCTGACCTGTCTGGCTGGTCGGCGGCTGCCCGGTGTTGTGGCTGGGTCGTGCGGCGGTGGCTGCTTCAGGGCCGGCGCTGCGGCGTTGCCCCGGGGCCGGGAGCACGGCTCCCGGCCCCGACGCCCTCAGCGGGCAACCCCGCGCGAGCGACGCGACTGCTTGACCCGGCGCAGGCGCTCGATCTCGATCGCGCGCAGGACCTCGTAGCTGAGTGCGGACACTGTGCTCCCCTCCCCTCACGGTCTCGCCCGGGGCGACTCGGTGTCGCCGGTGGGCTGGTAGGACCACAGTGCCCGGGCGCCCTTGCGGGCTACTTGCGAGCCGCTTGGGCCGGCACCCCGAGGTCGGCCAGCACGGCAGCGGCGGCCCGGCGGCCGGAGACCAGGGCGCCCTGGATCGAGCTGGTGTCGCGGTGGTCGCCGCAGACGTAGAGACCGTCCAGCCGCACGGGGCGGCGCAGGTCGTGCGGCGCCGCCATCGCGGGCAGGGCACGCGGCACGGCGTACGTCGCCAGGTGCTGCCACCCCTCCGTGCTGGTGCCGTAGAGGGTGGCAAGTCGCCGCCGGACCAGCGGCTCGTCGGCCTCGGTTCCGAGCAGCGACGTGGCCACCAGTGCTCTCCCGTCCGCCGGGCCGTAGGTCGGGGCGGCGGCAGTCATGACCACGGTGTTCACCACGGGAGACGTCCGGTCGGCGTCCAGGACCAGGGTCGGCTCGCCGAGCGGGTCCTCCGGCGCGACGTGGTACAGCGTCGTGACCGACCGCCACGGCACGGGCCCCAGCGACGGCACGAAGTTGCGGGCCGAGCCCGCATCGACGGCGCACACCACCGCGCGGGCGGAGACCGTGCCGGTCGCGGAGCGGACCGCTGTCGGCGTCATCGACCGCGCGAGGGTCGAGAGGTGCACGACGCCGTCCGGGAGGGCGGCAGCGATCTGCCGCGGCAGCTGCACCATGCCCAGTGCCGGGACCGTCGATCGGCCGCGCACGAACATCCGGAGCATGAGGTCGACGAAACGCGCCGACGTCGTCAGCTCGTCCTCGAGCAGTACGCCGGCGAAGAACGGCCGGAAGAAGGTGTCCAGCGCCGCGTCCGAGAAGCCGCGCGCTCGCAGCGCCTCGACGGCCGGCCGGTCGTCGGCCTCCGCAAGCCGGCGTCCGTCACCCGCGGCGACCCGGGCGGCGAGCGCCGCGAGCCGCGCCTTGTCCCGCAGCGTCCCGATCGGCGCCACCGCAGTCCCCAGGGCGCCCCGCAGGTCCCGGCGGGGGTCGGCCAGCCGGCGTCGCTCCCCGTCGACGTGCACCAGGGCACCACGGGTCAGCTCCCGCAGGCTCAGCAGGGTCAGGTCGAGCTCGCGGCCGACCGCCGGGTAGGCGGTGTTGAGCACCTGGAAGCCCCGGTCGAGCCGCCAGCCGTCGACCTCGTCGGTGCGGACCCGGCCGCCGACGTCGTCGCCGCCCTCGAGCACGAGGACGTCCAGCCCGGCCCGGTGCAGCCGGCGGGCGGCCGTCAGCCCGGCCAGTCCGGCGCCGACCACCACCACGTCGCAGCTGCCCGGCAGCTCTGCCACCCGCCCCCACCTCCTTCGGCCACGTACCCCGCACCTGATCATTCGCTCGCGACACGCTCGGTAGACGCCATCACGCGCGGCGTGTCGGGAGCGGACGACCGTCAGCGCAGGGAGATCGCCGCCAGCGCGGCGTTGACGACCGACCCGCTGTCCAGGTCGTGCAGGGCGTACAGGTCGGCGACGGTGCCGGACTGGCCGAACCGGTCGACCCCGATGGGCACCGCGGGCACCCCGATCGCCGAGCCGATCCATGCCATCGCGTGCGACGCGCCGTCGTGGACGGTGACGACCGGGGTGCGGTCCGGCAGCACCGCCCGCAGCGCGCCCGCCACGGAGGGCGTGGTGGCGGTCCGGACGGCTTGCCGCAGGGTCCGTTGCCACGCTGCGTACAGCCGGTCCAGCGACGTGACGTCCACGACGTGGGCGGCGATGCCCTCGTCGGCCAGCTCGGCAGCGGCAGCAAGGACCTCCGGCAGCACGGCGCCGGAGGCCACCAGGCTCACCTGCGGCGCGCCGGACTCGGCCGCCTCGGTCGCGTCGACGAGGCGGTAGGCGCCGGCCAGGACCTGCCGGCGCAGTACGGCGTCGCCCAGCCTGGCCCGGGCCGCATCGAAGGGCGACTGGTCGATCGGCCTGGTGGTGAGCCGGAAGTAGTAGGCGCCGCGCTCCTCGGCCTCGGCGGCCGCCGAGGACGGGGCGGGTGAGGCCGCCGGACCGGAGGCGATCCGGCCCAGGGCGTCGCACAGCAACCAGTCCAGCGCGACGGCGTACGCCGGCTCGAGCAGGGTCACCTCGGGCAGCTCGAGCCCCACCGACGGCGTGATCGTCGACTGGTGCGCGCCGCCCTCGGGTGCGAGCGTGACCCCGGACGGCGTGCCCGCGACGACGAACCGCGAGCCCGAGTAGACGCCGTAGATGAACGCGTCGAGGCCGCGGAGGACGAACGGGTCGTAGACGGTGCCCACCGGCAGCAGCGGCTGCCCGGACAGGTCCCCGGCCAGTCCGAGCTGGCCGAGCAGCAGGAACAGGTTCATCTCGCTGATGCCGAGCTCGATGTGCTGCCCGGTCGGGCCTTCGGCCCACTTGAGCAGGGTGTCGGTGCCCCAGCTGCGCCGCTCGTCCGGGGCGAAAACCCCGGTGCGGTTGATGAAGCCGGCCAGGTTGGTCGAGGTCGCGACGTCCGGAGCGGTGGTGACGAGGTACGGCGCCACGTCGGCGTTGCGCGACAGGTCGACCAGGACCCGGCCGAAGACCTCCTGGGTCGAGACCGGCTTGCCGGCCCGCACCCCGGTCTCCTTCGGCACCGTGACGCCGAGCACCTGCGGACGTGGCGGCAGCGCCAGCCGCTCACGCCGGGACACGGCCCACTGGCCGGCCGGCGTCGAGGGGTCGATGCGGTCCCACTCGGTCGCCTCGTCCAGCCCGACGACGCTTCTCAGGTCCGCGATCTGGTCCCCGGTGAGCAGGGCCGAGTGGTTCCGCGGGTTGCCGGCGGTCGGCAGGCCCCACCCCTTGACGGTGTAGGCGAACACGACGCTCGGCCGGTCGGTCACCGCGTCGCACTCGCGGAAGACGTCCAGCAGGCTGGCGATGTCGTGGCCGCCGAGGTCCACGACAGTCGCGGCAAGCGGCTCGTCCTCCCAGCCGCCGCAGAAGTCGTGGACCTCCTGCGGCGCGCCGTCGAGGAAGGTCTTCCGGACCTCGGCCGGGCCGAGGCCGAAGAGCGCCTGGTACTGCTCGTTGGGCATGTCGTCGATCCAGCGGCGCATCGTCGCACCACCGGGCAGCTCGAAGGCGGCCCGCAGCTTCTTGCCGTACTTCACCGTGGCCACGTGCCAGCCCGCGGCGGCGAACTGCTGGGTCCACTGCTCGATCCGGATGCCCGGGACCACCCGGTCCAGCGACTGCCTGTTGAAGTCGACGATCCAGAGGACGTTGCCGAGCCCCTGGGTGGCCGGGTCCGCGATGGCCTCCCAGACGTTGCCCTCGTCGAGCTCGGCGTCGCCGATCAGGGCCACGAAGCGGCTCCGGTCCCGGGGCCCGAAGTGCGCGTCGACGTACCGCCGGGTGACCGCCGCGAACAGCGGCGCGGCCGCACCGAGCCCGACCGAGCCGGTGGAGAAGTCGACCCGGTCCGGGTCCTTGGTGCGGCTCGGGTAGGACTGCAGTCCGCCCCTGGCGCGCAGGGTGGTGAGGTAGGACCGGTCCAGGTCCCCGAGCAGGTAGTTGATCGCGTGCAGGACCGGTGAGGCGTGCGGCTTGACCGAGACCCTGTCGTCGGCCTCGAGGTGGGCGAACCACAGCGCGGTCATGACCGACACCAGCGAGGCGCTGGAGGACTGGTGCCCGCCGACCTTGACCCCGTCGCCGGTGTCGCGTTCGCGGTTGGCGGCGTCCACGATCCGCACCGCCAGCCACAGCACCCGCCGCTCGATCTCCTCGAGCAGCCCGAAGTCCGGGTTGTCCTGCGGTGGGCGGTTCATGTGTCTCTCCTCGGGCGGGCCACCCCGGCCGCGGCCGGGCCCGAGGACTCTACGACCCGTCCGACCGGAGCCTTGCTGCGAATGAGTTGCAATTGCGTCCGATCGGCTACAGGATCGAGAAGAGCCACCGACGAGAGGAGGGGACCGTGCACGTACCCGACGGTTTCATCGACGCTCCGGTGTCCGTCGCGGCCGGTGTGGTCGCGGCCGGGGGCATCGCCGTCTGCCTGCGGGGCGCCCGCCGCGAGCTGGACGACCGCACCGCCCCCATGGCCGGCCTGGTGGCCGCCTTCGTCTTCTCGGTGCAGATGCTCAACTTCCCGGTGGCCGCCGGCACCAGTGGCCACCTGCTCGGCGGCGCCCTGGCGGCGATCCTCGTCGGCCCCTACACCGGGGCGCTGTGCGTGGCCGTGGTGCTCCTGGTCCAGGCGCTGCTGTTCGCCGACGGCGGTCTGACCGCCCTCGGCGTCAACGTGATCAACATGTCGCTGGTCACCGTGGTTGTGGGCTATGCCGTGTTCCGCCTCCTCGTCCGGGTGCTGCCCTACTCGAGGGCCACCGTCACCGGCTCGGCCTTCGTCGCCGCCCTGGTCTCCGTCCCCGTCGCGTCGATGTCGTTCGTGGCGCTGTACGCCCTGGGCGGCACCGCCGACGTCTCGCTGGCCAAGGTCGCGACCGCCATGATCGGCGTGCACGTGCTCATCGGCATCGGTGAGGCGTTCATCACGTCGTTGACCGTCGGGGCTGTCGTCGCCGTCCGGCCCGACCTCGTCCGAGGCGTGCGGGACCGGCTGCCGGTCCTCGACCTGCGCCCGACCCAGGCCGTCCGCGTCGCCCGGCCGGCACCGGCCGAGGACCGGGCGTGACCAGCCAGACCTCGACCCGGCGGCGGGTGGGCACCCGCACGGTCCTGATCGTGGGCGCCCTGCTCGCCCTGCTGCTCGCCGGCGTCGTGAGCCACTACGCCAGCAGCGCGCCGGACGGGCTGAACAAGGTCGCGAACGACCAGGGCATCAGTGCTCAGGAGAAGCAGCACCGGCTCGACGACTCGCCGTTCGCCGGGTACGGGACCAAGGGCGTCGACGACGGCCGACTCTCCGGAGGCCTCGCCGGTGTCGCCGGCGTCGGGGTGACCTTCCTCATCGTCGGCGGGCTGGTCCTCGCCGTACGCCGCGGGCGGCGCACCGACGGCACCGACAACGCCGGACCGGCAGGACCCCAGGACGGCTGATGGGCGCCGGCCACCAGCACTCCGACGCGCTGTACCGACCGGGTACGAGCGTGGTGCACCGGCTGCCGCCGGAGTGCAAGCTCGCGGCGGTGCTCGTCTTCGTCATCGTCGTGGTCGCGACGCCCCGCGGGCAGTTCTGGGCGTTCGGTGCCTACGCCGCGCTGCTGGTGGCGGTGGCCACCGCGGCGCGGGTGCCGCTGCCCGTCGTCGTACGGCGGATGGTGGTCGAGGTGCCTTTCGTGCTCTTCGCCGTCCTGCTGCCGTTCCTGGCCGCCGGCGACCGGGTCGACGTCCTCGGTCTGCAGCTCAGCGAGAGCGGCCTGCTCGGCGCCTGGAACATCCTCGCAAAGGGCAGCCTCGGCGTCGTGGCCTCCATCCTGCTGGCGGCGACGACCCAGCCGCGCGGCCTGCTGCTCGGCGTCGAGCGGCTGCACCTGCCGGCACTCATGGTGCAGATCATGTCCTTCATGCTCCGCTACGCCGACGTCGTCGGCGGCGAGATGACCCGGATGCGGATCGCCCGCGAGTCCCGCGGGTTCCAGGCCCGCAACATCGGGCACCTCAAGGTGGTTGCCCAGTCGGCCGGTGCCTTGTTCATCCGGTCCTACGAGAGAGGCGAGCGGGTGCACCTCGCGATGCTCAGCCGCGGCTACGCCGGCGCGATGCCGGTCCTGCACGACGAGCGGGCCGGGCGCGCCGACTGGGGCACCGCAGCCGCCCTTCCCCTTGCGGCCCTGGTCGTGTCCGCCGCGGCGTGGACGGTGGCAGCATGAGCGCCGCACTCGGGCCGTCGCTCCTGGTCCGCGACCTGGCCTTCGCCTACCCCGACGGCCACCAGGCGCTGTTCGGCGTCGACCTGACGATCGGGACCGGCGAGCGGGTGGCCCTGCTCGGCCCGAACGGAGCCGGCAAGACCACCCTCGTCATGCACCTCAACGGAATCCTCACGGGCGGCCACGGCAGCGTCGAGGTGGCCGGGCTGCCCCTCGGGCCGGACAACGTGATGGAGATCCGTCGACGGGTCGGCATCGTCTTCCAGGACCCCGACGACCAGCTGTTCATGCCGACGGTCCGGGAGGACGTCGCGTTCGGGCCCGCCAACCTCGGCGTCCGCGGGGCCGACCTCGAGGCGTGCGTGACCGAGGCGCTTGACGCGGTCGGCATGCTCGCCTTCGCCGACCGGCCGCCGCACCACCTCTCCTACGGTCAGCGTCGCAGGGTCGCGGTGGCCACCGTCCTGTCGATGAAGCCCGAGATCCTCGTCCTCGACGAGCCGTCGTCCAACCTCGACCCGGCCAGCCGCCGCGAGCTGGCCGAGATCCTGCTCGGCCTGCAGATCACGACGCTGATGGTCACCCACGACCTGCCGTACGCCCTGGAGATCTGCCCGAGGTCGGTGATCCTCTCCGACGGCTCGATCGTCGCGGACGGCCGCACGGTCGACGTCCTCTGCGACGAGGACCTGCTTCGCGCGCACCGGCTGGAGCTGCCCTTCGGCTTCGACCCGCACCACCTCGCAGTCGGCTGAGCCCTCCCGGCACCGGGCCAGCCGTCGGAAGCGCCACACTTCTCCTGGTGCTGGCGGGTCCGGGCTTCGTGCCCGCCCGAGGCACCGACGAGGCGGAGATCATGGGCGGCGAACCCCTCCGCCCGCGCGGTGCCGGCGACGGCCTGAGCAGAAGCAGGCCCCCCGGCCACTCTCCGGCTCAGGCGCCCGGTGGCCTAGATTCACCGGTGTGAGCAGTCCGGGGCTGGCTCCGCTCGGCGAGGCTGCCGGGCGGCTGGTGCTGCTCCGGCGCCTGACGGCGGCGCTCGCCGACGTGCTCACCCCGGACGACGTCGCGAGGGCGACGTTCACCCACGTCCTCCACGTCGACGGCGTGGTCCGGGCCGGCCTCGCCACCAGCGAGCGGGCCGGCCGCGAGCTGGCTTTCGTCGCGAGCGACGACGACTCGGTGACCCCCAACGCGGTCCGCTGGTGCCGGATCGAGGGCCAGGCCGACGTACCGCTGGCGGAGTGCGTGCGCACCGCCGCGCCGGTGGTCGTCGTGTCCCCGGCCGACCTCGCAGGGCGCTACCCGCACCTGCACGACCGGCAGGTGAGCCTCGGCACCCGGCGGATGGCCGCACTGCCACTGCTCGACGACGACACCGCACTGGGCGGTCTGATGCTGTCGTTCGATGGTGCCGCCGACTTCGACGACGACGAGCAGGCGTTCCTCGGCGCGGTCGCCGCTGTCGTCGCGCAGGCGATGAAACGGGCGCTGGCCTTCCAGGCCCAGCAGACGACCTCGGAGCTGCTGCAGCGCAGCCTGCTGCCCGAGTCGCTGCCCGACCTGGACGGCCTTGCACTGGGTGCCTACTACGAGCCGGGCGGCTCGGGCGTCGACGTCGGCGGTGACTGGTACGACGTCGTACCTCTCGCCGACGGGCGGGTCGCTGTCGCGCTCGGCGACGTCATGGGCAAGGGCGTGCCTGCCGCCGTCGTCATGGGTCAGGTGCGGGCGGCGCTCCGCGCGTACGCGCTGATCGACCCGGACCCGAGCGTGCTCCTCGACCGGCTGGACACCCTGGTGGTCTCGCTCGGCGCGCCCGAGCAGATCGTCACCGTCGCGTACGGCGTGATCAGCGCCGACCGGACGCAGATCGAGCTCGGAGTCGCGGGCCACCCGGCGCCTCTGCTGGGCCGGCCCGGACGTGAGCCGTTCCCGCTGCCGCTGCCCGGCGGGGCAGCGCTCGGCCTGCACACCGGCACCTGGGTCACGACGACGGTGCCGCTGCCCCCGGGGTCGCTGCTGCTGTTCTTCAGCGACGGGCTGGTGGAGACCCGCAGCCTGGAGCTGGACGAGGGCATCGAGGAGCTGGCCCAGCGGCTGGCCACGACCGACCGCCGCCGACGCCACCCACGGGAGCTGTGCCCCAGGCTGGCCGAGGAGATGCGCCGCCACGACAGCGACGACGACGTCACGATGCTCGCAGTGCTCAGCACGGTGGGCATGAACCTGCAGACGGCGACGACGGAGCTGCCCGCCGACAGCAGTGCCTCGCCACTTGCCCGCCGGGCGCTGTCGAGATGGCTCACGTCCTGGGACGTCGACGAGGAGGTCACCGAGACTGCGGTCCTGTGTCTCTCGGAGCTCGTCACCAACGCCGTCATCCACTCCGGCACGAGCCCGCGGGTCACGGCGCAGCTGGACGACGAACGCCTTCTCGTCGCGGTGCAGGACCGCGGGCACCGGGGCAGTGCCCGCCTGACCGAGGACCACGAGCCCACCGACATCTCCGGCCGCGGGCTGATGCTCGTCGAGGCCCTGGCGTCGGCGTGGAGCGCCGAGCACAGTGCCGACGGCACCACGGTGTGGTTCGAGCTTGACACCGAGGTGGCGCGGGCGGGCTGATGGAGGTCCTCAGGTACGCCGCGTTCACCGACGACGCCACGGGCGGCAACCCCGCGGGCGTCGTCCTGGACGCGGGCGGCGCCGACGACGCCACGATGCTCGCAACGGCCGCCGAGGTCGGGTACTCGGAGACAGCCTTCCTCACGCCGCGCGACGCCGGACGTTTCGCCGTGCGCTACTTCAGCCCGCTCGCCGAGGTGCCGTTCTGCGGCCACGCCACCATCGCCACCGGCGTCGCGTGGGCGGACCGGCACGGCGCGGGCACCATGCTGCTCGACACCCGCAGCGGGGAGGTGCGCGTCACCACCTCGGCCGGGGACGGGCTCACGACGGCGACCCTGACCAGCGTCCCGCCGCGCGTCGTCCCGTTGGACGACGAGCTCGCAGACCGGTTGCTGACGGCACTGCGCTGGTCACCTGGCGAGCTCGACCCCGCGATGCCGTTGCGGGTGGCGTACGCCGGGGCGTGGCACCCCGTCGTCGCGGCGGCGACCCGCGGGCGGCTGGCCGACCTGGACTACGACTTCGACGCGCTCGGCACCCTGATGGGCGAGCAGGACTGGACGACGGTGCAGCTGGTGCACCGCACCGGGCCGGCCACCTTCGACGTCCGCAACCCCTTCCCGCCGGGAGGCGTGGTCGAGGACCCCGCGACCGGTGCCGCCGCAGCGGCGCTCGGCGGCTACCTGCGAGCACTCGGGCTGGTGCCGGTGCCCGCCGCCCTGCAGCTGCGTCAGGGCGACGACCTGGGCCGGCCGAGCCGCCTCACCGTCACGGTGCCGGCGGAGAGCGGCACGGGCATCTCGGTCAGCGGTGCCGCCGTACCGATCCCCTGACCCCGCCACCCCGGTGCTGGCAACGGCGGGCTCAGGTGACGGTGAGGCGCGCCTCGTACGGCGCGCACCGTCCCCCGTCGTCGCAGACTGCGGCAACCACGTCGTCGATGTCGTAGCCGGTCACCCGGATCGAGGCCGACCCGGGCGGCAGCCCGTCCGGGAGCGTCACCCGCGCGCGGAACGAGCCGTCGCGCGCGACCGGGAAGCTGCCGAGGTCGACGACACCGGCGCTGCCGCCCCCGCTCGGGACGACGCTCAGGCCGTAGAGCGCTCCCCGGTGGTAGCGCCGGTCGCAGGGGAACGCAGCTGCGGTGACCACGATCGCGTCGCCAGGGCGGGCGCTGGCGGGAGCGATGCGCGGTGCTCCCGGGAAGCAGTCAGTGTCCCGTGTGACGGTCCGGGCGGCGATCGCACCGGCGACGACCAGGGCGGCAGCAACCACCACCCTGAGGGCGAGCGACCAGCCCCGCGGGTCGAGTGCGCGCCGGCGTACCTGCATCGGGTCAGTGTCCGCGACCGCATTCGCCCTGTAAACAGCACAGATCTGCAAACGCCGGATTCTGTTGCGCGACAACGGCTATCGCCGTGTCAGCGCCCCGATGACGTCGGCGTCAGCCGGGCCGCTCTGCAGGCCTCCGGTGTCGCGGTCGACGCACGGCTCGCGCCGCCGGCTGACGCGAGGTCCGGTCGGCCGGCGATCGCTCGGAGCGCCAACGACGGCACAACGGCCCTGACTGGTGCGCTCAGCGGCCTCGGCGTCGGTTGTGCCGTCGTTTGTGCACGACGAGATTTCGCCGGCTCGAGGCGGCGGTCAGGCGGTGGCGGCAGGACCGCTACCGGAACGCCGACGGGAAGGCGTCGCGGTAGCTGGTGATCCGGCCGGTCGGAGTCTGCACGGTCGTCGCCGCCAGCACGCCGTGCACGATCGCGCGGGTCAGGACGTCGGCCGCCGCCGAGAGCAGCTGGTGGACCTGCCCGAGGTCCGGTGGCGGCAGCTCACCCGTCGCCAGCGCGAACACCGTGTCGCCGTCGAACATCGTGTGCACCGGGTCGATGGCGCGGGCCAGCCCGTCGTGGCCGATGCCGGCGAGCTTCTGGCACTGCGCCTTGGTGAGCGTCCGGTCCGTGGCCAGGACACCGATCGTGGTCGCGAGGGACGAGGGCGGCCCGGCCGGCCGGACCTGTCCGGCGGCGAGGGCTGCGTCGAGGTCCGACCGGTCCGGCGGGCGGAGTCCGGGCACCTCGCCCGGCAGCAGGTGCCGCGCGCCGTACAGCTCTCCGGTCCGCGGGTCGACGGCGGACCCGACCGCGTTGACCACGGCGAGCGCGGCAACCGTGGTGCCGTCGTCGAGCACGAGGCTGGCCGACCCGACGCCACCCTTGAGACCGCCGACGCTCGTCCCGGTGCCCGCGCCGACGCAGCCCGGCTCGACCGCGTCCGGCGACGCTGCGTCGTACGCCGCCTCCCCGAACGAGCCGTCCGGCGTGGCCCGGATGTCGCCACCACGGCCGAGATCGAACACCACGGCGCCGGGCACGATCGGCACCACCGCGCCGCCGTCACCCACCGGGTAGCCGAGGCCGGCGTCCGCGAGCCGGCGGACGACGCCGTCAGCGGCCGCGAGGCCGAGGGCGCTGCCGCCGCCCACGACCACCGCCTGCACCCGCTCGACGAGGTTGCGCGGGTCGAGCAGGTCGGTCTCCCGCGTGCCCGGCCCGCCGCCGCGCACGTCGACCCCGCCGACCGCTCCGGCAGCCGGCGCCAGCACCACGGTCGTTCCGGTCAGCCATCCGTCGCCGACCCGCTGGTGGTGCCCGACCCGGATGCCGACGACGTCGACCAGGCTGTTCGACCGGCCTGCCCTCACGACACCGCCCGGTTCAGGAAGCGCCGCGCCGTCTCGGCGTAGACGTGGGCGGCGGTCACGATGTCGGCGACCTCGACGTACTCGTCGGCCTGGTGGGCGATCCACTTGCCGCCCGGCCCGTAGACGACGGTGGCCAGGCCGGCGTCGCGAGTGAGGATCGTGCCGTCAGTGGCGCCGGGCACTCCGCCGTAGCGCGCGGGTTCGCCGGTGACGGCCTCGTGCGCCCCGGCCAGCGCGACGACCACCGGGTGGTCGAGCGGGGTGTCCACGGGCGGCCGGTCGTCGAGGACGTCGAGCCGCACGCCGACCCCCGCGGGCCACGCCACGGCTTCGACCGCGGAGCGGACCGCCACGACGAGGCCACCGTGGTCGACCCCCGGCACGGTGCGCACGTCGACGCACAGGACGGCGATCGCCGGGATCACGTTGATCTGGTCGACGTCCCCTGCCCGCAGCACGGTAGGCGTGAGGTACGTCGGCCCGAGCTCGGCGTGCGTCCCGTGCCGGGTCACGAGCTCCGCCTCGACGTCAGCAAGTGCCGACACCGCGGCGGCTGCCACCGGCACCGGATTGATGCCGTGCTGGGGCATGGCGCCGTGCGCCATCGCGCCGGTGAAGGTCAGCCGAAGGCGGACTGCACCCTTGGCCACGGCGCAGACCTCGCCCGCCTCCGGTTCGCACACGACCACGCCGTCGATGCTGCCACCGAGAAGGTCGCGCCAGGTCGTCGCAAAGTGCTTGGCGCCGAGCATCAGCCCCTCCTCGTCCACCAGCGCGGCCACCACCACCCGGCCGGGGAACGGCCCGGCGACCTCGAGCGCGCGCACACCGTGCAGCATCGCGGCCAGCCCGGCCTTCATGTCGGCGCTGCCGCGACCGAGGATCCGGCCCTCGCGCAGCTCCGCGCCGTACGGGTCGAACGTCCAGGACGAGAGGTCGCCCTCGGTGACGACATCGGTGTGCCCTGCGAACATCAGCGTCGGTCCGGGGCCGCTGCCGCCCTCAACCACCGCCAGCACGTTGGGACGGCCCGGTGCGACCTCGACGAGGAGAGGTTCCCAGCCGAACTCGCGCATGGCGACGGCCACCACGTCGGCCGCCGCCGCCTCCCCTGCCCCTGCTGCCGGGTCGTGCACGCTGCGCACCCGGACCAGCGCGCGCGTCAGCTCGACCACGGCCTCCTCGTCAACATGCACGAGTCCAGAGTCTGCCCCGAACAGGTGGATGTCGGCCGGAATCCCCCCACCGAAGGCTGCCAAAGCCCTACCGTCCTCCACGGACGGGTCAGCCGGGTGCGCGGCCGGTCACGGGGAGAGACAGATGAGCCTGATCCGACGTTCCGCCGCCCTGACGGCCGGAGTGGCCGTCGCCGTCCTCGCGGTCGGCGGTGCGACGCCCGCCTCCGCGGCCACGGCACCCACGCACCGCCAGGTCGTGTCGGCACTGCTGACCGCCGAGCAGCTCCCGGACGGCTGGCACCGGACGAGCGGCAAGGGCAGCGCACCCTCGACGGTGACCGGATGTGACCCCGGCAGGACACGCGGCCTCGTCGAGAGCGCGGACCGGTCGTTCGGCTACCGCCGCCAGGCTGTCGGCCTGGACGAGTCGGTGTCGTCGTACCGCACGCTGCGCTACGCGCGGCTCGACGTTCGCCGGGGTATCAGGGCACTTACCAGGTGCGACTCGCTGACGGTCGACGGCCACGCCTGGACCGTGAACCGGCTCAAGATGCCGACCATCGCCGACCAGCAGGCGATGTTCGAGCTGTCGGGCTTCGTGTCGACGCCTGGCGGCGACGTCCCCGTCACCAGCTGGCTCGGTGTCACCCGGATGGGACACCACGTCGTCTCCACGATGCTCACGGCCGGCGGTGCGGTGCGGGACGAGGACCTCACGGCCGTCCGGGGCGCCTCTCGCTGGCTGCTCGCGAAGGCGATGCGCAAGGCGGCCAACAAGCTCGGCCTCTAGCACGCGACGCCCCGCCGCGGCCGCGTGCGAGACTCCGTCGCATGGCGCGGACGGCCGACGTCGTCGTGGTCGGCGGCGGGATCGTCGGCCTCGCACTCGCCGACGCCGTGCTCGCGGCGCGGCCCGGTGCCGCTGTCGTGGTGCTGGACAAGGAGCCGGCCCTGGGCGCGCACGCCTCGGGTCGCAACTCCGGCGTCCTGCACGCCGGCTTCTACTACGCGCCCGACTCGCTCAAGGCACACCTGACCCGCCGCGGCAACCAGCTGATGCACGAGTTCTGCGACGAGCACGGCGTGCCGGTCAACCGGTGCGGCAAGCTCGTGGTCGCCCGAGGTGCCGGCGACCTGCCTGCCCTCGACGACCTGCTGGTCCGGGCCAGCGCGAGCGCGGTCCCGGTCGAGCTGGTCGACGAGATGCAGGCCCGCGAGCTCGAGCCGCTCGCGCGCACAGTCGAGCGAGCCCTCTGGTCACCGACGACGTCCAGCGCCTCGCCTCTTGCCGTGCTCGACGCCCTCGCCGCTCGGGTCCGGCGCCGCGGCGGCGAGGTCCGGCCCGGGGTCGAGGTGACCAGCGCCAGGCCCGGCGCGGTGGTCACCCGCGTCGGGACCTGGTCGGTCGGGCACGTCGTCAACGCCGCCGGCCTGCAGGCCGACCGGGTGGCCGGCTGGTTCGGCATGTGCGACGACTACGCCGTCCTGCCGTTCAAGGGCCTCTACTGGTACGGCGACTGGCCGCCCGGGCGCCTGAAGCGGCACGTCTATCCGGTGCCCGACCCGCGCAACCCGTTCCTCGGCGTGCACCTCACGGTGACGGTCGACGGACGCGTCAAGGTCGGGCCCACCGCGCTGCCGGCGCTGTGGCGCGAGTCGTACGGCGGGCTCAGGGGCTTCGACGCGCGCGACGCGGCCCGGCTTGCGCGACTGCTGCCGCGGTTCCTGCGCAGCCCGCACCACGACGTACCCGCGCTGCTCCGGCAGGAGCTGCCCGACTGGTGGCGCCCGCACCTGGTCCGCGAAGCCGCCCGGCTGGTGCCCGCCGTCCGACCGGACCAGTTCCTTGAGCGCGGCCGGCCGGGCATCCGCGCCCAGCTGTTCCACCTGCCGAGCCGCCGGTTGGAGATGGACTTCGTCGTCCGCGGCGACGCCGACTCGACCCACGTCCTGAATGCGGTGTCGCCGGCCTGGACCAGCAGCCTGTCCTTCGCCGAGCACGTCGTCACCCGGCTCGCGCCCGCCCTGGCCGGCTGATCAAGCGGGCTCCGGCCGCCGCCGCCGGGCCGCAGGTCCGGCGGCCCCCCGCATGCCGGCGATCGGTCCTGCCGCGCGTCTTGACATCGACATGTCGTCGATATATCGTCGAGCCGTCGACATACGGTCGGCAAATCCTTTGAGGCGAGAGGAGTCCTCCGATGAGGACCACCGAACACGAGACCGGCCGCCGACGCGGCCCCCGCGGGCAGCGAGCCCGCACCGCCTGGGTGATGGCGGACGACGAGGACCGCGGACGTCCCGGGAGCAAGTCCGGCGGCCGCGGACGCGGCGGAGGCTCGCCCGGCGGCCGCGGACGAGGCGGCCACGGACGTCCCGGCGGCTTCGGCCCGCTGGGACCGGGCGGCTTCGGACCCCCGCGGCACCGCGGCGGCGGCCGGCGCGGCGGGCGGGGCGGCCGCGGTGACGTCCGGGCAGCAGTCCTGCTGCTGCTCGCCGAGGAGCCGATGCACGGCTACCAGCTGATCCAGCAGATCACCGAGCGCAGTGACGGCGTCTGGACGCCGAGCCCCGGCTCGGTCTACCCCGCCCTGAGCCAGCTCGAGGACGAGGGCCTGGTGGCCTTCGACCGGCTCGAGGGCCGCAAGACCGCCACGCTCACCGAGGAGGGCCGAGGCTACGTCGAGGCCCACCGCGACGAGCTCGGCTCCCCGTGGGACGAGGTCGGTGGCGGAGTCAGCCGGGAGTGGCACGACCTGCGCAGCGAGCTCGGCGCGCTCGTCGGGGCAGCCCACCAGGTTGCCCAGGTCGGCAGCCGGCCCCAGGTCACCCAGGCAGTGCAGACCCTGGCCGAGGCCCGCAAGGCGCTGTACCGCATCCTCGCCGA
Source organism: uncultured Actinomycetota bacterium (assembly GCA_963726615.1). Classification (GTDB taxonomy): domain Bacteria; phylum Actinomycetota; class Actinomycetes; order JACCUZ01; family JACCUZ01; genus CAWDZK01. Next base: position 74,849 of record CAVSCX010000004.1, on the reverse strand, counting down.
GGACCAGCCGGCGTCGTAGTCCCCGCAGGCGGGAACACTGAGCCCATGCCCGGGTCCGCGCCGCGCTTCGTCCTGCACGACCACCGCAAGCCGCAGCCACACTTCGACCTCCGCCTCGAGGAGGAAGGAGTGCTGCGGTCGTGGGCGGTGCCCCGAGGCCTCCCGGACGACCCGGCGCACAACCGGCTCGCCGTCCAGGTCGGCGACCACGACCTCGACCACGTCGACTACGTCGACGAGCACAAGTCGATCGCCGACGAAGGCACCTGGGAAGAGCACGACCGAACCGAGCGGCGTCTGCTGTTCACCCTGCACGGCCGCGCCGGCTCCCGGCGGTACGCGCTGATCCGCACCGGCAGCGACTGGCTGCTGCACCTCACCAAGGACCAGCCCGGCTGAACAGGTCACAGAAAGCTCCCAGGTGCGCCACCGACGCTTCCAGGTGCCCGGCCGAGACGCCGGGGGCGACCACCTGGAGGCAGACCCATGACCTGGCCGACAATCTTCGGGCTGCCCGCCCATCCCCTGATCGTGCACGCGACCGTCGTGATGGTCCCGCTCGCCGCGGTCGCGGTGCTCCTGCACGCGTTCTGGGCACCGGCACGGACCCGGCTCGGCCTGGTGACCCTGCTGGCGAGCCTGCTCGCGGTCGTCCTCGTGCCCTTGTCGACGAGCAGCGGTGAGCAGCTGGAGAAAGAGGTGGGGCGCTCGTCGTACGTCGAGGCGCACGCCCGGCTCGCCGACGGACTGCTGCCCTGGGTCATCGGCCTGGCCGTCGTCGCTGCACTGCTGTGGGTCCGAGACCGCCGCGACGCCGGGCGGACGACACCCGTCGTCTCCTCCCGCCCGGGCCGCCGCGTGACCGACGTGCTGCTGGCGCCAGTGGTGATCGGTGCGCTCGCGGTCGTCGCGGTGCTCGGCACCACCCAGCAGGTGGCGCGGATCGGGCACTCCGGCGCCAAGGCTGCCTGGCACGGCGTCGCGACCGGCGCCGGAGGCTGACGACCCTGACGACCCGATCTCGTGGTGTCATGAGCCCGGAGGTGCGGTGACGACCCGGATGCTGCTGGTCGAGGACGAGCGCGAGCTCGCCGCCATGCTCGTGGACCTGCTGTCCGGCGAGGGCTACCGCGTCGACCACGCACCGGACGGCCAGGCCGGCCTGCACCGGGCGCTCACGACGACCTATGACGTCATCGTCCTCGACCGCGGGCTGCCCGCCATCGACGGGCTCGACCTGCTCGGCCGGCTGCGTCGCAAGGGGCTGCGCACCCCGGTGCTCGTGCTCACGGCGTACGACTCGGTGGCCGACCGGGTGGAAGGCCTGGACGGTGGCGCGCAGGACTACCTGGGCAAGCCGTTCGACGTCGACGAGCTGCTCGCGCGGCTTCGCGCCCTGCTGCGTCGCGACGACCCCGGCATCACGGCCGAGCGGGTCGACCTGGGCGACCGCCAGCTCGATGTGCAGGCCCGGCTCGTGGTGGCCTCCGGTCGTCGACGCGACTGGGCGGCGGCCCCCGCGGCCGTCATGCTGTCGGTGCGTGAGACCGAGCTCCTGCTGACGCTCGCCGGCCGGCCGTCGAAGGTGTTCACCCGCGCCGAGCTGATGGCTCGGGTCTTCACCGACGCCGAGGCGGAGAACGCGGTGGACACGTACGTGTCCTACCTGCGGCGCAAGCTCGGCCCGGACGTCGTCCGCACCATCCGCGGGGTCGGTTACCGGATGGGGCGTGCATGACCGCGGAGAAGCACGTGCTGCGGACTGCGACCCGCCGGCTCGCCGCGCTGACAGCCGGTGCGGTTTCCCTCGCCCTGCTGGTGGTCGGCGGACTCGTCCTTGCCGTGGTCCTGCGCGAGCAGCGCACCGAGGGCGACCGGCTGCTCGTCCAGGCGGTGCGGGACGTGGACGACGTGGCGGACCAGCCTGCCGGCGTGCACGTCTGGCAGCGCCTGCCCGACGGCACGCAACGTCACAGCCGCGACGCGCCGGCCTGGCTGCCGGTGCGCCGCGACATCCGCGCTGCCGTGGCCGGCGGCACGGTGGTGCGAGACACCACGGAGCAGGGCGGCACCACCTACCGGCTGCGCACACAGGCGCGCGCCGACGGCATCGTGGTGCAGGCAGCCTGGTCGTCGGAGTCGCAGGCCCGCGAGACCCGACGGCTCGTCACGGCCGTGCTGGTGGCCGAGGCGGTCGGGCTCGGGCTGAGCGCGCTGCTGGGACTGCTGCTGGCGCGGCGGGCCATCGCTCCGCTGGTGCTGGCCATGGACCGGCAACGTCGGTTCGTCGCCGACGCCAGCCACGAGCTCCGCACCCCGCTCACGCTGATCACGACACGCGCGCAGCTGCTCGAGCGGTCGCTGCGCCGCCTGGACGCCGCCGGTCCGCACCGGCTGTCCGAGGCACTGGTTGCCGACGCGCGCCGGATGGGCGAGGTGGTGTCCGACCTGCTGCTGTCCGCCACGCTCAGCGTCCAACCTCAGCGCAAGGAGAGTGTCGACCTGCGGCAGGTCGCGGCTGCGGCGGTCGACGACCACCGGGCGCACGCCGCGGGGCGCGGGGTGACCCTGTCCGGTCCGGCCGCTGCCACGGACGACGCAGCCGACCCGGCACTGGTGCTCGGCGCGGCCGGTGCACTGCGCCGGGTCGTCGACGCATTGGTGGACAACGCCGTCGGTCACACTGCCGCCGGTGGCCGGGTCGTCGTCGCGGTGGCCACCGCCCCGGCAACGGTGCTGCTGCGGGTGACCGACGACGGTCCCGGCATCGACCCAGCCGTGGCACCGCGTCTGTTCGAGCGGTTCGCACACTCCCCCGGCCCGGCTGGCAAGGGCGACCGGGCCGGCTTCGGCATCGGACTGGCGCTGGTCCGCGAGGTCGTCGAGGCGCACGGGGGCACGGTCACCGGACGCGACGGCGAGGCGAAGGGAGCCGTGTTCGAGGTCCGGCTGCCGGTGGCACCGCCCACGTCGCATGTCGATCACGCCTCTGGCCGCGGCACAGACGACGACGCCGAGCCTCCGCCGGGTCCCGCCGTCCTCCCGGGCCAAGGTGTCGACCATGTTCGGTGAGGTGAACGAGCTTGCGCGGCACACCGGCTGGCTGCACCGGCCGGTCCTGGACTTCGCCAGCTACGGCGTGGTGCTGTTCGCCCTGCTGCTCATGCTCGGGTGGTGGCTGGCCCGGGACCGGGGCGCCAGGGCCATGGCCGCCGCGCTCTGGGCCGGGGCCGCGACGCTGCTGGCGGTCGCCGTCAACCAGCCGCTGGTCCACGGCTTCCACGAGGCGAGGCCGTACACCGACCATCCGCACCTGCTGGTGCTCGCGGCTCGCTCGTCCGACTACTCGTTCCCGTCCGACCACGCGGTGATGGCCGGCGCGGTCGCCGCCGGGTTGTGGCTGGTCGACCGGCGGCTGGGCGTCGTCGCCGGGTTCGCGGCGGCGCTGATGGCTTTCTCCCGCGTCTACATCGCCGCGCACTACCCGCACGACGTCCTCGCCGGCCTCGCCGTCGGCGTGGCAGTCGTCCTGCTGGGCTGGCTCGTCCTGGCCGGCCCGATCACGTGGCTGGTCACACGCCTGGGGCGCACTCCGCTGCGGCCCCTGGTGGCGAACCGCGCGGAGGGTCGTCCGGTCGACGGCATCGCGGGACTGGCACCCCAGCGGCCGGGCAGTCGGAGGAGGGCGGCGCCGATCGCGGGGGCCGACCTCCGGCACCGATGACCGCCCTGGTCGACAGCCTGCTCGGCGTCGCTCCGGCAGTCGCCTACTCGGTCATCGCTGTGCTGGTGTTCGCCGAGGCCGCACTCTTCGTCGGCTTCGTTCTCCCGGGTGAGACGGCGGTCCTGCTCGGCGGTGTGCTGGCCGCGGCCGGTCGACTGTCCCTGAGCACGCTGCTGGTCCTCGTCGTCCTGTGCGCGATCGTCGGCGACACGGTCGGCTACGAGGTCGGCAGGCGCGCCGGGCCGCGCGTGCTGGCGTCCCGGCTGCTGCGCGCGCAGGCGGCCCGTCTGGACGGGGCGCAGGACTACCTCCGCCGGCGCGGCGGCGTCGCCGTGCTGCTGGGCCGCTTCACCGCGTTCCTGAGGGCGGTGATGCCGGCGCTGGCGGGCTTGAGCCGGATGCCCTACCGCCGGTTCCTGCTCTGGAACGCGACCGGCGGCGTCGCCTGGGGGGTCGGCGTCACACTTCTCGGGTTCTTCGCAGGGGCGTCCTACCGGCAGGTCGAGAGCGCACTCGGCCGCGGCAGCGCCGTGCTGCTCGTCCTGGTGGTGCTTGTCGTGCTCGTCGGGTGGCACCGCCGCAGGCGTTCCCACAGGCGGGCTGCCTGACGCCGGGCTCACATCGCGTCGTGCCGCCACCGTTTGTCCACCTCGACGACCAGCAGGGCGAGCGCCGCCAGGGCGCCGATGCGCAACCACGCCTCCGCTGAGATCGGGGCGGTCCGGAAGAGCACGTTCATTGCCGGTGCGTAGGTGAACAGCAGCTGCCCGACAATCTGCGTGGCAACTCCCGCGAGGAGCCACCGGTTCCCGCCCAACGACATGCGCCAGACCGGCCGCACGAGTGACCTGCAGCTGAACAGGTAGAAGATCTCGACGACGACGAACAGGTTGACCGCGACGGTGCGCGCCTCCGCGAGGGATGCGCCGTTGGCTTGCTCCCACTGGAACATCCACCACGAGCCGCCGACCAGCAGAGCAGACACCAGCAGGATGCGGACGACGAGAGAGCCCGTCAGCAAGGGTCGCCGCGGGTCTCGCGGCGGTCTGGTCATGATGCCGGGCTCCTTGGCCTCGAACGCCAGCATCAGACCGAGGGCCACAGCCGTGGTCATGTTGATCCACAGGATCTGCACCGGGAGGATGGGCAGAACGCTGCCGAGGAGGATGGCCACCAGGATGACGAGCCCCTCGCCCATGTTGGTCGGAAGCGTCCAGACGATGAACTTGGTGAGGTTGTCGAAGACCCCGCGGCCTTCCTCCACAGCCCCCTCGATCGTGGCGAAGTCGTCGTCGGTCAGCACCATGTCGGCGGCTTCCTTCGCGACCTCGGTGCCGGCCGTGCCCATCGCCACACCGATGTCGGCCCGTCGCAGCGCGGGCGCGTCGTTCACGCCGTCCCCGGTCATCGCCACCACGTGACCGCGGTCCTGCAACGACTCCACCAGCCGGAGCTTCTGCTCCGGCGAGACCCGGGCGAAGACCTGGGTCCGCTCCACCAGGTCGCCGTATGCGGGTTCCTCCAGCCGGCCGAGCTGGACACCGGTCAGGGCGCCGTCGCCGCCGCCAGCCGCCAGGACGCCGACCTGCTCGGCGATGGCACAGGCGGTCACCAGGTGGTCCCCGGTGATCATCTTCACGTCGATGCCGGCGGCGTGGCAGGCCGCCACGGCGGCGGTGACGGCCGGGCGAGGCGGGTCGAGCATCGCGAGCAGCCCCGTGAAGACGAGGGAGCCCTCGTCGACAATGACCGTGAGGTCGCCACTGGTCACCTGCGGATCGAGCCTGCGAACCCCCGTGGCCAGGACCCGCAGGCCCTGGGAGGCGAGAGCGTCGACCGCATCGAGCGCGGCGACGCGGTCGACCGGTTCGAGCCGGCCCGAGGGGAGCAGCTGGTCACGGCACAGGTCGAGCACCCGTTCCGACGAGCCCTTCACCAGCAGCAGGTCCTCACCCGAGCCGGCGTCCCTGTGCCGGGTGGCCATCAACCGGCGCTCCGAGCTGAACGGCACCTCTCCGGTCCGGGGTAGGCAGCGATCGAGCTCGGTGAGGTCCAGCCCCGCCTTGCTCGCCACCACCAGCAAGCCACCTTCGGTGGGGTCTCCCACGACGTGCCAGCGGCCGTCCCGGTCCGACAGCCGGGCATCGTTGCATCGCGCTCCGACGACCAGGGTCCAGCGCAGCGCGTCGTCGAGCCCTGGGTCCACCAGGGTTCCGGCGTCGTCGACAAGCGACCCGACCGGTGCATAGCCGGACCCGGTCACCCCGATGCAGCTGCCCGGGGTCCAGATCCGCCGTACGGTCATCTGGTTCTCGGTGAGGGTGCCGGTCTTGTCCGTGCAGATCACGGTCGTGCTGCCCAGCGTCTCGACGGCAGGAAGCCGACGGACGACGGCCCCCCGCCGCGCCATCCGGGCGACGCCGGTGGCCAGCGTGATCGTCACCGCGGCCGGCAGCCCCTCGGGGATGGCTCCCACGGCGAGCGCGACGGCCGCGGTGAACATCTCGACCGGCGCCTCGCCCCGGATCACGCCGACAGCGAAGGTCACCGCGGCCAGCCCGAGGATCACCCCGGTCAGCACCTTGCTGAACCAGGTCAGCTTTCTGGTCAGTGGAGTGGCCAACACGTCGGCGCTGCCGACGAGGCGGTGGATCTCGCCGAGCTCCGTCGCAGCGCCGGTGGCGACCACGACGGCGGCGCCGTTGCCGTGGGTGAGCAACGTCGCGGCATACAGCATGTTCCGTCGGTCGGCGACAGGCGTGTCGTCAGCCACCGCGTCTTCGTCCTTGGTCACCGGCACCGACTCGCCCGTCAGTGCCGACTCGTCTGCCTGCAGTCCGGCGTGCGCGAGCAGCCGCATGTCGGCGGGCACCTGGTCGCCGGCAGCGACGAGGACCAGGTCCCCCGGGACGAGCTGCCCCGACGGGACTGTGCGCGCCCGTCCGTCCCGGACCACCTGAGCGGTGGTCCGCACCATGGACCGCAACGCGTCGAGTGCGGCCTCGGCCCTCGACTCCTGGAGGAAACCGATCAGCGCGTTGACGACGACGACGCCGAAGATCACCGAGGATTCCACCCAGTCACCCAGCACGGACGTCACCGACCCGGCGACCAGGAGCACGTAGACCAGCGGGTGGTGCAGCTGCCGCAGGAGCCGCCGCAGCGGTCCGGCCGACGCGGTCCTCGGCAGCACGTTCGCCCCGTACCTGTCGAGCCGGTCCGCGGCCTCGCTGGCGCTCAGGCCGTGCTCCGGGTCGGTCCCGAGCAGCAGCACGACCTCGTGGCCGGCCAGCCCGTGGTGCGCCGCCTGGGCGTCCCGGGGAGGCAGCCCGGTTGCCAGCGCGCGGTCGGTCACGCCCACCACTCCACAGGGGACTCCCGCCGCCGGTCAGAGGCGACCGGCGTGACACCCCGGGGACCTCTGACGGCCGACGGACGGGACCAAGGTCCCGGCAGTCACCGCCTTGTGGCCGGCCCGGTCTCGCGGCGGAGACGACACGGTGGAGACAGGAGCGAGGAGGCGGTGGCAGATGACCGGGCGCATCGTGGTGGGACTCGACGGGTCGCCGAACTCGGTGGCGGCCGCCCGCTGGGCCGTGGACGAGGCCCGTCGACGGCACACAGCTCTCGAGGTCGTGACCGTGTTCGGGTTGCGCGCGCCTGACACCCTCCCGGACCGTTCCGAGCTGCTGACCGATCGGGAGCTGGTCAGCGCCTGCACGGACATGCAGCGGGAGCTCCTGTCCGGCCTGGACACGGACGGCGTGGACGTCCGCACCTGTCTCGAGCGCGGCGAGCCGGCACACCGGCTGACTCACGTCGCGGCCGACGCCGACCTGCTCGTCCTCGGCGCGCGGGGGCACGGCGGCATCGCCGACATGCTTCTCGGCTCGGTCAGCCTGCACTGCTCGCAACGCGCAGCGTGTCCCGTCGCCGTCATCCCGGCGTACGTCCCCGAGTCCGGACCGGGCGCACAGGTGGTCGCCGGGTTCGACGGCTCCGTCGCCGGGCTGGCGGCGCTACGGGTCGCTGCGGAGGAGGCCAGGCTGCGGGACGTCGACCTCGACGTCGTGCACGCGGTGCACTGGTCGCTCGGAGGGACCGACCTCGTGCGACCGGCCGAGGCCCAGCTTGTCGACTGGGGTCAGCACCTGCTGGAGAGGACAAAGCCGGTCCAGGACGAGTTCCCCGACGTCACGTTCGAGACCCGGGCGGTGCCGGGCCATCCGGCACAAGTGCTGAACGAGGTCGATTGCGAGCTGCTGGTGATCGGCAGCCGCGGCCACGGACAGCTGACCGGGAGACTTCTCGGTTCGGTCAGCCTGCACCTGCTCACCCACGCACGGCGCCCGACAGTCGTGGTCACCGTCGAGGCCGACTGATCCCGCGCGCCTCAGGCCACCCTGGCCGAACGCCCCTTGGCGAAGCGCAGGTAGAGCGAGGGCAGGACGAAGAGGTTGAGCAAGGTCGCGGTGACCAGGCCACCGAGGATGACGATCGCCATCGGGTGCTCGATCTCGTGCCCGGGGATGCTGCCGGCGACCGCGAGCGGGACCAGGGCGAGGCCGGTGGCGCAGGCCGTCATGAGGATGGGCGCCAGCCGCTCCTGGGCACCGCGAAGGACGAGCTCCGGACCGAAGGTGTGACCCTCCTCCCGCTCGAGCCGCTGCAAGTGGCTGATCATGAGGATGCCGTTGCGGGCCGCGATGCCGAAGACGGTCAGGAAGCCGACAAGTGACCCCAGCGAGAGGACGCCGTCCCCGAGCCAGACCGCCAGGACCCCGCCGACGAGCGCCATCGGCAGCGCCAGGAACGTGATCGCCGCAAGCCGCAAGCTGCCGAAGGCGGCGTGGAGCAGGAGCAGGATCGCGATCAGGGCCGCTGCACCGAACAGGAACAGCCGGTCGCGGGCGGCCGACAGCTCGCTGGACTCGCCCACGACCTCCGCGTAGTACCCGCGCGGGAAGTCCACTCCGGCGACCAGGTCCTCCACGTGGTCCACCACGGTCCCGAGGTCGTTCCCCGCGACGTTGGCGCCCACGTCGATCAGCCGCGACTGGTTCTGCCGCTGGATGGCGTTGGGGGTCGACGCGAGGCTCACCGAGGCGATGTCCTTGAGGAGGACCCGCTTCCCGCCCGGTGTGTCGATCTGCATGTTCTCGACGTCGGTGATGCTGTCCCGTGCCGAGGGGATCGCCGTCACGTGCACGTCGTACGCCCGACCTCCGGCGAAGATGTCGCTGACCTCCTCGCTCGCGATCATCGTCGAGGACTGCCGGCGGATGTCGCCCGGAGTGAGGCCGACCTGGCGCGCTGCGGCGAGGTCGGGCTCGACCACGATGTGCGGCAGATTCGTCTGCAGAGCGGCGTGGGCGTCGACGACACCGTCGACGTGAGCGATCAGCGCCTCAACCTCGTGCGCCTTGTCGCGCAGCACCTCGAGGTCGGGGCCGTAGATGCGCACGACGATCGCCTCGCTCGACCCCGTCAGCACCTCCTTGATCCGTTCCCGCAGATAGGTCTGGACGTCCCGGTACAGGCCCGGGTAGGCGTCGACCGTCTGCTGGACGTGCTCCAGGGTCGTGTCGTAGTCGGCGTCCGGCGACACGCTGATCCAGTTCTCGCCGAAGTCCACGCCGTAGACCTCGTCGGCCAGGAACGCCTGACCGATGTGGGACCCGCAGTTGCGGACCCCGGGGATCTCGCGCAGGTCCTTGCACGCGGCCACCGACACACGGGTCTCCTCCGGCTGGGAGGTGCCCGGTTGGGTGAGCCAGTGCATGAGGAAGTCACGCTCCTTGAAGTTCGGCAGCAGCTGTGTCCCCAGCGTGGGGAACGCCAGCGCGCCGGCGAGCGTGAGCGTCAGCGCCGTCACCGTCGCCGGGCTGGAGCGCCGCAGCAGCGGGCTCAGGACGGCGCGGTAGCCGCGCTTGAGCACCCGGAGGAGCGGGCTCTCGCGGCTGACCAGGTTGCCCCGGGAGAGCATGAGCAGGCACAGCGCCGGCGTCAGGGTCAGCGCCACGACCATGGAGACGAGCACCGCCAGCCCGTACGACAGCACCAGCGGCCGGAAGAACGACCCGGACAGACCCTCGAGGAAGAGCACCGGGACGATGGCGACCACGTTGATGACCGTGGCGTAGGTGATGGCAGAGCGGACCTCGACGGACGCGTCGAGAACGACGCGGAACGTCGACTTGCCGCTCCCGTCGGCTCGTGTCTGCCGAAGTCTTCGGACGATGTTCTCCACGTCGATGATCGCGTCGTCGACGACCACCCCGATCGCGACCACGAGCCCGGCCAGGACCATGACGTTCACCGTCTGGCCGCGCAGGTCAAGGGTGAGCAGGGCAGCCACGAGCGACAGCGGGATGGCGATCAGGCTGATGAACGCGGTGCGCCACTCGAAGAGGAACGCGATGATGATCAGCATCACCAGCACGATGCCGATGATCATGGCCGTCGTCAGGTTCTCGATGGACTGCTCGATGAAGGTCGCGGGCCGGAAGATCGTGGTGTCCACCGTGATGCCGGGCAGGCCGGGCTGCAGCTCCGCCATGGCGCGCTCGACGCCGCGGGTGACCTCGAGGGTGTTCGCCCCGCGGAACTTCTGGACGATCAGCATGATGCCCGGACCGTCGTTGATCACCGCGTCGCCGATCAGCGGTCCGTGGTCGATGACGACGTTGCCCAGGTCCGACAGCCGCACCACCTTCCCGTCCCGCTCGACAACGGGCACGGCGCCCAGCTCGGCCGGCCCGGTGATGGGCTGGACGTGCCGGATGTTGAAGCGCTGGCCGGCTTGCTCGACGAAGCCTCCGGTGCCGACGACTGCCCCTTCGGAGTACTTGAGCAGGCCGGCCTCGACGGCGTCCGCCGCGGAGTCCATCACCTGCTGGAGGGGAACGTCGTTGGCCGCGAGCTTCGCCGGGTCGACCTGGATGTGCCGCTGCGGGAGCTGCTCGCCCCAGATCGCCACCTGGGCAACGCCCTGCACGCGGAGCAGCCGCGCGCGGATCTTCCAGTAGGCGATCGTGGACAGGTCGATCATGTTCACGTCGTCGGAGGTCAGCCCGATCTTCATGATCCGGCTCGTCGACGACAGCGCCGGCATCATGAACGGCGGGCTGGCCCAGGTCGGCAGGGTGGCCGTCACCTGGGAGATGCGCTCGGCGACAAGCTGCCTGGCGCGCAGCTCGTCGATGCCGCGGTCGAAGATGAGCGAGATCGAGGACAGCTGGGCCACCGACTTCGAGCGCATCTCGTCCAGGCCCTCGATCCCGCCGAGCTGGTCCTCGATCGGAACGGTGATGAGCTCCTCCACCTCGTTCGAGGAGTTGCCCAGGGCGATGGTCTGGATCTCCACCTTCGGCGGTGCGAACTCGGGGAACACGTCGACCTTGGTCTGCGGCAGCTCCAGCAGACCCAGCGCCATGAGGGCTACGGCCGCGAAGACGACCAGCCACCGGAACCGCAGGCTCGTCCCGACGATGCGTCGCATCAGGCCCCCCTCCTTGCCGTCATCAGTGACCGCCGCCGATACCCAGCTCGGCGCCGTAGACCTCGGTTGCTCCCACCGTCACGACCCCGGCGCCAGCAGGGGGCCCTTCCGTCAGCCAGGCACTGTCACCCTCGATCCGGTCGACCACGACCGCGGTCCGCTGGTAGGTCCGCTCGGCGGTGACCTGGTAGACCCAGGGCGCGCCGCTCCCGTCGTAGATCAGTGCCGCGTAGGGGACGACCGTGCCGGCGCCGTCGGGCCGGATCGTCGCCGTGGCCAGTCCGACCCGGGCTGCCGCGTCAGCGGTGAACGTCACCTGCGAGACCTCGCCGTCGGCCACCTCCTCGACGACCGCCGGCAGGTAGACCTCGCCGGCCGATTCCGCGGACGACGAGCAGCCGGCCAGGATCAGCCCCACGACCACCGCTGCTGCGGCCAGCGCTACCCGACGAGCCGGCCGCGGCACCCCCCGACGGCGCGTCACCCGACCGGCTCCCGGTCCGGTACCGCCCCGGTGCCCGCAGTGCGCTGACCGGGCATCGTGCCCTCGGCGTCCTTGCCGTTCGGGTGGACGACGACGCCCTTCCCGTTCAGGTTGATGACGCGCTCGCCGGAGTCGACGTCGGGTGGCTACCACGCTTCCTGCCAGGTGCCGGTAGAGCGCCGGCAGCAGGAAGAGCGTGACGAACGTCGAGGTGACCAGGCCACCGAGCACGGCGATCGACATGGCGTGCAGCAGCTCCAGCCCGGGTCGAGACCCGAGGACGACGAGCGGCGACACCAGCAGCGCAGTCGCGACCGTGCTGGTGACCACGGCCGGGAGCCGCTCAGCCGTGGCGTGCGCCACGGCGTCCGCCCGCGAGATGCCCGCCGTTTCGAGCTCCCGTTGCTGGATCCTGGCCACGAGCAGGACAGCAGTGCGGGTCGCCAGGCCGAGAACGGCGAAGAGGCCGACGAGCGAGCCGAGCGACAGCGTGCCGCCCTCGACCAGCGCTGCGGTGAGCCCGCCGACCAGGGCCACGGGCAGGGTCGCGAACACGAGCCCGGCAACCCGCCAGCTGCGGAAGGCGGCCTGCAGGAGCAGGAACGCCGCGACCGCCACGGTGACGACGAAGCCGAGAACCCGTCCGGCACCGATCTCCCGCGCCGTGCTCTCCTGCCGCACCTCGGCGTGGTACTCCAGCGGGAAGTCGGTTGCCGCGAGACGAGTCTCGATGTCCGCGGCCGCCGCGCCCACGCTGCGTCCGGAGACCCCCGCCTCGACGTCGATCCACCGGGACACGGCGTCGCGCTGGATGACGGCGGCGGACTGGGCGACCCGGACGTCGGCGACGTCACCGAGCCGGACGTGACCCCCGTCGGGTCGGTCGATGAGCATGTTCCGGACGTCGTCGAGGCTCTCCCGCGTGGCCGGGGCACCCTGGACGATGACGTCGAACACCTTCTGCTCCTGGAAGACGCTGCCGACCTGGATGCCCTGGAGCAGCGTGGCCGCGGAGCGACGGACGATGCCCGGCGAGACGCCGACGGCCTGGGCCTTGTCGAGGTCGACCTCGATCTCGACGGTGGGCTGTCGCGGCGGCATGTCGACCCGCGGGCTCGTCACACCCGGCACCTCGGCCATGAGCCCCTTCACCCGCTGCGCCTGCTGCTCCAGGACGTCAGGGTCCTGCCCGAACACGCGCACCACGAGCGGCTGGTCCGAGCCGGTAAGGACATCCAGGCCGGTGCTGCCGGCGACCCGGTTCTCACCGCTGGTCAGCGCGCCGACGTCGCGGATCTCCTGCTCGGTGTAGGTCCGCACGTCGTGCCGGACACCACGCAGTCCTGCGACGGTCTCCCGGATCGCGTCCAGAGTTCTGTCGTACGAGGCGTCGCCCTCGATACTGACCCACACATCACTGGAGCTGACGTTGGCGACCCTGTCGCCGGTGACCGCACGCCCCACCGATGCGGAGACGTCCTGGACCCCGGGCACGCTCTTCAGCTCCTCGGTGAGCTGCGTGGCAATCTCCGTCATGCGCGGGTTCGACGTGCCGGGGTCGGCGTCCAGACGAACGACGACCGAGCGGTCCTGGAACTGCGGGAGCAGCGAGGTGCCGAGCAGCGGCAGCGCCGCGGCCCCGACCAGCAGCAGAGTTCCGGCAACGACCAGGGGGATGCGCAGTCCTCTCCCGAACCGTCGCGTGGCCGACGCGTACCCGGCTCGCAGCCGCTCCGGCACGGCGGCACCGTGGCCGGCCGCCGGCCCACGGCCGTGCAGCAGCACGGTCAGGGCAGGGGTCACGGTGACGGCGACCAGCACGGCAGCCACGACTGCCAGCACGTAGGCGAGGACCATGGGCGCGAAGAAGCCACCGGGGCGGCCGCCGAGCACGGCGACCGGGACCACGGCGAGCAGGACGATGAGGGTGGCATAGACCAGCGGCGTCCGGACGTCGCCGGCAGCATCCCGGGCCGCCGCCGCGACGGAGGCCCCCGCAGTTCCTGGCTCCCGCTCGCGCAGACGCTGCGCGAACCGGTCGGTGAAGACGACGGCCTCGTCGACGACCACGAGCATCGCGGCCCCGAGCCCGAGGAACACCAGCGCGTTGAAGCCCTGCCCGAAGAAGCGCAGGAGCAGCCCGGCCGCGATCAGCGAGAGCGGGACGGAGACCACTGCCACGAGCAGGCCGCGCCACCGGAACCGCAGAGCGGCGAGGACGACCAGCATGAGCAGGAAGCCGACACCGAGCGACACCTTGAGGTTGTCGAGGGCGCCTTCGATGTAGCTGGCGGGCCGGAACAGCGACGTGTCGGTGCCGATCCCGGTCAGGCCGGGGCGCAGCGACTCGAGTGCGTCCTCGACTCCCTCGGTGACCTCGAGCGTGTTGGCGCCCGGGAACTTCTCCACCACCATGACGAGCCCGGCACCGCCGGCGACGACCGCGTCCCCGATCAGCGGCTGGTGGTCGACTGCGATCGTGGCGACGTCCGACAGCCTCAGCCGTCCACCGGTGCCCGACACGGGCACCTTCCCGAGCTCCTCGGGGTCGGCGATCTTCTCGAGGATGTGGCGCACCTGCAGCCGCTGCTGCGGGGTCTCGATGAAGCCGCCGGTCCCGGGCGTCGAGGCCTCGAGGAAGCTCAGCGGCGACACGACCTGCGCGTTCCCGGCGGACCGGATCACCTGGTTGAGGGTGACGCCCTGCTCCCGCAGTTGCTCGGGGTCGACCTGCACCTGGAGCTGCTGGTCGCGCAATCCCCAGATCGACACGTTCGCGACTCCGGGGACACCCATGAGACGGGGCCGCACGGTCCACCGCGCGATGACCGACTGCTCGATGGCCGAGACCTTCTCCGAGTTGAGCCCGATCATGAGCAGCCGGTTGGAGGACGACAGCGGGGCCAGCAGGGTGGGCGGCTTCGACACGTTGGGCAGCGCATGCGCCTGCGTGAGCCGCTCCTCGACGAGCTGGCGGGCGCGGTAGGTGTCGGTGCCCGACGCGAAGATCATGACGATCGACGACAGCCCGGGGAGCGACTGCGACCGGATCACCTCGACGCCTTCGACACCGTTGAGCAGGTCGGCCTCGAGCGGGACGGTGACGAGCTGCTCGACCTCGTCGGCCGACAGCCCGAGGGCCTCGGTCTGGATCTCGGCGTACGGCGGGGTGAACTCCGGGAGCACGTCGACAGGCGCACCCCGCAGCTGCACCGCACCGACGACCACCAGGCCCGCAGCGACTCCCAACACCAGAAGCCGGAAGTGCAGGACGCCGCGCAACAGTGCTCTCATGCCCCCACCCCTTCGCGGACCGACAGTCCGGAACTTGGCCCTGTATCACTTAGGCGAGTCTTAGCCCGCTCTTAGCAATCCCTTAGGCCGACGTCCTGCCACGTTGCGCCCGGTGCCCTGATGTGTCAACCCCGTGCGCGGCAGATGTGTCAAGGGCGCCAACACAAATACGATGTTTGCGTGCAACTTCTCCTGGTCGAGGACGACGCCAAGCTGGTCCGTGCCCTACGGCGCGGGCTGGCCCTGGAGGGATACACCGTCGATGTCGCGCGGACCGGCGACGAGGGACTCGCGCTGGGCTCGGACAACGACTACGCCGTCATCGTGCTCGACCTGATGCTCCCCGGCATCGACGGCTTCACCGTCTGCGAGGAGCTACGCCGGCGGGAGCGGTGGGCACCGGTACTCATGCTCACCGCACGCGCCGACGTCGGTGACCGCATCCGCGGCCTGGACGGCGGCGCGGACGACTACCTGGTCAAGCCCTTCGACCTGGGCGAGCTGCTGGCGCGGCTGCGGGTCCTCGTCCGCCGCGGCCCGTCCGTCCACCCGCAGGTCCTGACCATCGGCGACCTGCACGTCGACGCCACGACCAGAGTCGTGTCGAGGGGTGGCCACCAGGTCGAGCTGACCGCGCGCGAGTTCGACGTCCTCGAGGTGCTCGCTCGCAACCCCGGCAGGCCGGTCACCCGGGCCCAGCTGCTCGCCGAGGTGTGGCAGGAGGACTACCAGGGCTCCCCCAACATCGTCGACGTCTACGTCGGATATCTGCGCAAGAAGCTCGAACGGCCACGCGGGCGCCGGCTGATCCGTACCGTTCGGGGGAAAGGCTTCCTGCTGGAGTCGCCATGAACCTCCCGATCAGGGTACGACTGACGCTCTGGTACGCCGTGCTGCTCGCGACGATCATCACCGCACTGAGCGCCTTCCTCGTGCTGCAGCTGCGCACCGACCTGCGGCAGGCCCTCGACGCTGCCGTCCGCGCCTCGTCGATGACGATCGTGGACTCGGCCTCCGACGACAGCTCCGAGCCTGAGCCCGGGGAGCCCGCTGAGGCACCGGACGCGGAGGACTCCGCCGAGGACGCGCAGGACTTCCGCGACGCCGCATCGGCCAGCCTCCGCAGTGCCGGGGGGGCCCAGGTGCTCGACGACCGCGGAAACGTGCTGCTCTCCTACGGGACCGTCGCGAGTCCGGAGCAGCCGATGTCGGGCGGCGGCCAGACGGCGGCCGCGCTGTCCGGCCGGTCCGTCCTGACGACCCGCGAGCTGGGTGCCGGCGAGCAGGCTTACCGGGTCCTGGTCACGCCCTACCGCGACAAGCAGTCCGACCGCGTCCTCGTGGTCGCCTTCAGCCTCCAGCCGGTCGAGCACGCCGTGCGCCGCGTCCTCGTGCTGCTGCTGATCGCCGGGCCGGCAGCTCTGGCCGCCACCGCGCTGACCGGCTACCTGCTGGCCCGCAAGGCGATGCGACCGGTCGAGCAGATGACCGCCGACGCCGAGGCGATCGGCGCTGGCCAGCTGAACGACCGCGTGGCCGTCCCGCCCGGGGGCGACGAGATCCGGCAGCTCGCCGTGACGTTGAACGCGATGCTGGCGCGCATCGAGCACGGGGTGATGGACAAGCACCGGCTGATCGCCGATGCCTCTCACGAGCTGCGGACGCCGCTGGCCGTCATGCGGGCCGAGCTGGACGTCAGTCTCCGGGGCGACGCCCTCCCGCCGGCGGCCAAGGAGGTGCTCGAGAGCGCCCGTGAGGAGGTCGACCGCATGAGCAGGACGGTCGACAACCTGCTCACGATGGCGGCTGCCGACGAGGGCCGCCTGGAGCTGCTCACGACCCGGCTCGACCTGCTGGCCGCCGCGGACGGCGCAGCCCGGCCGTTGCGGCTGCTGGCCGTCGCCAAGGAGGTGTCCCTGGTCGTCGCCGGAGAGCCGTTGCCGGCGCAGGCCGACCCGCAGCGGCTGCACCTGGCGCTGACCAACATCATCGAGAACGCGATCAAGTTCTCACCGCCGGGCGGCACCGTTCGGGTCACCACCTGGCGCGAGGACGCCGAGGTCGGCGTCAGGGTCGACGACGAGGGGCCGGGCGTCCCGCCGGCTGACCGGGAGCACCTCTTCGACCGGTACTACCGGGTCGACGACTCCTTGTCGCACAACCACGGCGGCAGTGGCCTCGGCCTGGCGATCGCCCGAGACGTCGCCGGCGCGCACGGAGGTCGGCTGTGGGTCGACAGCGCCAAGGACGGGACCGGCAGCTCGTTCGCGCTCGCACTGCCGGCCTGGCGGTCGCTGGGCCCGACCGGGCAGCGACCGGTGGGCCGGTCCGCGCCGGCCGTCGCCTCCCCGCGCGGTGGAGCCGACGAGGCCGACCTCAGCGTTCCTCGGGTGGGGGCACCCGGGTCGGGTCACGACTGAGCCGGCGGGTCGCTGTCAGGCGCGACCGCGACCTCGATCGACGACCCGACCGTCGACCGAACGGAACTTCCAGGTGTATCTGTCCGGCCGGAGGTTCAGCACGAGGACGCCGAACGCGTCGTCGTTCGCCACCTGGCGGTTGCGACAGGACGACTCGACCGGGTAGTGGGCAGCTCCCCCTGTGCCGACCACGAACTGCCGGAGCCCGTCGCGGTCCCTACGACCGGAGGCGTCCTGCTTGGCGAAGCGCTCGTACGCGTGGTTGTGCCCGGCAAGCATGATCCGACCCTTCCGCCGCTGCAGGGCCGCCCAGACAGCGCTGACCTCCCTGGCCGGGGAGTGCTTGGTGGAGCAGGTGAACAACGGCTGGTGGATGTAGGCCAGGGCCGGGCGGTCCCGGTGCATGCGCAGGTCGCGCTTCAGCCACGACAGCTGCCGCGACCCGGAACCACAGTCGATCTCGCAGTTCAGTGCGTACATCCGCCACGACCCGGCGTTCCAGGCGTAGTACTCGCGGCCGTGCACCTGGTCGGCGAAGTAGGTGAGGTACCCGGCCGCTCCCGCGGTGCCGTACTCGTGGTTGCCCGGGACCGGCCGGGTGATCTTCTTGAACCGGCCCCACGTCGGGTCGTACTTGCGCAGGTACTCCGACAGCGTGCCGCTGCTGTAGGCGTTGTCGCCCAGCGTCAGCACGGCGTCGGGCCCTATCGACCCGATGAGCCTGGCCGTGCCCCGCCCACTATCCGGCCCCGCGGCGATGTCACCGGCCGCCACCACCTTCACCGACGTGGCGGAGAGACTCGTACCGGCCACGGCGGCCGGAGACGGCTGCGGCGGCCGGGTGCCGGCGACATCCGCTCCCGCCGTACAGGCGCCGGCGAGTGCGAGCGAAAGCAACGCGCTCATCACGTACAACGGGTGAGCACCCATCGTCCCCTCCTGCGCGTCCGGTCGACCGGACACGGTGGACTGATGGTGCTGCGTTTCCGACGGGAACGCCAGGGCTCGTCTGCACATCGTGCCGACGTACGGCCCGGCCGTAGTCACAAACGGCCATGCCGTCGCTAGTTGCTTGCTGCTATTGGATCAGGGCGAAACCGACGCTATACAGGAGAACAGGCGAGCAGCAGCGCCGCAGGGCGAGGGGCAACACCTGCGAGGGGCGGGAGCATGACTGCGGTTCGGCGGTGCCGGGGGCGGTACGTCGCTCCGGGCTGCCCGCACCCACTCCATCGCCTCGTGACCCGCCGTCTGCCCGTGACCACCCGCCCGTCCCGGTCCCCGATGGAGTGAGTGACCCATGCCCAAGCATGTCGCCGTGTCCGTGGCCGCCGTCCTCCTGCTCACCGCCGGGGGCGTGTGGGGAGCCACGCGCGGCGACGCGGAGTCACAGCCGGTCAAGACGGTCGCTCTGGATCGCGGCGACATCGCCGTGACCGTCGGCGGCATCGGCCGCGTGTCGACGCTGACAAGCGCGGCCCGGTTCTCGGTCGCGTCCGACTCGACCACGACGTCGACCGGGGGCTCGTCGTCGGCCGATCGCACCGAGGCGGTGTTCGCGACCCTCACCGGCCACGTCGACAAGCTGCTCGTCGGTGTCGGGGACACGGTGAAGGCCGGACAGCCGATCGCGCGCATCACGGACGACGGCACCATGCGCGCCGCGGTCATCCAGGCCGACAACGACCTCACGGCGGCACGGATCGACCTGGCGCAGAAGCGCGTCCAGGACCCGGCGCGCGGCGTCCCGCCGACGGCGGCGGAGCTGGCCCGCAACAGGGTCGCGCTCGCGGCAGCGAAGCAGCGGCTGGCACGGCTGCAGTCGCCATTGCCGTCGGACCGCGCGACCCTGCAGGTCGAGCTGGACCGGGCCCGAGCCGAGCTGGCCGCCGAGCGGGCCTCCGGCAGCGCGCGCCCTGACGCCCTTTCCGCGGCCGAGCTCGCGGTGGAGACCGCCACCCAGCAGCTCGCTCGGCTCACCGGCTCACCCGACCCCGCCGAGCTCGCGGCCGCGCAGCTCGAGGTGGCCCGGGCACAGCTCGACCAGGAGCAGCTACTGCGTCCGCCCACTGCGCCCACCCCGTCCCAGGTGGCCGCGGCGGACGCAGCGGTCGCGGCAGCACAGGAGAAGCTGGCAGCCGCGCAGGTCGGCGGCATCGCGGCAGACATCGCGTTGGCACAGTCCGAGCTGGCCCGCGCCAGGGCAGACCGCGAGGCGCTGACGGCAGCCAGCGCGGCGCCGAGCGCCGCCGCGCGAGCCGCCGCGCAGCTCGCCGTCGACGCCGCGCAGAAGAAGCTGGACGCACTGCTCCGGCCTCCGGCAGCGGCGGTGAGCGCCGCACGGGCCGAGCTGTCCAGGCTGAAGGCGGAGCTCGCGACAGCACGCGACACCAGCAGCACCAGCCGCCTCGCGGCCGCCACATCGGCGGTCACGGCGGCCAAGCGACGGCTGGGCCAGCTGCTCGATCCGGCCACGGAGGTCGTGACCTCCGCGCGGTCCGACGTGGCAGGCGCAGCCGCCGACCTCGCTGTCCTGCGGCAGCGGGGTGCCCCGGCCAGCGAGACCGACCTGGCCATCGCAGGGCTGCGCGTCAACCTGGCCAGGCAGCAGCTGCTGCTGGCGCGCGAGATGGCCGGCCGCTCCACCGTGCTCGCGCCGGCGTCCGGGACCGTGACCAGCGTGCTTGCGGCGGTCGGGTCGGCGGTGGACCCGTCGACCCCGCTGGTGCGGGTGCAGGACCTGGACAGCCTCGTCGTGAGTGTGAACCTCACCGAGTTCGACGTCAGCAGGACCCGGGTGGGGGCCACCGCGCGGGTCGGTGTCGACGCGCTCGGCGGCCGGCCGTACTCCGGCACGGTGCGAGATGTCGCACTCACCGGCGGGGACTCCGGCGGCGTCGTGACCTTCCCTGTCATCGTCTCGCTCGAGGACGCCGACGAGCTCCGGCCGGGCATGAGCGTGAGCGTGCGCGTCGTGGTCGCCAGCCGCGAGGACGTCGTCCGGCTCCCCTTGGACGCGATGGAGGACCGCACCGGCCGACGTGCGGTCGTCAGCATCCGCACGGAGGGCGGCGAGATCCGCAAACGAGAGGTCGAGCTGGGCCTGATCGGCAGGACCCACGCCGAGGTGCGCTCCGGCCTGGCCGAGGGAGCCAAGGTCGTCATCCCCGGCGGCGACGAGGCCTGATGGTCATCCAGACGGTCGACCTGCGCAAGCGATTCGCCTCCGGGGAGGTGGGCGTCGACGCCCTGCGTGGTGTCGACCTGTCGGTCGAGAAGGGTGAGTTCCTCACCATCATGGGCCCGTCCGGGTCGGGCAAGACGACGCTGCTCTCGATCCTCGGCACCCTCGAGATGCCCACGTCGGGTCAGTACCGGCTGGCCGGCGAGGACGTGGCCGGCTTCGACGAGCGCAAGGCCGCCCGGGTCCGCCGGGAGCGGATCGGCTTCGTCTTCCAGAGCTTCAACCTGGTGCCGCGGACCACCGCGCTGCAGAACGTCGAGCTGCCCCTCGTCTACGCCCGGGTGCCGAGGCATCGCCGGCGCTCCCGGGCCGAGGCGGCGCTTGAGGCGGTCGGTCTCGCGGACCGCGCGATGCACTGGCCCAACCAGCTCTCCGGCGGGCAGCAGCAGCGGGTCGCCGTTGCCCGAGCGATGGTCATCGACCCGGACGTCGTGCTCGCCGACGAGCCGACAGGCAACCTCGACTCGCGCAGCGCGACCGAGGTGCTCGACGTCCTCAGCGACATCCACGCGCGGGGGGCGACCGTGGTGCTGGTGACCCACTCGCGCGAGGTCGCCGAGCGCGGCACCCGGATCGTGCACATGCTCGACGGCGTGGTCGACGCCGAGGAGACGGTGCCCCGAGCCTCCGCCGTGGTGACGCTGTCATGAGCGCGTCGGAGCTGGTCCGGCTTGCCTTCCACGCCCTGCGCGCCAACTGGCTGCGCGGTGTCCTCACTGCCCTGGGGGTCATCATCGGGGTGGCTTCGCTGGTCGCGCTCACGGCGGTGAGCGCCGGCGCCCGTCGCGGCGTCGAGGCCGACCTGAACCGGCTCGGCCCGAACATCATCGTGCTCGACGGTGAGTTCGTGATCCAGCCCGACGGCACCCAGTCACCGACCGATCGGACGCTTACGCAGGCCGACCTCGACGCCGTCGCGGCGTTGCCCGGGGTCACCGCCGTCGCACCGCGGCAGAACGTGGAGGGGCTCGTCGTCTCCTCCGGCCGCGTGCAGGCCAGCCCGTTCCTGTCCGGCATCACCCCGCTGTACCAACGGATCCACCACTACGCCGCCGCGGAAGGCCGGCTGCTCGCCGCCGAGGACAGCCGGCTCGGGCGGCAGGTCGTCGTGCTCGGCGAGCGCCCGGCCAGCCGGCTGTTCCCCGACGGGAGCCCGCTGGGCAAGACGATCCGGATGCTCGACCGTGAGTTCACCGTCATCGGTGTCTTCGCACCCAAGGGCAACCTCGGCGACGAGAACCTCGACAACCAGGCGTTCGTGCCCCTGAACGTCGCGAAGCGGGTGCTGTTCGGCGGGGAGAAGGTGCGGTCGGCGTCCGTGCAGGTCGCGAGCCAGGCCCTGGTCGCCGACACCATGGACGAGATCGACGACCTTCTCCTGGAGCGCCACCAGATCCTGCCCGGTCGTGGGGAGGACTTCGGCACCGAGGACCAGACCGAGATCATCACGACGGCCCAGGCGGCCACCTCGACCTTCGAGGCGCTCACCCTCGGCCTGGGCGCCATCGCACTGATCGTCGGCGGCATCGGCATCATGAACATCATGCTGGTGTCGGTGACCGAGCGGACCCGCGAGATCGGCATCCGCAAGGCAGTCGGGGCAGAGCCGGGGCACATCCAGGGGCAGTTCCTCATCGAGGCGCTGGCCCTGTGCGCCGTAGGGGGGCTCATCGGGGTCGGGGTCGGGGTCGGCAGCGCGGGTGTCGTCAGCGACCTGGCGGGCTGGGAGACCGTCGTCGACCCGGCCTCGCTCGCCATCGCCCTCGGTGCGGCGTTCGCCGTCGGGCTGTTGTTCGGCTTCTACCCGGCCCGGCGGGCAGCGCGGCTCCCGGCTGCGGTGGCGATGCGGACCGAGTGACGTCTGGAGAGCGGGCGCGCCCGAAGGGATTCGAACCCCTAACCTTCTGATCCGTAGGTCTGCCAGCGCCATTTTCCGCGACTATCCGATCTTGGCCGTTCGTGCCCGATAGGGCCTCTGACCTGGGCGTTTACCCGGTGAGCAGGGAGCCGACAGGGACCGCCGATGACCCCTGTTTACCGCGGATGCGGAGGCTATGGTTCTCACGGCGGTTCTCACGGCGGCGCAAGATCGGCCACCCGGCGACGGACTCTCGAGGGTCGGTCAGGCCCCCTGTGGTCCGGCCGTCACGTCCTCGGTTTGGTCCCCGTGCGCGCAGTGCCCTGCGTTCCCGAGCAGGCTCCCGGCTTAGGTGGTCACCAGTGAACGTCAACGTTTGTAGTGCAGACGCGGTACGCTGCTCTACGGGAGGTGGTCAGCATGCCGGCATCGGTCTCCTACCGGCTCGACCCGCAGCTCAAGGAGCGGTTGGCCCTGCGCGCTCACGATGAGGGTGTCAGCGAGACGAGTCTGGTGAGCCGTCTGCTCGACGAGGGCCTGAAGACGTCGGCGCATCCCGGCGTCGTCTACCGCGACGGACCGGCCGGGCGACGCGCGGCCGTTGCCGGCGGTCCGGACGTGTGGGAGATCGTGGTTGCGCTGCGGCACACACGCAAGCGCGGCGACGCGCGAGTCGGGGCAGCCGCCGAGCAGCTCGACGTCGCCGAGCAACTGGTGCGCACCGCGGTGTCGTTCGCCGCGGCCCACCCCGACGAGGTCGAGGCGATGATCCGGCGCAACGAGGCTGCGGCACATCGCGCCGAAAGAGCCGCCCAAGAGCGCGAGCGCTTTCTGGCCTCGTGAGGTTCCTCATCGACGAGATGTTCAGCCCGGCGGTCGCCCGGCACCTGACCGATCTCGGACATGACGCGCGGCACGTCCGCGATGTCGGCCTCGCCGGCCGTACCGACGACGAGGTGTTCGATCGCGCAACTGCCGAGAACCGGGTCGTCGTCACCGAGAACGCAGTCGACTTCGTTGCCTTGCTCGACGCCGCGGTTGGCGCTGGAGTTCTCACGCCACCCGTGGTGCTCGCTCTCAAGCGCACACTGCCGGCCGACGCCGGCGCGATGGCGAACGAATTGGCCAAACGATTGGCCCGCTGGGCCGACAACCATCCCGACCCGTACCGTCACGTGCACTGGCTTACCTGACTCTCCGGGCCAGCCGAGCGCGGTTCGTCGTCCAATGCCTGCGGTGGTGCTCCGCTTGAGAGCACTCCCGGCTTCCCCAGCTGACAGTGCGAGTTCGATTCTCGTCACCCGCTCCACGAAGAACCCTTATGGAATAAGGGATTCTGGCCCCTCTGGTCACCTCGGCAAGATCCTGCTGTTCGCCTTCGTGGGCCGTTATACGCCCCTGTTGACTGTCTTATAGCAGCCCACGTTTGGTCCACGATCATCTTCTCGCCCTAGGGGGCTCGGCCCGGAGGTTCAGGACTGGCCGGCGGCACGGCGCAGTCCTGGCTCCCGTGTGGAGTCGCGTCGCTCCGGGAGGGTGACCGGCACCGCCGGTGCGACGCGTCCGGCCGCGACGAAGGCGTCGAGGTCCGCGGAGTCGATGCGCACGTGCTTGCCGAGCTTGGCGAAGGCGATGCGCCGCTCGGCGACGAGCCGGCGGATGAACCGTGGCGACGTCCCGAGGCGGTCGGCCGCTTGATCGACGGTGAGCAAAGGCATCGGAGGGTCCTCCTGTCCCGATGAACTCTGGGTGCGCGCGGCTGCCCGCGCCTGACCGTCAGGATGACCCGCTGTCGCCGGCGTCGCTCGGCACCGATAACGAAAGTTGCACGACCGTGGTGCGGCCTGGTGGCTCCCCGTACGCCGGCGGACGACCCCGTACCGCCCCGTCCGGACTGGTCCGGCCGAAAGATCTAGGAATTGTTATCTGCGCGTCGGCGTGTCGCCGGGCAGCTCCCGGCCAGCCCAGCAGCGGCGGTGACCCGACCCAAGGTGTCCTGGGAGGGACAGAGGCGCACTGTGCTGCATCCGCTGGAGTTCGCTGCCCTGCTGGCTGCGGCCCGCACCTCCGGACCCAACGACCATGCCCTGGTGTGCCTACTCGGCATGCTCGGGCTGCGGTTGTCCGAAGCCTGTAGGACCGACATCACCGACTTGCGCTACGAGGCCGGCTACGAGCTGCTGCACGTGCTCGGCAAAGGAGCCAAGCCGGCCGACATCCCGCTGCCCATTCCGGTGCTGCGCGCGGTCCGGGAAGCCGTCGACGGGCGCTCCGCCGGGCCGATCCTACGGACCCGAACCGGTCGGCGGATGGACCGGGCCGGGGCCAGCCGGGCACTGAGCAGGGTCGCCTACGCGGCCGGCATCACCCACCCAATCAGCCCCCACGGCCTGCGCCGCACCTTCTGCACCACCGGCCTGGTCGCCGGAATCAGCATCCGCGACATGCAGTACGCGATGCGCCACGCCGACCCGCGTACCACCATGCGCTACGACATGGCCAAAGCCAACCTCGACCGCCACGCCGCCCACGCCGTCGCCGCCTACCTCGCCGGCATGAGCACCGGCTGACGACCGCTGCCCTGGCGTGGCACCGAACTGAACCGGCATTATCGAGCGAGTGACCACATTCGCGTTGAATGAGCACGTCGCCGTCGTTCGGCACGATGCGGATCCGGCCAGGGTGGCTGTCGTGCTGCCAGGACTCAACTACAGCATTGATCGCCCGGCCCTGCACTTCGCCTACGAGATCCTGGCAGCAAAGGGATGGAGCGTGTTGCGGGTGCGCTGGAGTGCGCCCGATGACGCCGCAAGTGACGAGGAACAGAGATCGTGGGTCCAGGCGATCGCGCAACAGATGATCGACCGGGCATCCGGGCAAGAACGGCTGATGGTGACAAAGTCGCTGGGCAGCCTTGCCGCCCCAGTCGCCTTGGAGAACGGCCTACCTGGAGTCTGGCTTACGCCACTCCTCCACGAGACTCTGGTGGTTGACGCACTCACCGCGTCCACGCAGCCGTCGTTGCTTGTCGGTGGCACTGCAGACTCAACGTGGGACGTCGAGAAGGCAAAGCTGACGGGCAAGACCGTCCTCGAAGTTCCCGGAGCAAACCACCTCTTGTCCCTCTCCGACGATCCGCTTGGCTCTGTCGACGTTCTCCGCACTGTGACCGCTTCGATCTGGCGGTTCGTCAGTGACCTGGAGGACGCTGCTACCCGGCGCACTTAAGTGCCGCTACCGCCAAGCCGCTGGTTAGGGATCGAGTTCGACCGTTTCCGGAGGCCCAGAGTGCGGACCTGGCCCCCTCGGCTCGCGGACGCCCGCCGGCCCACCCTCTCCGTCGTTTGGCGGAGTGCGAGCGATGCGACGTGCGCGCTTTTGAAGATCACGGAGCCACTCGGCGTCGCGTTCAAGGTCCGGGATTTGCCGGCCGCGCGCTGCTCCCCGGAGCACCTTGTTAGCCGACAGGGCCAGTGTGGCGAGTGAGAGCACATGTGCGGCGTGATTTTGGACCGGCACATCGGGCCCGCGACCGTGCCCGAGCCAGGGTTCCTCAGCGCGTACACGCTTGAGCATGTCGGCGTGAATCCCACTCCAGGCATGGCGGCGAAGCCAACGCGGCATCTCCCTCACTCGACCCAGCATGGCACTGCGGAAACGGCACCCATAGGTGCCGTTCCCGCGCCGACTGATCCGGCACTATGGCGCGCATGACCGACCACGCAGTCACCACCGAAACCGTGCCAGGTTGCGTGATCATCACCGGCATGCCTGGAGCTGGCAAGACGACGATCACGGATCTCGCCGCGCAACGTCTTCCCCAAGCTGCGCAGGTAGGCGGCGACGCGGTCAACACGATGATCCGGAGCGGGTTCGTGTGGTTCATGGGCGAGCCCACGGAAGAGGCGCTCCGGCAGGACGAGTTGTGCAACCGGAACATGTGTTCGCTGGCGAACAACTTCATCGACTTCGGGTTCACCGTCTTGATGGACACCGTGCTGGCCGATCGGCCCGAGTTGGACTTCTTCATCGCTCTCATGTCACCGCGCCCGGTGCGGCTCGTCGTCCTCGACCCGGGGATTGATGTCTGCCAGCAGCGCAACGCCATGCGGAGCCCCGAGGAGCAGTTCGCCTTCGACGCGTACGAACGACTCGAGGAGGATATGAAGCGTGAGTTCGGCGATGTCGGCTGGTGGCTAGACACCTCCGCCATGGCAGCCGACGAGACCGCCGACCGACTGGTGGCAGAACTGGCGGGACGCACTGCGGCACTCGACGCTGGGTGGAACAGCTGGTTGAGGCGACTTCACGGCCTCTGACAACCGAGCGCGCACAGGTGCCGCTCCGCGACGCTGCGAGCGTCAACCAGTCTCGCCCACTGCGAATCGATCGGTGGTCCCCGACGTCCGCTCTTCGGCATGGACGGTCACATCGCGCGGGGCGTCGTCGACGTTTGGCGGCTTGGCGTGGCGGGGCCACGCGTTACCGGCGGGTGCTACGGCCACCGCTGCAGCTCGACTGCCCCGGGCCTTCATCCGCTCGTGTCCAGGACCATGAGGCGTCTACAACATCTCGATGGATCGGCCGGGTTGGGGCGGCGCGGTGTCGCGGCTGCTCCAACGCCGTGATCTGTCGGCCGCGGTGGCCCACGGTCCGCGCTCTCTCCCAGGTGTGTGCCGCGGCGCCGTGGGGTCGCGGTGCTGGGCGGCGCGCATCGCGGCGGCCCGCTGGCGGGCCTGGTCGAGCAGGGTGTGGGCAGCCTGCTGGGCGCCGACCCGGCCGGTCGCGGCCTCGAGCACCCGCACGGCGTCCTCGAGGCTCGGCGCGCTCCCGGGGGGTCGGGGTCGGTGGGTGTCGTCGTCGGCCGGTTCGGTGGTGAGGTGGACGTGGTTGGCGTGGCGGCCGCGGGTCATCCCGACGTAGAGGTGTTCGCGGTCCAGGCCGGGGCGGGCGAGCAGGATCCCGAGGTCGGCGGTGGCGCCCTGGGCGCCGTCGATGGTGCACGCCCAGCCGTAGCTCGCATGCTGGGCCAGGTACGTCGCGGGCAACGATGCGCGTCTCCGGCCGGCCAGGTCCTCCACGGCCAGGCCGCCGCCGGTCGCGGGGCCCAGGACGCGGAACCGGTCGCCGTTGCGGACATGCCCACCGTCGCCGAGGGGGAGTCGACGGTCGTTGCGCCGGGTGCGCAGCACGTCCCCGGCCTGCCAGGGGCGCCCGCCGGCGACCGCCAGGACCGGGCCGTGCACGGTGCCGTCCGCGAGGGCGGCGGCGCGGGCCCGCTGGTTGAGGGCGTCGACGTCGGTGCGGGCGCGGGCCATCATCAGCGCGTCCAGGCCGTGGGCGGTGGCGGCCTGCCACCGGGCGTGCACGGCGTCCAGCGCCGCGTCGAGGTCGGCGGCGGGGTGGATCCGGTCGTGGGCGGCGTAGCGGGCCCAGACCGCCGGGTTGCCCTGGCGTAGTGCTCGGGTGGCGGTGGCCTCCCAGGGCTGGGTGAACCGGCGGATCCCGGTCAGCTCGACCGCGCCGACCCTCACCGCGAGGGCGGGGAGCAGGCCGCCGGCGCGTTCGACCGGCCCGATCTGGGCCGGGTCGCCGACCAGCACCAGCTTCGCGGGGGCGGCGTGGGCGGCGGCGACCAGCGCGGCCAGGTCGGCGGTAGCCAGCATCGCGGCCTCATCCACCAGCAGCACCGTGTGCGGCCCGACACGCCAGCGGGCGGCCTGCTCCGGGGGCAGGTGGGCCAGGCGGGGCTGTTCGTGGCACCACTTGGCGACGGTGTCCGCCGGGCCGCCGGTCGCCGCCGACAGCTCCGAGGCGGCCCGCGCGGAGGGTGCCAGACCCATCACCTGGTACCCGGCGGCGGTCCACGCGGCGGCGGCGGCGCCGAGGGTGGTGGTCTTCCCGGCCCCGGCCGGCGCGATCAGCACCGCCACCGCCGCCCCGCCGGTGGTCAGCCGGCGTACGGCGGCGTGCTGCTCGGGGTCCAGGCCTGCCCGGGTCGCGCACGTGGCGACCAGGTCGACGGAGACGACCGCCCGCCCGGCCGTCGCGCCGGCGTGGGCGATGGTCAGGATGCGGGCCTCGAGGGCGAGCAGGTCGGCGGTGGCCCACCGGGTGTCACTGGCCCGGGGGGTGACCCCGTCCTGCACCGGCCCGACCTGCACCGCCTGCTCCAGGCCGAGGGCCTGGTCGGTCAGTGCCTCGACCTGCTCGCGGACCTGCTCGGCGGTCGCCGCGGAGGTGGGCAGGCCGGCGGCCACCTGAACGGTGACGTCGGCGCGGGAGAACGTGGCGGCCCGCGTCCCGGCCGCGGCCAACGCGGCCTGCGGCAGCCGGAGCAGGGCCAGCCGGGCCGCCGCCGGGCGGGCGTGGGTGTGGTTCCGGGCGCGGCATGCCGCGGTGCCGACGGCGCGGAGTAGCTCGTGCGGGGTCCAGCCCGCGGCGGCGGCCTCTTCCCGCCACCTCGCCTGCAACGCCCCTTCTTCGTCGTGGTGCTTGGTAGGGCGGGTCTTAAGCACCGAGGTCTTGACGACCGTCGCCCGCTCCCCAGCCGTGAGGTCCCGGCCCAGCTCGCTCTCGTATGCGGCCAGGGTCGGGGCCGCGTCCGCGATGACCTGCTTGCTGCGTTTGGACCAGGTGGCCATCAGGGCGGCCGGGACGCCGGCGACCTCGGCCTGCCCGTGCACGGTGGCCGGCTCGAACGCGAGGCCGAGACGGGCGGTCAGCTCGGCACG
Organism: uncultured Actinomycetota bacterium; assembly: GCA_963726615.1. GTDB lineage: Bacteria > Actinomycetota > Actinomycetes > JACCUZ01 > JACCUZ01 > CAWDZK01. The sequence continues at coordinate 45,590 of CAVSCX010000004.1, read as the reverse complement.
CAGCGCCGCCTGGTAGAGGGCGCCGGCGGCCTTCTTGTGGTGGTAGACCTCGTGCCCGTCGATGCTGCGCCAGCCCCCGTCGGCGCAGCGCAGCTTGTTCACGACCAGCGCGTGGGAGTGCAGCTGCGGGTCCCCGGCCCGCGACGTGCGGTGGTCGAAGATCGCCGCGGCAAACCCGGCGGTGCGAATTGGGATGGCCCCGTCGGTGCCCTTTCTCGACACCGCGGCGTGGTCGTCCAGGTAATCCAGCGCGGCGCGCATCGCGGCCTTGTGCGCCTGAGCAATCTCTGTCGCGATCTGGGGTCCGCCGATGGCCCACAGCGCGGACACCGATTTCGGCGCGGAGAATGTCAGGTCGTATCCGGTGACCCCGTCCGAACGCCACGCCCGCCCCAGCTGACGTCTCGTTTCCGGGTGCAGCCCACGAGCCAGCAGCGACTCCAGGTCGCGCTCGAGGACCATCGCCTCGCGGGTCAGGCCCAGCTCGGGCAGGCCCCGTCCGTACCAGCGCCCGGGTGCCTCCCCGCGGGCCAGGAAGTACTCGGACGGGTCGGTGGCCACCTCGCGCTGGTAATACCGCCACGAGGCCGTCCCGATCTTCGCCGAGCTCAACACGAGCGGACCGTAGCATTCCGAGAATGCACATGTCTGCGCTATCTGGGGCCATGATCACAAGGGTGGCGACAATGGGCGTCGTGGGGTGAGGATAGTGGGGTGAGTGGCGGATAGTGAAGGTGTCTGAGGGTCAATTACGGTAATGGTTGGAAGGCGGAACCAAGAGGAATGGCCGGGCGGAAAGAATCTCGGGTGCGAACGGCGTGTCGGGGCGCGCCGCGCGGGGCAGTCCGGCCCCGGGGCGACCGCAGCCCATGCCCCATCGCTCGCGGCACTGGGCACGTCCATGGGCTGCCCAGGCGTCGTTCGCGCATCACGTTCCAGGGCCAGGCCGGCCGGTGATCGACAGCCCGCCGGCCGGCGGGCCGGCGACCGGCCCGGCACGAGCGATGCCGAATAGCGAAACGCGAGCCGCTAGTCACCAACGTGCGCCAATTGCAGCAGAAGCATCACTGCGGCAGAGATTGGAATACATGCTTGATGAGAGCCCACCCAGTCCTGGTGCTTTGCCGGACAGGACGGGTGAATAGAGGAATCCGTTCATAATCACCGCCGGGCAAAATTTAATGGGCTGGTGAAATGGTGCGCCAGAACACCCACAGGCCGAATCTCTCGGTCACAGAGACCAGCTCCGGCATTTCTCGCTCGACCGGCAACCCCGACGCTGCTCCAGCTCGACGCTGGGGAGGATCGCCCAGCACTCGCGCTTGTCGCTCAGCCTGCGAAGCGGTACCGGGTCGGCACCCCTTGTTCGACTCAGCTGAAGAGTACTGATCCGATCTTGTCAGCAGCGTCGCGTTGCATCGTCGGCGTGACGTGGCTGTACAGGTTGGTGAACAGGCTCGGATCGGCATGCCCCAGCCGCTCGGCGGCGACCTTCGGTGGCACGCCGCTGGCGAGCATGAGCGTGGCGCTGGTGTGTCGCAGACCGTGTGCGGTCAGTCGCGGCAGCTTCAGCTCCTCGGAGTACCGCCCGATCAGCCGTGACAGGTACTGCGGGTGGTACGAGCCACCGTCCGGCTTGGTGAACACGAAGTCGCTGGCCTCGTAGGCAGGGGATGCCAGGGCCTCCTTCGCTTGCGTCGCGCGCTGCAGGCGCAGCACCTGGACCAGCTCGTCGTCGAGCTCGATGCTGCGCACCGCGTCCCGGCTCTTACCGGCGGACGGGATCAGGTCGTGTCCGAGGGTGGAGGCGAACTCGACGACATGGACGATCCGTCGCTCGAGGTCGACATTCGACCAGCGGAGCCAGACGGCCTCCCCGATCCGCAGCCCGGAGCCCAGCAGGAAGGCCCACAGCGGATAGGTCCGGTCACCCTCCATCAGGCTCAGGAAGTCGCGGGCCTGCTCCGGGGACCAATGCTTAGGGATCGAGCGTGCCGCCCGAGGTCGGGGCACGACGGTCACCGGATTCACGGTCACCACCCCCATGCTCACGGCCAGTTTCAGTGCTCCGGAGAGGGGCGAGCGCGCCAGCCGGATCGTGTTCGCAGCCAACGGCTTGCCGTTCTTGGTTCCACCATTCTTGCCGAGCGCCCGCTGCCAGGCGACCACCGCGTCCGGCGTCAAGTCGCGGACCTTCTTCGCGCCGAGCAGGGGACGGACGTAGCCGTCGGCGTAGTGGCGGTAGTCGAAGCGGGTCTTGGCCGAGAGCCTTCCGTCGTCGTCCAGCCCGTCGAGGTAGAGGTCCAGCAGGTCGTTGACCGTCAACGAACTGGCAGCACGACTGACCAGGCCGGCGTCGACCCGGCCGGTCATGTCTCGGCGGGCTCGTCCCGCCTCGGCCGCTGTCCGGAACCCTCTTCTGGTCACCTGAACCCGCCGACCAGACAACGGATCGCGGCCGAGCGAGACCTTGAAGTACCAGCCGCCCCGGCCGTCGGGGTACACCCCTTCGGGTCTCGCCGCCATCGAGCCCACCCCGCCCTCGTGAGAACCGCTTGGTTCTCACGAGGTTCTCACGGGACCATCGGCGCTTCAAGCATCAGACCACGTTATGCCTCTGACCTGCGGTGATGTGGCGCGCCCGAAGGGATTCGAACCCCTAACCTTCTGATCCGTAGTCAGATGCTCTATCCGTTGAGCTACGGGCGCCTGGTCGATCGACCGCGTCGATGTTACAGGGGGGCCGGGCGCCCAGGAAATCCGCGGCTCAGGCCACGTCGTGCACGTCCTTCGGGAACAGGCTGGCCCCGGCCGCGACCTCGTGGGCGACCGAACCGGAGGCGACCAGCCCCGTCAGCGACTGCTCGAGCGTCTGCATGCCCTCCCGGGTGCCGGTGGTCAGCATGTTCCTGAGCTGGCGCGACTTGCCCTCCCGGATCATGTTCCGGACCGCCGTGGTCGCCACCAGTACCTCGTGGGCGGCAACCCGCCCGCCGCCGATCCTCGGCAGCAGTCGCTGGTAGAGGATCCCCACGAGCACACTGGCGAGCTGGACCCTGATCTGCGCCTGCTGGTCGCCCGGGAAGACGTCGACGATGCGGTCCAGTGCCTGCGACGTGTCATTCGTGTGCAGCGTGGCCAGCACCAGGTGTCCGGTCTCCGCGATCGTCAGCGCGGTCTGGATGCTCTCGAGGTCCCTGAGCTCCCCGACCAGCAGCACGTCCGGGTCCTCGCGCAGCGCCGACCGCAGGGCCTGGGCGAAGCTGTCGGTGTCGGTGCCCACCTCGCGCTGGTTGACCGCGGCGAGCTTGTGGCGGTGGACGTACTCGATGGGGTCCTCGATGGTGAGGATGTGGCAGGGCCGCGTCGAGTTGATGCGGTCGACCATCGCCGCCAGCGTGGTCGACTTCCCGGACCCGGTCGGCCCGGTGACCAGCACCAGCCCCTGCGAGGGGTTGCCGAAGGCCTGAGCGGCAGCCGGGACCCCCAGGCTGTCGAGGTCGGGCAGCTCGTACGGGATCAGGCGGAGCGCGACCGCGACGCTGCCCCGCTGCACGAAGCCGTTGACGCGGAAGCGCGCCCGGTCGCGCCACCCGAAGCTGAGGTCGAGCTCACGCCGGACCCGGAACTCGGCGATCTGCGCCTCGCTCAGCAGCGCGTGGAGCAGTGCCTCGCTGTCGGCCGGGGAGATGTCCCCCCAACCGTCCATCCGCGCCAGCCGGCCGTCGACGCGCAGCATCGGCGCCGTACCGGGTGTCACGAGCAGGTCGGAACCCTTGCGCTGGACGAGGGCCTCGAGCAGCCGGTCGAGCATCGCGTGGGCGTCGACCGCCGAAGTCATGTCGCGAGTCTGGCAGGTCCGACCCCTGGCCTGCCCCTGGGCGGCTGTCAAGGTTCTGCGTGTCCTGCCGATGTTCTCCCCGGGAGGTTCACCCGTCCGGGCGAATCGGGACCCATCGGAGCGGAGCTGAGGGGGTCGACGTGTCCATCCACAGCGACGTCACACCAGGGTCCGCCCATGAGCCGGTGGGCGACCCGCCCGCGACCGACTCCGAGGGTCGCCGTTTCCTCGGCGAGATCCTGGTCGACCGCCGCCTGCTGACCCGGGAGAAGCTCAACGACGCCCTGCTCAAGCAGCGCGTCTCAGGGAAGCGGTTGGGAGCCCTGCTCGTGGAGCTGGGCGCCATCGACGAGCGGGACCTCGCCACCGCCCTGGGCGAGCACTTCGGCGTAGCCGTGATCGACCTGCGGCGCCGGGCACCGGAGCCCCAGGCCGTCCTGCGCCTCCCCGAGACGTCTGCCAGGTCGCTGAAGGCGCTGCCCCTGGCCATCCACGACGGGGTCCTCGAGGTCGCCGTCGCCGACCCCAGCGACGAGCTCGCCGCCGAGCTGCGGACCAGCACCGGCATGGAGGTCGCCCTTGTCGTCGCGTCCTCGACCGACATCCTGCGCACCATCGACCGCGGCTACCGCGCACTGTCCGGCGTCGCGGAGCACGTCGACGCCTTCGAGGCCACGGCTACGGCTCGCCGGGTGGACACCGAGCCGACGCGCGGCGCGGTCGACGAGAACGCACCTGTCGTGCAGGTGGTCACGATGATCCTGACCCAGGGGCTCCGGGACCGCGCCTCCGACATCCACATCGAGCCGATGGACGCGCTCACCCGGGTCCGGTTCCGCATCGACGGCGTGCTGCACGACGTCCTCACCCTGCCCACAGCGATGGGTGGCGCAGTCACCAGCCGCCTGAAGGTCCTGGCCGGCATGAACATCGTCGACCGTCGCCGCTCTCAGGACGGTCAGTTCACCACCACGGTCGAGGGCCGCGAGCTCGACGTCCGCGTCGCCAGTGCCGGGACCGTGGCCGGGGAGAAGATGGTTCTGCGGCTGCTGCAGAAGTCGGTGGCGAACTACCGCCTCTCCGAGCTCGGCATGCCGCCCGAGACCTACGAGGTGTACGCCGCCATGGTGCGGTCACCGTTCGGGATGGTGCTCTGCGCCGGGCCTACCGGCAGCGGCAAGACCACCAGCCTCTACGCGACTATGGCCGAGCTCAACGGCACCGAGCGCAACATCATGACGATCGAGGACCCGGTCGAGTACGTCGTGCCGTCGATCAACCAGATCCAGATCAACGACCATGCGGACGTCACCTTCGCCAGCGGTCTGCGTGCCATCCTGCGGCAGGACCCCGACATCATCCTGGTCGGCGAGATCCGCGACGGCGAGACCGCTCGCATCGCCACCCAGGCGGCGCTCACCGGTCACTTCGTCATGACGTCCCTGCACGCGACCGACAGCACGTCGGCGCTGCTCAGGTTCCTCGACATGGGGATCGAGCCGTACATCGTCGCGTCCGCCCTGGCCGGCGTGCTCAGCCAGCGCCTCGTGCGCCGGAACTGCGAGCAGTGCAGGCGGCGGTACGAGCCGACCCCCGACGAGTTGGAGTTCTTCCGCGAGGCCGGTGGCCGCACCCCGGAGGAGGGCTTCTGGTACGGCGAGGGCTGCACCTTCTGCTCGCAGACGGGGTACCAGGACCGGATCGGGGTCTACGAGCTGCTGCGCATGACCCCGGCCATGCGGGCGCTGGTGGCCAGCGAGCCCTCCCACGCCGCCGTCCGGGACCTCGCCCTCTCCGAGGGGACGAGGACGCTCCGCCAGGAGGCCGTCCGTCTCGTCGAGGACGGCACCACGACAATCGCCGAGGTCATCCGCGGCATCTACGTCCTCTAGGGGTTCGCCATGACGACCGCCGTCGAGGTGCCGGCCAAGGAGCAGCGCAAGCAGCCGCGCGAGGTCATCCCCGCCCGGGTCACCGGCAAGGACCTCATGCACCTGTCGCGCCAGCTGGCGGCGTTCCTGCGCGCGGGCATTCCGATCCTCGACGGGCTGACCCTCCTCGGGCGCGACACGACGAACCAGACGCTGCGCCGCACCTTGAACGACGTCGCCGACGGGCTGCGCCAGGGCGAACCACTCGCGGACGCCTTCGACCGCCACCCGAAGGTCTTCCCCACGCCCTACCGCAGCATGATCCGCTCCGCAGAGCTCAGCGGCGACCTGGACTCGGTGCTCGACCGCCTCACCGTCTACATCGAGCGCGAGGTCGAGGCCAAGAGCAAGATCAAGAGCGCCATGACCTACCCCGCTGTCATCGTGGTGCTGTCGGTGGCCGTCTCCACGCTGCTGGTGACCTACGTGCTGCCGAAGTTCCGCGTCTTCTTCGCCTCCTTCAACCAGGAGCTCCCGCTGCCCACGCGGATGCTCCTGGGCCTGTCGGACGTCGTCACCCACTGGTGGTGGGCTCTCCTCGGCGGGAGCGCGGTCGTCGTGGTCGGGGGCTGGCTCTTCCTACGGACGACGACCGGCGCCATGACGCGCGACCGCATCGTGCTGCGGCTCCCGGCGCTGGGCACGGCCATGCAGTACTCCATCGTCGAGCGCTTCGCCCGGGTTCTGTCAGCCATGCTGAGAGCGGGGGTCCCTCTCGGCGAGGCCATGACGGTGGCCGCGACGGCGACGAACAACAGCCTGGCCACCGCCCGGTTGGGCATCGCTCGAGAAGCCATGCTCAGCGGGGAGGGCATCGCCGAACCGCTGGCGGCTACCGGCATCTTTCCCGCCGCCGCCAGCCAGATGCTGCGGGTCGGCGAGGACACCGGCTCGCTGGACGATCAGCTCGACACCGTCGCGGCCTTCTACGAGAAGGAGCTCGACTACAAGGTCAAGCAGATCACCACCTTGATGGAGCCTGCCGTCCTGATCGTGATGGGCGTGATCGTCGGCTTCGTCGCGTTGGCCCTCGTGACCGCGATGTACGGCATCTACGGCGACAGCGTCCGCTGATGTCAGCGCGATGGCGCGACGGGTCCGACTCGGGGCTCACGCTGGTCGAGGTGCTGCTCGCCGTGAGCATCCTCGGCGTGGGAGTCCTCGTCCTGGTCGGTGGGATGATGACCTCGATCAAGGTCTCGGGACAGGGCCGGGTGGCGGCCGAAGGTCAGGCCGGGCTGCGGGCGTACGCCGAGTCGGTGTCCTCCGCCGCCTACGTCGACTGCGCGGGCAGCTACGCCTCCCCAGGCTTCACTCCCCCGTCCGGCTGGGTCGCGTCGGCCCCTGCGGTGACGTACTGGAACGGCAGCTCGTTCGCGAACGGCTGCGGCCCGGACCTCGGGCTGCAGCGGGTCGCGCTCACGCTCACGGCGTCCGACGGCAGCGTCGAGTCGCTGACGATCGCGAAGCGAGCGCCATGAGGCGCGTCAGCGGCGACGCCGGCCTGACACTCGTCGAGCTCCTCGTGGCCACCGCCATCACCGCGCTGATCGCCCCGGTGCTCGCCGGCGCGTTGGCTGTGGGCTGGCGCACGACGGACGACACCGTCGCGCGGCTGGGCTCGAACCGCGACCGGTTGCTGGTGCCTTCGCTGTTCACCCGTGACGTCCAGTCCGCCGGGACCGTGCAGACGTCCGGTGCGGCCTGCACACAGCCGGGAGACACGTTGGCCGTCCGGTTCGCGTGGACCGAGACGGACGCCACGGGCGGCACTCTGGACCGGGCGGTGTCCTGGGTGCAGACGTCCGGGACGCCCAGGTACCTGGAGCGGCGGTACTGCGCGGACGGGACGTCGGTGACCGCCTCGGTGTCGGCCAGTCATGACGCGGCCGGTGCCGCGGTCACCTGCCGGGACGTGGCCGGTGGCGCGGCCGGTCCCTGCTCGTCGGCGACCGTCGTCGAGCTGACCGTGACCGACACGTCGGGTGCCTCCTACGCCGCGGTCGGACGACGGAGGGCCACATGACCGGCCTGCGGGCTCGCCTCGGGCGGGTGCGCAGCTCCGGCGACGAGGGCAGCGCCCTCGCCATCGCGCTGGTGTTCCTGATGATCTTCGGCGTCTACGTCGGCATCGTGCTGGACTTCTCGACGACAGGGCAGCGAAGCACGCTCACGGTCCAGGACGAGTCGGTCACGACGTACTCGGCCGACGGGGCCGTCGAGGGCGCGATCAACGAGGTCGCGCGCACCAGCAGCCTCGGGGTGGACCCCGGAACAGCGAGCCCGCCGGCGGCCGGTCCGTGCTTCACCCTCCCATCGGGCGAGCTGGGCAACACCGGCCCCGTCACGGTCCAGTGCCAGCCGCGCACTGGTTCCGGTGCCATCGTGGGCAGCTCGGCCGACCTGCCCGACCAGGCCGTCCTGGCCCTGTCCTCGGACCCGGCCGAAGGGGTAGCCCTCACCAACACCGCTGACGTGACCACGACCGGCTCCGTGTACGCGAACCAGCTGCTGACGGTGCCCAACCGGGCCGGCCTGACAAGCTCCGGCTCGATCGAGGCTGGTACCTGCGCGGTGACCGGCAGCGCGACGCCCGCCTGCACCAGCGGACCGGTTCCCGGCGACCCCTCCTGGCCGGCCGGGTCGACGTACCCAGCGGTCGTGACCTCCGTGCCCGCCTGCTCGACGCCGGTGGTCCGGCTGGACCCGGGCACCTACCTGTCCCGTGCCGCACTGCAGCGCGTGCTCAACTGCCGGAACACGGTCGTCTGGTTCAGCCCGGGCGTGTACTACTTCGACTTCCGGGACGCGACCCGTCAGCTGGTGGCGGGCAACGGCGACGTCGTCGTCGGCGGGACGCCGGCCGGCTGGACCCCCGGGACCACGCCGCCGGGCAGCGTCCCGACACCCAGCGCCGCGAACCCCGACGTGAGTGCCTGCGACGAGGGCCGGCAGGGCGTCGAGTTCGTCTTCGCCGGGGACAGCCGGCTCGTCACGAACGCTCGCAGCAGCGTCCAGCTCTGCGCGGAGCGGACCGGCTCGGGCGCCCAGCACATCGTGCTGCGCGGTCTCGCGGCGCCGACCGCTGCGCTGGCGGTCGCGACGCCGTCGGCCGGAGCCGCCACCCGGACCGCGCAGAGCGGTACCGGGACGAGGTGGCGCCGGCAGGCGCGCGGAGCCGCGGTCAACGGCCAGGTCGCCGACGTCACGGTTCCCGCGAACGGCAGCTCGCGGATCCTGCGGATCGGCCCGTTCCCGGCCGACCTGGTGCCGGCCGAGGCGACGAGCCTCTCCGTCGACGTCACGGCCACCGAGCAGCTGTCCGGTCCCGGCACCGTCTGGACGCAGATCACCGACGGCGGCGCAACCGTGCTGCCGCCCCAGCGGCTGCGCACCTGCACCGGTAGCGGGTGCAGCGACACGTCGCTGCAGGCGGATCGGGTGACCATCACCGACCCGGGTCTGACCCCCGCGCTGGTGAACCGCATGTACGTCGAGGTCCAGGTCCGGAGCGGCCCGGGGGCGGCCACCACCGCTGCCCTGGACGGGATCACGGTCCAGGTGGACTTCTCCGCCCCGATGCTCCCTACCTCTGGGTCCGGCTCCGCGGCGCCGTACGTCAGCGGCGGCGGAGGTGCGACGGCGCTGCTCACCTCGACCGGATCGGCGGCCAACACCGTGCTCGCGCTGCACGGCACGGTGTACGCGCCGCTGGCAGCCGTCGACCTGCGGGTGACCTCGGTGCGGTACGAGATCGTCGACCGCGGCCTCGTCGTCCGTCACCTCCGGCTGGGGACGACAAGCTCTCCGGGCTACACCGGCGCGATGGTCTCCGTGCCGGAGCCTGCCCGGGCGCCACGGGACGTCATCCTCACCGCCGAGGACGGCTCCGGGACCCGACTGGCCCGCGCCCGGGTGCGGTTCACCGACCCCGGCTCCCCGGGTGGACGAGCCACCGCCGAGGTCCTCGAGTGGTCAGTGGACTGATCGGGACGCCTGATCCCCGGGCCGAAACCGGGCGGCGAAGGCTCAAGAAGTCACCCGGATGGCCGAAACCACAGGGGAGAGGACCGAGGGGTTCTCGCCCGACGGAAGGACCACCATGCTTCAGAAGCTCCGCGCAGCCCAGGAGAAGGAGTCCGGCTTCACCCTGGTCGAGCTGCTCCTGGTCGTCGCGATCCTGGGAGTGCTCGCGGGCGTCGTCGTGTTCTCTGTGGCCGGGATCCAGAACGACAGCCAGAAGGCGTCCTGCAAGACCGAGGCGGCCACGGTCCGCTCGGCCGAGGAGGCCTACTTCGTCAAGAACAAGGCGTACGCCACCGCGGCCCAGCTGACCGCCGCGCCCAACAAGCTGCTCAGCTCGGCGCCGACCCTGGTGACCATCGCGGTCGGCGGCGGCGGCACCAGCTACACCCTGACCTGGACCAGCACGACCTGCAGCAGCATCACCGGTATCGGTACGCCGTAACCGGACGCACGCGAGAAGGGCCCGCCGGCAATGCCGGCGGGCCCTTCTGCATGTCCGGTCGGCCTCAGCCCGGTGTCGCAGTGCTGCTGACCGTGACGTCCGGCTTCTTGATCTTCACGTCGACGTCGGCCTCGCCGCCGAAGTAGTAGAAGGCGCCGACCGCGACCACGGCCAGGATGAGCACGGCGACGAGGACACCGGCAAGGGCACCGCCGGCGTCGCGACGGGTGGGGGCTGTCAGGGGGCGCAAGGGCATCGTGGGCTCCGGGGCTGCGAGCGGGGTGCCGGGACCGGCGACTCCTGAGGTACCCACGGCAGCCCGGAACGAACCGAGCGCGCCGGTCCGAGGGCCGCGGATTGTGCGCCCGGACCGGTCGTCCTGGCAAGCCCTCACGGCCAGTTGTCTCAGAACCCCCCTGCCGGCAGGCCCGGCTCAGGCGTTACCGTGACCCCACCCTTTCGGCCGACCAGACCAGGAAGAGGGACCCCACCCCCATGACGGCACCCGTGAGCCAGGCACCGACCACCCACCAGCGACTGCTCGACTGGGTCGCCGAGGTGGCCGAGCTGACGGGGCCGGACCGGATCGTCTGGTGCGACGGGTCCGAGGAGGAGTGGACCCGGCTCACCGACGAGCTCGTCGAGGCCGGCACCCTGGTCCGGCTGGACGAGTCGAAGAAGCCGAACTCCTTCTGGTGCGCGTCCGACCCGAGTGACGTCGCCCGGGTCGAGAACCGCACGTTCATCTGCTCCCGCGAGCGAGACGACGCCGGCGCGACGAACAACTGGATGGACCCGGACGAGATGAAGTCGGTGATGACCGACCTCTACCGGGGCTGCATGCGTGGCCGGACGATGTACGTCATCCCTTTCTGCATGGGCCCGCTCGAGTCGGAGTCGCCGATGTTCGGCGTCGAGATCACCGACTCGGCGTACGTCGTCGCGTCGATGCGGATCATGGCCCGGATGGGTGCGAAGGTGCTCGACCGGATGGGTGGCGGTGACTCTGCCGCCGACTTCGTGCCGTGCCTGCACTCGGTGGGGGCACCGCTGCACCCCGGACAGCAGGACGTCCCGTGGCCGTGCAACGACACGAAGTACATCACCCAGTTCCCCGAGGAGCGGATGATCTGGAGCTTCGGCTCCGGCTACGGCGGCAACGCCTTGCTGGGCAAGAAGTGCTTCTCGCTGCGGATCGCCTCGGTCATGGGCCGCGACGAGGGCTGGTTGGCCGAGCACATGCTCATCCTCAAGCTCACCTCGCCGGAGCAGCAGACCTACTACGTCGCCGCAGCCTTCCCGAGCGCGTGCGGCAAGACGAACCTCGCCATGCTCGAGCCGACGATCGAGGGCTGGAAGGTCGAGACGCTCGGCGACGACATCGCCTGGATGCGCTTCGGCGACGACGGCCGGCTGTACGCGCTGAACCCGGAGTACGGGCTCTTCGGGGTCGCACCCGGCACCGGCTGGGACACCAACCCGAACGCGATGCGCACCATCGCCAAGGGCAACTCGATGTTCACCAACGTGGCGCTGACCGACGACGGTGACATCTGGTGGGAGGGCATGACCGAGGAGCCACCGGCGCACCTCACCGACTGGAAGGGCCGCGACTGGACCCCCGCCATCGGAGAGGCAGGCGAGCCGTCGTCGCACCCGAACTCGCGCTTCTGCACGCCGATCACGCAGTGCCCGATCATCGCCCCGGAGTACGACGACCCGCGCGGGGTGCCGATCTCGGCCATCTTCTTCGGCGGCCGGCGCAAGACGACGATCCCGTTGGTCTACGAGGCGCGCGACTGGGTCCACGGCGTCTTCATGGGCGCGACCCTGTCCTCGGAGACGACAGCCGCGGCGACCGGCGAGGTCGGCGTGGTCCGCCGCGACCCGATGGCGATGCTGCCGTTCATCGGCTACGACGCCGGCGACTACTTCAGCCACTGGGTCGCGATGGGCAAGGACGCCGACGCCGACAAGCTGCCGAAGATCTTCTACGTCAACTGGTTCCGGCGCGACGACGACGGCGGCTTCCTCTGGCCCGGCTACGGAGAGAACGGTCGCGTCCTCAAGTGGGCCATCGAGCGGATCGAGGGCCGGGCGGCCGCTGTCGAAACCGCCATCGGCCTCGTGCCCACGGTCGACTCGCTCGACGTCGACGGGCTGGACGTGACGACCGAGCAGCTGGAGGAGGCGCTCGCGGTGCGGCCCGAGGAGTGGCGCGAGGAGGTGCCGCAGATCCAGGAGTGGTTCGCGAAGATCGGCACCGACAAGGTCCCGGCCATGCTGCTCACCGAGCTGGACGGCCTCCGCGCCCGCCTCGGCGTCCTCTAGCCCCCGCCGCCCCGCTCCGCCCCGCTCCGCCCCGCTCCGCTGTTCCCGAGTTGATCACGCTTGCGTGATCAACTCGGGTCGACCGTGGCTTGCAAGCCGCTGTCAGGCCCAGGTTGCCGCGGTAAGGCCGTCGCACCGCGACCGCTGGACCCGCCGCCTCACCCGCCCCGTCAGGCGAGGATGCGGGCCGGGTGCTCCAGCAGGTCGACGAGCACACGCATCCATTGCGCGGCCGCCACACCGTCGACCGGGCGATGGTCCACCGACAGCGTCAGCCGCAGGACTGTCGCGACCTCCAGCGCGCCGTCGACGGCGACCGGCTCCTGCCGTGCGGCCCCCACGGCGAGGATCGACGCCTGCGGCGGGTTGATGATCGCGGCGAACTCCTCGGTGCCGTACATCCCGAGGTTGGTGACGCTGATCGAACCGCCCTCGAGCTCGTGCTGTTGCAGCCGGCCGGCTCTGGCCCGTTCGGCGAGGTCGCGGACCCGGCGGGCCACCGCGGTGACAGAGAGGTCCTCGACCGCGCGCAGCACCGGGGTGACCAGCCCCTTCTCGGTCGCCACCGCCACGGCGACGTCGACCGATGAGTACGTGCGGACCGCATCCGGCGCCCAGGTCACGTTCAGCGCGGGCTCCGCGACGTGCGCACGGGCGACGGCCTTGACGACGAGGTCGTTGACCGAGACTCTGCTCCGCGCGTCACGTTCCGCGACGGCGTCGTTGATCTCGGCGCGCAGCGCCAGCAGCCGGTCCACCCGCGCGGTGGCTCGTAGGTAGAAGTGCGGCGCGGTCGTCTTGCTCTCCGTCAACCGGCTCGCGACCAGCCTGCGCAGCCGGCTGTGCAGCACCTCGGTGTACGCCGCGGCACCAGCTGTCGACGCAAGGCCGGCACCTTCAGCGGGCGCGTGCGCGGACGCGGGGGCGCCCGTGTGCCGAGCTGCGGTCGCCGCCTCGACGTCGCGACGGACGATCCGTCCGCTCGGCCCGGTACCGCGCAGCTGCCCGACGTCGAGCCCGGCCTCCTTCGCCAGCCGGCGCGCGAGCGGGCTGGCGAAGGCTCGGCTGCGCGACCCGTTCTGGTGCGGGGTCGGCACGTCGCCGGACGCCGGCGAGACGGGCGGCGGGACGTCGGCCCGCACCGGCGACGGCTCCGGCGCGGCCGCCGCCTCCGGCACCTCCAGCGCCATCGGATCGGCAGCGACGCCGAGGCTCCGCAGGACGGACTCGACGTCGGCGACCGTCTCGCCCGGGTCCGCGACCAGCGCGATCGGTGCGCCGGTCTGGACCTCGGCCCCGGGCGCAACCAGGAACTTGAGCACGACGCCGTCAGTCTCCGCCTCGACGTCGACGACCGCCTTCGCCGTCTCGACGGTGGCGATGACCTCCCGCGCGCTGACCGTGGCGTTCTCAGTGATGTTCCACGACGAGAGCACGGCCTCGGTGGTCCCGGTCGCGACCTCCGGCATCCGCAGCAGCTCGGCCACCTCAGGCCTCCGTGATCGCGGTGAGGGCGGCGACGACCTCGTCGGCCTGCGCGATGGCGGCGCGTTCGAGGACCTTGCTGATGCTCGGTGACGCCTCGCCGCCGGTGACCCGCTCGACGGGGTGGTCGAGGTGGTCGAAGAAGCGGCGCTGGATCTCATCGGACAGCCAGCCGCCGTACGACGTGCCGGCCGGGCCCTGCTCGGCGATGAGCACCCGGTTGGTCTTGCGGATGCTGGCGCCGATCGTGTCCCAGTCGATGCTCGCGCGGTCCAGCCAGCGCAGGTCGACCACCTCAGCGTCGACGCTGCCGCCCAGCTTCTCGACGGCCTCCAGCACGTACGACGTCATGGCCAGGTAGGTCAGGACGGTGACCTGCGAGCCGGCCCGCCGCACGGCGGCCTTGCCGACCGGGAGGCAGTAGTCGAGGTCGTCCACCGGGCCGTCGCCGGTCGAGGTGTAGAGGTCGACGTGCTCGAGCACCACGACCGGGTCGTCCAGCCGCAGCGCGGTGTTCATCAGGCCGACGTAGTCGAACGGCGTCGAGGGCGCGACGATCCGCCAGCCGGGCGCAGTGGCGAACACCCCCGCCGGGTCCATCGAGTGCTGCGAGCCGTAGCCGGTGCCCATGGCCACCTTGCTGCGCAGGACGAACGGCACGGTCCCCTCGCCGCCGTACATGTGCCGCGCCTTGCCGATCTGGTTGAAGATCTGGTCGGCCGCGACCCACATGAAGTCGGCGTACATGAGCTCGACCACCGGCCGGTACCGGCCGTCGAGCGCGACACCGCCGCCCAGGCCGGTGAAGGCGTTCTCGCTGATCGGCGTGCCCAGCACCCGGTCGGGAAACGCCTCGGCCAGCCCCTTGGTGGCGCCGTTGGTGCCGCCGCTGAGCCGGTGCACGTCCTCGCCCATCACCACCACGCGGTCGTCGGTGTCCATCCGGCGGCGCATGACCGCGGCGACCGCGTCGATGAACTTCGTCTCGGTCGTCCCGCCGGCAAACGTGTCCACGTCGGCGTACGGCGCGTCGGCGAGCTCGCGCAGGTCCGAGCGGACACCGACGTGGGCGAACGTCGGGTCCGGCCACTCCGCGGGCTTGATCTGCCGCTGGCCGGGCTTGCCGCCGGGCATCGGCTCGAGCAGGACGTCACCGAGCTGGGCCATCAGCGCCTTGGCCCGACCGGTGAAGGCGTCCAGGGCGGCGCCGTCGAGGATGCCGCGGCGGGTCAGGTTGAGGCCGACCTGGTCGATCGGGTCGCGCGCCCGCCACTCCTGCTCCTCGTCCTTGCTGCGGTACCGGAAGGCGCTGCCCGGGAAGGGGCCGTTCTGGTGGAAGTAGCGGTAGACCTCCGCCTCGACGACGGCCGGCCCGGCGCCGGACCGCATGTGATCGAGCGCCTCCTCCATCGCGAGGTGAACTGCCAGCGGGTCCATGCCGTCGACCCGCCAGCTTGCGATGCCGAACCCCGGACCGCGGCCGGACAGCCGCGGCTCCCCGGTGGCCTCATCGACTGTCGTGGACACGGCGTACCTGTTGTTCTCGATGAAGAAGCACAGCGGCAGCTTCCACGCCGCGGCAAGGTTCATCGTCTCCAGCGTCGAGCCGATGTTGATCGCACCGTCGCCGAAGTAGGTGACCGCGACCGCGTCGGTGCCGGCCTTGCGGTGCGCCCACGCCGACCCTGCAGCCAGTGGGACGCCACCACCGACGATGGCGTTGGTGCCGATCGCGCCGGCCTCGTGCCACTGGAGGTGCATCGAGCCGCCGCGGCCGTGGCTCCAGCCGCGGTCCAGCCCGCAGATCTCGGCCAGCGTGCGCAGCAGCACGGTGCGCACGTCGTCGGACAGCGGCGCGGTGACGTCGACCCCCTTGGGCTCGACGTGGTGCAGGGCCTTGGCGAGGAACTGGTGGTGGCCGCGGTGCGAGCCGTTGACCGTGTCCTCGCTGGTGAGCGGCAGCACCGAGCCGACGGCGCCGCCCTCCTGGCCGATGCTCGAGTGCGCCGGGCCGTGCACGAGCCCCGCGCCGGCCAGCTCGAGGACGTACTCCTCGAAGGTCCGGATGAGCACGAGGTGGCCGAACATCGCTGTGAGAAGGGCCGGGTCGGCGGCGTCCCAGTCGGCCTCGGTGGCGGCGACCTCGACCCACGGGACCTCCGGGACCAGCAGGCGGTGCTCGGTCATGACAGCTCCTCAGACGACGGCCAGCCGCCCCAGATTGCCAGGGATTGGATCCCATCACAAGGTCTTGCCGCCCTGGGACGCCTCTCGATACCGTGTTTGGATCCGATCGGCGGAGACAGGAGCACACGTGGCGAACGCACTGCCCGGCGTCACCGGGGTCGACCACATCGGCCTCACGGTCCCCGACCTCGAGCAGGCCCGGGGCTTCCTGGTCGACGTGCTCGGTTGCGAGTACCTCTACTCCCTCGGCCCTTTCCGCCACGACGACAGCGACTGGATGGCCGAGCACCTCGCCGTCGACCCGCACGCGGTGATGGAGCGGCTGCACTTCTTCCGGCTGGGCGGCCAGGCGATCTTCGAGGTCTTCCAGTACTCAGCACCGGACCAGCGCAGTGTCCCCCCACGCAACAGTGATGTCGGCGGCCACCACGTCGCGCTCTACGTGGAGGACATGGACGCCGCCGTGGCGTTCCTGCACGCGCAGGGGCTGACGGTGCTCGGTGATCCGACGGTCAGCAAGGGACCGTCGGAGGGACAACGCTGGGTCTACTTCCTCGCCCCCTGGGGGATGCAGTTCGAGCTGGTGTCGTACCCGGGTGGCAAGGCGTTCGACCGGGCCGGCGGGACGGCCGCGGCCTGGGCCGCGCGCGGCACGGCATCCTGATCGGTGTGACAGCCGGCCCTGCAGGACTCCCGTCGACCGGCGGCGCGGCGAGCGAACGGATCGCCGCGCACCTGCGCACCGCGATCCTCGCCGGCGAGATCGCACCAGGCGAGCGGATCCGGCAGGAGGAGGTCGCCGCCCGGCTCGGCACCAGCCGGCTGCCGGTCCGCGAGGCGCTGCGCATCCTCGAGGCCGAGGGCCTGACCGAGCACACGGCGAACAAGGGAGCGCGGGTCCCCCGGCTCGACCCGGGCGAGCTCGACGTGCTGTACCGGATGCGCGAGCGGCTCGAGCCGTTGGCGCTGACCGAGAGCCTCCCCCACCTCACGGACGCGGACCTCGCCGAGCTCGCCGACATCCACGAGCGGATCATGGCCGACGACGACCTGCGGGAGTTCCTCGTCCTCGACCGGGCGTTCCACCTCGGCTCGTACGCCGGGTGCGCGAGCGAGCAGCTGACCGGCAGCGTCGTCCGGCTGTGGAACTCGACCCAGCCCTACCGGCGCGCGTTCATGAGCCTCGACGGCCGCCCGCACCGGCGCGAGGTCGTCGACCACGAGCACCGGCTGATCCTCGACGCGCTGGCCCGGCGTGACCCGGAGGACGCCGAGCGCTACCTGGCCGGGCACATCCGCCGGACCCGGATCGAGCTGGCCGCCCATCCCGAGGTCTTCACCCCGCGCTGACCTCTCGGTGCTCGTTTGCGACCTGGTTCCCCGACGCGCGGGCAGCGGTACGGCGAGCCGGGTGAGCGAGGTCGCAAACGATCAGCCGTTGTCCGCTGGCAGGTCGGGCACGACCCCGGCGCCTCGTGGCCGATGCGGGTCGGCTGCCACACTGCCCGGCGTGAGCCAGCGGTTGTGCCCGCCGACCCGGGCCGCGATCCGGTCCGGCTGGTCCTGGAAGCTGGAGGTCCCGGCCGACCTGCTCGGACTCCCCGGCGTGCACCTGCTCGAGCGGGGCTCCGCGACCGCTGTCGTGGTGCTGGAGCTCGAGCGGACTGTCGTCGTGCTCGCCCCGCCCTCGGCCACTGCGGCGCTGGCACGCCTCGACGCCACCCAGCTGCTCGACATTTCTGGGCTGCTGGCGTCGCTGGCGCACCTGACGCCCCGCGCGATCGGTACGGCGTCCCTCGCCTACGCCGAAGCAGTCGAGGGAGCCGGGGCCGGGCGGGGCCCGGCCGAGGCCGAGGCCGAACCGGCGGGCGTGGCGGAGGCCGAAGCCTTGCTCTCGGAGTGCGCGCCGGCCGAGCGCGACGAGAGCGGACTGGTCGGCATGCCTTTCCGTTTCGTCTGCCGGTCCGCGGACGGACGCCCGGTCGCACTCTCCGGGTACGAGGCCTGGGGAGGCTCGATCGCCCAGCTCGGCGTCCTCACCCGCGCCACGGACCGTCGCCAGGGCATGGCCCAGCGAGTGGCGGTCGCCGCCGCCCGCTCCGCGCTGGGCGGCGCGCTCGTCCCGCAGTGGCGATGTCGGCTGGGCAACGACGCCTCGGCCCGGCTCGGCCGGCGCCTCGGCTTCGCCCCGTACGGTCGCCAGCTCGCGGTGGATCTCTCGGCTCCGGCGCGAACCCGGACGCCTGGCGCCCGCCGGTGATCGTTTGCGACCTGGTTCCCCGACGCGCGGGCGACGGTACGGCGAGTCGGGTGAGCGAGGTCGCAAACGACGACTCGGGGAGGATGTCGAGGACGCCCGGTGGGCTCCGACGTCTCCCGTGACGGGCCCGCAGGGTGCCCGCGCCGACCGACACGAGGGAGCCCGACGTGAAGTACGTGATCCTGATCCACTCCAACCCCGAGCCCTGGGGCCACCCCACCCAGCGGTACACCGCGGAGGGGCGCGCCGTCCCGGACGAGCAGCACGAGGCGATGGACCGCGGGTTCGACGCCCTGATGAGCGAGATCTCGGCGTCCGGCGAGTTCGTGACCGCTGAGGCGCTGGGCGACCCGGCCGCGTCGACGCTGTTCGGCTGGAGCCCGGAGGGCCACCTGGCGACCGACGGCCCGTACGCCGAGGCGAAGGAGCAGCTCGCCGGGTTCTTCATCATCGACTGCGAGACGCGTTCTCGCGCCGAGGAGATCGCGGCGCACTTCGCCCAGCCCGGCGGGACCGTCGAGCTCCGGCCGGTGATGTGGCCCGGCGGCGACGACCAGTGACCTCGGGCGGCATCGAGGACGTGTGGCGCTCCGCCGCGCCGCACGTCCTCGCCGCCCTGGTCCGCAGGTACGGCGACTTCGACACCGCCGAGGACGCCGTCCAGGAGGCACTGCTCGCCGCGGCGCGGCAGTGGCCGGCGGAGGGGATGCCGGACGACCCGAAGGCGTGGCTGGTCACGGTGGCGTCCCGCCGGCTGGTGGACCAGTGGCGGGCCGACCGGTCCCGCGCCGACCGGGAGATGCGGGTGGCGCTGCGCACACCCGGCGATGGGCTGCAGGTGCCCGGGGCGGACGCCGACCCGTCCGTCGCGGACCGCGACGACTCGTTGACCGTGCTGCTCCTGTGCTGTCACCCGGCGCTGACCCGGGCCTCCCAGGTGGCGCTCACCCTCCGGGCGGTCGCGGGACTGAGCACCGCGCAGGTGGCGCGCGGCTTCCTTGTCCCCGAGGCCACGATGGCGCAGCGCATCAGTCGGGCGAAGGCCCGGCTGCGCCAGGTCGGCGCCCCGTTCGCCGTGCCGCCGCAGGAGCAGCTGCCGGACCGGGTCGCCGCCGTGGCCCAGGTGCTCTACCTGGTGTTCACCGAGGGGCACACCGCCACGACCGGCTCGGGCCTGTCCGACGTCTCGCTGGCCCAGGAGGCAGTCCGGCTGGCGCGCCGGCTGCACCGGCATCTCCCTGACGACGGGGAGGTCAGCGGGCTGCTGGCGCTGATGCTGCTCACCGAGGCGCGCCGCCCGGCCCGCACCCGCGACGACGGCTCCCTGGTGCCGCTGGCCGAGCAGGACCGCACCCGCTGGGACCGCGGGCTGGTCGCCGAGGGCGTGGCCCTGGTGGAGGCCGCGCTGCCGTCCGGACCGGTCGGGCCGTACCAGCTGCAGGCGGCGATAGCGGCGGTGCATGCCGAGGCGGCGCACGCCGAGGGCGCCGACTGGGTCCAGATCGAGACGCTCTACCGGATGCTGCACGCGCTGACCCCGGGTCCGGTGGTCGCTCTCAACCACGCCGTGGCGGTCGCCATGACCGACGGGCCGAGCAGGGCGCTCGCCATGGTCGACCCGCTGCTCACCGACCCGCAGCTGCGCCGGCACCACCGCCTGCATGCCGTGCACGCCCACCTGCTCGAGATGGCCGGGCACACCGACGAGGCGTGCGCGGAGTACGCCATGGCCGCCCGGCTCGCCACCAGCATCCCGGAGCAGCACTACCTCAACGCGAAGGCGGCTTCCACTGCGCAGGCCGTAGGGCTAGAGTGACCGCAAACGATTGCAGCACCAGTCGTCCGCACTCCGGAGGTCCCCATGGCACCGCGCATCAGCTACGTCCCGGTCGAGTCGATGGACGAGCGGATGCAGGAGGAGATGCAGCGGTGCGCCCGCGAGGGCACGCCGCGCCCGGAGTCCTCGGCGGTCCGCGCACACGCCCCGAACGCGTTCTGGGCCTTCGCCGACTCGTGGAAGGCGGTGTTCCACAGCGGCGTGCTCGACCACAGTGTCAAGGAGCTCTGCCGGGTCTACGTCTCGCGCACGGTGAAGTGCGAGTTCTGCGGCAACCAGCGCTCCGAGAAGGCCACCACCGCGGGCCTGCTGGAGCAGCAGTACGACGAGCTGCTCAACTTCGAGTCCAGCGACCGCTACGACGAGCGGCAGAAGGCGGCGCTGGCGTACACCGAGGCGATCGCCTGGCGGCTGGACACGGACGACGCCTTCTGGGAGCGGATGCACGCGCACTTCACCGAGCCCGAGCTTGTCGAGCTCGGCTGCTTCGTGGCCCTGACGTACGGCCAGCAGTCCTGGCTGCGGATGCTCGACATCGAGCACCACCAGGTGCTCCCGGGCACGGCGGCGTCGATGGCACCCGGGTTCGAGACCGCGGACGCTTTGGCCGAGACCAAGGCGGCCGAGACGTACTGGGCGAAGGGCGAGCAGCCCGCCGGCACCAGGACATGAGCCGGGCGCCGCGAGGCGCGCGGTGACCGGAGCCGTCACGGCGGCTGCGTCCGGTGGTACGAGCGCGCTGGACGTCGTCATCATCGTCATCGCGATCGCGGTGGGAGCGGTCATCAAGGGCGCCACCGGGGGCGGGCTGCCGCAGGTCGCGATACCGGTCATGGCCCCGTTCATCGGCGTCGAGCACGCCGTCGTCATCATGGCGATCCCGGGCATCGTCTCCAACAGCTGGTTGGCCTACCACCACCGCGAGGAGTACCCGCGGACCCGCGACCTTCCGAGCCTGGTCGGTCTCAGCGTCGTCGGTGCAGCCCTCGGCACAGTCGCCCTCAAGTCGCTCGACGGGCGTGCGCTGTCGGCGGCCCTCGTCGTCGTGATCGTGGCGTACGTCGTCGTCGCGCTCGCCCACCCCGGCTTCCACCTTCCTGCGCGGCTCACCCGGGTGATGTCGCCACCGGTGGGGCTCGTCGCCGGCGGCCTGCAGGGCTCGACGGGCATCTCGGGGCCGCTGCTGACGACGTACCTGCACGGCTTCCAACTGCTGCCCAAGGCCTACATCTTCTCGCTCGCAGTGCTGTTCGGCGTCGGGGCGGTGGTGCAGACGGGGACCCTCGCCGCCGTCGGTCTCTACTCCGGGACCCGACTTGTCGAGAGCCTGCTCATCCTGCTGCCGATCGCGGCCTTCCAGCCGATCGGCTCCTGGGCCTCGTCCCGGCTGTCGCGCGCGACCTTCCAACGGGTCACCCTGGTGCTCGTCGCCGCCTCGGCCGTGTCGCTGGCCCACAACGTCCTCACCGGAGGCTGAGGTGGTCGGGACATGACCGAGAAGCAGCAGTTCCGGCTCATCGTCGACGGCGAGAACCGTGAGGTGACCGCGGACCCGGACGCCTCGCTGCTGCACGTCCTGCGGCACGAGCTCAGGAAGCCGGGCACCCGGTTCGGCTGCGGCGTCGGGCTGTGCGGCGCGTGCTTCGTCCTGCTGGACGGCAGCCCCGCGCCGTCCTGCGACACCCCGATGTGGTCGGCCGAAGGCAGGGACGTCGTCACCGTCGAGGGACTCGGCGCCGACGGTGCACTGCACCCGGTGCAGCGGGCCTTCCTCGACGAGCAGGCCGCGCAGTGCGGGTTCTGCGTGTCCGGCGTCCTGGTCAGCGCCGCGGCGCTGCTGGCCGACGACCCGGCGCCGAGCGAGGACGCTGTCGTGGCGGCGCTGGACCGGAACCTGTGCCGGTGCGGCGCGCAGCGCCGGATGGTGGCGGCCGTCCTGCGCGCCGCCGGCGCGCCGACGCCGGAGGGTACGTCGTGACGCTCCCGCGCCACCTTGCCGCGACCCCGCGCATCTCGGCGTGGCTGCGGGTCGCCGACGACGGCACGGTGACCGTGCGCACCGGCAAGGTGGAGCTCGGGCAGGGCATCCTCACCGCGCTGGCCGCGATCGCGGCGACCGAGCTCGACGTCGCGCCGCCGTCGGTGCGCGTCCTGGCAACCCGAACCGCGGACAGCCCCGACGAGGGGCCCACCGCGGGCAGCATGTCCGTGGCCGACTCGGGCTCGGCACTGCGGCAGGCCTGTGCCTGCGCCCGCGCCCTGTTCGTCGCCGCCGCGGCCGAGCGGCTCGGCAGCCCCGACGTCACCGTCCGGGACGGCACGCTGAGCGCACCGGACGGGCGCAGCACGACGTACGGCGAGCTCGCCGCCGGCGTCGACCTAGACGTGGCCGCCGACCCGAGCGCGCGCCCCAAGCCCCCCGGCTCCCCCGTCTCGGAGCTGCCCCGGCTGGACCTGCCGGACAAGGTGACCGGGCGCCCGCGCTACCTCGCCGACCTGGTGCTGCCCGGTCAGCTCTGGGGCCGGGTGGTGCGCCCGCCGTCCCCGGCGGCCACGCTGCGCGCCATCGACGTCGAGGCGGCCCGGGCCATGGACGGGGTGGCCGCTGTGGTCCGCGACGGCTCGTTCCTCGGCGTGGTCGCCGACGACGAGCGGGTCGCCGACCTGGCCGCGGACGCCCTGCGCCTCGCGTCGACCTGGGACGAGCAGCCCACGCTGCCGGACGAGGACGACCTCGCCGGCTACTTGCGCTGCGGGCCGCACACGACGTTCCCCGTCGACGAGACCGGCGACCCGGCGGCGGTGTCGCCGGTGCGCAAGGTCGCCGCGTCCTACAGCCGGCCGTTCCTCGCGCACGCCTCGATCGCACCGAGCTGCGGGCTGGCCCGCTGGGACGACGACGGGCTGCACGTCTGGAGCAGCAGCCAGAACGTCTTCGGGCTGCGTGCGGCGGTGGCGCAGGCGCTGGACCTCGACCCCGGAGCCGTCCAGGTCGAGCACGTCGAGAGCGCCGGCGCCTACGGGCACAACGGGGCCGACGACGCGGCGTTCGACGCGGTGCTGCTGTCTCGCGCGGTCCCCGGGCGGCCGGTGCAGGTGCGGTGGAGCCGGGCCGACGAGCTGGCCTGGTCGCCGTTCGGGTCTCCGCAGGTGGTGGACCTCGCCGCCGGCCTGGACGCCGACGGCCGGATCCTCACCTGGACGTGCGACATCTGGAGCCAGGGCCACACCGCCCGGCCCGGGTACGCCGGGACGCCCGGCCTGCTCGCGACGGCGCACCTCGAGGGCGGTGCACCGCTGGCAGCGCCGGTCGACCCACCGCCGGAGCGCGGCGCGGGGAGCGCGCGGGGCGCGGTGCCCGCGTACGACCTGCCGGTGCGCCGCATCACCGGGCACCGGCTGGATGCGGCGGCGCTGCGGTCGTCGTCGCTTCGCTCGCTGGGGGCCTTCACCAATGTCTTCGCCATCGAGTCGTTCATGGACGAGCTGGCCGAGGCCACCGGCGCGGACCCGGTCCGGTACCGGCTGGACCACCTGTCCGACCCGCGCGGCCGCGCCGTCCTCGAGGCGGTCGCCGAGCGCGCGGGCTGGGCGGACCGCCGGACCGGTGGCGAGGTGGGGCACGGCGTCGCGGTCGCGCAGTACAAGAAGGGCGGCTGGTGCGCCGTGGTCGCCGAGGTCGAGGCGGTCGCCGCCGTCCGGCTGCGCCGGCTGACCGTGGCCGTCGAGGTCGGCCGGGTCGTCCAGCCCGACGGTGTGCGCAACCAGGTCGAGGGCGGCGCCGTGCAGGCGGCCAGCTGGACGCTGAAGGAGCGGGTGCGCTTCGACCGGTGCCGGGTCACCAGCACCGACTGGGAGACCTACCCCGTTCTGCGGTTCTCCGAGGTGCCCGCTGTCGACGTGCTGCTGCTGGACCGCCCGGACCTGCCGTCGGTCGGCGCGGGCGAGGTGGCCCAGGGCCCGGTCGCGGCCGCGATCGGCAACGCACTGGCCGCCGCGGTCGAGGTGCGGGTGCGCGACCTGCCGCTCACCGCCGAGGCTGTCGTAGCTGCGATGGAGCGCGGCTGACGCGGTGTGCCCCCGGACGGGCGGCGACAGTCGGCGCCTCACCGACCGTCGTCGCGGCGACCGACCCGCTCAGGGCACCCGGTAGGCGAGCAGCAGGCTCCCTGTCGGCGTCGGTTCGGCGCTGATCAGCTCGAGCCGGCGGGCGGCTCCGTCGCTCGGGAACAGCCGGCGGCCCGGGAACCCCACCGCTGGGCCGACCACGAGATGCACCTCGTCGACGAGTCCGGCCTCGAGCAGTGACTGGGCGAGCGTGATGCTGCCGTGGATGCCGATGTCGGCGCCCGGCCGCGCCTTGAGGTCGCGCACGAGATCCTCGACCGGCCCGTGGACGGCCTGGGAGTTGGGCCAGCCGTTCGACAGCGGGGTGGACGTCACGACGAACTTCGTGACGGTGTTGATGAAGTCGGCGAACGGCGAGTCGGTGACGGTCGGCCAGAACTGCGACCACTCGTCGTACATGCCGCGGCCCAGCAGCACAGCGTCCTGCGCGCCGATGATCGTCGCCTCGTGGTGATCCATGACGGGGTCGAACTCGGGCGGGCCGCCGGGCTCCCCATCCTGTGTGAAGTACCTGGCGGGGTGGTCGACGGCGCCGTCCAGGGACATCAGGGTGTAGAGCACGACCTTGCGCACGCGGTGCCTCCCGGGCAGTTGAGGTGCTGCTGCCGATCTGACCGGCCAGCTGGCCGGAACTCATCGCGGCGGCGGTGAGGAGCGCGGCTCGTCCGGCCGGACCAGCTCGGCGCGGACGCCGAGCAGCCGGACCGGACGCTGCGCGAAGCGGTCCAGCGCCTCCAGGGCGGCGACCTCGATCGCGGTCGCGTCGGTGGTCGGCTCCCCGAGGGTGCGGCCGTGGGTCTCGGTGAAGAACGGCACGTAGCGCACCTTCACGACGACCCGGACCGCGTTGCGGCCCTCGTCGGCCACCTCGCCGGCCACCCGCCGAGCCAACGCGGTGACCTCGCGCCGTACCTCCGGCCACTCCACGAGGTCCTGCTGGAAGGTCACCTCGCGGCCGAGCGAGCGCCGGGCGTACGGCGTGCTGCTGACCGCCGCACTGTCGCGACCGGCCGCGAGCCGCTGCAGCCACGGCCCGGTCGCCGGCCCGAACCGCGCGGCGAGCGCATCGACGTCCGCACCGGCCAGCGCGCGGACCGTGCTGAGGCCGAGCTCGGTGAGCTTGGCCGCGGTCTTGGCGCCGATCCCCCACAACGCGTCGGTCGGCAGGTCGCCGAGCACCTCGAACCAGGTTGCCCCGGTGAGTCGGAAGACGCCGGCCGGCTTGCCGTACGACGTGGCGATCTTCGCCTGCAGCCGGTTGCGGCCGATGCCGACGGAGCAGTGCAGGTGGGTGGCGTCGAGCACCCGCAGCTGGATCTCGCGGGCGACCGCCTCCGGGTCGTCGCCGGGCGGGTCGTCGACGCCGAGGAAGGCCTCGTCCCAGCCGAGGACCTCGACCTCGTCGCTGACGGTGCGCAGCGCAGCCATCACGTCGGCCGAGACGGCCTCGTAGTGCTCGCGGTCGACCGGCAGGAAGACGGCGTCCGGGATCCGCTTCGCCGCGGTTCGCAGCGGCGTCCCCGAGCCGACGCCGAGCGCCCGCGCTTCGTACGACGCGGTGCTGACGACACCGCGCTTGGTCGGGTCGCCGTCGCCGCCGACGACAACCGCCCGGCCGGCCAGCTCGGGGTGCCGCAGGATCTCGACCGCGGCCAGGAACTGGTCGAGGTCGACGTGCAGCACCCAGCGGGTCATGCGGTCATCCTGCCGCCGGGCACCGACGCCGTGGGTGGAGTGGCTAGCGGCGGCGCCTGGTGTGGACGCCGATCCGGATCACCGGCGAGGTGAGGCCGCCGCTGGTCACCGAGACCCGCGACGTCGAGCGCACCACGAACCGCAGCGTGGCCTTGCCGCTCTTCCTGGCGTCGACGTGCCGCAGCCGGACCTTGCCGTTCTTCACCGTCTTCACGGCGACGTCGGCACGCTGGCGGGGCATCAGGCCGGCCAGCCGGACGGTGACCTTGGTGCCCTTGCGCACCGTGGCGGGCGCCTTCACGGTCGGGTACGGCGGCACCGCGACCGCGACCGGCGCCCAGGCGGACATCGCGACCGCGTTGAACGCTCGTACCCGCGCCTGCCGGTTGCCGGCCCGGACACCGCGGACGACGGTGCTGGTGGCGTCCGGCGTCAGGACGACGCGCTTCCCGTCGATGCGCACCACCTGGCGGGTGAGCGGCGCGCCGCCGGTGTCGGCCGGGGGAGTCCAGCTGACGGCGACGTCACCGCGTCCGGTCGGTGTGGCCACGACACCGGTGGGCGGCTGCGGGGCGACCGCCGCGGTCACCCGCACGGGGGCCGAGGCGACCCCGCCGGAGGCCAGCCGGAGATCGGCGGTGGTCGGCATCGGCGCCGGGCCGAGGTCGATCGTCCCGGCGGGGCCGGCCTTGCCGCTGGTGACCGGCGTCCACTCGGTGCCGCCGACAGGCAGCGACTCGAGCGTGACAGTCTCGCCCGGCACCAGCCCGCTGCCGCGCAGATGGGTGGGGGTGCCGGCGAGCACGATCGGATCCGGCGCGGACGCGGCCGGGGTCAGGGTGGTGGCGGCGGTCCGCGAGCCCGACGTGCCGTCGAGGTTCACCTGCGACGTGCCGGAGGGTGTGCGCAGGACGACTGACGCCGAGGTCCCGGACACCGACGACGTCGCGGCGAACTCCGACCGCGCGACGCCGTCGGCGCGGGGCGCGATCACGGTGAGCCAGGACAGCGACGTCCCCTTCTGGGTGGCACGCAGCGACGGTGCCGGCGACAGCTCGCCGTACGCGATGCTGTTCCAGCCCCGCCACGGCTTCCTGTCGCCCTTCTGGACGTCCAGTGGCGCACCGCCGGAGGTGAAGAACAGCGACACGTTGGCCCCGTCGCCGGTGCTGTACGCGGTGTCGTCGTCGAGGCTGACGCCGCGGTCGCGGTTGAGGCCCCACTGCTGGCTGGCCCGCACCGGCTTGGCCGACTCGAGCCGGTCCCAGACCAGGACGACGTCGTCGACCCGGTCGTACGCGATCGTGCGGGTGAGCGTGACGCCGCTGTAGCCGGTGTCGACGACTGTCGTCATGTCCAGGCCGGGCGCCTGTGCGGTGCGCAGCTGCGGCCGCGGCCGGCTGCGCGGGACGCCGCCCACGACGACGACGTTGTGTGCGGCCCGCGACACGACGAACGAACGGGTGGAGCCGTAGACGTACTTCCACTGGCCGGTGTCGAGCAGCAGCGGCGAGCCGTGGGAGTACAGCGTCAGCGCGCCCGCGTCGTCGTGCGCGTGCGGGATGCCGCTGCCCTGGCCGGCGCGGACGCTGTAGTAGGTCTCGTCGACGAGCGCCCTGCTCTTGCTGCCCCAGCCGCTGCGGCCGAAGACGTACCCGCCGGCGTAGGCGCTGAAGGTGGCGCTCGGCGGGATGCCGCTGGCGCCGTCGGTGGCCTGCCACTCGGCGGGGGTGCCGGTCCAGTTGCGCGCGCCGAGCAGCGTGGGGCTGGAGTCACCCAGCGCCTCGATCCGCCCGTCCGGCCTGGTGGCCTGGGCGAGGAAGGCGGGGATCGCGTCGATCCGGGCGAACTCGGCCGGGACCGTGTCGTGGGCCCGTCGGAACCGTTCGGCGGCCTGGTTGAACCACCGGTAGTCGTTCTGGGCGTAGGTGAGCGCGCCCTCCTCGTCCGAGCCGTCCTCGTGGATGAGCCGTGCCGCGAGGGCGGCGATGCGTTGCCGGGCCAGCGTGCGCCAGGCCGGGCGGCCGAGGGTGACGGCGATCGCGTACAGCCCCATCTGCTGGTGCAGCGAGGCGTTGTTGACGCCTTCGTAACGGGCCCAGCTGGCGGCCATCGTGCCCTGCTGCTTCATGGCCCGGGCCAGCCACGGAGCCTTGCCGCGCGGTCCGGCCGCGGCGCAGACCATCACCAGGGAGCGGAAGCCCTCGTAGATCGGCGGCCCCCAGGCGTAGCGGCTGCTCGACCCGCCCGGCTTGTTGTCGCGGTACCAGTCGTGCAGCAGGAAGTAGAAGCGGTCGATGAAGTCCTTGTTCCCGGTCTTCACGCCCCGGCGGAGCAGCGGCAGCAGGTAGTGCAGCGAGTGCATGTGTCCCTTGCCGCTGCTGTCCAGCGTGCCGACCGGCTTCCACTTCGGGTTCTTGGTGAGACGGAAGTGCCCGTACTCGCCGAGGCTGGCGTGACCCGTCATCAGCGCCCGCGCCTTCGGCGCCGTGCCCTTCTGCGGCCGGCCGAGCCCGATCGGGCACTGAGAGGCGGCAGCCACCTGGTTCACGTGCGGCGTGCCCGCAGCGGTCCGGTGTGGCGCCGCCTCGGCCGGAGCCACGGTGAGAGCCCCAGCGGTCAGGGCCGCGCAGAGCGCGGCGACCACGGCGGGCGCGGTGCGTCGGGTGGTGCGGCGTACGGCGGGTCGCCCCGGTGTCACTGGTGGATCTCCCCCACGTGGTGCAGTCGTGCCCGTCGTCGCCGCCCTCTGGGCGGCGGTCGGGCTCGGTCCCGATCCAGTATCCGCGACGCCTGTCCGGTTCGCGGGCTTTTGCCGGTACTCGGTGTGTGCCGGTCGTAGTGTCGGGTCGTGCTGCCCGACCTGGCCGTCCCGCTGGTCGCCGCGCCGATGGCCGGCGGCCCCTCGACATCGGCGCTCGTCACTGCAGTCGCCCGGGCGGGTGCTCTCGGCTTCCTCGCGACAGGCTACGCGAGCGTCGACACCGTCGCCGCCGACGTGGCGGAAGTGCGCCGGGCGACCGACGCGCCGTTCGGTGCGAACGTGTTCCTGCCCGGCCCACCGACACCCGAGCCGGAGCAGGTCGCGGCTTACCGCGAACGGCTGCTCCCGGTCGCGGAGCGCCTGGGCGTCGAGGTGGGCGAGCCCCTCTGGGACGACGACGAGGTCGACGCGAAGCTCGCAGCCGTCGCCGGTGTCCCGGTGGTGAGCCTGACGTTCGGCTGCCCGTCCGCGTGGGCGGTCGAGGCGCTGCGCGCGGCCGGCTCGGCGGTCGTCGTCACGGTGACGACGGTGCAGGAGGCGCTGCTGGCGGCCGCGGTGCACCCGGACGCCTTGTGGGTGCAGGGGTCCGAGGCCGGTGGGCACCGCGGGTCGTTCGCCGACGACGAGGAGACCGGCCCCGCCGTACCGCTGCTCGCTCTGCTCACCGCGGTCAGGTCGGTCACCGCGCTGCCCCTGGTGGCCGCCGGCGGGCTGATGGACGGCGGTGACGTGGGCCGCGCGCTCGACCACGGCGCCACCTGGGCCGCGATGGGCACCGCGTTCCTCGGCTGCCCCGAGGCGGGCACGTCGCCTGCCCACCGCGCGGCCCTGACCGACCCGCGGTTCACCAGGACCGCCACGACGCGTGCGTTCACCGGACGGCCGGCACGCGGCCTGGTCAACGCGTTCCTGCGCGAGCACGACGCCGACGCACCGCGCGGCTACCCCGAGGTGCACCACCTGACCCGGCCGATCCGCCGCGCCGCCGCGGCGGCGGGTGACCCGGACCGGCTGCACCTGTGGGCCGGCGAGGGCTGGGCCCGGCTGCGCCCGCTGCCCGCCGCCGACCTCGTCCGCACCGTCGCCGCCGAGCTCGCCTGACGCCTCCGGACCGGCATGCGCGATGCGCCCCCGTCAGGGACGGGGCTAGTCGCGCAGGCTCTGAACTGCCGTCGACCTCCGGCTCAGGCGACGAAGACGCAGAACAGGTGGCCGGCCGGGTCGGCGTAGACCCGCAGAGGCTCGTCGGGGTCGTCGGTGCGGTCGTAGCGCATCGTCGCACCGAGGGCCAGTGCGCGCTGGTGCTGGCGCTCGAGCTCGTCGACGTTCGGCACCGACGTGTCGAGGTGCATCTGCTGCGGCACGCCGTCCTCCGGCCAGGTGGTCCGCGCCAGCTGGTCGACCTTGCCGAACGCCAGCGAGCGGTGCCCGTCCGGCCCGAGCAGAACCAGCCAGTCCTGACCGTTCTCGTCCGGCTCTCCCGGCGGCGGTACGTCGTCGCCCGGCCGGTAGTGCAGGCCGAACATCTGCCGGTAGAACTCCGCGGTGGCGCGCGGGTCCTCGCAGTCGAGCACCGTCTGCAGGATCTGGGGGTAGGTCTCCTCGCTCATGCCACCGTCCTACCCCGTCGACCCGACAGCTCACGCACGAGCGGTGATCCGCACCGCGCCGGTCTGCGTGACCTACACCGGCGGGCGGGCGGCGGCTACCAGGAGACGGCGATGTACTTCGACTCGGTGTAGTCCAGCAGTCCCTCGTGGCCGCCCTCGCGGCCGATGCCGGACTGCTTCACCCCGCCGAACGGGGCGGCGGGGTCGGACACGAGGCCGCGGTTGAGGCCGACCATCCCGGTCTCCAGCGCCTCGGACACCCGCAGGCCCCGGGCCAGGTCGCCGGTGTACACGTAGGACACCAGGCCGTACTCCGTGTCGTTGGCCCACCGGATCGCGTCGGCCTCGTCGGTGAAGGTGACGATCGGTGCCACCGGGCCGAAGATCTCCTCCTGCAGGATCGCCGCGTCGGCGGGTACGTCGACAAGCACCGTCGGGTCGTAGTAGCAGCCCGTCCGGTCCGGCACCGTGCCGCCGAGCAGTGCGCGCGCCCCGCCGGACAGCGCTCCGGTCACCAGCTCGTCGACCTTCTCCACCGCGGCGTCGTTGACCAGTGGCCCGACCTGGGTGCCGTCCTCGGTGCCCGGGCCGACCTTCAGCGCCCCCATTTTCTCCGCGAGCCGGGTGGCGAACTCGTCAGCGACCGAGGCCTCGACGTAGAACCGGTTGGCCGCGGTGCACGCCTCGCCGCCGTTGCGCATCTTGGCGATCATCGCGCCCTCGAGGGCCGCGTCGAGGTCGGCGTCGGCGAAGACGAGGAACGGGGCGTTGCCGCCGAGCTCCATCGAGGTGTTGACGATCGTGTCCGCGGCCAGCTTGAGCAGGGTGCGCCCGACCTCGGTCGACCCGGTGAACGAGAGCTTGCGGACCCGGTCGTCGTTGACCATCGCGGCGACCACCTCGCCGGAACGTCGGGCCGGCACCACGTTGACGACACCGGCGGGGACGCCGGCGTCGTCGAGGATCTGGGCCATCAGCAGCGCGGTGAGCGGGGTGTCCGAGGCCGGCTTGAGGACGACTGTGCAGCCGGCGCCGAGGGCCGGACCCATCTTGCGGGTGGCCATCGCGGCCGGGAAGTTCCACGGTGTCACGAGCACGCACACCCCGACCGGCTGGTGCACGACCATGATCCGGTTCGCCCCGGACGGCGCGGTCGTGACCATGCCGTCCATCCGCACGGTCTCCTCGGCGTACCAGCGGAAGAACTCCGCGGCATAGGTCGCCTCGCCCTTGGCGTCGACCAGCGCCTTGCCGTTCTCCAGCGAGATCAGCGTCGCGATCTCGTCGGCGCGGTCGGTCATCAGCTGCCAGGCCCTGCGCAGGATCTCGGCGCGCTGCCGCGGGGGCGTCGCGGCCCAACTGGGCAGTGCCTCGGCGGCAGCATCGACCGCAGCCAGGCCGTCTTCCTTGGACGCGTCGGCGACCTGGGCGATCACCTCACCCGTAGCCGGGTCGGTGACGTCGAAGCGTCCGCCCTCCGACGCCGCGCGCCACGTCCCCCCGACGAACAGGTCGGTGGGGACCTTGCTGAGGACGTCGCTGGACATGTCGCTCCTTCACGTTCCCGGTGGCCTGCGGCGAGATTACGCCGGGTGCCACGCTGCTGCCGAGGTGCAGGTCAGTACGGGTTGGCCACCATCAGGTCCTGGGCCGGGAAGAGGGTGAGGACGCGCGGCCCCTCGGCGGTGACGACGACCTCCTCCTCGATCCGGGCGGCCGAGAAGCCGTCGCTGGCAGGGCAGTAGGTCTCGAGGGCGAAGACCATGCCCTCCTGGATCTCGACCGGCTCCTTCATGCTGTTCAGCCGGGAGATGATCGGACGCTCGTGCAGGCCGAGTCCGAGGCCGTGGGCGAACTGGAGCCCGAAGGCCTCCATCTCGCTGCCGAAGCCGAACTCCTCCGCCTTCGGAAGCAGTGCCGCGATCTCGTCGGAGCCGACGCCGGCCTTGATGCCGGTCAGTCCGCGGTCCATCCACTCGCGCGCCTGCTTGTAGGCGTCACGCTGCGACTCGGTCGCGCTGCCGACCGAGAAGGTGCGGTAGTAGCAGGTCCGGTAGCCGTTGAACGAGTGGATGATGTCGAAGAACGCCTGGTCGCCGGGCCGGATCAGCCGGTCGGTGAAGTTGTGCGGGTGCGGGTTGCAGCGCTCACCGGAGATCGCGTTGACCGCCTCGACCTGGTCCGAGCCCATCTCGTAGAGGCGTTTGTTGACGTGGGCGACGACCTCGTTCTCGCGGATGCCGGGCTTGAGCATCTCGAAGACGTCCTGGTAGACGCCGTCGACCATGGCCACGGCCTGGGTGAGCAGCGCGATCTCGTCGGACGACTTGATGCTGCGCGCGTCCAGCATGAGCTGCTGGGCGTCGACGACCGTGAGGCCCTGCCGCTGCATCTCGAACAGGAACGGGGGCTCGACGATGTCGACGCCGACGGGCAGGTCCGCGACACCGGCCTCGACGAGCAGCGCCTTGATCTCCGCGACCGCGTCGGCCATCAGCCCGACCGACGGGGCAACCGCGCCGCGGAAGCCGAGGAAGCCGGCGCGGTAGTTGTCCTCGGGCACCCACCGGGAGTACTTCTTGTGGTGCTTGACGGCCGACCCGAAGTCCCACAGCACCGGGTCCTTGCCGCGAGCCACCAGCGCGTACCGGATCATCTTGTCGCCGAGAGCGCCGCCGATCCAGGTGTGGGTCGTGTAACGGATGTTGTAGAAGTCGAAGAGCAGTAGCGCCCCGCACTCGCTGCTCTCCAGCGCGGCTCTGGCCCGGCTGCTGCGGTAGTCGCGCAGCCGCGGGAAGTCGACCCGCTCCTCGTAGTCGACGCCCATGTGGCCCGGCGCGGGAAGCGGGGGCGGGGTGTTGCCCGTGGTGCTCATGGCAGCCTGCCTACTCCCGCGGGGACAGACCGTCGTCCACCGGGGTGTCCTCGGGCTTGAGCTCGAGACCCGACGCGGCGGCCTGCTGGTCGAGCAGGATCGCAAAGTCCTCGTCGACCCTGCCGCTGCTCACCGACTGCTGCACGACCTGGGCGGTTGCGGCCGCGACCGGCATCGGCACGTCCAGCTCGCGGGCGGCGGCCAGGCCGAGGTCGAAGTCCTTGCGCAGCAGGACCGGGGTGAACGTCGGGGTGTAGTCCAGGTGCACGAAGGCCGGCGACTTGTAGCGGGTGAAGACCGAGCCCATCACGCTGTTGTTGAGGAACTCCAGGAACGCCGCCCGGCTCATCCCGCCCCTCTCGGCCAGCACGGTGATCTCGGCCATCGACTGGGTCACGACGCCGAGCATGAGGTTGTGGCAGATCTTCGCCAGCCGGGCGGAGTCGCCCTCGCCGACGTACGTCACGTGCTGGCCGATGGCCTCGAGCAGCGGTCGCACCCGCTCGAAGGTCTCCTCGTCGCCGGAGCTCACCAGGCTCAGCATCCCGGCGGCAACGACCTTGCCGTTGCCGCTCACCGGCGAGGCGAGGAACTGCGTGCCGACGGCCTCGCAGGCCGCCCGTACCTCGGCCGAGGTCTCGGTCGAGACTGTCGAGGTGTCGACCAGGACCTTGGGCACGGTTCCGGCCTCGGCGATCAGGCCGCCCTCGCCGGTGAGGACCTGCTCGAGGTCGGCTGCCGTCGAGACCATGGTGAAGACGACGTCCCGGCTGCGCAGGTCGGCGATGGCGTCGACGACGGTGGCGCCGTGCTCCGCCAGCGGCTCGGCCTTGGCCCGGGTCCGGTTCCAGACCGCGAGGTCCGCGCCGCCCCTGGCCAGCCGGCCGGCCATCGCGAACCCCATCCGGCCGGTGCCGATCCAGCCGACACTGCCGACGCGGCTCAGGTCGGGCACCGGAGCACCGGGTGCCGCTGCCGTGGTCTCGCTCATGGGGCTCCCACCGTCTGCTCACGCCTCGTGCCGGCTCGGCTGCAACGCCGCCTGCAATCGTTTGCGGTCGAAGGCTAGCCAGCGGGCTTCCGGGGTGTCAAGGAGCCGCTCTTCCCAGGCCGTGCGCCCAGCCGTCGAACGGCCCGCAGCGGCCCCCGTCCGAGCCGCCGAGGGACCACGACGTGCCACTCGAGGCGGGAAGCGGCGGGTCAGGCGGTGAGGTGCCGGGCCAGCCAGTCGGCGGAGTACGGGCGGTGCTTGGGCCAGACGTTCATGCAGCCGTGGTTGCCGTCGGGCAGCAGCAGCAGCTCGGCGTCCTTGGCTTCCTGGGCCAGCCGCTCTGCGTGCTGCCACGGGATCAGCCGGTCCAGCTTTCCGGTCACGACCAGCAGCGGCGCGGTGATGTCGCCGGCCAGCCCGGCCAGGTCCAGCGTCGACGCGTTGGCGCGCGCCTCGTCGTCCGTCCCGACCTGGGAGCGGACCCGGAAGGTGTCGCGGGTCAGCTGCGGCAGCTGGCCCCAGCAGTCGCCGAAGTTGTACGGCCCGGCCAGGGCCACCGCGGCCCGGATCCGGTCGCCTGCGGCCGCGGCGACCCGCGGCGCGTAGTAGCCGCCGAGGCTGACACCCCAGACGGCCAGCCGGTCGCCGTCGACCTCGGGCTGCGCGGCCAGCGCGTCGAGGAACGCGAGGCCGGGCGCGGACCAGTCACCGCGGATGGGCAGGTCGTACTCCGCCTCGCCCTGCCCCGGGCCGTCCACGCTGAAGGTCGCCAGCCCGCGGTCAAGGAAGGTCTTCTCGGTGGAGCGGAACTCCTCCTTGGTCGAGTCAAGCCCGGGGATCAGCAGCACCGCGGGGTGCTGCCCGCCAGACTGCCCGCGGGCCGGCACCCGCAGGACGCCGACCATGGTGGCGCCGTCGAGCGGCACCTCGACCCGGCGCCCGGGCGGGTCCAGATGTGGCAACGCGTCGTCGAGGCAGCGGACCGCGTTCTGGTGCGCCGTGCGCATCTGCTCGTAGTCCTCGACGAAGACGAACTTGGCGAAGTGGAAGTACGTCGAGGCCATCGACAGGTGCTCGCCCGCGCTGCGGGTGCGGCCCTCGGCCAGGGCCGTCCGGCCGAGCTGCTCGTGCTCCGCGGCAGCGGTCGACCATGCGGCGCACCAGTCCGACCAGCGGTCCAGCGACCCCGTCACGCGCTCGAAGTCCGCGACGGTGATGCCGTTGGTGGTGAACCGCGGTCCCCAGTGGGAGATCGCCGAGGCGAGCTTCTCGTCCATGCCTGCAGGGTCCTCTCGAGCGTGGGGAGGCCGGCGCCGGGCGTGGACCTATGGCCGACCGGGCCATTGCAATCGTGTGCAGCATCAGGCACTCTGCCGGACGTGTCAACGGACCTCGGCGTCGACCTCCCGCCTGCCCAGCCGGGGCCGCCGCGGCCGGTGAGCGGTCCCCCGCCGGCGTACTCGGCGGGGGAGTACGCCCGCCGCCGGCAGCAGGTGGCCGACTGCGCGGCCGAGCGGGGCGTGGACGCGGTGCTGGTCTACGGCGCGAACCGGTCCGGGTCGGCCGTCCCGTGGCTGACCGGCTGGCCGGTGACCCGGGAGGCCCTGCTGGTGATGCGCCCGGCCGCGCAGCCGGTGCTCCTGGTCGGGTTCGCCAACCACGTGCCGAACGCTGCCCGGGTGGCGGTGGAATGCGACGTGCGGCCGGTCGGCGGGACCACCGCGACGACGGTGGCCGACCTGCTCGGTTCGGCCCGTCGGGTCGGTGTCGTGGGCGGCGCACCGGGCTCGCTGCGTCGGGTGCTGCGCGAGCACGTCGAGCTGGACGCGGCGTACGCGAAGATGCGCGCGGTCAAGAGCTCCGAGGAGCTCGACCACCTGCGGTACGCCGGGTGGCTGACAGACCGGTCCGCGGCTGCGCTGGTCGAGGCGGCCGTGCCCGGCGCGACCGAGCTGGACCTGGTGGCCGCGGTGGAGGCCTCCTACGCCGGGACCGGCGCGACCAACCACATCCACTACGTCGCGGCGACCTCGATGGCCGAGCCGGATCGGTGCGTGCCGGGTCAGTGGCCGACCGACCGCGCGGTGCAAGCGGGGTCGGCTGTGTTGTTCGAGCTGAGCACGGCGTGGGGCCAGGACATGGCCGGCCAGCTGCTGCGGACGGTGACTGTCGAGTCCGAGCCCACGCCGCTGTACACCGAGCTGCACGACCTGGCGACCGGTGTGCACGACGCGATCGCGGCGCAGCTGCGGCCCGGTGCGCTGCCGGCGGACCTGCTCGCGGCCGCGGACCCGGTGCTGGCCAGCGGCTTCGTGACGGTCGACGACGTGGTGCACGGCTTCGGGGGCGGCTACCTGGCGCCGGTGCTGTCGCACCGCGGGCCGGCGACCGGCGCACACGCCGAGCCGCTGGTCGAGGGCATGACCCTGGTGGTGCAGCCGAACGTCGCGACGCCCGACCTCGCGGCCGGCGTGCAGACCGGCGAGCTGTACGAGATCACCGCGGACGGCGCCCGATCGCTGCACACCTTCCCGGCCGGACTGCTCGCTGGAGGTACCGCACTGTGACCGCTGCCGTGGGCACGCCGAAGCTTGCCGAGCCGACCCACCCGCTCCACACGCCGCTCGCGGTCGAGCCGCCGGACGAGGTCGACGTCGTCGTCATCGGCGCCGGCCACAACGGGCTGATCTGCGCGGCGTACCTCGCGCAGGCCGGGCTCGAGGTCTGCGTGGTCGAGGCGCAGGACGTGGTCGGCGGAAACACGGTCACCGAGGAGCTGACGCTCCCGGGGTTCCTGCACGACTCGTGCTCCAGCGCGCACGTGCTCATCCAGGCCAACCCGGTGATCCGCGACGACGAGCTCGGGCTGCTGTCGACGTACGGCCTGCGTTACATCCACACCGACCCGGCCGTGGTGCTGCCGCTGCCCAACGGCGACGCCGTCACCGTGCACCGCGACCTGGACGCGACGGTCGAGGAGGTCGCCCGGTTCTCGCGGTCGGACGCGGACGAGCTGCGCGCGTTCATGCGGGAGTGGGACGGCGGCCTGGGCGCCGCGCACGCCCGGCTGAGCTCGAGCGAGCCGCCGCTGGACGACGAGGCGACCAAGCAGTACGACGACTTACGCGCGCGCTCGGCGTGGGACGTGGTGCACGCCCGCTTCGAGCACCCGGTAGTCCGGGACCTGTTGCTGTGGCTGGGGTTCGCGACCGTCCAGGACCCCCGCCGTCCTGGCACCGGCGCTCTGCCGTCGGCGATCACGTCGGGCCGGCTCAGGTTCGGTTGGGCGACTCCGGTCGGCGGCTCAGGCGCGCTGCCGGCCGCTCTGGTGCGGCAGCTTGTCGGCCACGGCTCGTCGGTGGTCGCGTCGTCCCCGGTGGCCCGGATCGACACCTCGTCCGGCCGCGCGTCCGCGGTCGAGTTGGCTGACGGCCGCCGGATCGGCGCTCGTCGGGCGGTCGTGTCGGGAGCGCACCTGGCCACCGTGCCGGGGATGCTCACCTCAGACGCCCCGGCCGACCTCGTCGAGGCGCGGGACACCTGGGAGCCCGGGCTGTCGCTGTTTGCCGTGCACGCGTCGCTCAGGCAGGACATCACCTTCCCGACCGCCAGCGGCCCGGTGCGCTCGACCGCCGGTGGCCTGGGCACCGCAGCAGGCCTGCGGGCGCAGATGGAGGCGTTCGACCGCGGCGAGCCGGACGCCCGCGACCCGTGGCTGCTGCTGGTCGCCTCCACCGTCGTCGACCCCGACCGCGCGCCCGACGGTGGCGGCACCTTCAAGATCCTCACCGTCGCCCCGCACACCCGCGCCGACGGCCGTCCGTGGGACGGCGACGCCGGCGCCGGGATGGAGCACGGTCAGGCGCTGATGGACATCGTCCACCAGCGCACCGGACTGGCCCGCGAGGACGTCCTGCAGATGATCGTCGAGACCCCGACCTCGCTGGCCGCCCGCAGCCCGGCGAACATCGGCGGCTCCTGCCACGGCGGCCACTTCGTCCGTCGCGACGGCTCCGTCATCCCCGGCTGGCCGAGCCACGCCGCGTCGATCCCCGGCCTCTACCTCACCGGCTCCACCGCCCACCCCGGCGGCAGCGTCAGCGGCCGCCCCGGCCGCAACGCGGCACGGGCCCTGCTCGCCGACCTCCGGTAGCACTCACGCGTGCCGTCGTCGACCCGGCCGCGGATGGTGCCTCGGATCCAACCCAGCCACCGGCAGATGCGTTCACTGGTGGTTCGGACCGGGCCGTCCCCTGAGAGCAGCAGGTCCACCAGCCTTCGCCCTGTCCGACGGCCAGCCAGTCCCTGGCGACTCGCAGGTCGTCGGGGCGCCGGCGGATCACCGTCCTGACTGAGCATTCAGTAGGATCCCGGCAAGTACCCCCGGCTCCGGCAGGAGACAGGTCGGCGATGATCAAGACGACTCCGTTCCACGAACGGCTCGACCAGCTCAACACCACCCAGAGGTGGGGGCACTGGTCCGGCTACCTGTCGGCGCTGAAGTACGACATGTCGCCCAAGCACGAGTACTTCGCGGTGCGCAACAGCGCCGGCTTCTTCGACACGTCACCGCTGTACAAGTTCCGGATCACCGGCCGCGACTCGGAGCGGCTGCTCGCC
This sequence comes from uncultured Actinomycetota bacterium, assembly GCA_963726615.1. Classification (GTDB taxonomy): domain Bacteria; phylum Actinomycetota; class Actinomycetes; order JACCUZ01; family JACCUZ01; genus CAWDZK01. Next base: position 6,567 of record CAVSCX010000004.1, on the reverse strand, counting down.
GGCGTGATGACCCGGGACATCCGGACCTGCCGGCCCGGCCGGGCGCAGTACACGGTCTGGTGCGACGACCGCGGGTACGTTCTCGAGGACGGCGTGCTCTTCCGGCACTCGGCGACCGAGTTCCTGCTCACGGCAGCCGAGCCGAACCTCGGCTACCTCCGCGACCTGGTCGGGCGGCTGGAGGTGACCATCGAGGACGTCACCGACGAGTACGGCATGCTCGCCGTGCAGGGCCCGCGGTCCCGCGAGATCCTCGCGAAGGTCGCCCCGGGGATCGAGGGGCTGGCCTACTTCGCGCACACCGACACCAAGATCGGCAACGCGCCCGTCACGGTCTCCCGCACGGGTTACACCGGCGACCTCGGCTACGAGGTCCGGGTCGCGCGGGACGAGGCGATCGGCGTCCTCGACGCGGTGAGGGAGGCCGGGGACGGGTGCGGCTTCCGCCCGTTCGGTGAGGAGGCGCTGCTCATGACCCGGATCGAGGCGGGCCTGGTCCTCATCAACGTCGAGTTCCACTCCAGCCGGTTCGCCTACACCGACCACGACCGCATCACGCCCAAGGAGCTCGGGTTCGGCTGGATGCTCAAGGGCATCGACGACGACGACCGCCCGTTCATCGGGCGCCAGGCGCTGCGCCGCGAGCTGGCCGAGAAGACCTCGCGCTGGGCGACCGTGGGGCTGGTCATCGACTGGGCCGACTACGACAGGCTCTACAACGCGGCCGGCCTGATCCCGCCGAAGGACGAGACCCCCCTCGACTACGAGTCGATGCTCTACGACGACAGCGGCGGCCGGATCGGTTACGCGACCAGCCTGATGTACTCCCCGATTCTCCAGAAGCACATCGCGATGGCGCGGGTACGGCCCGACCTCGCCGCCGCCGGCACCCGGGTGAACCTCGAGCTCACCATCAACCACCACTACGAGACAGTCGCGGCCGACGTCACCCGGCTGCCGTTCTTCAACCCGCCCAGAAAGACGGCCTGACACATGGCATCCACGGACAAGAACTACGACGCCATCATCGTCGGCGGCGGGCACAACGGGCTCGTCAACGGTGCCTACCTCGCGAAGGCCGGCCTCAAGGTGCTCATCGTCGAGCGCCGGGACCTCGTGGGTGGCGCCGCCATCACCGAGGAGCTGCGACCGGGGTTCCACTTCACGTCGTTCTCCTATGCGCTGAGCCTGCTCCGACCGGACATCGTGCAGGAGCTCGACCTCGTCTCGCACGGCTTCCTGCCGCTCCTCATGCCGTCGTCGTTCGCCCCGATGGAGAACGGCGACTACCTGCTGCTCGGCCAGGACCGGGACGAGAACATCAAGGAGATCACCCGGCACTCGTCGCACGACGCCGACGCGATGGACCGCTACGAGTACGACGTCGAGCGGGTCTGCCAGGTCGTCAAGCCGCTGCTGGACAAGGTGCCGCCGAACATCTTCGGCAAGTCGCCGGAGGACCTGGCCGAGACCGCAGACCTGGTGAAGCACCTCGGTGGCGTCGACCAGAAGGTGATCCACGACCTGGTGCGGATGCTCACCGGCAGCGCCGCGGACTTCCTCGACGACTATTTCGAGAGCGACATCCTCAAGGGCTACATCGCGTCCTCGGGCATCATCGGCACCAAGGTCGGCCCGATGTCGCAGGGCTCCGGGCTGGTGCTGCTGTACCACTCGATCGGGGAGCACGACGGGCACTTCGGTTCGTGGGCCTTCCACAAGGGCGGCAACGGCGGCTTCACCCAGGTGCTCGCGCGGGCGGCGCAGGCGTACGGCGCAGAGATCATGCTGAACGCCCCGGTGGCGTCGGTCATCACCAGGAACGGCGCCGCGGTGGGTGTCGCGCTCGAGGACGGCACCGAGCTCACCGCGAAGACCGTCGTCAGCGCCCTGGACCCCCGCCGCACGTTCACTCAGCTGGTCGAGCCGCGCGAGCTGCCCAGCGACCTGGTCGAGAACATCAACCGGCTGCGGTTCCAGGGAACGTCCGCGAAGGTCAACTTCGCGCTCGACGGCGCCCCTCGGTACCCGGCTCTCGGTGACCGCACCGACCAGTACTTCGGCTTCGTCAACATCGGGCCGACGATGGAGTACCTCGAGCGGGCCTTCGACGACGCGAAGTACGGCTGGTACAGCAAGCGCCCATACATCGACTGCGCCATCCAGTCGTTCGTCGACCCGGACATGGCGCCGCCCGGCAAGCACGTCATGTCGTGCTTCGTGCAGTACGCGCCGTACCACCTCAAGGGCAGCGACTGGGACACCGAACGGGAAGGCTTCGCCGACACGGTGCAGGCCACTCTCGAGTCGTTCTTCCCCGGCTTCGGCGACCTCGTCCTGCAGCGCGAGGTGCAGACCCCGCTCGACATCGAGCGCACCGTGGGGCTGACCGAGGGCAACATCTTCGCCGGCGAGTTCTTCGCCCCGCAGATGTACTTCTTCCGGCCGGCCCCGGGCTGGAGCCAGTACCGCACGCCGATCGACGGCTACTACCAGTGCGGCTCCGGCACCCACCCCGGCGGCTGTGTCATGGGCGCCCCCGGCAAGCTCGCCAGCCAGCAGATCCTCCGAGACCTCACGACCCGCGGGAACGTCTCCGGCTGAGCGCGGCCAGCCGGGCGCCTCCCCCGGATGCGCGGTAGGGACGGTTGTGTTCGTCCCGAACTCCAAGCTCAGCATGCGCCCGGCCAGTCGTCCCGTGGTCTTGAGCAGTCGGCGCCTGTCTGTGTGCCGAGGCCACAAGAGCGATGCTTAGCTCTGGACGGTTAACTGTCGGCGCGGGCTTGTACGAACACGACTACGGCACCGACGGTTCGACATCGTCGACCTGCCGCCGCAGTGACCCGGTGTCAGAGCACGTCCCGCTGCGGAGCGAAACGCAGAGCCAGAGCAGCGGCCACGGCGGCATAGGCAGCCAGCACCAACCCACCGAGAGCAGCAGGCAGCAACTTCCCGTCCAAGCCGATCGAGGGCTCCAACTGCATGACCGCGGAGGCGGCACCGAGCGGCAGCCAGCGACCCACGGACGGGTAGGACGGCACGACGATCCACTCGACCGCGAGCATCCAGACCAGCAAGGCGGACACGGCGATGATCTGGTTGCGGATCAGTGCCCCGAGGGCGACACCTATCACGGCATAAAGAGCCATCACACCAAAGCTGGCCGCGATCGTCTGCCAGAACTGCGCGCCAACGGAGACCTCGCCATCACGGTACTGGATCATGACGATCGCCAGCGGCACAGCCAGCGCGAGGGTCGCGGCGGTGACGACCACGCTGACCACAGCCAACGCCAGCCACTTGGCGATGAAGATGCGACTACGGCGAGGCTCGCCGAGATAGGTCTGCGTGACCGTGCCGTAGCGGAACTCCTGCGTGAACGCCGTGGTGCCGTAGAGCGCGATCAGTACCTGCGGCACTCCAAAGGCACTTCCGACCACGGCAGCCAGAAGCCCCGGGTCACCCAGGGTCAGCGACGACTCAGAATCCACGGTTGGGGTGGAGGCAACGACTGTCAGCGTCACCAACGCGAGCGTGGCAAGCAGCAACCAGGTGGTGATGCGCGCGCAGCGCAACTTGAGCAGCTCGGCGCGGAGCAGTGCGGTCATGACAGCGCCACCTCCCCTTCCGGGGACTCCTCGACGAGCCGGAAGAATGCCTGCTCGAGGTCGGCCGTCCCGGCCAGCGCGTGAAGCACGATGCCGTGCTTCGCGCAGAGCTGGCCCACCTCCTCGGGTGGCGCCGCGACGCTGAGCTCGCCTTCGGCCCATCGAGAGACAAGCCCGGCGGCGTCGAGCACCGCACACAACGCAGACGGGTCAGGCGTGCGCACCCGCGACCCAACCCCCGCCTCGGCGCGCATCGTGGCCAGGCTCGCCGACCGGATCAGCCGCCCGCGCGCGAGCACGAGCACGTCGTCGGCGATCAGCTCGACCTCGCTCAGCGCGTGGCTGGACAGCAGCACCGTGCGGCCTTCGTCCGCGAGCCGTCGTACATACGTCCGCAGCCACCGCACGCCCGGCGGGTCCAGCCCGTTGGTCGGTTCGTCGAGGACGAGTACGCCGGGGTCGCCGAGCATCCCCGCGGCCAGCCCGAGTCGCTGCCGCATGCCGAGGGAGAACTCCCCCACCCGCCGCCGCGCGGCCTCAGCCAGCCCGGTCTCCTCCAGGACGCGTCTGGGCGCATCGGCCGGCAGCCGCGAGGCCGTCGTCAGGATCCGGAGGTAGTCGAGCGCGGTCCACCCGGGGTGGCAGCCGGATGCCTCGAGCTGCGCCCCGACCTGGCGGACCGGGTCTACCAGCTCGTCGTACCGCCTCCCGGCGAATGTCGCCGTCCCGCTGCTCGGCGCGACGAGCCCGAGCAGCATCCGCAGCGCGGTGGTCTTGCCAGCACCGTTCGGCCCGAGCAGGGCGGTGACCTTGGCCGGCCGCACGACCGCGCTGACGGCGTCGACGGCGAGCAGGTCGCCGTAGGTCTTGGTGAGGCCGTTGAGCTCGATGGCAGTTGTCATGGTTGCCTCCGCCCGCCCCTCCTCAGACTTCCTCATGCGACCTGATATTCAGGTATCCTGAACAATGTGGCACGGCCCCCGCAGACGGTCAACACCGTTTCCCTCCTCGGCCGCGCCTACAGCCTGCTCGGGTTCCAGATTGTCGATGGCGTGGTCGGAGCGGGCTTCCCTCAGAAGCCTGCCCACTCTGCGGTCTTCGCGCAGATCGTCCCCGAGGGCTCTCGCCTCACCGACCTCGCCCGCGGCGCGAACATGTCGCCCCAGGCGATGGGCGAGCTCGTCGACGAGCTCGAACGACTCGAGTACGTCGTGCGCCACCCCGACCCGACCGACCGCCGAGCCAAGCTGATCGTCCTGACGCCTAAGGGACGGGACTGCATTGCCGCCGGCATGGCGACCATCGACGGCATCGAGCAACAGCTGACCGAGCTGTTGGGTGAACGTGGGCATCGGGAGTTGCGGCGATTGCTTACGAAAGTGCTGGCTGAGGAATAGCGGACAACGATCGGAGAACAGAGAGCAGTCAAGACCGCTACGACGAGCCCATCCGACTAACCCCGCCGGGACCTGGACCCGATCGGTAGTGCCAGCCCCGGCTGCGTCCGCTCATTCCGGATGAGGGCGCTCATGTGGGCCGTGGCTGGGCTGTCGGCGGCACGTCACTCCGGCTCCCTTCTGTTGTCAACCGGTTCGGCGTAGCGTCTTCTCCGCGGGTCCGGGAAGTGGCTGATCCGAAGTGTCGATGTGCAGGGGCAGGTCGACCGCGCTGGATTCTTGAGTCGCCCTGCAGTGCCCTCCCGGACCCGTGCCAACGTCCTCCACCGCGGCGCGTTGTGCGTCTTCGAGCAGTTGGCGGTAGATCGCATCCGAGATCCTGCGCTTGAGGCATCGGATGGCTTCGAGGGACTTCTTGCCCTCGGCTCGCTTGCGTCGGTAGTAGACGCGGCCGTCGGTGTCGAGTCGGATCTGGCTCATCGCGGCGATGTGGATCATGTGGTTCATCCGCCGGTTCCCGGCCCGTGAGAGCCGGTGCCGGTTCTGCTCACCCGAGGACGCGTCGAGGGGTGCGGTGCCGGTCCAGGACGCGAACCTGTTGCGGTCAGCGAACCGGGTCACGTCACCGACGTCGGCCAGGACCCGGGCAGCGACGACGGGTCCGACCCCGTGCAGGTCCATCAGGTGTGAGCCGCGGGCCAGCACGATGGCCTTGAGCTCGGCGGTGGACTTCTTGATCTTGGCCTCGACCGCGATCAGCTCGGCCAGCTCCTCGGCGGCGATGCGGCGTCGGGTCTTCCCGGCGATGTCACGCGGGTCGGACGGAGGCGAGCATGGTCTTGGCCTGGCCGGTGGTGATGTCACGTTTCGCCTGTCCTGGCAGGAGTTCTGCGAGCAGAGCCTGGAGTCGGTCGACGGTCTGGACCCGCCGCCGGGTGAGTGCTTCGCGGCGGTCGGTGAGCATCCGCAGTGCCTCGAGCTCACCGTCGAGCTGCAGCACCCGCAGGTTCTTGGTGCGCACCGCGACGGCCGCGACCGCATGCGCGTCGTGGGCGTCGGTCTTGCGGTTGTGGCCGGTATCGAAGAGCCGGACCCGGCAGACGAGCTTGGCCGGCACGTCGACCACGTGCTCGCCGTCCTCGAGGAGTCGTTGCGCCAGCGGACGTCCGGCGCCGTTGGCTTCCTTCGACCGCCCAGACCCGGTCCGGCCAGGCTTCGCGTAGCTCGCGCATCGCGGCGTAGCCGGCCGGTCGGTGGTGAACCGACCCGAACCGAGCAGCTGCTCGTGCTGGTCGACGACCTCGATCGTCGCCGACAGCTTGTGGGGATCGACCCCGATGATCACGTGCTCTCTGCTGTTCATGTCTGCTCCCGCCTGTGCTCGATCCGGTGTGGGCGGCGAGGTGGGCATTGCTACTACGAGCAGGGCAGTCCCTTCTTGAGCCACGCCTCGTCACGGTGACCGGCGGGCCGCAGACCGGAAGAGAGCCGCAGCCGGTCGGCCGCTCGGCAGCCGCCTCGAGAGCTTCCCGCCGGTCACCTGGACCGAGTCTGGCCAGACG
>CAVSCX010000003.1:0-499899 GCA_963726615.1 uncultured Actinomycetota bacterium | reverse complement strand
ACGACCGCACCGATGGCCGGGGCCAGCGCGACGGTGTAGTACGCGTGGTAGATGCCCGCCATGAAGCTGAACACCAGAGCGGTGACGACCAGCCAGCCGCCCCACAGCAGCAGCGACGCGCGGACCCGGTCGGCCCGCGGAGCACGCCACACCAGGACCGCGGACGCCACCAGCAGCGCCAGCGCCGCCGGCAGCAGCCACGACACCTGGCCGCCGTTCTCGGCGCCGAACAGCCGGGTCCAGCCGGTCGAGCCCCACATCGAGCTGCCGGCGCCGCCCGCCCCGCCACCACCGGTGACGCTGCCGGTCTCGTCGCCGGTGAGCCGGCCCAGCCCGTTGTAGCCGAAGAGCAGCTCCACGATGCTGTTCGACTGCGAGCCGCCGATGTACGGCCGCATCGACGCAGGCACCAGCTCGACGACGGCGACCCACCAGCCCGCCACGCCGACGAGCGTCGCGCCGGCGACCAGCAGCGAGGTGATGCGGCGGCGGACCGGCGTCGGCGCGGCGACAAGGTAGACCAGGGCCAGCGCCGGCACGACGAGCAGCGCCTGCAGCATCTTGCTGAGGAACCCCAGCCCTACCAGTGCACCGGCGAGGGCCAGCCAGCGCGTGCTCGCGGTCTCGGTCGCCCGTACCGTCGCGTACGCGGCGCCCACGAGAGCAAGTACCAGCAGCGCGTCCGGGTTGTTGAACCGGAACATCAGCACCGCCACGGGAGTCAGCGCGGTGACGGCACCGGCGACCAGTGCCGCCGGGTGTCCGTGCCAGCGGCGGACCGTCGCGTGCACGAGCCCGACGGTCGCGACGCCCATGAGCGCCTGCGGCACGAGGATGCTCCACGCGTTCAGCCCGAACAACCGCACCGACAGCGCCATCACCCACAGCGAGGCCGGGGTCTTGTCCACGGTGATCGAGCTCGCGGCGTCCGACGAGCCGTAGAAGAACGCCTTCCAGCTCACCGATCCCGCTTGTGCCGCCGCCGAGTAGAACGAGTTGCCCCACCCCGAGGCGCCCAGGCCCCACAGGTAGAGGACAGCGGTCGCGGCGAGCAGGCCGAGCAGCGCCGGCCGCGCCCAGGACGGGTCGGTCTCCGGTCCGCGCCACAGCCGGTGCCCGCGGCCCGGCGCGGCTGTCTCGGATGCGGGAGCCGGCAGTGTCGGGGCGGGGGCGTTGCTCGGCGGCTCGACGGTCGTCGTCATGGCGGGTCTCCGTAAGGGGGTGCGTCGGTTGCGTCCCCAGGACTGTCGGGGCCGATGCTGTGAGGCCGCTGCCCGTCGGCTGCACGAGGCGTGGGAGTACGGCGGCAACCTCGCCGGCGGTGCCGCCACCCGGACCCGTGGCCGACGCGCAGCCGGGTCACAGCCGACGTCCAGCCAGGGGTCCGAGAGTCCTGAGCAGTCGGCCGCTGTGACGGCCGTCGGGAACCGACGACCTCCGGGAGACACCGTGACCACCACCAGCGACCACGACACCGCGGCGCAGCCGCCGAGCGAGCTGCCGCCGTTCGTCTTCGTGCGCGACACCCGGGTCGGCGTACCCGTGGGAGGCGCGGCCAGCCCCGCGGCCCTGCCGCCCACGCCCGAGGAGGCCGTCCGGCCGCGGCGGTGGAGCAGTGGCCACACCGTCGCAGCCGCCGTGGTCGCGGTCGGCGTCCTCGCCTCGGGCGGCGCAGCGCTGGCGGCCCGCGACGGCTCGTCGTCGCCTGGCTCGGTTCCTGGCGCGCCCGGTGCGGGCACCGGCATCGGGCAGCAGGGCAGGCCGGGGTTCGGCCCGCCTGCCGGCCACCTGCCTGGCGGGCAGCTGCCGGGGCCGCTCGGGGGACCCGGCGTGCAGGGCGGCCCCGGTCCGCAAGGCCGCGGACCGGGATCGGACCCGGACGGCGACGACGACGCGACCGGCGACTCCACCGGCACAGGCTCCGGAGCGGTGACGACATGACCGACCTCGCCGACCGGGCGGCGGTGCCGACCGCCGCCCCGGCGCGCCCTCTCGTCCCGGCTCCGGTGCTGGACGTGGTCGTGCCGGTGTTCAACGAAGAGGTCGACCTGGCCGGCAGCGTCCGCCGGCTGCACCAGCACCTGTCGACCCAGCTGCCGTACACGTTCCGGATCACCATCGCGGACAACGCGAGCACGGACACGACCTTCGACATCGCGTCCGCGCTGGCCGCCGAGCTGGCGCACGTCCGGGTGGTGCACCTGAGGCAGAAGGGACGCGGCCGCGCGCTGCGTGACGTGTGGTCACGCTCCGACGCGGACGTGCTCGCCTACATGGACGTCGACCTGTCCACCGACCTGTCCGCCCTGCTGCCCTTGGTCGGGTCGCTGGTGTCGGGACACTCCGACATCGCGATCGGCACCCGGCTGCACCGCGGGTCGCGCGTCGTCCGCGGCGCCAAGCGTGAGGTGATCTCGCGTGGCTACAACCTGCTCCTGCGCGGGACGCTGGCCGCGAGGTTCTCCGACGCGCAGTGCGGCTTCAAGGCGATCCGTCGCGAGGTCGCCGAGCACCTGCTGCCGCTGGTCGAGGACACCGGCTGGTTCTTCGACACCGAGCTGCTGGTGCTCGCCGAGCGCAGCGGGCTGCGGATCCACGAGGTCCCGGTCGACTGGGTCGACGACCCGGACAGCCGGGTCGACGTGCTGGCCACGGCTCTCGCCGACGTACGGGGCATCGCCCGCGTCGGCCGCGCGCTTGCCGCTGGCCGGCTGCCGCTGAGCACCGTCCGGTCGCAGCTCGGCCGCGCCCCGCTCGCACCTCCGGCGGAGGTGCCCGCGACCCTGACCCGGCAGCTGGTTCGATTCGCGGCGATCGGTGTGGTGAGCACGCTGGCCTACCTCGTGCTCTTCGTCGCCGCCCGTCCGGCGGTCGGCGCGCAGGCGGCGAACTTCACCGCGCTGCTTCTCACGGCCCTCGGCAACACGGCCGCGAACCGGCGGTTGACGTTCGGCGTCCGCGGACGCGACCGACGCGGCCGGCACCATGCCGGGGGCCTGGCGGTGTTCGCCCTCGGGCTGCTGCTCACCAGCGGGTCGCTTGCGGCGCTGCACACCTGGGCGGCCGTGCCCTCACGAACGGTCGAGCTGCTCGTCCTGGTGGCAGCCAACCTCACCGCGACGCTGCTGCGCTTCCTGCTGCTCCGCCGCTGGGTGTTCGCCCGCCGGCGTCCGTGACGCTCAGTCGGCGACCAGGCAGAACAGGTTGCCCTCGGGATCGGCCAGGGTCCGCCACGACTGGCCGTCCTGCTCGTGCTCCTCGACAAGCCGGGCGCCGAGGCCCAGGGCGCGCTCGACCGCGGCGGGAAGCTCGGCCACGGACGGGACGTGCAGGTCGAGGTGCAGCGTGTTCTTGGCAGGTCGCGGGTCGTCGGTGCGCTGCAGCACCAGCCGCGGTTGACCGGGAGCCATCGGGTGGAGCCCGACGTACTGCTGCCAGGTCCCTCGCACCTGGACGCCGAGGAGTGCGCACCAGAACGTGGCCAGCGCCTCCGGGTCGCGGCAGTCGACGGTCACGGCGTCCCAGCGCAGCTCCATGGCATGCATCCTGCCGCAGCCATGCGCGCGGGGCGTCGCTGGACGGGGCGGCACGCACGGCCATGCGCAGGGCCCCGTCCGTCACCGGGCTACCGGGCTACCGGGTGCGCACCTGCTCCGACTCGAGGGTGACCCGCTGCTCCGGCAGCTCCAGCTGCCGCGACGGCGGGATGTTGTTGTTGAGCCGGAACAGGTTCGCCGGGTCGAAGCGGTCCTTCACCTGGGTGAGCCGCGCGAGGTTGGCGCCGAACGCGGAGGCGCGGAGGTCACCGTCGAGGGCTTCCTCACCGCTGAAGTTCAGGTAGATGCCACGCGCCGACGGCAGCTGGGCCGCCTCGGCGACGAAGCCGCGCGTCCAGCTGATGGCGGCCTGGTCGTCGGCCGGGTCCAGCCAGTTGCCGTCGACGCTGAGCATGTACGCCGCGCTGCGGTCGCCGAACCCCGACTCCTCGGCCGCGATCCTCGACGTGGCGCCGCCCATCTGCGGGACGTGCACCAGGGTCAGGGGGTGCGGCCGTGCCAGCGCCCGCCGCACGATCAGCTCGCAGGCCGCGTCGTCCAGGTCGTCGAGGTACAGAGACTTCCAGTAGCTCCGGGTGACTCCCTTCGCGAAGAACGGGTCGAAGTTGGACTGCGCTGCGCGGTAGGGCAGCGCCATGCTCAGGTCGAACAGGAGGTCGCCCATCTCGCGCAGTGGCTGCAGCAGCCTGCTCGCCCTCGTCGGGCGACCCGCAGTGCAGTGCTGCGAGGATCAACGCCTCCTGACCGCGGAGCTCGGGCGGCAGGGCATCGACGTCGGGGAACGTCCAGAACAGCGCCCGGCTGGTGACCTCCTCGGGAGCCGTACGCGTCCAGGCCACCCATCTCGGAAGGATCTCGGCCGCGGCGGCCATCGGGTAGATCGGCGCGGCGTTGAACACGACCGGCCCGACCGGGTGGGCGTCGAACTCCATCAACACGACTACGCCGAAGTTGCCGCCGCCGCCGCGCAGCGCCCAGAACAGGTCCGGCTCGTCCTCGGCGCTGGCCCGGACCAGCCGGCCGTCGGCCGTGACGAGCTGGGCCGAGCGCAGGCTGTCGCAGGACAGTCCGAGCTTGCGGTGCAGCCAGCCGATGCCGCCGCCGAGGGTGATGCCGCCGATGCCGGTCGTGGAGATGATGCCGCCGGGGACGGCGAGGCCGAATGCCTGCGCCTCCCTGTCGACGTCGCCCCAGGTGGCGCCGCCCTGTGCGGTCACGGTCCGCGCGTCGGGGTCGACCCACACGCCGTTCATCGCGGAGAGGTCGAGGAGCAGCCCCCCGTCGACGCTCGAGTGGCCGGCGATGCTGTGGCCGCCGCCGCGGACCGCCACGAGCAGGTGTTCGGCCGCAGCCAGGTCGACCGCGTCGACGACGTCGGCGGCGCCGGTGCAGCGCACGACCAGTCCGGGTCGCCGGTCGGAGTAGAGCTCGTTGAACGCGCCGGTCCGCGCCTCGTCGTAGCCGGCATCCCCCGGCACCGCCACCTCGCCGCGGAACGTGCCGCGCAGCTGGGTGAGCCGGTCGTCGTCGATGGTGAGGGTGCCGCCGTCGAGGCGGGTGATCGTGGCTGGCACGGTGCCTCCCGTTGCTGCGATGTAGCCCCCGTGAGGTCAGTTCTCACCGTGCTCCGGGCATCCGCTGACCGTCAACGGCGACAAAACCCCGAAACCGGGGCGGACCCGGCGACCCGCCTGGCCATGGCTACCGGCTGGCCGTCGCCCGCACGCGGTCGTGACGAGGCGCGGGTTACCGGCTCGGGGGGTACACAGCGCCGGCTCGAGCGAGGTCGCCGCGCCAGCCGGATCGCTCGCGCTGGAAGCGTGTCCACGGGGCGACCGGTTGCTGCTCCAGCCCTTGACAGCGGGTGCCCTCGGGCCTAACTTCACCGAAACAACGTTCGACATCGTCGAACACCGCGACGTGACGAGGCACTCGTCCCGACCCTGCAGGGAGGTGGAGTCCACCCGCCCCGGCAGCGGCCGGGCTCCGGCAGGACGCCCGCATGGAACAGAACACAGTCGCCCAGCGCTGGTTCGCCGAGGCCTTCGGCACCGGCTTCCTCGTCTTCATCGGGGCCGGCTCGATCCCGGCCACCCTCATCCTCGGCAATGCCGGCAAGGTGCCGTTCTCCATGGCGGATCTCGGGATGATCTCGTTCGCCTTCATGCTGGTGATCGTCGGCATGGTCTACGCGATCGGCCACATCTCCGGTTGCCACATCAACCCCGCGGTGACCGTCGCCCTCGCGGCGACCGGCAAGTTCGCCTGGAAGGACGTGCCCGGCTACGTCGCCGCGCAGGTCGTGGGTGCGACCGCCGGTGCCCTCGCCATCGTCGGCACCCTCGGGAAGACTGCGGCAGACCTCGGCCTCGGCATGACCGCATACGGGGACAGCACGTCGTTCGGCCGGGCCACCTTTGCCGAGTTCATCGGCACCGCGCTGCTGGCGTTCGTCATCTTCGGTGTCATCGACGGCCGTGCGGTGCCGGGCTGGGCCGGCCTCGCCATCGGCTCGATCGTCTTCGCCATCATCATCGTCGTCGGTCCCGCAACCGGTGCGTCGCTCAACCCGGCCCGCTACCTCGGCCCGATGTTCGCCGGCGAGATGTTCGACGCGACGGTCAAGTGGTCCCAGCTGCCGGCCTACTTCATCGGCGAGTTCGTCGGTGCCACGGCCGGTGCGTTCGCCTACCTCTTCGCCGCGAAGACCAGGCCTACCTCGACCGTCCCATCCCAGAGCACGCGCGTCGCGCAGGAGGTGTCAGCATGAAGAAGCTCATCAACGCACCCGAGGACGTCGTCACGGACGCCCTGAAGGGCATCGCGGCCGCGCACTCGTCGCTCGTGGTCGATGTCGAGGGCAAGGTCATCACCCGTGCCGGCGGGCCCACCTCCGGCAAGGTGGGACTCGTCTCCGGCGGGGGGTCGGGCCACGAGCCGCTGCACGGCGGGTTCGTCGGGTTCGGCATGCTGGATGCCGCCTGCCCCGGCGAGGTGTTCACCTCGCCGGTTCCGGACCAGATGCTCGCCGCCACCCAGAAGGTCGACGGCGGAGCCGGTGTGCTTCACATCGTGAAGAACTACACGGGCGACGTGCTCAACTTCCAGATGGCCGCCGAGCTGGCCGCCGACGAGAACATCGAGGTCGCCTCGGTCGTGATCGACGACGACGTCGCTGTCCAGGACAGCCTCTACACCGCGGGTCGTCGCGGCACCGGAGCCACGGTGTTCGTCGAGAAGATCGCGGGCGCCCTCGCCGAGCAGCAGCGAGAGCTCAAGGCGGTCGCCGACGTCGCCCGCGAGGTCAACGAGCGGTCCCGGTCGTTCGGCGTCGCGCTCACCGCGTGCGTATCGCCGTCGTCGGGCCAGCCGGGCTTCGACCTGCCGGACGACGAGATCGAGCTCGGTGTCGGGATCCATGGCGAGCCCGGCCGGGTCCGCGGGCCCATCCGTTCGGCCCGCGAGATCGTCGAGGTGTCGCTCGGCGCGATCGACGACGACCTGCCCCTCCAGGGTGAGCTGGCCGTCATGGTCAACGGCATGGGCGGCACCCCGCTGCTCGAGCTGTACATCGTGTTCGAGGAGGTCCGCAAGATCGTCGAGGCCAAGGGGGCGACCATCGCGCGCTCACTGGTCGGCAACTACATCACCAGCCTCGACATGGCCGGTGCCTCGATCTCCGTGCTACGCCTCACCCCGGACCTGACCGCACTCTGGGACGCTCCGGTGGAGACCCCCGCGCTGCGGTGGGGCCGCTGAGGAGCCGGCCATGGAAGGGGTGCTGCTGGTGGACGCCACAACCGTCCGCGCCTGGATCGACAAGGCCACGCACGACATCGAGGAGAACAAGGACCATCTGACCCATCTGGACGCAGCCATCGGCGACGCCGACCACGGCGTCAACCTGGTGCGCGGCTTCCGCGCCGTTGCCGTCGCCCTCGACGACAAGCAGCCAGGCACGCCCGGCGAGCTTCTCACCGTGGTGGGCAACGCGCTGGTGTCCAAGGTCGGCGGGGCATCGGGGCCGTTGTACGGCACCGCGTTCAGGCGGGCCGGCAAGGCGTTGGGGACCGAGCCTGACGTCGCGCCGGTAGCCCTCGGCGCGGCGTTGTCAGCGGCGCTCGAGGGTGTCCAGGGCCTCGGCGCCGCTGCCGAGGGTGACAAGACGATGGTCGACGCGCTCGCGCCGGCGGTCCGTGCCTACCAGCAGGCGCTGGCCGCGGGTGCGACCCTCGGCGCGGCGGCTGCCGCGGCGGCCGCCGCCGCGCAACAAGGTGCCGAGGCGACGATCCCGATGCAGGCGCTCAAGGGCCGGGCCAGTTACCTCGGCCCTCGCAGCGTCGGGCACGAGGATCCGGGCGCCGCGTCCACGGCGCTGCTGATGGCCGCGCTCGCTGCGGTGCTGGAGGGCCAGGAGTCATGACTGCCGAGCACGGGGGCAGCGGCTGCTCGCCCGGCGCCGCGGTCGCGCCGGCCTGGCAGCCGCGCCGGGGCGCGGTGACCCGGCGGGTCACCGCGTCCGCGGCCCAGGTCCGGGCGGCATTCGCCGCGACCGCCGCCGCGCTCGCGGAGGCCGCAGCGCGGCATCGAGCGGCGGGCGGAGCCTCCTACGCCGACATCCTCGAGGTTGAGGCGATGATCACGCTCGACTCCTCGTTCGCCGACGCAGCGGTCGCCGCGCTGGCTGACGACGCGGTGGCCGCCGTCGAGGTCGCGGGCGAGCGGCACGCAGCGGCGCTCGAGGCGCTGGCCTCTGCCGAGCTGCGCGAGCGCGCAGCCGACGTACGGGCTGTCACCCGCTTCGTCCAGGACCGCCTCCTCGGACGGCCGCCCGCCGTGCCGCCGCCTGGCCCGCTCGTGCTCGTGGCGGACGAGGTCGCTGCTCCCGACCTGCTCGAGCACGCCGAGCAGCTTGTCGCCGCCGTGTCGCTGCGGGGCGGACCGAGCTCGCACGCCTCGATCGTGGCGCGTTCGCTCGGTGTCCCGCTCGTCGTCGACGTCGACCCAGCGGTGCTCGATGTCCCAGACGGGGTTCGGCTGCTCGTAGACGGCGACCGTGGCCGGGTCCGTGTCGACCCCGGTCCGGATGAGCTGGCGACCGTGGGCCACGGACCCGACCCCGCCGAGACGACCCGGCTGCGGGCACTCCCGCTGCGTACGCGCGACGGCGTCGACGTCCGGTTGCTCGCCAACGTGGCGTCGGCGGTCGAGGCCCGGCGGGCTGTGGAGCGCGGGGCCACGGGCGTCGGACTGCTCCGCACCGAGCTCGCGCACCTGGCGGCCCGCCGGTGGCCGACCCGCGCCGAGAACGCGCGTGCCCTGCGTCCGGTGCTCGCCGAGCTGGCCGGCCGGACGGTCACCGTGCGACTGCTGGACTTCACCCACGACAAGGTCCCGCCGTTCCTGGCCGGACGACCCGAGGAGTCCCTCGAGCTGCTGCTGGCCGATCCCGCAGCGCTGGCCGCGCAGCTCGAGGCCGTGCTGGACGTGGCGCGCGCCGTCGACCTCCAACTCCTCGTGCCGATGGTCGAGACGCGGGATCAGCTGATGTCGGTCCGGGGGGCGCTGCGGACCGCCGCGGCCGCCGTGGGCGCCCGGATCCCGCCGCTGGGGGCGATGCTGGAGACACCGGCGGCCATCGCGGCGCTGCCGGACCTGGTCAACGCGGCCGACTTCTTCTCTCTCGGCACCAACGACCTGACCGCGGCGACGCTCGGCGTCGCCCGCACCGACGCGCAGACCGGGCCGGACGCGGCAGCCCGGCCAGAGGTCATGTCGCAGGTCGTTCGCGCCGCGGAGCTCACCCGGGCCGCCGGGAGACCGCTGTCGGTCTGCGGCGACGCCGCGGCCAGCCCCGCCGTGCTGCCGCTGCTGCTCTCGGCCGGGGTGACGACACTGAGCGTCGCGCCGTCCCGGCTGGACGATGTACGTGCCCTGGTCCACGCGGCGTCCACCGCTGACGACCGGCCGCTCGTCAGCTCTGGGGGGTCCGGTGTCTGACGCGTCGCTCCGGCGCGGGGGCCCTCGCCGCCCCGAGGTCGCGCGAGAGCGCCCGCGCCGAGTCGGCGACGGCCCGCCCGAGCCGCGTCCTGGCCTGACGCGTCAGCAGTCGATCGGCCGGGCCCACGACCCCGAGTGCGCCGACCACGCGGCCGGCGTGGTCGACGATCGCCGCGGCAATGCTGGCGTCGCCGACGTTGGCTTCCTGGTTCTCGATCGCGATCCCCTTGTCACGCACCGAGGCCAGTGCCGTGCGCAGGACGGCGGCATCGGTCCGGGTGCGCCCGGTCAGGCTTCGGCGCGGCAGGTCGAGCAGTGTTTCCAGCTCAGTGTCCGTGAGCCCGGCGGCGATCGAGTGGCCCAGCGCGGTGGCGTGCCAGGGCACTGTCGCGCCGACCTCGAGGATCTGCACGGCGTCGTCCGGCCGGAACTCGTGGTGCACGACCATCACCACGTCGTCCACCAGGACGCAGACCCAGACCGCCTCGTCTACCTGGCGGGCGAGCGGACCGGCCCGCAGCATCGACCTGGCTCGCAGCTCCGAGCCGGCCAGGTAGGCATTGCCGAGCTGCAGCACCCGCGGGCCGAGCGAGTAGCGGCCGGTGGCCACGTCCTGGCTCACCAGGCCGCTTTCCTCCAGGGTCCGCAGGAGCCCGTGCACTGTCGGCTTGGCCAGGCCCAGCCGTGCTCCGAGCTCCGTCACGCCGAGGGTCGGGCTCCCGGATCCCAGCTCGTGCAGGATCCGGGCCGCGCGGTCCACGGACTGGATCACCGGCAGCTCCCTTCGTCTCGGCTCCGTCGAGGCGTTCAGCATCGTCGAACACGGACGAGGATAGAGCCATGAGCGACACCTGCGCGGTAGGCATCGTGCTGATCTCCCACAGCCGGGCGCTGGCCGAAGGCGCCGCCGACGTCGCCGGTCAGGTCAGCGGGGGTGCGGTCCGGCTGGTCGGCATCGGCGGCACGGACGACGGCAGCCTCGGCACGAGCGCAGACGCGCTCGTGGCCGCTGTCGAGAAGGTCGACTCCGGGGCCGGGGTGGTGATCCTGCCCGACCTCGGGAGCTCGGTGCTCACGGCCCGCGCCTTCCTGGCCGAGCCGGACCGGCGGCCGGGCGACGCGGTCATCGCGGACGCGCCGTTCGTCGAGGGTGCAGTGGCAGCGGCTGTCGCCGCATCCGGCGGCGCCTCACTCGCCGAGGTCGTGGCAGCAGCCGAGGGGGCGCGCGGTGTCCGGAAGCTCTGAGGTGACCGCCGACGTCGTCCTGCCGGCCGACCTGCACGCCCGGCCGGCTGGCCAGCTGACCCGTGCGGTCGCGCCGCTGGACGCGATAGTGCACCTGTCGACCAGGGACCGGCCCGAGGTGGACGCCCGCAGCGTGCTCGCGGTCATGGGCCTCGGCGCCGTCGCAGGGGACACGGTGCACGTCCGCGCCGACGGCGCTGACGCCGGCGCGGCTGTCGCAGCCGTGACGACAGTTCTTGCCGCCGCGGAGGCGGTCACCGGCTGACTGCCGGGCAACGGGATGCGCGCCACCGTCAACGACGGCAGAACGCCCGGGAGGGACGCGGATCCGGGCGTCACGCCCTGTTGTGCCGTTCTTCGTGCTGTCTTCTGCTGAGAGTCAGGCAGTGACAAGGACCACCGAGAGGGTCCGCGGACCGTGCACACCTTCGACCCGGTCCAGCTCGATGTCGCTGGTTGCCGACGGTCCCGACACAAGAGTCGTCGGCCGGGTCGGGTCCAGCCGGGCGAGCAGCTCGGGCACGGTCCCGACGACCTGGTCGGCGCGGACCACGCAGACGTGCACGTCCGGCACCAGGGTCAGCGCACGCCGGCCCTGGTCCGGCTCACCGTCGAGCACGATCGTCCCGGTCTCGGCGCAGGCGGCCCGGCAGGCCGTGGCGACAGCAGCGAAACCGTCGAGCTCCGCTGCGGTGAGGTTCCCGTCGTCGGGACGACCTGCCGGAGCCCATTCCCGCGGCAGGCCCGGCGGCAGCAGGACCGGAGCGCCGTCGTCGACCCCGGCAGCCTCGAGGGCGTCGAGCACGGCCTGGCGCAGGCCGGAAGGGACGGTCCGCCGGACGGTGGCCCGGTAGTCGCGCAGCCGGTCCTCGAGCAGGTCCAGGGCCGCGTCCGACCCCGGGGTGTGCTCGCCACCGGTGCGGTAGTCCCGGGCCGGCTCGACGACCGGCGTCGCACCCCTGGCGGCACGGACGCGGGCGAGCACGTCGTCGCGCGCGGTCACGAGGTGCCGCCGCGGGTCCGAGCCCACCACTCGCGGAACGTCTCGGGCGGGGGAGCGGGCATGTCACGCGAGCTGGTCCACGCCGACAGCGGCGGGGGCAGGGAACGCAGCCGGCCGCCGCGCGCAAGCAGGCGGCCGACTCGCGACGCCTTCTCGGCGGCGGAGAAGCGCTTCGGGTCGGCCATGACCCAGGACGCCGCGGCCATCGCCACCGCCTCGGCAGAGGGCAGCCGCGAGGCCGACCGGCGCTCCTCGACGTGCCGGTTGCGCAGGTGCACGAGGATCGAGGGGATGTCGATGCGCACGGGGCACACGTCGTAGCAGGCTCCGCACAAGGACGACGCGTAGGGCAGCGAGGCGTTGTCCTCGACACCCGTGAGCAGCGGCGACAGGACAGCCCCGATCGGGCCCGGATAGACCGAGCCGTAGGCGTGGCCGCCGGTGCGCTCGTACACCGGGCACACGTTCATGCAGGCACTGCACTTGATGCAGTGCAGGACCTCGCGTCCGACCTCGTCGGCGAGCGTGGCGCTGCGTCCGTTGTCGAGCAGCACCAGGTGGAAGGCCCGCGGCCCGTCGCCAGGCGTGACTCCGGTCCAGGCCGAGGTGTAGGGGTTCATCCGCTCGCCGGTGGACGACCGGGGGAGAAGCTGCAGGAACACCTCGAGGTCGCGCCAGGTCGGCACCACCTTCTCGATGCCCATCACGGTGATCAGTGTCTCGGGCAGGGTGAGGCACATCCGGCCGTTGCCCTCGGACTCGACGACCAGCAGCGTGCCGGTCTCGGCGACGGCGAAGTTCGCGCCACTGACTGCCACCTTGGCGGTGAGGAACTTCCGCCGCAGGTAGGACCGCGCGGCCATCGCCAACCTGCGCGGGTCGTCGGTGAGCTCCGGGTCGACCCCGGCCATCTCGCGCAGGAAGATCTCGCGGATCTCGGCCCGGTTCCGGTGGATCGCGGGCACCAGGATGTGCGACGGCTTGTCGTGGCCGAGCTGGACGATGAGCTCGGCGAGGTCGGTCTCGTACGCCGTGATGCCGGCGTCGGCGAGCGCCTCGTTGAGCCCGATCTCCTGGGTCACCATCGACTTGACCTTGACGAGCTCGGACTCGCCCGTCTCCTGGACCAGCCGGGTGACGATGGCGTTGGCCTCGTTCGCGTCGCGGGCCCAGTGCACGATGCCGCCGCGGCTGGTGACCTCGCGTTCCAGCCGCTCGAGGTGCTCGTCCAGGCGGGCCATGGTGGCGGCCTTCACCTCCTGGCCGGCGACCCGCAGTGCCTCCCAGTCCGGCACCTCACCCACGACGGCGGCCCGCTTGGCCCGGATCGTGCTCGTCGCGTTGCCCAGGTTGCGGCGCAGCTGGGTGTCGGCCAGGGCCGTCCGGGCCGCATCGGGGAAAGGTCGCTCCTCGCGCAGCTGGCCCACCCCCCGCGGTGCGTGCGCCGGCATGCCCAGGAACGTGCTCATGCGAGCACGGCCGGGGAGTGCTCGGTCGACGCGAGGACCTCGGCGAGATGCAGGGCGCGGGTGCCGGTGCGCAGCCGGGACAGGCCACCGCCGATGTGCATGAGGCAGGACGCGTCGCCGGCCGAGACGACCTCGGCCCCCGTGCCCAGGACGTGGCGCATCTTGTCGGCCAGCATCGCGGTGGAGGTGTCGGCGTTCTTCATCGCGAACGTTCCGCCGAAGCCGCAGCACTGGTCCGCCTCGGGCAGCCCGACCAGGTCGATGCCACGGACGGCGCGCAGCAGCCGCAACGGCTTGTCCTCGACGCGCAGCATCCGCAACGAGTGACAGGTCGGGTGGTAGGTCACCCGGTGCGGGAAGTGCGCCCCGACGTCCTCGAGGCCCAGCACGTCGACGAGCAGCTCCGACAGCTCGTACGTGCGCCCGGCGACCACCGCGGCCCGGTCGGCCAGCCGGTCGTCACCCGCCCGTCGAGCCACCATCGCGTGCTGGTGCCGCACCGACCCGACGCACGAGCCGCTCGGCGCGACCACGACGTCGTAGGGCTCGAAGGTGTCGACGTGGTGCCGGACCAGCGGCAGCGCCTCGCGCTGGTAGCCGGTGTTCGTGTGCATCTGCCCGCAGCAGGTCTGCCGGTCCGGGAACACCACGTCGTGCCCCAGCCGCTCGAGGAGCGCGACCGTCGCCTGCCCGACCCGCGGGAAGAGGCCGTCGGCCAGGCAGGTCACGAACAGGGCGATGCGCATCTCAGCCCACCACCGACGGTGCTGCCGCTGCTGGCCGCGGACCGCCGGAGCGGGACCGGCGGCGCCGCGCACTCGACTCGCGGACCACGAGCTCCGGCTCGAAGACGACGCGGCGGTGCTTGTGCGAGCTGCCCTGCTCCACCTCCTCGAAGATCAGCTCGGCGGCCGTGCGGCCGAGCAGCTCGCGAGGTTGCCTGACCGAGGTGAGCGGCACGCTCGCCGCCGCTACGTAGTCGATGTCGTCGTAGCCGACCACCGCGACGTCCTTCGGTGCATGCAGCCCGTGCCGCGCCAGCTCCTGCAGCACACCGAGGGCCAGCAGGTCGTTGGCGCAGAAGACCGCGGTCGGCCGTCGTCTCGTCGGCAGCCCAGCGAGCTCGGCACCCGCATGTCGGCCGGCGCTCACGGTGAGGCTCGCGCTCTCGAGCACCAGCATCTCGGCCGGGGTCCCCACCAGGGCGCTGACCGCGCCCTGGTGCCGCTCGCTCACCTGCGGGATGGTGAAGGGGCCGCCCACGAAGGCGATCCGGCGGTGTCCCTGGTCGACCAGGTGGCGTGTCGCGAGCCGGCCACCCAGCACGTCGTCGACGCCGACGGAGCACTGGTTGCGACGGGGCGCGAGGCGGTCCACCAGGACGACGGGGGTGCCACGTCCGATCATGGCGTCGATCTGTGGGTTGCGCGCGTCGACCGGCGTGATGAGCACGCCGAGCACGCGCTGCTGCTCCAGCATCTCCAGGTGGCGTCTTTCGCGGTCCGGGCTCTCGCCGGTGTTGCAGAGCATCACGATCGTCGCGTTGCCGTCGGCGACCTGCTCGACGCCGTGGGCGACGTCGGTGAAGAACGGGTTGGCCACGTCCAGGACAACCAGGCCGATCGAGCGACTGCGGCCCGCCCGCAGCTGGCGGGCCGACTCGTTGCGCACGAAGCCCAACCGGTCGATCGCGGACTGGACCCGGTCCCGGGTGGCAGAGGCGACCAGGTCGGGCCGGTTGAGGACGTTGGACACCGTGCCGACCGAGACGCCTGCCGCGGCGGCGACGTCCTTGATCCCGGCTGGCACGTGTTCTCCCTTGGTTCGGTGACTGAACCATGCCCATCGGACTGAAACGTGTCAAGATTATGCGCCGAACCTCTTGACGCGGCGTTCACGCACTCCTAACTTAGCCGTCACACCGGTTGGAACGATTCAGCCACCCCACCGTCCCCACCCGCGCGGCCGTCGCGCTGCAGCAGAGGGAAAGGAAGTCGAATGAAGGCTCCGAGGAAGGCGACCGCCGTCCTGGCTGTCGGTCTCGCCGGCGCGCTCGCGCTCACCGGGTGCAGCAAGAAGGACGACACCACCTCGACCGGCTCCGGCAGCGGGAGCGACTCGAAGGCGAAGGTCAGTGTCGCGTTCGTACCCAAGCTGCAGGGCATCCCCTACTTCGAGGCCATGAACACCGGCGGCCAGAAGGCGGCCACCGATCTGGGGATCACCTGGATCTACAAGGGATCCACGACGGCCGACCCGGGTGCCCAGACCGACATCGTCAAGTCCCTGATCCAGCAGAAGGTCAGCGCGCTGTTCGTCGCGCCCAACGACCCCGACTCGATGGCGCCGGTGCTGACCGACGCCAAGGACAAGGGCATCCACGTCGCGACGTCCGACACCGATGCGCCGAACTCGCCGCGCGAGGTCTTCGTCAACCAGGCCACCGCGCAGGGGATCGGCGAGGGGATCACGGACGCGCTGGCGGAGCAGATGGGGAGCAAGGGCTCCTACGCGATCGTCTCGTGCGGCCAGACGGCGGCCAACCTCAACTCCTGGATCGACGTCCAGAAGGAGTACACCGCCAGCAAGTACCCGGACATGAAGATCGTCGACATCGTGTACGCCGGTGAGGACGAGGCGAAGGCCGTGTCGATGGCCAAGAACCTCATGAACGCGCACCCCGAGCTGACGGGTCTGGTCGGCGAGTGCACCTCGTCAGCTCCCGGCGTCGCCAAGGCCGTCCGCGAGTCGGACAAGATCGGCAAGGTCTTCACCGTCGGTCTCGGTACGCCCCAGGCGATGAAGCCCTACCTCACGGACGGCTCGTCCAGCGCCGCCATCCTGTGGGACGTCGAGAAGCTCGGCTACCTCACCGCGTGGGCCGGCAACCAGCTCGCCACCGACGGCTCGCTCGAGCCGGACGACAAGCTCAAGGCCGAGATCCCCGACGTCACCTACGACGAGGGCCAGAAGATGCTGCTGCTGGGCCCGGCGCTGCGGATCACCAAGGACAACGTCGACCAGTTCAACTACTGACCGAGGTCCAGCCCACGATGACGGGAGGTCGGGCCGCCGCCACGGCGGCGGTCCGACCCCGGCCGGAGGAGCCCCGACGATGACGACGAAGGTGCCCGAGGGGGCGAGCGAGCAGCAGGTCGGCGAGCACCCGACGATCCTGCGTCTCACGGGGGTCGAGAAGCGGTACGGCGGTGTGCACGCCCTGCGAGGGGTCGACCTGGAGCTGCGGGCCGGCGAGGTGCACGCGATCGTCGGCGAGAACGGCGCAGGGAAGTCGACCCTGATCAAGATCGTGTCCGGCGCCGAGAGCGCCGACCGGGGGACCATCGAGATCGACGGCGAGCGCCTGCCCGCCGGCAGCACCACCTCCGCGCTGGGCGCGGGGATCGCGACGGTCTACCAGGAGCCGCAGCTCTTCGGGGAGCTGACTGTCGCCGAGAACGTCTTCATCGGTCGCGAGCTGCGCCGGGCCGGCGTCGTGGACCGCGGCGCCCAGCGTGCGCGCGTGCTCGACCTGCTCGAGCAGATCGGCCTGGACCGCGCGTTGGCCGACGTCCGGGTCGCCGACATGCCGGTGGCCGAGCAGCAGCTGGTCAGCATCGCCAAAGCCCTGTCGCACGACGCGCGGATCCTGATCCTCGACGAGCCGTCGGCGATCCTCACCGACCGCGAGATCGACACGCTGTTCACCGCTGTCCGGGCGTTGCGCTCCGCCGGCGTCGCGGTGATCTACATCAGCCATCGGCTGGACGAGCTGGCGCAGATCACCGATCGCGTCACCGTGCTGCGCGACGGCGCGGTCGTCGCGAGCCGCCCCACCGCCGAGCTCAGCGTGCGGGAGGTGGCCGAGCTGATGGTCGGCCATGCCCTCACGAGCGGCACCTCCGAGCGCGCCGTCCCGGCGGGCGAGCCGGTGCTCGAGGTCTCGGGCCTCTCACGCCCGCCGAAGTTCGAGGACGTCGGGTTCAGCGTCCGGCCGGGGGAGATCCTGGCGCTTTACGGCCTGATCGGCTCGGGCGCCAACGACGTGGTCAGGTCCCTGTTCGGCATCGACCCGGCGGCCTCCGGCGTGGTCCGCATCGCGGGGAGCGAGGCGCGCCTCGACTCGCCCGCCGACGCCGTGCGGCACGGCATCTCGATGCTGCCCGCCAACCGCAAGGTCCAGGGAGTCTTCGGAAGCAAGAGCATCGCCTTCAACATCTCCAGTGGCCACCTGGGCCTGCTCAGCCGTTGGGGCGTGTGGGTCGACCGTGGGCGTGAGCGCGAGATCGCCGGCGACTTCATCTCCCGCATCCGGATCAAGGCGCCCGGGCCGTCGACCCGCGTCGACAACCTCTCGGGCGGCAACCAGCAGAAGGTCGTGCTCGCCCGCCAGCTCGTCGAACGGCCCCAGATCATGCTGCTCGAGGAGCCGACGCAGGGCGTCGACGTGGGCGCCAAGGACGAGATCCACCGCATCATCTTCGAGCTCGCCGACGCGGGCGGAGCAGTCGTCGTCGTGTCCGCCGACCTGCCCGAGGTGCAGCAGCTCGCCGACCGCGTGCTCGTCGTGCGTGGCGGCCGGGTGGTGACCGAGCTGCCCCGCGGGGCCCGGGCCGCAGACCTTCTCGCCGCGGCTGCCGGTGACCCGGGTGCTCACGACGCCGCGGACGTCTCCGAGAACAGCCAACCGGACCCGTCCACGGAGGGGAGCAGCTGATGGCTGTCATCACCGACCGCGCAACGGTGCGCCGGCGTCCCGTCGCCCGGGCGATCGAGGGGCAGGAGCTCGCCCTGGTGGCCGTGGTCGCCGTGCTCTGGCTGGCGCTGTCGCTCGGCACCGACACGTTCCTGACGTCGAGCAACCTGAGCAACCTGCTCTACGCGGTCGCCCCCGTCGCGCTGGTCGGGATCGGGATGAGCGCTGTCATCGTCACCGGTGGCATCGATGTGTCGGTGGGCAGCAGCGCCGCCGTGGTCATGGTCGTGGTCTCGAAGCTGATCCGCGACAGCGGCGCCCCGCTTCCGGAGGCAGTGCTCGTCGCCCTCGCCGTCGGGCTCGCGCTGGGGCTGTTCAACGGGGTGCTCATCGCGTTCGGCGGCATCCACCCGATCATCGCCACGTTCGGGACGCTCAACCTCTTCCGCTTCCTCGCCCTGCGGCTGTTCGAGAACAAGCAGGTCACCGGGGTCCCGGACACCTTCAAGAGCATCGGCGGTGGCGGCGGCGGGGAGACCGCCGGCGTGCCCAACGCGTGGTGGCTGACCATGGTCCTGGCGGCCCTCATGTGGGCCTACATGCGCTACTGGGCCACCGGCAGGCACTGGTACGCCCTCGGCAACGACCCGGCGGCGGCGCGCCTGGCCGGCATCCAGGTCCGCAGGCGGCTGCTGGCGGCGTACGGGCTGACCGGGCTGTTCGTCGGCCTCGCCGGCTGTGTGCTGATCGGCAGCGGGGGCCTGGTCCAGCAGAACGCCGGCGCCGGGCTCGAGCTCCAGGTGATCGCCGCCGTGGTGATCGGGGGGACCAGCATCCTCGGCGGCCGCGGAACGGTCCTCGGCACCCTGCTCGGCGCCCTGCTGGTCGGGACCGTGACCAGCGCGATCACGCTGCTCGGCTGGCGCAGCGAGCTGACCGAGCTGTTCATCGGCGTGGCGATCGTCGTCGCGGTCGGTGTCGACATCGTCCGCGAACGGCGCAGGAGGGCAGCATGAGCACGCAGGCACCCGAGCGGCCGGCGGCGCCGCCGGCCGCCGTGGACTCGCGGCCCGCTTGGTGGCGACGCGCCGCAGACATGGTCCTCGCCGAGCGGGTGGCCCTGCTGTCGGTGCTCCTGGTCGCTGTCGTCGTGTGGTTCTGGTTCCTCGGGAACCAGGGCTACCTCGTCGCGCCGTACGACGTCGACTACCTCGCGTCGGCACTCGAGACGCTGGTACCGCTGTGCCTGCTCGCCCTCGCCGAGCTGGTGGTCATCGTCTCCGGCCGCGGTGGCATCGACCTGTCGGTGGGCTCGATCGTGAGCCTCTCCGGGATGGCGTTCGGGGCGATGGTCGGGCTCTGGGGCTGGCCGATCCTGCCCGCCCTCGTCGTGACCCTGCTGGTCGGGGCGGCCCTCGGTGCCCTCAACGGCGTGCTCATCGCGTACCTGGGCTTCCCGGCGCTCATCGCCACCCTTGCCACCTTCTACGCGTTCGGCGCGATCGCCCTCGTCAGCCACAACAACGCGCCGATCTCGACCACGCCGATCCAGGACGCCCACTCGCTCACCCAGAGCGTCAGCCTGCCGCTGCTCGGCGACGTCGCTCCCGACCTGCCGCTGCAGGTGCTCACCTTCCTGCTGCCAGTGACGGTCGTCGTGTGGCTGGTAGTGAACCGGTCGTCGTACGGTCGCCGGCTCTACGCGATCGGCACGAACGACGTGGCGGCCCGCTTCGCGAACATCCCGGTGCGGAGGACCCGGTTCCTCGCCTACGTCACGTCCGGAGTGCTCTCCGCGGTGGTCGCCGTGGTCACCGTCGCCCAGTTCGCGTCGGCCCGGCCGGACGCCGGCAGTGTCGGAAGCGGCATGGCCCTGCCTGCGATCACCATCGCGGTGCTCGGCGGGGTCGCCATCTCGGGCGGCATCGGCCGGGTCGCCGGAGTGGTCGTCGCCGCCCTCCTCGTCGTCTGGCTCAACGCCGGCATCCTGCTCGCGTTCGAGGGCTCGGACGGCAGCCAGTTCCAGCTCTTCGCGCTCGGCGCGCTGCTCGTGCTCTCGGCGCTGCTCAACGCGTACAGCGTGCGCCGCGGCCGGGGTGCCGGATGACCAACGCGCCCATCGTCCACCGGCACGACCCGAGAGGTGCAGCATGACCGACGTGCAGGCCGTCAAGGCCGCTCTCCGCCAGCAGGCGATCGAGACACCGTCCTGGGGCTACGGGAACTCGGGGACCCGCTTCAAGGTGTTCCCGCAGGAGGGCGTGCCGCGCACGCCGGAGGAGAAGGTCGACGACGCGGCGACCGTGCACCGCTTCACCGGGGTCGCCCCGACGGTGGCGCTGCACATCCCCTGGGACCGGGTCGACGAGTTCGGCGAGCTAGCGGACTACGCGAAGCAGCAGGGCGTCACGCTTGGCACGGTCAACTCCAACGTCTTCCAGGACGAGGACTACAAGCTCGGCAGCGTGACGAACCCCGACGCCGGGGTGCGCCGCAAGGCGACCGACCACCTGCTCGAGTGCATCGACATCATGGACCGCACCGGGTCGCGAGACCTCAAGCTGTGGTTCTCCGACGGCACGAACTATCCCGGCCAGGACAACCTCCGCCAGCGCCAGGACCGACTGGCCGAGGCGCTGCGCGAGGTGTACGACAGGCTCACGGGCGACCAGCGCATGCTGCTCGAGTACAAGCTGTTCGAGCCGGCCTTCTACGCCACCGACGTCCCGGACTGGGGCACGTCCTACGCGCACTGCCTGGAGCTGGGCCCGCGCGCCCAGGTGGTCATCGACACCGGCCACCATGCCCCCGGCACCAACATCGAGTTCATCGTGATGTTCCTGCTGCGGGCGGGCAAGCTCGGCGCCTTCGACTTCAACTCCAGGTTCTACGCCGACGACGACCTCATGGTCGGCGCGGCCGACCCGTTCCAGCTGTTCCGGCTCATGCACGAGATCGTCCTCGGCGGCGGCCTCGACCCGGCCGCGGGCATCACTTTCATGCTCGACCAGTGCCACAACATCGAGGCCAAGATCCCGGCGATCATCCGCTCGGTGATGAACGTGCAGGAGGCGACGGCCAAGGCGCTGCTCGTCGACGCCGACGCCCTCACCACGGCACAGGACGCCGGCGACGTGCTGGCCGCCAACGCCGTGGTGATGGACGCCTTCGCCACCGACGTCCGGCCGCTGCTGGCCGAGCTGCGGGAGGAGCAGGGGATCGACCCCGACCCCGTCGCCGCCTACCACCGCTCCGGCTACTTCGAGCGGATCCGTACCGATCGCACCGGCGGCCAGCAGGCCGGCTGGGGCGCCTGACCCCCGAACCCGACGACCGGAGCGAGAACCGATGACACACCCACAGGTCGAGGCCCTGGTGGCCCGAAGCAACCGGCTCGGCGCCGACCCGCGCAACACCAACTATGCGGGTGGGAACACGTCCGCGAAGGGCACTGTCACCGACCCGGTGACCGCGCAGGACGTCGAGCTGCTCTGGGTCAAGGGATCCGGCGGTGACCTGGGCACTCTCACCGAGCAGGGCCTCGCCGTGCTCCGCCTCGACCGGCTGCGGTCGATGGTCGACGTCTACCCCGGCGTCGACCGCGAGGACGAGATGGTCGCCGCCTTCGACTTCTGCCTGCACGGGACCGGTGGCGCCGCCCCGTCCATCGACACCGCCATGCACGCGCTGGTGGACGCCGCGCACGTCGACCACCTCCACCCGGACTCGGGCATCGCGCTCGCCACCTCCGCCGACGGTGAGGCACTGACCAAGGAGGTCTTCGGCGACCGGGTCGCGTGGGTGCCTTGGCGACGGCCCGGCTTCCAGCTCGGCCTCGACATCGCGGCGATCAAGCGGGAGAACCCGCAGGCCGTGGGCGTCATCCTCGGTGGTCACGGGATCACGGCCTGGGGGACCACCAGCGAGGAGTGCGAGCAGAACGCACTCGACATCATCCGGGCCGCTCAGACCTACCTCGACGAGCGGGGCCGGCCCGAGCCGTTCGGCCCGGTGGTTCCCGGCCTCGAGCCGCTGCCCGAGCCGGAGCGCCGGGCCCGGGCCGCCGCCCTGTTCCCGGTCCTGCGGGGCCTGGCCTCGACCGACCGGCCGCAGGTCGGTCACTACACGGACTCGGATCCGGTCCTGGACTTCGTCTCGCGGGAACGGCACCCCGCGCTCGCTGCCCTCGGCACCTCCTGCCCGGACCACTTCCTGCGCACCAAGGTCCGGCCGATGGTCCTGGACCTCCCGCCGTCCGCACCGCTGGACGAGGTGGTGACGCGGCTGCGCGAGCTGCACGTCGAGTACCGCGACGCGTACCGCCAGTACTACGAGCGGTACGCCGACGACGCGACCCCGCCGATGCGGGGAGCCGACCCTGCCGTCGTGCTGGTGCCCGGGGTGGGCATGTTCTCCTTCGGAGCCAACAAGCAGACAGCTCGCGTCGCCGGCGAGTTCTACGTCAACGCCATCAACGTGATGCGCGGGGCAGAGTCCGTGTCGACGTACGCGCCGATCGACGAGTCGGAGAAGTTCCGCATCGAGTACTGGGCGCTGGAGGAGGCGAAGCTCGCGCGGATGCCGAAGCCGAGGCCGCTGGCGACCCGGGTCGCCCTGGTCACCGGTGGGGGCTCGGGCATCGGCCGGGCCATCGCCCACCGGCTCGCGGCCGAGGGCGCCTGCGTGGTGGTCGCGGACCGCGACGCCGACTCCGCCAGGACCGTGGCCGCGGAGCTGGGTTCGAGTGACGTCGCCGTGGCGGTCGCCGCCGACGTCACCGATGCCGCAGCCGTCGCCGGCGCGATGGCAGCGGCCGCCCTGGCCTTCGGCGGGGTCGACCTCGTCGTGAACAACGCGGGCCTGTCCATCTCCAAGCCGCTGCTCGAGACCACCGAGGCGGACTGGGACCTGCAGCACGACGTGATGGCCAGGGGTTCCTTCCTCGTGTCGCGGGAGGCCGCGCGCCTCATGCAGGAGCAGGGCCTCGGTGGCGACATCGTCTACATCTCGAGCAAGAACGCCGTGTTCGCCGGGCCCAACAACGTCGCGTACAGCGCGGCCAAGGCCGACCAGGCGCACCAGGTCCGGCTGCTCGCCGCCGAGCTCGGAGAGCACGGGATCCGCGTCAACGGCATCAACCCGGACGGCGTGGTCCGGGGGTCAGGGATCTTCGCAGGCGGCTGGGGCGCCCAGCGCGCCGCCGTCTACGGCGTGGCCGAGGAGGACCTCGGGGCGTACTACGCCCAGCGGACGCTGCTGAAGCGCGAGGTCCTGCCCGAGCACGTCGCCAACGCGGTGTTCGCCCTGACCGGCGGCGACCTCACGCACACGACCGGTCTGCACATCCCCGTCGACGCCGGCGTGGCCGCCGCCTTCCTCCGCTAGGTGCCGGCGTGAGTGCGGTCCGCGTCGCCGCTGTCGATCTCGGCGCGTCCAGCGGGCGGGTCATGCTCGGGGCCGTCGACGCGGACCGGCTCGACCTGACCGAGGTGCTGCGGTTCCCCAACCGGCCGGTGCGGGTCGGCGGGACGCTGCACTGGGACGTCCTCGCGCTGTGGGCGGGGACCGTGGAAGGGCTCCGTTCGGCCGGACGGCAGTCGGGTGGCCTCGACGGCGTGGGCGTGGACGCCTGGGCGGTCGACTACGGCCTGCTCGACGAGTCCGGCGCCCTGCTCGGCAACCCCGTGCACTACCGCGACGAGCGCACCGACGGGGTCGCCGAGAAGACGGCCGCCGACCTGGGACCGGAGCGTCTCTACCAGCTCAACGGCCTGCAGTTCCTGCCGATCAACACGATCTTCCAGCTGGCCGCGGCACGCGGCACCCCTCAGCTCGCCGCCGCGCACCGCCTGCTGCTCGTGCCGGACCTGTTCGGGTACTGGCTGACCGGCGAGCTGGGGGTTGAGCTGACGAACGCGTCCACGACCGGGCTGCTGGACGTCCGCACCGGCACCTGGGTGGCCGAGCTGCTCGACGCCGTCGGCGTCGCCCCGTCCCTCCTGCCGGGGCTCCGGACACCGGGCAGCCGGCTCGGTGAGCTGCTCCCTGAGGTGCTGGCGGCCACCGGGCTGACCGGTCCGGTGCCGGTGTGGGAGGTCGGGTCGCACGACACGGCCTCCGCCGTCGTCGGCGTACCGGCCCGCAACGAGAGGTTCGCCTACGTGTCGTGCGGCACCTGGTCCCTCGTCGGGTTGGAGCTCGACGCCCCGGTGCTGACGGAGGAGAGCCGGCAGGCCAACTTCACCAATGAGCTCGGTGTCGACGGCACCGTCCGCTACCTGCGCAACGTCATGGGGCTCTGGATCCTGCAGGAGGCGCTGCGCACCTGGGAGGCAGCGGGCACGCCCGCCGACCTGCCGTCGCTGCTGGCGGAGGCCGCAGACGTCCCGGCGTTCACCACGCTCATCGACCCGGACGACCCGCTGTTCCTGCACCCCGGGGACATGGCGGCGCGGATCGAGCAGGTGTGCGCCCGCACCGGTCAGCCCAGGCCAGGGTCGCGCGCCGAGGTCGTGCGGTGCGTGCTCGACAGCCTCGCGCTCGCCTACCGTCGCACCGTCGACGACGCCAGGCGGCTGGCCGGGTACGACGTCGAGGTGATCCACCTGGTCGGCGGCGGTGCCCGCAACGAGCTTCTCTGCCAGCTCACCGCCGACGCCTGCGGGCTCCCCGTCGAGGCCGGCCCGGTCGAGTCGGCGGCGCTGGGCAACGTCCTCGTCCAGGCCCGCGCGCTCGGCGCGGTCCCGGGGGACCTGCCCCGCCTGCGCGCCCTGCTGCGGGCGACCCAGGACGTACGCCGGTTCGAGCCGTCGGGCGACCGGGCCGCCTGGGACGCCGCGGCCGCCCGGGTGCCGCATCCCGGCTGACCGCGCGACCGACGGCCGCATCGACAGCACCATCCCGACCCCACCGCCCGACCGAAGGAGACGAGAACCGATGAACCCGCTGGGAGTGCACGCGTTGGTATGGGTGGGGGACTGGAGCGAGCCGTCCGCCAGGCTTGCGATCGAGTCGACTCGCGAGACCGGGTTCGACATCATCGAGATCCCGCTGCTCGACCCGTGGTCGGTGGACGCGAAGATGACCCGTCGACTGCTCGAGGACAACGGGCTGCAGGCCACCTGCTCGCTCGGCCTGGGCCCGGACACCGATGTGTCCAGCGAGGACCCGGCGGTAGTCGCCAGGGGCCGGGACCTGCTCGCTGCGGCGGTGGAGGCGGCGCACGACTTCGGCGCCACCCACCTGTGCGGCGTCGTGTACTCGATGATGGGCAAGTTCACCGCGCCCATGTCCCCGCTCTCGCGACGCCACAGCGTGGAGTCGATGGCCTGGCTGCACGGGGAGTGCACGCAGGCCGGCCTCGACCTGTCGCTCGAGGTCGTGAACCGCTACGAGACCAATGTGGCCAATACTGCCGCGGAGATGCTTGCGCTCATCGACGAGACCGGCGCCGACATCGGAGTGCACCTCGACAGCTACCACATGAACATCGAGGAGAACGGTCTCGCCGAGCCGGTGCGTGCGACCGGTGACCGGTTCCGATACCTGCACATCGGCGAGTCGCACCGGGGGTATCTCGGCACCGGGAACGTCAATTTCGACGAGCTGTTCGGCGCGGTCCGCGACGTCGGCTACGCCGGCCCGGTCACCTTCGAGAGCTTCTCGTCCGCCGTCGTCAGCGCGGAGCTGACGCCCATGCTCGCCCTGTGGCGCAACCTCTGGGATGACAGCGTGGACCTGGCATCCCACGCCCGGGCGTTCATGGCGGAGCGGCTGGCCGGCTGAGGTGCCCCGCGTCTGCTTCACCCTCCAGGTCGACCCGACCCGGCTGGACGAGTACCGCGACCGGCACGCGGCCGTCTGGCCGGAGATGCTGCGCGCTCTGGACTCGGCCGGGTGGCACGACTACTCGCTCTTCCTGCGCGAGGACGGCCTGCTGGTCGGGGTCCTCGCCACCGACGACTTCGCGGCGGCGCAGGCCGCCATGGCCCGCACGGACGTGAACGCCCGCTGGCAGGCCGAGATGGCCGGGTTCTTCGTCGGGCTCGACGGGCGCCCGGACGAGGCGATGCGGACGCTGCCCGAGGTGTTCGACCTGGAGAGCCAGCTGGCGGCCGCCGGAGGCGCGACGGACTGACGAGGCGCGTCCGGGCGGTCGCTCAGCCGCCGGTCGAGACGGACACGTCGGTGCCGGTGAGCACCACGCGGAAGCCGTCGGCGCGAGGATGGACGTCGGTGAACTCGACGCCCTGCGGAAGGTCAGGCAGCCGGTAGACGAGCCTGTACTGCCGGTCCAGCTGGGCCAGCAGCCGGCTGCTGGAGACCGCCTCGCCGTCCAGCTCGAACTCGTCCGGCGTCACGCGGACGGTGCGGCCGGTTCCGCGGACCCGGCCGACGGCTGCGATCGGGCGGGACTGGCCGAGCAGGTCGACCCGTCCGCTGAGCCGCACCCGGTCCCCGCCCGCCGGTTCGAGCCTGACCCCGCGCACCCCGGCCCGCGACAGCACCTCGGCGTAGGTCACCAGGCCGGTGGCGCGCAGCGATCCCACCGTCGCCCGGTCCTGCCCCGGGACGGACACGGACCGGGCCGTGACGGTGAGGTCCCTGGCGCGACCGGAGCTCGAGGACACTGACACCGCGGTGACCCGCACGTCGTCGTAGCTGCCGGCCAGGAGCTGGCTGAGGAACGGGAACCCCCCGACGTCGACCCGTGGGTCGCGCAGCCCCTCCGCCGCGAGCCGGGTCTCGGCGCGGTCGGTCGCGACCTTCTCGGCCAGCCGGTCGGCGCCGACCGCCGCGAGCAGCAGGACGACCAGGGCCACGACGACGGTACGCATCACGGAGGCCTACCCGGGCAGCGACCTCGCCACGCCGCGGCCTCAGGTGGGGAACGTCACGACGTCGGGCGGAGGGTCGTCCTGGGTGTGCAGCCGCCAGTAGAGGTCGGCGATCGCGTCGACGTCGAGCGCCTTCGGGCCGGCGAGGACGCCGTCGATTGTCACCGTCGTCACCCGGACGCCATCGCGGGCGACCTCCTTGTGCAGCGACCGGGCCAGGCTGCGCAGCCCCGACTTCGCGATCCCGACCGCGGCGGCGCTGGTCGAGGCCCGGTCGGCCGCGATGCTGCCGGTGAGCAGCACGCTCCCCCGCCCGGCCGCGCGCATGGCCGGCACGACCTCCTGCGCCGAGACCAGGGCGCCTACGACGCCGACGTCGACCGCCAGTCTGAGTCGGTCCGGCGCCAGGTCCGTGACCCCGCCCTCGACGTACGCGGAGCCGTTGTAGACGAGCGCGGTGGCCTCGCCGAGCTCACGGCGCAGCGCGGCAATCGCCGGGCGCAGCGCCGCCTCGTCGCCGACGTCGGCCGCCGCGGTGGCGACCGCGGGTGCACCGGCTGCCGAGACCTCGGCCACCAGGTCGTCGAGCCGGTCCGTCGACCGGGCCAGCAGGCCGACCGCGGCGCCCGCGCGGGCGAAACGCAGGGCGACCGCCCGCCCGAGCCCCGGACCCGCGGCCACCACGACGAGCACCTCCCGCCCGAAGGACTCCTTCACGGCGCAGCCACCTCTCGCGGCGCGCGCCGCATCAGCCAGCAGGTCGGCCCGCCGTCGGGCATCCTGACGTCCCGGACCGGCTCGAAGCCCAGCCGGCGGTAGACGGCGACGTTGCTCTCGCTCGCGGTCTCCAGGTACGTCGGGAGCCGGGCCCGGTCGGCCGCGGCAAGCATCGGGGCGGCGACTTCGCGGCCGAGCCCCTGGCCCTGCCTGGCCGGCTCGGTGGCGAGCACGCCCAGGTACCAGTGCGGGCCGGCGTCCCCGGGCACCGACATCGCCCCGTCGTAGGCGGCCCAGGCGGCACGCTCGCGCTCACTGAAGCCCTGCTGGACGGCAGCCCAGCGCTCTCCGGGCACCTCCTGGTACAGCCCCCCGGGCGGGTCCCACATCGCCACCGCCGCCCCGCCGTCCGCCGTCCACACCTCGCCTGCCTCGAGCCGGATGTCGATCAGCAGGCCGAAGAAGGCGGGCGCACAGGTGTCGTAGCGTGGGTCCGAGGGCCAGACCCAGCGCAGCAGCGGGTCGGCCGCGAAGGCCGCGACGACGGTGCCCAGGGCCCGGTCCCGCCCGCTGGGCGGGCAGCGGACGACCTCGGGCACCGCTCGATTGTGCACCCCGGCGTCCGGTCCCGGCGCTCGGGCCGCGTTCGCTGCCGGCGTACCGGGCCGCAGGCTCCTGCCGGAACACCGTCAGGTCGGGGGCAGTTGGAACCGACTACGGAGTACCGGGATCCGCCGAACGGATCTCGGATGGGTGACAGACAGCAAGATCGGTCGGCGTGCGGACTAGCATGCGAGGGACAGGTGACCTGCCACAGCGGGGGTCGCACCACCTGCCCGACCGCTCTCGTGAGGAGCGCAGCACATGTTCGAGAGATTTACCGACCGCGCGCGGCGAGTTGTCGTCCTGGCCCAGGAAGAGGCCCGGATGCTCAACCACAACTACATCGGGACCGAGCACATCCTGCTCGGCCTGATCCACGAGGGCGAAGGCGTGGCCGCGAAGGCTCTCGAGTCGCTCGGCATCTCCCTGGAGGCCGTGCGCTCGCAGGTCGAGGAGATCATCGGCCAGGGCCAGCAGGCGCCTTCCGGCCACATCCCCTTCACCCCCCGGGCCAAGAAGGTCCTCGAGCTGTCCCTGCGCGAGGCGCTGCAGCTCGGCCACAACTACATCGGGACCGAGCACATCCTGCTCGGCCTGATCCGCGAGGGCGAAGGCGTCGCTGCCCAGGTCCTCGTCAAGCTCGGCGCGGACCTCAACCGGGTCCGCCAGCAGGTCATCCAGCTGCTCTCCGGCTACCAGGGCAAGGAGCCGGCCACGGCCGGCGGCCCGGCCGAGGGTGCGCCGTCGACCTCGCTGGTGCTCGACCAGTTCGGCCGCAACTACACCCAGGCCGCCCGCGAGGGGAAGCTCGACCCGGTCATCGGCCGCGAGAAGGAGATCGAGCGGGTCATGCAGGTGCTGTCCCGCCGCACCAAGAACAACCCGGTGCTGATCGGCGAGCCCGGCGTCGGCAAGACCGCGTGCGTCGAGGGCCTGGCCCAGGCCATCGTGCGCGGCGAGGTCCCCGAGACGCTCAAGGACAAGCAGCTGTACTCCCTCGACCTCGGCGCACTGGTCGCCGGCAGCCGCTACCGCGGTGACTTCGAGGAGCGGCTCAAGAAGGTCCTCAAGGAGATCCGCACGCGCGGCGACATCATCCTGTTCATCGACGAGCTGCACACGCTCGTCGGCGCTGGTGCCGCCGAGGGTGCGATCGACGCGGCGTCGATCCTCAAGCCGATGCTGGCCCGCGGCGAGCTGCAGACCATCGGCGCGACCACGCTGGACGAGTACCGCAAGCACCTCGAGAAGGACGCCGCGCTGGAGCGTCGGTTCCAGCCGATCCAGGTCGCCGAGCCCACGCTGGCTCACACCATCGAGATCCTCAAGGGCCTGCGGGACCGCTACGAGGCCCACCACCGGGTGTCGATCACCGACGGCGCGCTGGTCGCCGCGGCGACCCTCGCGGACCGCTACATCTCCGACCGTTTCCTGCCGGACAAGGCGATCGACCTGATCGACGAGGCCGGTTCGCGGATGCGCATCCGCCGGATGACCGCGCCGCCGGACCTGCGCGAGTTCGACGAGCGCATCGCCGGCGTCCGCCGGGAGAAGGAGTCGGCGATCGACGCGCAGGACTTCGAGAAGGCCGCGTCGCTGCGCGACCGCGAGAAGACCCTGCTGCAGGAGAAGGCGCAGCGTGAGAAGGAGTGGAAGGCCGGCGACATGGACGTCGTCGCCGAGGTCGACGAGGAGCTCATCGCGGAGGTCCTCGCCACCGCCACCGGCATCCCGGTCTTCAAGCTCACCGAGGAGGAGTCGCAGCGGCTCCTCCGCATGGAGGACGAGCTGCACCGGCGCGTCATCGGCCAGGAGCAGGCCATCAAGGCTCTGTCCCAGGCGATCCGGCGTACCCGCGCCGGTCTGAAGGACCCGAAGCGTCCCGGTGGCTCGTTCATCTTCGCCGGCCCGTCCGGCGTCGGGAAGACCGAGCTGTCCAAGACGCTCGCCGAGTTCCTCTTCGGCGACGATGACGCCCTGATCCAGCTGGACATGTCCGAGTACTCCGAGAAGCACACCGTGTCCCGGCTGTTCGGCTCGCCCCCCGGTTACGTCGGCTACGAGGAGGGTGGGCAGCTCACCGAGAAGGTGCGCCGCAAGCCGTTCTCGGTGGTCCTCTTCGACGAGGTCGAGAAGGCACACCCGGACATCTTCAACTCCCTGCTGCAGATCCTGGAGGACGGCCGGCTGACCGACTCGCAGGGCCGGGTGGTCGACTTCAAGAACACCGTGATCATCATGACCACGAACCTCGGCACCCGTGACATCAGCAAGGGCTTCAACC
Organism: uncultured Actinomycetota bacterium; assembly: GCA_963726615.1. GTDB lineage: Bacteria > Actinomycetota > Actinomycetes > JACCUZ01 > JACCUZ01 > CAWDZK01. The sequence continues at coordinate 469,488 of CAVSCX010000003.1, read as the reverse complement.
TCGGCTTCGCCGACTCGAGCAACATCAACTCGAGCTACGACCGGATGAAGTCCAAGGTCCAGGACGAGCTCAAGCAGCACTTCCGCCCCGAGTTCCTCAACCGCATCGACGACATCGTGGTGTTCCACCAGCTCACGCCGGATGAGATCATCACCATCGTCGACCTGATGCTGGCCAAGCTGGACGAGCGGCTGCGGGACAAGGACATGGGTCTCGAGATGACCCAGCCGGCCAAGGACCTGCTCGCGAAGAAGGGCTACGACCCCGTGCTGGGTGCCCGGCCGCTGCGCCGCACCATCCAGCGCGAGATCGAGGACGTCCTCTCCGAGAAGATCCTCTTCGGCGAGGTCCGGCCCGGGCAGATCGTGCTTGTCGGCACCGAGGGCGAGGGGGAGGAGCAGACCTTCACCTTCGTCGGCGAGGACAAGGCCCCGCTGCCGGACGCCCCGCCGGTGGAGACGGCCACCGGACCGGCCGAGTAGCAGCCCGCAGTACGCCGGAGGCCCCGACAGTCACGATCGGTCGGGGCCTTCGCCGTCCCCGACGAGTTCAGGGGTGGCGGGCCACCCGCCCTCTCACCGGCCCGCCTGGGCCCGGCCGACGAGGTGGAAGACCCGGCTGAGCTGCCGGTACGGGTCTCGCTGGGCGGCCTCGAGCTCGACGGCGCTCACTGCGGTCACGTCGGTCGTCTCGGGGAGGAGGTCCAGCCAGTCCGAGAAGAGCCACACGCCGTACCACGCGAGCGGTTCGACGCCTCGCTGTCTCAGCCGGCGCGAGAGGTCCTCGACCGTGTCGGCTCTCGTCTCGGTGCCGAGGACCCCACGCTCGCGTTCGGCGTCGAAGGCTGCGAGGGCTTCGGTCCAGCGGCGCTCGAGCGCGGGGAGCACCGCCAGCGTCTTCGCGTTCAGCGCCATCAGCGAGACGAGGCCACCTGGCTCGACGCATCGGCACAGGGCGTCGATCATGGCCGCGGGTTCGTCGAGGTACATCAGCACGCCGTGGCAGAGGACGGCGGCGAACTCCTCCCCACCGGTGACAGTGTCGGCCTCGCGGCCGTCGGCCTGGACGAGCCGAACGTGGCGGCGCACCTCCTCGGGTTCGGCGGCGATGCGCCGGTCGGCCTTGGCGAGCATCGCCTCGGAGGGATCCACGAGCGTGACCCGGTATCCGAGGCGTGCCAGCGGCAGGGATTGGTGGGCGGCGCCACCGCCGACATCAAGCACCGTGGCCGGGGGCTCAGGCAGGTGTCGGAGGAGCTGCTGGTGCATCACGAAGGTCCGCACCTGGCCCTTCACCGTGGCGTAGGCGCCGTCCACGAACGGGTCCGCCAGCGCCGCCCAACTGTCGTCCGGCATGGTCACGAGCGTACGGTTCGCGACACCGGCTTTCATGATCCGAGTGACTCGGCGGCCCAACATCCGCATCGTCGGAGAGCAACTGTGGCGGGTAGCCTGCGCCCCGAGACGTATCCCATGATGCGGGCGAGGCCGGGCGTCGCCAGCCCGGACTCACGACAGGTAGAGGCGGCGGACGACGTCCTCGATGTCGGGCTCGGCGATGGTGAGGTCGCGCAGCTCGGCCCGGGCGGACACGGCGGCCACGACGGCGGCCGCGCTTGTCTGCTCGGCGCGGAACGCGAGGTGCTGCCGCAGCCCGTCGGCCTCCACCTCGCGCAGCGTGGTTCCCGGTACGTCGGTCAGGGGCGGCCCGGGCTCGACCAGGTCGACTGTCAGGACGCGCTCGGCGCCGACCCGGGCGACCAGGCCGGGAAGGGTGCCGTCGAACGCGACCCGGCCGTGGTCGACGACCAGGATGCGGTCGCAGAGGCGTTCGATGTCGGGCAGGTCGTGCGTGGTGAGCAGCACTGTCGTGCCGCGCTCGGCGCGTTCCCGGACAAGGAACCCGCGAAGTCGCTCCTTGCTCAGCAGGTCGAGGCCGATCGTGGGCTCGTCCAGCACGAGCAGGTCGGGGGAGTGCAGCAGGGCGGCGGTCACCTCTCCGCGCATCCGCTGTCCCAGCGAGAGCTGCCGCACCGGGGTGTCGAGGAACGGCTCCATCTCGAGCAGCGCGACGCACTCGTCCAGTCGTGGCTGCCACGCGGGCGCCGGCAGCCGGTGGATGGCCGCCAGCAGCCGGAACGACTCGTGCAGCGGCAGGTCCCACCAGAGCTGGCTGCGCTGGCCGAACACGGCGCCGATCCTGCGGGCCAGCCTGGTGCGCTCGCCCACCGGTTCGAGGCCGCAGACCCGGACGTGCCCCGAGGTCGGCACAAGGATGCCGGTGAGCATCTTGATCGTCGTCGACTTGCCGGCGCCGTTGGCGCCGATGTAACCGACGCACTCGCCGGGCTCGACGGCGAAGGTCACGCCGTCGACGGCGGCCACCACGTCGCGGGTCCGGCGCAGCCGCCCGGCCGACCGGCGTACGACGAACTCACGCCGCAGCTCCCGAACGTCGATCACGGAGTGGTCGGTCACGAGCCGGTCCCGACGTAGCGTCGCAGCCCGACCCGCCAGAGCAGCAGCGCAACAGCCATCGCGGCCAGGGAGACCGGCAGCGAGCACCACGACAGCCAACCGGGCAGGCCCAGGGGGTCGCGGCGCCCGAGCAGCGCCAGCGCCGGCAGGTAGGCCACGAACCCGACCGGCACGACGAACGTGAAGAACCGTCGGATCGCGGTGCCGAACACGGTGAAGGGGAACGACGCCAGATAGCTGCCGCCGTAGGTGAACGCGTTGGCGAACTCCATCCCCTCCACTACCCAGAAGCCGATCGTCGAGGTCGCGATGAACACAGCGCTGAAGACGATCGCTCCCGCCACGGGCGTGACCAGCACCAGCCCGGCCCGGGCGGGCGTCCAGTCGACGTCGGCGACGTGCAACGCGACGCCGAGGACCGCGTAGCCGGTCAGCACGCGGCCGAGGCGGCGCATCGCGAAGTCGCTGGTGACCAGCTGGCCCAGCGCGGACAGTGGCCGCAGCAGCATCGCGTCGAAGGTGCCCAGCCGCAGGTACGCCGGAAGCCGGTCGACATGACCGACGACGAGGTCCGCCAGACCGAAGCCGGCCACCGCCAGCCCGTACATCACCGCGACCTCCGCGTAGCCGAACCCGCCGAGGTCGTCGACCTGGTGGAAGACGACGTAGATCTCGACGAACTCGACGAGGACGAGCAGCACCTGGGACACGAGCTCGACAGCGAACGAGGTGCGGTAGGCGGCCTGGCTCGCGACCCGTGACCTGATGATCGCGAGGTACGCCGCGGTCACCGTCGGCGCGGCGGGCGGGGCCTGCAGTGCGGTGTCAGCCACCCTGCACCACCAGCCGGCGCGTCGCTCTGGCCAGCACCACCCGCCCGGCGAGGAGCAGGCCCACCGCCCAGGCGAGCTGCGCCGCCACCTTGCCGAGCGCGTCGAGGCCGGTCGCCTGGCCGGTCACGAGGTCGATCGTCGACTGCACCATCGCCGGGAAAGGCGTGGTGTACGCGACGGTCTGCAGCCAGCCCGGGAAGAGCTGGACCGGGATCAGGTGGCCGCCGAGCAGCCCGGACACCAGCACGTAGAGCAGCACCAGCCCGCGGATCTCGGTCAGCCAGAACGCCAGCAGGTTGAGCATGAACCGGCAGGCGAACGACACGCACACCGCCAGCAGCACCGACAGCGGCAGCAGCACCAGCGCGGTCGGGTCGTCGGGCCAGTGGAACCCGAAGAACATGGCACCGAACAGGATCGGCACGGTGGCGCGCGAGAGCAGCGCCCAGGCCGCCCGGCCGATGTCGGTCGCCAGCCAGGACAGCTGCAGGTCGACCGGCCGGGCCAGGTCGACGGCGATGTCGCCGGTGCGGACCCGGTCGGCAAGCTCGGTCCACCCGAAGATCATCACGACGGCGATCAGGCCCTGCGACACCCAGGCGTACGTCGAGAGGCTGGCCGCGTCGTAGCCGGCCACGGTGCCGCCGGCCGAGTCGGCGACGCCGAGCAGGATCGACAGCTTGATGACCCCGAAGACGGTGTTGACGAACACGCCGGCCACCGCCGCCTGGCGGTAGGCGGCCCAGCGCCGGTAGCCCGCGCCGGCCAGCGCTCCGGCCGGCCGGAGGAGCGACCCGGTGGCCGAGTTGATCACGTAAGCGTGGTCATTTCGGCCTGACAGTGGCTTGCAAGCCGCTGTTGACCCGAGTTGACCACGCAAGCGTGATCAACTCGCGGCGGTGGGGCACAAGAGCAGGACCCTACGCCTCCGGGCGGGCGGGTACCAACGCCGTCAGGGCAGGCGGTAGGAGCCGCCGTCCGCGACGACGAGTCCGTCGGTCACCAGTCCGGCCAGCGCGCGGTCGCGCTGCTCGGCGTCGGGCCAGACGGCGGACAGCTCCTCGGCCCCGGCGGGCCCGGGACGCCCGCGCAGCACGGCCATCAGCAGTCCGCGCACCTGCCGGTCGGTGCCGGCGAAGGCCTGCACCCGCCGGACCGGGCCGTCGTACGCCGGGGACCCCGCCAGCCGCCACGCGCACCCGTCGCGCACGGGACAGCCGTCGCACCTCGGTGCCCGAGCCGTGCACACCAGCGCCCCGAGCTCCATCACCGCCACCGCCCACCGCGCCGCCAGCGCCGGCTCGTCGGGCACCACGCCCTCGGCGCGGGCGCGTTCCGCGGCGGTCAGCGACGGCGCCGGCTGGGCCGCCCCGCCGACCGCCCGGGCCAGCACCCGGCGCACGTTGGTGTCGAGGACCGCGTGCCGGTCGCCGTGGGCGAAGGACATCACCGCGGCCGCGGTGTACTCCCCGACGCCGGGCAGCGCCCGCAGGCCGTCGTACGTCGCCGGCAGCTCGCCGTCGTGCCGCTCGACCACCTCGACGGCGCAGGCGTGCAGCCGCAGCGCACGGCGCGGGTAGCCGAGCCGCCCCCACATCCGCACCGCCTCGCCGGGCGCCTCGGCGGCGAGGTCGGCCGGGGCCGGCCAGCGGGCGAGCCAGGCGCGGTAGACCGGCTCGACCCGCGAGACCGGGGTCTGCTGGAGCATCACCTCGCTGACCAGGACCGCCCAGGGACCCGCCGCGGGCCGCCGCCAGGGCAGGTCGCGGGCATGGTCCGCGAACCAGTCGAGGACGGGGCCGTGCAGGGGCGAGGCGGGCATCTCGACCGCGATCCTCGCACCCGGGCCCGCGCAGAAGGCCGGGACGGGGGTCCCCGCCTCAAGGTCGGCCCCCGGACTGACGATCGGAACCCGAGGGCTCTGCGCACCGCACTGCCCCCGCTGGCGTGCGGAGAGGTGGCGGTCCGGCCGATGGGTGGCCCGTGTCGTTCGGCGGTGGGTCGGTGAGCGGCCGGGACCGGGTCGGCCCCGCGGGCCGTGACGCCGCGCCCGCTCTCGTCCTCGTCGTGGTGGCCGCCACGCCGGACCGGGCCGCCGAGCTGCGCCGACTGCTGACCGCACCCGGAGTCCAGGTGGCCGCCGAGGCGACGACCGCCGTGGCCGCGGAGGCCGCGGTCGTGGCGCACCAGCCCGGCGCCGTTCTCGTCGACCTCGCGCCCGCCGACGGCGGGGTCGAGGCCATCGAACGGATCATGGGCACCCGGCCGACACCGGTCGTCGTCTGCGGCCCGCTCGCCGCGCATCCCGACGCGGTGCTCGCGGCCGGCGCCGTCGACGTCGTCGGCGCGCTCGACGCGGAGCCCGGCTCACCGGCGTACGCCGCGGCGCTGGTCCGTCACCTGCGTGTCGCCAGCCGGGTCCGGGTCATCACCCACCCGCGGAGCCGGCTGCGCGCCCACGGGATCACCGGGCGGCGCGAGGCCGCCCCGCGGCCACCGGACCCGGCCGAGCGGGTCGCGCCCCCGGCGGCCCGGACCGCACGCTCGACGGCCCGACCCCCGACGCCGCGGCCGTCGCAACGGCCGGCCACGAACGGCCGCGCGCGGCACGTCCGGGCCGTGGTCATCGGCGCCTCGACCGGCGGCCCGCCCGCGCTCGCCACCCTGCTGTGCGGCCTGCCTTCCGACCTCGACGTCCCGGTCCTGGTGGTCCAGCACATGGCAGACGGGTTCGTCGAGAGCCTGGCGACCTGGCTCGACGGGCTCTCCCCGCTGCCCGTCGTCATGGCCCAGCACGGCCACCGGCTGCAGACCGGCGTGGTGCACGTCGCGCCGACCGGCCTCAACACCGTGGTGCGACCAGGTCTGCGGGTCGAGCTGCGGACCCCGCCCGCCGGGCAGTTCCACGTGCCCGGCGTCGACGCGGCCTTCACCAGTGCTGCCGCCGTGTGCGGGTCGCAGACGCTCGGGATCCTGCTGACCGGCATGGGTCGCGACGGCGCCGCGGGGCTGCGGGCGATCCGGGACGCAGGCGGGCTCACGATCGCGCAGGACGAGCCGACCTGCGTCGTCTACGGCATGCCGGCTGCCGCGCACGCCCTGGGTGCTGTGCAGGACGAGCTGCCCCTCGCCGAGATCGCGGCCGCGGTTGCGGACGCCGTCGAGGCCGGCCGGCACGCTCTGGACGCCCCGCTGGGGAGCAGGCCGTGACCCGGCCGGGGCGGCGCCCCGCGCCGGCGGCGCTGTCCGACGCCGACTTCCAGGCGATGAGCGCCTACCTGCTCGAGACGGCCGGCCTGGCGTTCGACCGGAGCCGCCGCGGGTCGCTGGCCGCCGTGGTCGACGAGCGGCTGACCGCCGCGGGCGTGGCCGGCGTCGCGTCCTACCTCGCCCTTGTCGCCTCGCCGGACGGCACGGGCGAGCGACAGCTGCTGCTCGACGCGGTGACCGTGCACGAGACGCACTTCTTCCGCAACGCGCCGCAGGTGGAGGCCCTTCGCCACGACATCCTGCCGGACCTGCTGAGCCGCGCGGCGGAGCGGCGCCGACCGCTCACGGTGTGGAGCGCCGGGTGCTCCACCGGCGAGGAGCCCTACACGCTCGCCATGCAGCTGCTCGACCTCGCACCCGCCGCCGCGGCCGGCGGCGGGGTGCGGATCGTCGGGACCGACGTGTCCGCCCGGGCGCTCCAGGTCGCGCGCCGGGCGACGTACGCCGGGCGCACCCTGGCGGTCACACCACCGGACGCCCGCGCCACCTGGTTCGACCCGCAGCCCGGCGGCGCCCTCACCGTCGCCGACCCGGTGCGGCGTCTGGTGGACCTCCGGCTGCACAACCTGGTCACCGACCCCGCGCCGTTCGCGCCCGGAGAGGTGGACCTCGTGGTCTGCCGCAACGTCACGATCTACTTCGACCGGCCGACGACCCGCTCGCTCGTGGAGGCGTTCCGGACGGTGCTCGCCGAGGGTGGCTACCTGCTGCTGGGCCACTCCGAGACGCTGTGGCAGGTCAGCGACGGCTTCGACCTGGTGCCGGTGGGAGAGGCGTTCGTCTACCGCCGCGCGGACGACGACCGGCGTACGACGGCGAAGCGCCGCCGGGTCCTGTCGCCGCGGCGGGCACCGGTCCCCGCGCCGGCTCAGCGCCCGGTCCCCGCGGTCCGCGCCGAGCCGGACCGGACGGCTGCGGCGTTGCTAGGGACCGCGCAACGGCTGCTCGCCGGCGGCGACTACCCGGGCGCGGTGACCGCCGCCGAGGCCGGGCTGCGGGCCGACCCGCTGCAGGTGGGCGGGTACGTCGTGCTGGGGCGGGCGCACACCGCGCTGGGCGACGACGAGCCGGCCGTCGACCGGCTGCGCAAGGCCGTCTACCTCGCTCCCGGGCGTGGTGACGCGCACTTCCTGTTGGCCGGGGCGCTCGCCCGGCTCGGCCAGCACGCGGCTGCTGCTGCGGCCTACCGTGCCGCCTCGCGGGCGCTGGACCGGCTGGATGCCGAGACGCTGGCCGACCTGTTCGGCGGGCGGGAGCTCGCCGAGCTCGTCGACCTGTGTGTCCGGCTCGGGGAGCGCTCCGCCGACATCGCGCGGGACGGCACCCCGGTCGCCGCCGGGGGCGGGTCATGACCGGCTGGGTGACCTTCGTGATGGCCGGTCGGGAGCTCGCCGGAGCCCTGGACGGCGTGCTGGAGGTGGTCCGTGCCACCGGGATCTCGGAGCTTGCCGGGACGCGTGCGCCCGTCAGCGGGCTGCTGGAGCTGCGCGGCACGCCGGTGCCCGTCGTCGACCTGCGCACCGCCGTCGACCCGGACGGCGGCGGCGACGTGCTCGTCCTGAGCACCACCGGCGGTCTGCTCGGCCTCGCGGTCGACAAGGTCCTCGCCGTCGTAGGCCCTGACGACCTGACCCCGCCGGCGGCGGGCGCGCCGGGGTCGGCCGGGCTGCCGGCGTACGTCCTGGAGGTCCGTCACGACCCGGCCGGCCGGCCGGTCCTGGTCGTGTCGCTCGGCGCCCTCGCGGGACTCGCCACCGTCTGAGGCGCTCGAGGGCTATCGGCGCGGCACCAGGCGGGCAATATTGATCGCCCAGCCGACCCCGGCAGGACGAGGCGGGAACAGCCGCGGGTCGTCGCGGTTCCAGTAGGCCGCGCGCAGACGGCTGGGCGTCGGCGGGCGCAGGTCGTAGGGGATCGGCCCGATGCTGCCCTGCCAGGTCCTCCGCTCGGGCGGCGTCCGCAGCTCGCGCACCACGGCGGTCACCAGCAGGACCGCCGTGGCCAGCAGGACCAGCCGGCGGAACGGTCGAGATCGGCGTCGCATCCGGACCTCCTCGACAGGGGCTGTCACGCGTCCGCGCACCTTCACCGTACTGCGGCCGCCGACGCTGTCAGACCTAGCGCTCGAGGAGCGAGCACTCCGCAGGCCGGACGGGCCCGAACGGGTGCTGCGGGCCCGGACTCGCCGACCACCCGCCGACATCGGGCTCCAAGTCGGCCGCAAGAGGCCGGTTGTTCCCTGGTCAGGACCGCAGCCGAGCACAAGGAGCAGCAGCCATGACCACCGAAGCCCCCCGCGTCGCCGACGGGCTCACCCGGTCGGCGGTGACCCCGTCGCCATGGACGGTTTTCGTCGGTGCCGCCGCACTCGCCGTCGTCTCTGTCGTGGGCGCGACGATCGCCGTGGCGTCCGACCTGAGCCCGGACCTGCTCGACGCCATGGGGCCGGACGGCCGGCTGTCGGTCCCGCTCCCGATGATGGGCGCCCTGGTGCTGCTCGCCGGTGCGGCGGCGTCCGGCCGTCGGTCCGTCGCACTGGCCGGCTCGGGCCTGGTGGCGGCCGCGGCGACGCTGAGCGTGGTCTCCGGGGTCTTCGACGGCGGGTACGCCGACGACAGGCTCGGATCGGGCCAGCGGATGTTCCAGGGCGTGCTCGTGGCGACCCTCGTCATGGTCGGCGTGCTGGCCGCGAGGCAGTTCCTGCGGGTGGTGCGGTCCGGCCCGGCTCAGACGTAGCGCTCGAGGATCGAGGACTCCGCCAGGCGGGACAGGCCCTCACGGATGCTGCGGGCCCGGGACTCGCCGACTCCGTCGACTGTCTGCAGGTCGTCGATGCTCGCGGCGAGGAGCTTCTGCAGGCTGCCGAAGTGCTCGACCAGCCGGTCGACGACAGCGCCCGGCAGACGCGGCACCCGCGCGAGGAGCCGGTAGCCGCGGGGGCTCACGGCGGCGTCGAGGCCCTCGCCGCCGTGGTAGCCGAGCGCCCGCGCCACAGCGGACAGATCCAGAAGCTCGAGCGCGTCGAGCGCGTCGAGGTCGGTCATCACGTCGGTGACCGTGCGCCCGCGACGACCGGTGGCCGGCGGGAGGTAGTCGCGGGCGATCAGCTCGCGGTCCGGGTCCACCCCGGCGATCAGCTCGTCGAGCTGGAGGGTGAGCAGCCGGCCGTCGGTGCCCAGCTCGACGACGTAGGACTCGATCTCCCCCGCGATGCGACGAACCATCTCCAGCCGCTGGGCGACCGCGGACACGTCGCGCACCGTGACGAGGTCCTCGATCTCCAGCGCCGACAGCGTGCCGGACACCTCGTCGAGCCGCAGCTTGTAGCGCTCGAGGGTCGCCAGCGCCTGGTTGGCGCGGGACAGGATCTGGGTCGAGGCCTCGAGGACGTACCGGCCGCCCCCGACGTAGATCGCGATGATGGACATGGACTGGCTCACCGAGACGACCGGCAGACCGGTCTGCTTGTGGACCCGGTCGGCCGTGCGGTGGCGGGTGCCGGACTCGTCGGTCGGGATGGTGGGGTCCGGCACCATCTGGACCGCGGCCCGAAGGATCTTGGTGCACTCGCGGTCGACGACGATCGCGCCGTCCATCTTCGCCAGCTCGCGCAGCCGGGTCGCGCTGAACTCGATGTCGAGCACGAAGCCGCCGGTGCACAGGGTGTCGACCATGCGGTCGTAGCCCAGCACGATCAGCGCGCCGGTGCGGCCACGCAGGATCCGCTCGAGCCCGTCGCGCAGCGCGGTGCCGGGGGCGACAGCGGCCAGCGTGGTGCGCAACGGGTCGTCCGTGCGCTCGGCAGGTGCCACGTGCTTGCTCCCCGGTCGGCTGCTGGTCAGGCGGAGTGTAACGGCGGGCAGCCACCCGGACGCGTGCCGCGACGGGTCACGAGACGGTCACGAACGCGCGCCCCGAGGGCGGGCGGTCATCGGCGCCGCTGGCCGAAGGGGATGACCGCGGCCCCGGGGAAGGCCACCCGCAGCGCATGGTCGAGGTCGCTGACCTCGATCGTCTCGATGCCGGCCGGCACCTTGCCGGGGCCCGGCGGCACCAGGGCGTGGGTGAAGCCGAGCCGGGCCGCCTCGGACAGCCGGCGCGCCGTGCCCGTGACGCGGCGGATCTCACCGGCCAGCCCCACCTCGCCGACCGCGACCAGGCCGGTGGCCAGCGGGTCGTTGGACGCGGCGCCGGCGATGGCCAGCGCGAGGGCCAGGTCGGTCGCCGGCTCGGTGAGCCGCACCCCGCCGACGGTGGCGGCGTAGACGTCGGCTGCCCCGACCTTGAGGTTGGACCGTCGCTGCAGCACGGCGAGCACCATCGCCAGCCGCCCGCTGTCGATGCCGCTGGTGGTACGGCGGGGGGAGGCCAGGGTCGAGGGGGCCACCAGCGCCTGCACCTCGGCCACCAGCGGGCGCTTGCCCTCGATGGTCACGGTGACGCAGGTCCCGGCGACCGGGTCGCGGCGCTCGGAGAGGAACAGCCCGCTGGGGTCGGGCAGCCCGACGATGCCGTCGTCCGACAGGTCGAAGCAGCCGACCTCGTCGGCCGGGCCGTAGCGGTTCTTGATGCCGCGGACCAGCCGCAGCCGGGACTGCCGGTCGCCCTCGAAGTGCAGCACCACGTCGACCAGGTGCTCGAGCAGCCGCGGTCCGGCGATGCCGCCGTCCTTGGTGACGTGACCAACCAGGACCGTGGCGATGCCACGCTCCTTCGCGACCCGCGTCAGGGCTGCCGCCACCTCGCGCACCTGCCCGACGTTGCCTGGGGAGCCGTCGACCTCGGCGCTCGCGATGGTCTGCACCGAGTCGACGACGAGCAGGTCCGGCTTGACCGCGTCGATGTGGCCGAGCACGGCGGCCAGGTCGACCTCCGCCGCGAGGTAGAGGTCGTCGCGCAGGGCTCCGATGCGGTCGGCCCGCAGACGCACCTGGGCCGCGGACTCCTCGCCGGTGACGTACAGGGCACGGGACCGCTCGGCGAACCGGGCCGCGACGTCGAGCAGCAGCGTCGACTTCCCCACCCCGGGATCGCCGGCCAGCAGGACCACAGCGCCCGGCACGAGACCGCCACCGAGCACCCGGTCGAGCTCGTCGACGCCCGTGGGCTGGGCTCGGGCCAGCTCGACGTCCACCTCGCCGATCGGCTGCGCCGCGGTGCTCACGGGACCCGCCCTGGTCGTCCGGACGGCCGGGGCGGCGAGGTCGAGCAGGGTGCCCCAGGCCTGGCACTCCCCGCACCGGCCGACCCACTTGGGGGCGGTCCAGCCGCACTCCGCGCAGCGGTAGGACGGCCGCTCGCGGGTCGCTGCCTTCACCATGGCTCCGACGGTAGGTCGGACCCCGGACACGTCCCGGGAGGCGCGCGGGTCGGCAGGGCGTCTGCTGGCTGCTGCACCAGCTTCCAGCCGTTCTCGCGCCCGGCGCTGTGGAGTGCCGGCGCGCCGTCACGGCGCGCGGAAGGACTCCTCAGCCATACCCTCGCGGAAGAAGTCCTCACCAAGCCCCTGCACCAGCGGCTCGACCTGGCTGGTCATCGACCGGATCGCCCGCAGCTTGGTCTCCAGCAGCGGGCCCGCCAGGGTGACGCCGACCACCAGCTCGTCCGCCGGCGTGCAGGGCGGCTCCGCTCCCATGAAGACGTTGAACTGGTCCAGGGCCGCCCGGTAGCGCTCCAGCCACCCGGGAGTGTTGGTCGCGTACGCGAGGACCGCTCCCGGCTTCCCGACCCGGGCGAACGCCTCGGTGGCCCACCGGCAGGCGGCCCTGTGGTCGTCGTGGCCGGTCATGCCGTCCGGGCCGAACGTGAGCACGGTGTCGGGCTGCACCTCGGCCATCACCTCGGTGACCCGGCGTACGGCGTCGTCCTGGTCGACGTCGGCGCAGCCGCCGTCCGGGTAGTCCAGCCAGTGGTGCTCGGTGACGCCGAGCACGTCGAGCGCGGCCGCCATCTCGGTGGTGCGTACGGCGGCCAGCGGTGCGCCGCTCGGCCAGCGCTCCTCGTCCGGGGACCCCAGCTCACCCCGGGTGGCCGTGATGCAGACCACCCGGTCGCCGGCCGCGGTCGCCCGGGCCATGAGGCCGCCGCAGAGGTAGGTCTCGTCGTCCGGGTGCGCCCAGACGCCGAGGATGGTGCCCAGGGTGTTGTCGCCGGCCATCCCCGGAAACTAGACCCGTCCCGCCGGGCGTTCCATGGTCCGGACCGGATCCGTGCGGGAAACGCCGACAGGTCCGGTGCGGATCACCTGCCCGGGGTCAGTGATGGCCGCCGCGCCGGGACAGCCCCGACACCGTGTACGGCGGCGGCTGCCCGAACGCCGCGTTCACCACCAGGTAGGTGTGCCGGGCCCGGGCGACCGTCGACGGGCCGCGCAGGGTCGGGTCGCTGCGGACGCTGTCCAGCCGGGCCCGACTGTCGTTGCGCTTGAGCTTGAGGAAGGTCAGGCTGCCGTTGGCGTTGTCCGGCGTCGAGCCCTGGACAACGACGAGCCGGCCGCGGTCCACCAGCAGCCCGTCGCCCCCGGGCAGCAGCGGGGCGTCGACCTGCGAGACGCGCCGGTCCGCGGTGGCTCGGGGGTTGATCCGGATCCGGTACAGCGCCCCGGTCTGCGAGTCGATCACCAGCAGCAGCCGGCCACCGTGCCGCGCGACGATGCCGTTCAGCCGGAAGTCCCCCGGCACCGGCGGGATCGTCACCTCGGGCGACAGGACGACGGCCTCGGGCGTGCCGCTGCCCGCGGCGACCATCGCCGGCGTCACGTGCCAGATCGTCGAGCGGAAGGAGTCGGTCACGTAGACGTCGCCCCGGCGGGTCACCGCAAGGTCGTTGAGGAAGCCACCCGGCCCGGTCTCGAACCTCGCGAGCAGCGCCTTGGTCGCGATGTCGTACACGTAGATGCTCCCGCTGGGTCCGCCCGCGACGAACAGCCGGCCACGGGAGGTGGTGAGCCCGATCGCGTTGTTGGCCGGCGCGCCCGGCGGGGTGATGTACGGCTCGAGCGTGTCGTCGCGGAGCGTGCCGCGGTAGATGTCGCCGGTCGGGACGATGCCCACGTAGAAGGCCTTGCTGCGCCGGTCCCACGCCACCCCCTCCGGGTTGGCGTCGGCGGTCCCGGTCACCGTGTAGACGCGGGTGGCCCGGGAGTGGTGGCCGCCGCCGTCGGCATGCGCCGACGTCGCCACCGTCACCATCGCGAGCGCAGCCGCGGCCACCGCTGCGACCCTCGTCCTCGTCCTCGTCCTCGTCCTCACCGTGACCTCCACCGGCTCCAGCCGCCGCAGTGCGCGGCGCCGTGCACGCCGATCGGCGCGTCGACGTCCAGCATCGTCGCGGTGCCCGCCGGTGGCAACAGCCCCGCGGGGAAAGCTCCTACCGGCGGCGCTTGGGGTCGGCGGGGTGCAGCACCAGCCGGCGCCGGTCGTGCGCCTCGCAGTGGGTGACAAGCTGGTCGTACGCCTTCCGCCCCATCAGCTCGACCAGCTCGGCGCGCATCGAGACGTAGACCGGCTCGGTGCCGACGTGCGCCTCGGTGTTGCCGCTGCAGTACCAGTCGAGGTCGTGACCGCCTGGCCCCCAGCCCCGCCGGTCGTACTCACCGATGACCACGACGAGCTGCTCGGTGTCGTCCGCACGGGTGGTGTGCTCGAACGTGCGGCGGATCGGCAGCTGCCAGCACACGTCCGGCTTGGTCTCGAGGAAGTGTCGACCGGTACGCAGGGCGAGGGCGTGCAGGGCGCAGCCGGCGCCTCCCGGAAAGTCCGGCCGGTTGGCGAAGATGCAGGCTCCGTCGACGACCCGGGTCTTGCGGGCCCCCTCCTCGTCCTTCTCGGTCCACTTCTTCGGGTCGTAGTGCTGCCACGTCTCTGGGGTGAGCTCCTTGACGAACCTCTTCACCCGCTTCTCGTCGTCCTTGTCGGAGAAGTGCGCGCCGAGCGTGCAGCAGCCGACGCCGTCCGGCTGGTCGGCGTAGATCCCCTGGCAGCCGTTGCCGAAGATGCACTCCCACCGCGAGGTAAGCCAGGTGAGGTCGCAGCGGAAGCTCTGGTCGGCGTCGGCGGGGTCGAGGAACTCGACCCAGGCGCGGGCGAAGTCAAGCGGAACCTCAGGCACCTGCCCAGCCTATGCGGACGGGGCGCCTGGCGAGGCCACGGCGCGTGCGGCGGTGCGGTCGACCGCTGTGGGGGATCATTCCTCGCACGGCGTCCTCCGGGCGCTGGTCCGACAGTCGGAGGTGCGGCGTGCGGCTCGCGGTGCTCGATGTCGGTTCCAACACCGTCCACCTGCTCGTGGTCGATGTGCACGAGGGAGCCCGACCGCTGCCGGTCAACTCCGACAAGAGCGACCTGCGGCTGGCCGAGCACCTCACCGACGACGGCCGGATCGACGACGCCGGACGGGGGCGGCTGGTCGCGTGCGTCCACCGGGCGCTCGAGGTCGCCGAGGACCGGGGCACCGAGGACATGCTGGCGTTCGCCACGTCCGCGTTGCGTGAAGCAGCCAACGGACCCGAGGTCCTGTCCGCGGTGCGGGAGGAGACGGGCGTCGACCTCCAGGTGCTCAGCGGCGACGACGAGGCGCGGCTGACCTTCCTCGCCGTACGCCGGTGGTTCGGCTGGTCGTCGGGCCGGCTGCTCGTGCTCGACATCGGCGGCGGCTCGCTCGAGCTGGCGGCGGGCATCGACGAGCTGCCGGACGCCATCGCGTCGATGCCACTGGGTGCCGGCCGGCTGACCCGCGAGATGCTCCCGGGCGACCCGCCGTCCACCAGGGACGTGAAGGCTCTGCGCAAGCACGTCCGCACCGAGGTCGCCCGCCGGCTGCGCCCGTTCGAGGCGCTCGGCGAGCCGGACCATGCGGTGGCGACCTCGAAGACGTTCAAGCAGCTGGCCCGGCTCTCCGGTGCGCCCTCGTCGTCGGAGGGCGAGCTCGTGCCGCGGCTGGTCACCCGCGACGACCTGCACGAGTGGGTGCCGCAGCTGGCCGGGATGGACAACGAGGCCCGGGCCCGGCTCCCGGGTGTCACCGAGGGTCGCGCACCCCAGCTGCTCGCTGGCGCCGTGGTGGCCGAGGCGGCGATGGACCTGCTGGACCTGGACGAGGTGCAGGTCTGTCCGTGGGCGCTGCGGGAAGGCATCATCCTGCGCCGGATCGACTGGATGCGCGGCGAGAGCTGACCGTGACAGAAGCGCCCGGCGGGCACCTTAGGCTGACCGGGTGCAGAGGACGGTGCGGGTACCGGGGGCGAAGGTCGCCCTGTCGACAGTCTCCTGCTACCCCGAGACCTGCAGCACCGCCTTCGAGATGGCTGCGTCGCTGGGCTTCGACGGCGTCGAGGTGATGGTCTGGACCGACCCGGTGAGCCAGGACCCTGACGCGCTGCGCGCGTTGTCCGACCGCTACGGGGTGCCGGTGCTCGCCATCCACGCGCCGTGCCTGCTGCTCACACAGCGGGTCTGGTCGACCGACCCGTGGGTCAAGCTGCAGCGGGCCCAGGCCGCGGCCGAGCGTGTCGGCGCCGCCACCGTCGTGGTGCACCCGCCGTTCCGGTGGCAGCGCGACTACGCCCGCGCCTTCGTTGACGGCCTGCACAGGATGCAGGACGAGACGGACGTGACCTTCGCTGTCGAGAACATGTTCCCGTGGCGGGTGCGCAACCGCGAGATCGCGGCCTACCTGCCGCACTGGGACCTGCTCGAGCTGGACTTCCCGGCCACCACGCTCGACCTCTCGCACACCGCCACGTCCGGCTCCGACGCGCTGCAGGTGGTCGAGGCGTTGGGGGACCGGCTGCAGCACGTGCACCTGGCCGACGGCTCCGGATCGAGCAAGGACGAGCACCTGGTGCCCGGCCGAGGCGCACAGCCGTGCGGCGACGTGCTCGAACGCCTGGCCCGCTCCGGCTACGCCGGCACCGTCGTGCTCGAGGTCAACACGCGGCGCGCGATCAACCGGGACGAACGCGAGGCCGACCTCGCCGAGGGGCTGGCGTTCGCCCGGCTCAACCTGGCCTCCGCGACCGGCAGCACCGCGTGAGCAGGTGGCGATGACCGACCGACAGCTGTTCGACGTGGTCGCCGCCGACTACGACACGTACCGGCCGGACTACCCGGCCCAGCTGTTCGACGCGCTGGAGTCCGCGATGGGACAGCCGCTCCTGTGGTCGTCGGTGTGCGACGTGGGCTGCGGCACGGGCATCTCGTCGCGGGCGATCGCCGGCCGGGGCGCGACGGTCACGGCGGTCGACCCGGGCGAGGGGGTGCTCCAGGTCCTGCGAGCCAGGTCGACGTCCAGGGTGCTGCCGGTGGCCGGTGACGGCAACGCGCTGCCGCTGGCCGACGCCCAGTACGACCTGGTGTCCTACGCGTCGTCGTTCCACTGGACCGACCCGGACCGCGCGCTGGGCGAGGCGTTCCGCGTCCTCAAGCCCGGCGGCGTCCTCGCCGCCTGGTGGAACCGGCACGACACGTCGGCGCCGTGGTTCGCCCGGCACCAGCAGCGGCTTTTCGCCGCCTGCGGCTGGTCGGGTCACGCCGACGAGTCGTGGGTGGCCGCGAAGCTCGCCGCGCCACCGTGGTCCCGGCGCGTGGCCACGGTCGAGGTGCCGTGGACGCGGCGGATGTCCCTGGTCGACTTCGGCCGCAACATCATGACGAAGTCCTACGTCTTCGCTCTCGGCGACAGGGCAGCCGACGTCGTGGCCGCGGAGGTCGACGAGCTCGCGAAGGAGCACCCGGACGGCTACCTCGACGAGCCCTTCTCGACGTACGCCGTGATGGCCCGCCGTTGAGTCCTCACGGGCGAGGAGGGTAGGTGCGGCCGGCTGCGCGCGCGGCGCCGACGAGATAGGTATCCCGCTGCGCGGGGTCTGCCTGCGCCGGGGCGCGCCGGGGCGGTGGGCCGTGGACCGGGCGGTAGGAGTCGAAGTCCGTCGTCATCGCGCCCTCGCCCCGGGTGAGGTGGGGGAGCCGCTGCTGAAGCGCGTGCACGTTGACCGCCGCGATCGTGCCGTCGAGGCCCAGGGAGCCGCGGCACGGCTCGGCCGACATCGGCACGGCGTCGAGGCGGGCGAGAGCGGCGAGCACGGCCTGTTGGCTCGCGAGCGGGACATCGAGGCGGAACCGGTGCACGGGCTCGCACACCTGGCTGCCCGCCTCCAGCAGCGCCGTCATCAGCACGACCGGCGTGAGCAGGCGGAAGTCCGCGGCGGTGCTGGACATGCTCTTGTCGAACGTGCCGTGCGAGTGGCTCTGCCGGGCCCAGTAGCCGCTGTCGGTCATCACCACCGCCGCGTCCAGGACCTGCCACCCGTGCGGACCCTGCCGGAGGGTGTCGTTGACCGCGTCCTCGACCGCAGTGAAGAACGCCGAAGGCATCGATCCACGCTCGACCTCCAGGCGGAAGGTCGTACCGCTGCCGACCGGCCCGGGCCCGACCCTGAGGCCGACGGTCGCCAGGAAGGGGTTGGTCGTCGCGCCGAGAGCCTCGGCCGCGCCGGCCGAGCCCGTGAGGCGCTCGATGCACAGCGGTGTCGACGTGGCGAACCGCACCGGCACGCCGTACTCGAGGTCGAGCAGGTCGGCGAGGACCTCCTTCTGCACCTCGCCGTACAGGGAGACCGCCAGCTCCCCGCGCTCGTCGTCCTGGTGGACGTTGATCAGCGGGTCCTGCTCGGCGAGCTGGCTGAGACCGGTGTGTAGACGCGCCCTCGCCGCCGGGTCGACCGGCCACACCACGGTCTCGAGCGAGGGCCGGACGAACCGGTGGACCCGGTGCGCGTCGCCGGTGGGCGCGCCGACCCGGTCCCCGATCCGGGCCGACTCGGGCCCGCGCAGCTGGGCCACCTGACCGGCCCGGACCTCGTCGGACGCGACGAGGCCGCCGTCGCGGAAGACCTTGACCGCCGTGACCCGCTCCGGACGGCCCCGGCCGAGGTCGACCCGGTCGCGCACCCGGATCCGCCCGCGAGCGAGCTGGAGGTACACCAGCTTCTCCCCGGCCGCCCCGCGCTCGACCTTGAACACGACACCGGCCGGGGGAGCGACGGGGTCCGAGGGCGACGACGGCAGGTACTGCGCGACGCCGTCGAGCAGCTCGGGCACGCCGGCGCCTGTGATCGCCGACCCGAACAGCACCGGGAGCGCGCAGCCCTGTCGCGCCTGGGCGGTCAGCCGCCGGAGCAGGTCTGCGGCCGGCATCGCAGGGCCGGGCGTGGTGGCGCGCTCGAGCACCTCGTCGTCGTGGGCCGCGACGACCTCGACCAGGGCGTCGTGGAACGCCGGGTCGCCCGGCGGGGCGGACCGGACAGACGCCGACCGCGAGCCGGCGTCGTCGACCCGTTGCACCGGGAGGCTGGCCGGGTCGAGCCGGCGCCGGACCTGGTCGGCGACCTCGGCCGGCGCGGCACCGGCACGGTCGATCTTGTTGACGAACACCACGGTCGGGATCCCGAGCCGTCGCAGCGCGCGATGCAGGACGACGGTCTGCGCCTGCACGCCCTCGACCGCGGACACCACCAGGACCGCGCCGTCCAGCACGGTCAGGGCCCGCTCCACCTCGGCGATGAAGTCGGAGTGACCGGGCGTGTCGATGACGTTGACGGTCAGGTCGCGAGCCACGAACGACACCACGGCAGCACGGATGGTGATCCCCCGGCGCCGTTCCGACGCCATCGTGTCGGTCCGGGTGCTGCCGGCGTCGACACTTCCGAGCTCGTCGAGGACGCCGACCTCGTAGAGCAGGCGTTCGGTCAGGCTGGTCTTGCCGGCATCAACATGCGCGACGATCCCCAGGTTGAGATATCGCAAGAGCGTTCACGTCCAGTCGCCGAGGGAGAACTGCGGGCCGGGGCGTGAAGGCTGCGCGCACGGGAGCTCCTGGGGTCGGGACGGGGGTGTGCTCGAGCCCACCACCTCCGGGATGCGCGCGCCACCGAGTTTCCGGTCCCCCCGGAACGACGTCGGCGAGCTCGAGACTGCCCTGACATTCCTTCGCTTCGCCCGCGAGTCCTGAAGGAGGCCGATGGGCTCGAGGAGGAGCGGCTCCGCCGGGCACTCGTGCCGTCCGGCACCTCTTGGTCGGGCTGGTGCAGCACCTCACCGACCGTGAGCGGTACCGGTTCAGCTACCGCGTCGCCGGCGACCCCGCGGCCGGATCCGGGTGAGTAGGCGTACTCGGGCGGCCGTGGCGCCCCCAGGGCACCCTGGTGCCATGACCGAGCACCGCTCCGCACCGGACGGCCCCGCCCGCACGCCCGCGTCCGACCCCGTGGTCGAGGCCGCGCTGGTCGAGCTGGTGACCGAGGGCACGCTCAGCGACGCCCAGGCCGCCAGGGTCGCCGCCGTCCTCGGCGTCGCTCCGGCAGCACCTGGCCCCGCGGCGATGTCGCGTCAGGGTGCGCGGCAAGGGGGCCGGCTCGCGGAGATCGCGGGCTACCTGGGGGCCGCGCTGTTGCTCGGTGCAGGGGCGCTCTTCCTCACCAGCGGGTGGGACGACCTCGGCGACGCGGCCCGGGTGACGATCCTGGCCGGCCTGGCAGCGGTACTGGTGGCAGCCGGCTGGTTCGTCGTGGTGTCGTCCGGGCAGGCGGTCCGCCGGCTGGGTGACGAGCCCGACTCGGCCCGCCGGCGCCTGGTCTCGGTGCTCTGGACGTCTGCCGCCGCGTCGGCGGCAGGCGCGGCCGGCCTCGGGGTCGACGGGTGGGAGCTCGTGTCGGCGAGCGCTGTCGGCCTCGTCGTCGCGGCAGCCGGCTACCGGCTCGTGCCCGGGCTCGTCGGACAGCTGGGGCTGTGGGCCGGCACGATCGGGCTCGTGACCGGGCTGGTGGACGAGGTCGGTGACCAGCCCGGCTCGTCGGCGTACGCGGTGGCGCTGGTCGCCCTCGGCGCGGCCTGGGCCGGCCTCGGGCTGACGTCGTTCGTGCGCGACCGTGAGGTCGCGCTGGCCACGGCGTCCGCGATCGCCCTGGTCGGCGCCCAGCTGCCTGTCCTCGACGGCGACAACCAGTGGCTCGCCTACCTGCTGTCGGCGGGGGTCGCAGCGGCGGGGTTCCTCGGCCACCTGTCGACCCGGAGCTGGTCGGTGCTCGCTGCGGGCGTGCTGGCGACAACGCTGGTGGTCCCGGAGGCGCTGCACGACTGGACCGAGGGTTCGCTGTCGGCGGCCGGCTCGCTGCTCGTCGCCGGAGTGACCCTGCTGATCGCCAGCGCCTTGGGCGTGCGGATCCGAGTGTCCTGAGCGCCAGGTCGCGGCGCCGGACGCGGATCGCCGCGGCCCCACCCGGCTAGTAGGTGAACGTGCGGTCCGCCTCGAACGCCAGCTGTACCAGGCGGTCCGGCATGGCCGTCTCCGCAGGCTTGTCGGCCAGGTCGCTGGTGGTGACGCCCCGCGCCTTGCTGGACATCCCGGAGACGTAGAAGCGGCCACCGCCGCTGACGACCGCGTCGAACGACTCGCGCAGCGACCCGGTGCCCAGCCCCTGCAGGGAGTCCAGGACGGCGTCCCGGATCAGCTGCACCCCGTCACCGGCCAAGAAGACACTGACCTCGTGGCCCTCGTCGACACCCGCCTTGGCGACGAGCAGGCCCAGCGCCGCGCGAGTCGGCGCCTCCGGTCCGCACGTGACGTGCACCAACAGCTTTCCCATCAGGCGCCTCCCCGGCTCGGGTAGGAGGACTCTGCCCGCTGTTCCACCGGGCGGCAAGGTCCCCGCCCGTGATCTGCGCTGCCGGTGCACGGCGGCGGAACGGTGCCTGACGTCCGGCGGCACGGGCACGTGTCGGGCAGGATGGTTGGCGTGACCGGACCGGGCTCATGACCACCGCGGCCCGTCGAGGGCCGGGACGGCCGGCCGACGGCGGTGACCGGCGTACGGCGATCCTCGACGCCGCCCGTGAGCTGTTCGCCGAGCGCGGCTACTCCGGGGCGAGCCTGCGCGGCATCGCCCGCCGAGCGGATGTCGACCCGGCCCTGGTGCACCACTACTTCGGCACCAAGGAGCAGGTCTTCGTCGCCGCCATGGAGCTGCCGTTCGACCCGGCCGAACGGCTGCCGCAGGTGCTGGCGGGCGATCCCGACGGGGTGGGGGAGCGCCTGGTGGCGATGTTCCTCAGCCTCTGGGAGCAGCCGGAGTTCCGCAGCCCGATGCTGGGCCTGCTGCGCTCGGCCATTACCGGCGAGCAGGGCGCTGCCACGCTGCGCGAGTTCGTCGGGTCCGCCCTGCTCGGGCGCGTCGCCGTCGCCGTGGGGCAGGAGGACGCGCTGCGGGTCCAGGCGGCCGCCGCGCAGATGGTGGGGGTCGTCCTGCTGCGGCACGTGATCCGGATGGAACCGCTCGCCTCGGCTCCCGCCGACGAGGTCGTGGCCCTCATCGCCCCCACCGTGCAGCGCTACCTCGTCGGCTGAGCCGTCGCGATGTGGGGGGTTGACGGGAGCCCGGACGCCCGGCACTATTCATCACATGATGAATAACAACAGCGGCGCTGCCGCGGTCGTCGTCGACCACCTGCGGGTGGTCCGTGGCGGCCGGGTTGCGCTGGACGACGTGTCCCTCTCCGTCCCGCGCGGGACGGTGACCGGGTTGCTCGGCCCCAGCGGCGGCGGGAAGTCGACGTTGATCCGCTCGGTGGTCGGCGTGCAGGTGGTGGCCGGCGGCACGGTCGAGGTGCTCGGCGAGCCCGCGGGCTCGGCACCGCTGCGGCACCGGATCGGGTACGTCACCCAGGCCCCGTCCGTGTACGGCGACCTCACCGTGCGCGAGAACCTGCGGTACTTCGCCGCGGTGCTCGGGGCGCCCGGCTCCGACGTCGAGCGCGTCATCGCCGAGGTCGGCCTGGCCAGCCATGCCGACGCCGTGGTCGGCCGGCTGTCAGGCGGTCAGGAGGCGCGGGTCTCGCTCGCGGCGGCGCTGCTGGGCGAGCCGGAGCTGCTCGTGCTGGACGAGCCCACCGTCGGCCTCGACCCGGTGCTGCGCCGGGACCTGTGGACCCTGTTCCGCAAGCTGGCGGAACAGGGCCGGACGCTGCTCGTGAGCAGTCACGTCATGGACGAGGCCGCGCACTGCGACCGGCTGCTGCTGCTCCGCGAGGGGCACCTCCTCGCCGACGACACCCTCGACGGCGTGCTCGAGCGCACCGGGGCGCGGGACGTCGAGGCCGCCTTCCTCGCTCTCGTCGACCAGGCCGACCAGGCCGACCAGGCCGACCAGGCCGACAACGACACCTACAGAGCAGGGAGCCCGGCATGAACGCCCGCCGCACACTCGCCACCGCACGACGAGTGCTCAGTCAGCTACGGCACGACCCGCGCACGATCGCGATGATGTTGGTGGTGCCGTGCGTCCTTGTCGGTCTGCTCGCCTGGGTCTTCGAGGGAACGCCCACCTTCGACCGGATCGGGGCGCCGCTGCTGGGCGTCTTCCCGTTCGTCGTGATGTTCCTCGTCACCAGCATCGCGACCCTTCGGGAGAGGACGTCCGGGACGCTGGAGCGGCTGCTCACGATGCCGCTGGGCAAGCTTGACCTGCTGGCCGGCTACGCCCTCGCGTTCGGCGCGGTGGCCGTCGTGCAGGCCGGCCTGGTCAGCGTGCTCTCGCTGACCTGGTTCGGCCTCGACGTGGTCGGACCGAGCTGGCTGCTCGTGGTCGTCGCCCTGGCCGACGCCCTGCTCGGGACCGCGCTCGGCCTCTTCGTCAGCGCGTTCGCCAGCTCGGAGTTCCAGGCCGTGCAGTTCATGCCCGCGTTCGTCCTGCCGCAGTTCCTTCTCTGCGGCCTGCTGGTGCCGCGCGACCAGATGCCCGACGTGCTGCACGCGGTCTCGTCGGCCCTGCCGCTGTCCTACGCCGTCGACGCCCTGCGCGACGTGACGACCAACGCCGAGGTCGCCACGGGCACGTGGGTCGACCTGGGCGTCGTCGTCGGCGCCATGGTCCTGGCGCTGGGCCTCGGGGCGGCCACCCTGCGCCGCCGTTCCGCCTAGCCCACGCCGACCGGGTGCCTAGTGGTACCGGCGCATCGAGCTGGTCGCCGGCCCGGTACCCGCGCCCTCCCGGTCGCGCAGGTCGATGCCGCGGTCGCCGCTGGGCGAGCGGTCGCTGGACGGCCCGCCCGTCTCGCGCTTGGCGTCCTCCGCGGTGAGCGGCTCGGCGATGTCCTCGAGGGAGCGCTGCTCCGCGTTCACAGCGAGGAACGCAGCCACGATGCCGGCCGCGATCATCAGGCCGGCGCCGATGTAGTAGCCGTTCACGACCTGGGCCTTGCCCTGCTCGATGAAGCGGCCGAACATGATCGGGCCGATGATGCCCCCCAGGCCGGTGCCGACCGCGTAGAAGAAGGCGATCGCCATCGCCCGGGTCTCCATCGGGAAGATCTCCGACACGGTGAGGTACGCCGCGCTGGCACCCGCCGAGGCGAAGAAGAAGACGATGCACCACATGAGGGTGAGGGTGTTCGCGCTCAACGAGCCGTTGTTGAAGAGGACCCCGGTGAGGATCAGGACCAGACCGGAGACGACGTAGGTCGTCGAGATCATGACGCGCCGGCCGACAGTGTCGAACAGGCGTCCCAGCAGCAGCGGGCCGGCGAAGTTCCCGATCGCCAGCGGGATGAGGTACCAGGGGGCCATCGCGGTGTCCACCTTGACGATGTCGGTGAGCACGAGGGCGAAGGTGAAGAAGACCGCGTTGTAGAGGAACGCCTGGCCGATGAACAGCGAGAGGCCGAGCACGAATCGCTTCGGGTAGAGCGTCCACGCGGTCCTCGCGATCTCGCCGAAGCCGATGGTCTTGCGCTGCCGGACCCTCAGGTAGTCGTCACTGTCGTCGGCCTTCGGGAGCCGCTCGTCGATGGAGTCCTCGACCTTGCTCTCGATGTCGCGGACGATCCGTTCGGCGCCCTTCTCCTTCCCGTGGATGAACATCCAGCGCGGGCTCTCCGGCACGTTGCGGCGGACGAAGAGGATGCCGATGCCGAGGACGGCGCCGAGCCCGAAGGCGATCCGCCAGCCGAGGTCCTTGGCGAAGAAGTTCTCGTTCAGCAGGAAGACCGAGAGCGCGGCGCCGAGTGCGGTGCCGAGCCAGAAGGAGCCGTTGATGATGAGGTCGACCCGGCCGCGCACGCGGGCCGGGATCAACTCGTCGATGGCAGAGTTGATGGCGGCGTACTCGCCGCCGACACCGGCGCCGGTGAAGAAGCGGCAGACGAAGAACCACATCGGGTTCATCGAGAACGCGGTGAGCACCGTGGCCGTCAGATAGACCGCCAGGGTGATGAGGAAGAGCTTCTTCCGGCCGAGGCGGTCGGTGAGGTAGCCGAAGAACAGCGCGCCAAGACAGGCGCCGGCCACGTACACGCCGGCCGCGATGCCGATCTGGCTCTGCGAGATGGCCAGCCCGCTGCCCTTCTCGGTGAGGCGGCCGGCGATCGAGCCCACGATGGTGACTTCGAGCCCGTCCAGGATCCAGACGGTGCCGAGCCCGATCACCACCAGCCAGTGCCATCGGGACCAGGGCAGCCGGTCCATCCGGGCCGGGATGTTCGTCTCGATCGTTCCGGTCTGGACCCCGCTCATCGCCGACCTCCCGTGCAGTGCTGCGGCCACGAGCGGTCGCAGAGGACGGTCGATGTGGTGCCCGTCACACGCCCTGCGAAACATCCCCGCGGCTCGCGCAAGGCCCGCGGACGAGCGGCTCGGGCGCGGCGCTAGCCTGAGCCGGCGCACGACGCCGAGGTCGTGCCGTTCCGAGGAGGTTGGCCCCGTTGCTGCGCCGTGTGCTGCTGTCGATGTCCCGCAGCCGGCGGATCCGGCACCTGGTCGAGACGGCTCCGGTCTCCCGTTCGGTGGTCGCGCGCTACGTGCCCGGGACCACGTCCGAGGAGGCCGTCCACACGACCCGGCTGCTCGTCGACAAGGGTCTGCTCGTCTCGCTGGACCACCTCGGCGAGGACACGCTGGACCTGGCCCAGGCGACGGCGACCAAGGAGACGTACCTCCGGCTGCTCGACCTGCTGGGCCAGGACGGTCTGACCAGCGGCGCCGAGGTGTCGGTCAAGCTGTCCGCCGTCGGCCAGGCGCTGCCCGGCGACGGCGAGAAGGTGGCGCTCGACAATGCCCGCGCCATCTGCGAGGCAGCAGACGCGGCCGGCACCACGGTCACCCTCGACATGGAGGACCACACCACCACCGACTCGACGCTGGGGATCCTCTCCGAGCTGCGGCAGGACTTCCCCGAGACCGGGGCCGTCCTGCAGGCCTACCTGCACCGCACCGAGGCCGACTGCAAGGACCTGGCTCACGCCGGCTCGCGGGTGCGGCTGTGCAAGGGCGCCTACAAGGAGCCCGAGTCGGTCGCGTTCCAGGGCCGGCGCGCGGTCGACAAGGCCTACGTCCGCGCCCTCAAGGTGCTGATGGCCGGCGACGGCTACCCGATGCTGGCGACGCACGACCCTCGGCTGGTCGCCATCGGTGAGGACCTGGCCCGCCGGAACGACCGCGCCCCGGACAGCTACGAGTTCCAGATGCTGTTCGGGATCCGCCCTCACGAGCAGGAGCGGATCGCCGCGACCGGGCAGCGGATGCGCGTCTACCTCCCCTACGGCGAGGAGTGGTACGGCTATCTGGTCCGAAGGATGGCCGAGAAGCCCGCCAACCTCGCACTGTTCCTACGCTCGGTCCTGACCAAGGGGTAGACCAGGGAGGCGCACCGATGACTGCAGCTACCGGTCGGCGGACGGCGGTTCTCGGCGCGGGCAAGATGGGCGAGGCGCTCCTGTCGGGGATGCTGCGCAGCGGTACGCCGGTGGGCGACGTGCTCGTCAGCGCGCGCCGGCCGGAACGGGCGGCCGCGCTGCGCGAGCGGCACGGTGTCGAGGTGGTGTCCTCCGAGGAGGCAGCCGGTCGGGCGGAGACCCTGATCCTCACCGTCAAGCCGCAGGACATGGCCGCCCTGCTGGACGAGGTGGCGCCGCACACGCCCCCGGACCGGTTGGTGGTGTCGGCCGCGGCGGGCATCACCACCTCCTTCCTCGAGGCGCGCCTCGCCCCGGGCACACCCGTGGTGCGGGTCATGTCGAACACCCCGGTGCTCGTCGACGAGGCGATGAGTGCGATCTCGGCCGGCGCCCACGCGAGCGAGGAGCACATGGCGCGCACCGAGGCGATCTTCTCGCCGGTGGGCCGGACCATCCGGGTGCCCGAGTCGCAGCAGGACGCCGTGACGGCCCTGTCGGGCAGCGGACCCGCGTACTTCTTCTACCTGGTCGAGGCGATGACCGATGCCGGCATCCTCTTGGGGCTGCCGCGCCAGGTGGCCCACGACCTC
This sequence comes from uncultured Actinomycetota bacterium, assembly GCA_963726615.1. GTDB lineage: Bacteria > Actinomycetota > Actinomycetes > JACCUZ01 > JACCUZ01 > CAWDZK01. The sequence goes on along the minus strand of CAVSCX010000003.1, from coordinate 442,597 downwards.
ATCGTGCAGACCGCGATCGGCTCAGCCGTGATGCTGCGGGACTCCGGCCAGCACCCGGTGACGCTGCGCGAGGCCGTGACGTCGCCGGCGGGCACCACGATCAACGCGATCCGCGAGCTGGAGAACCACGGCGTGCGCGCCGCGATGCTCTCCGCGCTCGAGGCTGCCCGCGACCGCGGCCGCGAGCTGGCTGCCGGCGGCTGACGGCCGTGGCCGCGGGTCAGGCTGTCAGCGCGTGACCGAGTCCGACCCGGAGTCGAGGACGCTGCCGTTGGTGGCGTGGAACGCCCAGGAGTAGCCCGCGGGCCCGAGGTTCAGCTCCAGCACGCCGAGCTGGCGCACGACCTTCTCCGTCCCCGGCTTCAGGTCGGCGGTGACCCGCCCGCGCAACCCGGTCCCGCCGGTGCCGACCGTGAAGGCCCGCATCCCCTTCTGCGCGTCGGGGCCGGTGGTCGACATCTTGGCGAACCGCTCGTAGAGGTGGTCGTGCCCCCAGAGCACGATGTCGGCGCCGGCGTCGTAGCAGGGCTGCATCAGGGCGTTGACCGCCTTGCGGTTCTTGCCCTTCAGGCCGCCGTTCTCCCAGCGCGGGTGGTGCCAGTAGACGAGCAGGTTGCGGTCGCCGAGGGCGGCCAGCTCGGACCTGAGCCAGCTCAGCTGGGCCGAGTTCGACGGCCGGTTCGAGTCCAGCACGACCGCCCTCCAGTTGGTGTCGATGTCGTACGCGTACCACCGGGCGGTCCCGCTGCAGTGGGCGTGGGTGAAGTACCCGCAGTAGCCGTTGTCGTTGCCGGACTGCACCTCGTGGTTGCCGATCGCCGGGTAGCTCGCGGCGTTCAGCGGGTCCCAGGTCGACGTGGCGTACCCGTTGGCGAACTCGGCCGGCGTGCCGTCCTCGTACTGGTAGTCGCCGATCAGCGCGTAGAGCTTCGGGTTCAGCCCGGCCGCGACGGTCCCCGTCGCGTTGCAGGACTTGACCGGGTTGGGGTCGCACAGGTCTCCGACGGCCACGATCCGGGTGCTGCCCGACGGCGGCGGGTCCGACGGCGGCGGGTCGGACGGCGGCGGGTCGGACGGCGGCGGGTCGGAGGGCGGCGGGTCGGACGGCGGCGGGTCGGAGGGCGGCGGGTCGGACGGCCTGGACCCCGCGGTCGTGACGACGATCTTCTCGCCGTACACGGTGTGGTCGGTCGAGTTGTAGGCGCGGCACTGCACGGAATAGGCGGTGTCGGCGGCCAGGCCGGAGAGCTGGATCGGGATGTCCGGCACGGGGCTGTACACCCAGGTCCTCGGCGACTTGGCCTGGCTCTTGCCGACCAGCCCCCACTTGAGGAAGACCTGGGTCCGTCTGCCCGTCTCGACAGCGCAGTGCGCCGTGACGCCGTCGGCCGAGACGCCGCTCACCGGGAGCGTCGCGACGCTCAGGGCGGCCGCAGACGCCGCTGGCGCGGCCCCCACGACCAGGGTGGTGGCCACGGCAAGGCTGGCAAGGACGGCGGACCGCTTCTGCATCGTCGAGCTCCCCCTCGTGGGCGACAGCCTCTGCTCCTGCCATCCTGGGGAGCCGGTCGGACATCTCGACATAGCCCTTTGGACCCATTTACTGATGGACCGCCCCGGTTTGACTTCTCTGCGTCGATCACCGAGGTACGGAGAGTGCGGACATGAGCGTGGAGCTCGGCTTCGAGGTGGAGCAGCCCGCGCTGCTGTTCGACCTGGACGGCACCCTGGTCGACTCCGTGTACCAGCACGTGGTCGCCTGGCACGAGGCGCTGGCGGAGTGCGGGATCGACCTGTCGGTGTGGCGGATCCACCGCCGGATCGGCATGAGCGGAGGGCTGTTCCTCGACGCGCTGCGCCGCGAGACCGGCTTCCCGCTCGACGACGAGCTCGCCGAGCGGCTCAAGGGGCTGCACGCGGCGGCGTACCTCGCGCGCAAGGACTCCGTGGTCCCGCTGCCCGGCGCCCGCGAGCTTGTCGCGCACCTGCACGAGCGATCGGTGCCGTTCGCCATCGCCACGAGCGGCGCGCGGCAGACCGCCGGCTCGGCGCTGGCGATGCTCGGCCTGCCGGCCGACGTGCCGGTCGTGACGAGGGACCTGGTCGAGCGCGCGAAGCCCGACCCCCACCTCTTCCTGGCGGCGGCGAAGCTGCTCGGCATCGACCCGCAGCACTGCTTCGTGGTCGGCGACAGCGTGTGGGACCTGCTCGCGGCCCAGCGCGCCGGTGCCCTGGGCATCGGCCTGCTGTCCGGCGGCTACGGACGCGAGGAGCTGGAGCGGTCCGGGGCCTACCGCGTCTACGCCGACCCGGCCGAGATGCTCACCAGGCTCGAGGAGGTCGGCGTCCGCCCACGTCGCTGACCGTGCCGTCGCGGGGGAAGGAGGTCGTCCGGCGAGACCGTTCCTGCCGGCGGCGTTGCGGACGGGGACCGTCCGCTACCGGTCCTACAGTGCGCAGCGTGACGCCTTCCCCGCCGTTCGCCGCCGACCAGCTCACCGTGGTGCCTGCGAACACGGCGTCCTGGGACGACCTGCAAGCCGTCCTGGGCACCGCTTACCCCGCGGGCTGCCAGTGCCAGCGCTTCAAGATGAGCGACATGGAGTGGCGCCACACGCTCGTCGAGGACCTCGCCGAGCGCTTCCGCGAGCAGACCGCGTGCGGTCGCCCGAGGGCAAGGACGACCAGCGGGCTGGTCGCCTACGCCGACGGGGAGCCGGTCGGCTGGTGCGCCGTCGAGCCGCGCACGGCGTACCCGCGGCTGATCGGGACCATCCTCACCTGGCGCGGCCGGGACGAGGACAAGGACGACGACAGCGTCTGGGCGCTGACCTGTTTCCTCACCCGGCGCGGCTACCGCCGCCGCGGCGTCGCGCACGCGCTCGCCCGGGCCGCGGTCGACCGCGCCCGCGACCGCGGTGCCAGCGCGCTCGAGGGGTACCCGTTGATCAGCCGGTCGGGCCTCCGGGTCACCACCGACGAGGTCAGGGTCGGCGTTCCCAGCCTGTTCTTGGGTGCCGGGTTCACCGAGGTCGCGCGGCCGTCGCCCCGGCGCGCCGTCATGCGCATCGACTTCTGACGCACCCGTCGCAGCTGCACCGCTGCCCGAAGGATGCCGCAGCCGGCATCCCGGGTCAGATCGGCATGTCCACGAACGGCGAGGTGTACGCCGGCTGGGCGCCGAGCGTCGAGGCGCCCTCGGCGGCGTCGACCCGGTTGCGCTCGGCCTCGACCACCATGCCGAGCAGACGTACGTCGCCCGGCGTCGCGAGCCCGGTGACCCCTGGCAGCGCCAGCGCCCACGAGACCGCGGCGGTGATCGTCGGCTGGTCGTCCCAGGGCTCGTACCAGGTGGCGTAGCGGTGCCCCTCGGCGGTCGAGTGCTCGCCGGGCGGGGCCGGCCAGTTCTGCCGGGCCACGGTCTTGATGAGCATGAGCCCGGCGTCCTGGCGGGCCACCTCGTCGGCGAGCTCCTCGTAGGCCGCGCGGAAGGCGGCGTCGCGGTGCAGCACGACGTTCATCGGGGTGAGCACGGTCGCGAACGGGTGCCGGCGCATGGCCTCCAGGTGGGTGGACGGAGAGTCGTCGCCGTGACCGGTGATGCCGACGGCACCGGCCAGCCCTTCGTCGACGGCCCGCAGTGCGGCTTCCAGCGCCCCACCGGTGCGGGTCACCGTGTCGAGCTCGTCGAGGTCGCCCACCGCGTGCAGCTGGATGAGGTCGACGTGGTCGGTCTGCAGCCGCTCGAGCGAGGTGTTGATCGATGCCCAGGCTCCCTCGGCGTCGCGGTCGCCGGTCTTGGTCGCGAGGAACACCTGGTCGCGGATCCGTGGCATCCACGGCCCGAGCCGCAGCTCGGCCTCGCCGTAGCTCGCGGCCACGTCGAGGTGGTTGATGCCGGCGTCGAGCGCCTCCTGCACCGATGTGTCCGCGTCCTCCTGGGAGACGCTGCCCAGCGCTGCCGCGCCGTAGATGAGCACCGAGCTCTCGTGCCCCAGCCGTCCCAGCCGGCGGCGCTCGATCTGATGTCCTGTCCCCGCCATCAGCGTCCTCCCGATCGACGTCGTAACGCAGCGGACCGCACAGTCAGGGCCAGCATGCCGGACAGCCCGGCGGCCGCGATCCCCAGCCCGACCTGCCCGTCCAGGGGCAGCGCCACACCGAGACCGCCGCCGACTACCCAGGACAGCTGCAGCAACGTCTCGGAGCGGGCGAAGGCCGACGTGCGCACCGCCTCGGCCACGTCCCGCTGGATGATGGCGTCCAGCGAGAGCTTTCCCAGTGACTGCGCCAGGCCGGCGGCGACCGCGACGGCGAGCACGGTGACCAGGCCGTAGACCAGCGCCCCGGCCAGCGCCGCCGCGGTCACCACGGTCAGGACGATCACGATCACTGTGGTCGGTGCCTTGGTGCGCAGGCGCGAGCCGATCGCGGTACCCGTGGTGCTGCCTACCGCGGCCGAGGCGATGACCAGGCCCAGCGCGGTGGTGGGGCCGAGCCCGCCGATCGGGTGCTCCCGCAGCAGGAAGGCCAGGAACATGGTGAGGAAGCCCGAGAAGGCGCGCAGCGCGCCGTTGGCCCGTAGCGCGATCACCACCGGCGTCCCCACCGTCGTCCGGCGGGGGATCGGCCCGGTCTCGTCGAGGGAGAGCGTCGTGCGGGTCTCGCCCGCGGTGGAGTCGACCTGGGCCGGCAGCCGGAGCGCGACCACGACGGCGACACCGAAGAGCACGAACGTCGCCCGCAGCGACCACTCCGGGCCGATGAGCGAGAGCAGGCCGGCCAGGCCGGCGCCGAGGATGCCCGCGATGATGCCGGCGAGCGAGATGCGGGAGTTGGCCGCGACGAGGGTGCCGCCCTTCGGCAGCAGCCGCGGGACGGTGGCCGAGCGGCTGACGCCGTAGGCCTTGGAGGCGGCGAGGCACCCGAACGCGGCCGGGTAGAGGGCCAGGCCGTTGCTGACCACGGCGCCGGCCAGCACCCAGGTGGCAAAGCACCGCACCAGCATCGTGGTAGCGATCGCGTAGCGCCGGCCGTGCCGGAAGCGGTCCAGCAGCGGGCCGATCACCGGTGCCAGTACGGCGAACGGCGCCATCGTGACGAGCAGGTAGATGGCGACCCGTCCGCGCGCCTCTCCCGTCGGGACCGAGAAGAACAGGGTGTTGGCCAGCGCCACGGCGATCATGGCGTCGCCCGCTGTGTTGAAGCAGTGCAGCTCGATCAGCCGGCCCAGCCCGGACTCACCTGCGCCCTTGGCATGGGTGACGCGGCGGACACCACGGGCCGTGCGGACCGCGCCGGCCCGGGTGACGCGGGCCGCCCCGCGGCTGCCGCGGGCCGCACCGCGGGAGACCCGCGTCATCCGCTCGCGCCGCGTCTCGACCACGACCCCTATCCTGCCGGGCGCGCCGGTGTCGCGCCGCAGCGCGGCCGCGACCACCGCAAACGATCTCCCCGGTGCTGTCCGGAGCGGCAAGGTTCGCGGGCTCGGCCGTAGGGATGGGAGGATCAGGTCCCGTGACCACTGCGACCTCGAAACGCCCTGCTGCCGATGCGGTCCTGGCGGGAGCCGTCGACGAGGCCCGCGCGGCCGCGCTGGCGATCGCCGCCCGCCCGGAGCACGTCGGTGACCACCTCGGCGTCGTGGTCGACGACGAGCGGCTTGCCACCCATCGCTTCGCCTGCGTGGACCCGGCCTACCGGGGCTGGCACTGGGCGGTCACTGTCGCCCGCGTCCCCCGAGGACGCACGGTGAGCGTCTGCGAGGCGGTGCTGCTGCCCGGGGACGACGCCATGCTGTCGAAGGACTGGCTGCCGTGGTCGGAGCGGCTCGCGCCGGGCGACCTCGGGGTGGGCGACCTGATGCCCACCGACCCGGCCGACGACCGGCTCGAACCGGGCTACCTCGGGACCGGCCAGCGGTTCCGCACCTCCGCCGAGCCCGGTGAGGCGGCGGAGGTCAGCCCGCTGGACGACGACGCCGACCGGGTCGCCCTGTGGGAGCTGGGTCTGGGCCGGGTGCGGGTGCTGTCCCCGATCGGGCGCGACGACGCCGTCGACCGGTGGTACTCCGGCGAGAGCGGCCCGACGGCCGCCGTCGCGGAGGCAGCCCCGGCGCAGTGCTCGACGTGCGGCTTCCTCGTGGCGCTGAGCGGTTCGCTGCGACGGGTGTTCGGCGTCTGCGCCAACGCGATGTCGCCGAGCGACGGGCGCGTCGTCTCCTACGACCACGGCTGCGGCGCGCACTCCGAGGTGGCCGAGCTGCCGCCGCCGGTCGAGGTGGCCCCTCCGCTGCCCGACGACGCCGGGCTCGACCTGGTCGACCTGCGTGCCGGCGGCGACGCCCCGGACTGAGCCCGACCCCCGTCAGCCGTTCCCGCCGCGCAGCGGCGCGAACCGGCTCAGAGGACGATCGATGTGCCGGTCATCCGCCGCAGGTGGTCACGACCGACGGGGCGACCCGTCCCGCCAGGTTCCGGCCCGCCGCCGAGGTCGAGGGGCCGGCCGAGTGCAGTGCGTGGCGCAGGGCCCGGGCGTAGACCGCCTGGCGGGCGCCGCCCAGCAGTGCCGGGTTGCCGAAGGACAGCACCACCCGTCCGCGCCGGTAGGCCTTGTCGTCGGCCCCGCCCGCATACTCCCGCGCAGCAGCGGCGGTCCCGAAGACGATCACGTCGACCTGCGCCGTCGCCATCATGTCGACGGCACCGGGGACACCGGTCGCCAGCCCCGGCCGGCTCTCGCCCTCGTCGGCGTGGGCATCCCGCATCGGCAGGCCACGGCGCATCAGCACCTGGGCGATCCGGTCGAGGTCGGTCCGGGCGCGCGGGTGGTGCGCCCGGTAGCGGCGGACCGCCGTGACGTAGCGCTCCTGCCTGGCCTGGCCCATCCGCGGTGGGCTGCCGAAGGAGACGACGGTGCGGCCGAGCCGGACCGCCCTGTCGTCGCCGCAGCCGGTGAAGTACGCCGCGTTCTGCGCCGTGTCGAACACGAGCAGCGACGCGTCCTTGGTGAGGACAGCGTCGAGGCAGCCGCCCTCGGCGAGGTGGCTGCACAGGCCGTCGGCGACGACCGAGCCCGGCCCCTCCGCCCGGCGCTGGGTGAGCGCCACGCCGTCGGCTGCCATCGCGCGGACGAGGGACCGGGCGGTCGGGGCGCCGGTCGCACCGGCCGCAGGCACCGCCGTCCCGACGGCGGGGGCGAGGGTGGCGACGAGCGCGACACCGGCGACGGCGAGGCGTTGGATCGTGGACACGGTGGACTCCTGGGTCGGTCGTCGCGCGGGCCCTCCGCGCGGTCCTGCTCTGATCACGCGCGACCCGTCGGCCCGGTTGCATCGAACCGGGACGGGATCGCCCGCTACTCGTGCTCCATCTGGTCCGAGGACCGGCCGCCGGCGGGGGTGTCCGCCAACGCCGGGGTGGTGATGGCGAACACGGCCAGGGCACCGGCGAGGATCAGGGCCACGAATTGTCCGGCCGGGTGCCGCTCCGGGGCGGCGCGTTCCGGAAGGCGGACGGCGACGAGCAGCGCGCCTGCGACGCCGATCTCGAGCAGCGAGGTGAGCACGTCGGCGCGGCCGACCGCCTCGGTCTGCCAGGGGTCGGGGCCGACGGGCAGGCCCACGGTCCGGGTGACCGCCCAGAGCGCGACGACGGCGAGGCTTCCGTACGCCACCAGCTGCGGGAAGGGGGCCCTGTCCCGGGCGAGCGCGGTCACCGCCCAGACGACCTGTCCGATCCCCAGCACGGCGAAGAACACGCCGAAGAGCCACCACTCGTCCAGGTGCTCCCGGACGACCGCGAGGTGGACCAGCCCGGCGCCGAGCGAGGCGAACCCCGCCCAGCACCGAGCCACGTCGCGACCGTCGAGGCTGCTGCGCGCCACGGCCAGACCGTAGCCCTGGAGCCGTCGCTCGTCAGCCCTTTCGGAGAGCCCGGCGCGCGGCCGCACTGGTCTCCCGCTGCCGCGATGCCGGGACCGTCAGTGCCGGTCCGGATCCACCGGTCCGGGCGACGGTTCGGCTGCCGCCTCTCGACGCAGAGCGGCGCGGCGCCGACGGACGGTGCGCAGACCGACCAGGCCGAGGAACATCCCGCACGCCATGATCCACACCCAGTCGCCGCGTCCCTCCTCCGCGAGGCGCCCGTGCATGAGCACCGTGACGACCAGCCCCAGGGCGAACAGGCCGGTGCCCACAGCGACGACCCGGACCTCGTCGGTCTCCAGCGGTTCCGGATCGGGGCGGCGTGGCGGGGGCACGTGCCCAGACTAGGACGGTCCGCGCCGGCAACGACACGTTGCCGCGAGGCCCGAACCGGCCCCCGCGCGGGCCCGGCTCTGGCACGCTGTGCCGCGGCGCACCGAGGCGCCGACCATGTCCCTCCACCGTTGCGAGGTCCCCATGTCCGCCTCCTCCGAGGCTCCCGCCCGGCGCGACACCCCCACCCCGTCCTCCGGCGTGGACGCGTTCTTCCGGATCACCGAGCGCGGCTCGACGGTCAGCCGGGAGATCCGCGGTGGCGTCGTCACCTTCTTCACGATGGCCTACATCGTCGTGCTGAACCCGCTCATCATCGGCACCGTCCCGGACGCCGACGGCAAGTTCCTGGGCGGCGGCGACGTCCCGGACCTGGCGCTCGTCGCCGCGGCCACCGCGTTGGCTGCCGGAGTGCTGACGATCCTGATGGGAGTTGTCGCCAACTTCCCGCTGGCCCTGGCCACCGGGCTCGGCCTCAACGCCTTCGTCGCCTTCTCCATCGCCTCGGAGATGTCGTGGGCCGACGCCATGGGCCTCGTCGTCATCGAGGGTCTCGTGATCCTGGTGCTCGTGCTGACCGGCTTCCGCAAAGCGGTCTTCCATGCCGTGCCCCCGGCGCTGAAGGTGGCCATCAGTGTCGGCATCGGGCTGTTCATCGCGTTCATCGGACTTGTCGACGCCGGCGTGGTCCGGCGCAACCCGGACGCTGCCGGCACACCGGTTCCGGTGGGCTTCGGTGTCGGGGGCGAGCTCGCCGGCTGGCCCACCCTGGTCTTCGTCCTGGGCCTGCTCGCGATCATCGTGATGGTCGTCCGCAAGGTGAAGGGCGCCATCCTCATCGGCATCGTCGGCGCGACCGTCCTTGCCGTCGTCATCGAGGCGATCGCCGACATCGGGCCGAGCTTCATCGCCCCGGGCAAGATCAACCCGAACGGCTGGGGCCTCAACGTGCCGGCCATCCCCGACAAGGCGGTCGAGACACCTGACTTCGGCCTGCTCGGCGACTTCAGCCTGCTGGGCTCATGGGACCGGGTCGGGTTCATCGCCGCCCTGCTGTTCGTCTTCACCCTGCTGCTGGCGGACTTCTTCGACACGATGGGCACGATGACCGCCATCGGGTCGGAGGCCGGGCTGCTCGACGAGGCCGGGACACCGGTCAACGCGCAGCGGATCCTCATCGTCGACTCGATCGGCGCGGCCGCCGGCGGCGCGGCGGCCGTGTCCAGCAACACGTCCTACATCGAGTCCGCCGCCGGCGTCGGCGAGGGCGCCCGCACGGGCCTGGCCAGCGTGGTCACCGGGGTGCTCTTCCTGCTCGCGACGTTCCTCTCGCCGCTGGTGACGATCGTCCCCTACGAGGCCGCGACCCCGGCCCTCGTCGTCGTGGGCTTCCTGATGATGGCCCAGGTCCGCGGCATCGAGTGGGACGACGTCGAGATCGCCATCCCGGCGTTCCTCACGATCATGCTGATGCCGTTCACCTACTCGATCAGCGTCGGCATCGGGGCGGGCTTCGTCACCTACGTGCTCATCAAGATGGTGCGCGGCAAGTCGGCCCAGGTGCACCCGCTGCTGTGGATCGTCGCCGGCCTGTTCGTCGTCTACTTCGCGATCAACCCGCTGGAGCAGCTGCTGGGAGTGAAGTAGCCGACGGACCCGTCTTCGGGTCCCGGCGCGTGGGCACCTGCGCACGCGTCGGGCAGGGAGCGAGGTCCGCAGGCGGGCCGGGGCGCCCGTAGTGCCACCCCTGGCCGTGGTCGACTCCGCACGCCAGCAGGACCTCGGCGTCCGCCGCCGTCTCCACCCCCTCGGCGACAACCGTGGCGTGGCAGCCGTGTGCGAAGTTGACCAGAGAGGTCACCAGGGTGCGCAGCACCGGGTCGGTGGCGACCCCGTCGACGAGGGTGCGATCCAGCTTGATGACGTCGGGGGCGGTGAGCACGATGTGCCGCAGCGAGGAGAAGCCTGCGCCCACGTCGTCGATCGCCAGCCGCATCCCGCACGCGCGCAGTGGGCGCAGCACGGCGCGGAGCGCGTCGTAGTCCTCGACCTGGTCGTGCTCGGAGAGCTCGAGCAGGACCCGCGCCAGCGGCAGTCCCGCGAGCAGCTCCGTGCACTCCGGCCGGAGCAGGGTCGCGGGTGAGACGTTCATGGACACGTATCCGTCGACGACGTGGAGGTGGTCGGCGGCGCGTTCGAGGGCGAGCAGCTCGAGGCGGTGGCCGCGATCGACGCTGTGCGCCTCGGCGAAGACGACATCCGGTGCCTGCCCCCAGTCCTGCGGGAACCGGCTCAGGGCCTCGGCGCCCACGCGGTCGGCCGTCGCCAGCTCGACGATCGGCTGCAGGACCACGACCGGACCGCCGGCTGCCAGGACCGGGTCCAGCCGTCGCTCGACCGCGCTGCGCCGGGCGGTCTCGCGGACCTCCGGTTCGATGACGAGCGAGGCCGCTCTCGCGAGCACCTCCATCAGCGCCTGGTCGCGCCTGCTCAAGGCCTTGTCCGAGGTCAGGCCCGCGGCGCAGAAGGTGCCGTAGAGCTCGCCGTCGCTGAGCACGATCGGGACAGACACGTAGCTGCGGATCCGCGGCATCCGCGCGGCCGGCAGCGCCATCGCGACCGGGTTCTTGCGCACGTCGGGGATCACGTGGGGCAGCTTGCCGTCCAGGATCGCCTGGCAGAAGGTCGTCTCCTGCGGCTGCGTCGCTCCCTCGCGGAACAGGAACGGCACCGACGACTCGACCACCTCCAGGTGCTGGGTGGTCCCGTCCAGCCGGGACAGGAAAGCGACCGACAGGTTGAGGCCGGCCTTGGCCGTGCGGAGCAGCTCGGCGACCTGCTGCTCGGCGTCGGTGCGCGCCCTGCCCATCACAGGTCTCCTCGGGGAGCCGGCCGTCCTTTGCCGCGCCCCGGCGGGTCCGCGGGCGGCTCTGCCTTCTCTATCGGCGGCGACAGAGGCGATCTTCACAGTCCGCGCCTCAGCCGTTCGGTCGGGTGCGGCAGACTTCCCGCGATGAGCACGGACCACGACCTCCCGGTCGACCCGGACGTCGACGCGCGCCGCGACCCGGTTGCCGGACTGGACGTGCTCGTCGCCGTTTCCGTCGGGGGCGCGCTCGGCAGCCTCGGTCGCTGGGGCCTGGGCGAGCTGGCCGGCACGGCCCCGTCCGGCTTCCCCTGGGCGACCCTGACCGTGAACATCACCGGCAGCCTGCTGCTGGGGTCGCTCATGGTGCTGGTCGCGGAGGTCCGGCCGGGTTCGAGGTACCTGCGGCCGTTCGCCGGCGTCGGCCTGCTCGGGGGCTGGACGACGTTCTCGACGTACGCCCTGGACACGCGAAGCCTGCTCGTGCAGGACCGGACTGCGGCCGCGCTCCTGTACGTCGGCGGGTCGCTGCTCGGCGGTGTCCTGGCCGTGCTCGTGGGGCTGCGACTGGCACGGGTGCTGCTGCGGTGACGGCGGTCATGGTCCTGCTGGGGGGCGCGGTGGGGGCGCCGGCGCGCTACCTGCTCGACCGCTGGGTGCAGTCCCGGCACGCGTCGGTGCAGCCGTGGGGCACGGTCACGGTCAACGTCGTGGGCTGCCTGCTGCTCGGTCTGGTCGCGGGTGCGGTGGCGGCCACGGACGGGCAGACGTGGGTGCTCGCCCTCCTGGGCACCGGGTTGTGCGGTGCGCTCACGACGTTCTCGACGTTCACCTTCGAGACGGTCCGGCTGGTCGAGGAGGGGGAGCACCGGGCGGCTGCCGTCGGCGTCGTCCTGAGCGTCGGCATCGGGCTGGCTCTGTGCGCCGCCGGCTGGGGGCTGGCGGCGGCCGTGTCGGCCTGACCGAGGACGGCCGGGCCGGTGGCATGCTGACGCCACCGGCCTGGCTCGGGCTGGGCGGGTGGTCAGGCGGCGATGTCGAACCACCTCCGGAAGCGCCCGACCCGGCGCAGGACAAGCTGGTCGAGCAGGAGCACGGTCAGCAGCGTCATGCCGAACAGCGGGAGGAAGACCGCCAGGCCGACCAGGGCCACGGCCAGCAGCGGGGTGCTCCCCAGCGGCAGTCGCCCCCGTGGGGCACCGACGGCGGCGGCCTGCTTGGGACGTCGCTTCCACCACATCAGCGGGCCGCTGACACACATGAACACGATGCCCAGGCAGAACGCCGTCGTGGCCGCGACGCTGAACGTGCCGAGGCGTCGTCCCTCGTGCAACGCGATCCCCTGGCTGACCGTCTTCGCCAGCAGGGGGTAGTCCGCGTAGCCGTAGCTGGAGACGACGGTGCCGCCGTAGCGGTCGACGTGCACGGTACGTTCGCGCGTCGGGTCGTGGAACGCGTCCCCGATCACCGAGAAGACTCCCCCCTCGTCTGCGGGGAGTGCCACCGTCATCGGATGGGCGAGGCCCTCCCGCTCGGCGACCACCACGGCGGTGTCGATGTTCGCCACCGACCGATCCGGATCGCCGACTCCGGCGGACCGCGGCACATCAGACTTCCCGAGCCCCCAGGGGACGGCGTGCGAGTGCGGCAGGGATTCATCCAGGGTCGAGGTCGGGTTGGACAGTGCACCGGGATCCTGGCTCCAGAGAGAGCTGCCCCGGTCGGTCGCGAGCTGCTGGACCTGCTCTCCCCAGAACCCGGTCCACGGCAGTCCGGACACGAGCAGAAGCAGAAGTCCTCCGCCGAGGGTCGCCCCGACCAGGCCGTGCCGGTGCCGCAGTGCCGCAGCCCTGGCGCCGGCGGCCTTGCGACGCAGCCGGGCAGCGCGCCCGCGCACGAACAGGAAGTAGCCGGTGAGCGCCATCACGACCGCCCAGCACGCACCGACCTCGATGACGTAGTCGCCCCACCGGCCGACCATGAGGTCGCCGTGCAGGCGCACCGCCCGGCCCGACAGGGTCGTGTCGGGGTCGAGGCTGCCCTGCACGGTCGCGTCCCACGGGTCGACGTACACGTCGCGGGACCCTTGCGGAAGGTCTACCGAGAACACCGTGGCGCGGTCATGCGCGGGCGGCTCGGTCATCGAGCCGACCGTGGCGTCAGGGTAGGTCCGTTGTACGGCTCGAAGCTGGGCGGCATAGGTCTGGCTGATGGCGTCACGGCCGGCGGGGGCGTTCACCTTCATCAGGTCGCTGTGCAGAGCCGGCTCCAGCTGGAAGCGGAAGAGATAGATGAGTCCGGTCACGGCCAGCATCAGCAGGACCGGGATCACCAGGAAGCTCGCGTAGAAGTGCCAGCGCCAGAAGGCGCGGAACAGCCCTTGCCCTCGCGCCGGCCGCCTACCGGCACGACGGGGGGACGGTGTCGAAGGGTCCGGGCGCGTCCGGACGCGGGTCTTGTCGGTCAGTGCCATCAGGTCTCCATGCACGCAGCAGTCACGGGTGGTCGGGCGCCCGCCCCTGGGACGGGGAGCGGGCAGGGGACGGCGGCCGTTCGGCACGGCGGCACGACTGGGGTGGCGTGTGTCAGCTGCAGAGGACGGGGGGCCCTCGCCTGCCCAAGGTGCGCGCGAGCAGCAGCGATCTCAGCTGCCGGTGCCGCCGCTTGGCGACACGGCCGAGCCGGGGTTTTTCCGTGACGGCCGGGCCGGTGGGGAGCCGGGCCTCGTCGACCATCGTCCGGACCCGCCTCACTGCTGCGGGCGCGCGCTCGCCGAGGAGCACGACGAGGCGCCAGACGAGCCGCTCACCGGTCGCGAGCCAGATGCCGAGGCCGCAGGCAGCCACCATGTGTGCGGCTGCCATCTCCAGGTGGGCGAGCGTCGACAGGTCGTCGAGCAGGTGGTGCATCCACGCGCCTACCGGGCTCGGTCCGGTCGATAGCCGGCCGGCCAGTTCGCCGGCCCCCAGGGCGTCCGCGAGCCGGCCGCTCGGGACGGCCACGTGGGACATGCCGAGATGCTGCGGGCCTGCGACAGCCGCGTCGGCACCGGGGTGGCCGCCGGCTGCCGTGAAGATGCCGTGCAGCAGCGCTTGACCCCCGGCGAGCAGGACGACCACACGCGCGGTCGAGGCGGGTCGACCGAGCAGGGTTGCGAGCCAGCCGGCGGTAAGAGCGGCGATGAGGAGCATCGCGAGCGGGTCGGGGAGCACGCCACCCGCAGCCGCGTGCGCCACCGCAGCGAAGACTAGAGCGGTGCCAGCCAGCGCGGCTGCTCGGACCCAGCGCAGCGCGGCGCCCGCCCGCAACTCATCGGGCGCAGACATCACGCTACGTACGACCGGCGCGGCAACACGGGGACATGTGGGGACGGTACGGCGTGGCACCGGCCTCGCGGGCATGTTTCGTCGCGGCGTCACGCAGTCGTCATCACCCGGTCACCCGTCCGGGTCAACGAGGCGGTGTGCCAGCTCGGGCAGCGTCCGGCCGGTGACGGCTGGCGCCAGGAAGTACGCCGGGTAGGACGCCCCGGTGCGGTCCAGCCAGGCCCCGGCGAGCCCGGCGCGGGTCGCGCCGTCGATGTCCCACGGGTGCACGGCCACGAGCGCCATCCGGTCCGCCGGGGTCCCGGTGGCCTCGACCGCGTGCCGGTAGGCGCCGGCGGCGGGCTTCCAGGTGCGCGGACTGGTGACGCTGAGCCGGTGCTCGAACAGGTCGCTGACCCCTGCCCGGGCGAACGCACCGTCGCTCATGGCGCTGGCCCCGTTGGTGAGGGTGACCAGCCGCATTCCAGCGTCGCGCAGGGCGTGCAGCCCCTGCGCCACGTCGGGATGCAGGTCGAGGTCGGGAAGCACCGCGAGGACCCGGTCGGCTGCGTCGGCGGCGTCGACGTCGAGGTCACCGCGACCTGCAATCGGGTCCAGCATCTCGGTGAGCTGGTGTCGCGCCAGGTCGGCGAAGTCGGCGTAGCTCCCGGCCGCGGTGAGCGCGAAGCCGTCCCGCAGGACCGAGGCGAACCAGGTCGCGAACATCGCCCGGGGTGCGCCTAGCTGCTCGAGCCGGTCCCCGACGGGGGACATGTCGGTGAGGGTCTCGTTCACGTCGAAGACGACGACCTCCGGAACGTTCGGTGGCGCTGGTGTGGCTGGGGCTGTCATGCCGCGCTTCCTACCCGCGATCGCGGACCACCCACCATCGGGCGGGTATGGGCCCACCGGCAACCGCCGTGCGACCGTGGACGGATGATGCGAACCGCCGCGTGGGTCGCCGGGCTGGCGGTCGCACTGTCCGCCTGCACCGGGGCGCAACCCCCGCGAGCTCCCGAGGGGGAGCGGGCCGCATCGGAGGACGCGCGCCCGACGTCCGGGCCGACCAGCCCGGCGGCGGTGTCGACGGCGTCAGGCACCACCGGCCCGGGCGGGCCGCTGCCGTTCGACTCCCGGACCGCGATGGGCACCGTACGTCGGCTTGCCGCGCTCGGCCCGCGGGAGGCGACGTCGCCCGCCTACGCGCGGGCGGCGAGCCTCGTCGGGGCGCAGCTCGCCGCCCTGGGCTACGACGTCACGAGGCAGCGTTTCCGGGTGCCGGACGGTGTGTCGTGGGGCGTGGGCGTCGGCGGCGGCCGCACGTCGAACGTTGTCGCGCGCCCCCCGGGGCTCGACGCCTCCAGGCCCCACGTCGTGCTCGGTGCCCACCTGGACACCGTTCCGCAGGCGCCCGGCGCCGAGGACAACGCGAGCGGCGTCGCCGTGCTGCTCGAGCTGGCCCGGCTCGCCGCCGCGGCACCGAACGGTGACCGGGTCGTGTTCGTCGCGTTCGGCGCCGAGGAACCGCGCGGTCCGGGCGACGACCAGCACCACTTCGGGTCGCAGCGGTACGTGCGTCGAAGCGCCGACGCCGGTCGCCCTCCTCTGCTGGCCATGGTGTCGCTGGACCGGGTAGGCGCCCCCGGCCCGGTCCCGGTGTGCACCGGAGGGCTGTCCCCGCGACGGGTCCAGCGCGCGTTGCTCGCCGCTGCCGAGCGGCTCGGCGTTCCGGCGCGGGCCTGCGACAACCGCACCAGCGACCACTGGCCGTTCGAGAAGGCGGGCGAGGTCGTGGCTCGGGTCGGAGGCAACGACTCGCCCGGCTACCACACCGCCGGCGACCTGCCCGGGACGGTCAGCCGGCGCCAGCTCGGCCGGGTCGGAGCGGTGCTGTGGGAGTGGCTCCGGCGGGGTGAGGCCTAGCGCGCGTGGGTGCCGCGCAACGGCCGCCCGCTGGCCCGCCACACCCGCGCCAGGATCGCCTCGCCGCGACCGCGGCGCGCGACCCGCGGCGCGAAGTCGGAACCGATGACGACCGGCACCAGCCGGGCCGACTTCAGCCGGGCACCCCAGAACGTGAGCTCGAGCACCGCCCCCTCCTGGGTCTCGCGGCTGAAGTCCATGTCGAACACGAAGTTGCCGAGGGAGTAGACGACCAGTGAGCCGCCCACCGACTCCACTCCCTGCACCCAGTGCGGGTGCCCGCCCACAACCAGGTCCGCTCCGGCGCGCACCAGCTCGCGCGCCACGATGCGCTGGTCCCGGACGGTGCGGGTCGTGTACTGCGTGCCCCAGTGCGGCATCACGAGGACCACGTCCACCTGGTCGCGCAGGGTCCGCACGATGCCGGTGAGCCGATCGAGGTCGGCGGGCACGAGCGGGCCGGTGCGCGGTGCCATCCGCAGCCGGAGCGCGCCCGGCTGCGAGACGCCGGCCGCCGGGGTCTCGCCGATCGCGTTGAACGCCACGATGCCGAACCGGACGCCGTTGCGCTCCACCACTGCCGGCCGAGAAGCCGCAGCCAGGTCGCGACCGGCGCCCACCGGCGCGAAGCCGCCGTCCCGCAGGCGCCTGACCGTCTCGACCAGCGCCCGCGGCCCGAAGTCGCCGGTGTGGTTGTTCGCCAGCGAGAGCACGTCGAAGCCGGCCAGCCGCAGGCCCTGGCGGGTGTCGGGCGCTGCCGCGAACGAGTCGCCGCCCTGTCGTGGCGAGCCGGCACGCGACAAGGTGCTCTCCAGGTTCCCGATCGTGAGGTCAGCGGCGGCCAGCCGGGATGCCATGGGCCGAAGCGCCGCCGACGGGTCGCCCACTCGCGCCAGCAGGGAGCCGACCCGGCGCCCCAGCATCAGGTCGCCCGTGACCGTGACCGTCGTCACCGGCGGCGGCACCGGTCCCTCCACGCTGGGCCGGTACGCCGAGGGCTGCCGCAGCGGGTCGACACCGTCGACGGTGGCGACCGTCAACGGCGGCTCGACCTCCGCGGCTGGCACCACGGCCACGACGTCCCGGTCGGCGCGGACCTCGGCGACAGTCCCGGTGCGCAGTGCCCCTGCGGCAACACCGAGGTCGGCCCAGTCGTCGACGCTGCCTGCTTGGACGGCCGCGACCTGCTGCCGCGTGAGGTCCACCCGTCCGCGGGTCGGGTGCACGGCGACCACGAGGGGGGTCGTCGTGGCCGGCGGCGCCGGGGTGGCGCTCGTGGTCGGTGCCGGCCGGCCGGGCGAGGACGCCCCGCTCCCCGGCGCCGCGTCGCCCGGGTCGGCTCCGCCGGTGCACCCGGCCAGCAGCGCGGCGGCGACCAGGGCGGAAGTCGCATCCCGGCGTACGCGGCTGGCGGGCACCCGTCAACACTGCCAGCCCGCCGGGCGGGCGAGGCCATTCCCGCCCGACCCGCACCCGACGCAACGTTCGTTAGCAGAAGTAACGATCTGCGGGTACCATGGGGCGCATGCCCACGATGACCCGCACCGCCGAGCTGGCGAGCACGATGCGGGTGTCGGTCATGAGGCTGTCCCGCAGGCTCCGCTCGGAGCGCTCCGAGCACGCCCTGACCCTGACCCAGGTGGCGGCTCTCGCCACCCTCGACCGGCACGGCCCGCTGACCCCGCGCGACCTCGCCGAGCACGAGAAGGTCCAGCCACCGTCGATGACCCGCACCCTCGCGGCCCTCGAGGAGCAGGGACTCATCACCCGCAGCCCGCACGAGACCGACGGCCGCCAGCACCACGTCGCCCTGACAGCCGAGGCCAGGGGCCTGCTGCGCGAGGACCGCCGGCGCCGCGACGCCTGGCTGTCCCAGCGGCTCGCCGAGCTGACCCAGGACGAGCGTGACCTGCTGCGTGCCGCCGCTCCGCTGCTCGATCGGCTGACCAGCGCCGGATGAGCCCCACGTTCCAGGCCCTGCGCAACCGCAACTACCGCTACTACGCCACCGGCGGGGTCGTCTCGAACACCGGCACCTGGATGCAGCGGGTGGCCCAGGACTGGCTCGTCCTCCAGCTCTCGGGGCAGAGCGGGGTCGCGCTCGGCATCACCACCGGCCTGCAGTTCCTGCCCATGCTGCTGCTGGCGCCGTACGCCGGGACGCTGGCCGACCGCTATTCCAAGCGCAAGGTCCTCATCGCCACCCAGGCGTTCATGGCCGGGGTCGGCCTGCTGCTCGGGATCCTCGACATCACCGGGGTCGTCCAGGTCTGGCACGTGTACGTGCTGGCCCTGCTCCTCGGCGCGGGCGCCGCCTGCGACGCGCCGGCCCGCCAGTCCTTCGTCATCGAGATGGTCGGCCGCGAGGACCTGCCCAACGCGGTCGGTCTCAACAGCGCCTCGTTCAACCTCGGCCGGGTGATCGGCCCGGCCGCCGCCGGCTTCCTCATCGTCCTGGTCGGCACCGGGCCGGTGTTCCTGCTCAACGCCGCGTCGTTCGGCGCCGTGATCATCGCACTCGCCAAGATGCGGCCGGCCGAGCTGATGCCGGCACCGCGGTCCCCGCGAGGCCGCGGCCAGCTGCTCGAGGGCGTCCGCTACGTCCGCGGCCGACCGGACCTCGTCATGGTCATGGTCATCGTGTTCTTCGTCGGCACCTTCGGCCTCAACTTCCAGATGACCTCCGCGCTGATGGCCACCGAGGTGTTCCACAAGGGCGCCGGGGAGTACGGCCTCCTCGGCACGATCGTCGCGGTCGGCTCCCTGTCCGGCGCGCTGATCGCGGCCCGCCGTGGCCGGCCGCGCCTGCGCCTCGTGGTCGCCGCCGCCATCGCCTTCGGGATCGTCGAGGTGACTGCCGGCCTGATGCCGACCTACCTCACCTTCATGGCCACCCTGGTCCCGCTCGGCCTGTGCCAGATGACGATGCTGAACGCCGCGAACAACACCATGCAGCTCTCGGTCGACCCTGCCATGCGCGGCCGGGTGATGGCCCTCTACATGGCCGTCTTCATGGGCGGCACCCCCGTCGGCGCGCCCCTCGTCGGCCTGCTCGCGGAGACGTTCGGGGCCCGATGGAGCCTGATCGGGGGCGGCCTGGTCTCCATCGCGGCGGCCGCGGCGGCCGGCGCCGTGCTCGCCCGGCAGCGGGGGCTGGTGCTGCGGGACGAGCTGAGGGTCCCGGTCACCGGACGGTTCGGTGCCGACGCGGCCCGCCTCGAGGAGGCGAAGAACACCGTCCAGCAGTCCTGACCACGGTGCCGGGTGGCGCCGCTCGGCACGGGTGGACAGGATGACCACATGACCGCAGCACCGAGCAGCGCCGACTTCCTGCGTCACCTGCGCGCCGACACCGACCGGATGCTCGAGGTGGCCACGGACCTGGACGCCGACGTACCGGCCTGCCCCGGCTGGACCGTGCGCGACGCGCTGGTCCACACCGGGTCGGTGTTCAGCCACAAGGTCGCCTGCATCCGGGCCGGTCGCCCCCGGGACGAGTCCGGGTGGGACCTGGGTCCGGCCGAGTCGGCCGATGCCGCGGGCGTGCTCGCCTGGTTCCGTGAGCGGCGCGACGAGCTGCTCGGCGTGCTGGAGTCCCGCGACCCCGCGACCCCGTCATGGACATGGCACGAGGACCACCAGGACGTCGGCTTCTGGCAGCGCCGGATGGCGCAGGAGGCGGCAGTGCACCGGGTCGACGTCGAGAGCGGCACCGGCGCCGAGTCGGCCGTCGACCACGACCTCGCGGTCGACGGCATCGACGAGGTGCTCGACTGGTTCCTCGTCTACCAGGCCGAGGACGTCGGCACCGACGCGCCGGGCCGCGGCACCGTCGCCGTGCGCACCGCCGACCGCATCTGGCGGCTGACGCTTCACCCGGATGCTGTCGACCTCGCCCGGCTCCCGGGGCCGTCCGACGCCATCGTGAGCGGCGAGCCGTCCGAGCTCTACCTGTGGCTGTGGGGGCGGAGGCCCGACACGGCGGTCCGGCTCGAGGGCGACGACGGTGTGCTGGCCGGGCTGCGGGAGCGGCTGCACGTCGTCACGCAGTAGCGCCGCATGCCGTCGTACGACGTGGTGGTCGCCGGCCTGGGCGGCTTCGGCAGCGCTGCCGCGGCGCACCTGGCCCGGCGCGGTGCCCGGGTGCTCGGGCTCGACCCGCGACCGGCCGCGCACGCCGAGGGCTCAAGCCACGGCGAGACCCGGATCGTGCGCCAGGTCTACTTCGAGGGCGCTGCGTACGTGCCGCTGCTGCGCCGCAGCCACGAGCTGTGGGGGGAGCTCGCCGACGAGTCCGGGGCGCCGCTGCTGCACCGCACCGGTGGCCTGTTCCTGGGGCAGCCGCACACCCGGGTGTTCTACGGCAGCCTGGACACCGCCCGGCACTGGCACCTCGAGCACGAGGTGCTCGACGCCGCCGAGGTGCACCGTCGGTTCCCGGCGGTCCGCCCGCCTCAGGACGTCGCGGCGATCTACGAGCCGGGCGCGGGAACGGTGTGCCCCGAGGCCGCGGTGACGGCGCACCTGCGCGCGGCTGTGGCGGCCGGTGCCGCGCTGCGGCACGACGCCGCCGTCACCGACTGGACCGCGACCGGGGGCGGCGTTCGGGTCCGGACGACGGACGGCGTGGTGACCACCGGCGCCCTGGTGCTGGCGCCCGGCCGCTGGGCGCCCGACCTGGTGCGCCTCTCCCTGCCTCTCACCGTGGAGCGGCGGGTGCAGCACTGGTTCGCCCCGCCGGTGCCGGACGACTTCCGGCCGGGTCGGCTGCCGGTGTGGATCTGGGACCGCGCTGACGGGACCTCGATGTACGGCGCACCCGCCCAGGAGGGCCACGCCGACGTGAAGGCGGCCGTGCACTTCTCGACCAGCCGCCCTGCCGATGCCTGGACGGCCGCCGAGGTGGCGGGAACCCTCGCCGAGCTGTTCCCCGGCCTGGGCGCGCGGCACACCCGCGACGCCGAGTGCTGGTACACCCTCACGCCGGACGAGAACTTCGTCGTCGGCCCGCACCCCGACTCGGACCGGGTCCTGCTGGCCTGCGGCTTCTCCGGTCACGGCTTCAAGTTCACCCCGGTGCTCGGCGAGCTGCTCGCCGACCTTGTCGTCGACGGAAGCACCCGCTTCGACCTGGCCCCGTTCGACCCGCTCCGAGCCGCCGCCGCACGCACGGTATGAGGCTCTTCGTCGCGCTCCGGCCGCCCGCGGCGGCCCTGGACCACGCGTCGGCGGCCGTCGGACCGGTCCGCCGGGCCGAGCCCGGTCCGCGGTGGGTGCCGCCCGAGCGCTGGCACCTGACGCTGGCCTTCTACGGCGATGTCGACGACAGCGAGGCCGAGCGGCTGCGCCGCCGGCTCGGCCGGGTGCTGGCCGGCGTACCACCGATGTCCCTGGTGCTCGCCGGTGCCGGCGCCTTCCGGCGGCGCGCCGTCTGGCTGGGCGTGGCCGGTGACGTGGACGCGCTGCGCGCCACGGCTGCCGCCGTGGACCGCGACCACCGCCCCTACCGCCCGCACCTCACGGTGGCCCGTCTGCGCGGCGAGACGGATCCGGCTGGTGCGGTGGCGGCGCTCTCGACGTACGCCGGCCCGCCGTGGACCGCGACGGAGGTGCACCTCGTGCGGTCGCACCTCGGGCCCGACCCGAGACACGAGGACCTGGCGAGCGTGCGGCTGCAATGACCAGCCGGCCGTAGGGTCGCCGGATGGACCCGAGGACCAGGCGGTGGGTGGTGCTCGGCGCGCTGGCCGTGCTCGCACTCCTCGTCGTCGTCGGTGCCGTGGTCTGACGTTCCGTCGGGCCGCCGAGCCACCTGCTTCGCGTGGCGTGCCGTCACCGTGCGCGGGTTGCCCGCCCGGCAAGGCGGCTGTCGATCACGTCGACATGGTCCGCCGGCCGGCACCGAGGGCTACCAGGCGTAGGCCTCGGGGGCCGGGCCGCCCGGGCCCGGGAAGATGTCGTCGAGCCGGCCGAGCACGTCCTTGGTCATCCGTACCTTCAACGCCTGCAGCGAGCCCTCGAGCTGGTCCATCGTCCGCGGCCCGATGATCGGGCCGGTGACGCCGGGCTGGGCGAGCAGCCACGCCAGACCGACGTCCGCGGGTTTCTCGCCGAGCTCGTCGCACAGGTCCTCGTAGGCCTTGATGGCCTTGCGGTTCTCCTTCAGCGCGTCGTTCGCCCGACCCCTCAGCCGGCGCTTGCCCTGCTCGGTCTTGCGGACGATGCCGCCGAGCAGCCCGCCGTGCAGCGGTGACCACGTGATGACCCCGAGGCCGTAGTCCTGTGCGGCGGGAAGGACCTCGAGCTCGATGTCCCGTGTCAGGAGGTTGTAGATCGACTGCTCGCTGACGAGCCCGGTCGAACCGCGGCGCCGGGCCGCCTCCATCCCCTTGGCGATGTGCCAGCCGGCGTGGTTGGACGAGCCGAAGTAGAGGACCTTGCCCTGCGTCCGCAGGACGTCGAAGGCCTCCCAGATCTCGTCCCACGGTGTGTCCCGGTCGACGTGGTGCATCTGGTACAGGTCGAGGTGGTCGGTCTGCAGCCGGCGCAGCGACTCGTCGCAGGCCCGCCGGATGTTGCGGGCCGAGAGGAAGGTGTCGTTCGGCCAGTCGCTCATCGAGCCGTAGAGCTTGGTGGCGATGACGGTCTTCTCCCGGCGCCCGCCGCCCTGCGCGAACCATCTGCCGACGATCTGCTCGGTGACGCCCTCGCCCTTCTTCCACCCGTACACGTTGGCTGTGTCGAAGAAGTTGATGCCGAGGTCGAGCGCCTTGTCCATGATCGCGTGCGAGTCGTCCTCGCCGGTCTCCGGGCCGAAGTTCATGGTGCCCAGGCAGAGTCGGCTGACCGACAGGCCGCTCCGGCCCAGATGGGTGTAGTCCACGCAGGGATCCTGCACCCCGGTGGTGGCGAGGAAACGCCCTACGCTCTGCCGGTGAGCAGTCCCGCCGTGCGCGCCGCGGTGCCCAGCGGCGTACGCCGCCAGGCCTGGGCCGTGCGCATCGTGTTCGCCTCCAACGGGCTTCTGTTCGCCACCTGGGTGTCTCGCCTGCCGGCCGTCCGCGACGACCTGCGGGCCGACGAGCGGGGGCTGGGCTTCGCCCTGCTGTTCCTCGCCGTCGGGTCGCTGCTCGCCATGCCGCTGTCCGGCCGGCTGGTGTCCATGGTCGGCGCCCGCGCCATCCTCGTCGGCTGCCTGGTCGGGTGCTGCGTCGGCTACCCCCTTCTTGCGCTGGCGCCCGGGCTTGTCGCGCTGGGCGCCGTGTTGTTCTTCATCGGTGCCGGCGTCGGAGTGTGGGACGTGGCCATGAACGTGTCCGGCCACGTGGTCGAGCGCGACGCCGGGCGCGACCTGATGCCCGGCTTCCACGCCGCCTGGAGCATCGGCTCGGTGGTCGGCGCCGGTGCGGGTGCCCTTGCGGCCCGGGCCGGCATCGACCCCTTCCCGCACTTCGCGACCGCGTGCGCCCTCGTCCTCGTGGTCGGGGTGGCCTCGGTGCGGATCATGCCGGACGGGACCGAGGAGGAGGTCCTCGACACCGCCGAGGGCGAGCACCACGTGGTGTCCCCGGTCGGGCCGCTGATCCGGGACCGGCGCCTGATCGGGCTCGGCGCCATGTGCTTCTGCGCGGCGTGGGCCGAAGGGTCGGCCAACGACTGGTTGGCGATCATGCTGACCGACGACCGAGACGCGTCCGGAGCCGTCGCCGCGGCCGGGTTCGCTGTCTTCTCGACAGCGATGACCGTCGGCCGGCTCGCGGGCACCTCCGTGGTCACCCGGTTCGGTCGGGTCCGGACCCTGCGGGCGGGCGCCCTGGTCGCGGTCGTCGGCGTCGTCCTGGCCCTGGGCGTCCCGGTGCTCCCGACGGCGATGCTGGGGGCGCTGCTCTGGGGTCTGGGCATCTCGATCGGGTTCCCGCTCGCCATGACCGCCGCCGGTGAGACCCCGGGCCGGGGGCCGTCGGCGATCGCCACGGTCGCCACCATCGCCTACGCCGGCTTCCTCGTCGGACCTCCGCTCATCGGCACGGTGGCGCACGCGATCGGCCTGGACAACGCGCTGTGGGTGGTGGCCCTGCTCGCCGCGGGGGTGTTCGTCCTGGCCGGCAACGCCCGCGGACGAGGCAGCCGGGCGGGCGGGGTGCGAGGCTAGCGGAGTGCCCGAGGACCTCGACGGCGCCCTTCTCCAGGTGCGCCAGCTGCTCATCGACCCCGACGTCCTGGTCCGGGCCGTCGCCGCCGGCAAGCGCCGCGGCGGTGTGCCGGACTGGCGGCGGGTCGAGCTGCGCCCGGTCGACCTCAAGCAGGGGCGGCACCTGCAGGTCGTCACCTACGACGACAGGCAGGCGACGACGACCAACCAGGCCTACGGCGACCCGGCCGAGGCGGAGGTCGACGCGCTGCTCGCGCAGCCCTTCGGCAACTGGCACGTCCGCACCACGAGCGAGACCCTGCAGCTCCGGGTCACCAAGAAGGGGCAGGCGCAGCTGCACCGCGCCCCGGCCGAGGCCGAACAGAGCACTGGTCACGACCGTGCGGCGCAGCACCTGATCGAGCCGGGCGACCCGCTGTTCCGCGTCCTGGGTGCGGGCGCCGGCAAGCGACGGCAGGTCGATGCGTTCCTGCGCGAGCTGAAGTCGGCGGTAGCCGACGCCGACCTCCCCACCGACCGGCCGCTGCAGGTGGTCGACCTCGGCTGCGGCAACGCCTACCTGACGTTCGCGGCGTACCGGTTCCTCGCGGCAGGCCGTGAGGTCCGGCTCACCGGGGTCGACCAGCGCCCCGAGATGAGGGAGCGCAACAGCGCCCTGGCCGACAGGCTCGGGTGGTCCGACCAGGTGCGTTTCGTCAGCGGCAGCATCGCCGGCTCGGCGCCGGACGTCGGTGAGGTCGACGTCGTGCTCGCGCTGCATGCGTGCGACACGGCGACGGACGATGCCCTCGCCGAGGCCGTGCACGCCGGCGCGACAGTCGTGCTCGCATCGCCGTGCTGCCACCACGACCTGCAGCGGCAGATGTCGGCCGGCCGCGCCCCGGCGCCGTACGGACTCGTCGCGAGGAACGCCATCCTGCGCGAGCGCCTCGGGGACGTGCTCACCGACGCGGTGCGCGCCGCCCTGCTGCGCCGGGTCGGCTACGCGGTCGAGGTGGTCCAGTTCGTCTCGGCGGAGTACACCCCGCGCAACACGATGATCCGCGCCGTACGCCGGGGCGACGCGCCGACACCACCCGGCGCGGACGCGGAGTACGAGCAGCTGGTGGCCGACTGGGACCTGACTCCGCACCTGCAGACCCTGCTCGCCGACGACCTTGCCGGTCGCTAGCGCGCTCGCGACGGTCGCGGGCCTGCTCCTCGCGGCAGGGTCGGGGTCCGTCGTGCTCACGCTGCAGGACCCGCAGCTGGACGAGTCCAGCGGGCTTGCCGTCTCGGGCCGCCACCAGGGGGTGCTCTGGACGCACAACGACGGCGGCGACGTGGCCGAGGTGTTCGGCGTCGACCGCCGTGGCGCGACGACGGCGAGGGTGATCCTCGCCGGCATCGACCCCTACGACCCGGAGGCGCTGGCGCCCGGCCGGGGGCCGGACGGCGAGCCGGTGCTGTTCCTCGCCGACATCGGTGACAACCTGCGCTCGCGCGACGACGTGTCGGTCTTCCGGTTCGACGAGCCCGCCCAGCTGGGGGACACGACCGTGGACGCGACGTGGTTCCGGTTCACCTACCCGGACGGCCCGCACGACGCCGAGGCGCTGCTCGTCGACCCGCGGGGACGCCTGCTCATCGCCACCAAGGACATCTCCGGCCAGGGCCTCTACCGGGCACCCCGCCGGCCGGTCACCCGCGACGTGGGCAGCAACCGGCTGACCCGGGTGGCCGACGTGCCCTCGCTGGTGACCGATGGCGCCTACCTGCCGGACGGTCGGTTCGTCCTGCGCAGCTACTCCGCGGTCTTCGTCTACGACCGCCCTGGTCACGAGGTCGCCCGGGCCGACCTCCCCGGGCAGCCGCAGGGGGAGTCCGTCGCCGCCGACGGGCGCCGGCTGCTCGTCGGCAGCGAGGGCGTGCGCTCGCAGGTCCTCGCCGTCCCGGTGCCGGGCATGGCCGGCACCGGGACCGCATCGCCGGCTCCGGTGTCATCGGCGGAACCGTCCGCCCACCCGACGACGCCGGGCTCCGGAGGGGGGCTCGGCGCCGAACGGGTGGGCGGCCTCCCCGTTCCGGTGGCACTGGCCGTCGGCGCGGTGGGAGGTGTCGTGCTGCTCGGCGTCGTCGCCGTGGTGCGCCGCCGTCGGCGCGACTGACCCTGCATGACCAGCGATAGCGTGGTCGGCGTGGCTTTGTCGCGTGGTCAGGCGTGGACCGCATGTCCGCGCCCACCGTGGTGGTGGGTGACGGCGTGCACGGTGACCAGCGTGACGAGCACCGCGAGCGCGGTGCCGGCGGCCGCGACCGACAGGACCTGCCAGGTCGCGAAGCCCCCGTCCGTAGCACCGGTCGGCGCTGCCGGTGCCCGCTCGGGTGGGGCCGGGCGAGCCCAGGCCACGGTGACGCCGGTGATGAGCAGCCAGGTCGCGGTGAGCGCGACTGCGGCAACTCTGGTGAGTGTCCTGATGCGGTTCATGGGCGTTCCTTCCGGCTGATGGATCGGTGCCACCACGGTGATCCGCACCAGCACCTCCCGCCATCCGGCAAATCCGGTATCCCGGCGGCATCGTGCGCAGCCGGGCCGGACGTAGGGACTTCTCCGGATGCCCGGGGGCGTCGAACCGGTCTACCGTCGGTGGGCAGGGAGGTCACCCATGCAGAGGACGACGATCGTCGAGAGCGACCTGGTGCAGATGCTCGACATCGCCCGGGCGTACGGCGACACGCAGGAGCCGCTCGACGGTGCCGCGCTGCCGTGCGAGCTGCTCGCAGCCCTGAACACCCTGGTGCCGTGCGACCAGCTGTCCGTCTCTGGGCAGGACACCCCACGCTGGGAGTTCTTCGCCGACCAGGAGCTGCCACCCCTGAGTCTCTCGGCCGCCGAGCGGGACACGATCGGCGAGGCCTACCGGACCCACTACTGGGACTCGACCTGCTCCTACGCGGACCGCACCGGCGACGTGACGTCGGTCCAGCGCACCAGCGACCTGGTGTCGGACCAGCAGCACCGACAGAGCGGCATGTACGCCGAGTTCGACCGCGTGGTCGGGGTGGAGCACGAGATGGTGGTGACCCTCGAGGCCGGCGGACCGCAGCGCACCCTGCGGATCCTGTTCGGTCGCGGTCGGGGACCGGACTTCTCCGACCGTGACGTCGCGGTCCTCACGCTGCTGCGGCCGCACCTGCAGGCGGCCTATGTCCGGGCGGAGCGCCAGCGGCGCGGTCTGCTGCCGCTGACCCGGCGGCAGCAGGAGATCCTGCGTTTCGTCGCTGCGGGCTACAGCAACCAGCAGATCGCGCGCCGGCTGGGCATCGCCACGACGACCGTCGGCACCCACCTCGAGAACATCTTCG
The DNA here is from genome assembly GCA_963726615.1 of uncultured Actinomycetota bacterium. GTDB lineage: Bacteria > Actinomycetota > Actinomycetes > JACCUZ01 > JACCUZ01 > CAWDZK01. Next base: position 414,749 of record CAVSCX010000003.1, on the reverse strand, counting down.
AGCGGCTTCAGGTGACGAGCCGCACCGGCCGCGGTGGCCCGGCCCACCCCGCCGCTGTGACGTGAAGCCCGGCGCGCTCCCGTCTCACGCCGGGGCGGGGACGGCGACCCGGGGCGCCAGTCGCACGCCGAGCGCAGCGACGACGAGCAGCGCCGGCACGACGAGCATCGCGGTGTGGATCCCGGCGGCGTCGGCCAGTGCGCCGAGGCCGAAGGGTCCGGCGCCCGACGCCAGCGCCGCGCCCAGGCCGACCCGCGCGCTGGCCTGGTCCGGGCGGCCGTCGGAGGCCGCGATCGCCCGCGCCAGCCCGAGCGGGAAGTACACCGCCACCCCGAGCCCGCAGACCAGGAGACCCAGCACGGCGAGGGCCGGATCGGTGGCGAGCCAGAACAGGGCGAACCCCCCGGCGTTGACCGCGAGCCCGCCGTAGAGCAGGTGGTCCAGGGACCGGCGCAGGGCCAGCCGCCCGCCCGCCACCCGGCCGACGGCCATGCCGGCGACGAGCGCGGTCACGGAGCCGGCCGCCGCCGCGCGGGTCAGGCCGGTGCGGTCGTGCAGCATGTCCGCCGACCACAGCGCCAGGCAGAACTCCACCGCGATGCCGGCGGTGACGACCACCCAGCTGACCCAGTACCGCCGGGACAGCTGGCCCGCTCGTCCGGGCGTCCGCGCCGGGCCGCGCCCGGGCAGCGCAGGCAGCCGGCTGCCGACCAGCGCGAGCACCCCCACCGCGAGCAGGACCGCGAGCAGCGCCGGCCGCCACGACCCCAGCACGGCCAGGGCCAGCCCGACGGACAGCGGCGCGACGGCCCCGACCCCGGCCGCGACCGCGTTGGCCTCGGTGATGGCCGCCGGGCCGCTGGGCCCGTGCACGGCCGCAAGGACGGTGGCGCTGCAGGTCACCACGAACGACCCGCCGAAGGAGGCCTCGAACGCCGCGAGCAGCGTCATCGGCACCGCGGTGAAGGTGACGAACGTCGCGGCGCCCAGGCAGAGCAGCGCCAGGCCGACCCAGATCATGGTGGCCCGGCCGTGGCGCGCGACCAACCGCGGCACCACCAGGGCGCTGAGCAGCGCACCCACCGCCAGCGCGGTGCCGTGCAGCCCGGCGACGGTGCGGCTGAACCCCTGCTCGTCGCGGAGCAGTGTCAGTGCCGGGCCGAAGCCGTAGAGGAACCAGCCGTAGGTCCCGAGCTGGGCGTAGGTCAGCCAGGTGCGGCCGTCGCGCTCCAGCTTCACCGAGGGGTCGTCACAGCGCTCCGACGACGTGGTCGATGCACGCCGTGAGTGCCTCGACGTCGTCCGGGTCGACAGCCGGGAACATCGCCACCCGCAGCTGGTTTCGGCCGAGCTTGCGGTACGGCTCGGTGTCGACGATGCCGTTGGCGCGGAGCACCTTCGCGACAGCTGCGGCGTCGACCCCGTCGGCGAAGTCGATGGTGCCGACCACGGCGGACCGCTGACCCGGGTCGGCGACGAACGGCGTCGCGTACTCCGACTTGTCGGCCCAGGTGTACAGCCGGGAGCTGGAGTCGGCGGTGCGCTCGGTGGCCCACGCCAGGCCGCCCTGGGCGTTGAACCAGTCGACCTGGTCCGCAAGCAGGAAGATGGTGGCCAGCGCGGGCGTGTTGTAGGTCTGGTCGAGCCGCGAGTTGTCGATCGCGATCTGCAGGTCGCTGAAGGCCGGGACCCACCGGCCGGTCCCCTGGACCTGGGCCACCCGCTCGATCGCTGCGGGAGACATCAGCGCGAGCCACAGCCCACCGTCGCTGGCGAACGACTTCTGCGGGGCGAAGTAGTAGGCGTCGGTCTGCGCGACGTCGACCGGGAGGCCGCCGGCGCCGCTGGTGGCGTCGACCAGGACCAGCGCACCGTCGTCGGCGCCGGTCACGCGTCGCAGCGGCATCGCGACGCCGGTGGAGGTCTCGTTGTGGGTCAGCGCGTAGGTGTCGACGCCGGCCTCCGCCTGCGGGTAGGGGTGGCTGCCCGGGTCGCTGCTGACGACGCTGGGGTCGGCGAGGAACGGCGCCGCCGCGGTCGCCGCGGCGAACTTCGAGGAGAACTCGCCGAACACGAGGTGCTGCGAGCGCTCGCGCACCAGGTTGAGCACGGCGATGTCCCAGAACGCTGTCGTGCCGCCGTTGCCCAGCACCACCTCGTAGCCGTCAGGGAGCGAGAACAGCCCGGCCAGGCCGGCACGCACCCGGCCGACCACGCTCCTCACGGTCTTCTGCCGGTGCGAGGTGCCGAGGTACGACGATCCGCTGGCGGCCAGCGCGGCCAGGGCCTCGGGACGCACCTTCGACGGGCCGGAGCCGAAGCGGCCGTCGCGGGGCTTGAGGGACTGCGGGATCACGATGTCGGTCACCCGGCCAGCGTAGGCAACCGGCCGGGGCGATCGGCCGGCCAGCCCGTCCCGCGAGACCACCTCGTCCCCCGTCGTAGCCTCGTCCGGTGGCGACGGGCGAGGCGTACCGGGAGCTCGGCGCGGCCGCCTTGTCGTGGGTGCTGGAGCAGGTCCGCGGGGACGACGGCCCGTGGCTGCCGGTCTCGCTGCCGGAGGAGCCCGGACCCGCCGGGCCGCCTGCCGGCCGGGACAGCCTGTACGAGGGCATCGCCGGGCTGGCCCCGCTGCTCGCCGAGGTCACGGCGTACCGGCCGCTGCGGGAGGACGAACGAGCGCTCGCGGACGCCGTCGTCGACCGGCTCACGGCGCAGGCCGCGGTCCGGACCGAGGCCTCTCTGTACGGCGGCCTCGCCGGCGACCTGACCGCGCTGCGGCTGCTCTCGCCCGGACGCGAGTCGGTGCCGCTGGGCCGGCTGGCCGAGCTGGCGACGCCGGCGGGCTGGCCGACGGACGCGCGGGTCGACCCGGAGCTCGACGGGCCGATCACGGATCTGGTCATGGGCACGGCCGGTGTGGTCCTGGCCGCCGTGTGGGCGGGTGACGACCAGGCCGACGCCGTCGCCACGACCGGGTGCGAGGCGTTGCTCCGGGTCGCCGACCGCACCGTGACCGGCCTGGACTGGGGGATGCTGCCGGGGAAGGCCTTCCGCTCACCGAACTACTCCCACGGCACCGCCGGGATCGGGGCCGCCCTCGCGGTGGCCGGAGCGGCACTGGGTCGCCCCGACTTCGTGGACGCCGCGGTGCGCGGCGCCCGGCACCTGCTCTCGGTCGGGTCCTTGGCCGACGACGGCTTCGTCGTGCCGACCGCGATCCCGCCCGCCCCGGCCGGTGAGGTCGAGCCGGTGACCTACTCGTGGTGCCACGGCCCGGCCGGGACGTCGTACCTGTTCACCGCACTGCGCGCAGCGGGGGTGGACGAGGTCGACGGTCACGCGGTCCGGGAGCTGCGGCGGCGCTGCCTGCACTCGGTGCTGACCTCCGGCGTGCCGCGCCGGCTGCGACCCGGCTTCTGGGACAACGACGGCCGCTGCTGCGGCACCGCCGGAGTCGGCGACGTCCTGCTCGATGCCGCGCAGGACGAGCCCGACCCCGGCCGGGCCGCCGAGCTGCTCGCGGGTGCCGTGACGATGGCCGACGCGCTGGTGCAACGCGCAGTCCGCGACGAGTCAGGCGCCCGGTGGCGGTTCGTCGAGCACCGGATCGACGAGCCGCTGCTGCCGCCGGGCACGTCGTGGATGCAGGGTGCGGCCGGCATCGCCGCCTTCCTGCTGCGGCTCGCGCGGGTCCTGGACGACGGCCGCGAGGCCCCCGTGGTCGACCGGCCGGACCAGTGGTGGGCCGTCCCGGCGCGGCTGCGGACCGTGCACGTGCCCGCCGTCAGGCCGTCCAGCCCTTGACGTCCGCGGGCTTGCGCGGGCCCTCGCCGACGTACCGGGCGGACGGGCGGATCAACCGGCCGGTGCGCTTCTGCTCGAGGATGTGCGCCGACCAGCCGGCAGTGCGCGCGCAGGTGAACATCGGGGTGAACATGTGCGGCGGCACCTGGGCGAAGTCCAGGACCACCGCGGCCCAGAACTCCACGTTCGTCTCCAGCACCCGGTCCGGCCGGCGGCTCCGCAGCTCCTCGAGGGCGGCCTTCTCCAGCGCGGCAGCGGCCTCGTAGCGTGGCGCGTCGAGCTCGCGGGCAGTGCGCCGCAGCACCCGGGCGCGGGGGTCCTCCGCCCGGTAGACCCGGTGGCCGAAGCCCATCAGCCGCTCGCCGCGGTCCAGCACCGCCTTGACGTACGCCGCGGCGTCGCCCTGCTTCTCGACGGCCTCCAGCATGTGCAGCACCCGGGACGGGGCACCGCCGTGCAGCGGGCCGGACATCGCACCGACGGCGCCGGACAGGCAGGCGGCCACGTCGGCGCCGGTCGAGGCGATGACCCGTGCGGTGAACGTCGAGGCGTTCATGCCGTGCTCGGCCGCCGAGACCCAGTAGGCGTCGACAGCCGCGACGTGCTTGGGGTCGGGCTCCCCGCGCCAGCGGATCATGAATCTCTCCACGATGGTCGCGGCCTTGTCCACCTCGGACTGCGGGACCATCGGCAGCCCGACGCCCCGTGCCGACTGCGCGACGAACGACAGCGCCATCACCGACGCGCGGGCGAGGTTGTCCCGGGCCTCCGCCTGGTCGATGTCGAGCAGCTGCCGGAAGCCCCAGGCCGGCGCCAGCATCGCCAGCGCGCTCTGCACGTCGACCCGGACGTCACCGGAGTGGACCGGCAACGGGAAGGGCTCGGCCGGGGGCAGCCCTGGCTCGACCTCGTTGTCGACGAGCAGCCCCCACACGTTGCCGAAGGACACCTTGCCGGCCAGGTCCTCGATGTCCACGCCGCGGTAGCGCAGCGAGCCACCCTCCTTGTCCGGCTCCGCGATGTCGGTCTCGAAGGCGATGACGCCCTCGAGCCCGGGCTTGAAGTCGGGGTCGCTGATGGTGCTCGTCATGGGGCGCGGCTCCTCGCTGCGCGGCGCTGGTGTCGGCCGGGCGTCGGTGCGGTGTCGTACAGGGGCTGGAGTGCGCCACCATAGGACTCGTACGGAAACGGGCTGCCTGCAGTCTGACCCGTTCGCCCCCGTGCTGTCGCCCCGTCGGCCCACCCGGGCCGTGGCAGGCTGGGCCGCGTGCAGCCCTCCGGAGACGCGGGGCCGGGGCCGGACCCGGCGGCGATGCGTCGCGCGTACGAGCGGGTGGGGGTCGAGCCGGCCGACCTCGGCCCGGACCCGGTCGCGGCCTTCGGCGGCTGGTTCGCCCAGGTCGCCGGTGCGGGCGTCGTCGAGCCGAACGCGATGGTGCTGGCGACGGTCGCCGGCGACGGGTCCCCGTCGGCGCGGACCGTGCTGCTCAAGGGCTACGCCGACGACGGGCTGCGGTTCTTCACCAACCTCGGCTCCGCCAAGGCGCGGGACCTGGCGGCCGACCCGCGCTGCGCACTCGTCTTCCCCTGGCACGCGGTCTCGCGCCAGGTGCGGGTCACGGGCGAGGCGGTCCCGCTGGGCCGGGACGCCGTCGAGGCCTACTTCTCCGCTCGCCCACGGGAGTCACAGCTCGGCGCCTGGGCCAGCCCGCAGTCGCAGGTGGTGGCCTCCCGCGCGGAGCTCGACACAGCGCTCGCGGCGGCGCAGGCGCGGTTCCCGGAGGAGGTGCCGGCGCCGCCGGGCTGGGGCGGCTTCCTCGTCGTGCCGGCGTCGTGGGAGTTCTGGGCCGGCCGGAGCGGGCGCCTGCACGACCGGGTCCGCTACCGCCGTACGGCGCCGGGCGCTCCGTGGACCGTCGAACGCCTCGCCCCCTGACCGCCCGTCCGCCCGCCACACCCCACGGCCCGCCCGTCGACCCGAGTTGATCACGCTTGCGTGGTCAACTCGGGTGAACCGTGGCTTGCACGCCACTGTCGACCCGAGTTGACCACGCTTACGTGATCATTTCGGTACGCGGGCTTTCTGGGGGGCTCGGGGGCGGGGAGGGACGGGGCCCGGACATGCAGCGACCCCCGGGCCGTTGCGCGGAGGGGACGTGTCCTCCGCCAGCCCGGGGGTCGGGTGACTGCCTGGGATTCGCCGGCACGTACATCCGGTGATCCGACGGCGTCGGTGCTGCACGTGGCGCTAGCTGGCAGCCACCTCACGCGTCCAAGAAGTACTCAAATCCTCGGATCACCTCCCTTCCGTGTACCGGAAACGGTACGACGTGCCGGGGCCGATCACAACGGCTTACTCGCCGTGTCTCCGCAGGGCGATCCACACCTGCTCCGCGCGCCCGAGCACCCGCCCGTCCGGGTCGTAGGCGGTGGAGGCGGTGAACGTCTTGCGGCCCTCCTCGCCGAGCAGCCTGCCGACGACGACGCACTCGGCGCCCGCAGCGGGCAGCGCGTCCACGGCGGCGGTCATCCGGCCGAGCACCATCGGCCGCCCGATCAGGTCGCTGGACCAGCCGCCGGGGCAGTCGAGCGCCGCCCAGACCAGCCACGGGGGCAGCTGCCCGCTGTCGTCGGCGAACGACGCGTCCGGCGTCCAGCCGGTGGCCACGGTGTCCGGCCGGTCCAGCAGGCGGCCGGGCCGCAGGCCGAGGCCGTCGGGCGCCGGCCGCGCGGTCCCGCACACGAAGCAGCGGGGGAACGGGTGGTCGGCAGCGCCCGCGTAGCGGGCCATGGCTGCGACCGCGACCGCGCGGTCGACCGGGTCGACGACGTGCCCGTGCAGCTGGCCGACCCGGGCCTCGGCGACGACAGCCCCGCCGAAGCCCAGGGTGACCCCGGGGACGCCAGCACCGCCGCCGTCGTCCGGTCGTACGTCGAGGGCGACGTCGAGCGGCGGCGGCTGCCGCAGGGTCACCTCCACCGGACCGTCGGTCCCGACGTGGCCGGCGAGCCGGCCGGCCACGTATCCGCCGTTGCCGCTGCCGGTGGGCCCGCAGAACCGGTCGGCCACGACGAGCTTCGGTGCCACGGTTCCGCTCATGCCGGCCGAGGGTAGGCCGCCCACCGCCGCGGGATGGCGGCGGCCACGGTGGTTGTCAGGGTGGTGAACGGCGTGACGGCGGGCGCGGAGGCACCCGCACGCGTCGGTCGCCGCCAGGTCGCCACGGCCCGGCCGCCGGAGACGACCGTGCCGCGGAACATGCCGCCGCCGGGCAGCACCTGCTCGGAGTGCTCGGGCGGGACGACGGCAGACCGGTCGCCGTAGCCGAGCACCAGCTCGTCGAAGCCGGGGAGCAGGAGCACCCCGCGGGCCTCGGAGCGACAGGCGTCGAGCAGGGCGGGGGTGGCCGGGTCCATCAGGTGCTCGACACCGTCGACCGCGAGCACATCGAGCTCGTCGCGCACGGCCGCGACAGCACCGCGGGCTTCCGTGACGCTGAGGCCGGTCCACCGGGCGAAGTCGCGCAGGGTGGCGGGCCCGTGGCCGCGGAAGTACCGCAGCGCCCAGTCCGCCACCGACTCGTCCCGGTCCCGCGGCGGCGAGGGGCGGACCCACTCGTCCACCAGCACGACGTCCTGGCTCCGTCCCGACGACGGTCCGAGGCAGACCAGGCCCTCGACTGCCAGCGCCCCGAGCAGGTGCGCGCCGCGCTGGCCGTCGATGTCGACCCCCACCTCCTGCCACCTGCCCATCAGCCCGTCCCGCGGAAGTCGCCGGCCACCCTCGAGGACGGCGACGGTGGCCTCGCGAGCGATGGCCAGGGTGGGCTCGTCGATGCCCAGCGCGGCACGCCGGGTGGCGGCTGGCCGGGCGACCCGCGGCGGCCCGACCTGCAGCATCCACCGAAGGTCCTCGGCGGCGACCAGGTGCAGCGTGCCGCGCATCGGCCAGGACCGCACGACCTCGCCGTCGTCGAGGGCGGCCGAGGCCCCTCCGACGGACCGCCCGCGGGTGCGCAGGGCTACCGAGACCAGCGCCCCCGGCAGGTCCTGCGCCTGGGTGCACGTCGCCCAGCGCACCGCGTCGGCGGCCGTCGGGTGCGGCGCCCCGACCAGGCGGTGCGCGGCCAGCCGCAGCAGAGCGACGTCGCGCATCGACGTCACCGCTGCAGCCCCAGGTGGGCGGTCACGACCCGCAGGTCGGTGACCAGCCCGGCGTACGCCGCCTCCCGGTCGTCCGCCCGCAGCACGGCCGAGGGGTGCAGCGTGACGAGGAAGTCGGTGCTGCCGATGGAGGTCTCACGCGTGATGATGGCGCCGCGGTCGCGCATGACCTTCACCTGCGCGCCGAGCAGAGACCGCACGGCCGTCGCGCCGAGACAGACGACCACGGCGGGTCGGACCAGCTGCATCTCGGCCACCAGCCACGGGCGGCACGCCGTGAGGTGTGAGAGCTCCGGTGTCTGGTGGATCCGGCGCCTGCCCGGTGCGGACTGACGGAACCGGAAGTGCTTGACGGCGTTCGTGCGGTAGGTGATCTCCCGCGGGATGCCGGCCTCGTCCACCGCCTCGACGAGGAGCCGGCCGGCCGGTCCGACGAAGGGCTGCCCCTGACGGTCCTCGACGTCGCCGGGCTGCTCGCCGACGAGCGCCACCCGGGCGTTCTCCGGGCCGGCCGAGAACACGGTCTGGGTGGCGTGCTCCCACAGCTCGCAGCCCCGGCAGCCCGCCGCGGCGCGCCTCAGCTCGTCCAGGCTCGTGGTGTCGGGGACGAAGTCGGCTGCGGTCACGAGGTCACCGTTCCCGCCGCTGCGGCGGTGAAAGACCGAGGGTCCCCACGGTGCGCCAGAATGCCAGGCGTGAGCGACCTCATCGACACCACGGAGATGTACCTCCGCACGATCTTCGAGCTGGAGGAGGAGGGCGTCGTCCCGCTGCGCGCCCGCATCGCCGAGCGTCTCGGCCAGTCCGGTCCCACGGTGTCGCAGACGGTGGGGCGGATGGAGCGCGACGGGCTGCTCACGGTGGAGGGCGACCGGCACCTGGAGCTCAGCCGGCACGGCCGGGTCCTCGCCACTCGCGTGATGCGCAAGCACCGGCTCGCCGAGTGCCTGCTGGTCGAGGTCATCGGGCTGGAGTGGGAGCTCGTGCACGAGGAGGCCTGCCGCTGGGAGCACGTCATCTCCGAGACCGTCGAGCGCCGGCTGCTCGACGTCCTGGGGAACCCGAGCGTCTCGCCCTACGGCAACCCGATCCCCGGGCTGGCCGAGCTGGGCGCGACCGGACCGCCGGGCGGCGACCCGCTCGGGGAGGACGACGGTGCCCTGGTCACGCTGGACCGGGTCGAGGTCGGCACCGGGACCGCGGTCGTCGTACGCCGGCTGGCCGAGCCCTTGCAGAGCGACACCGGCCTCATGTCGCGGCTGCGCCGGGCCGGGGTCCGCCCGGGCGCCTCGATCACCGTGGCGCCCGCGGCCGGGGGGCTGCTGGTCGGCTCGGGCGGCGAGTCCACCGAGATCAGCGCCGAGGTCGCCTCGCACGTCTTCGTCTCCGCCCGCTGACCGTTCGTCCTCGCAGCGCTGTCGGGCGCGCGCGGCGTGAGATGGTCGCCACATGCGCGAGATCACCGTCCACCAGCTCAAGGAGGCCCTCGAGGCCGGGGACGCCGTCGTCGTCGATGTGCGGGAGCCCGACGAGTACGTCCAGGGCCACGTCCCCGGAGCCCGGCTCACGCCGCTGCAGACGGTGCCCACCCTGGTCGGCACGCTGCCCGCGGACCAGCCGGTCTACCTGGTCTGCGCGGTGGGTGCGCGCAGCGCCCAGGCGGCGGCGTTCCTGGCGCAGCACGGGGTCGACGCGGTCAACGTCGGCGGCGGGACCCGGGACTGGGTGGCCGCGGGGTACCCCGTCGAGCGCTGAGGCGCCTGGACCCGACCCGCCACCCCTGCCCGGAGTAGTGCGTAAGCAGGGGATTTGGGCGGTTCACGGCGACGCGCCGGGGGTCGGATTGAAACGCGCCGTGTCCGTCCCGTAATCTTCTGCCGCCCTCCTCCGAACGGGGGATGGCGCGCGTGCGGCCGCCGAATCCTGCCTCGCACGCGCAGCTCGTCCGACAGTCGCCTGGCAGGAGCGGGGGACCCACTTTCTGTGGGCCTCTCCGAGGTCCTTGGGGTAAAGCCGCACCGGTCCGCCGGTCGGCCGGGCACTTTCCCGCCCGAACCCGACAGCTCACCTCGTAGGCGTGGGAGAGGAACCACGGGTTGTCCAAGCACCGTAGGCCGACGCGCGTCCAGCGCCTCGGCACCCTTGCCGCCAAGAGCCCCCTCCAGCTCGGTGTCGCCGCAGGCGTCGCCGGCACGCTGAGCGTCACCGGCACGATGGTCGCCGTCGCGGCCGACACCTCCACCTCCGCCCACGGCGGGGGGCACGCGAGGCAGGCCGGTGGGGCCGCCGCCGCGACGTTCGTCCGGGACGCCGCCGACGTGTCCACCTCCGGCACCCAGGTCGCGCTGCACAGCGCTGTCGACCAGGCCCTGCAGGACCGTCGCCAGGACCTCGCCCAGGCCAAGGCGCGCGCCGAGCGCCGTCGCGAGCTCGCCAAGAAGCGGGCGGCCGAGAAGCGAGCCGCGAAGCGCGCCGCCGAGTCGCGCAGCTTCTCCTCGGCCGCGTCCCGCGGCGTCGAGCGGATGAGCGCCTCGGCCTCGCACGCCCTGCAGATCGCCCGGGCGGCGGCGTCCGGCGCCTACTACGTGCACGGCGGCAGCGGTCCCAACGGCTTCGACTGCTCCGGGTTCACCAGCTACGTCTTCGCCCAGATGGGCATCTCGCTGCCGCACTCCTCCTCCGCGCAGCGGTCGATGGTGCAGAGCGTGTCGAGCCCGCAGCCCGGCGACCTGGTGTTCGTCTACAACGGCGGTGGCGGCAGCGTCGGCCACGTCGCGATCTACGCCGGCGGCGGATACTGGTGGGAGGCGGCCAACCCCAGCGCGGGCGTCGGCTACCACCGGGCCTGGACCACCAACGTGTCCTACGGCCGGGTCCTCTAGGTCTCGCCCGAGCGCGCGGCGCCCCCTGCCGTACAGGCCAGCCTCCCCCCCGCCGGCCTGTACCGGGACCCCGGAGCCACCCCCCCGGCTCCGGGGTCCCACCCTGTTCCCGGCGCGCTCCCCAGGCAGCGACCGGCGGAGGTCGGAGGGGCTCAGCCGGGGAGGCGCTCCAGCGCCACCAGCGTCCCGTCCGCGTCCGCCAGGTGCAGGACCAGCAGGGCGCCCTTGCGCAGGTCGCCGAGCCCGTCCGGGTCGACCTGGGCCCCGAGCCGGCCGCACAGCGCGGCCGTGAGATCGGCGATCACCTCCCGCTGACCGCACCAGGCGGCCGGCGTCGGCCCGTCGGCAAGGTCGGCGAGTGCCTGCACCCCGGCGGCAGGGTCACGTTCGAAGGCCCCGGCCGTGGTCGCTGGCAGCTCGGTGACCGTCAGGCCGGCCGAGCGGGCGAACGGGTGGAGGGTCTCGCGGCAGCGCAGCACCGCGGCGGCAGCGAGCCGGCGTACGGCGTAGGCCTGCAGCAGGCTCGCCACGGCGACCGCCCGGCCGCGCCCGGCGAGGTCGAGGGGACGGGACGGGTCCGACCCGGTCCAGCCCTTCCTGTCCCCGGCCGAGGCGTGTCGCACGACGGCGAGGGCGTGGGTCCGGCGGGTGTCGGCGGCGAAGCGCTCCAGCACGCCCCGGTCGTGGGTAGGCGACAGCAGTGCTTGCGCGGCCGGCACGTCCAGCCAGCGCAGCTCGTCGACCTCGCGGTTGGCAGTGAACTCGCCGGCCACCGCCTCGCAGGCCCAGTAGCGGACCCGCTTCGGGCCCTCCGCGACCGGGTAGCGCAGGCTGCCGAGCCGGCGCCCAGGGCGCGCGGTGACGCCGGTCTCCTCCGCGATCTCTCGCAGCGCACCGAGGAGGGGGTGCTCGCCGTGGTCGAGCTTGCCCTTGGGCAGCGACCAGTCGCCGTACCGGGGCCGGTGCACGACGGCGACCTCGGGCGCGGCGGGGTCGCCGCGCCACAGGACGCCGCCCGCGGCCTCGATCCACCGGTCACCGGCATCGGAGCCCGCCGACGCCATCGTCAGGAGCCCAGGGCACGGTCGACGAGGACGGTCTGCAGGTCGACGAGGTCCGGCCGTCTCGGGGTCCGGGTCCACCGGCCGTCAGGCCCGAGCGACCAGTGGTCGACGTCGTCGCTCCAGGCCAGCTCGAACAGGTCGGTGATCGCGCGCCGGTTGTCCTTGTCCCTCACCCGGACCAGGGCCTCGACCCTCCGGTCGAGGTTGCGGTCCATGAGGTCGGCGCTGCCGATCAGCACCTCCTCGTCGCCGCCGGCGTGGAACCGGAAGATCCGGGAGTGCTCGAGGAAGCGGCCGAGGATGCTGCGCACCCGGATGGTCTCGGACAGCCCTGGTACGCCGGGCCGCAGCGCGCACATCCCGCGGACCCACAGGTCCACGGGCACCCCCGCCCGGGAGGCGTCGTAGAGGGCGTCGATGACGGTCTCGTCGACAAGGCTGTTGACCTTCAGAGTGATGCCGGCGGACTTGCCCTTGCGGGCCCGCCGGGTCTCGCGGCCGATCCGGGCGAGCAGCCCCGTCCGCAGGTCGTCGGGCGCCACCAGCAGCGTGTCGTACCTGCGGTGGCGGGTGTACCCGGACAGGTGGTTGAACAGGTCGGCGACGTCGGCCCCGACGACCGGGTCGGCGGTGAGCAGCCCCAGGTCCTCGTAGCTGCGTGCGGTCTTGGGGTTGTAGTTGCCGGTCCCGACGTGCACGTAGCGACGTAGACGGCCGTCGGGCTCGGACCGCACGACAAGGGCCAGCTTGCAGTGCGTCTTGAGCCCGACCAGGCCGTAGACGACGTGACAGCCGGCCTGTTCCAGCTTCCGGGCCCAGCGGATGTTGGCCTGCTCGTCGAAGCGGGCCTTGATCTCGACGACGACGAGCACCTGCTTGCCGGAGCGGGCGGCGTCGACGAGCGCGTCGACGATCGGCGACTCACCGCTCGTGCGGTACAGCGTGAGCTTGAGCGCGAGGACCGCCGGGTCGGCTGCCGCCTGCTCGATGAACGCCTGCACGCTGTGGGCGAACGAGTCGTACGGGTGCTGCAGCAGCACGTCGCCGGTGCGCAGCGCGGCCAGCACGTCGCCCACGGCACCGCCCTCGCCCCGCAGCGCCGGGTGGACGCGCGGGGGGTACGACGGGGCGCGAAGGTCAGGCCGGGCGTCGGACTCGGCCAGGGCCCACAGCGCCGCCAGGTCGAGCGGTGCGTGGCTGCGGTAGACCTCGTCCTCGGTGACGACGAGCTCCCGCACGAGCAGGTCGAGGACCCGCTCGCTCATCCGGGCGTCGACCTCCAGCCGCACCGGGGCCCCGAACCGGCGGCGCGCCAGCTCTCGCTCCAGCGCATGGAGCAGGTTGTCGACGTCGGTGTCGACCTCCAGGTCCTCGTTGCGGGTGACGCGGAACGTCGAGGCCTCCGTCACCGCCATGCCGGGGAACACCTGGTCCAGGTGGGCGAGGATGACGTCCTCGAGCAGCACCAGCCGGGTCCCGGCGTCGTCGGCCGGGACCAGCCGCGGCAGCAGCGGCGGGACCTTGACCCGCGCGAAGTGCTCGGCGCCGGTGGACAGGTCGGCCACCACCACGGCGAGGTTCAGCGACAGGCCGGAGATGTAGGGGAAGGGGTGGGCCGGGTCGACCGCGAGCGGGGTGAGCACCGGGTGGACCCGCTCGGCGAACAGGTCGCCGAGCCGCTTCTGCTCGTCGTCGTCGAGGTCGGTCCAGCTCAGCACGGCGAGGCCGGTCTCGGCCATGGCGGGCAGCAGGCGCTGGGTGACCAGGTTGGCCTGCGTGTCGACGAACTCGTGCGCCATCCGGGCGACCCGGTCGATGCGCTCCCTCGGCGTGGCGCCGGAGGGCCCTGGTGTCGTGACCCCGGCAGCGACCCGGCTGCGCAGCGCGGCCACCCGGACCATGAAGAACTCGTCGAGGTTGCGCGAGAAGATGGCGACGAAGCGCACCCGGTCGAGCAGCGGCACGTCCTCGTCCAGGGCCAGCTCGAGCACCCGGTGGTTGAACTCCAGCCAGCTGGCGGTGCGGTCCAGGAACCGGTCGGCGGGCAGCCGGGAGGTGTCGGGCAGGGTGTCGGCGGCGGTGTCCTCGATCTCCTCCGCGCTCTCGTCGGCGTAGCGCGGGGGCTCCGGCTCGACGTCGTCGGTCCACCCCGGTGCGGTGCTCACGTCGTCCATCGTGCCGGTCCGGCCTTGCTGGGACCAGGCGTCGGGTGAACGAGAGGTGAACGAGGGTCGACGACTCGCCCAACGGCCCGCGGGGAACCGCCGGCTCCCATGGCGTGTCGGGCCTGCGGGTGCTGCACTGTGCGCATGGCCATCCACCCCGGTGTCGAGCCCTCCGTCGAGCGGCTCGAGGTCGTCGAGTCGGTGCGACCCCGGCTCGCCGACGTGGCAGCTCCGCAGGACGTCGACCGGCTGATCGACGAGGCCCTGGACCGGCTGCTACCGGCCAGCGTCACGACGTACCTGCCGATCCTGGTCGAACGCCGGGTGCGCGAGCAGCTGCGCCACCTGTCGGTCTAGCCGACCGAGCGTTCCTCGGCCGGTGCGCGGCGCGTGCCGGGCTTGCGGAGGTACATGTCGACGTCCGCGCCGGCGATCAGTCCGTCGGGTGTCTCGTCGGGGTCACCGGTGATCCGGGCCCGCCCGACCGTCACCGCGAGCGACAGGGCGACGCCGGCGACGTCGACCGGCGCGGCCACGGCGGTCTGCAGCCGCTCCACCAGGTCGAGCATCTCGGCGTCGCCGAGGTCGTCGGCCACGATCACGAACTCGTCGCCGCCGAACCGGGCGGTGGTGTCACCCGTCCGGACCTGGGACTCGAGCCGGTGCGCGACGATCGCCAGGACCTGGTCGCCGAACCCGTGCCCGAGGGTGTCGTTCACCGGCTTGAACGCATCCAGGTCGCAGAACAGCACGGCGCCCATCCGGCCGCTTCGGCGGGCCGCGTCGATGGCACCCTGCACCCGCTGGGTGAGCGCGGACCGGTTCACCAAGCCGGTGAGCGGGTCGATGCGCGCCTGCCGGGTGAGCTCCTGGTGCTCGGCCCGGCGGTCGCCGACGTCCTCGAACTGGCTGATGCCGTAGAGCGCGTTTCCGTCGTCGTCGCGGACCACGGAGGTCTGCAACGACACCCACACGTGGTGCCCGTCGGCGTGCAGGTAGCGCTTCTCCAGCTGGTAGTGCTGGGTCGTCCCGTCGAGAACGCCGGCGATGACGTCGTCGTCGACCGACCGGTCGGCCGGGTGGGTCAGGTCGGCGATCGACAGCGTCTCGAGATGGCGTCTGCTGTGCCCGGTCATCCTGGACATCGCCTCGTTCACCTTGAAGAACCGACCGACGTTGCCGGGGGTGAAGTCGACCAGCGACATGCCGATCGGCGCGTTCTCGAAGGCGATCCGGAAGGACTCCTCGCTGGCGCGGACCCGGGTCATCAGCCGGGCGTTGTCGATCGCGATGCCGGCCTGGGTGGCGAACATCTCCAGGAGGGCGCACTGCACGTCGTCGGGTTTGCGGCCGCTGGTGGGTAGGTCGACGGACAGGATGCCGACCAGCGTGCCTGACACGCTGTACAGCGGCGCGAACAGCGCGTCCAGCGGGTGCCAGGCGTCCGGGTCGTCGCTCACGGGGATGTCGGGGACCCACGTGGTCAGCGCACCGGTGTCCGGCTCGGTGTACGGCAGGTAGCGCAGCTGGCCCAGGGCAGTGGCCCGGTCGATCTCATCCTGCCAGGTGGGGAGGTCGCTGCAGCTGCCGAGCAGGGTCTCGCTGACCTCCGGCGGCCCGGCGACCGTGACGACGTCGACCGATCCGTCGTCCTGCACCAGGTTGACCACGGCGACGGCGAAACCGAGACCCTCCACCACCCCGTCGACCACGGCGCGCAGCGTCGAGAGCAGGTCCGGCCCGGCGTTGAGTCGCAGGATCAGGCGCTGCAGCTCCCGCATCGCGGGCAGGCTGACGTCACTCACGGCGCGGTCAACCTCCGTCCCCCCGTTAGAAGCCCATTCGGACGGCCCCGAGCGCCGGCCACTGGCGGCCCGCACCTGCTCTACATCGACTGCGCTTTGCCCCGTCTTTACCATCAGGGCGAGCCGATCCGTCCGGATGTCGCTGACGCGCAGGCTAGGAGCCCGGCGCCCGCCCGGCAAGACGTTCGTCGGGTTCGGTGCGGAACGTATCGGTGCAACGTTGCTCCATCCGGGTGACGCCGGCCGGCGGGGCCGCCTGGCTATCGCCGGTCGGGTGCGGTCGACGCGTGTCCCTGCCAGCCGGATCACGGGTGCCGAGGGGCAGGTTCGAGGCGCGCAGATCGGGCACCGGCGCGGGGCCTGGAGCACTAGCCTGCGGGGGTGGGCACGGGGACCGACTCCCTTGTCTGCCCCTCCTGCGGTCGGCAGGGGACGAGCGGGGCAGCGTTCTGCGGTGCGTGCGGCGCCCCGCTCGCCAGGCCCTGCCCCGGCTGCGACCAGCCCAACCCGCCGGGCAACAGGTTCTGCGAGAGCTGCGGCCGGTCGCTCAGTGCCGCGGGTGCGTCGCCCGTACCCGACCGCCATGACGACGAGGACCCCGGTGCGGAGCGTCGCCACCTCACGGTGATGTTCTGCGACCTGGTGGGCTCCACCGCGCTGTCCGCCAGCCTGGACCCCGAGGACATGCGACACCTGCTGCGGCGCTACCAGGAGCGCTGCGGGGAGACCATCAGCGCGCACGGCGGCTCGGTCGTCCAGTACCTCGGGGACGGGATCCTCGCGTACTTCGGCTACCCGGCCGCGCAGGAGGACGCCGCGGTGGATGCCGTGCGTGCCGGCCTCGGCGTGGTCCGGGCGATGGCGCCGCTGGGCGACGAGCTCGGCAGGGACGGCCTGGCTGCCCGGGTCGGACTGCACACCGGCCTGGTCGTCGTGGGCCAGTCGGCGGGGGAGCGGGGCCACCCCGGGTCCGCCGACATGCTCGCCATCGGCGAGACCCCTAACATCGCGGCCCGGCTGCAGTCCCTTGCCGGTCCCGGCGAGGTGGTGATCGGCGACACCACGGCCGCCCTGGTCCGTGGGTACTTCGTTCTCGACTCGCTGGGGACGCCGGAGCTCAAGGGCGCCGGGCACGTCGTCGAGGCGCTCCGCGTCGTCGGCGAGACCGCGGCGCACAGCCGGCTGGACGTGAACCAGAGCCGGGGCCTGACTCCTCTCGTGGGCCGGGACCGTGAGCTGGAGCACCTCGATGGCGCATGGCGGGCAGCTCGTCGCGGAATGGGCTCGGTCGTCCTTGTCGACGGCGAACCCGGGATCGGCAAGAGCCGGCTGGTGCTCGAGATCGCCTCCCGCGTCGGTGCGGAGGGTGCGCTGGTCGCGGAGATCCGGTGCTCACCTCGGCACACGCACAGCGTCCTGCACCCGGTGGTGGACCTGCTCCGGCGGGCCCTGCACCCGGCCGACGCTGTCGACGAGGCCGAGCTGCTCACCAGGGTCGAACGTCTCGTCGTCGACTCGGGCCTCGAGCTCGACGACGGGGTGCCAGTCGTCGCCCAGCTCCTCTCGCTGTCCCTGCCCGCGCGCTACCCACCCCTGCCGACCGCGCCTGGGTTGCTCAAGGAGCGGACCCTGTCGGTCCTGACGCGGCTGCTCCTCGGACGGACCGGCGCCGGGACGCTCCTGGTCGTCGAGGACGTCCAGTGGCTCGACCCCACCTCGCAGGAGGTCGTCGATGCGTTGCTGGACGTCGCCGCCTCAAACGGCGTGCTGGCAGTCCTCACCCGGCGTACCGGCACCTCACCCGACTGGCCGGCACGCGCCGAGCTGACCCTCGCTCTCGGCCGGTTGGACCCGGCGGCGGTGGAGCGGATGGTGGACCAGATCTCCGGCAGCGCGAAGCCGCACGCCCTGCGCCGTCACGTGGTCGAGCGCACCGACGGCGTCCCGCTCTTCGTCGAGGAGCTCACGCAGATGCTCCTCGACGAGCCCGAGCCGACGGACGGAGCCGAGCCAGGTGAGACGGGCAGCGCAGTCCCGTCGACCTTGCGCGACCTCCTGATGGCCCGACTCGACGGCCAGGGGCCGTCTGCGGTCGTGGCTCGTCTCGCCGCGACCGTCGGGCGTGAGGTGCCGTACCCCTTGCTGCAGCGGCTCTGGTCGGGGGAGGAGGACCGGCTGCAGGAGCACCTGCGGCAGCTGGTCGACTCGGGTCTGATGCAGCATCGCGGCGACGGGGCGGCCTCCACCTATGTCTTCAAGCACGCGCTGGTGCAGGAGGTGGCCTACGAGACGCTGCTGAGGTCGGTGCGGGTGGGCCATCACCGCTCGATCGCGGAGGCCATGGAAGCGGCCCCGGGGATGGAGGCACACCCCCCGGAGGTGCTCGCGCACCACTTCGCCGAGGCCGGGCTGCCGCATCGGGCCGTGCCGTTCCGGCTGGCCGCCGGGCTGCGGGCGATCGAGCAGTCGGCGAACCTCGAGGCCGTGGCCCACCTGACGACCGGTGTGGAGCTGCTTCGCTCGATGCCGTCCGACCGCGAGCGTGACCGGCTCGAGCTGGACCTGCTCGTGCATCTCGGGGCACCGCTGATGGCGACCCGCGGCTACGGCTCGGTCGAGGTGGAGGAGGTCTACCGACGGGCCCACGAGCTGGGCGACATCGTCGGTGACCCGCAGCCGTTGTTCGAGGCGCTGTACGGGATGTTCCGGATGCACCTGCTCAGGGCCGAGTACGCCGTCGCGCTGGGCATCGGGCGCCGGCTTGTCGACCTGGCCGAGCGATCCGGTCGACCCTCGTTCGCCGTCGCGGCGCAGCGCGCCGTGGGCAGCGTCATGGTCTATGTCGGGAGCGACCTCGACCGGGCCCACGAGCACCTCACCGCGGCGATCGGCATCGACCCGCGGGGACTGTCCGACGACGTCGAGCGGCACGGGCTGGAGCTCAACGACGTCGCTGACCCGGCGATCGTCGCCTCGGGCTACGAGGCGTGGGTGCAGTGGCTGCGCGGTGACGCCGCCGCGGCACGGGTCATGAGCGACTCGGCGATCGCGGGCGCGACCCGGCTCGGGCACCCGTTCACCGTGGCGCTGGCCGCCTGTTTCGACCTGTGGCTGCGCCAGTTCGACGGGGAGGCGGAGGAGGTGGCGCGCCGGGCAGAGGGGGCGGCCGAGCTCGTGGGCGAGCAGGGGTTCGAGTTCTGGCGGGGATGGGCGGGTCTGCTGCGAGGCTGGGCTCTCGCGCGCCTCGGCTCGCCCGACGAGGGCGTCGCGGTCATGCGCGCCGGGCTGGTTGACTGGCAGGCCACCGGGTCGCGGCTGGGGACCAGCTACTTCCTCAGCCTCCTCGGCGAAGGGCTGGCCCTGGCGGGACGCACCGGCGAGGCGGTCGAGACCCTGACCGAGGCCGCGGCCTTCGGCGTGGAGGTCGGGGAGCAGTTCTGGCTGCCGGAGACCTGTCGGCTGCACGCTCGCCTTGTCGCCGACACCGATCGCGAGTTCGCACTGGAACTGCTGACGCGTGGCGCCGCGCTGGCTTCGCAGCAGGGCTCGGTCGCGCTCGGCAAGCGGATCCGGGAGACGGCGGACGCCTTGTCGCTCACGGGACCGGAGGTGGCCACTCGAAGCTCGGGCCCGCCGTCTGCCCGTCTGGCGCCGACGGGACGCGCATCAGCGCCACGGCCTGCCACCTCAGCTGGTACATGAGGGTGACCGCCGGGACCAGCTCGTCCGGCTCGCCGGTGAGGGCCCGGTGCAGCAGGCCCAGCAACGAGCCGTAGGTGCGGTTGAAGGAGTCGGCCATCGCCCGGACCTCGCTGCCCGGTGGGAGGTCGGCCACGCACGGGTCCGGACGCATCGGCAGGACGGCGTCCCAGTCGACGGGCAGCCGGGCCCCGGTCGGGGCCGACCTGGCCAGGTCTCCCGACCGGTAGCGGTGACCGACGGCGATCTGCCGGAACCGGAAGTAGTGCGCCAGCTGGTCCCCGCCGCCGAGTCGGCCGTCCCCCTCGTGGATGGTGTGGTCCATCCCCTCGCCCTGGTCGACGACCAGCTCGAGGGCCGCGAGTGCGGAGTCCAGGTCGGTCACCACGACGGCGTCTCCGGCACCGCCGTAGTAGAAGCGGTCCGGTCCGATCTGCCGGGAGGCGGGCCCGGTGAAGATGTCGCCGGTAGCGCTCAGGGCACGCAGCTCCGCCTCGATCCCGGCGTAGAGCTGACCGATCGTGTGGTAGCCCTCGACGAGAGGTGCCGTGCCCGGTGGCTCGGGCCGCTCGATGGCGAGGAAGGTGCGGACGGCCTCCGGGGAGAAGCGCCGGAGCCCGACGAGCAGCCGGCCGTCGCTGTACGGCAGGTGGGTCGGGTAGCGCGGCACGAACTCGGCGTGGTCGAGGCACGGGCTGCCCCCGACCGCGTTGAGCACGTTGGCGACCAGCACCATGTGCAGCATCTCCTCCATGACGACGCTGCGGAGGATCTCGGCGGCCTCGAGGTTGCTGCCCTCCTCGATGGAGTAGAGCGCGCACAGGTACGCCGGGATGGTGGCGTGCTCCAGCTCGATCGCCCGCTGCAGCGCCGTACGGAGCCTCTCGATGGGCAGCACGTCCTGAGTCGCCGCTGAGGTCATGCCAGCTCCGCCAGCAGGGCGGCGGCCGTCCGGCAGGTCAGCGCGGCCAGCGTGAGCGTGGGGTTGGAGGTGCCGATCGTCGGCATGCTGCCCGCGCCTACCACGAACAGGTTGCGGTGGTCCCAGCTGCGCTGGTCGGGGTCGACCACGGACATCTCCTTCCGCGGTCCCATCCGGTGGGTCCCGCAGACGTGGCCGGCACCCATCGTGGCGTAGGGCTTGCCGTCCCAGCTGAACCGCTGGTGCGCGACGACCGGCTGACCCGACTCGTACGTCGTGAGGTCTCGTGCGCCCAGCGTCTCGAACCACTGCGCCGCACAGCCGCGAGCGGCCGCCGCGCCTCGCCGGGTGTAGTCGTGGATGTCGTAGGTCAGGACGGGACGGGGCAGGCCGAGGGCGTCGCTGTACGAGGTCGACAACGTCACGGTGTTCTTGTCGCTTGGCAGCTGCTCGAGCAGGAAGCCGAACATCAGCTGTCGAGGTACGTCGTGCTCCAGTCGCTCGCGCAGCGCTGTCCCGAAGAGCCCGTCGCCGAAGACCGCGGTGTCGACGTCGCTGCCGGGCGAGCCCAGGATCCCGAAGCCCCAGTTGTCGATGTCCATCCGGAACGACGCGTGCTCCCCCCGGTAGGGGCCGTCGCGCAGTGTCTCGATGCCCGAGGTGCTGCCCGGTCCGCGGAAGGTCCCTAGCGGCTCATCGGCCGTGGCCCAGCTCAGCAGGAACGGGTGGTCCATCAGGTTCTTGCCGACCTGGTTGCTGGTGCCGGCCAGTTTCGACATCAGCAGGATCTTGGCGTTCTCGATCGCGTGCGCGGCGAGGACGTACCGCTTCGCGGTCACCGTGTGCTTCTCGGCGGAGGGGAAGGTGTTGCCGCTCCAACGCAGGTACTCCACGCCGGAGACCGCGCCGTCGGACCCGACCAGAACCGTGCTGGCGACGGCCTGGGTGAGCACCCTGGCCCCGGCGTCGATCGCCGCGGTCAACGTCTTGAGCGCGTTGTACTTCGCCTGGACGGGGCAACCGGGGATGCAGCTGGCGTTTCCCTCGCATCGCAGCCCGCTGGTGGGCCGGCCGACGGCTCCCACCGGCCGGTAGCCGCGGCCGCCGTCGTACGCCGCGTTCGGTAGCGAGTTGCGGCCGCCCGGGACGGGGATGACGCCCGTCGGGTAGGAGCCGGACCCGATCCGGACGGGGGTCCCGTCCAACCGCTCGGCGAGCCAGCTGTCGAGGTAGGTCATCGGGACCTTGTGCATGGGGTAGACGTAGCCCGGCGGGAACGGCGTGCCGGTGCGGACCTGGTCGGCGACGTCGGCGGCCACGCCGATCTCCCGCTCGGCCTCGGCGTACCAGGGAACGAGGTCGTCGTAGCTGAGCGGCCAGTCGATGCCCACGCCGTAGGTCGACTGCATCCGGAAGTCGCTGGGCAGCATCCGGATGCAGTGGCCGTACCAGTGCAGGGTCGTGCCCCCACGGCTGCGCTGGTAGTCGCTGCCGAACGGCAGCGGGCCCTGCTGGACGAAGTACCCCGCTGTTCCCGGTGGCCCGCCCGGTGCGATCGGACGGATGTCGAGCACGCTGGGTGAGGGCGCTGCCGGGCTGTTGGTCCAGCCCGCGTTCGGCACCTTGGCCGGGGCGGCCAGCATCTGTGAGATGTTCGACTGGTAGTCGGCCCAGGTGACCCCGGTCGCCTCGCCTGCCTCCAGGACCAGGACGTCGTGGCCGGCCTCCGCGAGCCGCCGGGCGATGATCGACCCGGCGATGCCGGCGCCCACGACGAGGACCTCGCAGTCGGTGCCGGTCATGACCGGACCGTCGTCGCGGGGGGGTCGACCCAGCTGGCGAACCCGGGGGGCTTCGCGCCCTGTGGGTGCGCTCCGATCGCCGGCCACATCAGTCCCTCGGTGTAGCTGCGCGCCGAGAGGAGCCGGTCGCAGTCCGCCGTGCTGGCGCCGTTGCGCTGCCGCCAGTCGGCGGGAAGCTGGACCCACCCGCCGGTGTACCAGAGCACGACCAGGCTGCGGGCGACCGGACCGAGGTCCTTGTCGTCCATCACGCGCAATTGCAGCTGTCGCTCGACGTCGTCGGGCCACCGCAGTGCGCGGCTGCCGACGGTGAGCAGCCGCATCGCGATGTCGTCACCGGTGATGTCACGCACGGTGTCGAGGTAGGTCTTCACCATGCCGGTGGCGTGGAGGTCGGCCACGGTGAAGCCGGTGAGCGCAGCGGAGACCAGCAGGAAGTCCTCGAGGATGTCGTCTGGGCGCGTCATGGCCGCGGGTCAGTCGTCGGGGTACTCGAGCCAGGCCTGCGACTCCGAGGACACCGGGGGTGACGCGTAGGTCTGAGCCGCCAGCGGGGCCTGGGTGCCGATGATGGTGCTGACGTCGTCGTGCAGGCGGTGCTTGTCGATGGAGGGCCCCATCGTCACGTTGACGCGCCGGCTCTCGTCCTCGGTGAGGACGTAGGTGTCGAACGCCCCGAAGAACGTCCAGTTGTTGGCGGCAAGGACCTCGCGGCCGTCGAGGGTCCGGGTCCCGTACTCGATGAGCGGGGACAGGTTGGACGGCTCGGGCACCAGCCCCTGCAGCTTGGCGCTGACCTGGAAGATGAGCGTCGAGGGGTCGGGGGTGGCTCCTGGCGGCGCGCTCGGGTCCAGCGGCTCGTACACGCCATAGGTCCACGACGTCCCGCCGCCCGCGTTGAGTGAGGGCACGTCGTAGACGAAGGACGCCAGCCACTTGGGCTCGCCGAAGTTCTCCCGGCCGGCCTGGACGGCGATCGCGTTGTCACACGGGACGTGCAGCCTGAACCCGCCGATCGTCTTGGTCTGGTCGCGGCCGAGCAGGTACTCGCGGACGCTCATCAGCGGCACCGACGGCAGCCGGCTCTCCGGGTAGACGTACACGTTGAACTCGACCTCGCGGGTGAAGCCGAGGAAGCCCGCGCCGCCCGAGGTGTAGGCCTGGAAGTCCAGGGACACCAGCGCCCGGTCCGGGAGATCGTCGAACTCCGCGAGCCGGATGCCGTGCCCGCTCGGCAGGTCCGGGAGCAGTGCCTCGACCTGGTCGCGACGGGCCGGGTAGTAGAGCCAGAAGGACTGGAGTGAGCTGTACCAGAACGGCATCTGGAACATCTTCGGCTGATCCGGCATGAGCTGCTTCCACGGAACCTGCGCCATGGCGTCCTCCCCGGGCCCTGCGATCTGCTGCCGGACAGTAGCCCTCCGACGGCGTGAGCGAAAGATCGCCGAGGCGTGAGCCCACTCTGGGATGCGGACATCAACGAGGTGCCCCCGGCAGGATTCGAACCTGCGACGCACGGTTTAGGAAACCGACGCTCTATCCCCTGAGCTACGGGGGCAGGGCAGCACGAGAACGGTCGAAGGAACCGGTCGCACCAAGATCGTCTTCGGTCTGCTGCCTGCCTTGGATGGCATCTGAGGCTACCGGAGGTGTGCCCTGTGGCTCCGACTCACGGTCGCGGGTTAGCGGTGATCCCCGGAACCGGGACGTGGGATGCGTCCTCACACAGCCGGCCTGGCAGGGACCTCGTGCACGACGTCGTGGAGGCCGGATCCCCGCAGCGGGCGCCGCGGCTGCACGCTGGGGCGTGGCGTGGGCAGCCGAAGGGGGAGGACCGGCGGGACGAGCCTGGTCTCGATGCTGGCGCGGTAGACCGCCTCGTACCTGACCGCCATGGTCGCGACGTCGAAGGTGTCGCGCACGTGCTCCCGACAGGCGACCGGGGCGAGCCGACGCGCCTGGTGGATCGCGTCGGGCATCTGTTCCGGGGTGTCGCAGACGACGCCGGTCACTCCGTCGACGACGACCTCCGGCACGGAGCCGCGGCGCAGCGCGACCACCGGTGTCCCGCAGGCCATCGCCTCGATCATCACCATGCCGAACGGTTCGTCCCACACGATGGGGAACACCAACGCGGCGGCCCGGGCGAGGAGGATGCGTTTCTCAGCCGCGTCGACGGGGCCGAGCAGGGTCACATCGGGGCCGAGCCGCGGCTCGATGTGGGTACGGACGTACTCCCGCTCGACGGGCTCGGTGCACTTGCCCGCCAGCATGATGGGCAGCCCGGCGCCGCGGGCGGCGTCGATGGCGAGGTGCGCTGCCTTGTCCGGGTGCAGCCTGCCGAGGAACAGCAGCACGTCGTCCTTCTCCGCGCGGAACGGGAAGGAGGCCACGTCCAGGGCGTTGTGCACGGTGCCGACCCACGGCAGGTCCGGGGCCGCCCGGCGTTGCGCCGTCGAGATGGCCACCAGGTCGATGCTGGTGCCGAGCTGCCGGTAGTACTCTCCCGGCTCGCCCGCGACGGGTCCGTGCATCGTGACCACGGTGGGTGCGCGGCGGCCGCGAGCCTGCAGCGGGCCGGCCAGCGTGTGGTCGTGAACGACGTCGGGGTCGAGCTCGGCGATCGCCCGGGCCGCGGCCGCCGCGTGCAGCACCTCGGGCAGCGGCTCGCCGAGCCGCGCACTCGGTGGCACGTCGTACGTCGCCACGAACCGTCCGGGTGTGCCGCTGGCGCCGGCGCCGATGAGGGTCACCTCGTGCCCGCGGTCGACCAGACCGGCGACGAGATCGGCGCACACGTTCTCCACGCCGCCGTAGCCGTGCGGTGGCACCGTGAACCACGGCGGAGCGACCATCGCGATCCGCAACGGACCGGTCGGCTGGTGCGAACCGGGTTCGTGCACGACGCCTGCCCTCGTGGTGTTCACCGCTCGCCGGAACTGGCCCGGACGCGCTGATCGCTTCGAGGGGGGCGGATGGCCTTGGCCTTCTGAGCTCGGCGAACAGCGTGCTCGCCGAGCCACGACTTGCAAGCAGGTTACGCGTCCCCAGGGCCGGCCGCCGAGGAGGGCCGAGGCGTGGACTCGACGACGACACCGGCGGGGAGCCCGGCGACGTAGGTGCCGTCCGGCCCGGCGGCGACGGCGATGCGGACGTCGGCGACCGGCATGTTCTGCAGCCGCACCGTGCCGAGCTCCGGCAGCAGATACGGCGCCAGGTGCACCACGCCGGCCGGGACGTCGGGGTCGAACCGCAGCAGCGAGCGCAGCAGCAGCAGGGGGCTCGCCGCCGACCATGCCTGGGGCGAGCACGACGTGGGATAGGGGATCGGCTGCTCGAAGTCGCCGCGGTCGAAGCCGCAGAACAGTTCCGGAAGCCTGCCGCCGAAGTCCGCGCCTGCGGCGACGATCCCGCGCGCGATCCGTTGCGCCTCGGCGACGAAGCCGTACCGCATCAGGCCGGCGACCGCGATCGCGTTGTCGTGGGGCCAGACCGACCCGTTGTGGTAGCTCATCGGGTTGTAGGCGTCCATGGTGGACGCAAGGGTCCGCACCCCCCAGCCGGTGAACATCTCCGGGCCGGCGAGCCGCGCCGCGACAGCAGCGGCGTGTTCGGCGTCGACGATGCCGCTCCACAGGCAGTGCCCGACGTTGGACGCCAGGCTGTCGACCGGTCGCTTGTCCGCGTCCAGGGCGAGGGCGTAGTAGCCGAGATCGGGCAGCCAGAAGTCGCGGTTGAATGCGGTCTTCAGCGCTGCCGCGCGTTCGGTGAGCCGACCGGCCGTCACGGCGTCGCCGAGATCGCGCGCGATCGATGCGCGAGCCAGGTAGGCCGCGTACGCGTATCCCTGCACCTCGGCAAGTGCCAGTGGCGGGTCGGCGATCCGGCCGTCGGCATAGGTGATGCCGTCGAAGGAGTCCTTCCAGCCCTGATTGACCAGGCCAGTCTCGCAGGCCCGTTCGTACTCGACGTAGCCGTCGCCGTCGGCGTCGCCGTAGTGGAGCAGCCAGTCGATGGCCCGGTCGGCGGCGGGCAGCAGGGCTTCGATGTCGGCCCGGGGCACTCCCCAGTTGTGCAGCTCGCCGAGCAACATCACGAACAGCGGGGTGGCGTCGGCCGAGCCGTAGTAGACCGAGCCGCCGCCGAGGGCGTGCAGCGAGTCCATGCCGTGGCGGATCTCGTGCAGGATGCGGCCCGGCTGCTCGTCGCGCCGCGGGTCGACGACGTTTCCCTGGTGCCGGGCGAGCGTCCGCAGGGTCCCGACGGCCAGGCTGCGGTCGAGCGGAAGGGCCATCCAGGCGGTCAGCAGCGAGTCGCGGCCGAAGACCGTCATGAACCACGGGGCGCCGGCCGCGACTGCGATCTGTCCGGGGTCGGCGGGGTCGACGATGCGCAGGGCGCCGAGGTCCTCCGCAGAGCGGGACACCAGCTCGGCGAACCCCTCGTGCTCCGTGGACAGCACCGAGGTGGAGTGGTGCCACTCCTGCAGTCGACGCGCCGGAGCCGCCCGCTCGACCGGCTGGTCCGACGGATACGGCACCTGAGCCTCGACGCCGTTGGCCGAGGGCACCACCTGGATGGTTCCGTGCCACTCGTCCCTCGGCGGGACGACGACCGCGGCGGTGAGAGTGCCCGTCTCGCCCGCGGTCCATCCGGGCGCCTCCACGCGAACACCCCGGACGTCGCCGTCGAGCTCTCGCTGGAAGCGGACGCCGTCCCGGCAGGCCTCGACCAGGTGGGTCCCGCGCACGACGACCCGACTCTCCTTGACCTCGAAGAGGTCGGCGAAGTCGGCGGCGACAGTCAGCTCGAGGCGGCACGCCACGTCGGTCGGGCCGACGTTGCGCAGGACCACGTCCTCGCGCATGCCGTTGCCGATGTAGCGGTGCCGCAGCACGAGCAGTGTGCTGTCGGCACGGCCCAGCTGCGGTCGGCCGCGGCCGACGAATGTCGTGGCGTAGGGCTCACGCGGCATGGTCGAGAGACCGTCGACGGGCTCGCCGTCCACGAGCAGTCGCCAGCTGGACAGGACCCTGGTGTCGCGGACGAAAAGGCCGTGCGGGAGGCCAGCGGCGATGTCGCCGCCGGGGTCGCTGAGGCAGAACGTCGCACCCTCGACCAGCGTCACCGTCTGGCTGGAGGTTCCGAAGTGGGAGGGCTGGCCAGCAAAAGTCCATCCGACCGGCACGTGGTCACCTGCCTCCGGGGCGCCCCGAGGCGCCACCGGCTCGCCCAGTGGCGGCGCCGACGGTGGTCGGCGTTCGGGGGAAGACCGCTCGGGCAGTCTCGCACGTGCCATCGAGCCTGGGTCGCCCCCGCTACCCGCCGACCCGGCTGGCGACCAGAGGTCCGGACCTCGACCGAAGTCGCCGTGACATCGGCCGCCGCCCCTTGACCTCGGGCCCGCCCCGGTTGACTCTGGCCGAGGTCCTTGCGCCGCCTGGCCGGGACGATCCGGCGCGAGCGTCGGGGGTGCGCGATGCTGACTCAGCCATTCCGTGGCCGGCAGTCGAGGCAGGGACTCCGGTACCCACGGCTGAGCAGGTCTGTCGTGATCTCCGTGCTCGCGCTGCTCGCGCTGGCAGGGTGTTCCGGCTCGGGGCCCAGACCGCCGTCGCCGGCGGCGAGCACGCCCCAGGCCCTCAGCCTGGTGGTGATCGGTGACTCGATCCCGTACAACAGCTCAGATGACTGTCCGGGATGCACCGGGTTCGTCGACCAGTACGCCGACGCGCTGACACAGGCGACCGGCAGGAGGGTCGAGACGACGAACCTGTCGCAGCACACCGGTCTGACGCTGCCCGAGCTGCTGGCCGAGCTGGACGGGTTCCGCGAGCAGCTCAGCTCGGCCGACGCCATCATCGTCGGCGTCGCCCACAACAGCATCGCGCTCGGCGGCGACGAGCCGTGTGGCACCACGTTCGACGAAACGACCAGCAGCCTGGCCGACTGGTCCAAGGTGGACCTCGAGTGCGCGGTCTCCACCGCTGAGGAGTTCCGGCCGAAGTTCGAGCGGCTGTACTCACAGATCGCGGGCTGGCGTGCCGGGAGCCCCACCATCCTGCGCACGATCAACAAGTACAACGACTGGATCGGCTGGCAGGACGCACACCTGTCCCGGTCACAGCAGAAGCGGACGGTCCTGGTGCACGACGCCTGGGACGAGATGCTCTGCGCCGCGGCCGAGGCGAACCAGTTCGCCTGCGCCGACATCTACCACGCGTTCAACGGGTCGGACGGCAGCCAGCCCGCGAACGACCTGCTCGCCGGTGACTACACGCACCCCTCCGGCAAGGGCAACGCGCTGATCGCGCGCGTCCTGGCCGGGCACGGCTTCGCGCCACTGGCCTGACTCGCCCTCGATGCGCGCTCCGTCGCCCAGATGCCGCGGGCCCGGCCGGAGGCGTCCGGCCGGGTCCGCGTGCCGCGGGAGGAGCCTACGGCTGGATGTTCTGGTTCAGCCGGAACAGGTTGTCCGGGTCGTACCGGCGCTTCACCTCGCGGAGCCGCCCGTAGTTGGCGCCGTAGTTCTCGGCGACCTTGCCCTCGTCGTCGCTCGAGGCGAAGTTGATGTAGCCGCCCGGCTGGGAGTGCGGTGCGATCGCCGAGTAGTAGTCCTTCACCCACTGGGTGTTGGCTTCGTTGTCGGCAGGGTCCGGCCACATCCCGGCGATCACGGTGGCGAAGCTCGCGTCCCGGTGCCCGAACGCGGTGGCGTCGGGGGCGACGTCGTGTGCCGCACCGTTGATCGGGTACAGGTGCACGGTCGAGTTGACCACCGGCACCTTGGGTCCGTGCTCCATGTGCGCCGCGATGACCTCGGGCGTGAGGTCGCCGCCGAAGCTCGCCTTCCAGTAGTGCTGCAGGCCCGGCGGGACCAGAGCGTCGAAAGCGCTGTTCAGCGCCGCGTACGGCATCGCCCCCACGTGCTCGGCGACCGGGGCGGCCACGTCGCGGAAGCCCTGCAGGATCTTCTCGCCGTCGGCGGGGGACCCGGTCCAGCAGGACACCACCGCGACGAACGGCTCTCCGACCCGGTTTTCCGGCACGAACGGCAGCGGCGGCGCGATCTGGAACGCCGGGAAGCCGCCGTACTCGCGCGGCGCGCTGCGGATGAAGTCGCCGAAGTACGCGAGGATGTCCGCGCCGTCGGAGATCTCGAAGAACATCGGGCCGCCGTAGATCTCTGACACCGGGTGCAGCCGGTAGGTGAACTCGGTGACGACGCCGAAGTTCCCGCCGCCGCCGCGCAGTCCCCAGAACAGGTCCGCGTTCTCGGTCTCGCTCGCGGTGAGCGTCCGGCCATCGGCCGTCACGACCTGGGCGGAGAGCAGGTTGTCGCAGGACAAGCCGTAGCCGCGGGTCAGATAGCCGATCCCGCCGCCGAGCGTCAGGCCCCCGATGCCGGTCGTCGAGACGATGCCGCCGGTGGTGGCCAGGCCGTGCTTGCCGGTTGCCTCGTTGAAGCCGTTCCAGGTGACGCCGCCGCCGGCCCGTGCGATCCGCTTCTCGGTGTCGACCTCGACCCGGTCGAGCCCGGACAGGTCGGCCACCACGGCGTCGTCGGCGGTGCCGAAGCCGGGGACGCTGTGGCCCCCACCGCGCACGGCGATAGGCCGGCCGCTCTCGGCCGCGTGCCGCACCACCGCGGCCACGTCAGCCGCGTCGGCGCACCGGATCACGGCCGCCGGCCGCTTGTCGATCATCTGGTTGTACACGTGCCGGGCGTCCTCGTACTCGCCGTCGCGCGGGGTCACGACCCTGCCGGACACCTGCGCGGCCAGGTCCTTGATCGTCTGCGTGCTCACGTTGTCGCACACCCTCTCTGTGATTCCGTCTGTGTCCCTCGACGCTAGGGACGCGGAGCCGCCCGCGCATGACCCGAACTGCCCGACCTGAGGCGGGCGACGGCGATGGTCAGATCTGACCATCGACGCCCCGACGATCCCGGACATAGCGTGACGGGATGGCCGGATGGACTCGTCCGGTGATGCCGTCGCGGTGGTCCGACGTCGGCCTCCCGACACTCGTGGGACGCCAGCGTGAGCTGGCGGCGTTCGAGGAGGCCTGGGAGCACGCGGCCGCCGGCCGACGCCAGGCCGTCTTCATCGGCGGCGAGCCCGGGGCCGGGAAGACCCGGCTGCTGGCCGAGGTCGCGGTCCGCCTGCACGCCGAGGGCGCGGCCGTGCTGCTCGGCAGCTGCGTGAAAGAGTTCGGCCCGCCGTACCAGCCGTTCGTCGAGCCGGTGCTCGCGCTGCACGACGCGCTCGAGGCGGGCGAGCTGCCCGTCGGCGGCGACGACCCGGCCCGCGCCGGCGCCCTGCTCCGCCGGCTCGCCGCCGTGGGCGGACGGAGGCGCGAGCCGGCTGCCGCTGCCGAGCCCGAGTACCAACGAGAGCTGTACGACGCCGTCGTCGAGGCCGTTCTCGTCGCCGCCGCCGAGCGGCCGGTGGTGCTCGCGCTCGAGGACCTGCACTGGGCCGGTCCGACCGCGCTGAGCCTGCTCAGCCACCTGGTCGAGCGCACCACCGACGCGCGGCTGCTCGTGGTGGCGACCTCCAGGTCCACGGCGCCGGACCGGTCCGGGGTCCTGGTGCACGCGGTGGCCCAGCTCTACCGGCTGGAGGGCGTCCGGCGTCTCGACCTCGGCGGCCTGGACACCGAGGACATCGCGAGCTACCTGGCCGACGAGGCCGACGTGACGCCGCTGCGGGCCCGGGTCCCGGCCGCGATCCTGCGGGACCAGACCGGAGGCAACCCGTTCTTCCTCCGGGAGGTCTGGCGCGACCTGGCCGGCCGCGGTGGTCTGGCCGCCCTGCGTTCCGGCAGCTTCTCGGCCCCCGAGTCCGTCCGGGACACCTTGCAGAGCCGGCTCGAGCGGCTGGACCAGCCGCACCGGCAGGTGCTCGAGCTCGCGGCCGTGATCGGGGAGGAGTTCGAGCTCGGCACCCTGCTGGCGGCCGGCGAGTGGACCCCCGTCACGACGCTCGCCGCCATCGACGACGCCCTCGCATTCGGGCTGCTCGAGCCCTCGCCCCGAATGGAGGGCGAGTACCGGTTCCCGCACGCCGTGGCCCGGCAGACGGTCCTCGAGCTGATGCCGACGCCGCGCCGCGCCGCGGAGCACGCCCGGGTGGCGGTGGCCCTGGAGGAGGCAGTGGGTGAGCCACCGGTACGCCGCCTGGCACACCACTACGCGAACGCCCGGGTGCTCGGCCACACCGACAAGGCCCTGCACTACCTGCTGGAGGCCGCGAGGTTGGCCGACTCCAGCCTCGCCCACCAGGAGGCGGGCCGGTGGTACGAGCAGGCGGCCGGCCTCAGCGACGAGCCGGAGCAGCGCGACCTGCACCGGATCCAGGCCGCCCACAGCTACCTGCTCGGCGGCGACTTCGCGCACGCCCGCGACCTCTACGAGCAGGTGTCGTCCAGCGTGACGCCGCGGACCAGGGTGCTCGCTGCCGTCGGCTTCGAAGCCGCCTCCTGGCGCCCCGGCCGACCGGGGCACCGGGCGGTGGAGCTGCTCACCGCCGCCCTCGACCAGATCGCGCACGACGAGCACGACCCCCTGTACGTCCAGGCACTGGCCAGCCTCGGGCGGGCGCTGGCCTTCACCGGGGCGACCGAGCAGGCGGGCTCGGTCGGCGGTCGTGCGGTCGAGCTGGCCCGCCGGCTGGGCGACGAACGGTTGCTCGCCGACGCCCTGCAGGCCAGCCTGTGGCTGGGCCTGCGCCCGCAGGACGCCCCCGCGAAGCTGGCCAGGGCCACCGAGCTGTCCGACCTGGCCGACCAGACCGGCGACCTCGGCCACCTCGGTCCGGCGGCGTACTTCCGCGGCGTCGTCTCCTACCTCAGCGGCGACCCGGCGGGCGTGGAACGGGCCCGGCAGGACCTGCTCCGCTCGGCACGCGGCACCGGCCAGGAGTTCTACGCCTACATGGCCGGCTGCCTCGACTACGGCCGGCAGCTGGCAGCCGGTCAGTTCGAGACGGCGGAACGCTCGTGCGGGGCGCTGCTGGAGCTCGGCGACTCCTTCGGCACCGACGACACCGAGGGCTCCTACGGGTTGCAGGTCTTCATGGTCCGCCGCGAGACCGGCGCGCTGGAACAGGTCCGGAGCCTGGTCACCGGGGACGAGGCGCCCACCGAGCACTGGGCGCCGGGCCTGCTCGCTCTCTACACCGGGCTCGGCATGCGGCGACCTGCAGCGCGGCTCCTGGCGCAGCTGATGAGTGAGGACCTGCGCAGCCAGGAGTCCTCGTCCCAGTGGCCGGCTGTGCTGACCTTCCTGACCGAGGCGGCTCTCGCCCTCGACGACCGGACGGCGCTGGACCGGCTACGGCCGATGCTGGCCGAGTACGCCGGCAAGAACCTGGTGGCCGGCCAGTTCGTCGCAGTCTTCGGCAGTGCCGACCGCTACCTCGGCTCGGCGGACTCGGTGCTCGGCCGCGGTGACCCGGACACCTGCTTCGCGGCGGCGGAGGCGATGGACTCGCGGATGGGTGCCTCCGCGCACCTGGCGCTGACCCTGGCCGCCTGGGCCCGGCACCTGGACCGGGTGCACGCGCCCGCGGCCCGGGTCGCCGAGCTGGCCGAGCGGGCGCGCCGGCTGGCCCAGCCGCTGGGCCAGCAGCGGGTGCTCGCGGGTCTCGCCGGCATCGGTCAGGCGCCCGCGGACAGGGCGGGTGTCGACGGCCTGACGCCGCGCGAGACGGAGGTGCTGCTGCTCGTCGGTGTGGGGCTCAGCAACCGGGCCATCGCCCGGCGCCTGGTGATCAGCGAGAACACCGCCGCCAACCATGTGCGCAGCATCCTCGCCAAGACGGGCTCGGCGAACCGCACCGAGGCGGCCCACTATGCGTCGTCCCGCGGGCTCCTGCCGTGAGTGCGGCGACCCGTGGCGGACGCGCTCAGATGCCGGTGAGGGACCCGTCGGGCTCGACCCGGGAGGTCACCTCGACGACGACGTCGGCCGGCAGCCCGGCCCGCACCGCGGCGTCGCGGATCGCCTGGGCCGACGGCGCCTCGTACAGGCAGTAGGTCTTGCGCTTGTCCGCCGAGAGGAACGAGTAGAGCCAGCGGACGCCCTCCTCGTCGTTGACCCTGTTGATCCCGGCGACGCCGTCGGTGGTGAGCTCGAGCTCGTCGGCGTAGCGCCGCTCGATCATGAAGACAGGCATACGGTTCCCTCCGCTCGAGGCTGACCGTACTGCGGGCGCAGCCCTCCGGTCATCGGGAATGCTTCCTATGCCCAGGGATCGTCGGACGCCTTGCCGGTCCCCGCCGGCACGGGTCAGGTCGATCGCGGCGGAGAGGTGCCCGCGCGCGGCGGCATCCCGGCCGCCGTCGGTCGCTGCCTCGCCGGCCGCGAGGTGCAGCGCGAGGAGGTCGGCCTCGGTGGTGGTCACCTCGAGCGCGCGCTCCAGATAGTCCAGCGCGACAACCGTGGAGCCGAGCCTGGAGGCGCGCTCGGCCGCCGCCCGGAGCGCCCGCACCGCGAGGTTGCCGACCGCCTCACCGTCCGCGCCCTCGGGGCCGGCACGGTAGGCCGCGAGGTAGTGCGTGGCGAGGACCCCTGCGATCTCGTCGTCCCCGTGCTCCTCGAAATGGCGGGCCGCAGCCAGGTGCAGCCGTTGCCGGTCCCGCCGGGCGAGCGTGCCATAGGCCACCTCCCGCACCAGCTCCTGGACGAACCCGTACTGTCCGCGTTCCGGTGACCGCGGGTCGACGTCCAGCACGAACAGCTCGCGGCGGACCAGGTCGCGCAGCCGGGGCTCCAGGTCGGCCGGGTCGCGGCCCGAGACGTCGGCGCAGGCCAGCAGCGTGAACGTCCTGCCGAGGACTGAGGCTTCCTGCACCAGGGCCCTGTCCGCGCCGGGCAGGCCGTCCAGCCGGGCCGCCACCAGGGCGTGCAGGGTCTCGGGGACCGCGAGCACCGTGAGGTCACCGACCGGCCGGAACGAGCCGCCGGCCGGCTCGATCCTGCCCTCGGCGAGCAGCATCCGGATGGTTTCGACGGCGTACAACGGGACGCCCTCGGCGCGTTCCAGGATCCGTCCTGCCACCTCGGCGGGAAGCCCAGGGACCAGCCCGCCCAGGAGCTCGCGCATGGCGTCGTCGCTCAGCGGCTCGAGGTCGAGCGAGGTGAAGTTGCGGCGGCCCGCGCCCCAGCCGGGCCGCCGGTCCAACAGCTCAGGCCGGGCCAGCGTCACGACGTAGAGGGGCTGGTGACGGGACCACTCGAGCAGGTGCTCCACGAAGTCGATCAGACCGGAGTCGGCCCAGTGCAGGTCCTCGAACACGAGCGCGGTGGTGCCGCGCTCGGCGATCCGCTCGAAGAACGTACGCCAGGCCGCGAACAGGGTCTCCCGCTTCCGGCCCGATGTCTCGCCCGCTCCTCCGTCCAGGCCGAGCAGCTCGCGCAGGGCGGACTCGACCCATCGCCCCTCGTGCTCGTCGGGCACGAACTCCACGACCGTGTCGGTCAGCTTCTTCCCGGCCAGCTCGGCCGGCTCGCCCTCGAGGATCCCGGCGCGACTGCGGACCATCTCGCCGAGGGCCCAGAAGCTCACGCCCTCGCCGTACGCCGGGCACCGGCCGTGGTGCCAGTAGACGTTCTCGGTCAGCCCGTCGATGTACTTCTGCAGCTCCCAGGCCAGACGGCTCTTTCCGATGCCTCCCTGGCCCATCACCGAGACCAGCCTCGCCCGCTTCTCCTCGCCGGTGACGTGGAGGAAGTTCTTGAGGGTGCGCAGCTCGACCTGGCGCCCGGTGAACGGCGCCTCCAGCTGGTCCGGCCGGCCGGACCCGCGACGCTTCGCGAGCACACGGACCGCGCGATGAGCGACGACCGGCTCGGACTTCCCCTTGACGGTGAGGGACCCGGCCGGCTCGTACCCGATGGACTCCGCGGTGGCGTGCTGCGTCGCGTCGCCGACGAACACCGACCCGGGGTCTGCCGACGACTGCAGCCGCGCGGCGGTGTTGACCAGGTCGCCGGCGACCATGCCCTGGTTGCTGGCGCCGAGAGTCACAGCCGCCTCGCCGGTGAGCACGCCTGCCCGTGCCTGCAGACCGGCCACCCCGGTCCGGGCACCTATCGCGCGCACCGCGTCGACAAGCTCGAGTGCGCTGCGGACGGCCCGCTCGGCATCGTCCTCGTGCGCCACCGGCGTGCCCCACACCGCCATGACCGCGTCGCCGATGAACTTCTCCACGGTCCCGCCGTACCGCTCGATGACCACCCGGGTCGTGTCGAAGTACTCCGTCAGCAGCTCCCGGGTCTCCTCCGGGTCGCGGTCCTCGGACAGCGTGGTGAAGCCGACCAGGTCGGCGAAGACCACGCTCACGAGCCGGCGCTCGGCCACGGGTCCCGAGTCCGTGCTCGCGGCGACCGGCCCGGATGCCGCGGCCTCGCCAGGAGCAGGGTCAGCGATCCCGGTGCCGCACTCCGCGCAGAACCTGGCCCCGAGGACCACCTGCGTGCCGCAGCTGGGGCATGCAGGTGCCAGCCGCGCCCCGCACGAGATGCAGAACTTCGCGGCGTCGGGGTTGTCCGTCCCGCAGCTGGGGCAGGTCATGCGTCCCCTCTGTGACCGTGCAGCCGGTGTGCGTTCAGTCGTGCTGGCAGTAAACCGCGCCGGCGCTGCCGCCGGAACGATTCAGGCCGATTCCGCTCGGGGTGGGGCGTCCGGGCCGGACCGACGTCGGCATGCCTGTCCATGGCCATGGCCATGGAGAGCCGACCGACGAACCACTCGCCTGGCTGAGCGTTGCGGCGCCGGGCTCAGAGCGCGCGGGCGGCCAGCGCGGCAGGGCCGCGGGCCGGCCGGTAGGTGTAGCCCTTCGGCAGCTTCTGCGAGCTGGGATCGACCACGGCGAACTGCGCCATCAAGCCCGTCGTCCTCGTGGTCGAGCATGTGGCAGTGGATCATGAAGACGCCGGTGAAGTCGGTGAACCTGGCCATCACGCGGACCCGCTCGCCGGGGTCCAGCCGCCAGGTGTCCTCGAGCCCCTGCTCCCAGGCCGGCGGCTTCTTGCCGTCGCGGCTCACGGTGCGCCACAGCTCCTCGTGCAGGTGGATGAAGTGCGTCATGTCGGTGTCGTTCCGCAGCTCCCACATCCGGGTCGAGCCCTTGTCGACCTTCAGCACGACGCGATCGGGGTCGAACGGGCGGCCGTTGAACGTCCAGGAGCTTCCGCCGGCTCGGTGCGTGAGGCCCACGGCCCAGACGGCCGACACCCGCTTCGGGCGCTTCATCGGCGGCGGCGGCCGCAGCTTCGCCGGCAGGTTGCTGGCGTCGGTGACCTGGCTGCGCACCCGGAACTGCATGATCTGCGCCGTGGGCGAGCCCGCCGCGCCGGCCGGCGCGCCGCGTCGCGGCGTGCTCTCGAGGACCACGTCCGTGCCGAGCTCGCCGCTGAAGTCGACCACGACATCGGCCCGCTGTGACGGGCCGAGGAGGATGTCCTGCCGGACGACCGCCCGGGGCAGAAGTCCGTTCCCGGTGCCGATCTGGACGAACGGCCGTCCGTCGGAGAGTGCGAAGTCGTAGGCGGTGAACGGCGACGTGTTGAACAACCGGAGCCGGTAGCGGTGGGTTGCGACGTTCAGGTACGGCGCGAAGCGTCCGTTGACGAGGATGCGGTCGCCGACGGTGGCGTCGTTCGGCGGCGCCATCGGGCCGTGCATCGGCGCCATGTGACGCATGACCGGGACCAGCTGGTTGTCCTCGTCGAGGCTTCGCTCGGACACCATCAGCGGCACGTCGTAGCGACCGGTCGGCAGCCCCAGCTTCTTGGTCCAGCGGTCGCTGATGAGGAACATTCCCTGCAGGCCGAGCCAGTTGTTGCGGGTGGTCGCACCCATGCGGTGGTCGTGGTACCACAGGGAGGCGGCCGGCTCCGGGCGACCGCCGTCGAGCAGGGGGAAGTCGTAGGTGCGGGCCTTGCCGGGTGGGATGAGGAAGCGCGTCGGCTGGCCGTCGTCCTGGTAGCTGTGGTGGTCGCCGTGCAGGTGGACCGAGAGCCGGGTCGGTGCCGGCAGCCGGTTGACGAACCTGACCTTCGTGTCCTTCCCGGCCCGGCGCACGATCGTGGGGCCGGGGTACGTGCCGCCGTAGGTCCACATCGTCGTCAGCGGCCCGGTCGGCATCACCCGCACGCCGGCCTGCTTGATCGGGATCCTGATCCGTGCCGACCGCAGCGTCGGCGGCTGGACCAGGGGCTGGTCGAAGGACAGCGGCGCCGGCCGGACCCCGCCGCCGCTGCCGGTGATCGTGAGCGTTCCTCGCATCGTGGCGGCGTGGAAGACGCAGTGGAACGGGTAGGTTCCGGGCGCCAACGCCGCAACCCCGACCACGGTCGCGCTCGCGCCCGGGCTGACGATGACGGAGAACAACGGGTTGCCGCTCGCGTCGCGGTCGTCCGAGGTCACCGAGTGCCGCGTGCCGTCGAAGTTGATCACGGACAGCGTGCCGCCCTGGGCCAGCTCGATCGTGGGGTTGGCGAACCCGCCGAGGGTCGCGCCGCGGTCGATGCGGACGGTCGCCGAGGGCGGGGCCTCGGCCACCACCGTCGTGTCGGCGTTCGCGGTGCCCAGCTCCGGCCGGTGGGCGGACGCCGGGACCAGCGTGATGACGACGAGCGTCAGCGCGGCCCCGAGGCGCCGCAGGTGTCCTCGCAGCACGACCGGATCGTGGCACAACCAGGTCGGGCCCGGGGACCCTTTCGCGCGAGGATCTGCGAGCTGGAAAACGAGGGTCGGGAAAGTACTGGTCGACCTGCCTCAGCGGGGTCTACGCTCCGGCCGCCACTTCCACCTCTCTCAGGGGGACCACATGGGGATGCATCACATCAAGGCGGTCGCGGCCGCGAGCGCAGCGCTTGTCGCCGCAACCGTCGCGGTGACCGCGGCGCCTGCACAGGCCGCGTCGGTCCGGACCGTCACGGTGCGGATGAGCGACACCGCGATCACGTTCCACGGCGGCGGTGCAACGACGGCCAACGGGGTCACCACGCTCCGGCCGGGCCGCTACAACTTCCACGTCGTGAGCAAGTCCGGCGGCCACGCCCTGCAGCTGCTCCGGTTCCAGAACGGCTACACCGCGGAGCAGGCGCAGCAGGACTTCGGCTCCGCGTTCGAGGGCGACGTCGCAGCGGTGCAGCGGATCGACAACGGGGTGGTCTTCCTCGGCGGCGCCTCCGCGAGCCCCAAGAACCCGGGAGACATGGGCGTGACGCTGCGGGCCGCACAGCTGGCCGCGGTGGACCAGAACGGCGACGCCCTCGCGCCGATAAACGTCACGGGCACAAGGACGAAGTCCGCCGCGATGGGTCATCGCGGTCGCTACACGGCGTTCACCTACGGCTGGGGCGCGTCGAAGCGCCTGCCGCGCTCGGGAACGGTGACTTTCGCCAACCAGTCCGACCAGCCGCACTTCCTCGTCATCCAGCGGGTCAAGGAGTCCACCACGAAGGCCAAGGTCCGCCGTGCCCTCAGGTCGGACTCGCGGCAGGACCCGCCGTGGCTGCTCAAGGCGAGCGCGGACTCGGGTGTCGTCTCGCCCGGGAAGAGCCAGCTGCTGAGCTACGACCTGCCCGCGGGCAAGTACTTCATCGCGTGCTTCTGGCCGGACTACTTCACCGGGATGCCGCACTTCATGATGGGCATGTGGAAGCTGGTCAGGCTGACCTAGCCTCGACGTCGTCCGAGGCGTCGGCCACCCGCGGGTGGCCGACGCCTCCGGGCCGGTCGCGCATGGCACGCTGCAGGCATGACCGACGACGAGCTGACGGACGAACCGTTCACCCTGGCCGAGCTTGCCGCGCAGGAGGATGAGCTCCGGCTCGACAGGTTCGACAACGACGACGCCTGGGCGCTCGGTGCCGCGCTCGTGGACGAGGCACGGCGCCGGGGGCTGTCCGTCGTCGTCGACATCAGCCGGTCCGGCCAACAGCTGTTCCACGCCGCCCTGCCCGGGACCGCGGCGGACAACGACTCGTGGGTCCTACGCAAGAGCGCCGTCGTCACCCGCTTCGGACACAGCTCGCTGTACATGGGCCAGCTGTGCCGGGACGCCGGGACGACGCTTGCCGAGAAGTACGATCTTCCGGTCGAGCGGTACGCCGCGCACGGCGGTGCCTTCCCGTTGACCATCCGGGACGTCGGCACGGTCGGCGTCGTCACCGTGTCCGGCCTGCCGCAGGTGCGGGACCACCGGCTCGTCGTGTCGGTGCTGCGGGCGCACCTGGCCCGCTCGGCTGCCGCTCAGTAGGAGTGCCGGACCGCCATCACGGCGCGGACCCGCTCCTCGTCGAAGTCGAGGTCCAGCCACGCGAACAGCCCGCGCAGGACAATCGGGTCGGCGACGTAGTCGTCGTAGTGCACCCGGTAGACGTCGTCCCCGAACACGGCCAGCGCGTCGACGTACTCCTGCTCCATGGCGCGCAGCCGGTCGAGGGCGTCGGGCCTGCCGGCCCACCACTTGCTGCGGGCGACGTCGTCCAGGTTGCGGGTGTTCAGCACGAACCGCACACCCGGGAAGACGTTGCGCGTGAATGCGAGGACACCGGGCAGCGCGCCGGGCATGTCCTCGCGGATCCAGTCGATCTCCTTGAAGCCGACGGTGCGGGCTCCGGGCTCGGGCCGGAGCACGGTCTCGAGCATCAGGGTCCGGAACGCCCGGAAGGCCGTGGCGTCGCGGTACCCGTCGATGCCCCACCACGGGTGCTCAGGCGGCAGCGGCGTGGGGCGGGCCAGCCGGTCCCGGTGGCCGGTCGCGGTGGTGTGCAGCCGGTAGAGGTCGAGCAGCAGCCCGCCGTTCTCGCCACGGATCATCACCCCCGGCGTGGACGACAGGATGCCCTGCAACAGGGTCGAACCGGACCGCCCGTAGGTGACGACGACGACGTAGCGGAGGTCGGCGCGGTCCCGGCCGGCCGCCAGGTCCGCCGAGGCCCGCATCCCCTCCAGCTGCTCGGTCAGGACCTCCGCCCGCCGGGCCAACGCCCCGGCGCTCTCCTCCGCCCCTGCGGCGGTGCGCCGCGCCGCGTCGCGCTCCGTGCGTGCCTTGGCCAGCTTGCGCTCGACGTTCCGCCGGCGTGCGCTGCGCTCCAGGCCGAGAACCCCGAGCGAGCGCGCTGCGGCTGTCCGGAGCCGTCGCGTCGCTCCACCCGCCATGCGTCCTCGCCTCGCTCGCCCTGGTCGGTCGCCGTCGTCGCCGGCGCGGTCGGTGGATGCTAGCGGCGGCCGGACCACCGGCCGGGACTAGCCTGCACGGTGTGACCGAGCGAGCCGGCTCCGACGGCGACGAGGTGCTGCCGGAGCAGACGGCGGACGACACCGACGCGGGCTGGGGCGAGCACCCCGACGAGGCCGATGGCGCCGACGACGACGAGCGGCTGACCCGGGAGAAGCCGCCGCACTGGTAGGCGGCGGCCCTCCCCGGGATCAGACCTGGCCGCCCCGGGCTCGGAGCAGGTCGCGGATCTCCTGGAGCAGCAGGATGTCCTCGCTCGGCGCGGCGACCTCGCCCTCCTCGCCACGCTTGCGCCGCTGCATCAGCTTGTTGACCGGCATCACGACGAAGAAGTAGACCGCAGCGGCCACGATGACGAAGTTGATGAGCGCGTTGATCGTCGATCCCAGGATGATCTTGCTCTCGTTGACCTCGAAGCCCGCGGTCCCGAAGTCCGGGGTGCCGCCGATGGCCCCGATGATGCCGCCGATGAAGTCCTCGGCAAAGGCAGCCACGACGGCGCCGAAGGCGACGCCGATGACGACAGCGACCGCAAGGTCGACGACGTTGCCGCGGAGCAGGAAGTCCTTGAAGCCCTTGATCATGTAGTCCTCCGTAGTGCGGTGTAGTCCGCCCTGGCAGGGGTGGACGGGCGAGGCCCACCCTGTCAGAGGGACTCCGGTCAGGAGGCGCGCACCACGACCGTCAGCCGTGCGGTCACCGCGGCGGCTGCCAGCCGGGCGGCCGTCGGCGGGGACGTGGCCAGCACGACAAGCGCGCCGTCGCCGGACCCCAGCCCGATCGAGCTGCGTCCGGGCCGCGGGACCACGAGCACCCGCACCGCGGAGGCCACCAGTCGCGCCGACCCCTCCGTGCCGGGGTCGGCCGCACCTGCGGCCAGGACGTCGACGACGTCGCCGGGGCGCAGCAGTGCCGCCGTGTCGCCGTCAGCCAGTCGCACGGGCGTGGCGACGAGGTCGGGCGGCAGGCCTCGCAACGACGACGGTCCGGCCAACCGGACATCGGTGAGCATCTCTCCACGGCGCAGGGCCGTCGACACGGTCGCGCCGGCGGCCTGGGCAACCGAGCCGAGGGCGCCCTCGGGCACGGTGCCGGCCGGGCGGTCGACCCGTCGTACGTCGTCGGCGCCCAGCACGGCGCCGGCCACCACGTCGTGTGTGGCGACGACCACCCCGACCCCCTCCGGCGGCGGGGGGGCGAGGACGTGCAGGGCGAACGCCGCCGAGCCGGCGAGGAGTCCCGCGGCCAGCAAGCGCCGGCGCCACAGCACTGCGCGGCGCAGCTCGCGCAGCCACCGGTCCACAGCGCCCGGCCCGCCCGGACCGGCGATCGTCACGGCAGGTCGAACGGGAGCTTCTGGCCGTCGGTGCTGTGCCGGCATGCGCAGTCGGCGTCGGGCGCCGGCAGCTCGGTGACGGCGTCGAGGAGGAGGTCGCGCACCCCGGTGATGTTCTCCGCGAAGACCCGCAGCACCTCCTCGTGGGTGACTCCGTCGCCGTGCTCCAGCCCGGCGTCGAGGTCGGTCACCAGGGCGACGGCCGTGTAGCAGAGGCCCAGCTCGCGGGCCAGCGACGACTCGGGGACGCCGGTCATCCCGACAACCGACCAGCCCTGCGCCGCATGCCACAGGGACTCGGCCCGGGTGGAGAACCGCGGGCCGTTGACCACCACGAGAGTCCCGCCGTCGACGACCGGGAGGCCACGGCGCCGGCCAGCGGCCAGAGCGACCCCGCGACCGCGCGGGCAGTAGGGGTCGGCGAACGCGACGTGCACCACCGGGCCCACCGCGTCGAAGAACGTGTGTCCGCGGCCCCAGGTGCGGTCCACCACCTGGTCGGGCACCACGACAGTGCCCGGGCCCTGGTCGGCCCGGAGAGAGCCGACGGCGCACGGAGCGAGCACCTGCCGCGCCCCCACCGCCCGCAGGGCCCACACGTTGGCCCGGTAGTTGACCAGGTGCGGCGGGAACCGGTGGTCCCGGCCGTGCCGTGGGACGAACGCCACCCTGCGGTCGCCGATCTGAGCGATCGTCAGCGGGTCGCTCGGCGGCCCGAACGGCGTCTCGACCTCGACCTGCTCGCCGCCGTCGAGCAGGGAGTAGAGCCCTGACCCGCCGATCACCCCGAGGTCGGCCCGGGGGCCGGCGTACGTCGACATGCGGACGACCCTAACCAGGCGCCGGGATGCTGCGGCGGCCGTCCACAGGGACGGTCAGGCCGCGCTGCCCTTTGTGGACGACGCGGCCCTGGACGAGCCCGAGGAACCCGACGAGCCCGAGGAACCCGAGGGCGTTGACGTCGGGGTGGGCTTCGACGAGCCGCCGTCCTTCGATGAGCTGCCGGCGCTGTCCTTCGTCGCGGTGGACTTGTCGCCCGCGCCCTTCTCACCCGAGCCCTTGTCGCTCGAGCCCTTTTCTCCCGCCGCCTTCTCGCCCGAGGACTTCTCGCCAGTCGGCCGGCTGTCGGTGCGGTAGAAGCCGGACCCCTTGAAGACGATGCCGACCGCGTTGAAGACCTTGCGCAGTTTCCCCGTGCACTGCGGGCACTCCGTCAGCGAGTCGTCCGAGAAGGACTGCACGGTCTCGAAGTCGTGGCCGCACTCGGTGCACGCGTACTGGTACGTCGGCAACGGAAGGTCCTCCGGGGTGCTCGTGCCGCTTCTGGCACTCTGGTCTGTCGAGTGCCAATGATGCGGCACGGCCCCGCGTTTCGCAACGCACCGTCGCGCCCGCGGGGGATGCGTCAGGGTCGCGGGGGACCTGCGGCGAGCGGTGGTCTCCCGACCGCGCCGCCCGGTTGCGCTGCGCTGCGCCTGGTCGCGTGTCAGGCGTCGCGATCCAGTCGTCCGACCGGCACAGCGCGGTCCGAGCACGAGACGTCGATGGCGGTGTGGGTGCGCGGGGAGGGGCGACGAGCCGCTCGCGCGAGCACCCTGCGTCGGCGTCGTGCGAGTCGTCTCATCGGGTGGTCACCGGCTCGCCGGTGCGGACGGCGGCGACGACGGCGGTGATGGCGCGGACCGAGTCGCTCGACCCGGCGGTGTCGGCGATGAGTCCGACGTGGCTGGTGTTCGCGGTCCAGTGGGTGCTGTTGGTGGAGAGCTCGGCCATCCGGTCCTGGGCGGCGGCCCAGCCGCGGGTGCCGTCGGCGTTCTCGCGGGCGGTGACGACGGCGAGCGGCTTCGAGCCGAGCGTGGTGAGCGCTTGCGCCTGGGTGAACACGTTGCGGAGCTGGGACTGTTCGTCGCGCATGTTGCGGGCGCCGCGGGGGCTGGTGGCGAACGCCTGGACCTGCGAGGCCGCGTCAGGCGGTAGCGCGCTGCTCGGGGCGGCGGGCATGAGGCGGGTGGCGGAGACTCGGGCGAGCGGGGGGAACAGCGGGAGGACGCGGCGCATCATCGTGTAGGTGCCGGCGAAGTCGGGCTGGTCGGTGTACTGGTGCGGGCTGGACGAGTCGAGCAGCACCAGACCGGCGACCTGCGCCGGGTAGCGGGCGGCGTACGTCATGGCGAGGGTGCCGCCGGAGGAGTGCCCGGCGAGGACGTACGGGCCGTGCTCGCCGCCGCGGGCTAGCAGCCGGTGCAGGTCGACCGCGACCGCGATGCCGTCCTGCGGCCGGTCGGCGTCGTCGCTCCAGCCCTGGCCGGCCCTGTCGTACGCGCAGACCCGGGTGGTGTGGGACACCTGCGCGGTGACCGCGGCCCACAGGGGCGAGATCTCGTTGAGGCCGTTCTCGAG
The DNA here is from genome assembly GCA_963726615.1 of uncultured Actinomycetota bacterium. Taxonomy (GTDB): domain Bacteria; phylum Actinomycetota; class Actinomycetes; order JACCUZ01; family JACCUZ01; genus CAWDZK01. The sequence goes on along the minus strand of CAVSCX010000003.1, from coordinate 370,442 downwards.
GACGACGGTCGGGCTGCCGGCGCCGGTGCAGGTGAGGTGCAGGCGGTGGAAGCCGACGTCGTACAGCGCACCGGGCATCGAGCTGCCGGTGTCGAAGCTGTCGTCGGTGGCAGCGGTGATGGTCGCGAGGCCGCCGCCGAGCGCGGCGACCGTCACGAGGCTGATGGCCGGGTAGACGAGCCACCGGGTGCCGCGGGTGGCGTCGCGGCGGACGGCGCGCTGCATCCAGACGGCGAGGGCCAGCGCCGCGGGCGGCCACACCCAGCCGGCCGCGTCCATCAGGCCGGCGCCGGGTCGGACGGCGAGCAGCGCCAGGCCGGTGGCTGCCATGACGACGGCGGGCACGAACGCCCACCGCTGCGGCTGAGCGGTGAACCTACTGGTCAGCAGAGCGAGCATCGCCCATCCGGAGCCGAACCCGACCAGGGCGGCGCCGGTGATGACAGGCTCGGTGCCGCCGGCGAACACGACCATGACGAGGAGCAGCGCGGCCGCGAGACCGGCGAGCTGCGACCCGACGACGGCGAGCGCAACCGGCACCCGTCGCCCGTGGGGCCACGCCACGGGCTGGGTGGGCGCCGGGCTGGCGGAGTGCCAGGTGGGCTGGCTGGTGGTGGTCATCGGGGTCTCGCTTCCGGGTGGCGGGCTGTCGTGGCTGACGGGCGCGAGGAGGTCAGACCTCGGCGGCGCTGAGGTTGCGCGTCGCGTGGTGCCGGGAGAGGCGGGCGTCGACGGTGCGGCGGCGCCGGGCGGAGAGCGTGGGCACCCACGGAAGGTTGTTGCCCCCGGTGGCCAGGCTGGTGGCGGTGAGGGCGGCGGGGCTGGTACTGGTCATCACGGTCACCTTCCGGGTGGGTGGCCGGCACGGCGCCGGTACTGCTGAGCGTCGTCGCGGCCGCGGACGGTCGCGCCGGCGAAACTGCCGGGTTCCCTCCTGCGGCCGGTCCCCTGGACTGGCTCGACAGTCGCCGCTGCGGCTGTCTCGGCGCTGTCCGGCTGCTGGCCTGGCTCGGGCGGGGCATCGGCACGTCGGGTTTGTTGCGGCGTTCGCACCGATGGGTGCCGTCGGCGGCCCTACCGTCATGGGCCAGGCGGCGACAGATGTGCGGGGAGGAGGTCCGGCGTGACCACGGAGCCCGCGTCCACGCATGTCGAGTTCCGCCTGCTCGGGCCGCTCGGCATCACCGCTGGGGACCGGCCGGTGCAGCTGCCGGGCGCGGCTGAGCGGGCGCTTCTGGCTCTGTTGCTGCTCTCACCAGGGCGGATGGTCACCGCGGGCACACTCATCGACCGGCTGTGGGACGACGGCGACCTGCCGGCGGACCCGTCGAACGCGCTGCAGCTGCGGGTGTCGAAGTTGCGGCGAGCGCTGACCGGGACCGACGCGGTGGTGGTCCGTGACGGGGTCGGCTACCGCGCCGACGTAGCCGCGGACGCGGTGGACGCCGAGGCGTTCGTCGCCGGCGTCCGCGCGGCGCGTGCCCGACGCGACAACCGGGACAAGGAGGATGTCGCGGCCGCTGTCGAGGCGGCGGCGTCATTCGGTGCGGCGCTGGACCGATGGGGTGGTGACCCGCTCGCGGACTTCGCCGGTCAGTCGTGGGCGATGGTCGAGGCGGCCCGACTGTCCCAGCTGCGGCTGGCTGCGCTGACCGAGCGCGCGCAGCTGCTGCTGTCCCTCGGGCGCCCGGGCGACGTCGTCGCGGACCTGGACCCGGTCGTCGGCGTGGACCCGACCCAGGAGACGCTCGCCGGGCTGCTGATGACCGCGCTGTACCAGTCCGGGCGGCAGGCGGACGCGCTCGAGGTGTTCGCGCGTACGCGCACGGTCCTGGACGACGAGCTGGGCCTGGAGCCGTCGGCTGCGCTGCGCGCCCTGCACCAGAAGGTCCTCGCGCAGGACTCGAGCCTGAGCCCGGTCGACCCGGTCCCGACAGTCCAGCAGTCCCAACCGGCCCCGGCTGCTGCACGCCCGGCGCCGGAGGTGGCGACGGCTGCGTCGGAAGCGGCGGCGCAGCCGGTGGTGCGGCGCTCGAACGTGCCGCCGCCGGTCCGCGCGCTCATCGGCCGCGCGACGGAGCTCGCTGCGCTGCGGGACCTGCTGAGAACAGCTCGGCTGGTGTCGCTGGTCGGTCCCGGGGGTGCCGGGAAGACGGCAACCGGATACACCGCAGCCGCCGGGCTGGTCGACCGGTACCCGGACGGCGCCTGGGTGGTACGGCTGGCGCCGGTCACCGACCCCGACCACGTCCCGCTCGCCGCTGCGGAGGCTCTGGGTGCGCCGCTGGACGGTGCCGCGGTCGGCGGTCCAGCGCGGCAACGGCTGCTCACGTTCCTGGCCCATCGCGAGCTGCTGCTCGTGCTGGACAACTGCGAGCACGTCGTGGACGCCGCCGCGCGCCTGGTCGACGACGTGCTTGCGCACTGCCCGAACGTCACCGTGCTCACCACGACCCGGGAGGCGCTAGGCGTGCCCGGCGAGGTGCAGGTGCCGCTCGGGCCGCTGCCGACCCCGCCGGCCGGGACGCCGCCGGCCGACGTGCTGGCCTACCCGGCTGCGCAGCTGTTCGCCGAGCGGGCCCGCGCGGTGCGCCCGACGCTGGACCTGACCAGCGATGCCGACCTGGCGGCGGTCGCGGACGTCGTGGTCGCGCTCGACGGAATGCCGCTGGCCGTCGAGCTCGCTGCGGCCCGGGCGTCGACGCTGGCGCCCACGGAGCTTGCGGCGCGGCTCACCGACAGGTTCGGGCTGCTTACCTCCGGCGCCCGGACCGCCGACGCCCGGCAACGGACGCTGCGCGCGACCGTCGACTGGAGCCACGACCTACTCACCGGACCGGAGCAGGTGGTGTTCCGGCGGCTTGCGGTGTTCCACGGCGGCTGGACGCTGGACGCGGCCGAGGCGGTCACCGCCGGACCGGACCATGAACCGGACGTCGCGGTGGGTGACGTGCTCGACGTGCTGTCCCGACTCGTCGATCGGCACATGGTCACCGTCGACGACGTGCACCCGGGGCAGCCGTCCCGGTACCGGATGCTGGAGACATTGCGGCAGTACGCCGTCGAGAAGCTCGCCTCCGCCGGGGAAGCCGACCGGGTCGCGGCCGCGCACGTCGCGTACTTCCGGACGCTCACGGACGCGGCCGAATGGACGCTGCGCGGGCCGGGGCAGGCGGCCACGGTGCAGCGGCTGCGGGACGAGCTGCCGAACCTACGAGCAGCGTTCGCGTGGCTCGCCGCCCGCGCGGAGGGCGAGCAGCGGGTGGAGGACGCGCTGCACCTGGCTGGCGGGCTCGGGTGGTTCTGGCACTTCGGCCGGCACGTGGAGGGCCGGGACGTGCTGCGGCAGGTCATCGCCCGCGACGGCGGCTCATCGCTCGCGCGCGCCCGCGCGCTGCAAGCGACGTCGCTGGTCGAACGGCCCCGGGCGTGCCCGGTCCACCCGAGCCCGCGATGCGCGGAGACCGCGGCGGAGAGCCTTGCCCTGTTCGAAGCGCTCGGCGATGCCCGGCGGGCCGCCCTCTCCCGGGTCCTGCTGGCTGTCGAAGGCGTGTCGGCGCACGAGGGCGACGAGAAGGCGACCCGGTCGCAGGCCCTGCTCGCGGCCGCCGACGAGCAGTTCACCGCCGACGACGACGAGTGGGGGCACGCGCTGGCGGCGTTCGTCCGGATGGAGACCTACCTCAAGACCGGTGACGCGACCCGCGCCATCCCGACCGGGCGAGCCGCGGCGGCGGCGTTCCGGGCACTGAGCGACCCGTGGGGGCTGTCCGCGGTCCTGTACCACCTGGGCTGGGGGCTGCAACAGTTCGGCCGGTACGCCGAGGCAGTTCCGGTGCTCGAAGAAGCCATCGAGGTGTCCGCGAACGGCGGTACGCAGAACACCGAGCTGTGGGCGCTCGCGGACCTCGGGGTGGCGCTGGTGAACCTCGGGGACCTGGACGCGGCACGAGCCCGGTTCGACGCAGCCGGTGTCGGGTCGACCGAGTCCGGCGACGGCGCCGGGCACGTGCTCGCCACCTACGGGTACGCGCTGCTCGCGCGGGTCGAGGGTGACTGGACGCAGACCCGCGCCCGGTACGGCGCGGCGCTGGCCGGGTTCGAGGAACTCGGCACGCCGGTGCCGATCGGGCTCGCGCTGGCCGGGCTGGGTCGCTGCGACGAGGCCGACGGGCAGCTCGAGGAGGCCCGCGGCAGGTTCGAGCAGGCTCGGGACATCGGCGACACTGCCGGAGAGCCGGCGCTGGTCGCGGCCGGCCTCGAGGGACTGGCCCGCATCGCTGCCGCCGCGGAGGGCGCTCCGGATGCCCTCCTCGAGGCGCGGGCGCTGCTCGCGCAGGCCGACGCGGTGCGGGAGCACGCCGGCCGGCCGCGCGCGCCGTACGAGAGGGCCGAGCTCACCGCCCTGACCGACCGGCTCGCCGACTTGGCGTAGCTGCTCAGCCCGGCACGACGGTTCCGAGGAACCCGCCCTTCTCGAGGGCGGCGAGCACGTCGGAGGGGGACGGGTCGCCGTGCAGCACGACCGTTGTGGTCGTCAGGTCCGCCTGCACGAGCTGAACGCCGGGCACGTCGCGCAGCACGGCAGTCACCGTGCGGACGCAGTGCCGGCAGGTCATGCCGGGCACGAACAGCGTGAAGGATCTCATGCCGGGACCTCGGGTCGACAGGGCTCTGCGCGGTACGTCACTGCGGTTCTCACATCGGCAGAGTTCCGGCCGCTGCTGTCCCGCCGCTGTCCCGCGCGAGAGCGGGCGCCGGCCGCGCGCGACAGCGCCCGGACAGGGCGTGCACGGACTCTGCGGAGGCTCCACCGGAGCCGCCCGCGCCGCGGCACGCGCGCGACCGGGCTGACCCTCGAAGTTCGGAGAGGAACCATGTCCACCGCAACGTCTTCCGCCAGCACCCGCCGCTGGTGGGCGCTCGGCGCCATCGCGACTGCCCAGTTCATGGTCATCATGGACACGTCGATCATCGGCGTGGCCCTGCCCGGAGATGCAGACCGACCTGGGCTTCGCGCCCGAGGACCTGTCGTGGGTGTTCAACGCCTACGTGGTCGCGTTCGGCGGACTGCTGCTGCTCGGCGGCCGCCTGTCGGACCTGCTCGGTGCCCGCAAGGTGTTCATCGGCGGCTGGGCCGTCCTGCTCGCCGGGTCGGTCGTGGCCGGGGCCGCCGGCAACGCCGCGGTCGAGCTCGCGGGCCGCGCCGTCCAGGGCGCCGGCGCCGCGCTCATCGCGCCGTCGGCGCTGACCCTGCTGATGGTGCTGTTCGCCGGCAACGGCAAGGAGCTCACCAAGGCGCTCGCGCTGTACGGCGCGGCCGCGCCTGCCGGCGGGACTGCCGGGGTGTTCCTCGGCGGGGTCCTCACCGAGTACGCGTCCTGGCCGTGGGTGTTCTACCTGAACATCCCCATCGCCCTCGCCGTCATCGCTCTCGCGACACGGGTGATGCCGGACGTCCCCGGCAGCCGCGGCAGCCACGACTGGGTCGGCGCCGCCACCGTGACCGGCGGCCTCGCCGCGCTCGTGTACGCCATCGTCCGCGCCCCCGAGGTCGGCTGGGCCTCCGCCCAGACTCTCGGGGTCGGGGCCGGCGCGCTGGCCACCCTCGGGGTGTTCCTGGCCGTTCAGGCCAAGCACCGGCACCCGCTGGTCCGCCTCGGCATCTTCCGCACCCCGGCCCTCGGCGCGGCCAACGTCGCGCAGTTCCTGCTCGGTGCGGCATGGGTGCCGATGTGGTTCTTCCTGAACCTCTACCTGCAGCAGGTCCTCGGCCTGTCCGCGTTCCCGTCCGGGTCGGCGCTGCTGCCGATGACGGTGCTCATCATGGCCGGCATGGTGCTCGTCGCCCCGCGCGCCATCGCGCAGTTCGGGCCGAAGCGGACGCTCGTCACCGGCATGGGTGTGCTGGCGGCCGGTCTCGGACTGCTGGCCCTGGTCCGCCCGGACGGCAGCTTCGTCGTCGACGTGCTGCCCGCGTCGCTGGTCGCGGCGGCCGGGATGAGCCTGGCGTTCATCCCGTCGCTCGGCATCGCGCTGACCTCGGCGAAGCCGGAGGAGGGCGGTCTGGCGGCCGGCATCGTGAACACCAGCTACCAAGTCGGGTCCGCGCTGGGTCTCGCGGCGATGACCGCGGTCGCGACCGCGAACGGCGCGGACCAGCTCGGTGACGTGAGCTCGCTGACCGACGGGTACTCGGCGGCGTTCCTCGGGGCGGCCGTCGTGGCAGCCGCCGGCGCGGTCCTCGCCGCCGTCACGCTGCGGCTGCCCAAGCCTCAGCCCGATAGCGTCGCGGCCGCCGCTGAGGCGGTTGCCGCCTGACCTCCGGCGGCGAATTAGGCATCGTCGTCTGGCCGGGCCCTGCTCACCGAGCGGAGCCCGGCCAGCCGAATGCTGGGTCACAGCCCGTCGCGCACTCATGATGGGACCGTGAGCACTGGTTGGCCCCGTGCGCTGCTGTCGGTGCTTCTGCTCGTGACGGGACGGACCGCGGGATGCTCCGGCTGAAACTGCAACCGGGGCTTCGAGGGGACCTGGCGGCGGACGCGCGAGGGTTGGACACTCCCCGAGCTGCCCTCGGCGACTGGCTCGCTGGAGACCATGACGGTGCTCCGGACAACGGATGGCGACGTGACCGCGACGCCGACCCGGCCTCGGGCGTCGTCTATGTCAGCGGGACCTGGCGGGTCGGGGTAGCCGCGGCTCCCGCCGGTGGGTTCTTGGTGTCGAGCGGCTCGTGCTCCACGAGCCGCTAGGACCTTGCGACTGGCCCGATGCCCCCAGCGCTCGGTGAGGGAGACTGACTGCGCCTGGCCGGCGGGTGCCGCGGTTGGTGTCGGGGTGGTCCGGCTCGTCAGTCGCGGAACGGGGCGGTGCGGATGGCCAGGTCGAACGCGCCGTAGCGGCGTAGGAACGCGGCGCGGCCGCGGGGCACGAGGGCGGACTCGGCGCGGAACGCGTCGACGAACTCGCGCTTGAACCCGGTGCGCGGGTGCGCGGCGACCACGTCGGCGAGCAGGGCCGGTGGGAGCTTCCAGGAACGGAGGCCGACGACGTCGACGCCGGCGCCGGCGGACAGCAGGTACGCGACGGGGCCTTGCTCGAGACCGACGCCGGGGCTGTGGTGCAGCGTGATGGCGCTGCGCAGCACCTCGGTGGCCGCGCTCGACAGGCCGACCTGGTCGGCGACCTCGGTCGCGACCCGGGCGCTGGTCCGGGTGAAGTCGACCTGCGGCTCGCCGGGGCGAAGCCCGACGTCGTGCAGCAGCGCGGCGGCGTAGAGGACTTCGTGGTCGACGTCGACGCTCTCGAGCTGGCCGAGGGCGGCGCCGAACAGGTAGGTGCGGTGGGAGTGACCGAACAAGGCGGGGGTGAGCCGGGTCTGCGCCACCGTGAGTGCTGCCCGGGTCAGCGCGGAGTCCGGCGTCCTGCGGGTGCCGAGGTCGGCCGCGTCGAGCCGGCGACCGGAGTTGACCCGAAGCAGCATCGCTCGACCCACGGGTACGTGCCGAGGTCGTCGACCGACTGCGCGGTGCGAGTGGTCGAGGTGCTCGTGTCGTGGTTCATGTCGTCTCCTGAAAGACAGGTCGCGTCGGTGGGTCAGCTGGTCAGTTGGCTTGGACGGTGAACGGGACTGTGATGACTTGGCCGTTGTCGAGCCGGAACTGGGCCCACAGCTGGTAGGTGCCGGCGGTGTGGAAGTGGAAGTGCGCGTCGAGTTCGGGCCCGAACGTGGTGCCGGGCAGGGCGAACATCGGGCTGCCGTCGCTGGTCTCGCCCTCGGCGTGCTCGTGGGCGAAGTCGCCGCCGTCGGCGCGCAGCACCACGATGTGACCGGCGGCGGCCAGGTACGGCTTGAGGGTGTCGACGGGCTTGCCGGTGCTGGCGTCGGCGAAGGAGAACGTCAGGTCGGAGTTCGTGTCGGCCTTCGCCTGACCCGACAGGGTGACCCGGACTCCGTCCACGACCCGCTCCCTCGGGCCTGCCAGCAGCGGCGCCGCAGACGCAGGGCTTGGTCCGCCGACCGTGAGGGTGTGCCGGTCGAGGATGTTGCTCATCGACCCCTGCCGGGCGAACTCGGTGTGCAGGTCGTACGCGCCGGCGGTCGGGAAGGTCAGCGTGACGGCGAGCTGGCCGGGCCGGCCGGTCGGCTCCGGGTGGACGTGCGCGAATGTGCCGAGGTCGTCCCGGGTCGCGATGAGGTGCATCCACACCTCGTGGGTGCGGGTCAGGTCAGTGACCGGGGCGCCGGTCTCGGTGTCGCGCAGGGTCACGACGATGCGGGTCGGCTGGCCAGGGCGCACGTCGGCCGGGAGCCGGTAGTCGACGCTGATGCCGGCCTGGTCGGCGTCGACCGGCGGCACGTCGGTGGTCATCATGACGCTCATCGACGGGCGCATGGTCATGCCGGTGCCCTGCAGCCAGGCGAGCTGCCCGTTCATGCCGTGGCTGGCTGCGTCGGAGCGGCTGGCGACGGTGAACGCGACGCCGAGGGTGACGGCGACGACGGCGATGCCGGACAGGTAGGCCCACTGGGTGACGCGGGTGCGCAGCGGCGGCCGGAGAATCTCCGCGACGGTCGCGGGACGGCGGTAGCTGCGGAGCCGCAGCGCGTTGGTGACCACGCTGACCGAGCTCATCGCCATCGCGGCAGACGCGAGGACCGGGTCGAGCAGGACGCCGTTCCACCAGTAGAGGGCGCCGGCGGCGACCGGGATGAGCGCCAGGTTGTAGATGAACGCCCAGCCGAGGCCCTGCTTGATGGTGGTGACTGTGTCCCGGGACAGGGCGATGGCGGACACAATGCCGCGCAGGTCACCACCGACCAGGGTGATGTCCGAGGCCGCGACCGCGACGTCGGCGCCGGTACCCAGGGCGATGCCGAGGTCGGCGGCGGCGAGCGCGACCGAGTCGTTGATGCCGTCACCGGCCATCGCGACAACGTGCCCCTGCTGCTGCAGCGCGACCACGTGGTCGGCCTTCTCCGCCGGCAGCACCTCGGCGAGCACGTGCTCGATGCCGACCTGACGCGCGACCGCGTCAGCGGTGCCGGCGTTGTCGCCGGTGAGCATCCACACCTCGAGGCCGAGCGCCTGGAGCTGCGCGACCGCTTCGGTGGACTCGGGCTTGAGCGGGTCGGCGACCAGCAGCAGGCCGGCGGCGGTGCCGTCGACGGCGACGAACAGCGGCGTCGCGCCGTCGGCCGCCGCTCGGGCTGCGGTCTCGTTGAGGGCAGTGGTGTCGATGCCGTGGGTGGTCATCAGGCGGGCGTTGCCGGCCAGCAGCCTGCGCCCATCGACGGTCGCGTCGATGCCGTGCCCCGGGACGGCCTCGAACGCGGTCACCGGCGGCATCGGCAGGTCGCGGTCGCGGGCGGCGCCGACAACGGCCTCGCCGAGCGGGTGCTCGCTGCCGAGCTCTGCGGCGGCGACCAGACTGAGCAGCCCGGCCTCGGTCCAGTCGCCGAGCACAGTCGTGCGGGTGAGGGTGGGCTTGCCGCGGGTGAGGGTGCCGGTCTTGTCGAGCACGACGGCGGTGAGCCGGCGGGCCTGCTCGAGGGCCTCGCCTGAGCCGATGAGGATTCCGAGCTCGGCGGCCTTGCCGGTGCCCACCATGATGGCGGTCGGTGTCGCGAGCCCGAGGGCGCATGGGCAGGCGATGATGATGACGGCGATGGTTGTGCCGATGGCCAGCGTCCAGCGGCCGTCGTCGGGGCCGAACACGGCCCAGCCGGCGAAGGTGAGCGCCGCGAGGGCGAGGACGACGGGGATGAACCAGGAGGACACCTGGTCGGCGAGGCGCTGCATCGGCGCCTTCGAGCCTTGGGCGTCTTCGACAAGACGCACGATCTGGGCGAGCGTGGTGTCCTGGCCGACGGCGCGGGTGCGGATGACGAGGCTGCCGGTGCGGTTGAGGGTGGCGCCGATGACGACGTCGCCGATGGCCTTCTCGACCGGCATGCTCTCCCCGGTCAGCATGGACTCGTCGACGCTGGACGTGCCGTCCTCGACGACACCGTCGACGGGAACCTTCTCGCCGGGCCGGACCCGGACCAAGTCGCCGACCACGACGTCCTCGACGGGGATGTCGACCTCGGTGCCGTCGCGCAGCACCCGGGCGGTCTTGGGAGCAAGCCCGACGAGGGCCTTGAGGGCGGCGGCGGTCTGCTTCTTCGCCTTGCCCTCCATCCAGCGACCCATCGTGACCAGGGCGAGGATGACCAGCGACGTCTCGAAGTACACGTGCAGCGGCAGCCCCCAGGACTGCGCCTGGGCGGGCCACAGGGTGGCGAACGTGCTGTACCCGTACGCGACGAGGGTGCCCAACGCGACCAGAGTGTTCATGTTCGTGGCCCGGTGCCGGGCGGCGGCCCACGCCTGCGCGTAGAAGTCCTTTCCGGCCCAGAACTGGACCACGGTGGTGATGACGAGGATGACCGGCATCAGCCAGTCCATCGTGTCGATGGGCAGCGGCACGTACATCAGCGCCATCAGGCTCAGGCCGGTGGCGAGGGTGACCTGCCACTTGCGCTTGAGCCCGGCGAGCTCCGCGTCGCGGGCCCGCTCGTGCTCCTCCCGCCGGTCGTCCGCCGCAGGAGCCGAGGTGCCCGGGCCAGTCGTGCTGGTGAGGTCGGGGGTGGCGGTGCGCGGGTCGGGGCGCAGCTGGCCGGTGTAGCCGGAGGTCGCGATGGCGGCGGCCATCTGGTCCGGCCCGACCTTGGTCGGGTCGTAGACGACGGACGCGGCCTCGGTGGCCAGGTTGACCTCGGCGAGCTCGACGCCGTCGAGCTTCGCGAGGACCTTCTCGACCCGGCGGACGCAGGAGGCGCAGGTCATGCCGCCGATGTCGAGCGTGCACGACTCGCTGGCAGTTCCGGAGTCGCCGGACTCGCCGGTCTGGCCGGTCGCGCTGGTGGTCGGGTCGGCCGTCGGGGTGGTGGTCAACGGGTGCTCCTGCGGCTGGTCGGGCGGCTCGGGCTGCTGGGTCTGGTGCTCACGCTCGTCGCGCGGCAGCGTGCTCGCACCGGCGAAGTGGCCGGGTTCCGGCTGCGTTCCGGGTGCCGGCTGGGTGCTGGGCGGGTCTCAGCGGGTGCCGGCGGCCGGCGCGGGACGCGAGGTTGATGCGGCGGGCACGGCGGGCGTCGCGCAGGAGCTGTCCGACGTGGTCCCGGACGAGCTGCTCGTGGATGGCGGTCATGGCGGTCTCCTCGGTCTCGAACTGGCTGGTGGTGTGCTGCGGTGGTGCGGGGTGGGAGCCGGCGGGCCCGCGCGGCGAGGGGTGGCCGGGCGCGGGACCGCCGGCGGCTTCGGGGCCACCGCGGTGGCGGCTAGGGCAGGAGCGTGTAGCCGGCCTCGGCGACGGCGGCAGCGATGTCGGAGCGGTCGACCGGCGCGGTGGCGGAGACGGTGACGGTGCCGGAGGTCAGGTCGACCGCGACCGACTCGACGCCGGGAACGGCGCAGATCTCGGTGCTGACCGCGTGGCGGCAGTGATCGCAGGTCATGCCCTCGACGCGGAAGGTCGTCGCCCCGACGAACGTGCGAGGAATGTCGTTGATCATCTGGTTTCTCCTGGGTTCGGGTGGTGCGCTGCGGGGTGCTCTCGGCTGTTCGAGAGTGCGGGTGGCGGGTACCTGGTCGCGCCGGTCAAACCGCCGGGTTCTGGGGCGGCCAGCCGGTCGCCGGGCCGTGGCCGTGAGGGACGCGAGCGCCGGGTCAGGACGGCGAGGGTCGCCGCTGCTGGACGTCCTGAGGGTCGCGGCGACGGCTGTCCGGTCGCTGTCCGGAAGCGGTCGCGAGGAGCCGGCGCTCAGGTTCACCTGGACAGGCGCCGAACAGGCCTCGTACAGGGCCGCGGCCGACGGTGGCACTCAGCGAAAGGAGCCCGACATGACCGTCATCGCCATCCAGTGCCCCGCCTGCCGCACCACCGACGACCTCCCGGCCTGGGCCCTGTTCGTCGACGTCGACGCCCCCACCGGTGACGAGGGCTCTGCCGCCACCGTCACGTGGGTCTGCCGCTCTTGCGCCGAGCTCGTCAGCGTTCCCGTCGAGTGGGTCCCGCTGCTGACCGTCGTCTCCGCCGGCGCCGCCCTCATCGACACCGGCTCCGACCTCGACGGTCCTGGCCTCGAGGACGTCCGGCCGGCGCACCCGGAGAGTCCGACCGAAGGCGCACTGCTCACTCCGGATGACCTGCTCGACTTCCACCAGGGCCTGGGCACCGACGACTGGCTCGACGAGTTGTGCAGCTCAGCCGAACCGCAGCTGGGAGCGCAGTAGTCGCCGCGAACGCGAAGGCCCGCCGGTCGGCTAGCCGGCGGGCCTTCGCGCGTGCCGACGTCAGTGCATGCCGTGCCCGTGCCCGCCAGCCGTGGCGTGCACCTTCTTCGGGACCGCGACGAGCGTCACGACCATGAGCACAGCGAGGATGACCAGGACTGCGACGAACGCCCGGCCGTAGGCGTCGACCAACCCGGTGCGGGAGGTGAGGTCACCGCCGACCGCGGTCAGGAGGGCGACACCGAGGGCTGCGCCGACTTCGTGCCCGGTCATCATCAGGCCGGACCCGAGACCGGAGTCGCTGGCTGGCACGTCGCTCATCGCGGCTACGGAGATGGCCACGAACATCGGGCCGGTACCGGCGCCGAGGACCAGCAGCCCGGGTAGCACGTTGCTGGTGTACGTCGCGCCGCCGGCCTGCGCGGCCAGCAGCGCCGCACCGGCTGCCATGACGATGATGCCGACCGCGATGAGGGTCCGTGGGGCGACCTTGCCGAGCAGGTGCGAGGCGACCATCGCGCTGACGGTGATGGCGGCGGCGAGCGGCAGGAACTGCAGTCCGGTGACGATGGCGGACGACCCGACGACCCGCTGCAGGTACAGCGACGTCAGGAATATGGCGCCGACCACGATGCCGGTGACGCCGGCCATCACGACCGACGCGGACGTCAGCGATCGGATGCGCCAGGTGCGGGACGGGACCAGCGGCGAGGCGACCTTCACCTCGATGACGGCGAACGCCGTGAGGAGTCCGGCAGCGACCGCGAGCGTGAGGACGGTCCGAGCGGACGCATAGCCGTGCGTCTCGGTGCCCTGGATGGCATAGACCAGCGTGACCAGTCCGGCCACCAGGGTGACCGCGCCGGGCAGGTCGAGTTGAGCGCTGCGCAACCGGGCGGCCCTAGCTGCCGGCACGACCTTCACGGTGCCGGCGGCGACGGCGAGACCGATGGGCACGTTGATGAAGAAGACGGCCTGCCAGCCGAACGCGCTGGTGAGCGCGCCGCCGAACAGGACGCCGGCCGCGATGCCGGTCGAGCCGATGGCGCCCCACACCGACAGTGCGGCGGTGCGCTGCCGGCCGGCGTAGGTGGTCATGATGACCGACAGTGCCGCCGGGGTGAGCATGGCGGCGCCCAGGCCCTGCGTCGCGCGGGACGCGATGAGCAGGCCGGCCGAGGTGGCCATGCCGCTGGCCAGGGAGGCGGCGGTGAACAGGCCGAGCCCGGTGAGGAACACCCGGCGGCGGTCGCTGAGGTCGGCGAGGCGGCCGCCGAGCAGCAGGAACCCGCCGCTGAGCAGGACGTAGGCGCTGACGACCCACTGGTAGTCGCCGGAGGTGAAGTGCAGATCTGCTCCGATGCTGGGCATCGCGACGTTCACGACGCTGACGTCGAGGATGACCATGAACTGGGCGAGCAGCATCAGGCCGAGGGTCGTCCACGGCACCTTCGGGCCAGTCTGGTCGGCGAGGCCATGCGCTTGGTGATGCGGCTGGCCGTGCGGGCTGTGCCCGTGCTGCTGGGACGGGAGGGTTGCGGCGGGCGCTGCCGCACTGTGATGGCTCATCGGGACTCCTTCGCGGGGGATGCGGTGCCGGGGGTGAGCCTGGTCGCGGCGGCGCCGGGTCGCGCCGGTGAAACGGCCAGGGTGTCCGCGCAACTGGCTACGCTCGCGTCGTGCTGGCGGGGAGGAACCGGGAGCGGGCGCAGGTGGATGCGCTGCTGGCGGACGCGGCTGAGGGGCGCGGTGGCGCGCTGGTCGTCCGAGGTCTGCCAGGGGTCGGGAAGTCGACCCTGGTCGCCGACGCCGCCGAGCGCACCGAGGGCGTGCGGGTGCTGCGGACGTCCGGCATCGAGTCGGAGTCACCACTACCGTTCGCCGCGCTGCAGCGGCTGCTCGCACCAGCGATGCGGCACGTCGAGAGGCTGCCGGAGCCGCAGAGCCGGGCGCTGCGGGCGGTGTTCGGGCAGGCCGACGGCGACGGTGACCGATTCCTGGTGTTCCTGGGCGCGCTGAGCCTGCTCAGCGAGGCGGCTGACGAGGCGCCTGTGCTGGCGGTGGTCGACGACGCGCACTGGCTCGACGACGCGTCCGCGGCCGCGCTGCAGTTCGTGGCCCGCCGGCTCTCGGACGAGCGGGTCGCACTGCTGTTCGCCGCGCGCGACGGTGACGTGCGCCGGTTCGACTCCGGCGACCTGCCGGAGCTGCTTCTCGGCGGGGTCGACGAACCCGGTACGGCCGAGCTGCTCAGCACTCACGCGCGCACGACCGTCGCCGCCGGCGTCGCGCAGCGGCTGGCGCAGGAGACCGGCGGGAACCCGCTGGCGCTCGTCGAGATGGCCGACGCGCTGTCCCCTGACCAGCTCCGCGGCGTCGTGCCGCTTCCGGCGACACTGCCGCTGACCGAGGGAGTCGAACGGGCGTTCCTGGACCGGTTCCGCCGCCTGTCGGAGCCGTCCCAGACGTGGCTGCTGGTCGCGGCCGCCGACGATTCTGGGCACGCGGCCGCCGTCGGCGCGGCGGCGGCCGCCCTCGGGTCGGACGAGGAGGCGCAGCAGGAGGTCGAGCGGTCCGCGCTGGCTCAGGTGCGCGACGGAGTTGTCGCGATGCGGCACCCGCTGGTCCGGTCCGCGGTGTACGGCGCGGCGACCAGCCTCGAGCGGCGACGCGCACACAGGGCCCTCGCCGACGCGCTCGCGTCGACCGGCGACGACGACCGGCGCGCGTGGCATCTCGCGGCCGCCGCGGAAGGTCCGGACGACACGGTGGTCGCGGCGCTGGACGCCGCGGCGGAGCGCGGTAGTGCTCGTGGCGGTCACGAGGCCGCATCGGCGGCGTGGGAGCGGGCCGCGGAGCTGTCGGCGGACCGGGAGGCACGGGCGCGGCGCCTTTTCGGCGCGGCGTGGGGAGCGTGGCTGGCCGCACAGCCCGGCCGGGCACGCGCGCTGGCGGCCGCTGCCGCTGACGCGGTCAGCGACCCACTCCTCGGTGCGGACATCGCACGGCTGCGGGCCCGCATCGAGTGGAACACCGGGTCGGTGCACGACGGCATCACCATGGTGCTGCGCGGCGCCCGGGATGTCGCGCCGCACGACCCGCGACGCGCCCGGGAGATGGCGATGTTCGCCGCGGCGCTCGCGTCGTTCAACCCGCACGCGCAGCTCGAGGTCGACCCGACGACGGTCGCGCCGCCGCCTGGGCCGGACGAGCCGGCGCGGGCGCACTCGTTCTACTGGCTGCTGGTCGGGCTGGACCATGTGCGTCGCGCGGAGTGGCCGCAGGCCATGCCGGCGCTCCGGGAGGCGTTCGAGCGCGCCGAGTTCGTCGAGGGCGACGACCAGGACCTGCTGCCGAACCTCGGCATCGCCGCGTTCCACGTCGGCGACGACGAGCTCGCGTTCCGCTACCACGACATGCTGCTGACGGGGGCGCGCGCGACCGGGGCGCTCATCATGGTGCTGTACGCGCTGACCCGCCGCGGCCTCATCGAGCTCGTCACCGGCCGGTGGACGTCGCTGGTCACCGGCGCATCGGAGGCGATGCCGCTGGCGCAGGGCTCGGGGCAGCCAGGGCTGGCCGCGCTGCCGCTCGCGGAGGCGGCGCTGGTCGCGGCGTTCCGCGGCGACGAGCAGTTCGAGGATCGGCTCGCGGAGGCCGAGCAGGTTGCGGCCGCGTACCCGGTGGGTGTCGCCGAGCACTTGCTGGGCGACTTCGCCCGCTGGGCGAAGGCCGTGGTCGCCGCGCGGTCCGGCGGGGCGCCGGCAACCGCTTTCCACCTCCTCGAGCACATCCATGACGGGCCGGTCCGGCGGTTCGCGGCTCTGGACCGCATCGAGGCGGCGGTGCGCGCCGACCAGCACGACGCGGCCCGAGCGTGGACGGACGAGATGCAGCTCTACGGCGAGCAGACCGGTGCGTCATGGGCGCTCGCGGTCGCCGAGCACGGCGCCGCACTGCTCGCGACCGAGGCCCACGACGCCGAGCGGCATTTCGAGGCGGCTCTCGCCCAGCACGCCGCGTCCGCGCGTCCGCCGGCCAGAGCGCGGACCGAGCTCGCGTACGGCGAGTTCCTCCGTCGCGGCCGCCGACGGGTCGACGCCCGGGTGCACCTGCGGGCCGCGCTGGCGACGTTCGAGGAGCTCGGCGCGGCACCGTTCGCGGACCGGGCCGCGGCGGAGCTGCGCGCATCCGGGGAGACCGCCCGACGCCGGGACGTGTCGACCGCGACCGACCTGACCGCGCAGGAGCTGAACGTGGCGCGTCTGGTCCGGCAGGGTATGTCGAACCGAGACGTCGCCGGGCAGCTGTTCGTCAGCCCCCGCACGGTCGACTTCCACCTGCGCAACGTCTTCACCAAGGTCGGCGTCACCTCACGGGCCGAGCTGATGGCTCTCACCCTCGACTGAGAGAAGCGCGAGCGTGCTGCGGCCGCGACAGGCTCCGGACGCCGGCGCGACAGCCGCCGAACAGGCAAGCGGCCCATGGTGAGGTCCCTTCCACCAAGGAGTCGACCATGGCCCGCACATCCAGCACCCACACCTCGATCCTCGCCGGTCGTGCCGGTCGTGCCGACCGCCGCAGGGTGACCCGCAGGACCGGTCAGCAGCCGAGCGCGAGCTGGATGCTGACCCTGCTCAACGGCACGATGGTGCGCTGAACCTCAGGCGGCCGCCGCAGCCGGGTGGTCGCTGAGCATCAGTGCGGACCAGCCCGCGTCGTCGAAGCCGGCGGCGGCCGCGACCCGCGACGAGGCCACGTTGTCGAACGTGTGCAGGTACGTCGGGACGCGGTCATGGTCGAGGAGGTGCCGGGCGGCCTGGGCGACCAGGCGCCGGGCCAGGCCCTGACCACGGGCGTGCGGCTCGGTCCCGACCGAGATCTCGCGCCCGCATCGGTCGTGGCGCTTGATGCCGACCCCGGCGAGGTACCGGCCGCGGTCGTCGAACGCGACCAGAGCCTGACCGCCGAACGGTCGCAGCCAGCCGGGCAGCCCGGGCGTGTCGGTGTCGACCCAGACACCGGCGTCTGGGAGGTCTGCCGGGCGCACTGTCCAGCGGAACGCCACCCGCTCGACGGCGTGACCAGGCTTGCCGAGCAGGCCGGGCAGCAGCTGAAGGCCGGCGTCGACCTCGGCGAGGTCACGGGCCTGCGCGAGCAGCCGAGCTCCGGGGGCGGCGACGGCCGGCGGCAGCGCGACCACAGCGTGGCCGGCCGGGTCGACCAGGCCGGTCAGCAGCGGCGGGCGCCGGTCCCAGCCAGATGCGGCGTTGCGCGGGTTCGGCACCACCAGGACCGGCGTCTCGCCCGGAGGGGATCCGACCCAACCCGACAGGTGCTGCCGCAGCGTCGGCGGCAGCACGGTCACGGCGCCGAACGTAGCGGCGGTGGCGATGGTCGAGGCGGTCATCGGAGCTCCGGAGAAGGAGTGGGACGTGGTCAGAACGGGAGGAGACGCCCGGACGGGGTGCGCCGGTCGAGGGTCGCCGGCTGCGCCGGGCGGGCCGGGCGGCGGATCTGCGTCTGGGTCATCGGGGTCTCCTTCCGGGGTGCCGGCCGAGCGTCGGGGTGCTTCGGCTGACACGAACGACGCTAGGAAGCGACGGCCAGGTTCGAGCCGGCGAAACTGCCAGGTTCGACTCCGCGCAGACCCGCAACGCAAGGGTCACCCGGCCCGGCCGCCGTGGCGCAGCCGCCTTGCCGCACCGCCCGACGCCCTCGGCCCGTCCCGTCGGCCGCCGGACCGCGCGCTGCCCGTCCAGTCAGACCTGGCGGTTCTGCCGGCGCGAGCCCCGTGCCGCCGCCGCAACCTCGAGATGTCCCGCTCGACCACCACCCGCAACCCGAAGGAGCCCGTCATGTTCGCTCTCGTCCTCATCGCCCTCGCCATCGTCGCCGTCGCCGCTGTCATGGCCCGACTGTCCGCCGTCGTCCGCGGTGACCGCTCGTTCGTGGCGCCCCGGTCGCACTTCCACGAGCTCGACCCGCAGTCCACCCGGCTGCGCGGCGTCCTCTGACATGACCTGCACCCGTAAGCGGGGCGAGCGAGGCAGCCGGCCGGCAGCCCAGCCGCTGACCGGCTGCCGACAGCCCGCCCGCCACACGCACTGATCAGCCTCCGACCAGTCCGCGTCCGACCGCCCGCGTCACCACCCCGAGCACCGGGAGCCACCATGCAGACCCCCGACCAGCAGGATCCCGCCCTCGCGGAGCACGTCGACGTGCTCGTCGTCGGCGCCGGCCAGGCCGGCCTCGCCATCGGCTGGCACCTGCGCCAGCAGGGCATCCGCTCGTTCGTGCTCATCGACGCCGGCCCGGAGGTCGGGCACGTGTGGCGCAACCGGTGGGACTCGCTGCGGCTGTTCACCCCCGCCGAGTACGACGCGCTGCCGGGCATGCCGTTCCCCGCCCCCGCCGGGACCTACCCGAGCAAGGACCAGGTCGCCGACTACCTGCGCAGGTACGCGGCAGCGTTCGAGCTTCCGGTCCGCCTCAACACGCGCGCCATCCGCCTGTCGAGGGCCGGCGACCTTTTCCACGCCGACACCTCGACCGGCCTCATCACCGCCCGGCAGGTCGTCGTCGCGACCGGCCCCTTCCAGACCCCGGTCGTCCCGACCCTGTCCCACAACCTGGCGGCCGACGTCGTCCAGCTGCACTCGTCGGCCTACCGCAACCCGGGCCAGCTGCCGGACGGGCCGGTGCTGGTCGTCGGCGCCGGCAACTCCGGGCTGCAGATCGCCCGCGAGCTCGCCGCCTCCCGGCCCGTCACCGTCGCCGTGGGCACCCGGTCTCCGATGCTGCCCCAGCGCGTCTTCGGCCGGGACCTGTTCTGGTGGCTGTCCCGGCTCGGGCTGCTCGCCAAGACCGCGGACTCCCGCCTCGCGCGGCGCGCGCAGAAGAAGGGCGACCTGGTCATCGGCACCCGCTGGCGCGACCTCACCCGGCTCGGCGTCCGGGTCCGGCCCCGCCTGGACGACGTCGACCTGACCCGGGCGATGTTCGCAGACGGCAGCGTCACCCATGTCACGGCAGTCGTCTGGGCCACCGGGTTCCGCACCGACTACTCGTGGCTCGACATCCCCGGCGCCGTCGTCGACGGCACGGTCGCGAACGAGCGCGGCATCAGCCCGGTCCCAGGGCTCAGTGTCGTGGGGCAGCCCTGGCTGCACACCCGCGGCTCCGCGCTGCTCGGATACGTGAAGGACGACGCCGCCTGGCTCGCCGACCACATCCGCGACGAGCTCGCGTCGTCACGAGCCCAGGCCCTGCCGGCCGACCTGCTCATCTGACCGCCGACTCGCACGACGGGCCCAGATTGGTGGTGATGTCCGGCGCGGGGATGAACGCCGCGAACACCAGCACCATGATGATCACCGTCGCGGCTGGCGCCACCGCAGGACGCTCGGCCGCCGGTGGCACCGAGCCGTTGGACTGCTCGCCGCCGTCGCCGTCGTCGGGCATGCCGACGCGGGGCTCCTGTACCTGGACGTCCAGCAGCGTCCGCGCTCAACGTGGCCGCCGTCTGGGTGCTGCTCACCGCGGCCGTCCTCGCCGTCCTCACCCGATCGGCGGGCAGGACTGCCGCCAGGCGGTAACCACCAGGCGGGGCGGCCGCAGACGACTGGCACCGGCATGCTCGTCCGAACGCTGGTCGCCCCCCACCGCGGCTTCGGCTGCGTCCGCGGACTCCGACCGGTGTGGCGTGCTCATGGTGACGACGGTGGAGCTCGGTTCCTGCCCCAGCTGTTTCCGATATCTGCACGCTGCTGCTGCTCATGCATCGCGACGGCGCAGCTGCACGGCGGCAACGGCGAGTGCGACTGCGACCCAGGCGACCATCACGGAGAACCCCACCCAGGGTTCGAGGACGGTTGCGCTGGTGGTGGCGCGGGCCTGCTCGATGCTGGACTGGGTGACGAGCAGCTGGTGCCCGGCGGTTGCCGGAAGGAACGGGCTGACCTGGCGGAAGAAGTCGACCGGCAAGGTGCGGAACAGGACCTCGACGACGAGCAGCAGGCCGAGCACGGTCGCGAGGGCGCCCGCAGCCACCCGGATGATGGCGCCGACCGCGAACGCGAGCAGGGCGATGCCGGCCAGGTAGAGGACGCCGCCGAGCAGGATGCGCTGCGTCTCGGCGGAACCCAGGTCCAGGGCGGCGTCGTGGGAGTGCAGGGTCGGGGCGGCCACCAGCCAGGAGAGGCCCTCGGCGACCACCACGGTGCCGGTGGTGACCGCGAAGAGCACGAGCGCCTTGGCCCACAGGGCCGGCAGGCGGCGTGGGACCGCGGTGAGCGTGGAGCGGATCATGCCGGTGGAGTACTCACCGGTGATGATGAGTACACCGAGGACGGCAACGACGAGCTTGGCGAGCTCGGTGCCGGTCAGGATGAGGCCCGGGTCGTGCAGCAGCCGGGTCAGCTCGGCGGCGTCCTGCGGCGTCGTGCTGGGGCTGGTGGCCTCGCGGGCGGTGAAGAACGCGGCGAGCCAGCTCACGGCGGCCATGACGACGACGGTCGCGGCGACGGTCCACACTGTCGACCGCAGCGACCAGAACTTGATCCACTCGGCGTGCAGCACCCGGGGGAACGTCACGTGGTGCGCGCGGGCGCGGGCGACTGCGGGGGCGGGGGCGGGGGCGGTAAGAGTGCTCATCGGTGGGTCTCCTTCGAGTTCGGCGCCTGCCGGGTGGCGGGCACCGGTGCGGTCTGGGGGGTCGGGTCGGCGGAGGGGCTGCCGGCGGCGTGGTACTCGACGGCGTCGGCGGTCAGCGACATGTAGGAGTCCTCGAGGCTGCCGCGGTGCGGGGCCAGCTCGTGCAGCACCAGGCCGGCGGAGGCTGCCGCCTCGCCGATGACCTGGGCGCTGGTACCGCGGACCTCGAGGCGGCCGTCGTCCGCCGGGATGACAGTGACGTCGGGGCCGCGCAGCAGATCGGCCAGCCTGCCGGCTTCGGGCGTGCGGACGGTCACGCTGGTGCCGCTGGAGCGGGCGATGATGTCGGCGACCGGGGCGTCGGCGATGATACGGCCGCGTCCGATCACCAGGATGTGGTCGGCGGTCAGGGCCATCTCGCTCATCAGGTGCGAGGACAGGAACACGGTGCGCCCTTCCGCGGCGAGCTGCCGCAGCAGGTTCCGCACCCACAGAACCCCTTCCGGGTCGAGCCCGTTGACGGGCTCGTCGAGGATGAGGGTGTGCGGGTCCCCGAGCAGCGCGACTGCCAGGCCGAGGCGCTGGCCCATGCCGAGGGAGAACCCGCCGACCCGCTTGCCGGCGACGCTGTGCAGGCCGGTCATGTCGATGACCTGCTCGACGCGGCGGCGGCCGAAGGCATGGGTGGCGGCCACGGCGCGCAGGTGGTCCACCGCGGACCGACCGGTGTGCACGGCCTTCGCCTCGAGCAGCACGCCGACCTCGGTCAGCGGCGACCCGTGCTCGGCGTACCGGCGGCCGTTCACGGTCACGGTGCCGGCGGTCGGACGGTCCAGCCCGACGACCATGCGCATCGTGGTGGACTTGCCGGCGCCGTTCGGGCCGAGGAAGCCGGTGACCTTGCCGGCGGCGACGGTGAAGCTGATGTCGTCGACGGCCACCTTGTCGCCGTAGTGCTTGGTGATGTTGCGGGCCTGGATCATCGGTCTGGTCCTGTCTGTGCGCGGTCTGCGGGTGGTGGGACGGCCGGTCGCCGGGATCCGGTCAGCGAGAGGCGCTCGGGACCGGCGTGGCGTCCGGTTCCGGGGCGCGGTTGTCGCCCTGCGCGGGCACGGGCACCGGAGCGGCGGGCGGCTGGGCTGAGGGACCTTCGAGGCTCAGGTGCGGCAGGACTCGGTCCAGCCACCCGGGCAGCCACCAGTTGGTCCGGCCCATCAGAGCCATCGTGGCCGGCACCAGCACCATGCGGACGACCGTGGCGTCCAGCGCTATCGCGGTGGCCAGGCCGATGCCGATCATCTTGACGAACGGGGACGGGTTCGTGACGAACGACAGGAACACCAGCACCATGATCAGCGCGCCGGACGTCACGACCCGTCCGGTGGACGCCAGGCCGCGGGCGACCGCCTCCGTGCTGTCCCGGGTGGCCTCGTAGGACTCGCGGATCCGGGAGACGAGGAACACCTCGTAGTCCATCGAGAGGCCGAACAGCACCGCGAAGAAGATGACCGGCAGGGGCGAGGCGATCCGGTACGTGTCGTGGATGTTGAACGCGCCGGCAAGCCAGCCCCACTGGAAGATGGCGACCACGACCCCGTAGGCGGCACCGATGGACAGCATGTTCATCACGGCGGCCTTGAGCGGCACGGCGATCGAGCGGAACACGATCATCAGCAGCAGGATCGAGGTCGCGAGGATGGCGCCGATGAACAGCGGCAGAGTCTCGGACAGCTGCCTGTCCAGGTCGAGGGTCAGCGCGGTCGGGCCGGTCACGAAGACCCCGGGCGGGGTGACGGCACGGACCCGCTCGAGGGTGCGCACGGTCGCCGGGTCCGAGGGATCGGTGGTCGGCAGCGTGGGCAGCACGACGGTGTCGCCGGCCCGGTTGGTGCGCGGCTCGCCGACCTGGGCGACTCCGGGGACGGCGCCGATGTCGGCCGCCAGCGACGAGACGTCGATCGGGTCGAGGTGGGCGGCGCGCAGGTCGGCGACCACGACGAGCGGGGCGTTGTAGCCGGGACCGAAGCCGTCGGCGAGCAGCTCGTACGCCTTGCGCTCGGTGTGGCCGGACGGGTTGTCGCTCGCGTCGGGGAAGCCGGTCTGCAGCGACAGGGCCGGGACGGCCAGCGTCAGCATGACCAGAGCACCGGCGACGAGGTACGGGACGGGCCGGGCGGAGATGCGGTGCGCGAGCCGCCACCAGACGGTCGCCTCCACCGGCTTCGCCGCCTTGGCGGTCCTGTCGCGGCGACGGCCGACGACCCGCACAGCGTCGATGCGGTCACCGAGGACGGACAGCAGCGCGGGCAGCAGGGTGACTGCGGTGGCGACCGCGAACAGGACGACGATGGAGGTGCTGATGCCGATGGAGGCGAGGAAGCCGACGCCGGTGAGCACGAGGGCACCCATCGCGAGCACGACGGTGCCACCGGCGAAGAACACGGCGGTGCCGGACGAGCTCATGGCGACCGAGAGCGCGGGGCCGTTGGCGTGCCCGGCGGCACGGTTCTCGCGGTAGCGGGACACGATCAGCAGCGCGTAGTCGATGCCGACGCCCAGTCCCACCATGGCCCCGATGGTCGGTGCGGCGGTGGAGACCGTGATGCCGCCGGCCAGCAGCACGATGCCGGCGAGCCCGACACCGACCGCCACCAGCGCGAGGACGATGGGCACGAGTGCGGCCACGACGGTCCCGAACGCGACGAGCAGCACGACGAGGGCGGCCACGATGCCGAAGACCTCGGAGCCGGACTTCTCCTCCTCAGCGTTGAGGAACGCTGCGTCGCCGCCGAACTCGGTCCGCAGCCCGTTCACCTGGGCTGTCTTGAGGGCGTGCACGAGGGTGGCGGCGGTGTCGCGTCCGAACTGGGTCGAGGGCACGTCCAGGGCGATGTCCGCGTAGGCGACGCGACCGTCGGGGGAGACGTGCCCGGCGGCGAACGGGTCGCCGACGGCGGCGACGTGGTCGATCCTCGCGACCCGGGACAGTGCGGCGTCGACGGCGGGCCGGAAAGCCGTTGCCTGCTGACCTTCGGGGGCGGCGAACACGGCGACGGCGGTGCCGCCGGCCACGGCGGGGAACCGCTCGTCGAGCAGGTCCATGGCGTTGGCGCTGTCGCTGCCGGGTGCGCTGAAGTCGTCGACGAACGCGCCGCCGAGTGCGCCGGAGAGCACGGCCACGAGCGCGGCCACGACGGCCCAGGTTCCGATGATGGTCCAGGGGCGGCGGGCGCTGAGGTCGCCGAGGCGACGGATGAAGCGGTTCATGAGGAGCTCCCGGTGGTCGCGGTGGTGGTCGTGGTGGTGGGTGTCGAGGCGCCCGCCCCGGGCCGGTCGGTGGGGTCGTCGGTGGCGGGGCTGGTCGTGGTGTCTGCGGGCGTGACGGACAGCAGCGGTAGGCCCAGGTCGCGGATCTTCTGGAGCAGACCGTGCAGGGCGGCCTGGTCGGCCACGGCTCCGTCGAGGACGGTGGTGCCGTCGTCCTGGTGGGTGAGCGTGAGCCCGTCGAACCACGTCGCCCACCTCTGGTCGAGGAGGCTGTCGACTCGGATCGCGTACTGCCTCGGCTCCCGCGGGCGGGTCGTCGGGTTCGCGTTTCTCATCGGATGTCCTTCCGGTTCTCGGCTGGTCAGAAGGGCAGGGATCGGCCGGACGGGGTGGTGAGGTCGAGATCTGCCGGGCGAGCCGGCCGCGGGAGCCGCCTCTGCTGGACCTGGCGCACGGCAGTCACGCCCCTCACGCGGCCTGCGCGACGCCCGGGGCGCCGTGCGGCAGCAGCTCGCCGAGGTCGTCGAACACGACGACCCCGTTGCACAGGAGGCTCCAGCCCTGATCCGGGTGGCCCGCGACGGTGCGCGCGAGCTGGCGCGCCGGGCTGTCGGCGGGAGGGCACTGGGGCTGGTGCTGGCACATGGGACACCTCGTGGGAGTTGTGGGCTGTTCCGGCGGGGGTCGGCGCGGGTTCGCGTCCCCCATCACCCGGGAAGGTAGGAACCGATGTGGTGAGCCGTCGTCACCACATCTGGTGAGCGGCATGGTGAACGTGCGCGCCGCGCGGCGGCCCGCTTGCCGGTGTGGGTCAGGTGCGGCGTCGGCGGGGCAGCAGGTCGAGCTCGACGGCCCGCCGTACCGCGGCCCGGCGGCTGGTGACCTGCAGCTTGCGGAAGATGTTGCGGCTGTGGGTGCGCATCGTGTTCAGCGAGATGTGCAGCTCGCGAGCGATGTCCGGGCCGTCGAGGTCGGTGGCCAGCAGCCGCAGAACCTGCAGCTCCCGCTCCGACAGCGGCTCGACGAGCGTGTGCCCCCAGGGTCGGTCCGGGTGCTCCGCGGCGGTCTGCCGAGCGGTGCGCGCTCCGGTCGGCTCCGGCTCGCTGCTTGTCGCGAGTCGCCGCAGGTAACGCGGAGCCTGGCTCGGCACGTGAGAGAGCCCGCAGCAGGCTGGCCAGCGCGGGTCCTTCGCCGGTGAAAACGTGGACATGTCCTTCGGGCTCAGCGAGCTCGACCGCCCGCCGCAAGGTGCTCAGGGCGGTGTCGCGCTCGGCACGCGCCGCGTGGGCCTGCGCCAGCAGGGCGAGGATCTCGATGAGCGGTCGCACGCGGCCGCCGGTCTCGGCCGCGGCGGCCAGCCGCTGGAGCAGGCCGGTCGCCTCGTCCAGCGGCGGTGAGCCACCGGCTGCCGTGTGCGCCCCGCCGGTCCCGTGCCGTGCGAGCAGGAGCCGGGCGAGGGTGATGTGCTCGTACTCACGCAGGTACGACAGCTCGTCGGCGGGCGCGAGGTGTCGCTCAAGGGCCCATGCCTCGGCGAGGTCGAGCTCGTCGCGGCGCAGCCGCAGCCGGGCTCGCACCGCGGGCACCGGCCGCACGTCCGGGGCGTAGTCACCGTTGTAGACCCGCTCCGCCTCGTCGAGCAGGCTCAGCGCGGCGTCGAGGTCCCCCGCGGTCTCGGCCAGCGATGCGTGGAGAACCCGAGAGCGGTACGGGTTCTGCGGCAGCCCCTTGTGCTCACCGAGGGCGTCGGCGGTGACCAGCTCGGCGGCGGCTCCGGCGATGTCGCCGCGCTCCAGCAGTACGCCGGCGAGGCCCACGTGCATGTCGGCAGTGCCGCGCAGCGGCGCTCCGTCAACGGTTGCGGTGAGGTCGAGGGCGTCCCGGAAGGTTCGTTCGGCGTCGGTCAGGCGCCCCTGTGCCAGGCACAGCTCGCCGAGGGTGATGCACAGCCCCAGGACGTCGGCCAGGTGCCCGGCCCGGCGCATGTCGATGGTCGAGTCGGTGTAGGCGGCGTGGGCGGCCGTCAGATCTCCCATGCCCCAGGCAGCAAGCCCCGCCAGGGCGCGGGCACCCGCCCGGAGCAGGTGGTGGCCCTCAGGCGCCAGCTGCAGCGCGCGCCGGGCGAGCCCGAGCGTTCCGGCTGGGTCGCCGTGGGACAACGCCAGCGCCGACCGGTACATGTGCACCGTCGCCGGCAGGGCCCTGAAGCCGTCGGTGTCGACGACGACCAGTCCGTCCGGCGGCTCGGTTGGCCACCTGCCGTCCGCATCGACCAACAGCCGCTCGACGTCGTCAAGTCGTTGTTCGACCGTCGCGAAGTCGGACACCTGCGCAAGTGCGCCTGCCAAGGCGATGGCCAGCACCGGCCTGGTCCGCACCACGTCGTCCGGGAGGGCGCCGACCCAGCGGGCGAGCTCGGCCTCGCGCCGCTCACGCGCCATCAGCGGGAAGGCGAGCTCCATCAGCTCGGCTGCCCGCTCCGGGTCGTCGGCGGCGAGCGCGTGCTCGACGGCCTCGGCAGCGTCACCCCGGCCGTGCCACCAGTCGCTGGCGCGCCGGTGCAACGCCGCGACCTCGTCCGGATGCTGCTCGGACAGGTGCGCGCGCAACACGTCACCGAACAGGTGGTGGTACCGGTACCACTCGCGGCGGTCGTCGAGCGGGACCAGGAACATGTTGGCCCGCTCGAGCTCGATGAGCCGTGCCGCGCCGCCGGTCTGTCCCGTGACGGCGTCGCACAGCGGCCCGGTCAGCCGCCGCAGGACCGCGGTCCGCAGGAGGAACTCCCGCGCATCGGCCGGCAGCCGGGTCAGGACCTCCTCGGCGAGGAAGTCGACGATGAACCGGTCGTCGCCGGCGAACCCGGCGACGGCCGCGGCCGTGTCGTCGCGGTCCCGCAGCGACAGGCCCGCCAGCTGCAACGCGGCTGCCCACCCCTCGGTGCGCTCGGCGAGCAGCGTGACCTCGGCTGCCGCCAGGTCGAGCCCCATCGAACCGGTCAGGTACTGCGCGGCCTCGTCCCGGGTGAACCGCAGGTCGGCCGAGCGCACCTCGACGAGGTCGCCGCGGGCCCGCAGCCGGGACAGCGGCAACGGCGGGTCGGATCGCGACGAGAGCACCAGATGCACCTGCGACGGCAGGTGGTCGAGCAGGTAGCCCACCGCCTCGTGGATCTCGTGCGCTGTCACGGTGTGGTAGTCGTCCAGGACCAGCACGACGTCCACGGGCAGCTCACAGAGAGCGTTCAGCAGCGAGGCCATCGCCGCCTCGCTCGCTGCGGACGGGCCCTGCAGCAGCGGCAACGAGTCGGCGTGCAGGGCGTCGCTGATGCCGGCCAGAGCAGCAACGACGTACGACCAGAACCGGCCCGGCTCGCTGTCGTGCTCGTCCAGCGACACCCACGCGACCGCCGGACCACCAGGTGCCTGACGGGACTCTGCGAGCCATTGCGCCAGCACCGTCGTCTTGCCGAACCCCGCCGGAGCCGACACGAGCGTGAGCTTCCCCGTCAGCCCTCGCGCGAGCCGGTCGGACAGCCGTGGCCGGGGCACCGCGGCCGCGCGGCCGCTGGGCACGTGCAGCTTGGTCTGGACGAGCGGTGCACCCCTCGGCGCGCGCGACCCCGTCCCTCCCACCCGGCCATCGTCGCGCAGACCCGCGACACCGCAAGGCCGTCTCACGCGGCGCGAGATACGAACGCGCGCCGAGGCGCGGGACGGCTCTTGCGGCAGTCAGGTTGCAGGAGCAGTCTCATGATCACGAGCGAGGCGTCTGTCATCGCCCAGTCTCCCGCGGGGGCCGCGATGTCCGACACGTCACCCACGTCCGCGCTGCCGGGACCGCCGTTCGCGCCGCTGTCGGTCGGCGGTGGCGACGGCCGGCCGGACGTGGTCGCGGTCGGGTGGCGGTTCGTCGTGGAGTTCGCGGCCGCCTACACCGGGGTCATCGTCATGCTCGTCGCGCCGCTGGTCGTGACCCTGGCGCTCAAGCTCGACGCGCTGGTCGGCGACAAGGCGCCGAACCGCCTCGCCGTTGTCGCCGGCCTGGGGTCGCTGGTCGCGGTGGTCGGGAACCCGGTGTTCGGCCGGCTCTCGGACCGGACCACCTCACGGCTGGGGATGCGCCGGCCGTGGGTGCTCGTCGGCCTGGCCGGCGGCACCGTCGGTACGGTCATCGTCGCCCTGGCCCCCAACGTCGCGGTCGTCGTGCTCGGCTGGTGCCTGGCGCAGCTGTTCCTGAACGCGGTGCTCGCGGCCCTGCTGGCGGTGCTGCCCGACCAGGTCCCCTCCCGGCAGCGAGGGATGGTGTCGGGGGTGCTCGGCGTGTGCCTTCCGGTCGCTTCGGTGCTCGGGACCCTGCTCGTGAAGGTGTTCAGCCCGCACGCGCTGGCCATGTTCCTCGCGCCGTGCCTCGTCGGCGGAGTCGCCATCGGGTGGTTCATGTGGCGCCTCGACGACCGGCGACTCGACCCGGCCGGTCGGGCGCCCTGGTCGTGGGGAGAGCTGGCGCGCACCTTCTGGGTGCGGCCGCATGCCAGCGGCGACTTCCTGTGGGCGTTCGCCAGCCGGTTCCTGTTCGTGTTCGCCTATGCCTGCCTCACCACCTACGAGGCGTTCTACCTCCTCGACCATCTCGGCAGCCCGGACCACGACGTGCCCGACCAGGTGTTCCTCGCCACCGCGCTGCAGTCCGCCCTGGTCATCACCGCCTCGCTGGTCGGGGGTCCGCTGTCCGACCGCACCGGCCGTCGCAAGGTGTTCGTGATGGTGGCCGCAGCCGTGTTCGGCGTCGCCATGCTCGTGCTCGCATCAAGCTCGCAGCTTGCCGGGTTCTACCTCGCGCTGGCCATCAGCGGCGTCGGGCTCGGCCTGTACGTCGCCATCGACCTCGCGCTGGTCGTCGACGTGCTGCCCGACCCCGCCACCGCAGCGAAGGACCTCGGCGTGTTCAACATCGCCGGAGCCCTGCCGTACTCGCTCGCTCCGGCCCTGGCACCGGGCATACTCGCGCTCGGCAGCTACCCGGCCTTGTACGCCGTGGCCGGCCTGTGTGCTCTGGTCGCGGCGGCGTGCATCCTGCCGGTGCGCGGTGTGCGATGACGCTGCCCTGGCCGGCGAGTCGCCGTTACCGCGCTCTGCGCGGCCACGGATGCGGCCTGTCGACCCGGGCAGCGCCACCCACGACGCGGGTGCATCGCGTACCGGGTCCGGGCTACCGGCCCCGTAGCGACGGAGCCGACATGGTCCGTGAACGCGTCGCGTCCGGTGCACAGAAGCGTGCACGCCGCCGTGCTGCCGGTCGTGCTCATGGTTGACCGGTGTCGTCCCGTCTGGACTTCGCCCGGACGTGCAACCGCTCGCCCTGCGGCCCGAAGAGGCTCAAGATCTCCGCGGGGCCCTTACCCGTGCTTCCGAACCAGTGCGGCACCCGGGTGTCGAACTCGGCCACCTCGCCGGCGCCGAGCGCGAGGTCGTGGTCACCGAGGACGAGGCGCATCCGACCGGCGAGAACGTAGAGCCACTCGTACCCCTCGTGCGCCTTCAGCTGCGGCTCGGTCTGGGACGCGGGGACGAGGATCTTCCAGGCCTGCATGCCTCCGGGCTGGCCGGTCAGCGGCAGGACGGTACGGCCGTTGACGCGCCGCGGCTTGGGCCGGACCCGCGGGTCGCCGACCTCCGGCGCCCCGACGAGGTCGTCGAGGGGCACGCGGTAGGCCTGGGCCAGCGGCAGCAGCAGCTCCAGGCTCGGGCGCCGCTGCCCGGTCTCGAGGCGTGACAAGGTGCTGATGGAGATGCCGGTCGTCGCGGCGAGTGCGGTCAGCGTGATGCCCCGCTGGGAGCGGATCCGCTTGATGCGCGGCCCGACCTGCTCGAGCGCGGCGGCCATGGCGGTAGCGGAGTCCATGGCACCAGTGAACGGCGCAGTTCCCGGTTATGGCAACAAGAGTTGTCGATCCGGCGTGGCGCGGGCACCGTCGAGGGCATGGACGACAACGACGTGGTGATCATCGGCGGCGGCGCCGCCGGGCTGTCGGCGGCACTCGTGCTGACCCGGGCGCGGCGCACCGTCACGGTTGTCGATGCGGGTGAGCCGCGCAACGCCCCGGCCGCCCACATGCAGGGCTTCCTCTCCAGGGACGGCATGTCTCCCAGGGACCTGCTGTCCGCCGGCCGGGAGGAGGTCGCCGGCTACGGCGGGCGCCTTCTCGACGGCCGGGTGGTCGCGGTCGACGTGGTGGGCCGGCCCGGCTTCCAGGTGCGCCTGCGAGACGGGTCGCAGCTGATGGCCCGCCGCCTGCTGGTCGCCACCGGCCTACGAGACGAGATCCCGGACGTCCCCGGACTGCGGGAGCGGTGGGGCAGGGACGTCCTGCACTGCCCGTACTGCCACGGGTACGAGGTGCGTGACCAGCCGATCGCCGTGCTCGGTGGGACGCCGGAGGCGATGGCCCATGCGCAGCTGGTGCGGCAGTGGTCCTCCGACGTCATCTTGTTCACCCACACCGACCCATCGACCGCCGACCAGCGGGAGCAGCTTGCCGCCCGGGGCATCGGTGTCGTCGACGGCGCCGTGGCCCGTGTCGCCGTCGTCGACGACGTGCTCCGCGGCCTCGAGCTCGAGGACGGCCGGGCCGTTCCCCGGGCGGCAGTGTTCGTCCGCCCGAGCTTCGTCCCCCACAACGACCTGCTGACGGACCTCGGGTGCGCCGTCGACAGCGCCGGCTGGCCGGAGACAGACCCGACCGGACGCACCACTGTGACCGGCGTCTGGGTCGCCGGGAACCTCGCGAATCCGCGGGCCCAGGTCATCACCGCTGCCGGTGAAGGCTCGACGGCGGCCATCGCCATCAACGCCGACCTCGTCGAGGAGGACGTCGACCGAGCCGTCCGCCACCGCGGCGAACTCGCGCGCTAGCCCGAACGATCCGGGCAGCCGACGCCTGTGGCGGCGGCTCCCGCCGACCCCTTCATCCCCACCACATAAAGGAGCATCACCATGTCGAACCAGCCCGTCGCCGTCCCGCCGGCCAGGATGACCCCGCCGACCAAGCACCAGCTGGCCCTGATGATCTGGGTCGCCGTCTTCCCGACCCTGACCGTGCTCAACGTGTCACTGGGTCCGTACCTGCAGGACCTGTCGGTCGTCGTCCGGACCCTCGTCCTCGCCACGATCGCCGTCCCCGTCGTCATCTACGGCGTGATGCCGCAGCTGCACCGCGTCCGCGTCTGGCTGCTCAACCGCCGCTGAACGGCGCGGCACCCGTGCCTTACAACGTAAGATGGGCGCGACAGCCGACCGGAACCCCGGGGGCATGCCGCGAGAGGAGCCGACGATGTCCGCGTCGTCCGACGTCCGACCCGAACCGCGGACCCCGCTGTCCAGGGAGCGCGTGCTGCGTACGGGGCTGGCGCTTGCCGACGAGCACGGTCTCGAGTGGCTCAGCATGCGCAAGCTGGGCAACGCGCTCGGGGTGGAGGCGATGTCGTTGTACCACCACGTCGCGAACCGCGACGACCTCCTCGACGGCATGATCGACCTCGTCTTCGCCGAGATCGAGATCCCGTCCGACGTCGACTGGAAGACCGCGATGCGAGCCCGCGGCGTGTCCGTCCGCGAGGTCCTCGGCCGCCACCGGTGGGCCAACGGGCTGATGGAGTCCCGCAGCGCACCCGGGCCCGCCAACCTCCGGCACCACGACGACGTCATCGCCTGCCTCCGGCGCGCCGGCTTCCCCATCGCGCTCGTCGCGCACGCGTACGCCGCCCTCGACAGCTACATCTACGGCTTCGCGATGTCCGATCGGGCCCTGCCGTTCGAGTCCCCGGAGCAGATCGCCGAGCTCGCGCAGGCAATCCTCGCGCGGTTCCCGGTCGACGAGTACCCGCACCTCGCCGAGCTCACCTTCGAGCACGTCCTGAAGCCGGGCTACGACTACGGCAAGGAGTTCGCGTTCGGTCTCGACCTCCTGCTCGACGGCCTCGAGGGAGCCCTGGAGTCCGGCGCGTCGTGAGCGGACAGCCCGGGGTCAGTCCCCCGGGTGGTCGTCCGCGGTGACGCCAGCAGCGGTCGGGGCCGCATGACAGGTCGATGACAGTCCGGACGCGGCCGGCGTGCGCGGGGTCGGAACTGCCTAGCGTCGTCGTCATGGTCGGGACAGCGAAGGCGGCGCCTGCCGGAAAGCCGCTTCGCGCCCGCGCGCCCAGGGCGGTCCGTCGGTACGTCGCGCTGCTATGCCTCGTCGCAGCCCTGACCGGCCTGGCGTCGGCGCCGGCCGACGCCCACAGCGGCACCTCCGAGATCAGGCTGGCGGTGGCCGGTGACGCATCGGCCGCCGTCGTCCAGGCCCTCGTCGTCTACGCCGGCGACCGCGAGCCGGTCGTGGACGAGTTCGTGCTGGCGGCCCTGTCCGGCCCCCAGGGCGAGCGCTCCGTGCGCCTGATGCCGGACCGGTCCGCGCCCGGTCTCTACACCGCACGGATCCACCTGCCGGCCGGCCGGTGGGTCCTGCGGGTGGCGACGTTGGGGCCCACAGTCGGGACGGCCACCGGCGAGGTCCACGTCGCCGAGGCCGGTCCCGTCCGCGGACTGGGACTCAGCGCCTCGTTCGACCCGGGCCCGCTCGGCGACGACGGTCCGCAGCCCGTCGCCGGTCGGGTGCTGGCCGGTGCAGCTGCGCTCGCCGTCGTCCTGCTCGCGCTCAGCGCAGTGGCGGTGCGCCGCCGGCGACGGCTGCCTGCCCTGACCGGGTCCGCCTGAGCCTGGATCGCCGCGAGCTGCCGTCGGACCCCGCACGGCCGAGCCGGCCAATGCCGTGCCGGTCGGCAGCCAGGTCAGGCCAGCGACATGAAGACCTTCTCGAGCTTCTCGCGGTCCAGCGCACCGTCGTCGCCGGCACGGAGACATTGCTCGAGGCCGGCCGCGATGAGGGCGAACCCTGCCTTGTCCAGCGCACGGGACACCGCGGCGAGCTGGGTCACGACGTCCGCGCAGTCCCGCTCCTCCTCCAGCATCCGCAGCACCCCGGCCAGCTGCCCCTGGGCGCGCTTGAGCCGGTTCACGACCGGTCCGACGGTCTCGAGGTCCACCTGCACGACGACTCCACTCTCTCGATACACGCCAGGGTATGCGCCTTTCAGTGGCTGAACCGCACCCGCGGCAGCAGCCGGCGCAACCAGGAGGGCGAAGCCCACGCGGCTCGGCCGCTGAGTCGCAGGAGCACCGGCAGCAGCAGGAGACGGACCAGCGCTGCGTCGAGGAGCACGGCGACGCCGAGGACGACACCCATCTCCTTCGGGGGGAGCGGGCCGGACAGGGCGAAGGTGAAGAAGACAGCGACCATCACGCCGGCAGCGGCGAAGATGACCCGGCCGGAGTGCGCCAGCCCGCCCACCATCGCCTCGCGTGCGTCGTTCGACCGCTCCCAGTGCTCCTTCGCGGACGCCAGCAGGAAGACGGTGTAGTCCATGCCGATGGCGAAGATCATGGCGAAGAAGAACACCGGAGCCCAGGCGTCGAGGAAGCCCTGCGGCTCGAACCCGAGCAGGCCCGATCCGTGCCCGTCCTGGAAGATCAGCTTCGCCACGCCGAAGGCGGCACCGGTGGCGAGCAGGTTCGTCAGGGTGCCCAGAGCCGCCACCAGCGGCGCCTGCAGGGCGACCAGCAGCAGCAGGAAGCCGAGCGCCAGCACGACGCCGATGACCAGTGGTGTCTTGTCGGCCAGCAGCCGCTCGAGGTCGTGGTTCTCGGCCGAGGGGCCTCCGACGAGGGCCTCCGACGGCAGGTCGGCACGGAGCCGGTCGATCGTCGTGCCCAGGGCGCGGGTGGACGGGCCGTCGTCGGGTACGGCGGCCAGCAGGACCTTCTTCCCAATGCCGGCAGCGGGCGGCATGACCATGACCACTCCCGGATCGTCGGCGAGCACGGCCGCGGCCCGGCCGGCCCGGTCCTGGGGGACGACGACCTGCAGCGTGCCTGGTGCGCCCGGGCCGAACGCGTCCTGGACGGCGGCGTAGCCGACCCGGCTGGAGTCGGTCTCCGGAACGACCTTGATCGAGGGCATCCCGGTCCGTAGTCCCAGCACCGGGGCTGCGAGGACAGCGAGGGCCACGAGGGCGAGCAGTCCGTAGCCGACCGGCCGACGCCACAACCGCTGGGCCCACCGCTCGAAGCGGAGCGACCGGTGCTCACCGGCGTGCACCCAGGGCAGTGCGAGGGCGTCCACCCGGTGACCGAGCTTCCCGAGGACGGCCGGGAGCAGGGTCAGCGTCGCGGCCAGGACGAAGACGACGGCGAGCATGATGCCGAGGGCCATCGAGCGGAAGGCCGGCGACGGCACCAGCATCACTGCCGACAGGGAGACCAGGACGGTGACGCCGGAGAAGAGGACCGCCTTGCCGGCCGTGTCCATGGTCTCGCCAACGGCTGACCGGGTGTTCTGGTGGTCTCCGAACCGCGCGGCTCGGTACCGGACGACCACGAACAGTGCGTAGTCGATGCCCAGCGCGAGCGCGAACATCAGCGCGAAGTTCATCGCCCAGATGCTGATGTCACCGAGCAGGGTGCCGAGGTAGAGGGATCCGGCTGCGGCGACCAGCCCGGTGATCGTCAGCATCAGCGGCAGGCCGGCGGCCACCAGGGACCCGAACGCGAGCACGAGGATGACCAGTGTGACCGGCCAGCTGATGAGCTCGCTCTTCATCATCGCGTCGAGGTTGGCGGCGTTGAAGTCGCTCCACAGCGCGGACGACCCCGTGAGCGCGACAGTCACGTCGTCACCGCTCAGGTCGCGCACCGGTCCCTTGAGGTCGTCCGCCGCGCGGACCATCTCGTTGGTGTTGGCACTGGCTGCGCCGCCGCGGATCAGTGCAGTGCGTCCGTCGGGGGACAGCGACGTGCCGGGCCGCGGCGCTTGGACGGTGGAGACCCGATCGTCGGCGCGCAGCAGTGCCACGGCCCGGTCGACCGCGACCCGGCCGGGACCGGTGGTCACGGTGCCCGAGTCGGTGTGCACGACGACCTGGAGAGCGGCGCTCGACATCCCGCCGAACTCGCGGTGCGCGATGTCCCGCACGGCGACCGACTCCGACCCCGACGCCTCCCAGCCGGCGCCGGCGAGCGCGTGCTCCACCTTCGGCGCGAAGGCCCCCAGGGAGACGACGATCAGCAGCCACACGACGAAGACAGTCCGGGCACGGGTGGCGGTCCACACACCGAGGCGGCCGAGCGGGCCCAGCCGGGCATTACCGTCGTCCCTGGTGTTCTTGGGGCCGCTGACGCTCGTGTCGCGGGCGGTCGGGGCAGTCGTCACGGAGGGTCCTCGCGGTTTCTCGGATACGGGTGGGGGTATGTTGCCATACCGCAAGCAGGAGTGCGAGACGCCCCCGCCGGGGTATGTCGGAGGTTGACCGGGGCAGACCGGAATGAGGGCCGGTCCCGGCGCCTTGATAGGTTCGAACGATACCCCCACCCGTATAGAGGAGTGTTGATGTCCAGCCAAGGCAACACCGTCCGTGAGACCGAGCTCGCCGACTTCGCCACCGCCCATGCAGCGGGCGCGCTGACCGTGGACGTTCGCGAGCCGGACGAGTACGTCGGCGGCCACGTCCCTGGCGCGCGCAACATCCCGCTCGACCAGCTCGGACGTCACACCGACGACCTGGTACGGGAGGCAGCCGGAGCCCCGGTGTTCGTCGTCTGCGCCTCGGGGAACCGGAGCAAGGCCGGCGCCGGGCTGCTCGGCCAGGCCGGTGCGGACGCGCGTTCGGTCGCCGGGGGCACCGGCGGCTGGATGAAGGCGGGCAACCCGGTTGTCGCCGGCTCGGAGCCGGCCTGAGACGGGAGGCAGCGAGATGTCCGGACTCACCCACCACGTGATCGAGACACCGTCGCTCGGTGACCGCAGCTACCTGCTCACCGACGGCACCGTCGCCCTTGTCGTCGACCCGCAGCGCGACATCGACCGAGTGCTGGACCTGGCGCAGACGCTGGGAGTCCGCATCGCAGCCGTCGCGGAGACCCACGGGCACAACGACTACGTCACCGGCGGCCTCGAGCTGGCGACTGTCGCCGGGGCTTCCTACGTCGTGCCGCACGACATGGGTGCACAGTTCCCGCACACGCCGGTGGCCGACGGTGACACGTTCGAGGTGGGGGACCTACGGGTGTCGGTGCTGCACACCCCGGGCCACACCCACCACCACGTCGCCTACGCCGTCGCGGTGCTGGACGGCCCGGTCCAGGCAGTCCTGACCGGCGGGTCCATGCTGTTCGGCTCCACCGGCCGGACGGACCTCGTCGGCCCGGAGCACACCGTGGACCTGACCCGCGCGCAGTACCGGTCGGTGCGCCGGCTGGCTGCGGACCTGCCGTCCGACGCCCAGGTGCTGCCCACCCACGGGTTCGGCAGCTTCTGCTCGGCCACCCCGACCTCAGGCGACGACTCCACCGTGGCGGAGCAGCGTGCCACGAACCCGGCCCTCACCCAGGACGAGCAGACCTACGTCGAGACGCTGCTCGCCGGGCTGGACGCCTACCCCGCCTACTACGCGCACATGGGGCCGGCCAACAACCGCGGCCCGGAGCCGGTCGACCTCGGCGCCCCCCGGCCGGTCGACCCGGCCGAGCTGCGCTCACGGATCGAGGCCGGAGAGTGGGTCGTGGACCTGCGCGAACGGACAGCGTTCGCGGCCGGTCACCTGACGGGCAGCCGGAACTTCGAGCTGGGTACGAACTTCGTCACCTACGTGGGATGGCTGGTGCCGTGGGGCGCCCCGCTCACTCTCATCGGCGAGACGTCCGAGCAGGTCGCCGATGCGCGGCGCGAGCTCGTGCGCATCGGTATCGACGAGCTGGCGGGCGCCGCGGTAGGCGACGTCGAGGCCATGGCCGCCGGAAGTCCGCTGCGCACCTACCGCGTCTCCGACTTCGCCGGGCTCGCCGCCCGTCTCGGGGAGGACGACAGTGCCGAGGTGCACGTGCTCGACGCGCGACGGCACGACGAGCGCGCCACGGGACATGTCGAAGCGTCGATGCACATCCCCATCCACGAGCTGCCGGACCGGTTGGCCGAGGTGCCGGACGGCGAGGTGTGGGTGTACTGCGGCTCCGGGTACCGGGCCGCGATCGCCGCGTCGATGCTCGACGTCGACCGGCGGACTGTCGTGCACGTGAACGAGGACTACGCGGCGGCGGCGGAGGCCGGGCTCGAGGCGCCGAGGACGGCCGCAGCCCGCTGATGGCTGTCGCGGCCGCGCTCGGGCTGGCCATCGGGGTCCTGCTCGGGCTGCTCGGTGCCGGAGGCAGCATCCTCGCCGTCCCGGCACTGGTCTACGGCGCCGATCAGCCGCTGTCGGCGGCGGTGCCGACGTCGTTGCTCGTCGTCGGGGTCTCGGCCGCCGCTGCGGTCGTCCCGCGGATCCGGGCGCGGCAGGTCCAGTGGCGCATCGCAGCGGTCGTGGGTGCCGCTGGTATCCCCGCCGCCTACGCGGGGACCGCGGTGAACCGGGCGCTGGACCCCCGGATGGTGCTCATCGGCTTCGCCCTGGTGATGGTCGTGGCGGCTGTCCGGATGCT
The DNA here is from genome assembly GCA_963726615.1 of uncultured Actinomycetota bacterium. Lineage (GTDB taxonomy): Bacteria > Actinomycetota > Actinomycetes > JACCUZ01 > JACCUZ01 > CAWDZK01. The sequence goes on along the minus strand of CAVSCX010000003.1, from coordinate 332,667 downwards.
CCGGGAGCAGCCGGAGGCCGGCGGGGACTGCGCGCTGCCGGGCGGCCGGGTGGACTGGCGCGGCTGCCTGCCGAAGGCGATCGGGTCGGGCGTCGCCGTCGGGCTGCTCACCGGCCTGTTCGGCGTCGGGGGCGGCTTCCTCGTGGTCCCCGCACTCGTCCTGCTGCTGGGGCTGCCGATGGCGGTCGCCGTCGGCACGTCCCTGGTCGTGGTGACCGTGAACTCCGCCGCCGGGTTCGCGGCGCACGTCGGCGGCGCGGAGGTCGACTACGGCCTCGCCGCCGTGTTCACCGGTGCCGCGGTCGCCGGCTCGTTGGCCGCGGCGCGACTGGCCACCCGCCTGCCCGCGGACCGTCTGCGTCGAGGGTTCGCCGGGCTCGTCCTGCTGGTCGCCGCGTTCGTCGCCGTGCAGGCGGTGGTCAACCCGGGGGCCGGCAGCTGAGCCGCACCGGTGACGACGGTCTGGCTGCTCAGACGTGGTTGGCGAACTCGACCGACCAGCGCCACTCGGACCGGTCCTCCGCGTGCCACCACGCGGTGAGCACACCGGCCTCGCCGCCGGGCAGGATCACCAGCCGACCCAGGTCGGCGTCGGTGGGCCAGCCGTCCTCGAGCCGGATCTGGTCCCCGTCCCGCACCAGGTAGGTCATGGGTCCGGGCTCGCCCCGCGCCAGCTCCCGTCCCTCCGCGACGAGGGTGCCGTTCCCGTCCCGGACCACGACCTCCAGCTGCTCCGGCGCGGCGTGCACCAGCACCCGGTCGCGGGCGGCCGCCGCGGCGACAGTCGCCCTCGCGAACGACAGCCCCGTCGCCCCTACCGCACGGATCCACAGGTCCCATGTCTCGTCCATGTGGCCCGCTTGCCCGCTCCCGGGGACGCCAACCACTGGTCAGGTCGGGTTCAGGCACAGCCGGTCACCGTGATCACCATGACTGAGACATCTACGACGAGCCCGCGCCGCGACGCCGTGCGGGTGATGCTGAACAAGGTCCCCGAGGTCACGCTGTACTTCTGGCTGATCAAGGTGCTGGCCACGACGGTCGGCGAGACGGCCGCCGACTACCTCAACGACACGCTCGGCTTCGGCCTCACCTGGACGACGGTGGCGACGTCCGCGCTGCTCGTGGTCCTGCTGGTCGGGCAGTTCCGCAGCCGCCGCTACGTGGCACCGGTCTACTGGGCGGCCGTTGTCGTGATCAGCGTGGTCGGCACGCTGCTCACGGACAACCTCACTGACCGCTTCGGCGTGCCGTTGCCGCTGAGCACGGCGGTGTTCGCCGTGCTGCTCGCGGGCACGTTCGCCCTCTGGTACCGCAGCGAGGGCACGCTGTCGATCCACAGCATCGTGACGTCGCGCCGCGAGAGCTGGTACTGGCTGGCGATCCTGTTCACCTTCGCCCTGGGCACCGCCGCGGGTGACCTCGTGGGCGAGCAGTTCGCCCTCGGGTACGGCGTGTCGGTGCTGCTGTTCGCGGCGGCGATCGCCCTGGTTGCCGTCGCGCACTACGGCTTCAAGGCCAACGCTGTCCTGACGTTCTGGCTGGCCTACATCCTCACCCGCCCGCTTGGTGCCTCGATCGGCGACCTGATGTCGCAGTCGAACAAGCACGGCGGGATCGGCCTCGGCACCACGGGAACGAGCTACGCGTTCCTCGGCGCGATCCTCGTGCTGGTCGCGTACCTGACCGCGACCAGGGTCGACGTCGAGGAGGTCCGCGCGCTCTGACGTCGCTGTCCTGCCCACGCTCAGGCGGGTGGCAGGACGACGACGAACTCGGACCCCGCGTCGCCGTCGAGGGTGATGTCCCCGCCGGCGGCGCGGGCCAGCCGTCGGGCCAGCGCCAGCCCGAGGCCGGCGCCGGGGTGCCCGTCACCCGGTTCGGCGCGGCGGCCCGGCTCGAAGACGTCGGCCCGGAACGCGGCGGGCACCCCCGGCCCGTCGTCGCGCACGCGGATGCGCACCTCGTGCCCGGCCCGGACAGCGTCCACCGTGACCCGCCCGTCGGCGTATCGCATCGCGTTGCCCACCAGCGCCATGAGGATGCGGGCGAGGACGTCGCCCGTCACGCCGACCTCCAGGTCGGCCGGCACCTGGACGTCGTACGTCGTGGGGGAGGGTCCGGTCGACGCCAGCACCTGCTCGGCGACCGGCGCGACCACGCAGCTCCCCGGCGCCTCGGTGACGTCCTGGGCGGCCTGGGCGAGCAGGGCGTCGAGCAGCGTGGACATCCGGTCCGCGGTGTCGGCGATCGCGCGATGGGCGCGCCGTCGCTCGTCCTCGTCGCGCTCGCCCGACAGCAGCAGCTCGGTCTCGGTGGAGATCACGGCGAGCGGGGTGCGCAGCTCGTGCGAGATCTCGGCAGCCAGCTGCTGCTCGTGCCGCAGCACCGAGCCGATCCGGTCGAGGACGGCGTCCAGGCTGCCTGCCAGATCGCGGAGCTCGTCCGGTCGCGGGTCGTCGCCGAAGCGCTGCCCGACGTCGTGCGCGCTCCACCGCGCCGCCTGCTCGGCCATCTCCGACACCGGCACCAGGGCTCGGCGCACCACCTGCCGGGTGGCTGCGAAGGCGCCGACCAGCACCAGCATCGCCAGCAGGACCGAGCCCACCAGTGCCGCGCGCGACGGCCGGCGGTACGGCTCCAGGCTGGTCTCGACGACGATCGCCCCGACCCTTGCCCCGTCGTGCCGCAACGGGCGCACGTGCAGGCGGACCGTGGGTGAGCCGGCCACGTCCCGGAAGCTCGGGCCGCCGCGCAAGGCCATCCGGCTGGCTTGTGCGGTGGCTGTCGGTGAGGCGCGCGGCTGCTCCAGCACGGTGCTCCCGGCGAACACCCACACCCCCGCGTCCAGCGCCTCGTCGTTGGGTGGCTCGCGCAGGGACACCGACCCGTCGTCGGCCACGAGCACCGTCGAGGCCACAGCAGCTGCCCTGGTGCGCAGCACGTCATCCGCCTGCCGGCTCAGCTGTGCGGTGAGCAGCAGGTTGAAGACGGCGGTCAGCACGAGCACCCAGGCGCCGGTGCTCAGCAGCGCGACCAGGGCAAGCCGGTTGCGCAGAGCGCGTGGCCGCCTCACGTGAGCCGGTAGCCCACGCCGCGCACAGTGTCGATGGACTGCTCGCTGCCCGCCTGGACCAGCTTGCGGCGCAGCTTCGCGACGTACTGGTCCAGGGTGTTGTCGGCGACGACGGAACCATGGGCCCAGGCGGCTGCGACGAGCTCGTGCCGCCGGGTGACGCTGCCGGGCTGAGCCATCAGCCGGGCCAGCAGCCGGAACTCCGTGGGCGACAGCGACACGGACCCGGCCGGTCCGGACAGGTCGTGGCGGGCCGGGTCCACCTGCAGGTCGCCGACGGTGCTCCCGGCGAGCTCCCCGCCGCGGCGGACGGCGACCCGCAGCCGGGCGACGAGCTCCGCGAGGTGGAACGGCTTGGCCAGGTAGTCGTCCCCGCCGGCGGCGAAGCCCGACAGGCGGTCGGTGACGCCGTCCTTGGCGGTGAGGAACACCACCGGTGCCCTGGTCCCGGCAGCGCGCATCGCCTGACAGACGTCGCGGCCGTCCGCATCGGGCAGGCCGATGTCCAGCACCACGACGTCGAACTGCCCGGCCCCCGCAGTGCGCAGGGCCCCCGTCCCGTCGCTCGCCGTCGTCACCTCGAAGCCGGCCTCGCGCAGCCCGCGGGCCACCACGTCGCGCAGGCCGTGGTCGTCCTCGACGACCAGCACCCGTCCGTTCACCCGGACATCATCGCGACCCCAGCGGAGGGCGCGCGGGCGGGCCGGTCAGGCGACGGGGCGGGCGAGCACCTGCTCGCGCCACCAGGCGTCGACCGCCCGGCGCTCGACGAGCGAGTCGGCGTGCGACCACGGGTCCGCCACAAGGACCGGCAGGCCGGTCAGCAGCTCGGGGCCGACGCCGGCGTACGACGCCGCCTCGGCGACCGAGAGCAGGGGCCGCTCGGCCAGCCGCGTGACCTCGCTCATGCGGACACCGCCGACGCGCCGGCAGTGCCGGACGGCCCGGACGGCGCAGCTGGGGCTGGGCTGCAGCGGAGGTTCATGGTGTGTGCTTCGGGATCTCTTGACCTCCGCTTTACCGCCGTTCGGGTGAGAGCATGACGAAGCGGACACCGGGCGCGCACTCAGTCGCCCCCGTCGGCGTCGGCCGAGCCTGGCCTCTCGTCGGACCCGGACCCGGACGACCCGGACGACCCGGACGACCCGGAGCCGTCGACCTCGTCGCCGTCGGCCTCGCCGCCCTCGTCGCCCTCGCCGCCCTGATCGCCCTCGTCCCCGTCGTCCGCCTCAGCACCGATGCCGCCGGACCCTCCCGACCTGGCGCCGGTGTCGTCCCGACCCCCTCCGGGTCGTTGCCCCGCGCGCTGCTCGTCGTGGCCGGCCTTCGGGCCGGCCCCGGCCGCAGGCGCGGCAGTGGAGCCCGGTCGGACGGTGGGCGCCGATGCGCGCTCGCTGTCCCGGGGGCCGGTCGGGCCGACGGGCGCCAGGTGCCGGGCGCGCGGTGTGGGCTCGCCGTCGTCCGGACCGGCCAGCGGGCCGGCGGGGGCCGTGGGCGTGGGGCTCGCGGCGGGCCGGACCACGACGTCGCGCGCCGGGCCTTCCCCAGCGGCGAGGGCGGTCGCGGCGACCGCGGCCGCCGCGCCCAGCGCGACCTTGACCCAGATGCCGCCGGCCAGAGCAGCACCGAAGCGCCGTGGCCGACGGGCGACCCGGGCCGGACCGAGCACCACGACAAGCTCGGGCTCTGCCGGGTCCAGCTCATGCGCCGGCCGGGCCGTCACACCGCCGACCCGTGCGCTGAGGAAGGTGGCGAGCTGCTCGTTGGCCCGCGGTGTCGCGCCCTCGCCGGCGCGCAGGACCGTCAAGAGGTCGGCGACCCGATCGTCGCCCGGTCGGGTCGATCGGCGCAGCTCGGCGAGGAGGTCGGTCATCTCACCCTCCACATCGTGGTGGCGGCCGGCGGGGATACGGCGTCGGGTGAACCGGCAAGGGTGGAGCGCAGCCGGGCGAGCGCCCGGTGCTGCAGAGCCTTGACGGCGCCCACCGGTCGACCGAGGACGGTGGCGGTCTCGGCCAGCGACAGGTCCGCAACCACCCGCAGCAGCAGGACGGCGCGCTGGTCCTCGGTCAGGACGTCCAGCCGGCGCACGGCATCGGACGTCGCGATCCGGTCCACGGCCTCGTCCTCCGCGCTGCGGAGGTCCTGGCGGCTCGCGACCCGGTCCCCGTCGGTGCTCTCGTACGTGTCGACCAGCAGCTCGCGACCACCCGCCCGGCGGGCGGCGTCGACGCTCTTGTGGTGGGCGATGGTGAACACCCACGCCCGGAACGCCCGGCCGTCGCCGTCGAACCGGCCGATGCCGGCGAAGGCGGCGAGAAACACCTCGGACGTGACGTCGTCGACGTCGCGAACCCGCCGACGACGCAGGTACGCGGCCACCGGGGGAGCGAGCAGCTCCCACAGCCGGCCGAAGGCCCGGCCGCCGCCGGCGCGAGCAGCGTCGACGAGCGGGTCCAGGTCCTCCTCCACGCCGTCCTCCGACCGTTCTCGCTCCGTGTTCCAGAGCACCATCGACAGGTACGGGCGCCGGGCTGAGCACGATTCCACGTCCGGGTTTCCCCCAGGCAAAGCGATGCCCAACGGTGGCCCCGCGGTGCGCCCGGAAACCGTCTGCGATGCGCCGTCCGGGCGACTGTCACGTCCTGAGCCGTATCCCCGCAGCGGCGCTCCGCGATGACATCTGCGACGCCGGACGCATCGAGCGACTCGGCCGGACCACGGGAGCCCACCCTCATGACCCTCTCTCGGCAGAAGCTCCGCGCCCTGTCGCTGACCGCGACGCTGCCCTTCGCGTTCTTCGGCTACCAGGCCTTGCCGGTGTCAGCGGCCACCCCCACCTGCGCCGGCCAGGCGGCGACCATGGTCGTGGACTCCGGCTCCGCGCACGTCGTGCGAGGCACCCGGCACCGCGACGTCGTCGTGGTGAAGAGCTCCGGCCACGTCGTGCGGCTGCGCGGCGGCGACGACCTGCTCTGCGGGTCCAGCGGGCGCGACAGGGTGTTCGGCGGCGGCGGCCGGGACCGGATCCTCGGCTTCGCCGGGCGCGACGCGCTTCGCGGCGGGTCGGACGACGACAGCATCTCCGGCGGCACCGGGGACGACGACGAGTGGGGCGAGGACGGCGACGACTCGCTGCACGGCAACCGCGGCGACGACAACCTGTCCGGCGGCACCGGCGACGACGAGCTCGACGGCGACAACGGCAACGACGACTGCGAAGAGGAGGACGACGCCCCCACGGCGAGCTCCGGGCAGCAGTGCGACGACCACGACGACGAGGACGACAACGACGACGACAACGACGACGAGGGCGAGGACGGCGACGACGACTGATCGCTGACTGATCTTCGAGAGTCGACGAGAGTCGACGAGGGCCGGGTCGCCACGACCCGGCCCTCGTCGTCGCTGAGGCTGTTGCCTCACGCTACGGTCAGGTCGTCCGGGGTCGAGCCGTCCGGCTGCACGAGCAGCCACCAGCGCGCCAGAGGCCCCGATGCGACCCGGCCGAGCCGTCGTCACCCAGATCCTCGCCCCGCACGACGACGGCCGGTTCCGGGTCGCGACGCTGCTCGACCAGTACCGCTCCCGCTCCGACGGGAGCTGGCGGGTCGTCGTGCGCTACACGACCGGAGCGGGTCAGACCTACGTGCGGGCGATGCCGGCCGCCGACTGCCGGCACCTGGACGACACCTCGGTGCGCCGGGCCGGACCCGACGCGACCCCCGCCCGACCGGGCCGCCGGCCGGACCCGCGGGCCTGGTGACACCGGTGGCCGTGTCTCGGCCCGGTCACGGCCGGGTGTCTGTCCCAGCCGGCGCCCAGGCGCACGACGTAGCCTGCAGGACCGTGATGTGCGCCGCGCCGAGGGAGGCAGACCGATGAGCAGCCGGGTCGACGCGAGGGCCGCCGGTCGGGAGCGGGTGGCCGCGATGCGAGCGACCGAGGCGCGGACCGCCCGGCGCCGTCGCGTTCTCCTCGCGGGTGGGGCTCTCGGCCTCGTCCTCGTCGTGGTGATCGGCCTGGTGGTCGCCAAGGCGGCCGGGCTGGGGTCCGGATCGGACAGCCCCTCGACCGGCGCCACGAGCGGTGGACCCGCCGCGGCGGGTGTGGTCCGCGACGTGACGAACGTGCCCGCCGCGGTCCTGGACACGATCGGTGTCGGCGCCGCCCAGACGGCGCCGGCGAAGATCGATGCCCCGCTGCTCGAGCAGGGCGGGAAGCCCAAGGTCCTCTACGTCGGTGCGGAGTACTGCCCCTACTGCGCCGCGGAGCGCTGGCCGGTCGTGGTGGCGCTCTCCCGGTTCGGGACGTGGTCCCGGCTCGGCGCGAGCCACTCGGCCACCGAGGACGTCTACCCGGACACCCAGACGCTGTCCTTCCACGGCGCGGCGTACACGAGCGACTACCTGTCCTTCACCGGGGTCGAGACCGCCGGCAACACTCGCAGCGGCGATGTGTACGAGCCCTTGGACGAGCTCGCCCCCGCGGACGCGAAGATCGTGCAGACCTACAACAAGCCGCCGTACACGTCGTCCGAGGGGAGCATCCCGTTCCTCGACGTGGCGGGGAAGTACGTCACGTCCGGCGCGACCTACAGCCCGGAGCTGCTCAAGGGCATGTCCCGGGCCGAGATCGCCGCGTCCCTGTCCGACCCGACCAGCCCGGTCGCCAAGGCCGTGGACGGCAGTGCCAACGTGCTCACGGCGGCCCTGTGCGAGGCCACGTCCGGGCAACCCGCCGACGTGTGCACCTCGCCCGGCGTGACGGCCGCCGCGAAGGCGGTCGCCGGGGCACAGGCGAGGTGAGCGGCGCTCCTGCCGAGGTCGGCGTGACGGTCAGCGCCCCCCGGTGGGCCGGCCCCGCCTCGCTGGCGCTCGCCCTGCTCGGCGTCGCGGTGTCGGCGTACCTCACCGTGGAGCACTACTCCTCGTCCACCACGCTCGCCTGTCCGGACACCGGTGTCATCAACTGCGTGAAGGTGACGACGAGCTCCTACTCGGAGCTGCTCGGCGTCCCCGTGGCGGTGCTCGGGCTGGCGTTCTTCGTCCTCATGGTGGGGCTCTGCCTTCCGGTTGCCTGGCGCTCGCGCGTCGGCGCGGTCCACCGTGCCAGGCTGACCGCGGTCGCGGCTGGCGCGCTGTTCGTCCTGTACCTCGTGTGGGCGGAGCTGTTCCGTGTCGACGCGATCTGCCTGTGGTGCACCGTCGTGCACGTGCTCGCGGTGGCACTGTTCGGGGTCGTGGCCCTCGCCACGGCTCTCCGCGAGGCGTGACGCCGTCCGGGGCAGCCGGCGGGCCCTCCACGGGTACCGTGGACAGCCCGCCGCCCCGACAAGGATGAGCCCGTGACCCCCAGGACCCGCGCGCACCGCGGAGCCAGCAGCGTCGTCGCTGTGCTCCTCGCCGCCTGTGCGGTCCTGGCTGCGCTCCTCCTGGCGCCGACAGCAGGCGCGCGGGCCGGGGAGGTCGCGTACCCGGCGGGCACAGCGACCCGGAGCTCGGTCGCGGCCGCCGCGTCGACGTACAGCAGCGCCCACCGTGACGGCCGGGCCGCTGCCCGGGCAGGGGTACGGCGCGGTGCCCGCGAGCAGGCGGCGCCCACGGCTGAGACGGCGCGTCGCGGCATGCGGCCCGGTGCGGTGGCACCTGCCGGCGCCGTCGCCGCGGGGATCCTCGTGGTGGCGGTCCTGTCGCTCGGTCTGCTGACCGTCGCCACGACGGCCCCGCGGGTGCAGCGCCGCACCGGTGCGCGCCGGGACCGGGCCCCGCCTGCGCTCGCCTTCGCCTGACCCGAGCGCCACAGCACCCACCGCCGCGCGCCGACAGACGTTCGCCGCCGCGCCCCACCAGCCATCCGCACGGTCCGCGCGACCCGTCGCCGCACCGTGCCCGTGCCCCCGGAGGCACCCGTGTCCGCACCCGTCGTCCGTGCGCTCGTCGCCCTCGGCATCCTCGCCGGTGCCGTGTGGATCACCGCCACGACTCCCGTCCGCCTCGGTCTCGACCTTCGCGGCGGCACCCAGATCGTCCTCGAGACCAGGGACTCGGCCACGGTCACCGCGGACTCCGAGTCCACCGACCGCGCTGTCGAAGTGCTGCGGCGCCGGGTCGACGCGCTCGGCATCGCGGAGCCCACGCTGACCCGCTCGGGCGACCGGCGCATCATCGTCGAGCTGCCCGGCCTGCAGGACCCGCGCGAGGCCGCCGACGTGATCGGCCGTACGGCCCAGCTCACCTTCCACCCGGTGCAGGGTGTGCAGCCACCGGGGTCCACGTCCTCACCCTCGCCGACGGACCAGCCGTCGCAGCAGCCGACGGAGCCCGGCGACGCCGTGGTGCTGCCGGACGAGACGGGTCAGGACATCCAGCTCGGCCCGGCCGCCCTGACCGGTGACGGCGTCGACGGCGCGTCCGCCGAGATCGACCCGCAGGGACTGGGCGGGTGGTACGTGTCCATCGACTTCAAGGGGTCCGGCGGCTCCGCCTGGCAGCAGCTCACCGGGACCGCGGCCTGCGCGCCGCCGGGCGACCCGCAGCGGCGGGTCGCGATCGTCCTCGACGACCAGGTCATCTCGTCGCCGCAGGTCGACCCGTCCGTGGCCTGCGACGTCGGCATCGCCGGTGGTGCCACCCAGATCACCGGTGACTTCACCCCGGACGAGGCGAAGGACCTCGCGGTGCTGATCCGTGGTGGCGCGCTGCCGGTGCCGGTCGAGGTGATCGAGCAGCGCACCGTCGGCCCCACCCTCGGTGCGGCCGCGATCGAGGCGAGCGCGCAGGCAGCCCTCATCGGCGTCGCCCTGACCGCCGTGTTCATCATGGTGGTGTACCGGCTCCTCGGTGCCTTGGCGGTCGTCGCGCTCGCGAGCTACGCGCTCATCAGCTACGCCACCCTGGCGTGGCTCGGTGCGACGCTCACGCTGCCGGGGCTGGCCGGCTTCGTGCTGGCCATCGGCATGGCGATCGACGCGAACGTCCTCGTCTTCGAACGCGCGAAGGAGGAGTACGCCGCCGAGCCGGCCAAGGGTCTGCGCCAGGCCGTGACTGCGGGCTTCCGCAACGCGTGGAGCGCGATCATCGACTCGAACGTCACGACGCTGCTCGCGGCTGCCCTGCTGTTCTACCTGGCGTCCGGCCCGGTTCGCGGCTTCGGGGTGACCCTCGGCATCGGCGTGCTCGCCTCGATGGTGTCGGCCCTGGTCATCACCCGGGTGCTGGCCGACTGGGTGGTGCGTCGACAAGCCGTCGTACGGCGACCCGGCGTGACCGGCATCTCCACCCCCGGGCGGGTCCGCAGCTGGCTCACCAGGCGGGACCCCGACCTGATGCGCCTGGGCAGGCGGTGGCTGGCCGTGTCCGGTGCGGCACTGGTGCTGGCCCTGACCGGCATCGGCTGGCGCGGGCTCGACCTCGGGGTGGAGTTCACCGGCGGCCGCCTGGTCGAGTACTCGACGACGGCGCCGATCAGCGTCGACGAGGCCCGAGCCGTCGTCTCGGACTCTGGTTTCCCGCGGGCGGTCGTGCAGGAGAGCGGAGCCGACGACATCTCGATCCGCACCGCTGACATGACCAACGACCAGGAGGCCGAAGTGCGGGCCGCACTCGCCGACGCATCCGGTGGCGACGTCGTCAAGCAGCGCGACGAGCTGATCGGGCCCAGCCTCGGCGACGAGCTACGCCGCAAGGCGCTCATCGCGCTCGGGGTCGCGCTGGTGGTGCAGCTGCTGTACCTGGCGGTGCGGTTCCGCTGGACCTTCGGCGCGGCCGCTGTCGGCGCCATGGCCCACGACGTGCTCGTGCTCGTCGGTGTCTTCGCCTGGCTCGGCAAGCCGATCGACGGCGTCTTCCTCGCCGCCCTGCTGACAGTCATCGGCTACTCGGTGAACGACTCGGTGGTCGTCTTCGACAGGGTGCGCGAGCTGTGGGGCTCCCAGCGACGTCGCGGGTTCGACCGGGTCGTGAACTCCGCGATCCTGAGCACCGTGCCCCGTACGGTCAACACCGGGCTGGGTGCCGTCTTCATCCTCGCGGCGCTCGCCGTCCTCGGCGGCGACTCCCTGACGGACTTCGCCATCGCACTGCTCATCGGCATCGCGGTCGGCACCTACTCCTCGATGTTCACCGCCGCCCCGCTGGCGATCGAGCTGGAGCGGCGCAGCCCCTCGCCGCCGCCTCCGGTCCGGACGTCGAGACCCACCGGTCGCTCCTCGCAGCGCGACGGCAGCGGGGCGGTGGTCTGACCCCTACGCTGCCCCGTGTGGGTGGGGCCGGGCAGGACGTGGTCCCGCTGCGGACCGCGGCCAAGGTGTGGGGCCTTGTCGCGCTCCAGTCCTTCGGCGGTCCGGCCGGCCAGATCGCGGTCATGCAGCGGACCCTGGTGGACGAGCGCCGCTGGATCGGCCGAGGCCGGTTCCAGCACGCCCTGAACTTCTGCACCATCCTGCCCGGCCCCGAGGCAACCCAGCTCGCGGTGTACGTCGGCTGGCTGCTCAACGGGACGCGGGGCGGGCTGCTCGCCGGGACTCTGTTCGTGCTGCCGGGCGCCATCGCCCTGTTCGCGCTCTCCGCGGTGTACGTCGCCTACGGCACCACCACGGCGGTCACGGCGCTGTTCGCCGGGATCGCTCCGGCCGTGCTGTCGATCGTGGCGCAGGCCCTGGTCCGGCTGGGCCGTCGTGCCCTCCGGCGCCGGTCCCTGGTGGCGGTCGCGGTGCTGGCGTTCGCAGCCCTGGCGCTGTTCGCGGTGCCGTTCCCCGTCGTGGTGCTCGCCGCGGGCCTGACCGGCTGGTTGCTCGGGCGGGCCCGCCCCGATGCGCTGACGGCACCGGACGGGGACGCCGGCGAGGGCGCCGCGCCGCTCGTCCGCGACGACGCCCTGCACGACGACCGCCCCAGCCTCGCGCGGACCGGCCGGGTGCTCTCCCTCGGGCTGGTCGTGTGGTGGCTGCCCGTGCTCGTCGTGGTCGTCGCCACCGGTCGCGGCAGCACCCTCACGACCGAGGGCCTCTTCTTCTCGGGCACCGCACTCGTGACCTTCGGTGGCGCGTACGCCGTGCTCTCCTTCGTCGCGCAGCACGCGGTCGAGTCCTACGGCTGGCTGGGGCCGGGGGAGATGGTCCGCGGCCTCGGCCTCGCCGAGACCACCCCTGGCCCGCTCATCATGGTGCTGCAGTTCGTCGGCTTCCTCGGTGCCTACCGCGACCCAGGTGGGCTCGACCCGTGGGTGGCGGCCACGCTCGGCGCCCTGCTCACGACGTGGGTGACGTTCGTGCCCGCCATGCTGCTGGTGTTCCTCGGGGCGCCGTACGTCGAGCGGCTGCGCAGCAACCGGGCCGTGGCCGCCGCGCTGCAGGGCGTCACCGCGGCGGTGGTCGGGGTGATCGCGAACCTCGCGCTGTTCTTCGCCCTGCACACACTGTTCGCCGAGGTGGACCGCCGCGACGCCGGGCCCTTGCACCTCGACGTCCCGGACGTCACGACCCTGCGCCCGCTCGCTGTCGTCGCGGCCCTGCTCGCCGCGGTGCTCCTGTTCCGGTACCGGTGGTCGGTGCTCCGCACCCTCGGCGCGTGCGCGCTGCTGGGGGTGGCGGCCGCCGTCCTCGGGGTCCCGCTGACCTGAGCCAGGCAGTACTCCGCGTCCGCGCACGGACGACGGCACAACCCCGTCCGGGGACGGCGACTCGCCGCCGGGGGTGTGTTTCGCCGTCGTTGGTGTTCCGCTGTTGCTGGTGTCGCGGCGGAGTCAGGGGCGCCGGGGCCGGCGTACCGGGTTCTGCCAGTCGGCCAGCCGGCCGCCGCGTGAGACGGCGCGCAACCGGCGCTCGACCTCGGTGCGCACCGACTCGGTGGCGACAAGGATCAGGTCGTCGCCCACCTGCAACGGCGTGCTCGACGTCGGCACGAACGCCTGCCCGCCGCGGACGATCAGCGTGACCGCGGCGCCCCTCGGCAGGTTCAGCTCCACCACCTCCACCCCGGCCAGACGTGATCCGGGGGCGACGTGGACCTGGAGCAGGTCGGCGTCGAGCCTGGTCAGCGGCGACGACTCGATGTCGAGCTCGTGCGCCTCCTCCTCGTCCACCACCCCGAGCTTTCGCGCGACCCAGGGCAGCGTCGGTGCCTGGACGAGGGTGAAGACGACGACCAGGACGAAGACCAGGTTGAAGATCTCCTGGTCTGCCGTCACGGTGGCGAGCACGACGGGTACGGCGCCGCGCAGGCCGGCCCAGGACAGCAGCAGCAGTTCGGGGCGCGTGGTCGGGAAGTGCCACCACCCGGGGAACGAGAGCCGGGACAGGGACCACCGGAACGGCAGCAGCGACGCCATCACGGCGAGCGGCCTGGCCACCACGAGCAGGACCAGCCCGATGGCCAAAGCCGGCAGGACGGAGGAACCCAGCTCGGAGGGCGTCGCGAGCAGGCCGAGCATGACGAACAGGCCGATCTGCGCCAGCCAGCCGGCCCCCTCGACGAAACCGCGCGTTGCCGGACGGTGCGGCAGCCGCACGTTGCCCAGGACGAGGGCCGCCAGGTACACGGCCAGGAAGCCGCTCGCGTGCGCCACGGCCGCCGCGCCGTAGGCCGTCACGCAGAGCGCGAGCACGGCCAACGGGTAGAGACCCGACGAGGGCAGCGCGATCCGACGCACGCCCCAGGCGCCGGCGAACCCCACCGCCAGGCCCACGACTGCGCCGAGGGCCAGCTCGTAGCCGATCAGCAGCGACAGCCCCCACCAGGTCGGGGCCTCCGACCCGGCGAGGGCGACCACCAGGATGACGACGGGTGCGTCGTTGAAGCCGGACTCGGCCTCGAGCAGGCCGCCGACACGAGGGGGGAGTGGCACCTTGCGCAGGACGGAGAAGACCGCCGCCGAGTCGGTGGGTGCGAGCACGGCACCGATGAGCAGGGCGTCGCGCCAGCCGACGTCGAGCACGAGGTGCGCCGCGCCCGCGACGACCGCCACCGAGACCGCGCTGCCCAGTGTCGCCAGTGCGGCGGCCGACGGCACCGCCGCCCGGATGCTGGAGTACGACGCCGTCAGCCCGCCCTCGGCCAGGATGACGACCAGGGCCGCGTACCCGAGCACCCGCGCCAGCTGGGCGTCGTCGAAGCCCAGCCCGAGGACGTTCTCGCCGAGCACCAGGCCGACGCCGAGGTAGAGCAGCAGCGTCGGCAGGCCGCTCCCCACCGCCAGCCGGACAGCCGCGATCGACACCAGCAGGACGACGGCCCCGACGAGCAGGAACACGTCGAGCTCGTGGATGCTCACGGGCCCGGGTCCGGTCGGTGCACCCCGGAGGGCGTCACCGCGAGGGTGACGGGCCGGTCGTGCGGCTCGCTGGGTACGGACGGGAGCAGCTCCCCGTCGTAGAGCAGGGCGACCACCGCCCGCCCGGGCGGCACCCGGCTCAGCGCGCGGTCGTACGACCCCCCGCCGCGGCCCAGGCGGGAGCCGTCCGGCCCCACGGCCAGGGCCGGGACGACAACCAGGTCGGCCCCTGAGACCGCGGCCACGCCCAGGAGCTCCCCGTCGGGTGCCCGGGTCCCCCGTGCGGCGGGCGACAGATGCTCCACTCCTGCGTAGATTGCCCAGTCCAGGTCGAGGTCGCCGCGAACCACGGGGAGCAGCACCCGGACGTCGACCGACCGGAACGCCTCCAGCAGCTCGTCGGTGGCAGGCTCGGTGCCGAGGGAGACGTAGAGGGCGACGGTCCGGGCGGACCGGGCCTGAGGAAGGGAGAGCAGGGCGGCAGTGACCGAGGAGGCGGCGGCAGCGCGCTCCGGGCCGGACATCGCCCGGCGCGCGGCGATGACGGCCGCGCGCAGCCGGGCCTTGGCGCCTCCCACGTCGACTCCCGTCCCAGCCGTCACGCGGTCATCGTCCCAGCCGTGGGCGGGTCGCGGCAGGCTCGACCGGCGGCCGGGACGGCGCCGGGGCGTGCGCGGCGGCCCGGCGTGAGCCTGCGACGCCGGCTCTGGCTCGTGCTCGCCGGCCTGTTCCTGGTCCCTCTGGTGGTCGGCGCCCTCGTGCTGCTGGTCGCGGTCCCGGACGCGCGGTCGGACCGCTCGGCGGGCGACGCCTCGACCGCGTCGGCTGCGGTGCGCTCCGAGCTGCGCGACGAGTGCACCGAGGTCAACCTCGCGGCCCAGCTCACGGCACTCACGGCGGTCGCCGGGACGCCGGAGGCGGCGGTCGCCACCGTGGTCGGGAGCTCCGTCGACTACGCCGCGGTGCTGGACTCGGACGGTGCGGTGCAGGCATCCGCCGGCCGGTTGCCGGACGGTGCCCAGGTCACGGACCTGCCGCGCTGCACCGACGACCCGGTCGCCGGCCTGGGTGCCGCAGCCGCCCCGGTGGTCGCTCAGGAGTTCACCCCCGACGGGGCCGGCGACCCGGTGCCCACCGCGGTGGTGGCCAAGCGGCTCGACCGTGAGCTGCTCGACGACGTCCGGCAGCGGTCCGGTACACCAGGCGAGATCGTCCTGCTGGCCGGGGACGACGTCGTCCTGTCCACCCTGGGCCCGGCCCCGACCGCCGACCTCGTCCGAGCCACCCGGGACCGGACCGGGGTTGTCGCCGTCGACGGCTGGACCGCGCGGGTGGGCCCCCCGCAGGGAGGGATCCCCTGGACCACCGTGGTCGCGGTGCGCGACACCGGGGGCAGCAGCGTCGGGCTGCTGACACTGATCCTGGTGGCCGGCGCGCTGGCGGCCGGAGCCCTCGTCACGGTCGTGGCTCGGAACCTGAGCCGGCCCTACGCCGAGATCACCGAGGCCGCCGAACGGGTCGCCGGCGGCGACCTCGACGCCAGCATCTCCGCAACCACCGACGGTGAGGCGGGACGTCTGGGCAGCGCCTTCAACACGCTGACCGGCGAGCTGCGCCGCAGCGTCGCCGAGGTGGAGCGCAGCCGGGACGACCTGCGCGACTCGCTCGAGCGGATCGGCGACACGCTCACCAGCACCCACGACCTCGACGGCCTGCTGCACGTCGTCCTCGAGACCGCGGTGGTCACCCTGCAGGCAAGGGCGGGCGCCGTCCTGCACCTGCAGGCCGACCGGCTCCAGCTCGTCGCCGAGCACGGGCTGCACGAGAGCGGCTTGCCGCCGCCGGTGTCGGTTGCTCCCGGCGCCGGGGTCCTCGGCCGGGTGCTGTCGACCGGCGAGTGCGCGCGGGGCCGGCTGGGGTCCGCGGGGCTGGCGGCAGCCGGCACCGAGCCGGCCGAAGGCGTCGTGCTCGCGGTTCCGTTGCGCAGCATGGGCAACGTCGTCGCTGTTGTCGCGCTGTACGACCGCCTGGACGGACGGAGCTTCGACGCGGCCGACGAGGATGCGCTGCGCACTCTCGCCAACCAGGCGAGCATCGCGGTGGACAACATCCACCTGCACCATGAGGCGCAGCGGTTGTCCACCACGGATGCGCTGACCGGCCTGTGGAACTTCCGCTACCTGTCGATGAGCCTGGCCCGGGAGATCGAGCGGTCCACCCGGTTCGACCGTCCGCTGGCCGTTCTGATGCTCGACCTCGACCACTTCAAGCGGGTCAACGACCGCCACGGACACGCACGTGGGGACGCAGTCCTGCGGGAGCTGTCGCACCGGGTCCAGGAGCAGGTCCGCGAGGTGGACACGTTCGCCCGCTACGGGGGCGAGGAGTTCGTCGTGGTCCTCCCGGAGACCTCGGTCGAGGGGGCGGTCCAGCTGGCCGAGCGGATCTGTGTAGCGGTGCGCCGGAACCCGTTCCGGCAGGACGGGGAGGAGGCGCTGGACATCTCGGTCTCGATCGGTGTGGCGTCGTTCCCGGCGCACGGGCAGACCCCGGCGACGCTGATGCGGGCCGCCGACCAGGCCCTGTACACGGCCAAGGCGGCCGGCCGGGACCAGTGGTACGTGCCCGACGTCGACAACGTGGGCGCGGCCGGCTCCTAGGCGGCCACTAGGGTCTGCGTCATGGCCAGCGACCCGCCGACCGCGCCGCACCGTCCTGTGACCAAGGCCGTCGTGACGGTTGCCGGGCTGGGCACCAGGTTCCTCCCGGCGACCAAGGCGACGCCGAAGGAGATGCTCCCCGTCGTCGACAAGCCGGCCATCCAGTACGTCGTCGAGGAGGCTGTCGCCGCGGGGCTGACAGACGTGTTGCTCGTCACCGGGCGCAACAAGAACGCCATCGAGAACCACTTCGACCGCAACTGGGAGCTCGAGGCCGCGCTCGAGGCGAAGGGCGACACCGAACGGCTCGCGCGGGTGCGCGAGTCCGCTGTCGGCGCCGACATGCACTACACCCGGCAGGGCGACCCGCGGGGCCTCGGGCACGCCGTGCTCTGCGCCGCCCGGCACGTCGGCTCGGAGCCGTTCGTCGTCCTGCTCGGCGACGACCTGATCGACGTGCGCGACAACCTGCTCTCGACGATGCTCGACGTACGGGCCCGGCACGGCGGGAGCGTGGTCGCCCTCATGCGTGTCCCGAAGGACCAGGTGAACCTCTACGGCTGCGCAGCCGTCTCCGACTCAGGAGACCCTGTTGCCGTGACCATCACCGACCTCGTCGAGAAGCCTCCGGTGGAGGAGGCGCCGAGCGACCTTGCTGTCATCGGCCGTTACCTCCTCGACCCCGGCGTCTTCGACGTCCTCCGGAAGACCGACCCCGGCCGCGGGGGCGAGATCCAGCTCACCGACGCGCTGCGGCAGATGGCCGTCACCGGCGATCAGGGTCCGGTGCACGGCGTCATCTTCGAGGGCCGTCGCTACGACACCGGCGACCGCCTGGAATACCTCAAGACAGTCGTGCGGCTGGCCAGCGAGCGGGACGATCTCGGTCCCGACTTCACCGAATGGCTGCGCGACTTCGTCGCGACCGGGCTGCCCCGATGAGCGAGCTGGAGTCACCCGGTGAGCTCAAGTCGGTCGAGCAGCACCTGGACGACGTCCTCGGCGCCATCGAGGCGATCGCCCCGCTCGACCTCCAGCTGCTGGACGCGCACGGCTGCATCCTGGCCGAGAAGGTGACCGCCGAGGTCGACCTGCCGCCGTTCGACAACGCCTCGCACGACGGGTACGCGGTCCGGGTCGACGACGTCGCCCCGGCGTCGACAGCCGACCCCGTCCGGCTGCCGGTCGTCGGTGACGTCGCAGCCGGCGCACCGTCGAGCTACTCGGTTCAGCCCGGCATGTCGGTGCGGATCATGACCGGCGCCCCGGTGCCCACCGGGGCCGACGCCGTCGTGCCGCTCGAGTGGACCGACCGGGGGCTCGCGTCCGTCGCGATCAACCGGCCAGCGCAGTCCGGCGCACACATACGGCGCCGGGGCGAGGACGTCACCACCGGCCAGGTCGTGCTCGAGGCCGGCACCCGGCTCGGCCCGGGACAGCTCGGGCTGCTCGCTGCCGTCGGCCGTGACCGCGTCGTCGTGCGACCCCGGCCCCGCGTCGTCATCGTGTCCACCGGCAGCGAGCTTGTCGAGCCGGGCACCCGCCCGACGGCGGGCCAGATCCACGACTCGAACTCGTACATGCTCACGACGGCGGCGCGCGAGGCCGGCGCGCTGGCGTTCCGCGTCGGCATCATCCCGGACGACGCGCGGACCCTCATGAACGCTCTCGAGGACCAGCTGATCCGCGCCGACCTGGTCCTCACGAGCGGCGGGGTCAGCGTCGGCGCCTACGACGTCGTCAAGGAGGTCCTGTCGCGTCTCGGGACCGTGAAGTTCGAGAAGGTCGCGATGCAGCCCGGCAAGCCCCAGGGGTTCGGCACCATCGGCCCAGACTCGACTCCGATCATCACCCTGCCCGGGAACCCGGTCTCGTCCTACGTGTCGTTCGAGGTCTTCGTGCGACCGGTGATCCGGCGGATGCTCGGCGTCGAGCCGCTGCACCGCCCGACGGTGCGCGCGGTCAGTGTCGAAGGACTGGCCTCGCCAGCAGGGCGGCGGCAGTACCTGCGCGGCTGGCTCGACGTGGCCGACGGCCGCTACGTCGTGCGACCCGTCGGCGGCAGCGGCTCGCACCTCGTCGGGGCGCTCGCCCAGGCGAACGCGCTCATCGTCGTACCCGAGGCGGTCACCGAGGTGCCCGAGGGCGGCGCCGTCGAGGTGATGGTCCTGGAGCGCCGGTTGTCATGAGCGAGCAGCCGCGGCGCCTGACGCACGTCGACGAGCACGGTGCGGCCCGCATGGTCGACGTGTCCGGCAAGGAGGTCACGGTGCGGACGGCGACGGCGTCCGGTCGGGTCCTCGTCTCGACCGAGGTGGTGGCCCTGCTGCGTGGCGCCGGGCTGCCGAAGGGCGATGCGATCGCGGTCGCGCGGATCGCCGGGATCCAGGCTGCGAAGCGGACGCCCGACCTCGTGCCGCTCTGCCATCCGATCGCCATCCACGGCGTCGAGGTCGACCTGCGGGTCGCCGACGACTGCGTGCACGTGACGGCCACGGTCCGCACCGCCGACCGCACCGGCGTCGAGATGGAGGCGTTGACGTGCGTGGCGGTCGCCGGCCTCGCCCTCGTCGACATGGTGAAGGCGGTCGACAAGGGCGCGACCATCACCGACGTGCGGGTCGAGTCCAAGACCGGTGGCCGCTCCGGCACCTGGACCCGGGCGCCCGGTGACGGCGGCCCCTCGTGAGAGGGCTCGTGGTGTCGGTCTCCAACCGCGCCAGCGCCGGCGTCTACGAGGACCGGACCGGGCCGGTGCTCGTCGCGGGCCTCGCTGCCCTCGGCTTCGACGTCGACGGACCGCGGGTGGTGCCCGACGGCGAGCCGGTGGCGGCAGTGCTGCGCGAGGCGGTCGCGTCGGCGTACGACGTGGTCCTCACGTCCGGGGGGACGGGCATCACGCCCACCGACCGGACCCCCGAGATGACCCGTGAGGTGCTCGACACCGACCTGCCGGGCATCGCCGAGGCGCTCCGGGCCCACGGCGTCGGCAAGGGGGTGCCGACAGCGGCGCTCTCGCGCGGGCTGGCCGGGCTCGCGGGGACCACGCTGGTGGTCAACCTGCCGGGCTCGCCGGGCGGTGTGCGGGACGGGCTCGAGGTGCTCGCGCCGCTGCTGGTGCACGCGGTCGAGCAGGTCCACGGGAGCGACCACTGACCATGCCTAGCCGGGGGCCGACCAAGGGGCCGACAAGGGGGCCGACCACGGGCTGGCCGGCGACGCTGCGCGCCGGCCGGGTCGGCCTGCGACCGATCACCCGCCATGACCGCACGGCCTGGCTCGAGGTCCGCTCGCGCAACGCGGCCTGGCTGGCCCCGTGGGAGGCGACCCCCCCGCGCGACACCGGTCGGGCCCTGAGCTTCCACCAGATGGTTCGGTCGCTGCGGCGCCAGGCCCGCCAGGGCTTGATGCTGCCCTTCGTCGTCACCCACGACGAGCAGCTTGTCGGTCAGGTCACCGTCGGCGGCATCACCTGGGGGTCGCTGGCCTCCGGCCACGTCGGCTACTGGGTCGACCAGCGGGTCGCCGGCCGGGGCGTCATGCCGACCGCCGTCGCCCTCGCCGCGGACCACTGCTTCGGCACTGTCGGCCTGCACCGCCTCGAGGTGAACATCCGGCCGGAGAACGCGGCGTCGCTGCGGGTCGTCGAGAAGCTCGGCTTCCGCGAGGAGGGCACCCGGGCCGCGTTCCTGCACATCGCCGGCGCGTGGCGCGACCACCGGTCCTTCGCCCTCACGGCGGAGGAGGTCCCGGACGGCCTGCTGGCCCGTTGGCAGGTGGCGCAGCAGCGCAACGACCGCTGACCGTGGCCCGCCTCCCGCCCTGAGTGGCGCGTTGTTGCAGTTTTCGAGCGCGGAAACTGCAACAGCGCGCCACTCGACAGTTGGTTGCGACCGGCGGCGGTCGAGTCACACTCGTCACACCAGCCACAGGACTGATCGTGCGACACACCGGTCCAGGTCCCTGGCCGTGACGCGGAGTCGTCCTACCGTGACGCGGGTGGGGAGCGGGATCATCTACGCGGTCATCATCGTGATGTGGGCTGCGTACTTCATCCCCCGCTGGCTGCGCAGGCACGAGGAGCTCTCCGAGACGAGGTCGGTGGAGAAGTTCGACCAGGCGATGCGGATCCTCTCGCGCCGAGAGGCCACGCCGGACCGGCGCCAGGTGGTCATGCCGCCCAGGCCGGCGGCCCCGCGAGCGACCCTTCCGGCCCGGACGCCGCTGCCTGCACAGCGCGGCGCCTCCGTCCGGCCGCGCCGGGCAAGCAGAGCCGCCGTCCGCCGGCGCCGGGTGCTTGCCGGGCTGCTGCTCTCGACGTTCGTCGCGACGGTTCTCTCCCCGCTGACGGCGGTGCCCTGGTGGGCGCCGGTGACGCTGCTGGTCCTCACGCTCGCCGACATCGCCCACCTGCGCGCCCAGGTCCGCAGCAGCCGTGAGGTCACGCGGTCCAGGGAGGCCGTCCGGCGCAGCATGTCCTCGCGCCTGCTGCGCTTCGACTCTCTCGACAGGCTGATGTCGGTACGCCGGGAGCTGGCCGAGGAGCGCGCCGCCGAGGACGCCCGCTGGGCCGCCGCGGAGGAGGCCGAGCGACGGCTGCGCGACCAGGAGGAGCGGCGAGCCGCCGACGAGGCCGGCCGGTGGGACCCCGTCCCGGTGCCGCTGCCCACCTACGTGAGCAAGCCGGTCGCGCCCCGACGCGCGCAGCCCGCGGTCTCCACAGACGCTCCGTCCGCCCCGGCCGCCACGGTGGAGCCGACAGCGGCGCCACGCTCCGGGATGTCCGCGCTTGTCGACGACGCCGACTCGGCCGAGGAGCAGCTCGGAGCCATCATCGAGCGCCGCGCGGTGAACGACTGAGCACAGCCCCCTGATAACCTCGACGTCTCCACCAGGGGCTGTAGCGCAGCTGGTAGCGCACCTCGTTCGCAACGAGGGGGTCAGGGGTTCGAGTCCCCTCAGCTCCACCGTTGTTGTCGGCTGCTCAGAACGCCGAAGCGCCTCAGCGCTGCACCGGTCTCCACCACCACGACCTCGTGGGCCGACGCCGGCGCCTCACGTGCCGACCTGCCGCAGGCCCACCAACGCCTGCTGAGGCCACCACATCGACAAGGTCCTGCGCGGGTCCCGCGAACCAGCGATGCCGCTGCCCACGCCACCAGGCTCGCCCGCGGGGACTCATGTCACGGTTGTTCGGTCGCTGGCTCGGGCTGTATCCCTCGGCGACGTCCGTGCCCGACGAGCGCTGGCGACGACCCACCCGCTGCCATGCGTCATGGAAGGTTCCGGAGTCGTCAGCCCAGATGAAGTCGAGTCGGAGCGTCGGCCTTGCCATCGCCCGGTGCCGCCGGCAGAGGCCGAAGATCATGAGCACGGCGTCACCACGGCAC
This sequence comes from uncultured Actinomycetota bacterium, assembly GCA_963726615.1. Classification (GTDB taxonomy): domain Bacteria; phylum Actinomycetota; class Actinomycetes; order JACCUZ01; family JACCUZ01; genus CAWDZK01. Next base: position 310,270 of record CAVSCX010000003.1, on the reverse strand, counting down.
CTGGGTCGATCTCGGGTCTGATGGCCCTAGCGAGCCGGCCCGTGACGCGGCGACGATGTGAGACGAAAACGGCAGGAGGGAGCTCGCCATGACCGACACCGGACGCCGCGGGCGCCGGGCGAGCCAGGCCGGCACCGGAGGCGGCGGCGCCGTCTATGGGCTCGGGCTGGTCGGCGCCCTCGTGTTCTTCTGGCGGCAGGCCGACTCGTTCGTCGAGTACCTGCTGGCCGTCCTCAAGGCGCTGGTCTGGCCTGCGCTGCTCGTGTACGACGCTTTCAAGGCCTTGCGCGGCTGATCCGAGGTTGGCCGGCGGCGAGCCCGCCGTCTGGCCGCTCAGCCCGCGGCCGGCCGGCGACCGTCAGGACGTGATCGAGGAAGACATCGACGCCGTCGAGCACGGCCTCGTAGCGGACCGACCGGAACACGTCGAAGCCGTGCTGTGACCCGGGCAGCTCGGCGTACACGACGGGCTCGGCCGAAGCGGAGCGCAGGTGCCCGACGAGTGCCCGGGCGATCTCGACGGGGCCGCGCGTGCGCGCTCCCACGAGTCGCGGCTCCTCCGGCCGGTGGTAGACGATCGTGGTCGTCGGGTCGTCGCTACCGGAGGCAACAAGCGCCGGCACCGGCCACCCGGCCCGAGTGTGAGGACACCCATGGCGAAGATTCGGCGGCCCCATCTCGATGCGACGTGGCTGGTCCCGGCGCTGACCGGCGCGATCGTGGTGGTGGTCGTGGCGGCCGGTGCCTCCGCCGCGATCGAGTCGCGCACCGTGACGTCGTACTGGGCCGGCCTGTGGTGGGCGGTCAGCCTGCTCACCACGGTGGGCTTCGTCGGTGAGCCGCCGGAGACGGTCTCGGGGCAGGTGCTGTCGGCCGTGCTCATGATCCTTGGCTTCCTGCTGCTCGCGATGGTCAGCGCGTCGCTCGCGGCGCTGTTCGTCCGGGAGGAGGAGCAGCCCCGCGACATCCGCGACGAGGCCACCGACGCGGCGATCCTCCGCGCGCTCGCCTCGCTCGAGCAGCGGCTCGCCACCATCGAGCGCAGGCTGCCCGACCGTGGCCCCGACCTCGCGGGTGGCGACCGGAGGTCGTGATCCGCCGGCGGCCCGGGCGCGACGTAGCGTGGGGGCATGAGCGTGGTCACGGCGGGGACCGCCCGCCGGTGGGCCCTCGCCCTCGTGGGGATGACCGCGGTCGCGCTCGCCCCGCCTGCGTACGCCCGGCTGCCGGCGCACGAGTCCGGCCGGACCCCGCAGCAGCTGGTGGCGACGGCCCGGCACTCGGCCGGCGTCGCACACGCCGGCCTGGCCGACAGCACCGGCACGCTCGGCCTGCCGGACCTCCCGCGGCTGGGCAACGTGGCCGCGCTCCTGGGTGGCACCACCCGCGCCCGGGTCTGGTGGCGGTCGTCGCAGTCCTGGCGGGTCGACCGGATCACCCCGACCGGCGAGTCCGGCAGCTATGCGATCCCCGGCGGCGTGCAGACCTGGGACTTCGAGTCCTCGGCGGTCGTCCAGCAGGTGGGGGTCTCGCCGGTGCGCCTGCCCCGGGTCGACGACCTGCTGCCGCCGCAGGCGGCCCGGCGCGCGCTGGCCGGAGTCAGCCGGCGGGACCGGGTCACGCCGCTGCCGGCTCGGCGGGTGGCCGGCCGGGACGCCGACGGCGTCCGCATCGTGCCGGCCGACGAGTCGAGCACGGTGGGCCGGCTGGACCTGTACGTCGACACCGCCACCGGGCTGCCGCTCTCGCTGCTGGTGGTGCCGCGGGGCAGTGACGCCCCCGCGCTGCGCACGACGTTCGTCGAGGTGTCCTTCGACCGACCGCCCGCCCGAACGGTCCGCCCCCGGGTGCCGCCCTCGGCCCGCGTGCGCACGACGGTGACCCCCGATCTCGCCACGGCCGTCGACAGGTACGCGCCGTTCGCGCTCCCGACCCGGCTGGCCGGCTCCGGCCGCAGCCCCGGGCTGCTGGGCGGTGGCGGCGGCTCCGCCACCTACGGGCGCGGCCTCGCCCGGTTCGTCGTGCTGCCGTTGTGGGACCGGCTCGGCCGGTCGGCCTCGGAGGCCGCCACCGCCGGAGGCGGCCTACCGCTTGACGTCGGCACCGGCGGCGATGCGGTGCTGATCGGAACCCCGCTGCTCAACGCCGTCGTCGTGCGCTCCGCCACCCCTGGCCGGGGCCGCCGGTCCTACCTGCTGGCCGGCACCGTCGTCCCGGCAGTGCTGCAGGATGCCGCCCGCGACCTGCTCGACAACCCTCCGTCGCTGCGATGAACGCGACCCAGGGATGACCCGCCCCGCCATCGTCACCGAGGGGCTCACCAAGCGTTTCGGCCGCGTGCTCGCCGTCGACGACGTGTCCCTCGAGGTGGCCGAGGGGGACCGGTACGGCTTCCTCGGCCCGAACGGCTCCGGCAAGACCACCACGGTGCGGATGCTGCTCGGCCTGGTCTACCCCACGGCCGGCTCGGTGCAGCTGCTCGGCCGCCGGATGCCGGGTCCGGCCCGGGGCGCCCTCCCTGACGTCGGAGCGCTGATCGAGGGCCCCGCCGCCTACGGCCACCTCTCCGCGCGCGCCAACCTGGCGCTGCTCGATGCCGCCGGGCCGGGCGGCAGCCGGCGTACCCGGCGACGACGGATCGCCGCGGCGCTGGAGCAGGTCGGGCTCGACGGCATCGGGCGCCGGCCGGTCAAGGCCTACTCGCTCGGCATGCGGGCCCGGCTCGGGCTGGCCGGCGCACTGCTTCGCCGGCCGCAGCTGCTGGTGCTGGACGAGCCGACCAACGGCCTGGACCCGCAGGGGATCCGGGAGGTCCGGGACCTGCTGCTCGACCTCAACCGCGGCGGCACCACGCTGTTCGTCTCGAGCCACCTGCTCAGCGAGGTCGAGAGCCTGTGCACCAGGGTGGGTGTCCTGCAGGCCGGCCGGCTCGTCGCCCAGGACGACATCGCCGCCATGCAGGCGCCGACCGGCCGCGTCGTGGTCCGCACGCCCGACCCGGACGCCGCCGTGGCCGTCCTGGACGGCCGGGTCGAGCACCGCGACGGCGACCTGCTCCTGGTCCGGCACCCGAATCCGCACGAGCTGGCGGGGCTGCTCGTCGCGAGCGGCGTCCGACTCGCCGAGCTGCGCGCCGAGCGGCGCACACTCGAGGAGGTCGTCCTGGAGCTCACCGGTCCTGGCTCGGACCGCGTCGCCGGTGACGGTCCCGGTGCGGCCGGACGATGACCCTCGTCGAGCTGACCAAGCTGTTCCGCCGCCCGCGGACCTGGGTGACCATCGGGCTGCTCTGCCTGCTGCCCACCGTCGTGGCGGTGTTCCTCGCGGCGACCGACGTGGCCCCGCGGCCCGGCGAGGGCCCGGCGTTCCTGTCGGCGGTGCTGGCCAACGGGGCGCTCTTCCCGGCGGCCGCGCTGGGCATCGTCCTGCCGCTGTTCCTCCCTGTCGCCGTGGCCGTGGTGGCCGGTGACGCGGTGGCCGGCGAGTCCGCTGCCGGCACCCTGCGCTACCTGCTGGTCCGGCCGGTCGGGCGCACCCGGCTGCTGTTCGCCAAGCTGGTGTCGGTGATGACGTTCCTCGTCGTCTCGGTGACCGCCGTCGCGGCCACGGCGTACGTCGTCGGCACGCACCTGTTCGTGCCGGAGCCCGGCTCTCCCGCGGAGGTCGTGACCGGCCTGTCCGGCAGCACGCTCACGCCGGCCCAGCTCACCGCCCGCACCGTGCTGGTCATCCTCTACATCTCCTGGTCGATGCTCGGCGTCGCTGCCGTCGCACTGTTCCTGTCCACCCTCACCGACTCGCCGCTGGGCGCAGCGCTCGGAGCACTCGCCGTCCTGGTGATGAGCCAGGTGCTGGTCACCCTGGATGCCGCGTCGTCGGTCAAGCAGTACCTGCCCACCCGCTACTGGCTGGCCTGGGTCGACTTCTTCCGCGACCCGATCCTGTGGCACGACGTCCGGCTCGGCGTCCTCGTGCAGGGTGCCTATGCCGTCGTCTTCCTCGGCCTGGCCTGGGCCGGCTTCTCGACCAAGGACGTCACCAGCTGACGTCACCGGCTGAGGCCGCCGCCCTGGTAGCCCGGCAGCCGGCACCAACGACGGAACGATGCGCCGGTGGCGGCCCCATGGCGGTCCGGTGGCCCGTTCCTCCGTCGTTCGTGCTCCCGGGCGGCCGAACATCACCCGGATGCCACCCGGTCTGAGTACCCGAGCGGATGCCCGGCCCGCCCGCCGACGGGCACCGTGGACGTCATGAGCAGCAGCGCAGCAGGTGCCGGTGCCCGACGGCGGGTCGTCCTGTGGGTGGTGGGCGTCCTGGTCGCCCTGCTGGTCGCGCTCGGTGTCTTCGTGCTGTGGCTTGTCGCCGCTGTCTCGGGTGGCCTGGACGACGTGTTCAGCGGCGGCGGCCCGGCGGCGGAGGACGCGCAGGTGGTCGCGGCCGGTGAGCGAGCGGCCGACTCGCTCGAGACGGGCGGCCGTCGGCTGGGCGGCCGGGTCGCGGCTCCGGCGCTGGCGGCGGGATCGGCCGTGGTCGGCTCGGCCGCGTCCTCCCCCGACTGCCGGACCGGACAGCACAACTTCAAGATCGACGACGACTTCGACCTGGTCTGCCACCGCAGTCACCGGACCGTCGTCGCGGTTCCCCAGTCGGTGCCGCTCGCCGCGCCCGGGTCGGTGCGGGTCGTGCCGCTGCCGGTGCCCGGCTCGGACCTCCCTGACGGGACGGGAGCGGACGGGGCGGCCCTGCTCGGCGACTCCTTCCCGGCCGAGATGGGCGCTCTGGACGCGGGCCTGCGCGCGGCCGGATGGGAGCCGCGTGACCCGATGACGATGGACCAGGTGCTGCTCGGCTACTGGGTGCCGCTGGCCGGACAGCCGCGCGATTCCGGGACCATCGGCGGGGACGGGATCTACAGCGCCGGCGACCTGCCGTCGGCCGAGTACGTCCGGAGCGCTGCCGACGGCGGGAACCTGGAACGGCGCACGCTGTCGGTGTCCTGGCTGGACTCCGGCTCGCCGGAGACGGCGCTGACGGGCTACGGCGGGGAGTACACGATCGTGGTCGCACGTCGCTCCGCCACGGCCCCCGAGCTGCTGGCGGCGGTGCCGGCCGGTGGCTACGCCGTCGTGCTCACCGAGTCGGTCGAGTACTTCCGGGCTTGACGCCGGCCGTCAGCGACCAGCCGGGCAGGTCGACGGCCGGGTCGGCGCGGGCACGCCCAGTGCCGCCACCACCAGCGCCTGCACCGCCGGGTCGGTGGGCAGCTGACCGTGCCCGACCTGCCGGCCGGGGCAGACGTCCTGCAGCGGGATGTCCAGCGCACCCGCGAGCGATGCGCTCGACGGCGGGGTGACCACCTCGTCACCCGTGCTCCAGATGCTCACCCACCGCGGACCCGGCGGCGTCTCGTCGCCGCGGTTCAGCCGGCCGAGCAGCGCGCTGTCGGGGGCGAGCTCCTGGCAGGCCGCCGGGCACGACCCCGGCGCCAGGACGCTTGCCAGCCCGGCGATCTCGGTGCCGTGCTGGGGGGAGCCCAGCGTCACCACCCGCCGCGCCAGCGCCGCCCCGCCCTGCTCGGCGACCCAGAGCCGCGCGACGACGCCGCCGGCCGAGTAGCCGACGACGTCGACCGACGGCGCTCCTCCCGCCACCGCCGCTGCGGCCTGGGCCGCGAGCGCCGCCGCTTGGGCCGCCAGCGGACCGGTCCCGTCGCCGGGCAGGGTCACCACCGTGGCCTCGCGACCGGCGGCCCGCAGCACCTCGGCCAGCCGGTCGAGCGCGGTCACGCCGCCGCCGTACCCGGGGACGAGCAGCACCGGGCCGGGCCGGGCCTGGGCGACGGCGTCCGTGCCGTCACCGTCCTGCCGGACCAGGACTGCCGCGATCACCGCGACGAGCACGGCGACCAGGGCCACCGCGACGACGAACAGCCGGCGGCGTGGGCTCACGCGGGAGTCGCCATGGGCCCTGCACCGGCTTGAGGACCGGCAGCGGCAGCGGCATCGGGCATGCTTCGCTCGTCCGGAACGTCAGTCGAGCCGAGTGTCGCCACGAGGAGGAGCCTATGCACGTCCTGGTCACCGGCGGCTGCGGCTTCGTCGGCTCGCACGTCGTCGAGGAGCTGCGTGCGGCTGGCCACGACGTGCGCGTGCTCGACGACCTGTCCACCTCGACCCGCGACCACCTGCCCGACGGCGTCGAGCTGCGGGTCGGCGACCTGGCCGACCCGCAGGTGGTGGCCGCGGCGGTCGCCGGCGTCGACGCGGTCAGCCACCAGGCCGCGAAGGTGGGGCTCGGGCAGGGCGTCGCCGACCTGGCCGACTACGTGCGGCGCAACGACCTGGGCACGGCTGTCCTGCTCGCGGCCCTGGCCGGCGCGGACGTCGACCGGCTCGTCCTCGCCTCGTCCATGGTCGTCTACGGCGAAGGCGGCTACGACTGCGCCACCCACGGTGCCGTCAGCCCGCTGCCGAGAACGGTGGCCGACCTGGAGCGGGGCCGGTTCGAGCCGGCCTGCCCGCGCTGCGCGCAGCCGCTCGCGGTGCGCGAGGTGGACGAGTCCGCGCCGCTCGACCCCCGGAACGGATACGCCGCCACCAAGGTCGCCCAGGAGCACCTGGCAGCGACCTGGGCCGGGGTCACCGGCGGGTCCGCGGTGGCGCTGCGCTACCACAACGTCTACGGCCGCCGGCTGCCGCGGGACACGCCGTACGCCGGTGTCGCGGCGCTGTTCCGGTCCGCCCTGCTGCGCGGCGAGCCGCCCCGCGTCTTCGAGGACGGGGGACAGCTGCGCGACTTCGTCCACGTGCGCGACGTCGCCGTGGCGAACCGGCTCGCGCTCGAGCACCCGGAGGCCGAGTCGGGACGGGTCACCGCGTACAACGTGGCGAGCGGGCGGCCGGAGACGGTCGGAGGGATGGCAGCGGCACTGGCCGACGCCCTCGGCGGTCCGGCGCCGGTGGTCACCGGCGAGTTCCGGCTCGGCGACGTCCGGCACGTGGTCGCCTCCCCGGCCCGGGCGGGACAGGACCTCGGGTTCCGGGCCGCGGTCCGGCTGGCCGAGGGGATGGCGGACTTCGCGGCCGAGGCAGGTGACGGCGGCGCTCGCACTGCTCCGCCAGGTCTTACAGGTCGGTGACGGACCGGGCAGCGGGGCCGTCGCTGGCCTAGCGTCGGGGCAGAGCCGTCGTGCGGAGGGAGGTCCGGTCGTGGCGCGCACCAGGATCCTGCTCGCCGAGGACGACCCGACGATCGCCGACGTCGTCGCCCGCTACCTCGTCCGCGACGGCCACGAGGTCGAGCACGTCACCGACGGGCCGACCGCCCTGCACCGCGCCCTCAACGGCAAGCCGGACCTTGTCGTGCTCGACATCATGCTGCCCGGCCTGGACGGGCTCGAGGTCTGTCGGCGGCTGCGCCAGTCGGTCACGACGCCGGTGGTCCTGCTCACCGCGCTCGGCGCGGAGAACGACAGGGTCGCCGGCCTGGAGGTCGGCGCGGACGACTACGTGACCAAGCCGTTCAGCCCCCGCGAGCTGACCCTGCGGGTCCGGGCCGTGCTGCGCCGGGCCCGCGGCTCGGCCGGAACCCGGCAGGTCGGCCTCCAGCGCGACGGCGACCTTGTCGTCGACCTCGGCGCCCGCCACGCGGTCCGGTCCGGGGCCGAGCTCACGCTCACCACCCGCGAGTTCGACCTGCTCGCCTTCTTCCTCAGCAACCCCGGGCAGGTGTTCTCCCGCAAGGAGCTGCTGGCCAGCGTGTGGGGCTGGACCGTCGGCGACGAGTCCACGGTGACGGTGCACGTGCGCCGGCTCCGCGGGAAGCTGGAGGACGACCCGGCCGACCCGCGCCGGGTGCTGACCGTGTGGGGCTCGGGCTACCGCTACCAGCCGCAGGAGCAGACGTGATGCCGTGGGCCGACCTCGCCGTCGTCGTGCAGCTGACCGCCGGCTGCGCGGTCGCCGCGCTGGTAGCCGGCTGGCTGCTGCTGCGGCTGCTGCGCGGACGCTCGGTGCTGGCGCACCTGCTCGTCACGAGCTGCGCCGCCCTCGCCACGGTGGCCGGTGCCGTGCTGCTCACCACGAGGGCGATGTTCCTGTCCGACCACGACTCGCACGTCGTGCTCGTGGTCAGCGGCCTGGCCGTGGTCTCGGCGGCAGGGGTGTCGCTGGTGCTGGCGCGCTCGCTGCGCGGCGCCGGCCGCTCGCTGGCCGCCTCGGCGGTGCTGGTCGGCGGCCCGGCGTACGGCGGTGCGCCGGCGATGCCGACCGGCGAGCTGGGCACGGTGGCCCGGGCGCTCGACGACGCGCACCTGCGGCTGGAGCGAGCGCAGGCGGTCGTCCGGGCCACCGAGCACAGCCGCCGGCAGCTCGTCGCCGGGATGAGCCACGACCTGCGCACCCCCCTCACCGGGATGCGGGCCATGGTCGAGTCGCTGGAGGACGGCGTCGTCACCGACCCGGACACCGTGCAGCGGTACCACCGGCAGCTCGGCGTCGAGGTCGAGCGCCTCGCCCAGATGGTGTCCGACCTGTTCGAGCTGTCCCGCGTCGAGGGGCCGATGCGGCTGCACCTCGAACGGGTCGCGGCGGGGGACCTGCTCGCCGAGGCGCTCGCCAGCGCCGACCCGGTGGCCCGGGTCAAGGGTGTCCGGCTGGTGGGCGAGACGCGGTCCGACCTGCCTGTGCGGGTGGACCCGGACGAGTTCGGCCGGGTCATGCGCAACCTGCTGCTCAACGCGATCCGGCACACCCCCAGCGACGGGACGATCGCGGTGAGCGCCGGCGGCGCCGGCGACGACCTGGTCCGCTTCACTGTCGCCGACGGGTGCGGCGGGATCCCCGAGGACGACCTGCCGAGGCTGTTCGAGTCCGCGTTCCGCGGCAGTGCCGCGCGCACGGCGGCGGACGGTCAGGGCGGCGGCTTCGGGCTGGCCATCGCCCGCGGCATCGTCGAGGCGCATCGCGGGGTGATCGCGGTGGCCAACCACCATCCCGGCTGCCGGTTCGAGGTGCGGCTGCCGCTCGCCGCCGACTGACCCGCGCCGCCTGGCGGACCGACCCGGTCGTCACCAGACGTCGCGGACCAGGACCTGGAAGAGGATCGCGCACAGGGCGTTGGCGGCGAGCCAGCCCCGGGCCCGGCCGGGCAGCGCGGCGGTCAGCAGGACCAGCCACGGGGCGAACGGGAGCCAGATCCGCTCCACCTCCAACCGGGTGACGCCGCTGAGCGCCAGCGCCAGCAGCGCCACCGCTGCCCCGGCGGCGAGCAGGCCCGGGATGCGCCGTGGACGCCGGGTGGCGGCCGCGGCCGTCGCCGGCCCCACCAGGACCGCCAGGATCCCGACGTCGGCGACCAGCGAGTAGAGGTAGGGCCGGTCGTCGCCCTTGCCCAGCGACCAGGCGCGGTGGGTGGCGGCGGCCCCCTCGAACCAGGAGAACCCGGCCGCCGTCATGGCCGCCGGGACGACAGCGAGCCCGAGGGCCACGGCGAGCAGCGGAGCGGCCCGACCGGCTCGGCCACCCGCCGGGCGACCGTGCGCGCGTACGCCGAGCCAGCCGACAGCGACGAGCACCGCCCCGAACGGCAGCAGGCCGTAGCTCAGGTAGGGCAGGGCCCCGGCGAGCAGGCCGGCGACGCCCAGCAGCGGCCACGAGCCGCGGCGCAGGCCCACCGCGAGAGCCGCCGCCGCCCAGGCGCCGACGCCGAGGAAGAACGCGTCGGCACTGGTCGCGATGGTGATGGCGAACGGTCCGAGCACGAGGAACGGCGCCGCCCGCCGGGCGGCGGGCTCGTCGCCGAGCGCGCGCACCGTGACGAGCAGTGCCGCCACCGCCGACGCCCCGACGCCGATGACGAGCGCGCCCGCCCACTCCGTGCCGGCGAGGCCGAGCCGCTCCCAGGCCCAGAACACCAGGACCATCAGCGGCGGGTGGCCGTTCACGTGCACGGGCAACCGCCGGTGGGCCACCGCGTCGGAGAAGCCGGCGAGGAACGCCGCCGGGTCGGATCCGACGCGGGCGACTGCCGGCAGGTACTCGTGGGCCCGGCCCAGCGTGCCGCCGAGGCTCTGGTGCCCGTCCCAGACGGCGAGGGCGACCGCCCATGCGACGGCCCCCACGGCTGCGAGCGGAGGGAGCAGCCGCCAGGGCAGCCGTTGCGCCAGCACCGGGAGCAGCAGGATGCCGAGGGCGGCGACGAGCAGGCCGGGGACGGCGGCCCGAGGGGAGAACCGGTAGTGCCCCTGGAACGGCGGGGCGTGCACGTTCAGCGACCCTCCGGGGAGCAGCTGGTGCCCCCAGACCACGGCCACGGCGAGCGGGACCGCCCAGCCGACGACCGCGAGCAGTCGGGCGCGGCCGGCCGGTGCCGCGACCGCCTGCATCCGGCGAGGCTATGCGACCACACAGTCCGGCAGGTGGGACGAGACCACGCGTCACGGATCGGTAAGGGTTGGGACTGATCTCAGGTGGCACCGTTCAGGCGTGACCGTCGACGTCCTTCTCCCGTGCCTGGACGAGGCCGAGGCGCTGCCGTGGGTGCTGGGGCGGATGCCGGCGGGCTACCGGCCGGTGGTCGCCGACAACGGCTCGGCCGACGGCTCGGCCGACGTGGCCCGTGCCGCCGGGGCCCTCGTCGTCGAGGTCGCGCAGCGTGGGTACGGCGCGGCGTGCCATGCCGCGCTCCTGGCCGCCACCAGCGACGTGGTGTGCGTCATGGACGCCGATGCGACCCTCGACCCGACGGAGCTGCCCGCCGTGGCCGGGCCGGTGCTCGAGGGCACCGCGGACCTCGTCGTGGGCCGCCGCACCACCCGCTCCCTGCGCGCCTGGCCGCTGCCGGCCAGGCTCGCCAACCTGGCGTTGGCGCGCACCCTGCGCCGCCGTACCGGGCTGCCGCTGCGCGACCTCGGCCCCATGCGTGCCTTCCGGCGCGAGGACCTGCTGGGTCTCGGGCTGAGCGACCGGCGCTCCGGCTACCCGCTGCAGACGCTGCTCGCCGCACATGCCGCCGGCTGGCGGGTGGCGGAGGTCCCGGTGACCTACCTCCCCAGGGTCGGCCGGTCGAAGGTGACAGGGACGGTGCCGGGCTACCTGCGCGCCGTGCGCGACATGCGCGCGGTGCTCGCCGGATGAGGACGCGCCGGGCCCAGGTCGTCGTGCTGGCGAAGAGTCCGGTGGCCGGTCGGGTCAAGACCCGGCTGACGCCGCCGTACACGCCGCACCAGGCCGCAGAGCTCGCGGCGGCCGCCCTCGCCGACACTCTCGCCGCTGCGACCGCCGCGGCGGTGCAGCACTGCCGGCTGGTGCTCGACGGTGCGCCCGGTGACTGGCTGCCGGCGGGACTGGAGGTCCGACCGCAGGCCGGTAGGTCGCTGGACCGGAGGATCGCGGCCGCGATGACAGGTGCCTTCGCCGACCTGCCGGTCCCGGTCCTTCTGGTCGGGATGGACACCCCGCACGTCACCGCCGCCGACCTGGACGACGCGGTCGACCAGCTGCTGTGCGACGGGACCGACGCCGTGCTCGGCGCGGCCGAGGACGGCGGGTGGTGGGCCATGGGCCTGCGCCGGCCGCGCGCGGAGCACGTGGTGGGTGTCCCGATGTCGCGCGGGGACACCGGCGCCCAGCAGCTGGCCAGGTTGCGCGAGGAGGGGCTGCGGGTGACCGCGCTGCCGGAGCAGCGGGACGTCGACCGGGCAGCCGACGCGGTCGCCGTGGCACGGGCGGCCCCGGGGACGGCGTTCGCGGGTGCCGTTCGGAGGCTGTCGGTGGGCGCGGCGTGATGGGCCGGCTGTACTCCGGTGCGTTGCGCAACGGTGCCCCGCTGGAGGCCGAGTACCCCGACGGCCGGCGGGTGCCGGTCCCGGTCGAGACCTGGCGCGGGCCGCTGCGGCCCGGGGACACGGGCCTGCTCGGGCGCTGCACCGGCACCACCCTCGACGTCGGCTGCGGCCCGGGTCGCATCGCCGCCGCACTCCGCCGCAACGGCGTCCCGGCCGTCGGCATCGACGTCAACGGCGACGCGGTCCGGCTGGCCCGCGCGGCCGGGGCCGTCGCCAGCCGGTGCTCCGTGTTCGGACCGGTGCCTCGTGCGGGCCGGTGGGACACGGTGCTGCTCGTCGACGGGAACATCGGTATCGGCGGGCTGCCGGTCGTCCTGCTCCGGCGGGTCGCCGAGCTGCTCGGGCCGTCCGGGCGTGCCCTGGTGGAGGTCGAGGGACCCGCCGGGCACAGCAGTCGCACCCGGCTGCGGCTTGTCAGCGGCGGTGAGGTGTCGCGGCATTTCCCCTGGGCCCATCTGGCGCTGCACGACGCCGGCCCGGCGGCCGCGCTGGCCGGCCTGCGGCCGGCCGAGACCTGGCAGGAGGCGGACCGGTGGTTCGTAGCCCTCGAGCACGAGTGATCCGGCGGCACCCGACCAGGTCCGACGGCGCGACATGACCCGGGCTCCGACCAGGAAACGGACCAGGCTGCCGACCAGCAGGCCGCCGTTCTGGCCGCGGTTCACCAGCCCGGTGCGGTCCACCGCGGTGACGGCCCGGCTCGGCCGGGTGCTCGGGATCTGCATCGGGATCTGCTTCGCCACCGGGCTGCTCAGCCACTACCAGTACAACCCCTGGTCCTGGCTGCCGCAGCCCGCCAGCCCGGTGTGGCTCTACCGCGTCACCCAGGGCACCCACGTCATCACCGGGATCGCGACGATCCCGCTGCTGCTGGTCAAGCTCTGGTCGGTCTACCCGAACCTGTTCCGCTGGCCGCCGGTGACGTCGGTGAAGCACGGGCTGGAGCGCCTCTCGGTGTTCGTGCTCGTCGGGTCCTCGCTGCTGCAGCTGTTCACCGGCTTCTTCAACGTCCTGGCCTGGTACCCGTGGCCGTGGCACTTCGTGCGCGTGCACCACTACCTGGGCTACGTCGTCGTCGGCTCGATCCTGCTGCACATCGCCGTGAAGCTCCCCGACATCGCCTACGGCCTGCGCGCCAAGGTGGCCGACGCCGACGTGCTCACCGAGGTCCCGTGGAGCGAGAACCCGGCCTCGCACAGCAACGCCGGCACGGTCCCGCCCCCGCCGACGCCGGCGATCAGCCGGCGAGGGCTGCTCACGGCAACCGGTGTCGGTGTCGGCCTCGTCGTCGTGACCACGGTCGGGCAGACGCTCACCCCGCTGCGCCCGCTCGGGCTGCTCGCCCCCCGCGACCCCGGCGATGGACCCCAGGGCGTGCCCGTCAACCGCACCGCTCTGCAGGCCGGGGTCGTCCAGGCCGTCGAGGCCGGGGGCTGGTCGCTGGAGGTCGTCGGCGACCGCCCGTACCGGCTCGAGCTGGACGAGGTCGAGGCGATGTCGCAGGCCGAGGCCAGCCTCCCGATCGCCTGCGTCGAAGGCTGGTCCGTCGGTGCGGACTGGCGGGGCGTCCGGCTGCTCGACGTCGTCCGCCGGGCCGGTGGCGACGACGGGTCGCGGGTCCGGCTTGTCTCGATGCAGACTCGAGGCGCGTTCCGCAGCAGCGAGCTCGCCGGGCCACAGCTGTCCGAGGCGTTGCTCGCCACCCACATCAACGGGCAGCGGCTGAACATCGACCACGGCTATCCGTTGCGGCTGATCGCTCCCAACCGGGCCGGGGTCCTGAACACCAAGTGGCTGACGACGATCGAGGTGAGCTGAGTGCGCCGTTGGCGGCGCGGCCTGGCGCTGGCCGGGCTGCTCCTGCTCGCGTACGGCGTGCTGCGCCTGGTCAGCCAGAACTCCGTGCGGGACCTGCTGTTCATCGCCCTGTGGCTGGCGGCGGCGGTGGCCATCCACGACGGACTGGTCGCACCGGGCCTGATCGGAGCGGGCCGGGTGCTCACCCTGGTCCCACCCCGTGCGCGCCGCTACCTGCAGGTCGGGCTGGTCGTCGGCGCGGTGCTGACCGTCGTCGCCGTGCCGCTGATCCACCGTGAGGGCACCCAGCCGCCGAGCAAGACCCTGCTGGTCCACGACTACAGCGCCCGGCTGACGGTGCTGCTCGCGCTTGTCGCCGCCGTCAGCCTGACCGCGTACGCCGTGCAGGTGGCCCGGAGCAGGTCGGGCCCCTCGACGCGGGACGGTGCTGCCGACGAGGTCGACGCCCCCTGAGCCCTCCTCCCCGCGCGGTCAGACGGAGGGGGACCGCGCAGCCGCCTCCCGCCGGGACCGGGTGGCGGTCTCGCGCAGCCGCTCGACGTGGACCGCCGTCCGGCGGGCCAGCTCGGGGTCGGGGCGGGTCGCGTCGAGGAAGACCTGGGTGATCTCCGGGTGGGCCGTCCGCAGGTCGGCGTCGGCCCGGTTGCTGAACTCCTCGATGTGTGCGCCTGTCAGGCGGTCGTCCAGGTCGAGCCGGACGGCGACCAGGACCTCGGCCGGGCCGAGGTGCATCGTGAGCAGCTCCACCACCTCGGAGACCTCGGGGTAGGCGCACAGCCGGTCGTACGCGTCGACCACCATCGCCGGCTCGGCGGACTCCCCGATGATCAGGTCACCGACGTCGTGGCCGAGCACGAACGCCACCAGTGCCAGCAGCAGCCCGATGAGGATCGCCGCGACCCCGTCCCAGACGGCGCTGCCGGTGAGGTGGTGCAGCCCGATTCCTGCCGCGGCGAGCAGCAGACCGATGAGCGCGGCGCTGTCCTCCGCCAGCACGGTGGTCACGCTCGGGTCCTTGCTGGCCCGCACGTGCTGGGCGAACGTGCGGCCTTCGGCCGCCGCCTCGGTGCGCAGCTGGTGGATCGCCCGCAGCCAGCTGGTGCCCTCGGCGAGGAACGCGACCCCCAGCACGACGAGCGACACCAGGACGCCGGTGGACTCACCGGCGGCGGAGAGGAGGGTGTGCACCCCTTCGTACACCGAGAAGACGGCACCGGCCACGAAGATGCTTGCCGCCGCGATGAGCGACCAGAAGTACTGCGCCTTGCCGTAGCCGAACGGGTGCTCGGGGTCGGCCCGGCGCTGGGAGACCCGCAGGCTGGTCAGCAGGAACACCTGGTTGAGCGTGTCCGCCACCGAGTGGGCTGCCTCGGCCAGCATCGCGCTCGACCCGCTGAGCAGCCCGGCCACGAGCTTGGCGACGGCGATCGCCAGGTTGGCAACCAGGGCGACCAGCACCGTGCGCTTGCTCTCCGACGCCACCGCGACTCCTCAGCTCCGGGGACCGGGCTCGGCCGCAGACCGGCCCACGGCGGTCAGATCCAGGACCGCCACCACATCCGTCGTGCCCAGTCGGCGTACGGGATCACCTCGGCCGAGAGGACGGGGAGCAGCCACATGAAGTCGGCCACCGCCAGCAGCAGGTAGGCGCCGGCGAACGCCGCTCCCCACTGCCTCCGCCGGGCCGAGGCGTCGGTGCCGCCGATCACCAGCCCCAGGCACTGGGTGACGGCGAGGACGAGGAACGGCACGAACACGACCGCGTAGAAGGAGTAGATGGTCCGCTCCTGGAAGAAGAACCAGGGCAGGTAGCCGGCCACCACGCCCGCGAGGATCGCGCCGGCCCGCCAGTCGCGCCGCGCGGCCCAGAGGAAGAGCAGGACGGGCAGGGCCAGGCATGCGGCCCACCAGACCGCGGGACTGCCGAGGGCAGTGACCGCTTGGGAGCACTGGTCGACCAGGCAGCCCTGCTCGCCCATGGTCGGGCCCTCGTAGAAGTACGAGACCGGCCGGGCGAGCACCAGCCAGCCCCACGGGTTGGACTGGTAGTCGTGCGGGGTCCGCAGGTTCTTGTGGAAGTCGAAGGCCTCGTGGTGGTAGTGCAGCAGGCTGCGCATCGCATCCGGCAGCCATGACGGCCCCCCGGGGTGGTCGACAGCCCAGTACCGCAGGTACGCGCGGTCGCCGCCCAGGAACCAGCCGGTCCACGACGCGAGGTAGACGGCTGCGGCGACGAGCACCACGGAGACGAAGGCGGGTGCGGCGTCGCGCACCAGGGCGCCGAGCCAGGGGCGGCGCACTCCCGCCGTACGCCGCGCGCCCATGTCCCAGAGCAGGACCATGACGCCGAACACCGCGACGAAGTACAGCCCGCTCCACTTGGTCGCGCAGGCCGCCCCGAGGCAGGCCCCGGCCAGCAGCCGCCACGGCCGGAGCCCGAGCCCGGGACCGAACCTCGACCCCACGGTGTCGTCGAGCCGGGCCGCCAGCCGTTCGCGCACCCGGTCCCGGTCCACCAGCAGGGCACCGAACGCCGCGAGGGCCCAGAACATGAGGATCGGGTCGAGCAGGGCGGTGCGGCTGTGCACGTACGCCAGGCCGTCCACGGTCAGCAGCAGCCCGGCGACGCAGCCGAGCAGCGTCGAGCGGAACAGGCGCCGCCCGATCCGGGCGGTCATCAGCACGGCCAGCGTGCCGAGCAGCGCAACCATGAAGCGCCAGCCGAACGGCGTCATGCCGAACAGCTGCTCGCCCAGCGCGATCACCCACTTGCCGCCTGGCGGGTGCACGACGTACGAGGGGTCGCCGGTCCACAGCCCCTTGAGGTTCCCGGCCAGGATCCGCAGGTTGGCCGGGTCGGGGTCGCCGTCCTTCGCCGCCTTGATGTAGCTCTGCTCGACGCCGAAGTGCAGCAGCGACCAGCCGTCCTTGGCGTAGTAGGTCTCGTCGAAGATGAACGCGCGGGGCTGGCCGAGCCGCCAGAACCGCAGGACTCCGGCCACCGCAGCCACGAGCAGCGGCGCGAGCCAGCCCCAGATGCCGTCGGCCGGCATCGGGGGGACCAGCCGCTCCCTGGCGCGGGCCCGATCGATCCGCGGGGTGGTCGGCTGGAGCACCGGGCCAGCGTACGCACGGGCCGTCCGACACGATGGTGCCCGTGGCCGAGGGTGCGGACCGTGCGAGCGGCGTGCTGGTGCTCGCGGGGACGCCGATCGGCGACCCCGACGACGCCACCCCGCGGCTGCGCCGTGAGCTCGCCTCGGCCGACGTGGTCGCAGCCGAGGACACCCGGCGGCTCCGGCGGCTGGCCGCTGCCCTCGCCGTGACGGTGACCGGGCGGGTCGTCTCCTACTACGAGCAGAACGAGGCGGCCCGGACCCCGGAGCTGGTCGAGGCGCTGCTGGCCGGCCGCCGCGTGCTGCTGGTGACCGACGCCGGCATGCCCTCCGTCTCGGACCCGGGCTACCGCCTGGTCGCGGCGGCCGTCGCGGCCGGCGTCGCGGTCACGGCCGCCCCGGGGCCGTCCGCGGTGCTCACCGCCCTGGCGCTGTCGGGGCTCCCGGTGGACCGGTTCTGCTTCGAGGGGTTCCTGCCGCGCAAGGCGGGGGAGCGGGCCCGGCGCCTGGCCGAGCTGGCCACCGAGGCGCGGACGACGGTCTTCTTCGAGGCCCCGCACCGGCTGGCGGCGTCGCTGACGGCGATGGCCGACACCCTGGGCGACGACAGGGCGGCGGCGGTGTGCCGGGAGATGACCAAGACCTACGAGGAGGTCCGCCGCGGCGGGCTGCGCGAGCTCGCCGGGTGGGCCGCCGGCGGCGTACGTGGCGAGGTCACGGTCGTGGTCGCCGGAGCCGAGCCGCCGGCCGCCGACCCGGCCGACCTCGTCGCCGCGGTGGAGGCGCTGGTGGCTGCCGGATCGCGGCTCAAGGAGGCCTCCGCCGAGGTCGCCGCCGCGCGCGGGGTGTCCCGCAAGGCGCTCTACGACGCCGTCCTCGCCGCCCGCACCTAGCCGGCACCGGTCTAGCCTGGCGGGCATGGAGTTCCGCCGCATCCCGGGCCTGCCGCCGTACGTCTTCACCATCATCGACGGGCTCAAGCTGGAGGCGCGGCGGGCCGGACGCGACGTCATCGACCTCGGCTTCGGCAACCCCGACCTGCCCTCGCCCGCCGTCGCGGTCGAGAAGCTCGCCGAGGCCGCGCGCAACTCCCGCAACCACCGCTACTCCGCCAGCCGCGGCATCCCGAAGCTGCGCCAGGCCGTCGCCGCCCTCTACCAGCGCAAGTTCGGCGTCTCGCTGGACCCCGAGACCGAGGTGATCTCGACGATCGGGGCCAAGGAGGGGTTCAGCCACCTCATGTGGGTGCTGCTGCAGCCCGGCGACGCGGCGCTGGTGCCGAGCCCGTCGTACCCGATCCACATCTGGGGGCCCTACTTCGCGGGCGCCGACGCCCGGCAGGTGCCGGTGGGGACGGGCGAGGACTACGTCGCCAACGTCATGGAGGCCTGGGAGCTCGGCTGGCCCAAGCCACGCGTGGTGGTGCTCTCCTTCCCGCACAACCCGACCACCGCGACAGTCGAGCTGGCCGACCTGCAGCGGCTCGTCGACTGGGCCCGCGAGCGCGACGTCGTCCTGGTGCACGACTTCGCCTACGCCGACGTGGCCTTCGACGGCTGGCAGCCGCCGTCGATCCTCCAGTGCGAGGGCGCCAAGGACTGCGCCGTCGAGCTGTACTCGATGACCAAGTCGTTCTCCATGGCCGGCTGGCGGGTTGCCTTCCTGGTGGGCAACAGCGAGGTCGTCGGTGCGCTCGGCAAGCTCAAGAGCTACCTCGACTACGGCACGTTCCAGCCGATCCAGATCGCCGCCACCGTGACGATGAACGAGGCGCCGGACTATCCGACCGAGGTCAACGCCGTCTACGAGTCCCGTCGCAACGCGCTGGTCGACGGCCTCGGCCGGATCGGCTGGGACGTGGAACGGCCGCGCGGGACCATGTTCGTCTGGGCTCCGATCCCCGAGGCCTACGCCGAGATGGGGTCGATCGAGTTCGCCACCCTGATCGTCAAGGAGTGCGACGTCGCCCTGTCGCCGGGGGTCGGGTTCGGCCCGGCCGGGGACCGGTTCGTGCGGTTCGCCCTCATCGAGAACGAGCAGCGCATCGTGCAGGCCGTCCGCAACCTCAAGCGCGGCCTGCCCAAGCTCGGCTGAGCCCGCCCCCCGCCCGGCGCAATCGACCACGTAAGGCATGCGGGTGATCGCCACGGGAGGTGTAGACGCCTGCCGGGGCCATCGCCTACCTGCTGAGGCGAGGGCGGAGCTCGGTGACGAATGCGGTTGAGCCGCGCCCGTACGCTGGAGCCATGACCGACGCCGCCGCGCACGCCGTCCCGGCCGGGGAGACATCTCCCGCCGGCAAGGCGTACTACGTCACGACGCCGATCTACTACGTCAGCGCGGCGCCGCACATCGGCAACGCCTACACCACGGTGGCGGGCGACGTCCTGACCCGCTGGCACCGGCAGCGCGGCGAGGACGTCTGGTTCCTCACCGGCACCGACGAGCACGGCGAGAAGGTGCTCCGCTCGGCCGAGGCCGTTGGCAAGACCGCGAAGGAGTTCACCGACGACCTCGTCGAGAACGCGTGGAAGCCGGTGCTGCAGACCATCGACGCAGCCAACGACGACTTCATCCGCACCACCGAGGCGCGGCACACCCGGCGGGTCCAGGAGTTCTGGGCCACCCTCAACGACAAGGGCGACGTCTACCAGGGCAGCTACGAGGGTCCGTACTGCGTCCCGTGCGAGGAGTTCAAGCTCGAGAGCGAGCTTGTGGAAGGCACCGGCGACCTGGCCGGCCAGCGGCTCTGCCCGATCCACGGCCGGCCGGTGGAGTGGCTCTCCGAGCAGAACTACTTCTTCCGGCTCTCGGCGTACGCCGACCGACTGCTCGGGCTGTACGAGAGACACCCGGAGTTCGTCCAGCCGGCCAGCGCCCGTAACGAGGTCACGTCGTTCGTCCGGCAGGGCCTCCAGGACCTGTCGATCTCGCGGTCGACCTTCAACTGGGGCATCCCGATCCCGTGGGACGACAAGCACGTCCTCTACGTGTGGATCGACGCCCTGCTCAACTACCTGTCCGCGGCGGGCTACGGCGACGAGGAGGCTGCGGAGAAGTTCGCCCGAACCTGGCCGCCGGACGTGCACCTGGTGGGCAAGGACATCCTCCGCTTCCACGCCGTGATCTGGCCGGCGATGCTGCTGGCAGCCGGGGTCCCCCTGCCGAAGACCGTCTTCGCGCACGGCTGGCTGCTCGTCGGCGGCGAGAAGATGAGCAAGTCCAAGCTCACCGCCATCCCGCCGAGCGAGATCGTCGACGTGTTCGGCTCGGACGCGTTCCGCTACTACTTCCTGCGGGCCATCGAGTTCGGGCAGGACGGCTCGTTCTCGTGGGAGGACCTCAGCGCCCGCTACAAGGCGGAGCTGGCCGACCAGCTCGGCAACCTCTCCTCCCGGCTCACGTCGATGGTCGGCCGGTACCGCGACGGCGTGCTGCCGGCACCTGTCGACGAGCCCGAGCTGTCGGAGGGTGCGGCAACCGCTGTCACCGCGGCCGAGGCGGCGATCGACAGGCTCGACCTGCAGGGCGCCATCCTGGCGGCGATGGACTACGTCCGCATGGTCAACAGCTACGTCACCGAGCAGGAGCCGTGGAAGGTGGCCAAGGACGAGTCCCGCGCCGCCGACCTCGACCGCATCCTGTACGCCACCGCCGAGGCGCTGCGCGTCGTGGCAGTGCTGCTGCACCCGGTGATGCCGAAGGCGACGACTACCTTGTGGGCGTCGCTCGGCGCCGCCGGGTCGCTCGGTCCGATCGGTGACGCAAGGGTGCAGGAGGCCGGGCGCTGGGGGCAGCTGCCCGCCGGCGCCCAGGTCGCCAAGTCCGAGCCGCTCTTCCCGCGGATCGAGGAGCCCGAGCAGGCGTGACGGCGTCCCCGGGGGAAGGCCCGGGCGGGCCGACACGGACCCGCGGCCGGGCGGGCGGGCGGGCCGCCGACCGCGAACGGCCACCGGCACCGGCGCCGCTGCGGGTGCCGGTGGCCGACTCGCACTGCCACCTGGACATCGCCGACCCGCCGGACGACTGGCTGACGGTCGACGAAGCGCTGGCGGCCTCGGCTGCCGTCGGCGTGCCCCGGGTCGTCCAGATCGGCTGCGACCTGCCCGGTGCGAGGTGGGCGGTCGAGACGGCCCGGCGGCATGACGAGATCGTGGCCGGGGTCGCGCTGCATCCGAACGAGGCGCCGCTGCTTGCCGCTGCGGGCGGCATCGACGCGGCGCTCGCCGAGATCGATGCGCTGGCCGGCGACCCCGTGGTGCGCGCAGTGGGGGAGACCGGGCTGGACCACTTCCGTACCGGGCCCGAGGGCCGCGGCGTGCAGGAGTCGTCGTTCCGCGCGCACATCGAGATGGCGAAGCGGCACGGCAAGGCCCTCGTCATCCACGACCGCGACGCGCACGACGACGTCCTGCGCGTGCTCGAGGACGCCGGACCTCCCGAGCGGGTGGTCTTCCACTGCTTCTCCGGCGACGCCGCGATGGCCGAGCACTGCGCGCACCGGGGCTGGTTCCTCTCCTTCGCCGGGACGGTGACCTTCAAGAACGCCGACATGCTGCGAGCGGCGCTGGCCGTCGCACCGCTCGACCGGCTGCTCGTCGAGACCGATGCGCCGTACCTCACACCGATGCCCTACCGCGGCCGGCCCAACGCGTCGTACCTGGTCCCGCACACGCTGCGCGCGATGGCAGCGGTCAAGGACGTCGACGAGGACACGATGGCCGGCGCCGTCGCCGCCGCGACCGACGCTGCCTTCGGCCCCTGGTGACCCGAACGAAGATCGTTTGCGACCTTGCTCCCCGACACGCCGGGCTCCGCCTCGGCGTGTCGGTGACTGACGTCGCAAACGAGGTCCCCTGGGACTCGTGTTGCCCGCGCCCGAAAGGGGCCGGTACCGTCGTCGCCCAATGAGCGGGCAGCCACGGGGCAGGCACTCGGCAGGACCCCGGCGGTCGCTGCTGCGGACGGTGCTGACCACCGGGCCCACCCTGGCCCTGCAGCTGGGCATCGTGCTGGCCCTCGTCGCCGGCACCACCGCGTTCGTGCGGCTGGACAAGACCGTCACCGTCGCTGTCGACGGCCACGAGCGGCAGGTCCACGGCTTCGCGCGCACCGTCGGTGACCTGCTCGACAGCGAGGGCATCGGCTACGACCTCGCCCACGACCTCGTCAGCCCCTCGCCCGACTCGGCGCTGACCGACGGCGAGACAGTCCAGCTGCGGTACGGCCGCCCGGTGCTGCTCACGGTCGACGGCCGGACCCGCACGGTGTGGACGACGGGCCGCACGGTGTCCGAGGCGCTGCTCCTGCTCGGAGTCCGCTCCGACGGTGCCTGGGTGTCGGCCTCGCGCAGCCGGCGGATCACCCGCGGTGGCATCGAGCTCGACGTGCGGATGCCGCACCACCTCACCTTCCTCGCCGACGGCGACCGGCACGAGGTGACCACGACGGCCACCACGCTCCGCGGCGCGCTGGAGGAGTCCGGTGTGCCGCTGCGGCAGCAGGACCGCGTCTCGGCCGACCTGAGCAGCCAGCCGTACGCCGAGCAGGTCGTCTCCGTGACGCGGGTCGACGGCAAGCGGGCCGTCGAGGAGCGGCCGATCCGGTTCGAGACGAAGAAGAAGAAGACCGACGAGCTCTACCAGGGCGAGACCAAGGTCGTCGAGCAGGGCAAGGTCGGCATCGAGGTGCGCACGTTCCGCGAGACCTACCTCGACGGCGAGCTCGACACGCGTCGGCTGGTCGCCGAGGAGGTGGCCAAGGAGCCCGTCACCGAGGTGCTCCTCGTCGGCACCAAGAAGCGGCCCGACAACGCGCCCGCCGCCGACGGCCTCAACTGGGCGGCGCTGGCCAACTGCGAGTCGAGCGGCAACCCGCGTGCCTACAACCCGGCCGGTCCCTTCTACGGGTTGTACCAGTTCATGGAGAGCACCTGGCGCGCCGTCGGCGGGGTCGGCCTGCCGTCGGAGGCGAGCCCGTCCGAGCAGACCTACCGGGCGCAGATCCTGTACAACCGCAGCGGCGCCGGCCAGTGGCCGGTCTGCGGCCGCAACCTCTTCAGCTGACGCGGACGCCGACCCGATGGCATCCGACCCGGCGCCCGCGCTGCTCGGCCCGGCCGAGGTGCGCGCGCTCGCTGCCCGGCTCGGCGCCCGGCCCACCAAGACCCTCGGCCAGAACTTCGTCATCGACCCCAACACCGTGCGACGCGTCGTCCGGGCCGCCGAGGTCGGGCCCGAAGACCACGTCGTCGAGGTGGGTCCCGGGCTCGGCTCGCTGACCCTGGCCCTGCTGCCCGAGGTCGCGTCGGTCACCGCCGTCGAGGTCGACACGCTGCTCGCGGCCGAGCTGCCGGTGACGGTCGCGCGGCATGCGCCGGCGTACGCCGAACGGCTGACCGTCGTCACCGGCGACGCCCTCCGGCTGGACGCCCTGCCCGGCCGGGCACCCACGGCTCTGGTCGCGAACCTGCCGTACAACGTCTCCGTGCCGGTGCTGCTGCACCTGCTGGAGCGGTTCCCCACCCTGCGGCGGGTGCTCGTGATGGTGCAGTCCGAGGTCGCCGACCGGCTGGCCGCCCCGCCCGGCAGCAAGGTCTACGGCGTCCCGTCCGTGAAGGCCGCGTGGTACGCCGAGGTGCGCCGGGCCGGGTCCGTCGGCCGCACCGTCTTCTGGCCCGCGCCCAACGTCGACTCCGGGCTGGTGGCGATGACCCGGCGGGACCCGCCCGACACGACGGTCACCCGGCAGGAGGTGTTCGACCTTGTCGACGCCGCCTTCGCGCAGCGGCGCAAGACCCTGCGTGCAGCCCTGGCCGGCTGGGCCGGCTCCGCCGCCGCCGCTGAGACCGCCCTGCGCTCGGCCGGCATCGACCCGCGCACCCGGGGCGAGGCCCTCGGCGTCGCGGAGTTCGCCCGGCTCG
This sequence comes from uncultured Actinomycetota bacterium, assembly GCA_963726615.1. GTDB lineage: Bacteria > Actinomycetota > Actinomycetes > JACCUZ01 > JACCUZ01 > CAWDZK01. The sequence goes on along the minus strand of CAVSCX010000003.1, from coordinate 286,569 downwards.
CGGTGCAACGCCCGCCTCGCGACGGATCCGCGGCCCCCTAGGGTCACGTCATGACCTCGGTGACCGTGCGCGCGCCCGCCAAGGTCAACCTCGGGCTGGCAGTCGGCTCGCGGCGACCGGACGGCTACCACGACGTGGCGACCGCCTACCACGCGATCTCGCTCTACGACGAGCTCCTCGCGGCTGCGGCCGACGACCTGACGGTCAGCGTCACCACGTCCGACGGTGCCCCCGTCGACGGCGTACCACAGGACGCGACCAACCTGGTCGTCGTCGCCGCCCAGGCTCTTGCGGAGCACGCCAGGGTCGAGCCCGTGGCCAGGCTGCACGTCACCAAGGCGATCCCCGTCGCCGGTGGCATGGCCGGTGGCAGCGCCGACGCTGCCGCGGCGCTGGTCGCGTGCGACGAGCTCTGGCGGACGGGGCTGCCGCGCAGCCAGCTGCTCCGGCTGGCGGGCGAGATCGGCAGCGACGTGCCCTTCTCGCTGGTCGGTGGCACCGCACTGGGCACCGGCCGCGGCGAGGTGCTGACCCCCGTCCTCGCGCGTGGTCGGTTCGAGTGGGTCGTCGCCGTCGCGGACAGCGGCCTGTCGACCCCCGCGGTGTACGCCGAGTGCGACCGGCTGCGCGGCAGGGCCGTCGTCCCGGAGCCCCGCGTCTCCGACGCGCTGATGGCGGCACTGCGAGCCGGCGACGCCGACGCCCTCGGGGCGGCCCTGCACAACGACCTCGAGGATGCGGCCTGCTCGCTGCGGCCCGAGCTGCGGGCGACGCTGGAGACCGGTGCCGAGGCGGGCGCGCTCGGCGGGCTGGTCTCCGGCAGCGGGCCGAGCGTGGTCTTCCTGGCGCGTGGCCGGGAGCACGCCATAGACATCGCCGTGGCGCTGAGCGCCACCGGCACCTGCCGCTCGGTGCGCCGGGCGCACGGCCCGGTGGCCGGTGCCCGGATGGTCGGCCCCTAGGTGCCACGCAACCTCGTCAACGTCGAGGGCGTCGGCATGGGGTACGGGACCAGGCAGCTGCTCGACGACGTCTCCCTGGGCGTGGCCGAGGGGGACCGGACCGGTGTGGTCGGGCGCAACGGCGGCGGGAAGTCGACGTTGCTGCGCCTGCTCGCGCGGCGCGAGGCCCCGGACTCCGGCCGGGTCACGCACGCGGGCGGGCTGCGGGTGGCGCACGTGGGACAGCGCGACGACCTCGGGCCGACCGCGACGGTGCGATCGCTCGTGGTGGGCGACGGGCCGGCGCACGAGTGGGCAGCCGACGCCCGGGTCCGGGACGTCCTCACCGGTCTGTTCGGCGGCCGGGACGACCTGGACGTGATGCTGGACCGAGTCGTCGGCCCGCTCTCCGGCGGCGAGCGACGCCGGGTCGCACTTGCCCGGGCGCTTGTCGGTGACCACGACCTGCTGGTGCTCGACGAGCCCACGAACCACCTCGACGTCGAGGGCATCGACTGGCTCGCGCGACACCTCGCCGCGCGGCGCGAGGCGCTCGTCGTCGTCACCCACGACCGCTGGTTCCTGGACGCGGTCTGCACCCGCACCTGGGAGGTCCAGGGCGGCGCGGTGCACCAGTACGACGGCGGCTACTCGGCGTACGTGCTGGCCCGGGCCGAGCGGGACCGCATCAGCGCCACCGAGGACGCCCGCCGGGCGAACCTCGTGCGCAAGGAGCTGGCGTGGCTGCGGCGAGGCCCGCCGGCGCGCACCTCCAAGCCGAGGTTCCGCATCGACGCCGCCAACGCCCTGATCGCCGACGAGCCCGCGCCGCGCGACAGCGTCGAGCTGGTGCGGTTCGCCGGCGCGCGGCTCGGCCGGACTGTCTACGACGTCACCGACGCCACGGTCCAGGTGGGGGACCGGGTCCTGCTCGACGGCCTCACCTGGCAGCTCGGGCCCGGCGACCGCGTCGGCGTTGCCGGCGTCAACGGCTCGGGCAAGACCACGCTGCTGCGGCTGCTCGTCGGCGAGCTGCACCCCTCCAGCGGCCGGGTCGTGCGGGGTGTGACGGTCCGCACCGCCTACCTCTCGCAGGACGTCGCCGAGCTGGACCCCGCCCTGCGGGTGCTCGAGGCGGTCGAGTCGGTGCGCCGGGAGGTCGACCTGGGCAGGGGGCGCACCATCACCGCCACCCAGATGTGCGAGCGGTTCGGCTTCGTCGGCAACGCCCAGTGGACCCCCGTCGGTGAGCTCTCCGGCGGCGAACGGCGGCGGCTGCAGCTCCTGCGGCTGCTCATGGACGGGCCCAACGTGCTGCTGCTCGACGAGCCCACGAACGACCTCGACATCGACACACTCACCGCACTCGAGGACCTCCTCGACGGCTGGGCGGGCACGCTGCTTGTCGTCTCGCACGACAGGTACTTCCTCGAGCGGGTCTGCGACCGCACCGTCGCTCTGCTCGGCGACGGCGGGCTGCGTGACCTGCCCGGCGGGGTCGACGAGTACCTCGCCCTCCGCCGCGCCGCCACCGAAGGGTCTGCCGCTCAGCCAGGTGTCCGCAGCCCCGCGGCCGACACGTCGCCGGAGGGTACGTCGGGACCGGACGCCGGGGCCCTGCGCGCAGCCCGCAAGGAGCTGGCCAGGCTGGATCGCCAGCTGAAGACGCTCGGCGACCGCGAGACGCGCCTGCACGACCGGATGGCAGCCGTCGCCAGCGACCACGAGGCGGTCCTCGCGCTGGACGCGGACCTGCGTGACGTGCACGAGCAGCGGGAGGCTCTGGAGGAGCGCTGGCTCGAGCTGGCCGAGCGCACCGACCTCGGCTAGCCCCGCCACCCCAGGTCGAGTGGCGCAGGCGTTCGGCGGTGACGGTGCCCTACGCACAATCGTGGCGATCACCGGGCCGGGCGATGCCTGTGGCGCGTACGCTCCGCCGCATGCCGGTCGCGCTGGAGTGGGGCCCGCTCGGTGCCCGGACGCTGGCCGAGCGGAGTGACGTCGTGGTCGTGGTCGACGTGCTGTCGTTCTCGACCGCTCTGACGATCGCCGTCGAGCGCGGCGCCACGGTCTGGCCGCACACCGGCGGGGAGGCAGCCCGGCAGCTCGCCCGGGACATCGACGCGGTGCTCGCCGGCAACCGCAGCTCGCACGAGGGCTTGACGCTCTCACCCGTCAGCCTCCTCGACGTCGACGCCGAGACACGGCTCGTGCTGCCGTCGCCGAACGGTTCGTCGATCGCGTTCGCGGCCGTCAACGGCGACGTCCCGGTGGTGGCCGGCTGCCTGCGCAACGCGGCTGCCGTCAGCCGGTACCTCGACGACGCCGGGCGGATCGCGCTGGTGCCGGCGGGCGAGCGCTGGGGCGACGGGTCACTGCGACCGGCGTACGAGGACCTGGTCGGCGCCGGCGCGGTCGTCGACCGGCTGGTCGCCCGGAACCCGTCGCTGGACCTGACCCCGGAGGCCGAGGTCGCCGCGCTGGCCTTCAGGTCCTTGCGCCCGCTCGAGCTGTGCCTGTCCGGGATCGAGCTGGTGGAGCGCGGCTTCGCCGAGGACGTCCGGCTCGCAGGCGAGGTCGACGTCAGCGACGCCGTGCCGGTCCTCCGCGAGGGTCGCTTCCTCGCGGCATGAGCGACCTCGAGGTCAGGAGCGGACCGGCCTGGTTGCTGCGGCTCGAGCCACCGCCGGGCGACGGGCCGACGGTGGCGGTGAAGGACGCGATCGACGTGGCGGGCACGGTGACCACCGTCGGCGCCCCCAGCCGCGAGGACAGCGGTGCCGCGTCAGCGGACGCGCCGTGCGTTGCCGCGGTCCGCCGGGCCGGGGGCCGGATCGTGGGCAAGACGAACCTCAGCGAGCTGTGCTGGTTCGCCGACGGCATCAACGAGCACACGGGCACGCCGGCCAACCCGTTGGACCCGCGGCGGGTCCCCGGCGGCTCGTCGAGCGGGTCAGCGGTCGTCGTGGCCCTGGGCCAGGCGGACGTCGCCCTCGGCACCGACACCGGGGGCTCGGTGCGCATCCCTGCGGCGGCGTGTGGCATCGCCGGGCTCAAGACGACGCGCGGCCGGGTGTCCACCGAGGGTGTGTTCCCGCTGTCCCCGCCGCTGGACACCGTCGGTCCCCTCGCCCGTGACGTGGCCGGACTGGTCACGGCGATGCGCTTGCTCGAGCCGGGGTTCCGGGCCGCGGCGCCGGACCGGCGGGCGACCGTCGTACGGCTGCGACTCGGCGACGACGTCGGGGTCCAGCCGAGCGTCGAGGACGCCGTGGACGAGGCCCTCGCCGGCACCGGCTGGGCGGTCGTCGAGCAGCGGGTCTACGGCTGGCCCGACCTCGCGCGCGCCGCGGGACGGATCCTCGCCGCCGAGGCAGGGCCGGCCCACGCGTTCCTGCTCGAGCGGCCGCACCTGCTCAGCGAGCGGGCCCGGTCCGCGATCGAGTCGTCCCTGCGGGAGCGTCCTGACGACGTGGCCCGCGCCCGGGAGCTGCTCGCCGGGCTCGGGAGTTTGCTTGCCGGTGCGCTCGCCGGGGCCGACGCGCTGGCCCTGCCGACCCTGGTCGGCCCGCCGCCGCTGCTGGACAGCAACGACGACGTGCGGCTGACCAGGCTCACCGTCCCGTTCAACGTGCTCGGCTGGCCAGCCCTGTCGGTGCCGGCCCGGCAACCCGCCGGCGGCGGTGACATCCCGCCCTCGGTGCAGCTGGTGGCCGGTCCCGGGAGCGAGGAGCTGCTGCTCGGGCTGGGGCACGCGCTCCCCTCCCAGCACCGGGCCTGACCCGGCGTCCGGTGGCCGCCGGTCCCGAACCTGTCAGCTCTCGGCCTCGAACGGCGCCACCAGCCGGCGCAGCAGGTCCGAGAGGGTCTCGCGGTCCCGCGCGGTGAGGGTCGCGAGCAGCTCCCGCTCCCGGGCGAGCAGGTCGGCCAGAGCGGCGTCGACCCGGTCCTTGCCCCGCGGGGTGAGCCGGACACGGACGCCGCGGCGGTCGGCCGGGTCGGGCAGCCGCTGGACCAGGCCGCGGACCTCGAGCCGGTCGACCCGGTTCGTCATCGTCCCCGACGTCACCAGGGTCTGGGCGAGCAGCTGGCCCGGGGACAGGACGTACGGTCGCCCGGCCCGGCGAAGGGCGGCGAGGACGTCGAACTCCCACACCTCGAGCTCGTGCGCCTCGAAGGCGCTGCGACGGGCCCGGTCGAGGTGCCGCCCCAGTCGGGTGACGCGGCTCAGGATCTCGAGCGGGCGCACGTCCAGGTCGGGTCGTTCCCTGGCCCAGGCGGCGACCAGCCGGTCCACCTCGTCCTGCACGGCCCACCTCCCGACGGCGACCCGATCATCGCGGATCGATGTCTTGACATCAAGATGCATCGCCGTCAAAGTGTCTTGATGTCAAGATTAGTGTGCGAGGACGTCCGGTCGGAGGCAGCCGTGCAGTGGGACCCCGAGCAGTACCTCCGGTTCGCTGCCGAGCGTGGCAGGCCCTTCCACGACCTGCTGGGGCGGGTGCACGCCGAGGCGCCCGGCACCGTGGTCGACCTGGGCTGCGGTCCGGGCAACCTCACCGCCGGCCTGGTCGACCGCTGGCCCGGAGCGCAGGTGCACGGGCTCGACTCGTCGCCGGAGATGATCGGCCGGGCGCGGAACGACAACGCAGCGTCCGGCGTCACCTTCGAGGTCGGCGACCTGCGCGACTGGACGGCGCAAGCCCCGGTCGACGTGCTCGTGTGCAACGCCACCCTGCAGTGGGTGCCCGGACACCTCGACCTGCTGCCCGCCCTCCTCGAGCAGGTCCGACCGGGTGGCTGGCTCGCGTTCCAGGTGCCCGGCAACTTCGGCGAGCGCAGCCACACGGCACTGGCCGACCTCGCGACCACGCCCCGCTGGTCCGCTGCGTTCGAAGGCCGCGACCGGGCCCGGCCGGCCACCGAACCTGCGCAGACCTATCTCGAGCGGTTGGCGGCTGCGGGCTGCACTGTCGACGCCTGGGAGACGACGTACCTGCACGTGCTCCGCGGCGAGGACGCCGTCGTGCAATGGCTGGCCGGCACCGGGTTGCGGCCCTACCTCCAGGCCCTCGCCGACGAGGCGCAGCGCCAGGAGTTCCTGTCGGACTACCGGGCCGCGATATCGGCCGCGTACCCGCGGCACGACTGGGGGACCGTGCTCCCGTTCCGGCGCGTGTTCGTCGTGGCCCGGCGTGGTGCCGCGTGACCCGGCCGTCGGGTCTGGTCGGCCTGCACCACGTGCAGATCGCCTGCCCACGCGGGTCCGAGCAGGTGCTGCGCGACTTCTACGTCGGCGTACTCGGCATGACCGAGGTGCCCAAGCCGCCCGAGCTCGCAGCCCGAGGCGGCGCGTGGTTCCGGTCCGGCGCGCTGGAGCTGCACCTCGGCGTGGAGGACGACTTCCGGCCGGCCCGCAAGGCGCACCCCGGGATGCTGGTGGCCGACCTGAGGGCGTACGCCGAGCTGCTGGCCGCCGGGGGCGTGGCGGTGCACTGGGACGACACGTTCCCGGGCTTCCGCCGCTGCTACGCCAGCGACCCGCACGGGAACCGGCTGGAGCTGCTGGAGCCGCTCGAGCCGTCCTGACCGTCAGTGTCGGGTGCCGTCGTGCAGGACTGGCCTGGCCTCGAGGCCGGACAGGCCGTTCCAGGCCAGGTTGACGAGGTGGGCGGCCACCTCGGCCTTTCCCGGCCTGCGGGCGTCCAGCCACCACTGCCCGGTCAGGGCGACCATGCCGACGAGCATCTGGGCGTACATGGGGGCGAGCTTGGGGTCGAAGCCGCGCTCGGTGAGCTGGCTGGCCATGATGTGCTCGACCTGGCTGGCGGCGTCGCCGATCAGTGACGAGAACGTGCCGGTCGACTGGGCGACCGGTGAGTCGCGGACGAGGATCCGGAAGCCGTCCGAGGAGGTCTCGACGTAGTCGAGCAGTGCGAACGCCGCGCGCTCGAGCAGGTCGCGAGGATGGCCGCTGCTGCCCAGCGCGCCGGTGATCGAGTCGAGCAGGGTGCGCATCTCGCGGTCGACGACGACGGCGTACAGGCCTTCCTTGCCGCCGAAGTGCTCGTAGACGACAGGCTTCGAGACCGACGCCGTGGCCGCGATCTCCTCGACCGAGGTGGCGTCGAAGCCCTTCTGCGCGAACAGCGAGCGCCCGACGTCGAGCAGCTGCTCGCGTCGTTGCTTGCCGGTCATCCGCCGACCCTCGCGCCGGGCGCGAGGGGCCGGCCCTGCGCTCTCGGTCGCCACCGCTGCACCGTAGCGGACCGGTCACGGCCCGTTCCGTCGACGATCTTCCTCGCCCGGCGCTCCCGACACGCCCGGGCCGGTCACCTGTCGCCGGCGAGTCGGGAGCGCTTGCCGTCGCGAGCGACGGGTGCCGGCCGCGCACTAACCTGGCCGCGATCCGTCCCGGGTCGTCCAATGGCAGGACGCTGACCTTTGGAGTCAGCTATCGAGGTTCGATCCCTCGCCCGGGAGCCTGCTCCGCCGCCGGTCAGTTGTCCGGCGCCTTCCGCACCCGGGTATCCTCCTGGCGTACGAGCAGCACGACGCCCGCCCGCCGCCTCGCCGCCAGGAGCGCTCCCCGCGTGAGCCCCGACCGACCGGCCGCCGTGGTCGTCCTCGCCGCCGGCGAGGGCACCCGGATGAGGTCGTCGATCCCGAAGGTCCTCCACGAGGTGGGCGGCCGCAGCCTCGTCCACCACGCCGTGGGCGCCGCGGAGGGGCTGGAGCCCGAGCACCTGGTGGTCGTGATCGGGCACGGCCGCGACCTCGTCGCCGCGCACCTCGCCGAGGTCACCCCCAAGGCGTCGACCGCTGTCCAGGACGAGCAGCTCGGCACCGGGCACGCCGTCGGCTGCGCCCTCGACGGCCTCCCGGCGCTCACCGGCACCGTCGTCGTCACCTACGGCGATGTCCCCCTGCTCAGCACCGCGACCCTCGGCGAGCTGCTGGACACCCACGCCGCCGAGGGCAACTCGGTGACGATCCTCACCGCGCTCCTCGACGACCCGACCGGGTACGGCCGGGTGCTGCGCGCCGCCGACGGCTCGGTGGAGCGGGTGGTGGAGCAGAAGGACGGCACTCCCGAGGAGCTGGCCGTCACCGAGATCAACTCCGGCGTCTACGCGTTCGCGGCCGCCGCCCTCCGCGCCGGCCTGGACCGTCTCGACACCGACAACGCCCAGGGTGAGCTCTACCTCACCGACGTCGTCGGCCACGCCCGCAGCGCGGGCGGGCGGGTCGGGGCGCTCGTCGTCGCCGACACCTGGCAGACCGAGGGCGTCAACACCCGGGTCCAGCTGGCCGCCCTGCACCGCGAGCTCAACCGGCGCACGCTCGAGCGGTGGATGCTGGCCGGGACCACCGTGCTGGACCCGGCCACCACCTGGATCGATGCGGACGTGACGCTGGAGCCCGAGACGGTGCTCGAGCCCAACGTCGTGCTGCGGGGGACCACCAGCATCGCCACCGGCGCCGTCGTCGGGCCGAACTGCATGCTCGAGGACACGACCGTCGGTGCCCGGGCCACCGTCAGCAACACCACCTCCGACGGTGCGGTCATCGGTCCTGAGGCCACCGTCGGTCCCTACACCTACCTGCGCCCCGGCACGCGCCTCGGCCGCGGCGCCAAGGCCGGCGGCTTCGTCGAGATGAAGAAGGCCGACGTCGGCGACGACGCCAAGGTGCCGCACCTGTCCTACGTCGGCGACGCCACCATCGGTGTCGGGGCGAACATCGGCGCCGGCACGATCTTCGCGAACTACGACGGCCTCACCAAGCGTCACACGACGGTCGGCGAGCACAGCTTCGTCGGCAGCGACTCGGTCCTCATCGGTGGGGTCCACGTCGCCGACGGCGCCTACGTTGCGGCGGGCTCGACGATCACCGGTGACGTCGCCCCGGGTGAGCTGGCTGTCGCGCGCGGCAAGCAGCGCGGCGTCGCCGGCTGGGTCGCGCGGCGACGGGCCGGCACCCGGACCGCGGCGGCAGCCGAGCGGGCCGAGGCGCGGCGGGCCGCGCCGGCGCCGGACGGCAAGGACGACAAGGACGACACGGACGCAGGCAGCGGCGACGGTGGAGGGTCACAGGCATGAGCTTCATCAAGACGACGGGGGAGAAGAAGCTGATGCTCTTCTCCGGTCGCGCCCACCCCGAGCTGTCAGAGGCTGTCGCCACCGAGCTCGGCATCGAGCTCACCCCCACGACCGCCTACGACTTCGCCAACGGCGAGATCTACATCCGGTACAAGGAGTCGGTCCGCGGGTGCGACGCCTTCGTCCTGCAGAGCTGCACCTCACCGATCAACACCTGGGTGATGGAGACGCTCATCATGGTCGACGCGCTCAAGCGTGCGAGCGCCAAGCGCATCACCGTGGTGCTGCCGTTCTTCCCGTACGCCCGGCAGGACAAGAAGGGCCGGGGTCGTGAGCCGATCTCGGCCCGGCTGGTCGCCGACCTGTTCGCCACCGCCGGTGCCGACCGGATGATGGCGGTCGACCTGCACACCGCGCAGATCCAGGGCTTCTTCAACGGGCCGGTCGACCACCTCTACGCGCTGCCGCTGCTGTCGACGTACGTGAAGCGCCGGGTCGACAGCTCGCGGGTGACGATCGTGTCCCCGGACGCCGGCCGGCTCCGGCTGGCCGAGCGGTGGTCCGAGACGATGTACGGCGCCCCGCTGGCGTTCATCCACAAGACCCGCGACCCGGACCGCCCCAACGAGGCCACGGCCAACCGCGTCGTCGGCGACGTCGCCGGCCGCGTGTGCATCCTGCAGGACGACATGATCGACACGGCTGGGACGATCACCAAGGCGGCGGACGCGCTGTTCGCCGAGGGTGCAGCAGACGTCATCATCGCCGCCACGCACGCCATCTTCTCGGGGCCGGCCGTCGACCGGCTGAAGAACTCGGGCGTCAGCGAGGTCGTCGTCACCGACACCCTCCCGATCAGCGACGACATGCGTTTCGACAAGCTGACGGTGCTGCCCATCGCGACGCTCCTCGCCCGCGCCGTGCGCGAGGTCTTCGACGACGGGTCGGTCACCAGCCTCTTCGACGGGCACGCCTGACGCGTGTCGGTCCTGGCACTGCTGCACCCCGGGTCGATGGGCGCCCGGATCGGCGGTGAGCTCGTCGCAGCCGGGCACGAGGTGCGCTGGCTCACCGAGGGGCGAAGCGAGGCCACGGCCGCCCGTGCCCGCACGGAGTCGCTGGTGCCTGTCGACTCCGCTGCGCGCCTGGTCGATGGTGCCGACCTCGTCCTCAGCGTGCTGCCGCCGCAGGGTGCCCTCGAGGCCGCCCGCCTCGTCGCGGCCGCGCGCTTCGCCGGCACGTACGTCGACGCCAACCCCCTGTCGCCCGGCAGCCTGCGCCGGGTCCGGGAGACCGTCGAGTCAGCCGGCGCGGCATTCGTCGATGCCGGCGTCGTCGGGCCGCCGCCGCGCGACGGCCACCGCACCCACCTCTACCTGTCCGGGCGGCCCGACCGGGTCTCCGCGGTGGTGGCCTCGGTCGCCGGGACGCGGGTGACGCCTGTCGTCGTCGGCACCGAGGTCGGCGCGGCCTCCGCGGCCAAGGCGGCGTACGCGCTGTTCAACAAGGGACGGATGGTGCTCGCGGCGATGGCGACCGAGCTCGCGGACGCCTACGGCGTCGAGGGGGTGCTCGCCGCGGAGAGCGACCGCCCCGGCGCGGAGCTGCTGGGTGAGTCGGCCGACCTGCGCGACGGGCTCGACCGGTCGGGCTGGCGGTGGGCACCCGAGATGGACGAGCTCGCCGCGACGATGCGCGCGGTCGGGCTGGAGCCGGCCACCGCGGAGGCCCTGGCGGCGCGGCTCCGCCGGCCGGCGGGCTGACCGGCACGCCGCAGGCGACCCCGTGCTCCGGTTCGACGACGGCTCGTCACCCGCCTGTCCGCCCGACCCGCTCAGCCTGGGGTCAGGTCCCGGTCCTCCATCTCCCACGCGTGGTCCAACGCGTGGTAGGCCGTGTGGCGGAGCAGGTAGGGGATCGTCCAGTTGCCGAGTGGCTTGCCCTCGGCGTACCACGCGCGCATCGCCTCGACGAAACGGTCGCGGTGCGCCGCCAGGCCCTCCGGCGTCAGCAGCTCGTCCAGCTCGGTGGGGACCTTCACCCGCTTCGAGAAGTCCTGACCCTCGACGTTCAGGACGTGCCGGACGATGTGACTCCGGTCGCGGCCCCCGCCGCGCGGACCTGGTCGCAGCTCGGCCGAGACACGCGCCGCGACGGCGTCGAAGTGGGCCCAGGCGGCCCGCAGGAGCCGGACCTTCCGCGCGAAGGCCGCGGGGTCCATCGGCAGGCGGTCCAGGCTCGACGGCGCGAACGATATGCCCCAGAAGTCGGTCGAGCCGACGCCGCGGTACCGCTCGACGACGTCGAGCCCGGTCTGACCGGCGAGCTCCGTCCCGAGCCGTGCCCGCTTGGCGACCGGCAGGTAGCGCGGCAGGTACGACCGGAGCTTGTCGAGCGCCTCCGCCTCGTCCCGGCCGTTGCGCTCGAGTCCCGGCCAGTCGACGGCGACAGCGACCCACTTCTTGTTCTTCGTGGGCTCCTCCACCTGGACGCGCACGCTCTCGGTCATCACTGCTCCCACCGTCGACAGCTTCCCCCGCACTCTGCCCGCGGTCACCGACGCAAATCCGCAGGAACCCGCGGCCGGGGCCGGAGCCGACTGCCGCGCAGGCCGGTTCGACCCGCGGTCGACCCACGGCTAGACTGCGGCGGTTGCCCGGCGAGGGAAGCCATTCGGCCTCCGTGATCGACGCGGTGGTCGTCGAGCGTGCGGCCCGCTGAGACCGACCTCGCCCGGCGCGTCCGACCACCGCACCTGAAGTCCGTCACGAGGAGTGCCCCAGCCGTGTCCGAGGTCCGCATATCCGCCGAGCACCGCACCGAGTTCGGCAAGGGCGCCGCCCGCCGCATCCGCCGCGACAGCAAGGTCCCCGCCGTCCTGTACGGCCACGGCTCCGACCCGCGGCACATCTCCCTGCCGGGCCACGACCTGATGATGGCGCTGAAGACGCCGAACGTCCTGCTCACCCTGGACCTGGACGGCGCGGACGAGCTGGCGCTGCCCAAGGACGTCCAGCGCGACCCGATCAAGGGCTTCCTCGAGCACGTCGACCTCGTGCTCGTCCGACGCGGCGAGAAGGTCACCGTCGAGATCCCGCTGCACGTCGTCGGATCTGCCGCCCCGGAGACCATCGTCACCTCGGACCTCAACACCCTGTCGGTGGAGGCCGAGGCCACCCACATCCCCGGCGCCATCGAGGTGTCGGTCGAGGGCCTGAACGTCGGAGACCAGATCCACGCCAGGGACGTCCAGCTCCCGGCCGGCTCCACCCTGGCGACCGACCCGGACGCCCTCGTGGTCAACGTCACCGCCGCGCCGACCGCCGACCAGCTCGAGGCGGAGCTTGCCGAGGCCGAGTCCGAGGTCGGCATCGTCCACGAGCCCAGCGACGAGGAGCAGGCGGCCGGTGAGCCGGCCGAGTCCGGTGCCGGCGACCAGCCTGCCGCCGACGAGGGCGACAAGGCCGAGGCCTGAGTCTCTTCCGCCGTCGCGAACCGTCGACGGGTGCACCCGGCGTGAGCGACGTCTGGCTGGTGGTCGGGCTCGGCAACCCCGGGCCCGGCTACGCCGGCAACCGGCACAACGTCGGCTTCATGGTGGTCGAGCTGCTGGCGACCCGGATGGGTGGCCGGTTCAAGGCGCACAAGTCCCGCGCGGAGGTCCTCGAGGGTCGGCTGGCCGGCGTCCGGGTCGTGCTGGCCAAGCCGCGGACCTACATGAACGAGTCCGGTGGGCCGGTCTCTGCGCTGCGGGACTTCTTCAAGGTCCCGCTCGACCGGCTCGTCCTCGTGCACGACGAGCTGGACCTCCCGTACGGCGGCCTGCGGCTGAAGCTCGGCGGCGGGGACAACGGGCACAACGGCCTCAAGTCGGTGCGCCGCTCACTGGGCTCGGGGGAGTTCAACCGGGTGCGGTTCGGCATCGGGCGGCCGCCCGGGCGGATGGACGCCGCCGCCTTCGTGCTGCGCGACTTCGGCGCAGCCGAGCGGAAGGAGCTCGGGCTGGAGGTCGACCGGGCCGCGGACGCGGTGGAGGCGCTTGTCACCGACGGGCTCGAGCGGGCCCAGAACACGTTCAACACCTGAGCGACCGGCACCGGAGCGCCGCCCGGGGCGGGCCGGCCCTGCCCGGGCTCGCGTCAGGCCACGAGGACCAGACCGCGCCGGGTCGTGAGCAGGTCGGCGATCGGCCGGTCGATGACGACGGCCTCGTCCTCCCGGCGTACCCACGCGGCACCGGCGGCGAGGCGGCTCACCAGGGTCCGGTTGTCCCCGTGCACGTGCAGGCGGACACCGGTGCTGCCGCGGGCGGCTGCGTGCCGCAGCCCCGCCTCGACCAGGGCCCGGCCCAGGCCGTGCCGTTGCCAGCGGTCGGCTACCACCGCTCCGAGCTCGACGACGCCCTGGTCGACCACGGCCCAGGACATGTGGCCGAGCAGCCCGCTGCCCTCGGCCGCCACCCAGGCGCCGTGGGTGTCGTCCTGCCGCAGCAGGGCGGCGACCAACCGTGAGCCCGGCGTCCCCACCCCGGCGCAGAACCTGAGGAACGCGGACCTGGGGGACAGGCCGGCCACCAGCGCGCGCAGGGCGTCGGCATCCTCGGCGACCGCCGGCCGTACCTGGATCTGAACCATGAACCCAGATGGTTGCGCTAGTGTCTGGGTCTGTCAAGTGAACTCACCCCAGAGGAGGCGTCCCGTGCCCGACCCCGAGGCGCTGCAGTGGTCCACCGAGGCCTGCACCATCCAGCGTGCGGCCGAGGCGGTCGGGGACCGATGGTCGCTCGTGGTTCTCCGCGAGCTCTTCTCCGGTGTCCGCCGCTTCGACCAGCTGACAGTCCGCACCGCGATCCCGCGTCAGGTGCTCACCGCGCGGCTGGCCCGGCTGACCGAGCTCGGGGTGGTGCGCCGCGTCCCCTACCGGGAGCCCGGCCAGCGGACCCGGTCCGAGTACCGGCTCACCGACAAGGGGCTCGACCTCTACCCGGTGCTCATGGCGATGGCCGCGTGGGGTGACCGGTACCTCGGCGACGAGGACGGCCCACCGGTGACGTTCGTGCACCGCGACTGTGGCGCCCCGATCCGGCTGGTGCCACGGTGCGCGGACGGGCACGAACCGGGCTCGACCCGGGAGATCGCCGGCGTGCCGGGCCCGGGCGCGCGTCGCCGCACCGCCTGAGCCCGGCTTGCCGGAACCGGCCACGGTGGGGCCGGACCGCCGGTAGCCTCCTCGCGACCGGGCCCGCCGATTGTGGCGGGTCCTTCTGGGTCGGGGGGATCGATGGCCGGTCGATGGCAGCGCTTGGTGCCGCTCGTCGCGGTGCCCGTCATCGTCGCGCCGTTGGTCCTCGGGCTGCCGGAGCAGGCGGTGGCGGCTCGGTTGTCGTCACGCACGATGCTGGGGCAGCTCGCATCGGATGCCGAGCACCAGCGCGGCGCCGCTGACGCGGCCCGGGCCCGGTGGGTCGACGCCGACGGTGACGGCTGCTCGAGCCTGTCAGAGGTGCTGTTGCGCGAGTCGAAGGAGCCGGCGACCATCGCGCCGGGCTGCACCGTGACCGGCGGGACCTGGCGCAGCGCCTTCGACGGGAGCCGGCTTGCCGGGGCCGGCGGAGTCACCGTCGACCGGCTCGTCCCGTCCGAGGAGGCCTGGCGCTCGGGTGCCTGGCGCTGGTCGGCACGCAAGCGTCGGGCGTACGCCAACGACCTCGGCTACGCACCCGCCCTGGTGGTCGTCGGAACCACTGCCGCCCGGGCCCGTGATGGTCAGCAGCCGCAGGACTGGCTGCCGCAAGGCAGGTCGCGGCGGTGCCGGTACCTGGCCCGCTGGGTCGCGGTGAAGTACCGCTGGGGCCTGGCCGTGGACACCGACGAGAGGGCCGCCCTGACCGCGGGCCTTGCCGGCTGCTCGTGGCCGCAGGCGCCGCGGCCGTCCACCCCGGCCGTGCCCGAGGTCGCGAGCCTGACCGCGACCTCGGCCTCTGCCGCTGCCCTCGTGGCGCGCTGTGCCGTCCGGGCCGGCGAGTCGGCCACTGTCGTCGTGCGGTTCGGCCGTCAGGGGGCGTCCCTGTCCCGCCGGTCCGGGTCGAGGACCGTGTCCGCCGGACGCAGCGAGGTCGCCCTGACGCTGCGCGGCCTGCTGCCGGCGACGGCGTACTCGTACCGTTGCGCTGTCACGACGACAACCTCCGGCCGGTGGCTGTCGCCGACGACAGCGCGCGCGGTCACGCAGGCCGCCGCTACTCCGACTCCCGCCGCACCGGTGCCCCCACCGCCTGGCGCGACAAGCTCGCCGCCGACGGCTGCCGCGCCGCCGGCGCCGCCCCCGAGCACGGCACCCCCGACCACGGCACCCGGGACGCCGCCGCCCACGACCCCGCCGCCCACGACCCCGCCGCCCACGACCCCACCGCCCACGACCCCACCGCCCACGACGCCGCCGCCCGCCGGCGGCACCCGGCTGGTCGCGGTGGGCGACATGTGCGAGCCCAACCCGGTGACCTCCTGCAACGCGACGGGCAACATCGCCTCCAGCCTCGACGTCGGCTACTACGCCCTGCTCGGCGACACGCAGTACCAGAAGGGCACGGTCCCGGAGTTCACGAACGGCTATGCGAAGTCGTCATGGGACGCACTGCTGCCGCGGAGCTACCCGGTCATCGGCAACCACGAGATCGCGGACGGCGCGACGCCCGCGGCACCGGGCTACTGCGGCTACTTCTACGCCGGCAGGACGTGTGACCGCTGGTACTCGTACGACGTGGCCGGCACCAACTGGCGGGTCGTCGTCCTCGACTCCAACCAGCCGAAGAGCTTGGTCCAGGAGTCCTGGCTCGACGCCCAGCTCGCGAGCGTCGGATCCCGCAACCTGATCGTCGCCTGGCACCACGCCAGGTGGCGCAACAGCGGTGCGAACGGTCACAACGACCAGAGCGTGGCGCCGCTGATGTCGAAGGTCTACGCCGCCCATGCGGACATCGTGCTGTGGGGCCACGACCACATGTACACACGGTGGGCGAAGATGGGTCCCACCGGTCCGGCTGCCAACGGCTTCCGCGCCTTCACCGTCGGCACCGGTGGGACCCCCCTCGTCGGACAGGTCACGAGCAGTCCCTTTCCCGGCAGCCAGGTCGATCTCCGCGTCCACGGCGTGCTGGAGCTCACCCTGCGGTCGAACGACTACTCGTGGCGGTTCGTCAACACGTCCGGAGGAGTGGCCGACTCCGGGACGGACACCGTCACCCCCTGACGCATCGTTCCTGTCGGTGCCCGGGGTCACCGTGGAGACATGGTGACTGTCGACGACGTCCGGGACGTGGTGCGGGACCTGCCGCGCAGCTACGAGGTGGTGGTGCACGACCGGGTGAAGTTCCGGGTCGGCAGCCTGGTCTACGTCGCGTTCTCGCGCGACGAGAAGACGATGGGCTTCGGCTTCCCCAAGGCGGAGCGGGCCGACCTGGTCGCGACCCGGCCGGACGTCTTCGCGATGCCGCCCGAGTCGGACCTGCGCTTCCACTGGGTGACGGCACGGCTGGACGCGCTCGACCTCGACGAGATGCGCGAGCTGGTGCTCGACGCCTGGCGGATGGTGGTGCCGAAGAAGGTCGCTCGCGAGCGCCTCGGCTGACGGGCCTCAGATCCTCGCGCGCAGCTCGTCGGCCCGCCGCAACGACGCTCGGTTGCGCTTGCGCTGGTAGTTCTCGGCGGCGTGGCCTACCGCTTCGCGCGCCTCCTCCGGCCGCCCGGCGGCGGCCAGGACGGTCGCCTGGTCGAGGTACCTGTCGCCGAGCGCGTCCAGCTGATCGCCGCGGCGCTCCCAGCCGACCGCCTCGATCGCCAGCTGGACTGCCTCCTCGTGCCGACCCGCGAGGGACTCGACCCGGGCCATGAGGGCACGCCACCGCGAGTTGGACTCGATGTCCGTCGGTGGGCAGATGTCGCGGGCACGCTCGGCACAGCGGCGGGCCCCTGCCACGTCGCCCTGGAGCAGCAGCACCTCGCCGAGCATGGGCAGCATTGTCGAGAGCCAGCCGACCTCGCTTTGAGCCTCGAGCACGTCGACCCCGGACCGAAACGTCTCGGCAGCCCGGTCGAGGTCGCGCAACAGCCAGTACACGTAGCCGATCAGCATCTCGTCGGTGAGCCTCGACAGGTGAAGCTCGGACATCAGCGCGAGCGCCGCACCGAGCTCGAGCCTGGCGGCATCCGGAAGGTCGAGCATGGCGAGCACGGCCGCTCTGGTGCTGCGGACCTTGACGAGGAGCTCGCCGACCTGCAGCACGGGGTCGGCCAGCAGCCGCTCGGTGCGCACCAGGGCCTCGTCTGCCGGGAGCGGCCCCCACACGCACGCACCGAGCTGGTCCAGCCGTGCCGCGACGAGCGAGGCGAGGTCGCCGGTGCGCGCCGCGACCGCCGCGATCTCGTCGGCCAGCGTCAGGCACTCCCCCCAGCGCGCGTGCAAGGTTCCGCGGTCGACCAGCGCGTTGAGGACGGCGACGAGGCCCTCCTCGTCCCCTGCGGCGGCGAACCGTTCCCGGGCGGCTGCCAGCTCCGTGTCCGACAACCCCGCGAGGCCGAGGTGTGGGAGCTGGGTGGCGAGCGTGCTGCCCATGACCCGGACGATGAGCTGCCGCCGCCCGTCGCCCGAGCGCAGTGCGGCCTCGTGCGCGAGGCGGAGCGCCGAGATCCCGCCCGCGAGGTCGTTGGTGTTGCGGGCCAGCATCAGGCGGCGGCACTGCAGACCGGCCTCCTCCGCCGGGTCGTCAGTGACCTCAGCCGCCCGGGCTAGCAACGCCATGGCACCGGCCGGGTCCTGCGAGTCGATGCGGCCGGCGGCCCGGCGCAGCACCTCGACGGCCTCGGCGGCCGCCCGGCGGGTCATGTCGTCGCGCGTTCCGATGTCGTCGCGGAGCAGGACCGCTGCGGCCAGGTGGTGCCCGACGAAGGCGTCGACCCCCTCGCCGGCATCGACCCGCTTGGCCAGCCACTTGGCCAGCCGCAGGTGCAGCTCCGCCCGCCGTGCCTTGCTGATCGCGTTGTAGGTGACGTCCTGGACGAGGATGTGCACGAAGCGCATCGCGTCCTCGCCGGCGATGTCCGACACGTCCGGGCGCACCAGCTGCCGACGCAGCAGCGCGGTGAGTGCGGCGCTGGTGTCGGCCTCCTCGACGTCACCGAGCAGCTCGACGACGGCGCCACGGTAGAAGACCTCGCCGATGACGGAAGCCGCGTCCAGCACCTCGCGAGGCATGGGGTCCAGGTGCGCGAGCCGGGTCGCGAGGATGGCGGCGATCGTCGGTGGTGCATCCAGGCTCCCGCCGGCGGCCGTCCAGCTCCACGTCCCGGCGGTCAGCGCGACCCGGCCGTCCTCCACCAGCATCGCGAACAGGTGCTCGGCGTAGAGCGGGACGCCGGCCGACGCGTCGCGAACCCGGGCGGCGACGTCCGGCGCCACTGCGTCGTCCCCCGCCAGCGCCGCGACCAGGTCCGCGGTCTCGGCGGCGCCGAGCGGCGCTAGGAGCAGGCTGGTCGCGTTCACCCGGCCGCCGCCCCACGTCGGGCGGGAGTCGAGCAGCTCGGGCCGCGAGACGCAGACCAGCAGCAGCGCGGTGTCACGCGTCCAGTCCGCCAGGTGGTCGAGGACGTCCACCAGGACGGGATCGGCCCAGTGCACGTCGTCGACGACGACCGCGACCGGTCCGGTGCGGCCGAGGGCCTCCAGCAGCCGGCGGACCGCCCACGCCGTCTCGTCCTTCGTCGGTGCCGCACCGGATCGGCCGGCGAGCACGCCCAGGCGCTCGGCGACGGCCGAGGCGTCGGCGTCGTCCCCGAGCACGCTGCGCAGCCGGTCGCGGACCTTGTCGTCGGGCGTGGCCGGCGTCGCCCCGGCAGCCGTGCGCAGCACCTCGCGCAGCGGCCAGAGCCCGATGGCGTCGCCGTACGGGAGGCAACGGCCGCGGAGGACGCGCGTGCCGGCGGGGAGGCCGTCGATGAAGGCGGCGGCCAGTCGTGTCTTGCCGACGCCCGGGACCCCGAGCAGAGTCACCAGGTGGCAGACGCGCTCGGCCGTGCACCGCTCGAAGGTCTGGCCCAGCAGCGCCAGCTCGCGGCCGCGGCCGACGAGCCGCGTGCGCGTCGGCTGCCGCTCGGTCTCTCGCTCGTCGGCCACCGACACCAGACGCCAGGCCTCGACGCCGGCACTCTTCCCCTTCAGGGCCAACGGGTCCAGCGCCTCGCCGGTCGCGACTTCGCGCACCAGCCGCCACGCGGCCGGACCAACCACGACCTCGCCGGGTGCGGCGACCTGCTCGAGGCGTGCGGCCACGTTGACGGCGTCCCCGGTGGCAACCGTCCCGCGGTGCCCGTCGCCGACGACGACCATGCCGGTCTCGACGCCCAGCCGGACCGCCAGCCGCAGTCCGTGGTCGCGCTGCAGCTCGTCGTTGAGCGCGTCGACCGCGACGCGTGCGGCGCTCGCGGCGCGCACCGCCCGCACCGCGTCGTCCTCGTGCAGCTCCGGCACACCGAACACCGTCATGACGGCGTCGCCGATGAACTTCTCGACCGTGCCGCCGTAGCGCTCCATCACCGCACTGACGGCGCGGAAGTAGCGGGTGACCACCGACCGCATGAGCTCCGGGTCGCGTGACTCGCCGAGGGCGGTCGAGCCGGTGAGGTCGCAGAACACGACGGTCACGGTGCGCCGGACGGTCTCCTCGGGAGTCCCGACGCTAACGACCGGAGCGCCGCAAGTGGCACAGAACAGCGCACCCGGCGTCAGGTCGGCCCGGCAGGCCGAGCATGCCGTCACGGGTGCAGCCTAGAGCGCGACTTGTGTGCGCCGCGGCGGTTCAGCCGGTGTTGCGCAGGCCGGCGGCGATGCCGTTGACAGTGAGCAGCAGGGCCTCGCGCAGCCGCGGCTCGGGTGCCCGTCCGGCCTCGGCGTCGGCGCGGGACCGGCGCAGCAGCGACACCTGCAGGTAGCTGATGGGGTCCAGGTAGGCGTCGCGCACCTGGAGCGTCCGGGCGAGCAGGGGGTTCGACCCGAGCAACGACGCCTCGCGGGTGACGGTCAGCACCTCCTGCTCGGTGCGGTCGTGCTCGGCGCGGACGACCGCGAACAGGTGGCGCAGGTCCGGGTCGACGAGCGAGTCGACGTAGTGCGCGGCGATCCGCAGGTCGGTCTTGGCCAGCGTCATCGAGACGTTGGACAGGAACGTGCGGAAGAAGTGCCACCCGTCGTACATCTCGTCGAGCACCTCGCCGAGACCCGCCTCCCGCACCGCGGCCAGCCCGGACCCGACGCCGAACCAGCCGGGCACGACCTGGCGCGACTGGGTCCAGCCGAACACCCACGGGATCGCCCGGAGACCGGTGAGGCCGGCGCCACTGTCCGGCCGGCGGGACGGCCGGGAGCCCATGTTCAGGTCGGTGAGCAGCTCGACAGGGGTCGACTGGACGAAGTACGCCGGCAGGTCCGGGTCCTCCACCAGTCGCTTGTAGGCGGTGTGCGCGGCGTCGGACAGCACGTCCATGACCCGGTCGTAGCGGTCCAGCTGAGCCGACGAGGTCCGGGGCTCGCGGTGGAGCACGGTCGCCTCGAGCGTGGCGGCGAGGGTGAGCTCGAGGTTCTCGCGGGCCAGCGCCGGCAGGGAGTACTTGTCGCTGATGACCTCGCCCTGCTCGGTGACCTTGATCTCGCCGTCGAGGGTGCCCCACGGCTGGGCGAGGATCGCGTCGTGCGTCGGGCCGCCACCTCGCCCGATGGTGCCGCCTCGACCGTGGAAGAGCCGCAGCCGCACCCCGTGGCGGACGGCGACGTCGCGCAGCTGGCGCTGGGCCCGGTGGATCTCCCACTGCGAGGTCGCGATGCCCGCCTCCTTGTTGGAGTCGGAGTAGCCGAGCATCACCTCCTGCACGTCACCGCGCAGCTGCACCAGCCGGCGGTACGACGGGTCGACCAGCAGCTCGTCGAGGACCCGGCCGGCTTCGCGCAGCTCGGACACGGTCTCCAGCAGCGGAACGAACCCGATCCTGGCCACGCCGTCGTGGAGGTCGACGAGGCCCGCCTCGCGGGCCAGCAGGACCGCGGCGAGCAGGTCGTCGGCGCCCCGGGTCATCGAGACGATGTAGCTCTCGCAGACCTCCGGGCCGAGGGTGTCCAGGGCCTCCCGGATCGTCGTGAAGACTGCCAGGGTGCGGGCGCCGGCCTCGTCGAGGATCGCCTGCTGCGGACCCAGGGGCCGGCGGCCGGCGAGCTCCTTGCGCAGCAGGTCCAGCCGGTTGCGGCGGGGCAGGTCGGCGTACCGCCAGGACAGCTCACCGAGCCGGTCGAACATCTGGGCCAGGGCATGGTGGTGGGAGTCGGCGTGCTCGCGCACGTCGAGGGTGGCCAGGTGCAGGCCGAAGGTGGACACGACCCGCAGCAACCGGTCCAGCCGCCCCTGTGCAGCGAGGGCGGCCCGGTGCGTGGCCAACGAGTCCCGCATCAGCTGCAGGTCGGAGAGCAGCTCGGCCGTGCCCAGGTAGTCGTGCCCCTGCCGGTGCGCCGCGCCTGCTGCGATCCGGTCGCGGGTGTGCGCGAGCTTGAGCTGCATGCACCGTCCCTTGAGACGGTAGGGCTCGTCGGCGTTGATGCGGCGTACCCGCGAGGGCAGGTCGGGCAGAGCCGCGAGGTCTCGCTCGATGCTGCTCAGCAGCTCGTCGCTGGCGCCCACCAGCTGTTCCGAGGACGACAGGTCCGCCATCAGGTCGTCGACCAGCGCGGTGAGGTCTCGCAGCGCGTGGCCGTGCTGCAGGACCAGGACCTCGCGGGTCACCTCCGGGGTGACGTTCGGGTTGCCGTCGCGGTCGCCGCCGATCCAGCTGCCGAACCGCAGCGGCCGTGCGTCCGCCGGCAGGTCGACCCCGAGCGTCGCGAGCTGGTCGGACAGCTCCTCCAGCACGTCCGCGACTGTGTGCAGCATCAGCTCGTCGAGGTAGTACGCCGCGTTGCGTGCCTCGTCGACCGGCTCGGGCCGGTCGTGGCGCAGCTCCGCGGTCTGCCACAGGAGGTCGATGACCTCGGCGATCCGCCGATCCGCTCGCGGGTCGTCCTCGGCGTCGAGCAGGTCGGCGACCCGACGCCGTTTCGACAGGATCGACCGGCGGGCTGCCTCGGTGGGGTGGGCGGTGAACACCGGCCGGACCGCGAGCCGGGCGACCAGGGAGCCGACCTCGTCCGCGGGCAGGCCGGCCGCCCTGATGCGCTCGGCGGTCTGCGCCAGCCAGCCGCCCTTCCCCGCCCGCTCGGTCCGCATCTCGCGGGCGCGGTGGACCTGCTCGGTGACGTTGGCCAGGTGGAAGTAGGTGCCGAAGGCACGGACCAGCCGCGCGGCGGTGTCCAGGTCGACGTCCTCGAGCAGCGCAGCCAGACCGCTGGGGTCCTCGCGGCTGCGCGCCCGGACGTCCTCGACCAGGGCGAGCAGCTCCGGTCCCTCCTGGCGGACCAGGGACTCGCCGAGCAGGTTTCCCAGCCGGCGGACGTCCGCGCGCAGGGCGGCCTGGGCGCCGTCGCTCGACGGGCCTTCGGACCGGCCGACGGTGGTCTCGGACACCTCTCGACGATAGGACTCCGACCACGCTGCGAGACCCGCGGGCCCGCGATCCGAGACGCGTTTCGGCGTACGTCAGCCCCACCCTGCCGCCCCCGTGGCCAGTCGACCGCCATCGACCACGTATGGCAGGCGCGTAGTCGCCCCGGCAGGTGTGTACGCCCGCGGAAGCCATCACCCACCTGCCATACGTGGTCGATCGCAGCGGGCGGGTGGGGGGTCGGTGGGGCGTCGTACGCTGGGGCGGTGCCCCGGCCGCCTCGCGGATCGGGGCCGACGTGCTGCGCCGACAAGTCCTCGAGTGCCTGACCCAGGAGCCGACCGCCGTGAGCCTGACCGGAGTGCTCGACGTCCTGCTCGACGACGTCACGGGCGACCCTGCGCTGCGCGCCGCCGTCGACGCCGGCCGCTCCGGTGCCCACACGTCGCTGGAGCTCACCGCACCCGCCGGCATCCGGCCGTTCGCCCTTGCCGCGCTGGCCGCGCGCGCCGGCCGGCCGGTCCTCGCAGTGACCGCCACGGGTCGCGAGGCCGAGGAGCTCGCCAGCGCGCTGCGTGACCTGCTCGACCCCGCTGCGGTGGCGGAGTTCCCCTCCTGGGAGACGTTGCCGCACGAGCGGTTGAGCCCCCGCAGCGACACCGTCGGCCGTCGCCTCGCCGTCCTGCGCCGGCTGGCGCACCCCGACCCCGCCGACCCTGAGCACGGACCGGTGCAGGTCCTGGTGGCGCCCGTGCGGGCCGTGCTCCAGCCCCTGGTGGCCGGGCTCGGCGACCTCGTCCCGGTCGCCCTGCACGCGGGTGACGAGATCGACCTTGACGTGCTCACGGCGGGGCTGGCGGCCGCTGCCTATACCCGGGTCGACCTGGTCGAGCGGCGCGGCGAGTTCGCCGTCCGCGGCGGCATCGTCGACGTGTTCCCGCCGACCGAGGAGCACCCGCTGCGGGTCGAGCTGTGGGGCGACACCGTCGAGGAGGTCCGCTGGTTCAAGGTCGCCGACCAGCGCTCCCTCGAGGTGGCCGAGCACGGGCTCTGGGCGCCGCCGTGCCGCGAGCTGCTGCTGACCGACGAGGTCCGGGCGCGGGCCGCGGAGATGGCCGGGGCGCATCCGGGTCTCGCCGACGTCTTCGGTCAGCTCGCCGAGGGCATCGCGGTCGAGGGCATGGAGTCGCTCGCGCCGACCCTGGTCGACGACATGGTCCTGCTCCTCGACGAGCTGCCGGGCGGCACCCACGTCGTTGTTCAGGACCCTGAGCGGGTCCGCACCCGGGCGCACGACCTGTTCGCCACCAGCAGCGAGTTCCTCGAGGCCTCCTGGGCCAACGCGGCGGCAGGGGCGACAACCCCGATCGACCTGGGCGCGGCGGCGTACCGCAGCCTCGCCGACGTCAGGGCGCGCGCCGTCGCGCTGTCGCTGCCGTGGTGGACCATCAGCCCGTTCGCCGCCGAGGAGACACCCGAGGGCGAGGACACCTCGGTGGTCGCCGCCCGCGCCGTGGAGGGGTACCGCGGCGACACGGCACGCTTCGTCGCCGACCTCAAGGGCTGGCTGGGGGACGGCTACCGCGTGGTGCTGCTCACCGAGGGCCACGGGTCGGCCCAGCGCATCGTCGAGGTGCTCGGTCAGGAGGACGTCGCGGCGCGGCTGGACGAGACGCTGGCCGACCCCCCTGAGCCCGGCATCGCCCACGTGTCCTGCGGGCGGCTCGCGCGCGGGTACGTCAGCGACGACCTGCGCCTGGTCGTGCTCACCGAGACCGACCTGCTCGGTCAGGCTGGTCCCTCGACCAAGTCGATGCGCCGGATGCCCAGCCGCCGGCGAAACCAGGTCGACCCGCTGCAGCTGCAGGCGGGCGACTACGTCGTGCACGAGCAGCACGGTGTCGGGCGCTACGTCGAGATGACCCAGCGCACCGTGCACGGCGCGACCCGCGAGTACCTGCTCATCGAGTACGCCCCGTCCAAGCGCGGCCAGCCCGGTGACCGGCTCTTCGTCCCGTCCGACCAGCTCGACCAGGTCACCCGGTACGTCGGGGGCGAGTCCCCCTCGTTGCACCGCCTCGGGGGCGCCGACTGGCAGAAGGCCAAGGGCCGGGCCCGCAAGGCCGTCAAGGAGATCGCCGCCGAGCTCATCCGGCTGTACGCGGCACGCACCTCCGCGCCAGGTTTCGCGTTCGGCCCGGACACCCCGTGGCAGCGTGAGCTCGAGGACGCCTTCCCGTACCACGAGACCCCCGACCAGCTCGGCGCCGTCGACGAGGTCAAGGTGGACATGGAGAAGCCGGTCCCGATGGACCGGATCATCTGCGGCGACGTCGGCTACGGCAAGACCGAGATCGCCGTGCGTGCCGCGTTCAAGGCGGTGCAGGACGGCAAGCAGGTCGCCGTCCTGGTGCCCACGACGCTGCTGGTCAACCAGCACCTTTCGACCTTTGCCGAGCGGTACGCCAGCTTCCCGGTGCAGGTCGCGGCGCTGTCCCGGTTCCAGAGCGACAAGCGGGCCAACGAGGTCAAGGCCGGTCTGCTCGACGGGACGGTCGACGTCGTCATCGGCACCCACCGCATCCTGTCCGCCGAGGTGCAGTTCAAGGACCTCGGGCTGGTGATCGTCGACGAGGAGCAGCGCTTCGGCGTCGAGCACAAGGAGCAGCTCAAGCACCTCCGGACGAACGTCGACGTGCTCACGATGTCGGCGACGCCGATCCCGCGCACCCTGGAGATGGCTGTCACCGGCATCCGGGAGATGTCCACGATCCTGACTCCGCCCGAGGAGCGGCACCCGGTGCTCACCTTCGTCGGCGCGTACGACGAGAAGCAGATCGCCGCTGCGGTCCGGCGCGAGCTGCTGCGCGAGGGGCAGGTCTTCTACATCCACAACCGGGTCGAGTCGATCGACCGCGCCGCCGCCAGGATCCGGCAGCTCGTCCCGGACGCGCGCGTCGCGGTTGCCCACGGCCAGATGAACGAACACGCCCTGGAGCAGGTCGTGCTCGACTTCTGGGAGAAGCGCTTCGACGTGCTCGTGTGCACCACGATCGTGGAGAGCGGGCTGGACATCTCCAACGCCAACACGCTGATCCTGGAGCGGGCCGATGTCATGGGGCTCTCGCAGCTGCACCAGCTGCGCGGCCGGGTCGGCCGAAGCCGCGAGCGTGCCTACGCCTACCTGCTCTACCCGCCGGAGAAGCCGCTCACCGAGACCGCGCACGACCGGCTGGCCACGATGGCCGCGCACAGCGACCTCGGCTCGGGCATGTGGATCGCGATGAAGGACCTCGAGATCCGTGGCGCGGGCAACCTGCTCGGCGGCGAGCAGTCCGGCCACATCGCCGCCGTCGGGTTCGACCTGTACGTGCGTCTCGTCGGCGAGGCCGTCGCCGAGTTCAAGGGCGAGGGCGCCGAGGAGCTGCGGGACGTCAAGGTCGAGCTGCCGGTCGACGCGCATCTCCCGCACGACTACCTGCCGGGGGAGCGGCTGCGGCTGGAGGCCTACCGTAAGCTCGCAGCCGTCGGCTCCGAGGACGACCTCGAGGCGGTCCGGGCCGAGCTTGCCGACCGCTACGGGGAGCTGCCGGCCCCGGTCGAGAACCTGCTGGCCGTGGCGCGGTTCCGCACCCTGGCGCGGCGGGCCGGGCTGACCGAGGTCTCGCTGGGCGGGAACAGCATCAGGTTCGCCCCGGTCGAGCTGCCGGAGAGCGCGCAGCTCCGGCTGCAGCGGCTGTACCCGGGATCCCTGGTCAAGGGCGCGGTACGTACGATCCTGGTGCCGAAGCCCATGACCGCCCGGGTGGGCGGACAGCCGCTGCGGGACGTCGCGCTGCTCGACTGGTGCCGTGACCTCGTCGAGGCCGTCCTCACCCCCGTCCCGGCACCCGCCGCAGCCGCAGCAGAAGGACCCCGATGAGCCGCCTGACCCGCACCGCCGCCCTCCTCGTCGCGACGCTCGCCGCCGCGGGCCTCACCGGCTGCGGTGTCCAGGAACGGCTCGGCTCCGCCGCGGTGGTCGACGGGCACCGCATCTCCGTCGACGAGCTGCAGGCCAGTGCCCGCGCCTACGTGGCGGAGGTGCCCGGGGCGAGCACGGGCGAGGTCCAGCGCGCCCTGCTCGAGCGCGAGATCCTGTCCCGGATCATCGCCGAGGAGGCGAAGAAGGTCGGCGTGTCCGCCAGTCCCGCCGCGGTGGCGAGGCAGCGCGAGGCGCTGCTCCCGAGCGTCGGCGGCCGCTCCGGCCTGCTGCGTCAGCTCGCGGCCGGGCAGTCGCCGGTGGTGCTCGCGCCGTCGAAGATCGACCGCTGGTTCAAGGACCAGGTGCTCTACCGCAGGATCGTCGCCGCACTCGCCGTCGGCGGCGACCCCCGCTCGCAGGAGACCCTGGCCCGCACCACCAGCGAGCTCATCGCCACGGGCCGGGCCATGGACATCCGGGTCAACCCGCGCTACGGCACCTGGCGGACCCGCGCCGGCGTCCAGCCGCTCGTCAGCGGCGGCCTGGCGACACCGGCCGCCGAGATCCAGAACTGAGGTCCGCCCGGTGAGCGGCCGGCTCGTCCTGCTCCCCACGTCCCCCCGCGTCGCGCCCGGACTGCTGGTGGCAGCGGCCTGGGACGCCCTGCGCTCCGGCGCTGTCGTCCTCGCCGCGCCCGGGCACCCGCTCACGCCGTACGTCGAGGCCGAGGGGGTCGAGGTCCTGGAGCCGTCGGGCACCGAGCCCCGGGCCCTGGCCACGGAGCTGCTCGGCCTCGCCGACGGCGGAACCGCCGTCTGGCTGGTCGGCGCCGACGGCGACCCGCGGCTCGGTCTTGCGCTGGGGGAGCTGGTGGAGAGCGGCGCATCGGTGGTCGAGCTCGAGGTGCTGCCCGGCTCCTACGACCTCCCCGGAGCCCGGTTGCTCGACCTTGTCGCGGTGATGGACCGGCTGCGCTCGCCCGGCGGCTGTCCCTGGGACGCCGAGCAGACCCACGCGTCGCTGGCGACCTACCTGCTCGAGGAGACCTACGAGACGCTCGAGGCGATCGACACAGGCGACCGCGCCCATCTGCGCGAGGAGCTCGGCGACCTGGTGCTCCAGGTGGTCTTCCACGCCCGGATCGCCGCCGAGCACCCGGACGACGCCTGGTCGGTCGACGACGTCGCCGGTGACATCGTCGACAAGCTGGTCCGGCGGCACCCGCACGTGTTCGGCGGCGCGACCGCGGATACCGCCGCCGACGTGGAGGCCGGCTGGGAGCGGGCGAAGACCGCCGAGAAGGGGCGCACGTCCGCCCTCGACGGGGTGCCCCTGGCGCTTCCGGCCCTCGCCCTCGCGACCAAGCTGGTCCACCGGGCGGAGAAGAACGGCGTCCAGGTGGCGCCCGTGGACGGCGACGGCCTCGGCGACCGGCTGATGGCGTTGGTCGTGGCTGCCCGCGCCGCCCGGCTGGACCCGGAGTCCGAGCTGCGCGCTGTCGCTACCCGTTACGCCGACCGGGTGCGGGCCGCGGAGGCGGCCGGCAATTATCACGCTTCGTGACCACGATCTCGCTCCGCGCCGTACATTAAGGGGTCCTGACCACCGATCTCCGGGGGGAGACGACCTGTGGGGCCCAGCAGGCAGGTGACCCGGCACGCCGGTCCCGTCCTGCTGCTCGCTGCGGCCGGCGGGAGCCAGGCCGGCGTCGGCGTGCTCCTGCTGTCCTTCCTCGTCGGCGTCGCCGGACTGCTCGGTGTCGTGCTGGCGCTCGCCCTCGGTTCGGACCGCGGTCCGGCCCTGCGGCGAGCCTCCCGCGAGCTGTCCGGAGCCGTCCTGGCGCCGCTGCTGGAGATCGGGACGCCCGACGAGCAGCGCAGGGTCCCGCGGCGTGAGGCCACCCGGCGACGCGGCGACTCGGTGCACGACCTGGCGGTGGCACTCGGCGGTGGCGTGACCGCCCAGGAGCAGGCGGAGAGCGACGCGTACGACGAGGCGGCCGTCCGTACCGGGATCGAGGAGGAGCGCCGGCTCCGGGTCGAGCGGCAGCGGGCGTACGAGCGCTCCATGGCGCGCCAGCAACGGACCCGCGACGAGGCTGTGCGCCAGTCCGCCGCCACGAGGGCGTCCTGGGAGGTTGTCGCGCGCGCAGCCGGTCCGCGGCAGCCGGAGCAGGCGACCCGGGGCAACCACGTCTCGCTCGCTGGTCTCGAGGAGACTGTTGCCGCCCAGCGGCGCGCCGCCCACGACGCGATGCTGCGCCGGGAGGAGGCCGAGCACCTGGCCGAGGAGGCGATGGCGCGCGCCGCGCGCGAGCGAGCAGCTGCCGACGAGGTGCAGCGGAGCCGCGAGGCGGCGGAGCGGGCCGCGGAAGAGGCGCTGGCGCGCGCCGAGAGGGAGCTGCGGACGGCCGGCGCGGCCTCCCAGGCTCGCCGGACGGCAGAGGAGCAGGCGCAGGCCGCGGCGGCGGTCGCGGCCAGCGAGCGGGCCGCGGCCGAGGCCGCCGTGGCCCGGCGACGCGCTGCGGAGTCCCGCGCCGCCGACGCGGAGGCGGCCCAGGACGCTGCGGTGCACCGGGAGCTCGCCGCCCTCGAGGCTGCCGAGGCCGCCGAGGAGGCCCGCCGCGAGGCCGCGGCCCGGCAGGCGGGGACGGACACGCCCCTCGACCTGCGCGAGGTGGACCTGCGCCCGGTGGACCTGCGCGCCGCCGAGCGGAGCTCCGCGGACCTGCGGACGACCCGGTCCGCGGCCGTGTCGTCGGCGGCCGACACCCCTGGCAGGTCACCGCTGGTCGCCCGGGCCGAAGCCGGCCCCGTCGCTGTCGCCGGCGGCAGCAACGGGACTGCTCCGCCGCCGTTCGCGCCGCCGCCGTTCGCCACTGCAGCCGTGTCGGGCGCGGGACCTGCCGTGGGGGGACCGGACGCGTCCCCGCCGGAGCGGCCGGAGCGGCCGGAGCCGCCGGAGCCGCCGGAGCACCCCGTCGAGCTCGGGCCGCCCGAGGACGACGCGATGGCCGGCCGCGGCCGGGCCCTGGTGTCCTCCGCCCGGGCCGTCGCGCTGCTCGTGGTGCCGGCCGCCGTCGCCGGACGAACAGCGGTCGCGGGCGCCTGGTGGTCCGGGATGGGCGCCGGCGGCGCAGCGGTGCTCGCGGCGGCGGCCGTCCTCACCGCACTCGGCGTCCGCTGGACCTGGGTGGCGAACACCCCGCCGTACGCCCTCCGGCGGCGGACCGCCCGGCGGATCGTCGCGGCCGAGCAGCTGCAGCAGGCCCAGACCGCCGAGGCGGCCCGGCTGCTCGACGCCGTCGGCACCACCGGTGACGACGGGGCGTGGGAGGAGTTCGAGGCGCGCACCGGCCTGGTCGTCCCGGGGGGCACCCGCACCGTCGTCGACCCGGGGATGGACCCGGCAGCCCTGGTCCGCTACCTCACCGCGCGGCAGCGGGACGCGATGGCGACCCCCGCACCGCTGGTCGTCGTGGCGCTGGTCCCGCTCGTGCTCACCCTGCTGCCTGCCGCCCTGCTCGTCCTCGCTGCCTGACGCCTCCACTGCGGCCGGCGCCCGTGGTCGCCCGCCCGCGTTAGGGTCGCCGCCGTGACCGACCGGACCGCACCCACCACCACCGTCCACCAGCTGGCAGCCGCCGTCCTCGACGAGCTGCTCGAGCGCCACCCCGAGTGGGCCACCGTCCTGGGCGACCACCGCCACGACGACAGGCTCGACGACCAGGGCCGGGCCGGGCAGGCCGAGGAGCTGGCCTGGGCGACAAGCCGGCTGACGGACCTCGACGCCCTGGACGACGCCTCCCTGGCCGTCGCGGAGCGGGTCGACGTCGAGATCCTGCGCACCGCCCTGCAGTCGCGGCGGCTGGACCTCGAGTCCCTGCGCGACACGGAGTGGGACGCCCTGGTCGCGAACCCCGGGACAGCCGTCTACACGCTGCTGGCCCGGGACTTCGCGCCGCTGGGCGAGCGGCTGAGGTCGGCGGCGGGCCGCCTTGCCGGCGTCCCGGAGCGGCTCGAGCAGGCCCGCGGCACCCTCGGCCCGATGCCCCGGGTGCACGTCGAGACCGCGATCGGGCAGTTCACGGGGACCCGGACGCTGCTCGCGACCGAGCTCGAGCGCGCGCTGGGCGACGAGCCGACCATGCGCGCCGAGGTCGAACCGGCGCGGGACGCCGCGGTCGCCGCGCTGGACGAGCACATCACCTGGCTCAGGTCGAGGCTCGAGGACGCCGACCGCGACCCCCGTCTCGGCGCCGAGCTGTTCTCCCGCAAGCTGGCGCTGACCCTCGACACGCGCAGCGGGGCCGACGCCGTGCTCGCGCGGGCGGAGGCGGACCTGGAGCGGGTCGAGGCGCAGATCGAGGAGACCGCCTCCAGGCTCGACACCGGGCCGGCGGACGGCCGGGTGCGGCGGGTGCTCGACCGGCTCGCCTCCGAGGGCAGCGTCGACGACGACACGATCGTCGGGCTGTGCAGGGGCGCTCTGGCGCGGACCACCGAGTTCGTCCGCGAGCGGGACCTCGTCACGGTGCACGACGACCCGGTCGAGATCATCGTCATGCCGGAGATCCACCGAGGCGTCGCGGTCGCGTACTGCGACCCGCCCGGCCCCCTCGAGCCCTCGCAGCTGCCGACGTACTTCGCGGTGTCACCAACGCCGGCGGACTGGTCGGCCGAGCGGGTCGCGTCGTTCTTCCGCGAGTACAACGCGCACATGCTGGAGAACCTCACGGTGCACGAGGCGATGCCGGGCCACGTGCTCCAGCTCGCGCACAACGCCCGCTACGACGCGCCGGTCCCTGTGCGCAAGGCGCTGTGGAGCGGTTCCTTCGTCGAGGGCTGGGCTGTCTACGCCGAGGAGCTCATGGTCGACGCCGGCTACCGGGCCGACGAGGGGCTGAACGACGCGCTGCGGATGCAGCAGCTGAAGATGCAGCTCCGGATGACGATCAACGCCATCCTCGACGCGCGCGTTCACGCCCACGGCATGACCGAGGGCGAGGCGATGCGGCTGATGATGCAGCGCGGTCACCAGGAGGACGGCGAGGCGGCAGGCAAGTGGCGGCGTGCACAGCTGTCCAGCGCCCAGCTCTCGACGTACTACGTCGGGTACGTCGAGGTCGCCGACCTGGCCCGGGACCTCGCTGCGGCCCGCCCCGAGCTCCCGGTTCGGGCCAGGCACGACGCGATGCTCGCGCACGGCTCCCCGTCACCCCGCCACCTCCGGACCCTGCTCGGCCTCTAGCCGACCGAGCAGGCGCGCTCTGCAGCTGCCCTGACCGGGGGCAGATCGCGCACGCATCGTCTGTGATCGGTCACGCCCCGGGTGCGGCGCACGCCGACCCGGGGCGGTCCGCCGGTAGCCTGAGGCGGTACCAGCAGCACCTGCCCGCACCAACCCCTGAGGAGCACCCGTGGCGAGCATCGACGCCGTCGGCGCCCGCGAGATCCTCGACTCGCGCGGCAACCCCACCGTCGAGGTGGAGGTCGCCCTCGACGACGGGACCATCGCGCGCGCCGCCGTCCCCAGCGGGGCCAGCACCGGCCAGTTCGAGGCGCACGAGCTGCGCGACGGGGGGAAGCGCTACGCGGGCAAGGGCGTCGAGAAGGCCGTGATCGGCGTCCTCGACGAGATCGGTCCCGCTCTGGTCGGCTTCGAGGCCAGCGAGCAGCGCCTCGTCGACCAGACGCTGCTCGACCTCGACGGCACCCCGACCAAGTCACGACTCGGCGCCAACGCGCTCCTCGGTGTCTCGCTCGCCGTCGCCCGGGCCGCAGCCGAGTCGGCCGAGCTGCCGCTGTTCCGCTACGTCGGCGGCCCCAACGCCCACCTGCTGCCGGTGCCGATGATGAACATCCTCAACGGCGGCGCGCACGCCGACACCGGCGTGGACGTCCAGGAGTTCATGGTCGCGCCGATCGGCGCGACGACGTTCCGCGAGGCCCTTCAGTGGGGCGCCGAGGTCTACCACGCGCTCAAGTCGGTGCTCAAGGACAAGGGCCTGGCCACCGGACTCGGCGACGAGGGCGGCTTCGCGCCCGACCTGCCGAGCAACCGCGACGCGCTCGACCTGATCGCTGTCGCCGTCGACAAGGCCGGGTTCGCGCTCGGCACCGACATCGCGCTGGCCCTGGACGTCGCCGCGACCGAGTTCTACGCAGGCGACAGCTACGCCTTCGAGGGTGCCAAGAAGTCCGCCGACGAGATGACCGCCTACTACGCGGAGCTGGTGTCGTCGTACCCGCTCGTGTCCATCGAGGACCCCATGAGCGAGGAGGACTGGGCCGGCTGGAAGGCGATGACCGACCAGCTCGGTGACAGGGTCCAGATCGTGGGCGACGACCTCTTCGTCACCAACCCCGAGCGGCTCGAGCGCGGCATCCGCGAGGCGACCGCCAACGCGCTGCTCGTGAAGGTCAACCAGATCGGGACCCTCACCGAGACACTGGACGCCGTGAGCATGGCCCACCGCAACGGGTACCGCTGCATGATGAGCCACCGCTCCGGCGAGACCGAGGACACCACGATCGCCGACCTCGCCGTCGCCACCGACTGCGGGCAGATCAAGACGGGCGCCCCGGCGCGGTCCGAGCGGGTGGCGAAGTACAACCAGCTGCTGCGCATCGAGGAGGAGCTCGACGACGCAGCCAGGTACGCCGGTCGGGCGGCCTTCCCGAGGCACCAGGCCTGAGGGCGGATGACCACAGGGAGCACGACCACCGGCGAGGAGCGCGAGCCGCGGAGGGCCAACCTCACGGGGCGCGCTGCCATGCTCGCCCTTGTCGTCTGCCTGCTCGCGATCTCACTCGCCTACCCCCTGCGGGAGTACCTCTCGCAGCGGGGCGACATCGCCGACTACCGGGCGACCGTCGCGGCGCAGGAGAAGAAGGTCGCCGCGCTCCAGCGTGAGCACCGGCGCTGGAACGACGAGGCGTACGTGCAGGCACAGGCGCGCGAACGGCTGCACTTCGTGATGCCCGGCGAGACCTCCTACGTCGTGCTGGGATCCGACGAGGCCATCTCGGCCGACGGCGTCGTCGAGGCCACGCCGGAGAAGTCGGCACGCAGTCCCTGGTTCACCGACCTCTGGCACAGCGTCGAGGTGGCCGGCCGCAGCGGCGCCGGCGCGAAGTGACCCGGGCGCAGCCGGCTGACCCGTCCGAGCGGCCGGACGCACGCGACCTGGACGCGATGGCCGCCCAGCTGGGTCGCGAGATGCGCGGCGTCCGCCGGGTGGCTCACCGCTGCCCGTGCGGGCTCCCCGACGTCGTGGAGACCGCCCCGCGGCTGCCGGACGGCACGCCGTTCCCGACCTTCTGGTACCTGACCTGCCCGCGGGCGGCCGGCGCGATCGGCACCCTCGAGGCCGGCGGCACGATGCGGGAGATGACCGAGCGGCTGGCCGCCGACGGGGGCCTCCGGGCGGGCTACGCCGCGGCGCACGAGCGCTACCTCGCGCGCCGGGACGCGGTGGCCGAGGTGCCCGAGATCGCAGGGGTCTCCGCCGGTGGGATGCCGGACCGGGTCAAGTGCCTGCACGTGCTTGCCGCTCAGTCGCTGGCCGAGGGACGCGGTGCCAACCCGCTCGGCGACGAGGTGCTGGCCGCGCTGCCGCAGTGGTGGCGCAGCGGGCCGTGCGTCGGGGTGGACCCGACGTGAGGGTGGCCGCTGTCGACTGCGGCACCAACTCGATCCGGCTGCTCGTCGCAGACCTGGACCTGGCCGAGTCGACCCTGACCGAGGTGGACCGGCGGATGACGATCGTCCGGCTCGGCGAGGGCGTCGACCGCACCCGGCGCCTCGCCCCGGCGGCTCTCGCCCGCACCTTCGCTGCGTGCGACGAGTACGCCGAGGTGGTGCGCGCATCCGGTGCCGCGCAGGTCCGCTTCGTCGCCACGTCGGCGTCGCGCGACGTCGAGAACCGGGGCGAGTTCGCCGAGGGGGTGCGCACCCGCCTGGGCGTCGACCCGGAGGTCGTCACGGGAGACGAGGAGGCCGCGTTGTCCTTCACCGGCGCCGCCCGGGAGCTTGCCGGTCACGGCCTGCCCGAGCCCTTCCTCGTCGCCGACATCGGCGGGGGCTCGACCGAGCTTGTCCTCGGTCCACCCGGTGCCGCGCCCCTGGCAGCCCGGTCCGTCGACGTCGGCTGCGTCCGGATGACCGAGCGGCACCTGCACGACGACCCGCCGACCGCGGTGCAGGTCGCCGCTGCCCGTGCCGATGTCGAGGCCGCCGTCCGGCTGGCCGCCGAGACGGTGCCGCTCGCCGAGGCGCGCACCCTCGTCGGTCTGGCCGGCTCGGTCACCACGGTGGCCGCGATGGCGCTGGACCTGCCGGCGTACGACCGCGACCGGATCCACCACGCGCGCATACCGTCTGCCGACGTTCATCGGGTCGCGGAGCGCCTGCTGGCGATGACACACGACGAGCGCGCGGCGCTGCCGTTCATGCACCCCGGCCGGGTCGACGTGATCGGCGCCGGCGCCCTGGTGCTGGCGGTCCTGCTGGAGAGCGTGCCGGTCGACGACGTCCTGGTCTCCGAGCACGACATCCTCGACGGCATCGCCTGGTCCATCGCCGGGCAGCCGTGACCACGGCCTGGTGGCCGTTGCTCGACCTGCGGCTGCACACCGGTGACCTCGTGCTCAGCCCGCTCACGGAGGCCGACCTGGACGAGGTGGCCGCTGCGCTGCCCGGCGACCTCGAGCTGAATCCCGCGGCCACCCGCTATGCCGGACTAGACGATCGAACCTGGCGCGGCACCGTCGTCGCCCAGCAGTACTGGCGGTCCTACGGGACCTGGAGCCCGCAAGCATGGCGCTTCCACCTGGGCGTACGGCGCCGCGGTGAGCTGCTCGGGCTGCAGGAGCTCGAGGGCAACGACTTCCCGACCCTGCGCACCGTGGACACCTCGTCCTGGCTGGTCGCCGGAGTGCGGGGGACCGGGGTCGGGAAGGCGATGCGGCGCGCGGTCCTCGCCCTGGCGTTCGACAACCTCGGCGCGCTCGCGGCCATCACCTCGGCCTGGCACGACAACCACGCCTCGCTTGGCGTCTCGCGGTCCCTGGGCTACCGGCCCAACGGCGTGTCGCTCATGGCCAGGGAGGGAGGCGGCGGCGTCGACACCCTCGTCCATCTTCGGATGACCCGGGCCGACTGGGAGGCGGCCGGAGGTGCGCCCGACGTGCGGGTCGAGGGGCTGTCGGCGGCGCTGCCGCTGTTCGACCTGCCGGGCTGACGGCGTCGCGATCTCAGCGTGAGGTCTGCGCCATCACGATCCCGGCCAGCACGACGACGGCGCCCGCGAGCTGGACCGCACCGAGCGCCTCGGCCAGCCACACCCAGGCGATCACCCCGGCGAGCACCGGCTCCAGCATCCCCACCATGCCGACCCGGGTCGCCGGCAGGTGGTGCAGCCCGGACAGCACCAGCACGAAGGGCACGATCGTGCCCAGCACGACCATCGAGCTCATCAGCAGCCAGAGCGGCAGGGTGTGCCCGGCGAGATTGCCCAGCAGGGGGGCGCTGCCTCGGGTGGCCTCGATCGGGAAGCCCCACCAGGGCTGGACCACCGACCACAGCACCGTCGCGAACAGGAACGCCCAGAACGTCGTGGACAGTGGGTCGCGATGGTTGGCGCTGTGCTCGCCGAGCAGGTAGTAGGTCGCCAGTGCGACGGCGGCGGCGAGCGCGGCCGCCACCCCGAGCCCGTCCAGCGTGCCGCCGGCCCACACCTCGGCCACCAGAGCGAGCCCGGCCAGGGACAGCGCCAGCGCGACCCACACCCGGTTGCGCACCTGTTGGTGGAAGACGAAGCGGGCCCACAGCGCAACCATGAGTGGGGCG
Source organism: uncultured Actinomycetota bacterium (assembly GCA_963726615.1). Lineage (GTDB taxonomy): Bacteria > Actinomycetota > Actinomycetes > JACCUZ01 > JACCUZ01 > CAWDZK01. The sequence goes on along the minus strand of CAVSCX010000003.1, from coordinate 250,136 downwards.
GTGTACTCCAGCAGCAGCGCGATGCTCACCGGCATCCGGGCGATCGCCACGAAGTAGAAGACCTGGGTCAGCGCCACACCCGCGACGCCGTACGCGACGAGGAGCGGCAGCTCGGACCGCGACACCCGCAGCCGCCGCGGCGACACGACCAGCACCACCAGCCCGAGCCCGATCGCGGCACCGGCGCAGCGCAGCTCGGTGAGCCGCATCGCGGTCATCCCACTGCTGAGGATCACCTTGGACACCGTGCCGTTCAGGGCGAACAGTGCCGCGGCCACCACCAGGTAGACGTAGCCGCGGGTCGGGTCGCGGTGCCGGCCCGGCTCCGAGACCGCGACAGGTAGTGCGGTCTCGACCATTCGCCGAACCTAGGTCATCCGTCCGTGGCTCAGTAGCCGAGCCGGCGGTGCAGGCGCAGGAAGGTCGGCCGGTACCCCAGCCGCGGCCAGGTCCGGGACGAGAGCAGGTTCGTCGCCCGCCAGTCGGTGGCCAGGCTGGTGAACCCCTCCGCCGCGCACCAGTCGTGCACCGCCTCGCCGAGTGCCCGGCCGGCACCGAGACCGCGCGCCTCGGGCAGGACGGCGGCGAAGCCGAGGAAGCCGGCGTGGTCCGGGCGCATCGTCGCGGTGTGGATGGACGACTTCTCCAGCGGGCAGGCGACCGCGGCGCCGACGACCCGGCCGTCGTGCTCGGCCACCAGGTAGCCGAAGCCCTCGTCGTCGAAGGACTCCTCCCAGTCGGCGACGGCCTCCTCGAGGCTCGGCAGCTCGCCGGCAGAGAACGTCGGTGCCACTCCGTGGTGCAGCGGCAGCTCGAGGTCGAGCTGCGCGAGGACCGGGATGTCCTGTCGCTCGGCCGCCCGGATCGTCACTCGATCGGGGTGGCTCGCCGGTGCCGTCGGCAGCTCGCGGACCGCGTGCACGTGCTGCTGGCCGAAGCCGAGCCGGAACCAGGCGTCCACCAGTGCCGGGTCGGAGGCAGGCACCAGCGCGTAGTGCACGTCGTGGCCGTCGGCCACCCACCGGGTCGCCGCGTGTGCGTACAGGTCGCGCACAACCTCGGCGTCACGTACGGCATGCCCGGCTCCCTCGACCCAGCGGTTGGCCCCCCACGCGGCAGCCGGCTTGTGCTGCCCCAGCAGGTAGCCGACGACGTCGCCGGCGACCTCCGCCACCGCCCCGGACGCCCCGGCCCCGAGCACCGCCTGCACCTCGGCCGCGGCCACGGCTGGGTCCTCGAAGCGGTCGGCGAGGAGCGGCTCGACCCGCCGCTGCGCGCGGTGCCGCTCGGCGAGCAGCCGGCCGGCCGCGGGGACGTCGGCATGGTGGAACGGACGGATCTCGGGTCGGGGCATGGGCGATGACGGTAGGGGCCACCCGTCCCCGCCGCGACTCCATTCCGACACGCCGGATCTCCGCTGCACCCGCTACCGCGCACCGCGTAGTACCGTGCACCGCATGCGAGAGGACGAGTGACGGGATGGACACGACACAGCTGCTCAAAGGGGTGCTGGACGTGGCGGTTCTGGCCGTGCTGGACCGTCAGGACGGCTACGGGTACGACGTCGTGCGCCGGCTGCGGGCCGCCGGCCTGGACGAGGTCGGCGACGCGTCGGTCTACGGCACGCTGCGTCGCCTGTACTCGGCCGGTGCGCTGACGTCGTACGTCGTGCCGTCCGACGAGGGGCCGCACCGCAAGTACTACGGGATCAACACGAAGGGGAAGGCGACGCTGGCCGACTCCACCAAGACCTGGCTGTCCTTCGCCGACACCTTGAGCGGCCTGCTGGCCGCCTCGACCCTTCCGGAGGCACGACGATGACCACGGGGACCAGCAGCGCGGTGCGCAACCGCGAGGCCCGGGTGTACCTGGACGGCGTTGCCGCCGAGCTCGCCGACCTGCCGCAGGACGACCGGGCGGACCTGCTCGACGAGCTGGCGGCGCACGTCGACGAGCTTGTCGCCGAGACCGACGTGCCCCTCCCCGCCCGCCTGGGGTCGCCCGCCGAGTACGCCGCCGAGCTGAGGGCGTCCGCGGGTCTGCCGCCGGCGCAGGCACGGGGCCGGGCCGGCGCCCGGGTGCGCGAGCGGTTCGTCGGCATCGCCGAGCGGCGTCAGGTGGTGGCGATCCGGGGGTTCCTCGGCGCGCTCCGGCCCTTCTGGTGGGTTCTTCGAGCCTGGGTGGTCGTGGGCATCGTCGCGATGTGGCCCGGCCAGACGACTCCGGCATGGGCGGACGCCATGCCGTTGATCCCGCGGGTGGGTACGCCGCTGGTCGGGTTGGTCGTCCTGCTGGCCGCCGTGGTGGCGTCCGTGCAGCTCGGCCGCCGGGGGAGGTCGCTGCCGACGGGAGGACGCCGGGGAGTCCTGGCGCTGAACGTCGTCGCGGCCGTCATGCTGGTCCCCGTCCTGGTGTCGGTCGGCGAGAGCAGCGTGCAACGGAACGTCTACCACTCCGTGCACCGGGTGCAGGTCGCCCCGACCGAGGGCGTGTACGCCAGCGGCAGCCGGGTGCGGAACATCTACGCCTACGACGCGTCGGGCACCCTCCTGCACGACGTCCGTCTCTACGACCAGGACGGCCTGCCCGTGTCGTTGGGGCCGGCGCCGGACGGCACCCGCAAGCCGGTCGTCGACGGCCAGGGCCGGCTGGTCGAGAACGCCTTCCCGTACCGGTACGTCGAGCCGGAGGGCGCGGTCGCCGACCCGGACGCCGGTCCGTCGGTCGACGTCCCGCCGCTGGCCGCGGTGGTCACGCCCACGCCCGCACCCAGCGCGAGCAGCAGACCGGGCGGTGGTGAGGCCAGTGGTCCGAGCGACGGGAAACGGTGACCTGACCCTGGCGTGGAGCGCCCGAGGGGTGGAAAGGTCTCCGGGGGCGCCCCGGAGGGTGCCGAAGCCGAGGTCGAGAGAGGTCGCGCCGGTGGGCGAGATGGTCAGCTTCGCCAGCAACGGAGACACCTGTGAGGCCTACCTCGCGGTCCCGGAGGTCGCCGGAGGTCACCCCGGTGTCATCGTCGTCCAGGAGTGGTGGGGCCTCGTCGACCACATCAAGGAGGTCAGCGACCGGTTCGCCGAGGCGGGCTTCGTGGCGCTGGCCCCCGACTTCTTCCACGGGCGCGCGACCGACGAGCCCGACGAGGCACAGCGCCTGCTCATGGCGATGGAGATGGACCGGGCCGCCAAGGACATCCAGGGTGCGGCGCGCTACCTCGCGACCCGGGAGGACACCGTGGGGAACGGCGTCGGGGCAGTGGGGTTCTGCATGGGCGGCTCGCTCGCCCTGTGGAGCGGCGCCCTGGACGAGGAGGTCAAGGTCGCGGTCGCGTTCTACCCCGGGCTCCCGTGGGAGCGGATGTCGCCGACCTGGGGCAGCTACACCAACAAGAGCGCGATGATCCACGCCTCCGAGCAGGACGGCACGTCCAAGGCGGACGGGGTGCAGGCGGCGGTCCGCGGCATCGAGAAGGCCGGCGGCGACGTCGAGGTCTACGACTACCCCGGTTCGTCGCACGCGTTCTTCAACGACACCCGCCCCGAGGTCCACGACAAGGAGCACTCGGAGGCCGCCTGGCGGCGCACCGTCGACCTGCTCCGCAGCCGCCTCTGAACGAGGAGCGCCGAGGCCCGGTCGCACCTGGCAGCGGGTGGCCGGACGATCCTGCCGGCCCGGGCACGCCGGTGGCCGGCTCGCCCGACGACGTACGCCGTCTCGCCGCCGCGGCAGCGAGCCTCGACGAGCTGGACGCAGCCGTCTCGGTGTGCCGCGCGTGCCCGCGTCTGGTCGGGTGGCGCGAGCAGGTCGCGGCCGAGCGGCGGAGGTCCTTCGACACCGAGCAGTACTGGGGCCGGCCGATCTCCGGCTGGGGCGCTGCCGACGCCGCCGTCCTCGTCGCGGGGCTGGCCCCGGCTGCGCACGGCGGCAACCGCACCGGGCGGATCTTCACCGGCGACCGCAGCGGCGACTGGCTGTTCGCCGCGCTGCACCGGGCCGGTCTGGCCACGCAGCCCACCAGCACCCGGGCCGGCGACGGCCAACGACTGCTCCGGACCCGGATGCTCGCCGCCGTCCGGTGCGCGCCACCGGCCAACGCACCCACCCCCGGCGAGCGGGACACCTGCGCGCCGTGGATGGACGCCGAGGTCGCGCAGCTGCTCCCGCACCTCCGCGTCGTGGTCGCGCTGGGGTCCTTCGCCTGGCAGGCGGTTCTGGGAACGCTGTCCCGGCTCGGCCACGACCTGCCCCGCCCGCGGCCGCGGTTCGGGCACGCCGCCGAGGTCGCCCTCGGCGACCTGACGCTACTGGGCTCGTTCCACCCCAGCCAGCAGAACACCTTCACCGGGCGGCTGACCGAGGCGATGCTGGACCAGGTCCTGGACCGCGCGGTCCTGCTCGCGGGCCCGCGGCCTACAGTCTGATCATGGCGATGACGCCCGCTGCCTCGTCCGAGCGCACCCGCATCCTGATCGTCGGCGGCGGGTACGTCGGGATGTACACCGCGCTGCGGCTGCAACGACGACTGCGGTCCGAGCTCAAGACCAGGCGGGTCGAGGTCATCGTGGTCGACCCGCGCTCGTACATGACCTACCAGCCCTTCCTCCCCGAGGCGGCCGCCGGGAGTGTCGAGCCGCGCCACGTCGTGGTCCCGCTGCGGCGCGTGCTGGCCAGGTGCGAGGTCCTGACCGGGCGGGTCGAGTCCATCGACCACGAGCGCCGCACCGCCCGGATCGTGCCGATGCGGGGGGAGGCCTACGACCTGTCCTACGAGGTGGTCGTGGTCGCCCCCGGCTCGATCGCGCGCACGTTGCCCATCCCCGGTCTGGCCGAGCAGGGCATCGGCTTCAAGCAGGTCGAGGAGGCCATCGCGCTGCGCAACCAGGTGCTGGAGAAGCTCGACATCGCCACCACGATCACCGACCATGCTGCCCGTCGGAAGCTGCTCACCTTCGTGTTCGTCGGCGGCGGATACTCGGGCATCGAGGCCCTGGCCGAGCTCGAGGACATGGCGATGTACGCGACCCGCTACTACCCCGGCCTGGCCAAGGGCGACATCCGGTTCGTGCTGGTGGAGGCCACCGGACGGATCCTCCCCGAGGTCGGCGAGAAGATGGGCCGGTACGCCGTCGACGAGCTGGTCAAGCGCAAGATCGACGTCCGCCTCGAGACGAGGCTGGAGTCCTGCGTCGACGGGCACGTCGTGCTCTCCGACGGCGACGAGTTCGACGCCGAGACCATCGTCTGGACTGCCGGTGTCAAGGCGAACCCGATGCTGGCGCGGACGGGCCTCCCGCTCGACGACAAGGGCCGGGTGCGGTGCCGGGCCGACCTCCGGGTCGACGGCGTGGACGGCGCCTGGTCGGCCGGCGACGGCGCCGCGGTGCCCGACCTCACCGGGCCGCCGGGGGCCTTCTGCGGGCCCAGCGCGCAGCACGCTGTGCGCCAGGCCAAGACGCTCGGCGACAACATCGCGCGTGTCCTCAACGGCCGTTCGCCCGAGCCCTACGCGCACAAGTACGCCGGGTCGGTGGCCTCCCTGGGCCTGTACAAGGGGGTCGCGCAGGTCTACGGGGTCAAGCTGCGTGGCTTCCCCGCCTGGTTCATGCACCGCACGTACCACGTGAGCCGGGTCCCCACCCTCAACCGCAAGGTCCGGGTAGTCCTCGACTGGACCCTCGCGCTCTTCTTCCGCCGCGACGTCGTGTCGCTCGGGACGCTGCAGCGCCCCCGCCAGGAGTTCAGCGAGGCGGCCACCCGATGACCCTGCTCGCGGTCACCGTCCTCGGTCACGACCGGCCGGGCATCATCGCCGAGACGACCGGTGTCCTCGCCGAGCTCGGGGCCAACCTCGAGGACTCGACGATGACCATCCTGCGAGGCCACTTCGCCATGGTCCTCGTCGCCACGGCAGAGGTCACCGCCGACGAGGCCGAGAGGGCTCTGCGTTCCCTGGCCGCCGACGGGTCGCTGCAGGTGTCCGTCCGCGAGGTCCCGCACCAGGACCCGGTCCCGGCGCGAGGCACCACCTACCTGCTGTCGGTCCACGGTGCCGACCGCCCCGGCATCGTGGCCACCGTGACCGGGCTGGTCGCGGCCGCCGGCGGCAACGTCACCGACCTCTCGACCCGGCTGTCCGGCGAGCTCTACGTGCTGCTGGCCGAGGTGGACCTGCCCGGGACCGTCGACCCCGAGCAGCTCAGCAGGGACCTCGCCACCGTGGCAGCCGATCTCGGCGTCGACGTGTCGCTGCGGGTGCTCGACCCCGACCTGCTGTGACCGGGTCGTGAGCCGTCTCCCGCCCCGTCCGGAGGGGCGGGTGCGTCGGCCGGTGCACGCGCCTGCCGCGGTCCTCTCGACCCGCGCGGACGAGGTCGACCCGCTGGACCCCGCGGTGGTCTCGCTCGCCGCCGACCTGCTCGCGACCCAGCGCGCCTCGGCCGGCTGCGTGGGGCTGGCGGCACCGCAGGTCGGCGTACCCGCCCGGGTCTTCTCCCTCGACGTCACGGGCCACCCCCGCACCCGGACCTGCCACGGCGCGCTGGTCCTGGCGAACCCGGTCGTCGTCTCGGCCAGCCGGTGGGAGCGGGGCCGGGAGGGCTGCCTGTCGGTGCCCGACCTCACCGGTGACGTCAAGCGCGCGGCCAGGCTCGTGCTGCGGGCCGCTGTTCCCGGCAGCGGCGAGGAGGTCGAGCTCGAGACGGACGCGTTCGAGGCGCGTGCCATGCAGCACGAGGTGGACCACCTCGACGGGCTGCTGTTCCTCGACCGGGTGGCCGGCGCGCACGCGCTGCACCAGCGTCAGGTGTACCTCTAGCCTGGGCGACAACGCCCCTGTAGCCCAACTGGTCGAGGCGCTCGCCTTAAAAGCGGGGTCATGGTGTGGGTTCGAGTCCCACCGGGGGCACGTCCGGATCAGACGGAGGGGAACCGCGCTCCGGGACTTTTCGTTACCCTGGGAAGGTCCTGCCCCGCGACTTCCCGCGGGCACCCCCACGGAGGAGTGTCATGGAGAGCCGCAACCCGGTCTTCAACAACAGCAAGGCGTTCTCCCGCAAGGGCTACGCCACCTTCAACGAGACGAGCTCGGCTGCCCCCGCAGCGACGACGGGCCAGCTCGAGGAGATGTACGCCGCGCCACCGGCCAGCGGGGTCGACACCGGCCGGATGACCATGGACGACGTCGTCATCAGGACCGGCATCCTCTTCGCGGTCCTGCTGCCCACCGCGGCGGTCAACTGGTGGCTCGCCAGCCCGCTGCTCACCATCGGGGGCCTGGTCGTCGGCCTGGTGCTCGGACTCGTCGTCGCGTTCAAGCAGTCGACCAACGCGGCCCTGATCGTGTCCTACGCCGCAGCCGAGGGCCTGTTCATCGGCGGCATCAGCCAGGCGTTCGAGACCCAGTGGCCAGGCATCGTGCCGCAGGCAGTCCTCGGCACCCTGGCCGTGTTCGCCGTCGCGCTCGGCGCGTACAAGAGCGGCCTGGTCCGGGCCACCCCGAAGTTCCGCAAGACCGTGCTCATCGCGATGGGCGGCTACCTCGTCTTCTGCCTGGTGAACCTCGTGGTCATGATCGCCGGCGGCGGTGGCGAGTTCGGCCTCCGGCAGGGGCCGCTCGGCTTCGCCATCGGCCTTTTTGCGGTCGGGCTGGCCGCGGCGATGCTGATCCTGGACTTCGACTTCGCCGATCAGGGTGTCAAGAACGGCATCCCGGAGCGGTACGCGTGGCTGGCGGCCTTCGGGCTCGTCGTCACCCTGATCTGGCTCTACATCGAGATGCTGCGCCTGATCGCGATCCTGCGCGGCAGCGACTAGCAGCCCCTCGCGGGACCTCAGCCGGAGACCGTGGGCCCGGCGCGCTCGATCTCGAACCGGATCAGGACCCGCTTCTCACCGCGCATCGCCTCGCGGTACTCGTCCCAGTCCGGGTGCTCGCCGGAGATCCGCCGGTAGTAGTCCACGAGCAGCTCCAGCGACTCCGGCTGCTCGACGATCTCGGCCGTGCCCTCGACCTGGCCCCACCCGCCGTAGAAGGCCGGGCCGATCAGGCACAGGGAGATCCGCGGGTCGCGGCGCAGGTTCTTGACCTTCATCGAGGGGCCGGGCGTGGAGATCTCGATCCGGCCCTCGTCGTCGACACCGGCCAGCACCGGGACCAGCTGGGGTCGACCGTCGCGCCGGAACGTCGCGAGCACCGCCTGATGGTGGGCGCGGACGAAGTCACGCGCCTCCTCGGGAGTCACCGGCCGGTGGCCAGGCCAGTGGCGTCAGGCGTGACGCCGCGCCCCGCGTCGCTTGTCGTGCTCATGCACGATCGCCGAGGCGTGCCCGTGCGAGATGCCGTGCTCGTCGCGCAGCCAGTTCACCCGCTCGTCGAACCGCAGCAGCCCCGGTCCGTTCTCGAGGGCCTCGAACCACTGGGGAAGGTCCCGTCCGGTGACCTGTGGCACCCGCTCGACGAGCTGCTGGTGGGTGGCCTCGGAGTGGTGCAGGGACATCGGCGCCTCCAGTGGGGGGACTCAGCGAACCATGGGTCGAGACTGCCGTAGGTCTCCGCGCGCCACAACCCCTGGCTAGGGTTCCGGCGTGCCGGAGCGGAGGATGCCCACCCCCGACCTCTGGGAACCGCTGCGGGGCGAGCTCGCCGCCGACGTACGGCGGGTGGTGGAGCGGCTGCGGAGCATGTCCCAGGCCCGGCTGGAGGCCCAGGTGGCCCCGCCTGAGGACGGCATGCCTGCGGCGGGCAGCCGGGCCGCCGCCGCCCGGGGCGTCGCCACCATGCTGTCCGACGTGGCCTCGGCGCTCGAGGCTGCGGCCGCCGGCGTTGGCTACCCGGGATCCCGGCCGCTGCCCGAGCTCGCGGTGCACGCCGCCGGCGACCAGGTCGCGGTGGCCGGGCACGACCTGCTGGCCGCGCTGGACCTGCTCGGGCCGGACGACCCCGCGTGGTTCGGCGCGCACGACCGGCGCCCGGCGCGCGACGGGGTGCAGCAGGCAGCAGGGGCGCTCGCCGAGCTCAGGCGTCGCCTGTAGTGCTCAGCTCAGGCGCTGGACGACCATCGCCATGCCCTGCCCGCCGCCGACGCACATCGTCTCCAGGCCCAGCTCCTTGTCGCGGGACTGGAGGCCGTTGAGAAGCGTTGTCGTGATCCTGGCCCCGGTGGAGCCGAACGGGTGACCGAGAGCGATCGCGCCACCGTGGACGTTGAGCCTGTCGATGTCGATCCCCAGGTCCCGGTAGGACGGGATGACCTGGGCCGCGAACGCCTCGTTGATCTCGACCAGGTCGATGTCGTCGATGCCGAGGCCGGCCAGGGCGAGAGCCCGCCGGGACGCCTCGACCGGGCCGAGTCCCATGATCTCCGGTGACAGGGCGCTGACCCCGGTCGAGACGATCCGGGCCAGCGGCGTGACCCCGAGCTCGGCGGCCCGGCTGTCCGACATGATCACGACGGCAGCGGCCCCGTCGTTGAGCGGGCAGCAGTTCCCGGCCGTCACGGTGCCGTCCTCGCGGAAGACCGTCCTCAGCCCGGCGACGCCCTCGAGCGTGACGCCCGGCCGCGGACCGTCGTCGCGTGTCACGACAGTGCCGTCCGGAGTCGTGATCGGCACGATCTCGCGGTCGAAGAAGCCGTCGGCGATGGCCTTCTCGGCCAGGTTCTGCGAGCGGACCCCGAACTCGTCCTGGTCCGCCCGGCTGATGCCCCGGGAGGTGGCGAGGTTCTCGGCGGTCTGTCCCATGGCGATGTAGACGTCCGGGAGCAGCCCGTCCTGCCGCGGGTCGTGCCACGGCTCGTTGGTGGCGGCGGTCGCCACGGTTCGCGCCCGAGCCTCGTCGAACTGCGGGTTCACGTACTCCTCACCGCCACCGCCCGCGCCCGCGAACGCCGGGTAGCGCGAGACGCACTCGACCCCGGCGGAGACGAAGGCGTGGCCCTCTCCGGCCTTGATGGCGTGGAACGCCATCCGCGAGGTCTGGACCGACGAGGCGCAGAACCGGTTGACCGTGGTGCCCGGCAGGCCGTCGAACCCCAGGGCGACGGCAACCCGGCGGGCCATGTTCACGCCCTGCTCACCGTCCGGCTCGGCGCAGCCGAGCATCAGGTCGTCCAGCGTGGCCGGGTCGAGCCCGGTGACCTGGTCCAGGGCGGCCCGGATCACGGTCGCGGCCAGGTCGTCGGGTCGTACGTCGACGAGCGAGCCCTTGAAGGCGCGGCCGATGGGGCTGCGGGCGGTCGCGACGATCACTGCCTCGGGCACGGGGACCTCCTCGGACCCGGCCGGAGGGGTTACCGGCCGGTAACTCTCAAGGCTAGCGCAGCGGCGCGTCCTGCTCGGCGGTGGTCTGCACCTCCTGGCTGTCGGCCCCCTCGCGGTGCCGCAGCAACGCCCAGCGACCGCGCGGCCCGCGGTCCCGGCCGCCGACCCGGGCGCCGGCCACCTCGGTGCCGGGCTCGTCGGCAGCCTCGGCGGCGGCCAGCGAGATCGGCCGGACACCCTCGCCGCGGGCGAGGTCAGGTGCGTCGTCCTTCTGCGCACCGGGCCACAGTCCGAGTGCCGCACACATCGAGGGCAGCATCACCGCGGCGGCGCTGGCGTAACCGGCGACGGAGGGGTGGAAACGGTCCGGGCCGAACATCTCCGAAGGGGAGGCCGCGAACTCCGGGCCGAGGATGTCCCCGAGGGAGACGGTCCGGCCGCCCGCCTCGACCACGGCGATCGTCTGGGCGGCCGCCAGCTGCCGGCTCGCCCGGCGGGCGATCCAGCGCAGCGGCTGCGGGACGGGCTCGACGGTCCCGAGGTCGGGGCACGTGCCGACGACAACCTCGGCACCCAGCTCACGCAGCCTGCGCACGGCATGGTCCAGGTGGCGCACCGCGGTCGGCGGCCGGACCCGGTGGGTGACGTCGTTCGCGCCGATCATGATCATCGCGAGGTCGGGTCCGGTGCTGGCGACCTGCTCGACCTGCGCCGACAGGTCCGAGCTCTGGGCCCCGACGAAGGCCGTGACCCTGACGTCCACCGGCCGGCCCGCTGCCTCGGCGACGCCGGCAGCGAGCATGGCCCCCGGGGACTGGGACGGCGTCTCCACCCCGAGGCCGCAGGCGCTGGAGTCGCCGAGCACGACAAGCCGCAGGGGCTCGCCGCCCAGGTGCGCGCCGTAGCGGCCGTCGGTGTCTGGCGGCGTGCCGTCGGGCTCGCCGATTGCACGGCGGGCCAGTGCCGCCTCGGCCCGGATCAGGCCGAACGCGCCGGCCGACAGCAGGCCCAGCCCGCCCCCGCCGTAGGCCGCGGCCATGGCGATCCGCCGCGCCACCCGTGCCTTCGTCACCACGCCGGCCTCAACACGGTCACCGCCCCTGGCCCGACCGCTGCCGCCGGCTCGCCGCTGCCAGGAAGCCGCGCACCGCCTCGCGGGCGCCCTCGCGGATCTCCGGCCCGTGGGTGAACGCGGCCACGTCGTAGTCGAGCTCGCCGAGGACGTCGGCCGTCTGCTGGTTCATCCGGACGTCGGTGCAGAACGCGGCCACCGGCCAGGTCATCCGGTGGAACGCGTTGAAGATCGAGTCGCCCGTGATCAGGACCCGCGACGGCTCGTGCAGGAGCGCGACGTGCCCGGGCGTGTGACCTGGCGTGTGAACCACCCGCAGGCCACCCGCGACCGGCAACAGCTGGCCGTCGACGAGCTCGTCGTCGACCGGGGTCGGGGTGGCGCCCCTGTTCCGACGCAGGAGCCGGCCGCCGAGGGTGGCGCGGTCGAGCACGGGCCCCAGTCCCTCCCGGACGTAGGCGGCGTCCCGCTCGTGCACGGCGACGGTGGCCCCGGTCCGGCCGCGGAGGCCGGCGAGCCCACCGACGTGGTCCGGGTGGGCGTGCGTGACCACCAGCCGGGTGACGTCCGAGGGGTCGTGGCCGATGAAGGCGAGAGCGGCGACGACGGACTTCGGCGCCCGCTTCGTGCCCGCGTCGACCAGGGTCACCTGCCCGTCGTCGTCGACGAGGACGAACGTGTTGACGAGGGCGGACGGCGCCGTGGGCACACGCCACACGCCCGGCGCGAGCTGCACAGCGGGAGGGCGGGCCACGCCGCGAATCTAGCGGACCCCTGACAGGCCCCGCCCCGTGCCGCGTCGCGACGTCACGCCAATAGGCTCGGGCCATGCAGGTCTACGAGTCCATGGTCGACCTGGTCGGCAACACACCGCTGGTCAGGCTGAAGTCCGTCGCCCGCGACGTCCCGGCGACAGTCCTCGCCAAGGTCGAGTACCTCAACCCGGGTGGCTCGGTGAAGGACCGGATCGCCGTCAGGATGATCGACGCCGCCGAGCAGTCCGGCGAGCTGCGCCCCGGCGGCACGATCGTCGAGCCGACCTCGGGGAACACCGGCGTGGGGCTCGCCCTGGTCGCGCAGCAGCGCGGCTACCAGTGCGTCTTCGTGCTCCCGGACAAGGTCAGCCAGGACAAGATCAACGTGCTGACGGCGTACGGCGCGCGGGTCGAGGTCTGCCCGACCGCCGTCGCGCCCGAGGACCCGCGTTCGTACTACTCGGTGAGCGACCGGCTGGTCCGGGAGATAGACGGTGCCTGGAAGCCGGACCAGTACTCCAACCCGAACAACCCGCGGTCGCACTACGAGACCACCGGACCCGAGATCTGGGCGCAGACCGACGGCCGGGTCACCCACTTCGTGACCGGGGTCGGGACGGGCGGGACCATCAGCGGCACGGGGCGGTTCCTCAAGGAGGCCAGCGACGGCAGGGTCCAGGTGGTCGGCGCCGACCCGGAGGGCTCGGTCTACTCCGGCGGTTCCGGTCGGCCGTACCTCGTCGAGGGGGTGGGCGAGGACTTCTGGCCCTCGGCGTACGACCGCTCGGTGACCGACGAGATCGTGGCGGTCTCCGACCGCGACTCGTTCCACATGACCCGGCGGCTGGCCCGGGAGGAGGGGCTGCTCGTGGGCGGCTCCTGCGGCATGGCCGTCGTCGCGGCACTGCGCGTTGCCGAGCGCCTCGGCGAGGACGAGGTCGTCGTGGTGCTCCTCCCGGACAGCGGGCGTGGCTACCTCGGCAAGATCTTCAACGACGACTGGATGGCCGACTACGGCTTCCTGGAGGGGGACGTCAGCGCTGGGACCACCGTCGGCGACGTGCTCGCGACCAAGGACCGGGAGGTGCCGACGCTCGTGCACGTGCACCCCTACGAGACGGTCCGCGAGGCCATCGACATCCTGCGCGAGTACAGCGTCTCGCAGATGCCGGTGGTCAAGGCCGAGCCGCCGGTGACGGCCGGTGAGGTGGTCGGGTCGGTCAGCGAGAAGGAGCTGCTCGACCTGCTGTTCTCCGGCGACGCCCACCTCGCGGACGCCCTGGAGCGGCACATGTCCGCGCCGCTGCCGATCGTCGGGTCCGGCGAGCCGGTCGCGGCGGCCACCGCGGCGCTGGCCAAGTCCGACGCGGTGCTGGTGCACGAGGACGGCAAGCCCGCGGGGGTGCTCACCCGCCAGGACCTGCTCGGTCACCTCGCCGCCGGCTGATCCCCTGGTTTCCCGCCCCGGCGTCGGGTAGGACGGTCTCGCGCCCGGACCGCGGGCGTGAGCTCGGCCGAGAGGGAGGACACCCATGGCGCTCGACGAAGAGGACATGACCACCAGCCCGCAGGAGCACGGCCCGGCCGACGGCGGTGCCGGCACTGGCTCTGACGGTGGCGCGGACGGCGGTGCTGATGGTGGCGCGGACGGTGGCGCGGACGGTGGCGCGGACGGTGGCGCGGACGGCGGCGCCGACGGCGGGGCCGATGGTGGCGCGGACGGCGGGGCCGACGGTGGCGCCGACGGAACGGCCTGAGACGGCCTGACCTGAGTACGACCCACGACGTCGCGGGCGGGGCGGCCGGACCTCCGGCTCGCCCCGCCCTGCGGCGATGTGTCGCGATGGCCGTGGACGAGTTCGCCCGCGACGTGTGGGCGAAGGCGCCGCTGCTGTCCACCCGCGACCAGCTGGCCGGCCGGGGTGCCGGCTTCGACGACCTCTTCTCGCTCGCGGCCGTCGACGAGCTGCTGTCCCGCCGGGGGCTCCGCACCCCGTTCCTGCGGCTGGCCAAGAACGGCGCCGTGACTCCGGCCGCCAGGTACACGCGCGGCGGCGGGACCGGCGCCCAGGTCGCCGACCAGGTCGCCGACGACCGGGTGCTCGAGCTGTTCTCCGACGGCCACACGGTCGTCTTCCAGGGCCTGCACCGCACCTGGGGCCCGCTCGTCGACTTCGCCGGTGACCTGACCGGCGAGCTCGGCCACCCCGTCCAGGTCAACGCGTACGTCACCCCCAGCTCGTCGCAGGGGTTCGGTGCGCACTACGACGTGCACGACGTCTTCGTCCTCCAGGTCGCCGGCGAGAAGCGCTGGCGGATCCATGAGCCGGTGCACCCCGCACCGCTGCGCGACCAGCCGTGGGAGAAGCGGCGTGCGGAGGTCGAGGCCCGCGCTGCCGGCGAACCGGTGATCGACACGGTCCTGCACCCGGGTGACGCCCTCTACCTGCCGCGCGGCTACCTGCACGCGGCCGAGGCTCTCGGCGGCGTGACGTGCCACCTGACCGTCGGCGTCCACCCGGTGACCCGCCACCACGTCCTGGAGGCGTTGCTCGCGCTGGCGGCCGAGGACGAGGCGCTGCGGAGGTCGCTGCCCATGGGGGTCGACCTGGGCGACCCGGCGGCGGTCGAGGCCGACGTCACGGCCACCGTCGCCGCCGTGACCGAGCGGCTCCGCGCGGTCACGGCGGCCGAGGTGGCCGACCGGCTGGGCGCCTCGCTGCTCGGCAGCAACCGGCCCGAGCCGGTCGCCCCGCTCGTGCAGGCGGCGGCACTGGGCGCCCTCGGTCCCGACTCGGTGCTCCGGGTCCGCCGGCACCTGAGGCACACCGTCGCGCTGGACGGGGAGGAGCTTGTCCTCCGGCTGCACGACCGGACGCTGCGGCTGCCGGCCGACGCGGCCAAAGCGGTTCGCAGCCTTCTCGACGGCGAGGTCCTGCGGGTCGCGGACCTGCCGGGGGTGGAGCCCGCTGACGGGCTTCAGCTTGCCCGGCGGCTGGTGCGCGAGTCCGTCGTCCTGGTCGAGCCCCGTTGACGGACGCCGGCGCGACCGCCACGCGGTGCGCGGTGGCGGCGCGCCAGCGCGGGGACCCCATGCAGGGCACGGCGGCACCGGCGGCCGGCTACCTGCTGCTGGAGCAGCCGGGTGGCTGGGGACGGCAGGCGCTCACCTCCTCGCGGCTCGACCCGGCCGTCGGTGCCGAGGTGTCCCGCCGTGCCATCGAGCAGGGTCTGCGGGTGCTGATGATCCGCCGGCCCGGACGTCACCCTGCTCCCGCCCGTCGCGCGTGGGCCGTCGTCTCTGCCCGGAGCGGCCGCGAGGGGTGCTGGTGGGGCGACTTCGGCAGCGACGGCGAGCTCCGCGGCCTGCCGCTCGACGGCAGTGCGGGCACGCACTCCGCCGACCCGTTCTACCTCGTGTGCACCCACGGCCGGCACGACACCTGTTGCGCAGTCGAGGGCCGGCCGGTGGCCGCGGCGCTGGACCGGCTGCGCCCCGGCGCGGCCTGGGAGTGCTCCCACGTCGGCGGCGACCGCTTCGCCGCGAACGTCGTGGCGATGCCGCACGGCCTGTACTACGGGCGGGTCGAGGCGGCCCGGGTGGCGGACCTCGTCGAGGCGCACGAGCACGGCCAGGTGCTGCCCGACCTCCTCCGCGGCCGCTCGACCATGGCGCCGGCGACGCAAGCGGCGGTCGCGCACGTCCGGCGCGAGCTCGGCGACCTTACGATCGACTCGCTCGCGCCGGCCGGCACGCTGCACCTGGGCGACGGCCGGTTCCAGGTCCGCCTCCGCCGTCAGGCGGGCAACCTCATCGTCACGGTGCAGGCCGGCTCCCGGCCGGAGCCCGGGCTGCTCACCTGCCACGCCCGCAACGAGGCGCACCCGCCGGAGTTCACCGTGCTCGACGTCACCGAGGTCGGCTGAGCGCCGCACGCCCAGCCGTCCCCGGTCGCGTCAGAGCCGGCCCAGGGAGGCGCCCAGACGGTGGGACCACACCGTTGTCGAAAGGGCGCGGTGTGCCCCCGCACCGGCCGCCGTGGCCGCCGCAGCCGCGGGGACGGGCTCCGGGAGCGGCACGCACGTCACGTCCGAGCCCCCCACGCCGTCACCGTCGCGGGCGGGCAGCGTCCCGTCCCGCAGGTAGGCGAAGATCGGCTCGTCGACGCACGGGTTGCCGGCGAGGGAGTTCGCGTGCGTCGTGCCGCCGTCCACGGCGATGAGCGCCGAGAGCGGGAACCGCCCGCGGACCTCGAGGCTGCCGGGGAACGGCGTGGCGGCGTCGAGTGTCTCGTCGATCAGGAGCAGTGGCTGGTTCCCGTGCACGTCGACCGGGCGCCTGGCGTGACCGCGCCACCACGAGCACGGTGCGTTGAACCAGGCGTTGCCCCAGGTGAAGAACGGATGTCCGACGTCGACCGCCGCGCTGTCCCTGAGCAGCCGGTTGATCCTGGGCCACTTCTTGTCGGTGCACACGGTCGCCAGGTACATGGCGTACCCGTTGTCGCTGCCCGGCCCGTCGAAGGCCTGGTACCACCCGGTCATCGCCGCCGGGTCGTCGCGCACGACCAGGTCCGAGAGCGCCTGGGCAAGATCCGGCCACAGCTGCTGCACGTAGCCGGGGATCAGGAGCGCGTCCGTGAGCTCGTCCGGCCCGAGAGCCCCGATCGGCGAGGTCGTCAAGGCCGCCCGCTCGTCGTAGTAGGCCTGTTCCACCTCGGCCGCTGTCGATCCGAGCCCGTAGACCCCGTCGTACTTCGCCACCCAGGCGAAGAACAGGCCGATGACGGTCTCGAAGGCGATGTCCTGGTCGATGTTGGCGTCGTACCAGACCCGGCCCGGGTTGACGCTCGCGTCCAGCACCATCCGTCCGGTACGCCGTGGGAACAGCGTCGCGTACACCTGGGCCAGGTAGGTGCCGTACGAGAAGCCGTAGAAGTTCAGCTTCGGCGTGCCGAGGGCGGCCCGGATCGAGTTCATGTCGCGCACGTTGTCGACGGTCGTGAGGTGGTTCAGCAGCTCCCCGCCCGCGGCCGCGCAGGCGTCGGCGTAGCCCCGAGCCCTCGTCAGCCACTGGCCCTTCGTCGGCGAGAGGCCGATGTCGTAGTCGGGTCGTGGTCCGGCGAGGTAGTCCGGCTGACAGCTCAATGCGGGCGAGCTGGAGCCGACACCACGCGGGTCGAAGCCGATCCAGTCGTACTTCGCGCGCACGTCGTCAGGCATGAGGAGCCCGAGGAACGAGAACGCCAGACCGGACCCACCCGGTCCCCCCGGGTTGGCAAGCATGATCCCCTGGTAGTCGCGGCGTGACGCCGTGTGCTCCAGGCGGGACAGCGCGAGGGTCACCGTCCCGCGCGAGGGGTGCCGGTAGTCCAGCGGCACGTCCAGCGTGGCGCACTGGGCGCCGATCTCGACGAGGAACGGGTCGTCGCAGGTGCTCCAGCTGACGGCGTCCCGATCGGGTTCGTCTCGATCGTGCGCGGTAGCCGTCGCCACCGGCCCCGTGGACACGGTGCCGGCGGCGACGAGGACGGCGGCGAGCATGCTGATGCTGCGTCTCACGGGCGGACCTCCCTCTCCGGCGGCGCTGCTGCGCCGCTGGGCCCCCGTCGGTCGCCCCGTTGGTGGCCGTCAGGCCCACCTGTATGTACTCCTCCCGGGGTCGGTCGACAAGACCTCGCGGCTCCCGTCCATCGACCTCCGGGACGGTCAGGCCTCGGGGAGCTCGACCCGGGTCGGGGCGTCCTGCCCGTGCGACGCGGCGTCGTAGGCGACCTGGCAGAAGCCGTGGTTGCAGTAGCCCCGCGGGTTCTTGTGCAGGTAGCCCTGGTGGTAGTCCTCGGCGTAGAAGAACTCGCCGGCCTCGGACGCCGGCCGGATCTCGGTCGAGATCTCCCCGAAGCCGGCCTCCTTGAGCGCCTGCTGGTAGCGCGCCCGGGACTCCTCGACGGCCGCGAGCTGGGCGTCGCTGGTGGTGTAGACGGCGGACCGGTACTGGGTGCCGACGTCGTTGCCCTGCTGGTCCGGGGTCGTCGGGTCGTGGTTCTCCCAGAACGCCTTGAGCAGCGTCTCGAGCGAGACCTTGGCGGGGTCGTAGACGACCCGGACCGCCTCGGTGTGGCCGGTCAGGCCGGTGCAGGTCTCGTCGTACGTCGGGTTCGGGGTGTAGCCGCCCTGGTATCCGACCGCCGTGGTGTGAACGCCGGGGATCTCCCAGAAGATCCGCTCGGACCCCCAGAAGCAGCCCATCGCGACGAAGAGCTCCTCGTGCCCGGCGGGCACCGGCCCCTCGATCGGGGTCCCGAGGACGACGTGGTCGGGGGCGATCCGGAACTGCCGCTCAGGACGACCGGGTAGGGCGTCCTGTGGGCTGACGTGCACGGGCTTCCTGCCGAAGAACATGGGTGACCTCCTGGTCCTCCAAACGCGTCTGCGCCGGCGGAGATTCCATCCGACGGCCGAGCCAGCCCCGTGCGGCCCGCGAGCAGGACGAAGGCGTCGGCGGCGAGTACCAGGAGCGCCGTGTCGCGGCGGGTCATCCCGGCAACGGGGTGGAGCCCGCCAGGTCCGCGGCGATCGCGCGCGCCCAGCGGCCGATGCCGGCCCAGTCGCGGAAGTCACCCTGATCGGCGTGGACGGCGCGCACTGCCAGCCGCTCGGCGGCGTTGAGGTCGGTCGCGCGCAGCCGACCTGCGAAGAGCTGGTGCTCGCGCGCACCGCAGCTCTGCACCAGGGCGTCGATGGCGGCCAGCTCGAGGCCCGGCTGCGACGCACCGCCGACTGGCCCGCTGGAGAACAGCCAGACCGGTCGCCCGCGTAGCGATCCGGCCTGTGCTGTCACGAAGTTCCGGGCGGTCTTGAGCCAGCGCCCGAGGTAGACGGCGCTGCCGATCACCACGGCGTCGTAGTCCTCGACGTCGGCGATCGTGCCGATGGCCCGCACGTCCACCTGTGCCGCCGGCTGGTCGCGCGCAGCAGAACGCCGCAGCTCGGCACCGATGGCCTCGGCGATCTCGGAGGTTGCTCCGTGCCTGCTCGCGACAGCGACCAGAACCCTCATGACGCACTCACCTCTCCTCGCACCACTCAGGCTCCTGGACGGGGCGGTAGAGGGGGAGGGTCGCGTGGCCGGATGGGCCGGGACCAAGTACCCGGCCGGCACTCAGCCCCGAAGCAGCGGGCGGGTCAGGCAGGTCGGTCCGCCGTCGCCCTTGTTGATCTCGTTCGCGGCGTAGGTGTGCACCTCGACGCCGGCCCGCTCCAGGGCGGCCCTGGTCCGCGGGGCGGAGTCGGCCATCACCACCACCCCGGGCCGGACTGCGAGGACGTTGCAGCCCTGGTCGTCCAGCTCGTCCGGGTCGGCGGGCACGACCCGGTAGCCGCGGTCGGCGAGCATCTCCAGCAGCGGCACCGGGGCGAGCGGCTCGAAGACCACGGCGAGGTCGGCCGAGACAGGGGACACCACGGACATCAGGTGCATGACGTGGGCGGCGCCGAGGTGGTGCGGGAGGTCGGCGCGCTCCACCACGACCCCCTCGGCCCGCAGCAGCTCCGCGAGCTGGCGGTGCGCCTCGGCGTTGGTGCGGTACCCGCGGCCGACGGCGAGCGTCGACTCGTCCAGCCAGCACATGTCCCCGCCGTCCGCGGTCGCCGTGCCGGTGAGCCGGCCGAGGACGGGGACGCCGGCCTTCTCGACCTCGGCCACCAGGAAGCCCGGCTCGGGGTTCCGAGCCGGCTTGACCATCCGCAGCTCGACCGCGCCTGCCCCGGTGACGAAGACCGGGTCGTACGCGAAACAGGCGTCGACCATGCCGTGGGGAGCGTCCGCGACGACCACCTCGACCCCGAGGCCGTCGAGCAGCTCGACGAACGCCGCGTGCTCGCGAACCAGGGCGTCCGGGTCGGGCTGGCGCCAGCCGGCGCCGAGGAAGTCGCCGTCCGTGGCCGGCCGGACGGTGAGGACGCGCCGCAGCGGCGCGGACATCGAGCGGACGCCGTACGTGCTACCGGTCGCTGAGGGGGTCATGGCGGCATCGTGCCAGGATCGCGCGCATGACGGTCGAGGAGTTCGAGGCACCGGCCGACGGTGGAGTGCTGGCGGGGTACGTGACCGGCGACGGTCCGCCCGTGCTGGTGCTGCACGGCGGGCCCGGCCTCTCGGTGTCGGTCGTCGACGGGCTGGTGGCCGACCTCGCGCCGGCGTACCGGGTCGCTGCCTTCCAGCAGCGGGGCATCGAGCCGTCGACGACGGAGGGCGCGTTCACCATCGACGAGGCGCTGGCCGATGTGGTCGCGGTCCTGGAACACCTCGGCTGGGACCGGGCCTACGTCGTGGGCAGCTCGTGGGGCGGCCACCTGGCGTTCTGGGCGGCGGGGCGCCTGCCGGAGCGGCTGCTCGGCGTCCTCGCCGTGGACCCGCTCGGTGCGGTGGGCGACGGCGGCAACGCCGAGTTCGAGGCCGAGATGGCCCGCCGGACCCCGGCCGCCGACCGGGACCGGGCGGCTGAGCTGGACCGGCTCGCGCAAGAGGGCGAGGTCACCGAGGAGCAGGCGCTGGAGAGCCTCCGGCTGTTCTGGCCGGCGTACTTCGCCGACCCCGCAACCGCACCACCGATGCCGGCGATCCGGCTGTCGATCCCGGCGTACAGCGGGCTGTTCTCCGACCTGGTCGAGCGGCTGCCGGAGCTCGAGGACATGCTCCCGGCGATCGCTGTCCCGCTGGGCGTCGTCCTGGGGGAGCGGAGCAGCATCCCGAACAGCGCCGGCCGGGACAGCGCGGACCGGGTCCCGGGCGCCTGGAGCGAGGTCGTGCCGGGAGCCGGGCACCTGCCGTGGCTTGAGGTGCCGGGAGCGGTGCGTCAGGCGTTGGACCGGCTGGCCCGCCACTCGTCGGCGAGCAGTGCGTAGTCGAGCTCGCTGGTCCACTCGCCCTTGACCCACTCGTTCTCGACAAGCAGGGCCTCACGGCGCGTCCTCAGTCGCTCCGGCACGGCTGCCGAGGCGGTACGCAGCCGAAAGGTGAGCGCAAGCACATGGCGAACCCAGCCGCGGCCGGAGACAGCGACGGCTCGCCCTACCCTGGGGGCATGCACTTCGAGACCCTCGCGATCCATGCCGGCCAGGAGCCGGACCCGCTGACCGGAGCGGTGGTCCCGCCGATCTACCAGACCTCGACCTACAAGCAGGACGGCGTCGGTGGGCTTCGCGGCGGCTACGAGTACAGCCGCAGCGCGAACCCGACGCGGACCGCGCTCGAGGAGTGCCTGGCGGCGATCGAGGGGGGTCGTCGCGGGCTCGCCTTCGCCTCCGGGCTGGCAGCCGAGGACACCCTGCTGCGCACGGTCTGCCGTCCCGGTGACCACGCGGTCATCCCGGGTGACGCGTACGGCGGCACCTACCGGCTCTTCGCGAAGGTGCACGAGGCCTGGGGGCTGGCCTACACCCCCGCCGCCGGGCACGACGCCGGCTCGGTCCGGGCCGCGATCCGGCCGGGCGAGACGAAGGTGGTGTGGCTCGAGACGCCGACCAACCCCCTGCTCGGCATCGTCGACATCGCGGCGGTCGCCGAGGTCGCTCACGACGCGGGCGCGCTGTTGGTCGTCGACAACACCTTCGCCTCGCCGTATCTGCAGCAGCCGGTCGCCCTCGGTGCCGATGCTGTGGTGCACTCGACCACCAAGTACCTCGGCGGCCACTCCGACGTGGTCGGCGGCGCACTCGTGCTGGCCGACGACGAGCTCGCCGAGAAGGTGGCGTACCACCAGAACGCGATGGGAGCGGTGGCAGGGCCGTTCGACTCGTGGCTGGTGCTCCGCGGCATCAAGACGCTCGGCGTCCGGATGGACCGGCACTGCGCGAACGCCGAGCGCATCGTCGACCTGCTCGCGGCGCACCCCAAGGTCGCCGAGGTCTACTACCCCGGCCTTCCCGAGCACCCCGGTCACGACGTCGCGGTCAAGCAGATGAAGGCGTTCGGGGGCATGGTGTCGTTCCGGGTGGCCGGGGGAGAAGAGGCCGCGCTCGAGGTCTGCAACCGGGCCGAGGTGTTCACCCTGGGCGAGTCGCTGGGCGGGGTGGAGTCGCTGATCGAGCACCCCGGCCGGATGACGCACGCGTCGGTCGCGGGGTCGCCGCTGGAGGTCCCGGCCGACCTGGTGCGACTGTCCGTGGGCATCGAGGCCGTCGAGGACCTGGTCGAGGACCTGACCCGCGCGCTCGCCTGACGTGCCGGCGGTCGTCTGCGTCGACGTCGGGTCGACGTTCACCAAGGCTGCGCTGGTCGACGTCGACGACGGCACGCTGCTCGGCACCGCGGCCCACCCCACGACTGTGGCCACTGACGTCATGGACGGCGTCGACGCCGTGCGGGCATCGCTCGGTGCCGGGCCCGGCACCGAGACCATGGCGTGCTCGTCGGCGGGTGGCGGGCTGCGGCTGGCGGTGATCGGCTACGAGCAGCTGGTGACGGCCGAGGCGGGGCACCGGGTCGGGCTGTCGGCCGGAGCGCGGGTGGAGCACGTGGGGGCCGGCCCGCTGGACGACGACGGGCTCGACGCCCTGCTGGCGGCGCGGCCGGACGTGGTGCTGCTCGTCGGGGGCACCGACGGCGGCAACGCCGAGATCCTCCGGCACAACGCAGCCGCGCTGGCGGGGCGACGGCTCGTCGTGCCGGTCGTCGTGGCGGGCAACGCCGACGCGCGCGACGACGTGGTGGCTGCGCTGACGTCGGCCGGGGTGACGGTGACCGCGACGGCCAACGTGCTGCCGGAGATCGGCCGGTTGGACCCGCTGCCGGCACGGCTGGCGATCCGTGGGGTCTTCATCGACCACGTCATCGGAGGGAAGGGTCTCTCGTCGCGGGCCGACTTCCCGGCCATGGTGCGCGCCGCCACACCGGACGCCGTGCTCGCCGGCGTCGAGGTGCTGGCCGACGGCGCCGGCGACGTCAGGGGAGCGGGCGACGTGCTGGTCGTCGACGTCGGCGGGGCGACCACCGACGTCTACTCGGTCGTCACTCCGCAGGGCGAGGACGCGGTGCTGCGCAAGGAGGTCGTCGAGGTCCTGTGGCGCAGCCGCACCGTCGAGGGCGACCTCGGGATGCGCTGGGGCGCCTCCGGCGTCGTCGAGGCGGCCGTCTCCGAGCGGCTGCTCGACGGGGTGGCGGCCGAGCGGCTCCGGGCCGCTGCCGCGCAGCGGGTGGTGGATCCGGCGTACCTCCCGGACGACGATCAGGGGTGGGACGAGGACGCCGAGCTGGCCCGGCTCGCGGTGACTGTCGCGCTGCGAAGGCACGCGCGCGGCAGCGGGAAGGACCTGCGCCAGGTCGGGCTGGTCGTCGGGTCTGGCGGCGTCCTCCGCCACGCGACGGGCGAACGTGCCGCGGCAGCGCTGGGCCCGGCCACGGGCGACCTTGCCGGCGGGTGGGCGGTGCCGGAGCGGGCCCGGACGGTGGTGGACACGCAGTACGTGCTCGCCGCGGCGGGACTGCTCGCCGAGCAGCACCCGGATGCAGCGGGGAGGCTGGTCAGGAGCTGCCTCCGCGGGTGAGGTCGCGCCGCATGCTGGCGCGCGGCCACGCGTCCAGCCCGTGCGCCCGCTCGTGGTCCCGGACCCGACGGAGTCCCGGCCCCTCCTGGTCGGGCGGTAGGTGCCGGAAGCCGAGCCGCTCGTAGTACGGCCCGTTCCAGGGCACGTCCAGGTAGGTCGTCAGCGTCATGGCGAAGAACCCCGCGTCGGCGGCCCAGCGTGCGACGTGCTCGACGAGCGCGCGGCCGATGCCGCGGCGAGCTGCGTCGGGATGGACGGAGACCTGCTCGATGTGCGCCGCCCCGTCGACGACGTCCAGCAGGAGGTATCCGTCGGCGTCGTCGGGATCCGAAGACACCGCGACCCAGGCCCGGCCGGCGTCGGCGTACACCCGGAGCTCCTCGACGGTGAACGGGTCGTCGTCAGCGACGAGGTCCATGCCCAGGGCCCGGAACATCTCGCCTGCCGCCACCTCGATCGCCTGAAGGCGGGCGAAGTCACGTCCGAGGGCGGGTCGGACGGTCACGGCGTCGGCCACCTGTCGATGGTCCCGGCTCCGGGAGGCCCTGGCGCGGTATTTCCTGGCAGTTCGTAGTGTCGAGCTGTGCCGCACCTCGTCCTCCTGAACGGCCCACCTGCGTGCGGGAAGTCGACAGTCGCCCGGATGCTGGTGGAACAGCATCCGCTGGGCCTCGCCCTTGATGTCGACGTCGTGCGCGGGCTGCTCGGCGCCTGGCGCGCCGACCCGACGTCGGCGGGCCTGGCGGCCCGTCGGCTCGCGCTCGCGATGGCGCGCGAGCACCTGCGGGCCGGGCATGACGTCGTCGTGCCGCAGTACGTCGGAAGATCGCAGTTCGTGGACGAGCTGGAGTCGCTCGCCGATGCAGTCGCGGCACAATTTCACGAGGTGCTGCTGCTCGACGACAAGGAGACCGCGCTCGGGCGGTTTCGACACCGACATGCGTCGGGCGATCCCGTGCACCGAGACGCGGCGCATCTGGTCGAGCGCGGGGGAGGCTCGCCTCACCTGGAAGAGATGTACGACCGGCTCGTCGTCTTCGTCGGCACCCGGCCTCGAGCCGTCGTGGTGACACCCGTCGACGGAGACGTCGGCGCAACCTGTCGTGCCGTCCTGGAACGGCTCGGGCTTCCTCACCTCACGTGAGGATCGGCCTTGTCTGTTTGAGGTAGGTCAGGCCGAGCGGTGAGGTCCAGGTCTTGGTGCGGGTGGCGGGGTCGTAGCTGAGCTTCCAGCGGCCGTGGGTCTTGGCGTTGTGGTGCTGGCGGCAGAGCGGTCCGAGGTTGAGGCGCACGGTCCGCCCGCCGCGGCCGGCGCGGTAGGCCTGGACGTGGTCGCAGTCGCAGCCGGCGGCGGGGTGGTTGCAGCCGGGGAACCCGCAGGTCTGGTCGCGGGCGGCGATGTATCCGCGGAGCCGGTCGGAGGGGCGGTAGGTGCGGGCGCCGCGGTCCAGCAGCTGCCCGGTGTGGGGTTCGACGACCCATCTGACCCAGTCGCGGTCGGCGGCCATCCGGCGGGCGAGGTCAGCCGGGACCGCGCCGTAGCCGGGCAGGTGGCCGGGGTTGTCCGCCAGGCGCAGCGCGGTGGGCAGGTCGAGCACGACGGCGGCGGTCTGCGCGCCGCCGCACGTGCAGCGCGGCAGCCGCGGCACCGATCCGACCACTGGCGCGCCCTCGGGGGCGGTGTCGTCCGGCTGGCCGGGGGTGCGGGTGGGGCCGGTGGCGGCGTCCTGGCCGAGGATCGCGTCGACGACAAGGTCGACGCGCAGCGCGTCCAGGCCGGGGTCGTCCAGCCCGGCGGCGACCCGGGCGGCCTGCACGGCCCTGGCCCGGGCGGTGGTCCGGGCCCACATCTCGGTCTCGGTGCCGGCGTCCAGCGGCAGGTACCAGCCGGTGCGCCCGTCGCGGTCCGGGACCCGCTCGACCCGCCGCTGCTGGTGCTGGCTGTGGGCGCGCGCCGCGGCGGCGGCCGGGTCGACCCGCACGACCGCGTCCCGCAGGGCGCGGCGGGTCTCGGCCGGGGTCTGGACCGGCATCACCGGCAGCACCTGGGCCTCGACCGCGGCGGCGGTGGCGTCGTCGAGTCCCTCGGTCTCCCGGGACAGGTGGGTGGCGTGCAGGTTGGTGATCCGCCCGGTGTGCAGCGCCTCGAGGGTGGCCGGGAACCGGTCCCGCAGGTCCAGCGCGACCCGGACCCGGGCCGAGGCGGTCACCGGCGACTGGCGCAGCGCTGCCGCGATCTCGTGCCGGGCCTCGTGCGGGTGCAGCCCCAGCGCCTCGGTCGCGTCGGAGATCGCGGCGACGGTGTCCTGGGCCACGGCGGCGACCTTGGCCGCGACCCGCTCGGCCAGGCGGAGGTAGGCCACCAGCCGGTCGGCGTCCAGCCCCGCCGGGCCGACCGCCTCCAGCAGCGCCGCCAGCTCGGACACCGTCCCGTCCAGCTGCAGGTCCAGCGCCACGAGCTCCGGCCCCTCGGCGCGGTCGACCAACGCCTCGACCAGGTCCAGCGCGCTGTAGGTCATACGGCAAAACCTATGAGCGACCCCGGACACAAACCCTGCCGACCGAGCGCTCGGAAACCCATGGCACGCAACGCCTTCGGCGGGCACCCAGGGCGCCAGCACCAGCGCCTGTCGTAGAGCGGCGCTTAGCGGCTTGGTCGGGCATGTGCCGGTCCAGCGGGTCTCAGCGGTTGGCGGCCCGGTCGTTCTGGAGGTCGGCAAGCTCCAACGTCACCTGTGCCTGGTCACCGGCGTCCAGGCGCTCAGCCGCCCGTACCCCCTGCTTCACCGGCAGGAGGTACGTGCCCCGGCTGCGGTCCGGGAAGATCGAGGTCCGCCACACCGTGCCCCCCACCGTCGCGGCGACGGGCACTGAACCGAACCCGCGTCGGGACCCGGCCGTGAGGTCGGTGATGTCTGCGCTGACATCGCTCGGCAACGAGACGAAGTACCAGCCGGAGGCCCCGGGATGCCGCCAGATCTCCGCCGAGAACTCGAAGATCCCGACTGTCGCCATGCCGCAACGCTACGGCTGGCCACTGACGGGTACGGCCTGACCGGACGGCCTCGCTCGTGACTGTGAGAACGCGTCCCGCTCAGCCCGTCGTGCCAGGAGCGGGCTCGGGATCGCGGTCTTCCGGCCGGTGCCGGGTCTCGGTCGACAGCACCGCGGTGACCAGCCCGGCGGCGAGGACCGCGGCGGTCACGCCGAACGCGGCGCCGAACGAGTAGCTGTCCGCGAGCCAGCCCGCGGCGAGCGGGCCGACGACCGCTCCCAGGTCCGCCGACATCTGGAAGGCCGCGACCACAGTGCCGCCGCGGCCGTGCACCACGTCGCCGACCACAGCGCTCGGTGCCACGGACAGGAAGGCGGAGCCGGCGCCGAACACCGCCATCGCCACCGTGTAGGCGACCAGCGAGTCGCTGACCGCGACGGCGACCATCGACAGCGTCGTCGCGGCACCGCCGATCATCAGGGCCGGGCGGCGCCCCACCCGGTCCGCGTACGAGCCGGCAACGAGCAGCAGGCCGCCCTGGGCCGCGGCCGAGACGAAGAAGCCGATGCCGATCCAGGTTGCCGACGCCCCGATGCCCTCGGTGACGAACAGCGGGATCAGCGAGCTCCGGACGCCGAACAAAGCCCAGCCGGCGCCGAGGTTGGAGGTCAGCGCGGCGCGGTAGCCGGAGACCCTCAGCGCTTGTGGCAGCGTCACCGCGGGCGCTGCTGCGGTGGCCGGGTCGACGTCGTGCAGCGAGGCCCTGGTGAGGAAGAGCAGGCCGATGCCACCCGCCACGGCAAGCGTCCCGGCGTAGACGAAGAACGGTGCCCGCAGCGAGATCGCGGTCAGCGGCCCGCCGATCGCCGGTCCGGCGATGGCACCGATCAGGAAGCCGGACTGCCACATCCCGGTGGCCCGGCCGCGCTGATCGGCGTCGACCACCCGGAGCAGCAGCGAGATGGCCGACACCGTGAACATCGCCGAGCCGATGCCACCGACACCGCGCAGCAGGAGCAGCTGGGTGTAGGACTGGGCCAGACCGGCGAGGGCACTGCTCACAGCCACGATGCCGATGCCGACTGCCAGCACCAGCCGCTCGCCGATCCGGTTGACCAGCCGTCCGCTGCTCAGCGCAGAGACCAACCGCATGAAGGCGAACGCCGAGATGACGGCACCGGCCGCGGTCCGGCCGACACCGAACTCCCGCGCGTACAGGGGGATCGCCGGGGCGACCACCCCGAAGCCGACCGCGACGGCGAAAGCGACGGCGGTGAGCACCCCGACCTCCCGCGGCAGCCCGTTCAGCGGGTTGCGTCCGAACCGGCGGACGCCCTCGGTGGGCGGAGTCACGCGGTGACGGTAGCCAAGCAGTGGATCAGCTTCCGCGGTGGGAGGATGTGAGCCCTATAACACCGATTTGACCGGAATAGCCGGGAAGGACACCATCCCCGGTGTCCACGTCCCTGCTTGGAGGCCCGCGTGAGCCGTGCCCGGCGTCTGCCGCGTCACCGACGGCCGGCACGGCCCGGCGCACCGCAGGCGTGCGGAGCGTCCCGTCGCCCGGGAGCGGCACCGGCCGACCAGCGCCGCCGGCAGCACCGGCCCGGCCGCACCCCGGCCCGGGACGCCGCCGGCCAGTGCACCGCCCGCCTCCCCGCCGCCGCCCCCCTCCGCGCCCGTCCCGCCACCACCCGGGTCCGGGCTGCCCCTGCCGGTGCCCACCGCAACCGCGACGGGCGGACCGCCCTCTCCGGCCGTTCCGCCGGTGCCGACCCTGCCGGCACCGATCCCCAGCCTGACCCTGCTGCCCTGACCCTTGCTGCCTCACGGGCTCGGGGCGGCCCGCTGTCGCGCAGACGACGACGCCCCGCCCGGCTGGTGCCGGGCGGGGCGTCGGTTCGATCGGTGGGCCCTTCGGGCCCGTCTGTCGTCCTGGGTCAGTCGTCCCAGGGACCGAAGTCGTCCTCGACCATGTTGGTCTCCTTCCGTGGTGCGCCACCGGCGACCCGCATCACTCACGGGTCCGCGTCGACGGCTTCTGCGTGTCCTGCCCCGGGTACGACGAGCCCTGCACGCGGTTGCCGCGGGGGTGACGTCGCGCCCTCGTTGGGGCCGGGGACCGGGCACTCGACTGCGAGCGCTCCGGGCAGCCACTGGGTGGGCTGCTGCCGTTCACTGTATCGGACATCCGGCCCGGACGCTTGAGCCCGGGTGTGAACAGCCGCTACCAGCCGGTCGCGACCTCGGGCGGAGCCTGCGGGTCTGGGGTGAGATCGGCCAGGTCCAGCTCCCACACGACGGCACCCCGACGGGCGAGTTCCGCGCCGGGATCCCGAACAGGCGCGGCGCCGTCACTCAGCCCGCCCCGCGCGAGCGGCGGCCGGTCCGCCGGGACAGGTAGTCGCTGACGACGAACTGACCGAGCCGGCGCGGGTCAGGCAGCAGCACCCGACCGCCGTTGCGCCGCGCGAGGTCCTGCATGAAGGCCGTGAGCCGCGGGTCGTCGTCGAGCTGGAAGACGTTGAGCGTCGCGCCGCGCCGGGTCATCCGGTCGACCTCGACCACCGTCGCCGTGAGGGTCTCGGGCTCCGGCGGCCAAGCGAAGAACGGCCGGCCGCCGGGGAGCAGGTGCGCCGTCGGCTCGCCGTCGGTGACCACCAGCACGACCGGCTCGTGGTCGGGGTGCTTGTCGAGGAAGTGCCCGGCCAACATGAGCGCGTGCTGGAGGTTCGTGCCCTGCACGTAGTCGGCGTCGAGCCCGGCAAGCTCGGTCGCCGACAGCGTCCGCGCGTACGACGAGAACCCGATGATCGTCAGCGCGTCCTGCGGGAACTGGCCGGACACCAGCGCCTGCAGGGCCAGCGTCGTCGCCTTCGCCGCGCCCCACGTGTCGCGCAGCACCATCGAGTACGACAGGTCGACGAGCAGGCAGACGGCGGCCGACGTACGCCGGTCGGTCTCGGCGACCTCGAAGTCCTCGGTCGCCAGCCGGATGCCCGCACCGCTGCCGGGCCGCACCCGGCCGGCACGGACAGCGTTGGTCAGCGTCCGGACGACGTCGAGCGGCTGCTCGTCCCCGAACTGCCACTGTCGGCTGGCGCCGGTGAGCTCGCCGGACTGGCCGGCGTCCGGCACGTCGTGGCCGCCACGGCCGGCCGAACGGAGGTCGGCGAACACGTGCCTCAGCGCGGTCTGACCGAGCCGGCGCACGGCCTTCGCGGTGAGGTCCAGCCGGTCGCCCGACCGGTTGAGGTACCCCTGCTCCTCCAGCTCGCGCTCGAGCCGGCGCAGCTCACGCAGGTCGTCCCCGGCCCCGCGGCCGAGCGCGCGTCGCACCGCCTCCTCGTCGACGTCCTCCAGACTGGCGCCCGGGTAGTCCTGCCCCAGGGTCGACTCGAGCTCGTCGAGGTCGGCCAGGTCCTGCAGCGCGCTGGTCCCCTCGCCGGCGCCCATGGCCTCGTCGCCCTCCATCCGCTCGCGGCTGCGCCAGTCGAGGTCGGGCCGACGGGCCCGCAGCGCCTCGTTCAGCTGGGCCATCTCGCGGGCCAGGTCCATGTCCTCCAGCGCGCCGGCCATCAGCGCGGCGAGCTCCTCACGCTGCTGCGGAGACATCGAGCGCATCATCCGCTCTGCGGCGGCAGCCCGGCGGGCCAGCGAGTCGACGAGCTCGTCGAGGTCACGGGGGTTGTCGGGGAACATGTCGCCGTAGCTGCCCATGAACTCGTCGAACTGCTCCTGGGTGTGCTCGCCCCTGGCGTCCGCGGCGAGCATCGCGTTGAGACCCGCCATCATGTCCTTGATCCGGGCCATCGCCTCCGGATCAGGGTTCTCCAGCGCGTCCTTCATGCCGCGGAACTGGGTGTCCAGGACCTCCCGGCGCAGCAGGTCCTTCACCTGCTCGAAGGTCTCGGCCGCCTCGGGTGACTGCCAGTCGTAGCTCTCCAGCTGGCGGACGGCGCGGGCGGGGTCGGCCGGCAGGGCGTCCAGGCTCGCCTCGCGGAACCGCGCGTCGTCGGACGGGTCGGGGAACAGCGCCGACCGTTCCTGCCCGACGGCGGTGTCGATCAGCCGGCGGACCTCGTCGAGCGTCCCGCCGAGCCGGCCCTGCTCCCGCAGCTGCCGGCGCTGCTCGCGGATCCGCCGGAGCATGTCGTCCAGGCCGCGCGGGCCCGCCGTGTCGTCGCCGCGGCGCAGGAGCCGGCGCAGCGCGTCCCGCGCCGTCGACCCGGCCAGGATGTCGTCGCCGAGCCGGTCGAGCGCCCGCCGGACGTCGTACGGCGGCGCGAGCGGGTCGGGTCCGTCGTGCCAGCTGCCATAGCGGTAACCCCTGCTGCCGGAACGGCGTGGCACCGGACTACGACCCGTAGCGGATGCCGCCGGCGGGGCTGTCGTCCTTGCTGATGCGCCGGTTGAGGAACAGGCCCTCCAGCGCGAACTCAAGGCCGGCGGCCGCGAGCTCCGGCGTCTCGGCGCCCTCGTCGACGCCGAGGAGGTCGAGCACGTGCGCCAGGCCGGGGAGCGGCCCGACCTGCTCGAGCAGCCGGCGCCCGGGCACCAGGTCGCCGCTGTCGACGACCAGCCCCTCGTCGAACCTCTCGATGAGGGCCTTCAGGTCCGAGGCGCCGAGGTGGTGCCGGAAGGTCTCGGCGGTCGCCTTGCGCAGCAGGTGCGCGAGCACCTCGGCCTCGCGGCCCTCCTCGTCGACCTCGAACTCCACCTTGCCCAGCAGGCTCGGCACGACCGATGGAAGGTCGCAGACGCGGGCCACCGCCGGCGCCTCCCCGGTCAGCGCCGACCGGCGCAGCGCCGACGCGGCAGCGGTCTCGGTGGCGGCGACGCCGAAACGCGCCGAGACCCCGGACCGCGCGTCGACGGCCGGCGACTCGCGGACGTGCCGGGTGAAGCGGGCCAGGATCTCGACCAGGAAGTCCGGCACCAGCGCCGCCGGCTCTGCCTCCTGGCGGATCACGCCGATCTCGTCCTCGAGCAGGTCCGGGTAGTGCGTCCGGATCTCGGCACCGAACCGGTCCTTGAGCGGGGTGATGATGCGCCCGCGGTTCGTGTAGTCCTCGGGGTTGGCGCTTGCCACCAGCAGGACGTCGAGCGGCAACCGCAACGCGTAGCCGCGCACCTGGATGTCGCGCTCCTCGAGCACGTTGAGCAGCGAGACCTGGATCCGCTCGGCGAGGTCGGGCAGCTCGTTGATGGCGAAGATGCCGCGGTTGGTGCGGGGGACCAGTCCGTAGTGCACGGTCTCGGGGTCGCCCAGGGTGCGGCCCTCCGCGACCTTCACCGGGTCGATGTCGCCGATCAGGTCGCCGACCGAGGTGTCCGGCGTGGCCAGCTTCTCGCCGTACCGCTCGCTGCGGTGCCGCCAGCCGACCGGCAGGTCGTCGCCGAGCTCGGCGTGCAACCTGCGGCAGCGGGCACAGACCGGCACCTCCGGGTGGTCGTTGATCTCGCAGCCGTCGACGACCGGCGACCACTCGTCCAGCAGAGTCGTGAGGGTGCGGATCAGCCGGGTCTTGCCCTGGCCGCGCTCGCCCAGCAGCACGACGTCGTGCCCGGCGAGCAGCGCCCGCTCCAGCGCCGGCAGCACGGTCTCGTCGAAGCCGACGATCCCCTCGAAGCGGGGCCGGCCGGAGCGCAGCAGGTCGAGGAGGTTCTCGCGGACCTCGGTCTTCACCGGGCGGTAGGTGTGGCCGCTCACGCGCAGCTTGGCCAGGGTCGTGGCGGTGGGTCGCTCGGGCACGTCCTCGACCGTACGTCGGGCGGTCGCCGTTTCCCAGGTCGGCCGCCCCGCGACCGGTCAGGATGGGGGGGTGCGGACGAGCAGCCGGACCAGGAGCCGGGCCGGTGTGCGATGCGGCGACGGCCTGGCGGTCGACGCCGACCTGGTGCGCGCGGCCGGCTCGGCGACGCGGGACGCCCTTCTCGCCCTCAACGGCGCCGCCCCCGACCTGGCCCTCGTCTTCGTCTGCGGCCCCGAGCCGGACGACGTGGCGGCGGCGCTGGAGCGGGCCGGCGAGCTGTCCGGGGCGACCACGGCGCTCGGCTGCAGCGCGGCGGGGGTCATCGGGGGAGGCCGTGGGGTCGAGCTCACCTCGTCGGTCAGCGTCTGGGTGGGCAGCCTGCCCGGCGTGACGCTGCGCTCGTACCACCTCGAGGTGCTGCGCAGCTCGGAGTCGATCGCGGTCGTCGGCATGCCCGTGCGCCGCGAGGACGACCGCGCGGCCGTCATGCTCGTGGACCCGTTCTCCTTCCCGGTCGACGGTTTCGTCGAGCAGGCCAACGAGGCGCTGCCCGGCCTGCCGATCAGCGGCGGCAACGCGTCGGGGCTGCGGGGTGCGGGGTCGACGCGCCTGCTCGTCGACGAGGTCGTGCGCGACCGCGGCGCCGTCGGCGTGGTCCTCGGCGGGGACGTCGCCCCGGTGCCCGTCGTGAGCCAGGGCTGCCGGCCGGTCGGCCCGACCATGACCGTGACCGCCGCCGACGGCAACGTGCTGCTGGGTCTTGCCGGCCGGCCGGCCGTGGCGAAGCTGGAGGAGGTGCTCGCGTCGCTGCCACCCGCCGAGCAGGCGATGGTGAGCGGCGGGCTGCACCTGGGTGTCGCCATGGACGAGTACGCCGACGAGCACGGCCTGGGCGACTTCCTCGTGCGTGGCGTCGTCGGTGCCGACGCCGCGCGGCAGGGGCTGGTCGTCGGCGACGTGGTCGAGGTCGGCCGGACCGTGCAGCTCCAGGTCCGCGACGGCGCGAGCGCCGACCTCGACCTCGAGGCCCGGCTCGCGGAGGTGCCCGGCGACGTGGCAGGTGCGCTGCTGTTCAGCTGCACCGGCCGGGGCGCCGGTCTGTTCGGCACCGCCGACCACGACGTCCTGGCGGTGCGGGCGGGACTGCGCACAGCCGGTGTCGCCGGTTTCTTCGCGGCCGGCGAGATCGGGCCCGTCGCGGGACGCAGCCACCTGCACGGCTTCACCGCCTCGGTGCTGGCCTTCCTGGACCGGCCCTGACCCGCGCCCCTGGCACACTGCCCACATGACGACGCCCTCCCAGCCCTTCCCGGTGAGCGTCGACGACGTGAAGGCGGCCAGGGCACTGCTCGAGGGCGTCATCAGGGACACGCCGGTGCAGGGCTCGCGCCCGCTGTCGGAGCGGGTCGGCGGGCCGGTCTGGCTCAAGTGCGAGAACCTCCAGCGGGCGGGTTCGTTCAAGATCCGTGGCGCCTACACCCGGATCGCCCGGCTGACCGACGAGGAGCGCGAACGCGGCGTTGTCGCCGCCAGCGCGGGCAACCATGCCCAGGGGGTGGCGCTCGCCGCGTCGCTGCGCGGGCTGAGGTCGACGGTGTTCATGCCGGAGGGCGCCCCCATCCCCAAGGTGCAGGCCACCAGGGCCTACGGCGCCGACGTGCGGTTCGCCGGGTCGTCGGTCGACGAGGCGCTCACCTCGGCGACGGCGTTCGCCGAGGAGACCGGCGCCGTGCTGGTGCACCCCTTCGACCACCCCGACATCGTGGCCGGCCAGGGGACGGTGGGACTGGAGATCCTCGAGCAGGTGCCCGACGTCCGGACGGTTGTGGTGTGCACCGGTGGAGGCGGGCTGCTCGCCGGGATCGCACTGGCGGTGAAGTCGACCAGGCCGGACGTGCGCGTCGTGGGCGTGCAGGCGGAGAGCGCGGCGGCGTACCCGGCGTCGCTCGCGGCGGGGCACCCCGTGCCGCTGGACCGGATGACCACGATGGCCGACGGCATCGCGGTGGGCTGCCCGGGGACCGTTCCGTTCCGCCTGGTCCGCGAGCTCGTCGACGAGATCGTCACGGTCTCGGAGGAGTCGATGTCACGGGCGCTGCTGCTGTGCCTGGAGCGCGCCAAGCTCGTCGTCGAGCCGGCTGGTGCCGCCGGTGTCGCGGCCCTGCTGGACGACCCCCGGGCTTTCGAGCCTCCCGTGGTGGTCGTGCTCTCCGGCGGCAACATCGACCCGCTGCTGCTCATGCGGGTGCTGCGGCACGGCCTCGCGGTGGCCGGCCGGTTCCTCGCGTTCCGGGTGCGGATCTCGGACAAGCCGGGTGCGCTTGTCGAGCTGCTCACCGAGGTGGCCGCGGCCGGGGCCAGCGTGGTCGAGGTCGAGCACATGCGCACCGATGCCCGGCTCTCCGTCGACGAGGTCGAGGTGCGGCTGCAGCTCGAGACCCGGGGCGAGGAGCACTGCGACCAGGTGCTGGCCAGGCTGCGCTCGGCCGGCTACCCGCTGGTGTTCGCCTGACCCGCAGGCCCTCGACCGGCATCGCTTGACCGAGCGCCCAACGCGATATAGCGTGTCCTAAACGCGATGTATCGCGTTGGGGACGTCGATGAGTAATCGCCTCGCGGGCTGTCAGTAGCGGGGACGAGTATCGACGAGGGACGAGCAGACGCGAGGAGCAGCGGAAGATGACGAACGCGATCGTGGCCGAGGGCCTGGTCAAGCGGTACGGGAAGGTGACGGCGCTGGACGGGCTGGACCTGACCGTGGCCGAAGGCACCGTTGTCGGCCTGCTCGGACCCAACGGCGCCGGCAAGACCACCACCGTGCGGATCCTCACCACCCTGCTCGAGCCGGACGAGGGCCACGCCACCGTGGCCGGGCTCGACGTCGTGAGAGACGCACGGGCCCTCCGCCGGATGATCGGCCTGTCCGGGCAGAACGCCGCCGTCGACGAGCACCTGACCGGCTACGAGAACCTCGACATGGTGGGTCGGCTCTACCACCTCGGCCGCACCGCGAGCCGCGAGCGGGCCTACGAGCTGCTCGAGCGCTTCGACCTGGTCGACGCGGGCGGCAGGACGGCCAAGACGTACTCCGGGGGCATGCGCCGGCGCCTCGACCTCGCCGCGGCCCTGGTGGCCCAGCCTCCGCTCCTGTTCCTCGACGAGCCGACCACCGGTCTCGACCCCCGCAGCCGGCTCGGCATGTGGGACGTCATCGCCGACCTGGTCCGCGGCGGGACCACCCTGCTGCTCACCACGCAGTACCTCGAGGAGGCCGACCAGCTCGCCGACCGGATCGCCGTCATCGACCACGGCACCGTGATCGCCCAAGGCACGGCGGACGAGCTCAAGGACCAGGTCGGCGGCGAGCGGCTCGAGCTCACCGTCGCCGACGCCGACCAGGCCGAGTCGGCCCGGCGGGCGCTCGCGCCGATCGGCGCCGGCGAGGCCCAGCTCGACCGGGACGGCCGGCGGCTCACCCTCCCGGTCGACGGCGGATCGGCGGTCCTGGTCGCAGCAATCCGCGAGCTTGACGCCGCGGGCGTCGTGGTGCAGGACATCGGCCTGCGCCGGCCGACCCTCGACGACGTGTTCCTCAGCCTCACCGGCCACGTCGCCGAGGAGATCCAGCAGAACGGTGACGGCGACGGTGACCCACCCACGACGGAGCTCAAGGAGAAGGTGGCGGCTCGATGAGTGTCCTGACCGAGACGGTGGCCGACTCGGCCGTCATCACCAAGCGCAACCTGATCAAGATCAAGCGGGTCCCGGACCTGCTTGTCTTCACGACGCTGCAGCCGATCATGTTCGTGCTGCTGTTCGCCTACGTGTTCGGGGGCGCGATCAACGTGCCCGGCGTCGGCTACCGGGAGTTCCTCATCGCGGGGATCTTCGCCCAGACCGTGGTCTTCGGTGCGACCTTCACCGGCTACAGCCTCGCCGAGGACCTGCAGAAGGGTGTGATCGACAGGTTCCGGTCGCTGCCGATGGCACCCTCGGCCGTGCTCTTCGGGCGCACCGTCAGCGACGTCTTCATCAACATCATCAGCCTGACGGTGATGGCCATCAGCGGGCTGATCGTCGGCTGGCGGATCCACACCGGGTTCTTCCCCGCTCTGCTCGGCTTCCTGGTGATCCTGCTGTTCGCCTACGCGGTCTCCTGGGTGATGGCCTTCGTCGGGCTGCTCGTGCGCACGCCCGAGATCGTCAACAACGCGGCGTTCATCGTGATCTTCCCGATGACGTTCATCGCCAACACGTTCGTCCCGTCCAGCACGCTGCCGGGGCCACTGCGAACGTTCGCGAACTGGAACCCGGTGTCCGCCGTGACCCAGGCGGCGCGCGAGCAGTTCGGCAACACCAGCGCGAAGCTCCCGCCTCCCGACAACTGGGCCATGCAGCACCCGGTGCCCTACACGCTGTTCTGGGTCGCGCTCATCCTGGTGGTGTTCGTGCCGCTCTCCGTGCGCCAGTTCCGCCGCGCAGCCAGCCGGTGACGCCGGCCCGGTTCGAGGAGCTTGCCTGGCGCGAGACGCCGATGGGTGAGATCTCCTTGCGCCGGCGACGCGACCCGCAGCTGGACGTCGACGTCTTCGAGGTCAAGCTCGGCGACGAGTACCTGATGTCGAGCCTGTTCACCGTGGCCGAGGTCGAGCTTGCCCGGCTCGGGCTGGCGCCGCTGCCCGATCGCGCCCTCGACGTCGTCGTGGGTGGGCTCGGGCTCGGCTACACCGCCGGTGCCGCCCTGGCCGACGCCCGGGTGGAGTCGCTGACGGTGGTCGACGCCGTGGGCGAGGTCATCGACTGGCACCGCCGCGACCTGCTACCCGACACGGCCGGGCTGGCCGCGCATCCCCGGGTCCGCCTCGTGGAGGGGGACTTCTTCGCGCTCGCTGCCGGTGACGGCTTCGACACCGGGCAGCCCGGCCGCCGGTTCGACGCGGTGCTGCTCGACGTCGACCACTCGCCGCGGCACGTCCTGCATCCCAGCCACGCCGCGTTCTACCGGGCGGACGGCCTGCGGGCGCTGCGTCGGCTGGTGGTGGACGACGGTGTGTTCGCCCTGTGGTCGGACGACCCGCCGGACGACGAGTTCCTGGCGGTGCTGCGGGAGGTCTTCGCCGACGTCGCGGCGCACGTCGTCGAGTTCGCCAACCCGCTCACCCGCGGGACGTCGTCCAACACCGTCTACGTCGCCCGCTAGGACACCATCCTCAGCCGGTGAAGGGCTCCGTGTCGAGAACCTCGACGTCGACGGTGTTGCCGTTCGGCGCCTTGTAGCTGGCCTTGTCGCCGATGTGCCGGCCGTTGATCGCGTCGCCCAACGGGGACTTCTCCGAGTAGACCTCGATGCCGTCGCCGGCCACCTCGCGCGAACCGAGCAGGAAGCGCATCGTCTCGCCGGCGACCTTGGCGGTGACGATCGTGCCGGGCGCGACGACACCGGACGGCGCCTTGGGGGCCTCGCCGACCTCGGCGCTGTCGAGCAGCTGCTGGAGCTGACGGATGCGGGCCTCGCGCTTGCCCTGCTCCTCCTTGGCGGCGTGGTACCCGCCGTTCTCACGCAGGTCGCCCTCCTCGCGGGCGGACTCGATCCGGCGGGCCATCTCGGTGCGGCCCTCGCCGGCCAGGAAGTCGAGCTCCTCCTTGAGCCGGTCGTAGGCCTCCTGGGTCAACCAGGTGACGCTCTCGGTGGTCTCGGTCACGACAGGGCTCCTTCCTTCGTACGCAGAGACGGGTGGTGGACCGGCGCAGACGGCGCCGACCGGATCCGGGTGAAACGTCGAGGCTAACAACCAGCGGGTGGGTGACGTCCAATCAGCCTGCGCCGGGACGGCTGCAGTTGTCGAGGACGGCGGTGACCGCGGTTGCCCGGGTTCGGACGGGCACGGTGGTCTCGACCCGTCCTGACGACGGTACTCGCACCCGCACCGTCGTGACGCCGACGGCCTCGCGGTGCCCGTCCAGGGCGCGCAGCCGGCAGGACGCTCGGCCGGGGTCGGCGACCAGGGTGACCTGGACGCGGATCTCGCCCGGGCCGCGCACGTCGAAGCCGGTGACCTGGGCGGTCACGGCCGGCGCCGTGGCCCCCAGAGCCGCCCACACGACCCAGCCGACGAACGCGGTGGCGATCACCACGACGGCTGCGACGACGGCCGGAGCCGGCCGCCGGGACCCGGTGCCGTAGCGGGCGGCGAGGGGCTCGGGCTCGGCCGGATCGGTCACGCGGGCCACCTGCTGCGTCGGGGTGTCGGTCGGGTGCACGATGATTGTGCCCGTGAGTGAGCAGCTGCGGATGATGGCGGTCCACGCGCACCCCGACGACGAGTCGAGCAAGGGCGCCGCCACGATGGCCAAGTACGTCGCCGAGGGCGTCGACGTCCACGTCGTCACGTGCACCGGCGGCGAACGCGGGTCGATCCTGAACCCCAATCTGGAGCACGACCCCGACGTCCTGGCCAACCTCGCGGCAGTTCGCCGCGCCGAGATGGACGCCGCCCGGGAGATCCTCGGGGTCCGGCAGGACTGGCTCGGCTGGGTCGACTCGGGTCTGCCCGAGGGCGACCCGCTGCCCCCGCTGCCGGACGGCTGCTTCGCGACCATGGACGTCGAGGTGGCAGCCGAGCCGTTGGTCCGCCTGATCCGGTCGTTCCGTCCGCATGTCATGACGACCTACGACGAGAACGGCGGCTACCCGCACCCGGACCACGTCATGTGCCACAAGATCTCGGCCCTCGCCTTCGACGCGGCCGCTGACCCCGACCGGTACCCCGGCTCCGGGGCGCCCTGGCAGGCGCTCAAGCTCTACTACAACCAGACGTTCTCCAAGGCGCGCACGACAGCGCTGCACGAGGCCATGGTCGCCGCGGGTCTGGAGTCGCCGTACGGCGAGTGGCTGGCGAACTGGGAGGACCGCGAGGAGCGAACGATCCGGACGCACGTGCCGTGCAGCGAGTACTTCGACGTGCGTGACCGCGCCCTGCTCGCGCACGCGACCCAGGTCGACCCGGGCGGGATGTGGTTCTCCTGCCCGCGGGAGCTGCAGGCGAAGGCGTGGCCGACGGAGGACTTCGAGATGGCCCGCGCGGTCATCGAGGTCGCGGAGACCGAGGACGACCTCTTCGCGGGCATCCGCGGCACGGAGCTGGCCCGATGACCGGGTGGCTGCTGCACGCCGTTCCCGCCGACAACACCGTCAGCCCCGGCGTGCTCGGCTTCGTGGTCGTGGCTTTGCTCGGTGTCGCGACCTGGCTGCTGGTCCGGTCCATGCGACGCCAGCTCAAGAAGATCGACATCCCCGAGGCGGGGACCCCGACCCGGCCCGACGACGAGGACGCACAGCCCCCGGAGTGACCCGGCAGTGAGCGGGCCCGTGACGCGGCCGGCCCGGCGGCTCAGTTCCGGACCGTCGACCCCGGCTCGCGGGACCGCGTCAGCTCCTCCTGCCAGTCGGCCTCGCCGGGTCGCTGGAGGCCGCTGAGGAAGGTGGGGACCCGGTCGGCAGGCATCGGTACGGCGAGGTGGAAGCCCTGCCCGAGGTTGTAGCCCAGGGACAGCAGCGAACGCCACTGCTCCGGCCGCTCGATCCCTTCCGCCACGATCGAGGTGAGCCCGAGGGTCCCCGCCATGTCCCGGATGGTGCGGACCAGCCCGGACTCGCTGTCGGTCCCGGGCAGCGCCTCGACGAACTCCTGGGCGAGCTTCAGCCCGTTGACCGGCAACATCTGCAGGTAGGACAGGGACGAGTAGCCGGTGCCGAAGTCGTCGATGTAGAGGTGCACTCCCAGCGCCGCCAGCGCGTGCAGGCGCTCCACCACGGTCCCGTCGCCGGGGAGCAGGACGCTCTCGGTGATCTCCAGCACCACGGTCGAGGGGGCGATGCCGCTGGCCTTGATCGCCAGCCGGACGTCCTCGACGAAGGCGGGGTCCTGCAGCTGCCGGCCGCTCACGTTGACGGCGATGTGCAGCTCGCCGTGCGCGTCGTGGTCGC
Organism: uncultured Actinomycetota bacterium; assembly: GCA_963726615.1. Classification (GTDB taxonomy): domain Bacteria; phylum Actinomycetota; class Actinomycetes; order JACCUZ01; family JACCUZ01; genus CAWDZK01. The sequence goes on along the minus strand of CAVSCX010000003.1, from coordinate 209,770 downwards.
GCTGCCAGCGCACGGTCTCGCGCAGCGCTGTCTGCAGCACCATCCGGCCGAGGGGCACGATCAGCCCGGTTTCCTCGGCCAACGGGATGAACTGCCCCGGCTGGAGCATCCCGAGCCGCGGGTGCTCCCAGCGGACCAGCGCCTCGAGACCGATGATCTTCGACGTCTCGAGGTCGACCAGCGGCTGGTAGTGGACCACGAGCTCGTTGCGCTCGAGGGCGTGCCGCAGGTCGCTGGTCATCGACAGCCGGGCCAGCGCTGTCTCGTGCATCGTCGGGGCGAAGACGGCGTAGCGGTTCTTGCCGGTCTTCTTCGCGTCGTACAGCGCGAGGTCGGCGTTGCGCATCAGGTCCTCGGGCGAGGCCGACCTCGCCGCCCCCGGTCGGCCCATGGCGATGCCGATGCTGGCACCGGTCGTCACCTCGGTGGCGGCGATGCTGAACGGCTGGGCCAGCGCCTCGAGCAGCCGGGTGGCGATGTCGATGCAGTCCTCGTCGTTCTCGACGTCCTCCAGGAGGACCGCGAACTCGTCGCCGCCGAGGCGCGCCGCGGTGTCCCCGTCGCGCAGGCAGGTTCGCAGCCGCACCGTCATCTCGCGGAGCAGCTCGTCGCCGGCGGCGTGCCCGAGGCTGTCGTTGACGGTCTTGAAGTCGTCCAGGTCGATGAACAGCACTCCGTATCCGCCGGTCCCGCGTGCGCGCGCCATCGCGTGCCCGAGCCGGTCCCGGAACAGCGCACGGTTCGCCAGCCCGGTGAGGGAGTCGTGGAACGCCTGGTGGGTGAGCTGCTGCTCGAGCTCGTGCCGTCCGGTGATGTCGTGGCAGGTGACGACGAAGCCCATGAGGTCCTCGTCGATCACCTCGGTCACGACGGCGTCGACGTGCGGCGTGTGCCCGACCTCGCTGATCAGCCGGATCTCACCGCGCGCCGGCCGGCCGCCTTGGGCCAGGCTGACCAGGTCGCGGGCCGCATCGCGGTCCGCGTCGTCGACGACGTCGAGCCAGTTCATCCCGAGCAGCTCGGGCGCGGGCAGGCCGACGATCGGCTCGACCGCAGGTGTGACGTGCACGATCGTCAGGTCGTGGTCGAGGATGCAGATCACGTCCGACGCGTACTGCAGCATCAGCCGCAGGCGGCGTTCGCTGCGCCGTTCGACCATGATCTCGCCGACGTCGAGACGCTCGAGTGCGAGGTTCATCGTCGAGGCGAGGCCCTGCAGGGCGGAAACCGTGCGGGGGCCGGGCGCCCGGTCGACGACGACGACGCCGGCTTCACGCGCCGGTCCACGCGCAGGAAGCGCGACGAGGACCAGGGTCGACGACGTCGGGACACCGAGCGACGCGTGCAGCAGCGACGGCTCGGAGTGGACGACGATCCCCTCCTCCTGGGTGGGGAACATCGCAAGCTCGGCCGAGTCGAGGAACGTCGCGACGTCAGCGTCCTCGGTCGCCTGCGCGACGGTCCCGCCCGGGTCGCCGTCGACCCGCCACGAGCGTGCTCCCGGCTGGTCGAGCATGTCCGCGGCGGCTGCCAGTGCTGCGTCCCGGATGCCGGAGCGGTCGGCCGCCCCGACCAGGGCTCCGGTTGCCGTCCGCAGGACGTGCTCACGGCGCAGGGTGCGGCGCAGCCGGGCGAGCAGGCTCACGATCCGGAGCACGGCCAGGGTGAAGAGCATCCCGGCACCGCCCAGGACGACCGCGGTCTTGGTGACACCGTCGCCGGTGGGGTGCGTGACGACCATCACCGGCGAGACGAGGCAGGCCAGTCCGAGCAGAGCGACGAACCGCCAGGTGGTGGTGAGCCGGCCGTGGACGAGGACCGGGCGCGGGTGGGCCATGTCGGGGTGCGCCACGGCGCTGACGACGAGGGCGAGTCCCACCAGCCAGCCGGCGGCCAGCTGCGGACTGTCGGTGATGTCGGCGGCGAGGCCGGACGCGACCCCGGTGAGCAGGCCGGCCAGCAGCAGCCTTGCCGCGCCGTCGGCCGCCCCGGCAACGGCGAAGCCGAGCCTGGTGGCGACGGCGAGCACGAGCAGGTGGCCCAGCGGGTAGGCACCCATCGTGAGCGTGGCGAGCGCACCGAGGTCCCGGTCGCCGTGGAGCAGCGGGTCGATGAGCACCAGCCAACCGGCCTGGGCGGCGGCCACCGTGACCACGAGGGCGTCGAGCAGGCTGTCGCGGTCGTGCCGGATCCGGTCCCGTTGGAAGGCGGTGACGGCGGCAGCGAGGACGGCGTAGGCGAGCAGGCGGGGCGGGTCGGCGTACGACGGGCTCGCCGGCCCGGAGATCTCCAGGGCCTGGCCGAGAGTCAGCAGGGAGATCCCGGCCGCGAGCAGCCAGCCGGGGACCCGGTCCTCGACCCCCTCGCGATGCGTCAGGACCAGGACGGCGGCAGCGGTGCCCAGCGCGGCCACCAGCCAGACGACCGTCCGGACGGCGTCGGACGGCAGCGCGAGGTAGCCACCGGTGAGGACCGCGGCGCCGGTGACCAGCACCGCCGCCTGCCGAGCGGTCGCTTCCCAGCGACGCATCCGCGTCCTCCCTCTGCTCGTGCGAGCGACTCAGGCGCAGCGTGCGCGCCCTCGGCGTCCCTCCTGTATCGGCCGTTCACGGGCCGACTTGACGCCTGCGCGGGGACTTCGCGCTCCTGACCGGAGGGTCCGTTCCCCGCGTGGTGTTCATCGGCGTCCCGCGGTCGATCCCGAGCAAAGTTCCGGTCAAACCCGGCGGCCCCTCCTGACGCGGCACGTGGCGTGGCCCTGCGGCAGAGTGGATCCGTGCCGAACCGACTCGCCGACTCGACGTCGCCCTACCTCCTGCAGCACAAGGACAACCCGGTCGACTGGCAGCCGTGGGGCGACGCCGCCTTCGCCGAGGCACGGGCCCGGGACGTGCCTGTTCTCGTGTCCATCGGGTACGCCGCCTGCCACTGGTGCCACGTGATGGCGCACGAGTCGTTCGAGGACGCCGACGTCGCGGTCTTCCTCAACGAGAACTTCGTCGCGGTGAAGGTCGACCGGGAGGAGCGGCCCGACGTCGACGCGGTCTACATGGAGGCCACCCAGGCGCTGACGGGTCATGGTGGCTGGCCCATGACGGTCTTCACCACCCCGGGCGGCCTGCCGTTCTACTGCGGCACCTACTTCCCCCCGGAGCCGCGGCACGGGATGCCGTCGTTCCGGCAGCTGCTCGGGTCGGTCGCCCGGACCTGGGCGGAGCGACGCGACGAGGTCCTCGCGGCTGGTCAGCGGATCGTCGACGGGCTGGCCGGCCACGGCCTGACCGGCGCCGGCGACGGGCCGCCGACACCGGACGACCTCGACGCCGCGGTGCGGTCGCTGGCCTCGACGTACGACGCGCGTCATGGCGGCTTCGGCGGCGCCCCGAAGTTCCCGCCCTCGATGGTCCTGGAGCTGCTGCTGCGCCACCATGCGCGCACCGGGGACGCCGAGGCGCTGGCGATGGCGGAGGGCACCTGTGAGGCGATGGCCCGTGGCGGCATGTACGACCAGCTCGCCGGCGGCTTCGCGAGGTACTCGGTGGACGACGCATGGGTCGTGCCGCACTTCGAGAAGATGCTCTACGACAACGCGCTGCTGCTGCGCGTCTACGCCCATCTCTGGCGGGCCACCGGCTCACCGCTCGCACGCAGGGTCGCTCTGGACACCGCCCACTGGATGCTGCACGACCTGCGGACACCGGAGGGTGGCTTCGCCTCGGCGCTGGACGCCGACACCGAAGGGATCGAGGGGCTCACCTACGTCTGGACGCCGGACCAGCTCGTGGAGGTCCTCGGGCAGGCCGACGGGACGTGGGCCGCGCCGCTGCTCGCCGTGACGCCCGCAGGCACCTTCGAGCACGGCGCCTCGACCCTGCAGCTGCTCGCCGACCCCGACGACGCGCAGCGCTGGGACCAGGTCCGGGCGCGGCTGCTCGAGGCCCGCGTCACCCGGCCGCAGCCGGCTCGCGACGACAAGGTGGTCGCGGCATGGAACGGTCTCGCCGTCGCCGGCCTGGCCGAGTCCGGCGCGCTGCTCGGGCGCCCGGACCTCGTCGAAGCGGCGGTCACCGCGGCCGAGCTGCTGGTGAGCGTGCACGTCGTCGACGGCCGGTTGCGGCGGGTGTCGCGCGACGGGGTCGTCGGCGCACCCGCCGGGGTGCTCGAGGACTACGCGGACGTCGCCGAGGGTCTGCTGGCCCTCCTCGCGGTCACCGGCGACCAGCGCTGGCTGGGCCATGCCGGCGCCCTGCTCGACACTGTCCTGACGCACTTCGGCGACGGGGCGGGCGGCTTCTACGACACGGCCGACGACGCCGTCGATGCCGCGCTGTCGTCGATGAGGAGACCGCAGGACCCGACCGACAACGCCACGCCGAGCGGGTGGTCGGCGGCTGCCGGGGCCCTGCTGACCTACGCCGCCCTGACCGGGTCCGAGACGCACCGTGCCGCGGCCGAGGCGGCGCTCGGCGTGGCCCGGAAGCTGGCGACGCACGCCAGGTTCGCCGGGTGGGCGCTGGCGGCCGCCGAGGCGCTCGCCGACGGTCCGCGTGAGGTCGCTGTCGTCGGGCCTCCGCACGACCCGGGCACGCAGGCACTGCACCGCGCCGCCCTGCTCGGCACCGCTCCCGGCGCCGCCGTCGTCGTGGGGGAGCCCGGCACCGTCGGGGTGCCTCTGCTCGAGGGCCGCCCTCTTGTCGGCGGCCGCCCGGCGGCGTACGTCTGCCGGCACTTCGTCTGCGAGGCGCCGACGACCGACCCCGTTCGGCTCGCGGCCGGTCTGGGGGCCCGGAACCCGGTGTGACGTGTCGGAGCGGCCGGGCAGGATGGGCCCCATGTACGAGACGCAGGACGAGCTGGCCGAGCTCGACGTCCTTCTCCGCGCATCGCTGCACCGGTCCACCGAGCACCTCAGATCCATCGTCACGGAGGGCGAGCGGACGCTCGACGCGGCCGAGACCTGTCGGGTGCTCACAGGGATGCGGACGCTGGCGCTGGCGACCGTCACGGCCCGCGGGGAACCCCGCATCAGCGGGGCCGACGGCCACTTCCTGCACGCCCGCTGGGTCTTCACGACGAGCGGGACCTCGGCCAAGGCGGTGCACCTGCGGAGCCGTCCCGCCGTCTCCGTGGCACACCTCGTCGGTGACGACCTCGGCATCTTCTGCCACGGCGACGTCGAGGTGCTGACCGAGGACCACCCGGACCGGGCGGCCGTCGAGTCGCACCTGACCGCGCACTACGGCAGCTCGCCGAGCAGCTGGGGCCCGGACATCCTCTACGCGCGGGTCCGGCCGCACTGGATGGTGAGCTACGCCTTCGCGAAGGAACGCCTGCTCGCCGACGCGACCGAGGGCCCACCGTCGTGACGGCAGCCATGCGGGTCCGCGACCTGACTCCGGCAGACCTCGACGACATCGCCGGCTGGCGGTACGACGACCGGTGGGCGGTGTACGACTCGGACGGCCGGCTCGACCCGGCGATGGGCTACTGGGCCGTTGTCGAGGACGAGGGGAGGACCGAGCGACTGGTCGGCTTCGTCTGCCTCGGCGAGGACGCCAGGGTGGCTGGGCTGTCCGAGGTAGACGGCACCCTCGACGTCGGGGTGGGGATGCGGCCAGACCTCGTCGGGCAGGGACGGGGTGCGGCGTTCGCCGCGACGGCGCTGGACCACGCCGCGACACGCGGCGCGCGGCGGCTCCGGGCCGTCGTCCAGGACTGGAACCAGCGCAGCCTGCGGCTGGTCGAGCGGCTCGGCTTCGTTCCCTGCGGGATGCACGAGGCCCGCGGCGTCACCTACGTCGTGCTGGAACGGGACGCGGGGTGAGCGACCTCGCGATCCGTCGGGCGACCCACGGGGACTGGCCGGCGATCTGGCCGTTCTTCGAGGCGATCGTCAGCGCCGGCGAGACCTACGCGTTCCCGCCGGACCTGAGCCTGGAGACCGGTCGCCCGTGGTGGATGGAGCAGCCACCCGGCGAGACCCTTGTCGCTGTCGACCCGCACGGGGAGGTGCTGGGGTCGGCGAAGTGGGGGCCCAACCGGCCGGGCCGCGGCGCCCACGTCGCCACCGCCAGCTTCATGGTCGCTCCGGCCGCCCGCGGACGGGGCATCGGCCGGGCCCTCGGTGTGCACGTCGTCGACGCGGCGCGCAGGGCCGGCTACGACGGCATGCAGTTCAACGCGGTGGTGGAGACCAACACCGGGGCGGTCGCGCTGTGGCGGTCGCTCGGGTTCGAGGTCGTCGGCACCGTCCCGGGCGCGTTCGACTCGGCCGCGCACGGCAAGGTCGGGCTGCACGTGATGTACCTGCGGCTCGGCCCACCCGCGGCGTCGTCCGCCCTGGGTGAACACGCCTGAACCCCCTTGACCTGCGATGTAATCGTGTAATCATGATTGCATGACAACGCACAACGCACCCGACGACACGTCGGGAGAGGTGCGCGGCTGGTTCACCGGCCGCCTGCCGCAGGACTGGTTCACCGGGCCCGCCGCGGTCACTGTCGACCGCGAGGAGGTCACCGTGGTGGGCACCCTGCCCGCCCCCGAGGTCGCCGACGGGGCCTCCGACGCCGAGCGGGCTGCTGCCGGCGACGGCCGGGCCCGGCACTTCCGCGAGGCCACCCGCGAGGAGCGGATCGCCATCGCCCGCGAGGCCGAGCACCGGTTCGACCGCAAGGTCGCCTGGGGCGTCGAGGTCGACGGCCGGCGGCTGCTGTTCACCCACCTCGCGGTGCCGGTGATGACGCGGCTGCGCCAGCCCGAGCGGCTGGTGCTCGACACCCTCGTCGCCGCTGGTGTCGCCCGCTCGCGCTCCGAGGCGCTTGCCTGGTCGGTTCGGCTGGTCGGGAAGAACGCCGAGGAGTGGCTCGGCGAGCTGCGCCAGGCGATGGAGAAGGTGGAGCGGGTGCGCGAGCAGGGCCCGGACCGTACCCAGGGCTGACGCACCCGGACCTCCCGCTACGGTCGCGACGTGACGGACCTGCGGGAGGTGGTGACCGACGCCGCGGCGGAGTGCCGGTTCGCGGGCGTCGTCCGCGTCGATCGCGGGGGTGACACCGCCTACGCCGAGGCGTTCGGCCTCGCCGACCGCGCCTTCGGTGTGCCGGTCACCCTGGAGACGCGGTTCGGGACGGCGAGCGTCACCAAGGGCTTCACCGCGGTCACCGTCCTCAGCCTGGTGGCCGACGGAGCTCTGTCGCTGTCGACGTCCGCCCGGTCGCTGCTGGGTGACGACCTGCCCGAGGTGGATGAGCGGGTGACGATCGAGCACCTTCTCGCTCACCGCGCCGGTCTGGGCGCGCAGCCTGCACGACCCGTCGCGCGACCTCACCTGGACCGTCCTGTCGAGCTGGAGCGACGGCGCCTGGCTCGTCGCGCGCCGCCTCGCCGCCGCGCTCGCGTGACTCGGCGCTGTCGGCCACCACCAGTCAGACACCGACGACGGATCAACCTCGCCGCAGCCGTCCGCGTGACGGTGACCAGCACGTTGTTCCGTCGTTCGTGCTCGACGTAGCAGTTCCTCCTCGTCGCCGGGCCCGGCGGACCCGGGACCGCAGCGTGGCAGAGTGAGACCCATGTGCCGCAACATCCGGACCCTGCACAACTTCGAGCCGCCGGCCACGGCCGACGAGGTGCACGCAGCCGCGTTGCAGTACGTGCGCAAGGTCAGCGGCAGCGCCAAGCCGTCGGCGGCCAACCAGCGGGCCTTCGACGAGGCGGTCCACGAGGTCGCGCACATCACCCGCCACCTGCTCGAGGCACTGGTCACCGCTGCGCCGCCGAAGGACCGCGAGGTCGAGGCCGCGAAGGCCCGGGCCCGCAGCGCCGAGCGGTACGCCCGTACCTGAGCCCTGCGCGCTGCGGTGCAGTGACTGACGGGTGGGTCAGGCGCCGACCGCGCCGTAGGTGACGATCGAGATCGCGACGTAGTGCGCGACGAACGCGACCAGGGTCAGGGCGTGGAAGACCTCGTGGAAGCCGAACCACCGCGGTGACGGGTCCGGCTTCTTCGTCGCGTAGACGACGCCGCCGACCGTGTACGCCGCGCCGCCGATGGCGAGCAGCGTGACGACTGCCGGGCCCCCTGTGCGCAGGATGTCGCCGATGTAGAAGATCGCCACCCAACCGAGGCCGAGGTAGACCGGGGTGTACAGCCAGCGCGGCGCGCCGACCCAGAACACCCGGAAGGCGATGCCGCCCAGCGCCGCACCCCAGACGATCCAGAGCAGTGTCGTACCGCCGTCCTTGCCGAGCAGGATCAGGCTGAACGGCGTGTAGGTGCCGGCGATGATCAGGAAGATGTTCGAGTGGTCCAGGCGCTTGAGCCGCTTCTCGGCCCGAGGCGACCAGTCGCCGCGGTGGTACAGCGCGCTCACGCCGAACAGGAGCGCGGCACTGGTGGCGTAGACCGCTGTCGCCACCGTCTCCCGGGTGCCGTCGGCGAGCACGACAAGCACGATGCCGGCGGCCAGGGCGACCGGGAACGTCCCGGCATGCAGCCAGCCGCGCAGGTGCGGCTTGACGGCGCGCACGACGTCGCCGACGGCGCCGCGGGCGTCCTCGACGGGGTGCGACATGGACGGCATCCTAACCTACGGCGGCGTAAGTTACCAAGCAGTAGGTTTCGGCCGGCCGGCCTCCTCGGCGCCCCGGGTGGCGCTGCACGGTCGCCCGGGGAGGCGGGGCTACCCTGGGCGATCGTGCGAGACCTGGTGTACGGCTTCTACGCGAAGCGGATCGCCGCATCGCTCGATCCGACCCAGATCCCGCGACACGTCGGCGTCATCCTGGACGGGAACCGTCGCTGGGCGAAGGCTTCCGGCGCCCCCAAGTCCCGCGGCTGGCGCGCCGGCGCGGACAAGGTCGAGGAGGTCCTCGGCTGGTGCGACGAGGTGGGCGTCGAGGTCGTGACGCTGTGGCTGCTCTCCACCGACAACCTCGGCCGGCCCGCCGCCGAGCTCAGGCCGCTGCTCGCCATCATCGAGGGCCTGGTCGACCAGGTCGCGGCGACCGGTCGCTGGCGGGTCAACCCGGTCGGCGCGCTCGACCTGCTCCCGGACCAGACCGCCCGTGCCCTCAAGGACGCCGCTGCGCGCACGGTCGACGTCGACGGGGTGCATGTCAACGTGGCCGTCGGGTACGGCGGCCGGCGCGAGATCGCGGACGCCGTGCGGTCCCTGCTGCACGAGCACGCGTCCCGCGGCACGTCGATCGAGGACCTCGCCAACGTGCTCGACGTCGAGCACATCGCCGAGCACCTCTACACGAAGGGCCAGCCAGATCCGGACCTGGTGATCCGGACGTCGGGGGAGCAGCGACTCTCGGGCTTCCTGCTCTGGCAGAGCGCGCACTCGGAGTTCTACTTCTGCGAGGCGTACTGGCCGGACTTCCGCAAGGTCGACTTCCTGCGCGCGATGCGTGCCTACGCCGCGCGGCATCGGCGGTTCGGCGGCTGAGCCCGTCGTTCCGCCGAGAGGGTGGGGCAGACGGACGAGGACGAACGGCCGGGGGACGAACGGGTGAACTCCCGCGTGTCGGCCCGAGACGACCCCGGGCCCGGCGTACCGTCCGAACCAGCGGACGACATCCGCGTCGTCCGCCCGGGAGGCCCACTCCGTGCTGATGCGCGTGCTCGCCAGAGTCGCGGGAGAGAGGGCCGGCGTCCGGCTCTCGGGCCGGCACCGGTCGTCGTCACCTGGGGAGCCACCACGTGGTTGATGTCGCCAGTCACCGCACCTTCGTCCTGGACACCAGCGTCCTGCTCGCCGACCCGCACGCCCTGCGCCGCTTCGACGAGCACGAGGTGGTCCTGCCGGTCGTCGTCATCATCGAGCTCGAGGCGAAGCGTGCCCATCCCGAGCTCGGCTACTTCGCGCGACAGGCGCTGCGGCTGCTGGACGACCTGCGCGTGGGGAGCGGGCGGCTGGACGAGCCGGTGCAGGTGGGCGAGGACGGGGGAACGGTCCGGGTCGAGCTCAACCACACCGACCCGTCGGTGCTACCGGCGGGCTTCCGCCCCGGTGGCAGGGCGGCCGACAACGACACGACGATCCTCGCCGTCGCGCGCAACCTCGAGGTCGAGGGGCACGACGTCACCCTCGTGAGCAAGGACCTGCCGATGCGGGTCAAGGCCAGCGCCGTGGGCCTGCGCGCGGAGGAGTACCGCGGCACCGCCGTGGTCGAGTCCGGGTTCACCGGCATGGCCGAGGTGTCGGTCGCCGGCGACGTGCTCGACACGCTGTTCGACACCGAGCGGGCCGACCTGCCCGAGGCCAGGGAGCTGCCCTGCCACACCGGGCTGGTCATGGTGTCCGACCGCGGCAGCGCGCTGGGGCGGGTGACGCCGGAGAAGCAGGTCCGGCTGGTCCGGGGCGACAGGGACGCGTTCGGCCTGCACGGCCGGAGCGCGGAGCAGCGCGTGGCGCTCGACATCCTGATGGACCCCGACGTCGGCATCGTCTCCCTCGGCGGCCGCGCGGGCACCGGCAAGTCGGCGCTGGCGCTGTGCGCCGGGCTCGAAGCAGTCATGGAGCGACGGCAGCACCGCAAGGTCGTGGTGTTCCGGCCGTTGTACGCCGTCGGTGGCCAGGACCTCGGCTACCTGCCCGGCAGCGAGGCCGAGAAGATGAACCCCTGGGGGCAGGCGGTCTTCGACACCCTCGGCGCCCTCGTCACCGGTGACGTCGTCGAAGAGATCATGGACCGCGGCATGCTCGAGGTCCTGCCGCTCACCCACATCCGTGGCCGGTCGCTGCACGACGCCTTCGTCATCGTGGACGAGGCGCAGTCTCTGGAGCGCAACGTCCTGCTCACCGTCCTGTCGCGCGTGGGTCAGGGGTCGCGGGTGGTGCTCACCCACGACGTCGCCCAGCGCGACAACCTGCGGGTCGGGCGACACGACGGAGTGGCCGCCGTCATCGAGGCGCTCAAGGGGCACCCGCTGTTCGCGCACGTCACCCTGACCCGGTCGGAGCGCTCGCCGATCGCCGCGCTGGTCACCGACCTGCTTGAGGACCTCCCCGCCTGACCCGTCGCCGATGAAGGACTGCGGGCAGGATGACTGCCGTGACGGACTACGGGCACGACCTGCTCTTCGGCACCTTCCTGACACCCACCGCCGCCGACGTCGACCGGCTGCTGGCACTGGCCGGCCTCACCGAGCAGGTCGGCCTCGACCTCGTCACCCTTCAGGACCACCCGTACCAGGCCCGGTTCGTCGACACCTGGACGATGCTGGCGGTCATCGCCGCGCGCACCACCCGCGTACGCGTCTCGCCGAACGTCGCCAACCTGCCGCTGCGACCGCCGGCGGTCCTCGCCCGCAGCGTCGCGACGCTCGACCTGGTGAGCCGCGGCAGGGTCGAGCTCGGGCTCGGCGCGGGTGCGTTCTGGGACGGCATCGCCGCGATGGGCGGCCCCAGGCTCACTCCCGGCGAGGGGGTCGACGCACTCGCCGAGGCCATCGAGGTGATCCGTGCCGTCTGGGCGGAGGGCGGCCCGGTCGTCCGGGTCGACGGCTCCCACCACCGCGTGCACGGAATGCACCCCGGCCCGGCGCCGGCCCACGACGTCGGCATCTGGCTAGGCGCCTACAAGAAGCGGATGCTCGCCCTGACCGGCCGCAGCGCCGACGGCTGGCTCCCCAGTGGGGCCCACGCGCCCCCGGACGCGCTGCCGGCCATGAACACGGCGATCGACGAGGCGGCGGAGGAGGCCGGTCGTTCCCCGGGAGCGGTACGACGGCTGTACAACGTCACCGGCCGGTTCTCGGGCACGGGCAACGGCTTCCTCGACGGGCCGCCCGAGCTCTGGGTCGAGCAGCTCGTGGAGCTGGCGCTCGGTGCGGGCATCAGCGCGTTCATCCTCGCAACCGACGACCCCGACACGATCAGGCGGTACGCCGGCGAGGTGGCTCCCGCCGTCCGCGACGCCGTCGATCTCGAACGCGCCGGCGCGGGAGGCGTGCAGGCCCTGCAACCCTCGGCGTACGTCGGCGCGGACCCCCAGCCCGCCGGCGTACCTGCGTCACTCGGCGTGGTGCCGACTCCGGACGACGGGGCCCGGCACAGCGCCGACAGCGTCTGGGACGAGTCGACCCGGCCGACCGGCCCGGCGCCGGAGCCGGACCGCACCTACGCCCCGCACGACCGGGCCGTGGGCCAGCACCTCGTCGACGTGCACGACGGTCTGCGTGGCGAGCTGGCGCAGCTGCGGAACCTCATCGACCAGGTGGCTGCCGGCGCGCTGGACGCCGGCAGCGCCCGCTCGCACATCGCCGACATGACCCTGCGGCAGAACGACTGGACCCTCGGCGCCTACTGCGCGTCGTACTGCCGGATCGTCACGACCCACCACTCGATCGAGGACCAGAGCATGCTGCCGCACCTGCGGTCGGCGGACCCGCGGCTGGCGGCTGTCGTCGACCGGCTCGAGCAGGAGCATGTCGTGATCCACGACGTCCTGGAGCGGGTGGACCGTGCGCTTGTCGCGCTGGTCTCCGACGGGGCCGGGGGGCTGAGCGCGCTCCGGGACGCCGTCGACCTGCTGACCGACGCGCTCGTGTCGCACCTGTCCTACGAGGAGCGCGAGCTGGTCGAGCCGCTCGCCAGGCTCGGCCTCTACTGACCGGCCGGAGCACCCTCGGCGGCCATCAGCCGGCGTGCGGCGAGGACCATCGCCGTGTTGTCCGGCGCCGGTGACCCGTCGGGCAGCACGAGGACGTCCTCCAGGCCTATCCGGGTGCCGAGTCCCCGCCGGGCGGCGTGCCGCAGCGCCGGCCAACAGCTGCTTCCTTCGCCGTGCAGGACCACGGGCAGCACGTTCCCGCCCGACCGCAGGAGCTCCAGCATGCGTTCGCTCTCACCGACAGTCGCCGCCTCGTCCGTCCCGTCGGGCAGCTCGACCAGGACCCGGAGGCAACGGTCGCGCATCGGTGAGGTGAGCCAGGTCTCGACTGCCGCTGCGGTCCACAGACCGGCCTCGACCCCGACACCCGACCGCAGCAGCTCGCCGGCGATCTCTTCGGCACCGTCCTCGTGCCAGTTGACCGAGGCGAAGTCGGGCAGCGCCGTCCACGACCGGACCGCCGCCAACCGCGCCCGCGGATCGGGCCCGGTCCATGCGCCGGTCGTCACTCCGAGCGCGAGGCCGGGCGCCGCGGACCGGGTGGCTTCGAGCACCTCGGCCAGCGCCGTTCCGTCGAGCGTGTCAAGCCCGTCGGCGTCCTTGACGTGCACGTGCACGGCGTCCGCACCAGCCGCCCTCGCCAGGGCGGCGTCGGTCGCGATCTCCGCCGCCGTGACCGGCAGCCGCGGGTGGTCGGTCGGGCGTCGCGCCCCGTTGAGACAGGCCTTGAGCAGCACCGGGTCACCCTGCCAGGTCGCCGGGCGGTCGCTGGGAGCGGGTCGCGGCCCTGCACGGCCTGTAGAGGCACCCTGACGTTCGGTCACTGAGTGTGACCGATATCTCCGTCATCTCCGCAGGAAGCTGACGATGTGATCGAGCCCACGTAGCCACGATTGGCCTTTCACCTGCGGAGTTGTGCATTGTCGTGCGGTAGGACCCCGCCAGCCCTCGTGTCGAGATCGTCACGCTGAGTAAGTAGCAGGGCTGGGATGAGCCGCCGACCGAGGCCGGCGAGCGCGGGGTGACGTCACCGAACGCCGGAAGGAACGCTCCGTGCCGCACACCTGCCTGCCCACCACCCGCTCGGCGAGTCGCTGGCGGCGGCCCGCCGTCGCAGCGACGGCCGTGGCCACCTCGGCGGTGGTGACACTGGGCGCCAACGCGCTGGTGGCCTCGCCGGCCGGCAGCGAGCCGAGTTCTGCCGAGCCCACCGTCACCCGGATCGGGGCACTGCCCCACGACGCTGCCGTGACCCGCGGCGACCAGCCGCCCGGTCGGCGGCTGGCCCTGGTGAAGGAGCGGCAGGCGGCCAAGGCGGCGCGCCATGCCCGCGCGGCCCGCGAGCGTCGTGCCGCCGCCTCGCGCTCCGCGTCGCGAACGGTGTCCTACCGCGGCGACGTCCGCGGCCTCGCGCGGACGATGATGGCCGAGCGGTACGGCTGGGGCGGTGGCGAGTTCTCCTGCCTGTCCTCGCTGTGGGAGCGCGAGTCCGGCTGGGACCGGCACGCCGCCAACTCCTCGTCCGGCGCGTACGGCATCCCGCAGGCGCTGCCCGGCTCGAAGATGGCCGCCTACGGCAGCGACTGGCGCGACAACCCGGTCACCCAGATCCAGTGGGGCCTTGCCTACGTCAAGGGCTCGTACGGAACGCCGTGCGGTGCCTGGTCCGCCTTCCGGTCGAAGGGCTGGTACTGACCGGCCGCGTCCTGCCCTAGGGTCCCGCGGGTGGCTGACGAGGTCTTCACGCACCCACGCCTGGTCTCCGTCTACGACGCGCTCGACGCGGACCGCAGCGACCTCGACGTCTACGCCGACGTCGCCCGCGAGCTCGGTGCTCGTCGGGTGCTCGACATCGGGTGCGGAACCGGCACCTTCGCGTTGCTCCTCGCGGAGCGGGGCCTCGACGTCGTCGGCGTCGACCCCGCCGCTGCCTCGCTGGCGTTCGCACGCGGCAAGCCGGGTGCGGACCGGGTCCGTTGGGTGCACGGCGACGCGACTGCGGCGCTGCCGCTGCTGGTCGACCTCGCCAGCATGACCGGTAACGTCGCGCAGGCGATCGCCGACGGGTCGTCCTGGCACGACACCTTGCGAGCTGCGCGTGCCGCCCTCCGGCCCGGCGGTCACCTGGTCCTCGAGACGCGCGACCCGGCGTTCCGCGGTTGGGAGGAGTGGAACCGCGCAGCCTCCCTGCGAACGACGGAGATCGACGGGTTCGGCGCCGTCGACACCTGGGTCGACCTGCTCTCCGTCGACCTGCCGCTGGTGGGCTTCCGTACGACGTGGCAGTTCCATGCCGACGGCGCCGTCCTCACCTCCGACTCCACCCTGCGGTTCCGCGAGCGGGACGAGGTCGAGGCCGATCTCGCGGCTGCGGGTTACCTCGTCGACGAGGTGCGCGACGCACCCGACCGTCCCGGCCGGGAGCTGGTCTTCCTCGCGCGCAGGCCTTGAGGCCTCAGTGAAAGGCGGCGCGGGCCACGTCGTCGGCCGGGAGCTGGGGCACGGGCCAGTCCGGGTCAGGCTGCCAGTGCTCCCAGCCGTCCCGGAACGGCGCGTCCCAGCGCCGGACCCGCGCCTCCATCGCGGCCGCATCCTCAGCGAAGCCGGCCGCCTCCGCTGCCGTGAAGCGGCCCTGGGCCACCGCGGCGGCGAGCTCGTCCTCGTCCTTGCGGGTGGTCGTCCGGTCCGCCTGCACGACGAGGTCGAGGACGTGGTCCTGGGTGCGGAGCTCGTCGCCCCGGCGCTCGTGCACCGACTCGAGGTTCACGTACCAGCCGCGGAACCCCTCGTCGTCACGGAACACCCACACCGACCAGGGCAGCCCGGCCGGCGCGACCTTGAGGACGCCGTGCCCGCGCCACACGTCCAGCCGGTTTGCCCGGCCATGGCGCGCGTGGTCGAAGCGCTCCTCCATCGGGACCGAGCGCAGGTCCCGCCCGTCGGCGAGCACCGGCCGCAGCACGGGGGAGCCTGCCGCCAGCCATGCGACCAGGCCGTCGGCGTCGTCGCGCACCACCCGGACCGGTCGCACCGACTCGCTCGGGTGGCCGGGTCTCGTGTAGCGCCAGAGCACCGTCCGGCCCGGCTCCCAGTACGCCGCAGGGCTCACGGACGCGTCATGCGCAGCACGTCCAGTGCCTCGTCCAGCTGTGCCTCGGTCAGCTCGCCGCGGTCCACGTAGCCCTGCTCCAGCACGACCTGCCGGATCGTCTTGCGTTCGGTGAGCGACTGCTTCGCGATCTTCGCTGCCGACTCGTAGCCGACGTACCGGTTGAGCGGCGTCACGACCGAGGGTGAGGACTCGGCGTACTCGCGGCAGCGCTCGACGTCGGCCACGATGCCGTCGACGCACCGGTCGGCCAGCAGCCGCGAGGCGTTGGTGAGCAGCCGCACCGACTCGAGCACGTTGCGGGCCATCACCGGCATCATCACGTTCAGCTCGAAGGCGCCCGAAGCCCCCGCGAACGCGACTGCGGCATCGTTGCCGATCACCTGGGCGCAGACCATCAGTGTCGCCTCTGGGACAACCGGGTTCACCTTGCCCGGCATGATCGAGGATCCCGGCTGCAGGTCGGGCAGGTGGATCTCGGCCAGCCCGGTGCGTGGACCGGACGACATCCAGCGCAGGTCGTTGCACACCTTCGTCAGCGAGACGGCGATCGTCCGCAGGACACCGGACAGCTCGACCAGGGCGTCCCGCGCGCCCTGGGCCTCGAAGTGGTCCCTGGCCTCGGTCAGCGGCAGCGCCATGTCGTCGGCCAACCGCCGGACCACCGCGTCGGCGAAGCCGGCCGGTGTGTTGATGCCGGTGCCGACCGCCGTACCGCCCAGCGGCAGCTCACCGACGCGCGGCAGCGCTGCCTCGAGCCGTTCGACCCCGCGGGACACCTGGGCTGCGTAGCCCCCCAGCTCCTGGCCGAGCGTCACGGGTGTCGCGTCCATCAGGTGCGTCCGGCCGCTCTTCACGACGTCGGAGAGCTCGGCCGCCTTGCGGGACAGGGACTCCTGCAGGTGGGTGAGAGCCGGGACGAGGTCGCGGACGACGGCCCGGGTCGCCGCGATGTGGATGGCGGAGGGGAAGACGTCGTTGGAGGACTGCGACGCGTTGACGTCGTCGTTGGGGTGCACGTCGCGGCCGAGCCGCCGGGTGGCCAGAGTGGCGATCACCTCGTTGGCGTTCATGTTGCTCGACGTGCCGGAGCCGGTCTGGAACACGTCGATCGGGAAGTGACCGTCGTGGTCCCCACGGGCCACCTCGGCGGCAGCGTCGTTGACCGCAGCGGCCACGTCCTCGTCGAGAACCCCGAGCTGGGCGTTGACGACCGCTGCACAGCCCTTGATCGACGCGAGCGCCCCGATCAGGGCGCGCTCGATCGGGGTCCCCGAGATGGGGAAGTTCTCCACCGCCCGCTGGGTCTGGGCCCGGTAGAGCGCGTCGCGAGGCACGCGCACCTCGCCCATCGAGTCGTGCTCGGTCCGGAAGTCGTCGCTCATGGGGACCATCCTGTCGCAGCGGCCGAGCCGCCGAGCACAGCGGCCGCGGCGGTGGGTTCCGCCGCGGCCGCACGTGCCTGCGTCCGCCGCCGCCTCCCCCTGGCCAGCGACGGCGTAGGCCCCCGTGGTGCCGGGGACCCCCCGGTCCCCGGCACCACCGATCCCGTGGTCCGTGTCCCGCGGACCACCGGAGCCGGTCCCCCGTTCCCCGTCCCCCGCGCGGCCTCACTCTGCCGATGCCAGGTCGCCGGGCGCATGGGGCGCACCACCTCAGATCCGGGCCTGAGCTACCTCAGACGAGTGGTCCTGAAGCCGTTGACGGGGCCGGCCCGGACCGCGACCGTGGGCGGGTGCCCCGCCGCCACGCGTTCGTCGGGCGCGACGGCGAGATGGCCGGCGTGCTGGCGGTAGCGGCCGCGGCCGCTCATGAGCAGCCGGGGCTGGTTCTCCTGCGGGGGGAGGCCGGAGCGGGAAAGACCCGGCTGCTGGACGAGCTCGTGTCCCGGCTTCCGGACCAGGCAGTCGCCTGCCGTGGCGCGGGTGTGGGCTTCCTCGGGGGCCGCATCCCCTACGCGCCGCTGGTGGCCGCCCTGCGCTCGCTGCTGGCAAGGCTGCCGCGTACCGAGGTGCTCGGGGCGGACCCCGGCGACCTCGGGCCCTTGCTCCCCGAGCTCGCGGTGCCGGGAGACGTGTCGACGGACCAGGCGCGGTTGGTGTCCGCCGTCTGCGGCCTGTTCGAGCGCGCAGCCGAGCTGCGGCCCGTCGTCCTGGTCCTGGACGACCTGCACAGCGCCGACGTCGCCACCCTGGAGGTGCTGGCCTACCTGTGCGCGGGTCTGGACCGGCAGCGGCTCGCCGTCGTCGTGGCCTACCGGCCGGACGAGGTCGACGCGGTCCTGGGCGAATGGATCCAGGAGGTCGCCAGGGCGCCGCACGTCCTGGAGGTCGAGCTGGGGCCGATGACCGTGGCCGAGACCCGCGCCCAGCTCACCAACCTGCTGGGCGGCGACGGCTCGCTGCTCGGCGAGTCGCTGATCGCCCGGATCCACGCCCGCTCCGCGGGCAACCCGTACGCCGCCGAGGCGCTCATGCGGGCCGCGCTTGCCGGTGACGAGGCGACCCTTCCGGCGAGCCTGCGCGACCTGACGGTCCGACGTACCCGAGCCTGCACCCCGCTCA
This sequence comes from uncultured Actinomycetota bacterium, assembly GCA_963726615.1. GTDB lineage: Bacteria > Actinomycetota > Actinomycetes > JACCUZ01 > JACCUZ01 > CAWDZK01. The sequence goes on along the minus strand of CAVSCX010000003.1, from coordinate 191,473 downwards.
CCGCCCAGGTGCTCGGCGTCGTGGCCGTCGCCGGGGACCGGGTCCGGCCGGCCCTGATCGAGCAGGTGCTCGGCACCATGGCGCCCCGGCAGCTCGACGCGGCCGTGGACGAGGCGGTCCGCGCGCAGCTCCTGGAGGTGGACCCGGACGGGAGCATGTCGCTGCGGCACGCCCTGCTGGCCGAGGCGCTCTACGCGGACCTGCTGCCGGGCGAACGGCGAGACCTGCACCGCCGGCTGGTCGAGGTGCTCGAGGCCGCGCCGGACGTCCGGCCAGGGGTCGTGGCCGAGCACGCGGACCGGGCCGGCGACGCTCGCCGGGCCCTGCGGTGGTCCCTGCGTGCCGCCGAGGCCGCCGAGAGCCTGCACGCCTACGACGAGGCGCACTACCAGTACGAGCGGGTGCGGCGGCTGTGGCCCACGGTGCCGGACGCCGAGCAGCTCGTCGGCTCGGACGCCGTGACCGTCTTCTCGCAGGCCGCCTCGATCGCGGCCATCTGCGACCACGACGTCGACGCCGTCCAGATCGTCGAGCGGGTTCGGTCCTGGCTGCAGGCCGACCCCGACGTCGACCCCGTGCGCCAAGGCGTGCTCGAGGCGAAGTACGCGCGGGTGCTGCTGGAGAACGGGCGCACCGACGCTGCGCTCGTCGCGGCTCGACGGGCCGTCGAGCTGGTGCCGGCCGATCCCCCGACCCCGGAGCGCGGCATCGTGGTCTCCGGGCTGGTGCACGTCCTGGACTGGGCCGGCGGCAGCGCCGACTGGGAGCCGCTGGCCGACGAGGCCGTCGACGTCGCCCGGCGCACGGGAGACCAGGCGGCGCTGGCACGCGCGCTGGTGATCCGGACGACGGTTCAGCCCGCCACGCCCACGCTGGTGGCCGACGCCAGGGAGGCGGTCGCGCTGGCCCTGGTGCACGGCGAGCCCGAGCTCGTCGGTCAGACCTTCAGCAACCTTGTCGACTGCCTGCAGTGCACCGGCCTCGGCCGGGAGGGGGTGGAGGCGGTCGCGGCAGGGGTGGCCGAGGTGACCCGCCGGGGCCTCGGCATCCGGTACGGCTCGTGGCTGAGCGCGCAGGGCGCCGAGCTCGCGCTCACCCACGGCTGGTGGGACGAGGCGGAGGAGTTCGTCGGTGCCGCGCTTGCCAACACCCGGCACATCCAGGGCGCCAACCGCGACTACGCGATGGTGATGCGGGCCCGGCTGTCCTCGCTGCGGGGGGACTGGGAGGGGGTCGCGTCCGACCTGGGCGCACTGGGCCAGCTGCCGGCGGTCCTCGAGCAGCTGCGCTGTGAGGCCGAGGCCGAGGCGATGCTCTGGCAGGGTGACGCGGACCGGGCCCTGGGTCGGGTGGTCGAGCACGTGGCTACCTCGACCGACAGGCTGCTGGCGATGTCGGCCCCGCTGGCCTGGTTGGGCGCCCGGGCACTGGCCGACGTGGGCGACGACCGGCGCCGGACCGGGTCCGGCGACCCGGGCGGCCCGGCCTGGGAGGAGACGGCGGCGGTCGTCGACGACCTCGTCGGCCGAGCCTGCGGTCCGGACGCCCTGCCGGGTGCCCGGCCGGCGCAGCTCCTCGCGCTCTGCCGGGCCGAGCGCACCCGGTTCTCCGCGGGTCCGGACGTCGACGCCTGGTACGGCGCGGTCAGCGCGCTACTGACCGCCGAGCGGCCTTACCAGCTGGCCTACGCACGGTGGCGGCTGGCGCAGGCGATGGTCGCCGGGCGCGATCTCGGCGGGGCGGCCGAGAGCCTGCGGCAGGCGAACGCCGAGGCTCGTCGACTCGGTGCCGCCCCACTGGTGGCGCAGGTCGAGGCGATGGCCCGCCGGACCCGGATCGACCTCCGGCCGCCGCAGCGGGTGCCGGCGCCGATGGCGACCGCGGTGGGTCGTGTCGGTGCCACGTTGACCGCACGGGAACGCGAGATCCTGGGCCATCTCGCGGCCGGGCGCACGAACGGCGAGATCGCCAAGGCCCTGGTCATCAGCACCAAGACCGCGAGCGTGCACGTCTCCAACATCCTGCGCAAGCTCGAGGTCGCGACCCGCTACCAGGCGGCCGAGATCGCCGAGCGCTACCTGGTCGGCTGAGCAGACGCGGCGGCTCCGTCCCGCGGCCGAGGACCGGCCAGGACGAAGACACGCTGGGTCGCGGGCTGCTCGCCGACAGACAGCATGTCGACGTCCGCGAGCACCGGGTACGGCGCGGCGCGGTCGGCCGGCACGCGGATGGCGAGCTGCACGCCGACGCGCCGGCCCGCCTCGAGAACGGTGCTCGGGCCGGTCCGAGCGACCGGCGTGCCGCAGGACGGGCTGCGCGGCAGGGTCACGTCGGCCAGGTGCGTGCCGGCGCCCGAGATCACCGGCCGCACGGCCAGCACGGTGACCCGGCCGAGGCCGGTGTTGAGCAGCTGGAACTGCACCAGCAGCGTGCCGCTCCCGTCGGTGTGGGTGCAGACGGCGCCGACCGACAGCGGGCCCGTCCCGCCGGCCGCCAGGTTCGACAGCGGTGCGGCGGTCGGGGGGGCGGTGGCCGTCTCCTCCGGCCCGGCGACGGGTGGCGACGGGTCGCCCCGGAGGACGGTCAGGAGGCCAAGGAGGCCCAGGAGGCAGAGTCCGACCACGAGCGCGACCGGGGCCAGCCAGGTCGGCACCGGTGCCCGGCGGGATCCCCCGCGCAGCTCGTCGTCGAGGTCGGGCACGGCTCGCTGCGTCAGCTGTCCGGGCGGAGGTCGGAGTAGGCGATGTCGGTCATCGGTGCGGTCCTCGCGGGCGGTAGTCGACGGTGCGGCGTACGACGTCCAGGGTATGGCGCGGGGCGCTGGGGTACCCGGGCGCACGTCGGGGACGGCTCGCCGAGCGGGTCCGGCGGGTTCACTGCCTCCCAGACCTGACGTACCGTGCGGTGATGAGGAGGGGCGCGGCTCCCGGAGCGGGCGCCAGGCGACCGACAGCACGTGGGCCGCTGGCAGCCGCGATCTTCGGTGTGCTGGCGGCGTCCACCGCGGGCTGTGGCCTGCTCGCCGACAGCGACGCCACCACCTCGGCCCCGGGGCAGACGCTCGCCCCGCTGACCTCGACGACCAGGGTCGTGGTCGGGCAGCACGAGGTGGCGACGCGCTGTGCCGGCGCCACGGCGGACCCGTCGGTGCTGCTGGTGTCCGGCTACGACACCGAGCTGTCGCAGTCCTGGGACGACGTGCAGCCCGCGATCGGCGCGTTCGCGCGCGTCTGTGCCTACGACCGGCTTGGCGTGGGCGACAGCGACGAGCCGCCGGAGCGGCGGTCGTTCGCCGACCTGGCAGACGAGGTCGACGGCGTCATCGATGCGCTGGGGCTCACCAGGCCGGTCGTGGTTGTCGCGCACAGCCTGGGTGGCGTCGTGGCGGTGACCTGGGCGGAGGAGCACCGGCAGGACCTGGCCGGGCTGGTGCTCGTCGACGCGACGCCGCCGTCGTTCGTCGCCACGGCGCTGGCCACGCTGCCGAAGGACCCCGCGGAGAGGGGCGGGGAGCTCCGCAGCCAGCTCGGGTCCCTGCTCCGGCCAACCGCGAACTCCGAGCACCTGGCCGGCCGGTCGGCGTTCGACCCGCCGACGGTCTTCAGCCCGGTGGGCTCGCAGCCGGTGGTGGTCCTCACGCACAGCATCAGCGAGTGGGGCGACCTGCGCCCTCGCGACGCGGCCGCCATGGACTCGGCGTGGGTGGGCGGGCAACAGGCCTGGGCCGAGCTCTCCATTCGCGGTGAGGTGCAGATCGTCGACCGCGCCGGTCATGACATCCAGCGGGACCGGCCCGACGTCGTGGTGGACGCCGTCCGCCGGGTCGTCGACGACTCCTGAGCGGTCGCCGTCTGATCAGCCGGTGCCGTCGAAGTCCACGGCAGAGTAGGCGCGCAGCTTGTCGAGTCGGTGCTCGCTCTCGACCACGCGGATGGTCCCGCTGCGCGAGCGCATGACGATCGAGGCCGTGCGGACTGTGCCGGAGCCGTAGCGCACGCCCTTGAGCATCTCCCCGTCGGTGATGCCGGTGGCGACGAAGAAGACGTCCTCGCCGCGGACGAGCTCGTCCGTGACCAGGACCCGGTCGAGGTCGTGACCGGCGTCGAGGGCCTTCTGCCGCTCGTCGTCGTCCTGCGGCCACAGCCTGCCCTGGATCACGCCCCCCAGCGTCTTGATCGCGCAGGCCGTGATGATGCCCTCGGGGGTCCCCCCGATGCCGACGAGGAGGTCGATGCCCGTCCCCTCCCGCGCAGCCATGATGCCGCCGGCCACGTCGCCGTCGGTGATGAACTTGATGCGCGCGCCGGTGGATCGGATGTCCTCGACCATCGCCGCGTGCCGGGGCCGGTCCAGGATCACGACGGTCACGTCCGACGGCGACTCCTTCTTCGCGCGGGCCACCCGGCGCACGTTCTCGGCGACCGGGAGCCGGATGTCGACCGCGTCGGCCGCCTCCGGACCGGTGGCGAGCTTCTCCATGTAGAACACCGCCGACGGGTCGAACATCGCTCCGCGCGGGGAGACCGCCATCACCGACAGTGCGTTGCCCATCCCCAGCGCGGTCAGCCGGGTCCCGTCGATCGGGTCGACGGCGACGTCGCACTCGGGTCCCCTGCCGTCGCCGACCCGCTCGCCGTTGAACAGCATCGGGGCTTCGTCCTTCTCGCCCTCCCCGATGACCACCACGCCGTCCATGCTCACCGTGTGGATCAGCTGACGCATCGCGTTGACCGCGGCGCCGTCGGCACCGTTCTTGTCCCCCCGGCCGACCCAGCGCCCCGCCGCCATCGCCGCCGCCTCGGTGACCCGGACCAGCTCGAGTGCGAGGTTGCGGTCCGGCGCCTCGACCTCCGGCGCCAGCGGCTCCGGCAGTCCATCGGGGGTCTGGTCCGGCATGTCGGTCATCGGCTGCGCGCTCCCTCGTCGGTGGTGCCGCCGATCGTAGTCAGCCGCCGGCGGCAGGCCGTGGCCGCGGCGCCAGGAGGCGGGACCAGGCCACGCGCTTGCCGCACCTGACCGGTAGGTCAGCGAGGGCAATCGCGCAACTGCTGCTGCGGCCAGGCTTCTCATCGCTGCACGTGCGGCTGTAGGGTCTCCTCGTGACTGTGCTGCGGATCGCCGAGGCCGCGGACCTGCTCGGGGTCAGCGAGGACACCGTGCGCCGCTGGGCCGAGGCCGGGCGGCTGGAGACCACCCGGCTCCCGTCCGGCCGGCAGGGCGTCGACGGTCGGGTGCTGGCCGAGGCGGCGCGGCGGCTCGCCGTCGCCGGCGACGCCGGCCCGGTCGTCGCGCAGTCCGCCCGCAACCGTTTCCGGGGCATCGTCACCAAGGTCACCCGGGACGGTGTGATGGCGCAGGTCGAGATGCAGGCCGGCCCGTACCGGCTGGTGTCGCTCATGAGCCGGGAGGCCGCCGACGAGCTCGGGCTGGAGGCAGGCGTCGTGGCCGTGGCGGCAGTGAAGTCCACCAATGTCGTCGTCGAGATCCCGGGGCCTCGCTGATGGACCTCGGCGTGGGCCGTGCCGGTGGTGCTGCCGCGTGCGCCGCACTGCTCCTGCTGGCCGGCTGCGGCGGGTCCCCGGCCGGCGGTGCCCGGTCGTCGGCGGCGTCGTCGGGCGATGAGGTGACCGGACGCATCGTCGTGCTGGCAGCCTCGTCGCTGACCGAGTCGTTCAACGCGCTGGGCACGGCGTTCGAGTCCGCGCACCCCGGCGCGACTGTCACCTTCAGCTTCGCGGCCAGCTCGGAGCTTGCCACCCAGGTCGGGAACGGGGCCCCGGCGGACGTCTTCGCCTCCGCCAGCGACAGCACGATGCAGCGGGTGTCGGACGACGGGGACACCGCCGGCACACCGGTGGTGTTCGCGCGCAACACCCTGGAGATCGCGGTGCCGGCCGGGAACCCGGCGAAGGTCACCGGCCTGGCGGACTTCGCCCGGAAGCCGCTCACGATCGCGCTCTGCGCCCCCGAGGTGCCGTGCGGCGCCGCAGCGGCGGACCTGTTCGACCTCGCGAAGGTCACCCCGAGGCCGGACACCCTCGAGGTCGACGTCAAGGCGACCCTGGCCAAGGTCACGCTCGGCGAGGTCGACGCGGCCCTGGTCTACCGGACCGACGTGCGGGCCGCCGGGGACAAGGTCGAGGGCATCGATGTCGCGCAGGCGGCTCAGGTCGTCAACGACTACCCCATCGCTGTCCTCAAGGACGCCCCGAACGCCGCCGCCGCCCGGGCCTTCGTCGACCTGGTGCGCTCGCCGGCCGGCGCCTCGGTGCTGTCGGCCGCCGGGTTCGACGTCCCGTGACAGCTGCCGCCCGGCGCTCGTCGTCGCACCGAACGAGCGGCGTGCCCGGCGCGCTGGTCCCGCTCGCCGGCGTCGCCGTCCTCTTCCTCCTGCTCCCTGTCCTCGGGCTGCTCGTACGGACGCCGTGGCGCACGCTCGGCGCCGTCCTGGGCCGGGACGAGTCGTTGCAGGCGCTGCGGCTGTCGCTGGTCTGTGCCTCGCTCGCGACCGCGGCCTGCCTCGTGGTGGGGGTCCCGCTCGCCTGGGTCCTGGCCCGCGGGGACTTCCCGGGGCGCAGCCTGCTGCGCGCCCTGGTCACGGTCCCGCTCGTGCTGCCCCCGGTCGTCGGCGGTGTTGCCCTGTTCACCGCCCTCGGCCGTCGTGGCATCGCCGGTCGCTGGCTCGACACGTGGTTCGGCTACCAGCTGCCGTTCACGACGGCGGCCGTCGTGGTGGCGGAGGCGTTCGTGGCGCTGCCGTTCCTGGTGATCGCGGTGGAGGGGTCGCTGCGCGGAGCCGACCGGCGGTTCGACGAGGCGGCCGCGACGCTCGGCGCGACTCGCTGGTACACGTTCCGGCGGGTGACGCTGCCGCTGGTGGCCCCGGGTGTGCTCGCCGGCACCGTCCTCTGCTGGGCCCGTGCCCTCGGCGAGTTCGGTGCCACGATCACCTTCGCCGGCAACTTTCCCGGCACGACCCGCACGATGCCGGTCGAGGTCTACCTGGCGTTGCAGCAGGACCCGGCCGCGGCGATCGCCCTGTCCCTGGTGCTGCTCCTCGTGTCGGTCACCGTGCTCGCCGCGCTGCGTGAACGATGGCTGACCGCCGTCAGGTGAGCGGCCTCGACGCCGACCTGCGGGTCCGCCGCGGGAGCCTGGACCTGCACGTTGCTCTCGAGGTCGCACCGGGCGAGGTGGTGGCCCTGCTGGGACCCAACGGTGCCGGCAAGTCCACCACGCTGCGGCTGCTCGCCGGCCTGCTCGCGTGCGACGACGGCCTCGTGCGGCTCGGCGGGGTGGTACTCGAGGACACCGTCGCACGCGTCCGGCGGCCGACCGAGCAGCGTCCCATCGGCGTGGTGTTCCAGGACTACCTCCTGTTCCCGCACCTCTCGGCCCGGGAGAACGTCGCCTTCGGGCTGCGGGCCCGTGGCGTCGACAGGGGAGCTGCCCGCCGTCGCGCGGACGCGTGGCTGGACCGGGTCGGCCTGTCGTCGTACGCCGGGCAGCGACCGGCCCGACTCTCCGGCGGCCAGGCCCAGCGCGTCGCCCTCGCCCGCGCACTGGTCGCCGAGCCCGCCTTGCTGCTGCTGGACGAGCCGCTCGCCGCGCTCGACGCCGGCACCAGGCTCGAGGTCAGGTCCGACCTGCGCCGGCACCTGACCGGCTACGACGGTGCCGCCGTCGTCGTGACCCACGACGCGCTGGACGCCATGGTGCTGGCCGACCGGCTGATCGTCGTCGAGGACGGTGCCGTGGTGCAGTCGGGGACGCCGCGAGGGGTGGCCGCGCACCCACGCACCGAGTACGTCGCCCGGCTGGTCGGCCTCAACCTCGTGCGCGGCAGGGCTGTCGACGGCCGGGTCGACCTCGAGGGCGGCGCGACGCTCACCACGGCAGGGCACTCGCACGGCGACGTGTTCGTGGCGTTCGCGCCGAATGCCGTCTCGCTGCACGTTGTCCGGCCGGAGTCCAGTGCCCGCAACTGCTGGGCCGGCCGGATCGGTTCGATGGAGACGCACGGCGACGTGGTCCGGGTCTCGCTCGTCGGCCCGGTCCCGGTGGTGGCCGACGTCACCCCGCTGGCGGTGGCCGAGCTGGGACTCCGTCCTGGCGGCGACGTGTGGGCGACGGTCAAGGCGACCGAGACCACGGTCTACCCGGCCTGAGCCGCCCGGCCCGGTGGGGGAGGATGGGTCGGTGAGCGAGCAGACGCCGGCCGCCCCTCGGTCCGGCCGCGGCCGGCAGACCGTGGGCGACATGGTCCGGTCCCTGCTCGTCGTGCTGGTGCTGGTCTTCGTCGTCGTCGCCCTCAACGCACGCGACGAGTCCGGGTCGACGTTGCGCCCGCTGGACTACCGGGGTGCGCTGGCGCAGGCGCGCGACACCGCGCCGTACGAGGTGCTGGCGCCCGTCGGACTGCCCACCACCTGGGTGCCGACGAGCGCCCGCACCGCCCGCGTCGGGGACGCCGTCGCCTGGCACCTCGGCCTGGTCACACCGGCCGGTGACTACGCCGGGGTGGAGCAGAGCGACGGCGACCCGGAGGCCGTCGTCGCCACGGTGGCGGCCGACGGCCGGCGCGCGGGCACGGTGACCATCAGCGGCCTGCAGTGGCGCCGGGTCGAGGGCGGTCGCCCGGAGCGGCGCGCCCTGGTCCTCGACGGTGACGCGGTGACCACGGTGGTCGCCGGGGGCGCCGCCTGGCAGGAGCTCGAGCTGCTGGCCCGATCGTTGCAGGCCGGGGCCGTCAGCTGACGCGTGGAGGACCTACCTCACCGGATCAGCAGGTTGAGCAGCACGGTGAGGACCACGCTGGCGACGACCGAGACAAGGACCATCGCCAGGCACCCGGGTCCGCCCCCGAGGGGGCGGACCCGGACCTGTCGCGAGCTCATGTGCTCAGCTGCGCGGGTCGTCGTCCTTCTGGTAGCTGCCGGCCTTGGCGAGCCCCCGGCTGATCATGTAGCCGACCGAGAGCAGCGTGACGTAGAGCCACGCGTGGTCGGCGCCGAAGCCCGCGGCGCCCTCATCGTCGACGACGGCCGACGCGATGAGGACGGCGAGGACGCTGACGGCCCAGACGATCAGCTCGGTGGTCTTGAAGGCGGGCTTGGTCTCCACGGTGCTGGGCCGAGCGACCCGGACGTCGCGGCTGCCGGTGGTCACGTGGTCGGTGCTGGCGTGGCTGGACATGGTTGTTCCCTCAGTTCGGTAGATGAGCGCTGTGACCGTCGGTCAGGCGCGGACTTCTGGAGCGGGTCAGGTCGCCGCTGCTGGACGCCAGGCGGGAGGGGTTCCCGGTGCTCCGGCGCGCAAACGGGCGCCGCCCTGGCGGTGTCCGTGTCCTGCGTCACATTGTGGTGGGCGTCGGAGGTCGTGGTGTCGCGGCGTCAGCCGTAAGGCCGCCGGCGACCCCTCGGCACTGCGGCTAGCCAGGACCCTCCTGGTCGCGGGCGTGCGCGGCGTCGAGCTTGGCCCGGGCGCCGTCCAGCCACTCCTGGCACACGACCGCGAGCGCCTCGCCGCGCTCCCACAACGCGAGCGACTCCTCGAGCGTCGCTGCGCCGGTCTCCAGCCGCCGGACCACGTCGACGAGCTCCTCGCGGGCCTGCTCGTACGTCGGTCGGTCACCGTCGGCCGGGGTCGAGGAGGGCACGACGGTCACCCTACGGCTCGCCGTCAGCCCGGCCGCCGACGCCGCGGCCGCCGTCGACGGTGACCGCCAGCTCGCCCTCGGCCAGCCTGGCCCGGAGCCGGTCGCCAGGTGCGACCTCGGCCGGCCGGCGCACGACCCGACCGTCCACCTGCTGCAGCACGGTGTAGCCGCGGTCGAGAGTGGCCGCCGGGGACAGGGCCGTGACCCGGGCGCGGGTGTGGGCGAGGTTGTCCCCCGCCCGGTCCAACGCGGCCCCGAGGACGCGGCGGCCACGGTCTCGCAACCCGACGACCTCGGCGGTCCGCGGCGAGAGCATGGTGTGCGGGTCGGCCAGCACCGGCCGGCTGCGCACGGCCACCAGGGCGGCCGACTCGCGGTCCAGCATGGTCCGGACCGCGGCCCGGGTGCGGCGCCGCAGCTGGCCCACCCGCTCCAGCTCCTCTGCCACGTCGGGCACCACGCACTTCGCCGCGTCGGTCGGTGTCGAGGCACGGACGTCGGCCACCAGGTCCATCAACGGGGTGTCGCTCTCGTGCCCGATCGCGCTGACCACGGGCGTACGGCACGCGGCGACGGCCCGCACCAGTGCCTCGTTGGAGAACGGCAGGAGGTCCTCGAGCGAGCCGCCGCCGCGCGTCACCACGATCACGTCCACCTCCGGGTCGGCGTCGAGGCGGAGCAGCGCCTCGGTCACCTCGCTCACAGCGGTGGTGCCTTGGACGGCGACCTCCTCGACCCTGAACCGCACGGCCGGCCAGCGGCGCCGGCCGTTCTCGACCACGTCCTTCTCCGCCGCGGAGGCCCGTCCGCAGACCACGCCGACCACGCGTGGCAGGAAGGGCAGCGCCCGCTTGCGGTCGGCGGCGAAAAGGCCCTCCTGTGCCAGCACTCCTCGCAGGTGCTCCAGCCGGGCGAGCAGCTCGCCGACCCCGACCTGCCGGATCTGGTCGGCGGCCAACGACAGGGTCCCGCGGGTCGCGAAGTACTGCGGCCGGGCGTGCACGACGACGTGGGCGCCCTCGACGAGCCCCGCCGCGGGCCCGTCCAGCAGGGCCACCGAGCAGGTGACTGTCACCGACATGTCGGCGCTGGGGTCCCGCAGCGTGAGGAACGCCGTGCGCTGCCCCGGCCGCCGGGACAGCTGGGCGACCTGCCCCTCCACCCACACGAACCCGAGCCGGCCGATCCACTGCGTCAGGAGCTGGCTGACGCGGCGGACAGGGACCGGATGCTCCGGCGAGGTCTCCAGCGGCACCCGGCCACGCTATCGGCGCGGCCGGTGTCGGGCAGGTCACGTTCGCCGGTTCGGTACCGCCGTCCGGGCCGACCTACCATGGGCGGCATGACTGACCCGCCCCGTCGTGTCCTGCTCGCGTCCCCGCGCGGCTACTGCGCGGGTGTCGACCGGGCCGTCATCACGGTCGAGAAGGCGCTGGAGACCTACGGGTCCCCGGTCTACGTCCGCAAGCAGATCGTGCACAACAAGCACGTCGTCGAGACGCTGCAGGCGCGCGGCGCGGTGTTCGTGGACGAGAACGACGAGGTGCCCGAGGGAGCGACAGTCGTCTTCTCGGCCCACGGCGTGGCGCCGGTGGTGCACGAGGAGGCGAAGGCGCGCAGCCTCAAGACCATCGACGCCACCTGCCCACTGGTCACCAAGGTGCACCACGAGGCACGCCGCTTCGCCGCTGACGACTACGACATCCTGCTCATCGGCCACGAGGGTCACGAGGAGGTCGTGGGCACCACTGGCGAGGCTCCCCGGCACATCCACCTGGTCGAGGGACCCGACGACGTCGACCGGGTCGAGGTCCGCGACCCGGAGAAGGTCGCGTGGCTGTCGCAGACGACGCTGTCGGTCGACGAGACGCTGGCGACCGTGCGCAGGCTGCGCGAGAGGTTCCCGTCGCTGCTCGACCCCCCGAGCGACGACATCTGCTACGCCACCCAGAACCGACAGGTGGCGGTGAAGGAGATCGCGGCCCCGGCCGACCTGGTCATTGTCGTCGGCTCGACGAACTCGTCGAACTCGGTGCGCCTGGTCGAGGTCGCCCTCGAGTGCGGGGCAGCCGACGCCAGGCTGGTCGACAAGGCTGCCGAGCTGGACGAGGCATGGCTGGACGGCGTCTCGGTCGTCGGTGTCACGAGCGGGGCCTCGGTGCCCGAGATCCTGGTCCGCGGCGTCCTCGACTGGCTCGCCGAGCGCGGCTTCGGCGACGTCGAGGAGGTCCGGTCGGCGGAGGAGAGTCTGCTGTTCGCGCTGCCGCCCGAGCTGCGCCGCGACATGAAGGCAGCAGCCGTCCAGGGCTGAGGTGACGGGCCGGCGCCGGCGCGGGATGCGTCAGCGGCGGCGTCGACCGAGCAGGACCACGTCCGGCCCGCCGCGAGCGGTGTGTCGCTCGATGTGCACGACACGGACGTCGTCGAGGTGCTGCCGCAGCAGCGCCTCGTACTCCGGCGACGCCGCGGCGCTCCAGACGGCGAGGACGCCGCCGGGCCGCAACGCGGCCAAGCACTCGGCGAGGCCCTCGGCTCCGTAGATGCCGGCGTTGGACTCGGTGACCGTCCAGTCCGGGCCGTTGTCGACGTCCAGGCAGACCACGTCGTAGCCGTCCTGATGTGCAGCGAGGTGGTCTCGCGCGTCGGCCACCGCCACGTGGACCCGTGGGTCCGCGAGGGCGGCCCCGGTGCGGTCGGCGAAGTGGGTCCGGTGCCAGCGCAGGACTGACGGCTCGATCTCGACCACGTCGATCCGGCTGAGCCCGGGCATCTCGACAGCCTCGAGCAGGGAGAACCCGACGCCGAGGCCTCCGACGAGCAGGTGGCGCGCCCCGTCGTGCGCGCTCACGGCCTCGCGGACCAGCGCCCGCTCGGACCTGCCGTCGCGGGTGTCCATCAGGAAGACACCGTTGCTGATGACCTCGAGGTCAGCACCGAGTCGGCGGAGCACCAGCTCGCCGCGTGGGGTGGCGATGCGGTCGAGGACGACGGGCTCGTCGGCCGGTCCGCCGGCCGGCCGGCCGGTCAACGACCGGCGACGCGGCGCAGCAGACGGGCGAGCCCCACGACCACCGCGAGCGCCGTGACGCCGAACAGCAGCGGCGCCGCCAGCGCCAGGGTCGTGCCGACGTCGAGCACGAGCTCGCGCAGCCCGCTGTTGCGCCCGCCGAGCCGGGCGATCAGCGTCGCCGCGCCGGCGACGAGCAGTGGCGGCAGGACCAGGGCGGTGGCGAGGGAGCGGAAGCGCACGAGGGCGGGAGCCGCCGCCGACGCGAGGACGACGGCGACGCCGGTGCCCAGGCCGAGCGTCGCGTCGCGTCGGACGTCGAGCAGTGCCCCACCGCAGACCAGCAGTGCGGACAGGGCCACCACGGCCGGACCGGTCAGCCCCTCGGTGCGGGCCCGCACCAGCGTGCTGGTGGCGGGCGGGGCCGGCGCGGTCACGACGAAGGGCGCTCCGGCCTCCGGCGGCTGGGTCGACCGGGTCGTCGGGGGCGCCTCGATGCGGGGCGAGCCGTCGGCGCCGGTCGTGAGGGTCACCAGCCCACGGTAGGTCGGTGCGCGGCGCGCCCGCGGTAGACACGCCCTGCAGCGCTCCGCCGACCGCTACGGCAGCGAGCGCAGCTGGCGTTCGTCAGGACGCTCTGGCTCGTCCGGTGCGAACAGGTCCGGGGCGCTCAGGCGCCGGGTCGTGGCGACGACCGGCTCGGGTGCCGGCAGCTCGGCGTCGGTCACCTGCAGCTCGGCCATCCGCCGGGCCTGCACCAGGACGGTCCGCTCCAGCGAGCCGACGACCTTGTTGTAGTCGTCGACCGAGCGGTTGAGCGTCCGCCCCAGCTTGTCGACGTGCTCGCCGAACGTGCCAAGGCGCCGGTAGAGCTCACGGCCGAGCTCGAACACGGACCGGGCGTGCTCGGTCAGTGCCTCCTGCTGCCAGGCGTAGGCGACCGTCCGCAGCATCGCGATCAGCGTGGTCGGAGTGGTGATGAAGACGCGCTGCGCCATCGCGTCGTCCAGCAGCTGCGGGTCGCGCTCCAGCGCGGGAGCCAGGAAGGCGTCACCGGGGACGAAAAGCACGACGAACTCCGGTGTCGGCTCGAACGATCGCCAGTACTCCTTGGCGGCGAGGCCCTTCACGTGCTCCCGCAGGTGCCGGGCGTGCGCGCGCAGCCGGTCCTCGATGACGTCGGGGTCCTGCTGCTCCGCGGCGTCGAGGTAGGCGGCGAGGGTGACCTTCGCGTCGACGACGACGCGCTTCCCGCCGGCCAGCCGCACCACCAGGTCGGGCCGCTGGGTGCCGTGGTCGCCGGTCACGGACTCCTGCTCGCTGAAGTCGCAGTGCTCCACCATGCCGGCGAGCTCCACCACGCGGCGCAGCTGCATCTCGCCCCAGCGGCCGCGGGTCTGCGGCGCCCGCAGGGCTGTGACCAGGGAACGGGTCTGGTCCCGCAGCCCCTCGCCCGTGGACGACAGGGCGCGGACCTGCTCGGCAAGGGCGCTGTAGGCGGCGACCCGGTCGTGCTCGAGCACCCGCAGGTGGGACTCCACCTTGCCCAGCGCGTCGCGGAGCGGGGCAACCGTGACGGCGACGTCGTCGCGTCGACCCGACAGCGCGTCGGCAGACGCCAGCCGCTCGCGCAGCACCCTGGCCTCGACGGCGGCGCCGGCCCAGCGGGCGCGGGCAGCGAGGACGCCCAGGGCGGCGCCCAGGACCAGGCCGGTGAGAAGCAGGACGATCTCCATGACCACCAGGGTGGGGGAGACCCTGGACACAACCCCGGAGGGCGCCGTCGGCGTGCCGCCGTCGCCGATTCGGCCGACGGCGCCCGCCGCCGTACCCTTGAACCCCGTGAGCCTCACCATCGGGATCGTCGGACTGCCCAACGTCGGCAAGTCGACGCTCTTCAACGCCCTGACCAAGAACGACGTCCTCGCGGCGAACTACCCGTTCGCCACCATCGAGCCGAACATCGGCGTCGTCGGGGTGCCCGACCCGCGGCTCGCCGTGCTGGCGGGGGTGTTCTCCAGCGCCAAGGTGATCCCGGCGACCGTGTCCTTCGTCGACATCGCCGGCATCGTCCGGGGCGCGAGCGAGGGGGAGGGGCTCGGCAACAAGTTCCTCGCGAACATCCGCGAGAGCGACGCGATCTGCCAGGTGATCCGCGCCTTCCGCGACCCGAACGTCGTGCACGTCGACGGCGAGGTCGCGCCGAAGTCCGACATCGAGACGATCAATACCGAGCTGATCCTCGCCGACCTGCAGACCCTCGAGAAGGCACTGCCCCGGCTGGAGAAGGAGTCCCGGCTCGCGAAGGACAAGGACAAGGCCGGCCAGCTCGCCGCGGCGCAGCAGGCCGAGGAGCTGCTGCAGGGCGGCACCACGCTGTACGCCGGCGCGACCGCCGCCGGGATCGAGATGGCCGCACCTGCGAGAGCTGCACCTGCTCACCGCGAAGCCCTTCATCTACGTCTTCAACGTCGACGAGGACGAGCTCGGGGACGACGGCTTCAAGGACGAGATGCGCGCGCTGGTGGCGCCCGCCGAGGCGATCTTCCTCGACGCCAAGATCGAGGCCGAGCTGGCCGAGCTGCCCGACGACGAGGCGCTCGAGCTGCTGCAGTCACTCGGCCAGGAGGAGTCGGGACTGGACCAGCTGGCACACGTCGGCTTCCGCACCCTCGGCCTGCAGACCTACCTTACCGCCGGGCCGAAGGAGGCCCGGGCCTGGACGATCCCCGTCGGCGCCACCGCGCCGCAGGCCGCCGGTGTCATCCACACCGACTTCCAGCGCGGCTTCATCAAGGCCGAGGTGGTCTCCTTCGACGACCTCGTCGACGCGCAGTCGATGGCCGAGGCGAAGTCCCGCGGCAAGGTCCGCATCGAGGGCAAGGACTACCTCATGGCCGACGGCGACGTCGTGGAGTTCCGCTTCAACGTGTAGTTGCCGGGGATGGACACGCCGGTGAGAAGGTGCAGGCTGGCATGGGGTCCTCTTCTATCGCCCGATCGCCGAGTCGGGGACTGTCCGGCCTCGTTGCAACGGGCCGCGCGGGTGCGGCGTGGCGTGGGCGGTGCTAGGTGACTGGTACCAGCCAGACGGTGGCGGTGGGAACGATGTCAGCGTCGTACCCACCGGCGACGAGGGCCGTGCCGTCCGGGAGAGGCGTCAGGGTCTGGAACGCCCTTTCCCTCTCCAGCGAGGGAACCTCGACCTCCTGGACGCTGGCCGAAGCTGTGTCGATGATTGCGACCGTCGTGCCACCAGCGACCGCGACGCGACCGTCCTGGAGAACCGCTGCGGCGTCGGTCAACTTGTAGCGACCTTCAGGCAGCACTGGACCGGGCCGAAATCTGTCACCTCCGGTGCGCAGGAGCTCGGTACCTGCAAAGGCGTCCCTGCTCTCCGCGGAACCGGAGCCGCCGATCACCAGCACGTCGCCGTCCGGAAGCCCCACTGCCGTGTGCTTGACCCTGGCAGTCTCCAGCGCCGGACCAGCCGTCCAACGCCGAGCCCGACGGTCCAGCACCAGCGTGGAAGCGACCGCACTGTCGTTCGACGTCGTACCACCGACAAGGAAGACGTCACCAGCGAACATCGTGGCCACTTGAGCCGTTCTCGGCTCCGGGAGGTCCGGGCCTGCAACCACGGCGCCGGCCCTCGGGTCGATGATCTCGACGCTACGGAGGGCTGTACCACCGACACCGCGGCCACCCGCAACGACCACTCGTCCGTCGGGCAGCAAGCTCGCGGTGTGATCGGCACGGGGCTTCCGCAGTGACCCGAACGACGTGAAAGCATCTGTTGTCGGATCGAACACCTCGATCGAGCCGGTCGGCGGTGCCCCTTCGCCTCCGTACCCGCCCACCACGAGTACCCGACCGTCGTTCAGCAGCGTGGCCGTGTGGCTCAGCCGGGGCACCGCCATGGTCGGGCCGGCCCCTATCCGCCCTGTCGCGGGGTCGTACACATCGCTCACGGCCGCCTGCTCGACGCCACCACACCCCGATGTCGAGCACCCACCTGTGAACAGCACGCGGCCGTCCCGCAACGGTGTCGCCTGATGCACCGCGCGAGGTGTCCCCAAGGTCAGGTCCTCGGTGGGAACGGAGGTGGTAGGGACTGACGGTTCCTCTGTGCCCGACGATGGGGCCGGTGAGCCGATGGTGCATCCCGATGCGACCACCAGAGCCAGGCACGGACCCACCGCTACGTATGCGCCACGGCGTAGCGACCGTCGAAGATCGAACATGCCCGAAGTCTCCGCCACGTCGGATCAGGACGGAAGGCGATCACAACCTACGTCCCGCTCGATGCGCCGAGCCAGGGTGGGCGAGGTGATCGTCACGACCGGTCCGCACCTGCGACCACGCTCCGTCCTGCTCCGGCGCCTGTCACGGTCAGGTTCGATCGACGGGTGGCAAACGACAAGGCGCGAGACGTCGCGGTCACGCGAGTCCACGGCGATCCCTTCCCGTGGCACGGCGTCGGGAGTACGGTCCGGACGCGAGTGCGGCACCGTGGGCGCCCGCCTCGCCCGCACGCCGTCCAGGCCAGGAGGTGGGCGATGATCGTCGTCCTGTTCACCGTGCGATGCATGCCCGACCGCGTCGATGACGCGCTCGAGGCGTTCGGGCAGGTGGTCGCCCCGAGCCGGGCCACCGAGGGCGTCATCAGCTTCGACATCGGCCGGGACCTGATCGATCCCCGCCGGATCGTCGCGACCGAGGTCTTCGAGGACCGGGCGGCACTCGAGCGGCAGGAGTCGCTGTCCGAGGTCGCGCACGTCATGGGCCTGTTCCCCGACATCATCGACGGTGATCCGGACGCGACCATCTTCGAGGTGTCCTCGGCCGCGCCGTACTCCGAGTGAGAGCCCGAACGGCCAAATGCGACGTTCGGGCGGTGTCACCCGCCGAAAGATGATCGACTCTGCGTCGTGACCTGGCAGTTGCTCGCTCCGCTGGACGAGGAGCAGCGAGCGAGGGTGCTCCAGGCGGCGCGGCCACGCACCTTCCACAAGGGCGAGGTCGTCTTCCACGAGGGCGACCCGGGGGAGTCGCTGCACCTGGTGCGCTCCGGACGGTTCGCCGTGCGGGTCTCGGTCCCCTCGGGAGACACGGCGACCCTCTCCGTGCTCTCGGTGGGTGACTCGTTCGGCGAGCTCGCCCTCATCAAGGACTCGCACGAGCGCACGGCCACGGTGGTGGCGCTGGAGCCGAGCGGGACGCTGGCCCTCGGTCGCCAGGACTTCCTCGAGCTGCGTCGTAGCAGCCCGGGCGTCGAGCAGCTGCTCGTCCAGATGCTGGCCGACCGGGTGGACGAGCTCAGCCGGTCGCTGCTCGAGGCGCTGTACGTCGGGGTGGACCGCCGGGTGATCCGGCGGCTCGTCGACCTGGCCGGCGCCTACCAGCGGCCCGGCGAGACGACGGTGACGATCCCGATGACCCAGGACGACATCGCGGGGATGGCCGGGGCGACCCGGCCGACGGTGAACCAGGTGCTGCAGCGGCTCGCCGCCACCGGCACGGTGGCGCTCGGTCGCGGCCGGATCGAGCTCCTGGACCTCGACGGGCTCCGCCGCCGGAGCGGGCAGTGACCCGGCCGGACCTCTCTCGATCCCTGGCGCACCGCGACTTCCGCCTGCTCCTCGCTGCCTTCGCGACCTCCCGCGCCGGCGACTTCCTCTACACCATCGGCCTCGTCGTCTACGTCCTGCAGGCGACCGGCTCCAGCGCCTGGGTCTCCGCCACCGTGATGGTCCGGGTTGTGCCGTTGGTCCTGGGCGGCTCGCTCGCCGGCCTGCTCGCCGACCGGATGGACCGGCGCCGGGTCATGGTCCTGTGTGACGCAGCCCGCGCCGTCCTCATGCTCGCGATCGCGGCCGTGGCGGCGGTGGACGGGTCGGTCCTGCTGGTGGTCATCCTCGTCGGCTTCACGACCCTGCTCGGGATGCCGTACTCGCCGGCCTTCTACGCATCGATGCCCCGCCTGGTGCCCGAGCGCGACCTGGCCTCGGCGAACTCGCTGGTGTCGACGATCGAGTACCTGAGCCTCGTGGTGGGGCCCGGCATCGGCGGCCTGCTTGTCGCCACCGCCGGACCTGGCTGGGCCTTCTTCGTCAACGCCGTGACCTTCGTGGTGTCCGGCGGCTTCGTCCTGGCCGCGACGGTGCCGCCGGCCGAGCGGACGGACGAGGACGCCCTCGATGTGGGGTTGGTCGCCGGCGTCCGGCTCGGCTTCCAGACCCTCCTCGGTGACCGGGTGCTCGCAACCCTCTCCGTCGCCACCCTGGCGATCACCCTGATCTACGGCTTCGAGCTGGTCTACCTGGTGCTGGTCGCCCAGGACCTGCTCGGGATGGGCGCATCGGGTGTCGGTTACCTCGACGCGGCGGTCGGGGTCGGCGGGCTGCTGGGCGCCGTCCTGGCGCCGCGGCTGGCCCGCTCCCGCCGCCCGCGGGCCGTCATCGCCGCGGTCGTCCTGTTCAACGCAGCGCCGATGGCAGCCCTCGCCGTCCTCAGTTCGCCCTGGCTGGCCCTGGTGGTCCTTGCCGTCGAGGGCGTCGCGTCCCTCGTCCTCGACGTCGTGGCGACAACGATCATGCAACGGGTCGTGCCCGGGACGCGGCTCGCCCGTGTGGAGGGCTTGCTCTCGTCGCTGTCCATGGCGACCCTTCTGCTGGGCAGCGCGTTGGCGCCAGCGGTGCTCGGACTGCTGGGGCTGCGGGCCAGCCTCGTCGTGGCCGCCGCCGTCCCGGCTGCGGTGACCCTGGCGATGCTCGCCCGGGTGAGCGGCCTCGACCAGGAGTCGACCGAACGGCTCGCCGAGCTCGAGCCGCGGCTGGACCTGCTGGCGCTCACGGACCTGCTGACCGGTGCCGAGCCGTCCGTGATGGAACGGGTCGCCGCGGCCCTGGAGCCGGTGCAGTTCGCCGCCGGGACCGTGCTGCTGCGCGAGGGCGACCAGGCCGAGG
This sequence comes from uncultured Actinomycetota bacterium, assembly GCA_963726615.1. Lineage (GTDB taxonomy): Bacteria > Actinomycetota > Actinomycetes > JACCUZ01 > JACCUZ01 > CAWDZK01. The sequence goes on along the minus strand of CAVSCX010000003.1, from coordinate 171,840 downwards.
ACCTGTTCGTGCTCGCGACAGGCACCATCGACGTGTGGTCCGGTGAGCGGCCGGCGCACCCACGTCGGATCGAGGCGCCGGACTACGTGGGCGAGATCGGGCTGCTGCAGCACCGCGCCCGTACGGCGACGGTGGAGGCGGTCACCGACGTCGCGGCGTTCCGGCTGCCGGGCGAGGAGTTCCTGGCCGCTGTCGGTGTGGGAGGCGGACCGTCCCGCGCGCTCGAGGGCCGGATCGCCGAGCGGCTGACTGCCACGCTCGGCTGATCCGGCCCCAGCCCCCCCACGGGTCCCTCGGGCTGCTCCCTACTTCGGGAGCTTCATCTTGTGGCCCTCGACGTCGTCGTCGTCGGCCTTCGGGAGCTTCATCTTGTGGCCCTCGACGTCGTCGTCGTCGGCCTTCGGGAGCTTCATCTTGTGGCCCTCGACGTCGTCGTCGTCGGCCTTCGGGAGCTTCATCTTGTGGCCCTCGACGTCGTCGTCGTCGGCCTTCGGGCAGCTTCATCTTGTGGCCCTCGACGTCGTCGTCGTCGGCCTTCGGGAGCTTCATCTTGTGGCCCTCGACGTCGTCGTCGTCGGCCTTCGGCAGCTTCATCTTGTGGCCCTCGACGTCGCTGCCTTCGTCCGCCTTGGGCAGCTTCATCTTGTGGCCCTCGACATCCATGTCCTCGGCCTTCGGGAGCTTCAGCTTGTGGCCCTCGACCTCGTCCTCGGGTGCGACGTTCGTGCCGAGATCGTCCCGGCTGTCCTGGATCCCAGGCATGTCGTGCTCCTCTCAGCGATGCGATTCGTGCGCGTGGTTCGAGGATGCTGCCGACGTACCTCAGGGTCTGTCGGCTCGCTGACAGTATGTCTGTCGGCCTGGCCTCACAAGCAGCGTTCGCGTCACAACGCTGGCGCGCCGGCGGCGCTGCGCCTAGGTTTCCGGCACCGGGCAGCGTGAGGGAGGGGTCGCATGGGCGAGGTGCCGGGCGCGGTCGAGCAGCTCGGCCGGCTGGCTGCCGCGGTCGGGCCGGCTCTCGCACCGGTCGACCACGAGGACCAGCTCACCGAGATGGCCGAGGCGGCTCGAGCGGTCTTCGGTGCCCAGGCGTGCTCGATCGCGCTGCTCGACGCCGACGAGGCCAACCTCGTCTTCACGGCGGCCAGCGGTGCCGGGGCCGAGGCCGTGCTCGGTCTGACCGTGCCGGTCGGGGTAGGGATCGCGGGGTGGGTCGTCGGGTCCGGGCAGTCGATCGAGGTCAACGAGGTGGCCAGGGACCCACGGTTCGCGCGGGACGTGGCCGAGCGAACGGGGTACCTGCCGCAAGCGATCCTCGCGGCGCCGCTGGAGACGGACGACCGGGTGCTCGGGGTGGTCGAGGTGCTGGACCGGGACGCGGGGCGGCCGGGCAGCGACCGGGACCTGGTGCTGCTCGACTTCTTCGCCCGGCATGCGGCGGTCGCCGTCGAGTCGGCCCGGTTGTTCGGGGACATGGGAAGACTGCTGCTCACCGCCCTGGCGGCGGCCGACGACGCGTCCGACGGTGGCGGCAGCGGCCTGCGGCTGGACCTGGAGACAGCCGCGGGCTCGCTGGACGTCGACACCGACCTCGCCGACCTGGCGGCGCTGTTCGGCGAGCTCGGCCGCACGGGGGCCGCGGAGCGCCGGCTTGCGGTGAAGGTGATGTCGCACGTCCTCGCGTACGCGGACCAGCGACCCCCGGCATGACGCTGCCTGCCTGGTCCTGGCAGTTCTCCGCCGGCCACCTGCCACCGGTGCTGCCGCTGCCGGTGGAGTCACCGATGACCCGCGACTGGGCGTTCGGCGGTGCCACCGGCGCCGGCGTCCGGGTGGCAGTCATCGACAGCGGGATCGACGAGGCGCATCCCGCGGTGGGCCGCATCGCCGGAGCGGTCGCCGTCGAGCTCGACAGCGAGACCGGCACCGTCTCCTACGCCGAGGGGCCGCACGAGGACCTCTACGGACACGGCACGGCCTGTGCCGGACTGATCAGACGGGCTGCCCCGGACTGCGAGCTCTACAGCGTCCGGGTGCTTGGTTCGAAGCTGAGCGGCCGTGGTCAGGTCTTCGCCGCGGGGCTCCAGTGGGCCATCGACAGCGGCATGCACGTCGCCAACCTGAGCCTCAGCAGCCGCCGCGCCGCGCACTTCGCGATGTTCCACCGGCTGGCCGACGCGGCGTACTTCGCGAACCTCTCACTGGTCTGCGCCGTGAACAACGTCCCCGCGCCCAGCTATCCGTCGCAGTACGCCGCGGTCCTCTCGGTGGCGGCCCGCCCGGGCGCCGACCCGTTCGACTTCGACTACAACCCGCACCCGCCCGTCGAGTTCGGCGCGCCGGGGGTCGATCTCGAGGTGCCGTGGACCAAGGGCCGCACGATCCGGGCCACCGGCAACAGCTTCGCCTGCCCGCACATCGCCGGCCTGGTCGCCCGGCTGCTGTCCAAGCACCCCGGCCTGACGCCGTTCCAGGTCAAGACCGTGCTGCACGCGGTCGCGTCGAACGCGGTGGGCGCCGGCGCCGGCCCCCGGGGCAGCTGACCCGGCGGTCAGCCCCAGGCGGCCCGGGGGTGCGCCGGCCCGCCCGCGCCGTCCAGGTCCGCGCCGACCTCGGTGACCACCATCCCTGCGGGTCCCCGCTTGGCCTCGTACAGCGCAGCATCCGCGGCCCGGTAGAGCTCGGCCGGGTCCCACACCCTGCCCGGGGCCGACAGCGCCACCCCGATGCTTGCCGTCACCACCAGCCCGGCCGACACGTCGCCCCAGTCCAGGGTGTTCACGCTCCGGAGCATGTCCGCGCCCCGCTGCTCGGCGGTCGACGGGGTCAGGTCCGCACCGGTGAGCAGCACCGCGAACTCGTCGCCACCGTGCCGTACAGCCAGGTCCCCCGGGCGGATGCCCGCGAGCAGCAGGCGGCCGACCCGGCGCAGCACCTCGTCGCCGCGCTCGTGCCCGTGGTTGTCGTTCACCTGCTTGAAGTCGTCGAGGTCGAGCAGCACCAGGGCTGTCGCCCACCCCGCCGAGGCGGCCCCGCGCGCGAGCCAGGCGTCGAAGGCCCGTCGGTTGTGCAGCCCGGTGAGCGCGTCGGTGTTGACGGCGCGCACGAGCCGGTCGTGCTCCCCGGCTCGCCGCTCGGCGCTGATCTGGGCCCGGGCGGAGACGAGCACCGCCTGGCGTGACTGCCAGCGGAGCCTGCTCAGGAGCGCGGCGTGGTCGGTCTGGGCGCGCTCGCCGGCCGTCGGGTCGTCGCCGGCGAGGATCTGCGCACGGACCCAGGTCGGGAAGCTGTGCGAGCCGGAGGACGCGGACGATGTCGGTGTCAGGTGCTCGCAGGCAGCCGTGGCGGCCGCCTGGTCCCCGGTCCGCCAGAGGGACCAGGCGACAGCGGCGTCGAGCAGCGGAAGAACCTCGACGTCACCGTCCGCCACGAGGTCGCGCCGGCACGCCTCGATGCGAGGGAGCAGGAGATCGGACCGACCGCCGGCCAGCAGGGACACGACGACACCCAGCGCCTCGACGTCGCGGCGCCAGAGCGGGGGGAGATCCAGAGCCAGCGCGGGCGGAACCGCCGCTGCGGTCTGCGCCAGCCGCTCCTGCAGCTGCGCCTCGTCACCGTTCTCCAGCAGGGCGACGGCCCACTCGAACCGGGTCAGCACCCTGTTGACGGCGATCGCCGCGGCCATGGCGGGGACCTCGCAGCGGGCGCCGAGATCGTGCGCGCGTCCGTACAGGTCGTCGACGAGCTCCCAGAGACGCAGGGTGTTGAAGGCGCCGGCAGCGACGACGTACCCGGTGCACCGGTCCAGCGGCGGTTGCGACTCGTCGTCCAGCAGCGCGACCGCACGGCTGGCGTCGGCCATCAGGCTCATGCTGTCGGACGCGTTCACGGACGTGAGGGCCCGCAGGCCGAGCGTCACCGCGTGCAGGGCGGTCAGCCCGGCGTCCTGCGCCCGCCGGCACAGCGGCGTGACCTCGTCGGGGTGCACGGAGCGGCCGGGCACCGCGAGATCGTGCACCACGGCCGCGGCGTCGACCACGATGCCGACTTCGGTCCATCCGCGCCGGCGGGCTGTCGCGGCGGCGGCGGGCAGGGTGGCCAGCGCCTCGGCGCGGCTCTCGCTCTGCACGGCCTCGAACAGGGCGTAGGCAGCGTGGTAGGCAGCGCGACGATCGCCGACCGTTCCCACCTGTCCTCCCTGGACCTGTCCGGGGAGCCCGGCTGCCGCGCCCCGCGAGAATCCCCGCTCGCGGAGACATCGACCGGTCCCGTCAGGACCTTGACGGTACCGGCTGCGCTCAGGACGGGGTCAGGACGACGCGCCCGAGTCCGTGCCGGCGCCGGAGAGCACCCTGTCGATGCGTGCGGCGAGCTCCACGTCCTTGGCCGTCACACCGTCCTCGCTGTGCGTCCAGAGACGGAACGTCACCCCGTCCGTCTCGCGTGAGACGTCCGGGTGGTGGTTCATCTCCTCGGCCGCGGAGGCAATGGCGTCGACCATCGCCGCCTGGCTGTCGGCGGGCACGTCGGCGCGCCTCGTCAAAGCCTCCCCGTCGTACGTCCACCCCGGCAGCGACTCGAGTGCGGCGTCGATCTGGGCGCGGTCGAGGAGGTCAGCCATGGTGGGGGAGCCTTTCGGGTGACGTCACGTGGTCGCGACGTTCATCTCCTCCAGGTTCGCACGTACACCCGTGAGCCGCGGGTTGCCGGACCACAGCTGCTCCGCCTCGCGAAGCGCGGAGACGGACTCGTCGCCCTGGCCCAGGCCCGCGAGCGCCTCGGCGAGTGTGACCAGGTCGTCGGCGCGGGTGTACCGGTCCCGGTCCCAGGCGATCGCCTCCCGGGCGTGCTCGGCGGCCTCGGCGAGCCGGCCGTGGACGAGCTGGTGCAGGGCATGGACGCCGGACAGGAGCGTGCCGGTGCTGGCGGCGCGCTGCGCCTGCTGCAGCGAGGTGGCGATCTCGTCCTCGACCCGGTCCAGCGGGAGCTGGTTCGACTCCACCGCGCACAGCATCGCCCAGGTGTGGGCGGCAAGCGCCTCCAGCCGGGCCGTGCGTCCACGCCCCGCGTGCCCCAGCCAGGTGCCGGTGGCCTCGGCGGCGTCGGCGAACCGGCCCTGCGCCGACAGGGACTTCGCCAGCGTGCGCAGCGCAGCGACGTCCGAGGGCTTGTCCCTCAGCCGGTCCCTGGCGTGCGCCTCGGCGGCTGACGTGTCGCCGGTCGCGAGGCTCTTGTTGGCGGCCATCGCGGTGCGGCGTGGGATCTTCGAGCCGAGCCAGATCAGCGGGTCGTACTTGGTGTCGACGACGCGCTCCTTCATCGGGATGATCGCGTTGTCGGTGATCTTGATGTGCTCCGGGCAGACCTCGGTGCAGCACTTGGTGATGTTGCACATGCCCAAACCGTGCTGGTCCTGGGCCTCGCGCTTGCGGTCCTTGCTGTCCAGCGGGTGCATGTCGAGCTCGGCGAGCCGGATGAAGAAGCGGGGACCGGCGAACGCGTCCTTGTTCTCCTCGTGGTCGCGCACGACGTGGCAGGTGTCCTGGCAGAGGAAGCACTCGATGCACTTCCGGAACTCCTGGCTCCGCTCGACATCGACCTGCTGCATCCGGTACTCGCCGGGAGCGAGGTCGGCCGGCGGCGCGAAGGCAGGGACCTCGCGGGCCTTCTGGTAGTTGAACGAGACGTCGGTCACCAGGTCCTTGACCACGGGGAAGGCGCGCAGCGGGGTGACCGTGATGACCTCGTCCTCGGTGAACGTGCTCATCCGGGTCATGCACATCAGCCGCGGCCGGCCGTTCACCTCGGCACTGCAGGAGCCGCACTTGCCGGCCTTGCAGTTCCACCGCACAGCCAGGTCCGGCGTCTGGGTCGCCTGGAGCCGGTGGATGATGTCGAGGACGACCTCGCCCTCCTTCACCTCGACGGTGAAGTCCTCGAGGTCGCCGTCGGTGCCGTCGCCACGCCACACGCGGAAGCGCGCCTTGTACCCCATCAGGACTTCCCCTCCGGCAGGATCGCGAGCTCGTCGTCGGTCATGTACTTGCTCAGCTCGTCGCGGTCGAACAGCGAGAGCAGCTCGGGCGGCATCACCGGCAACGGCTGACGGGTGACCTCGACACCCTCTCCGTCCGGACGGCAGATGAGGTTCACCTTTCGCCACTCTGCGGACATCGCCGGGTGGTCCTCCCGGGTGTGTCCGCCGCGCGACTCCTCTCGCAGGAGGGCTGCCCGGGCCACGCACTCGGAGACGATGAGCATGTTCGGCAGGTCGAGAGCCAGGTGCCATCCCGGGTTGAAGACCTTGTCGCCGTGGACCGTCATCTTTCTGGTCCGGGCCTTCAGCTTCTCCAGCTCCTCCAGCGCCCGGGTGACCTCGTCCTCGGTCCGGATGATGCCGACGAGGTCGTTCATCATCTGTTGGAGGTCGGCGTGGATCGCGTACGGGTTCTCACCGCCGGAGGCGGAGAACGGCGCCTCGGCGTCCTTCTGCGCGATCTCGACGTCGTGGTCGGTGATGACCGGCCGGGCCCGTCCGAGCGCGTCGACGTACTCGGCCGCGCCGAGCCCGGCGCGTCGGCCGAACACGAGCAGGTCCGACAGCGAGTTGCCGCCGAGACGGTTCGAGCCGTGCATGCCGCCCGCAACCTCGCCCGCGGCGAAGAGCCCGGGCACCTTGGCGGCCGCTGTGTCGGGGTCGACCTCCACCCCGCCCATGACGTAGTGGCAGGTCGGGCCCACCTCCATCGGCTCGGCCGTGATGTCGACGTCGGCCAGCTCCTTGAACTGGTGGTACATCGAGGGCAGCCGCTTGCGGATCTCCTCGGCGGGCAGCCGCGAGGCGATGTCGAGGAAGACGCCCCCGGCGGGCGACCCACGGCCGGCCTTCACCTCGGAGTTGATGGCACGGGCAACCTCGTCCCGCGGAAGTAGCTCCGGGGGGCGACGGTTGTTGTCCGCGTCCGAGTACCAGCGGTCGGCCTCGTCCTCGGTCTCGGCGTACTGCTTGCGGAAGACCGCCGGCACGTAGTCGAACATGAACCGCTTGCCCTCGGAGTTCGTCAGAACGCCGCCGTCACCGCGGACCGACTCGGTGACGAGGATCCCCTTGACCGATGGTGGCCAGACCATCCCGGTGGGGTGGAACTGGACGAACTCCATGTTCACCAGGGTGGCGCCGGCCTTCATCGCCAGCGCGTGGCCGTCCCCCGTGTACTCCCAGGAGTTGGAGGTCACCTTGAACGACTTGCCGATGCCGCCCGTCGCGAGCACGACGGCGGGGGCCTCGAACACGACGAACGTCCCGTCCTCACGCGTGTAACCGGCCGCCCCGGAGATGCGGTCGCCGTCCTTGAGCAGGGCCGTGATCGTCGTCTCCGCGAAGATCCTGATCATCGCGTCGCCATCACCCTGGCTGCGCTCGTCCTCCTGCTGCAGCGAGACGATCTTCTGCTGCAGGGTGCGGATCAGCTCCAGCCCGGTGCGGTCGCCGACGTGTGCCAGCCGGGGGTACTCGTGCCCCCCGAAGTTGCGCTGGCTGATCTTGCCGTCCTCGGTGCGGTCGAAGAGCGCGCCGTACGTCTCCAGCTCCCAGACCCGGTCGGGGGCCTCCTTGGCGTGCAGCTCGGCCATCCGCCAGTGGTTCAGGAACTTCCCGCCGCGCATGGTGTCGCGGAAGTGGACCTGCCAGTTGTCGTTGGGGTTGACGTTGGCCAGCGCGGCCGCAGCCCCGCCCTCGGCCATCACCGTGTGCGCCTTGCCGAACAGCGACTTGCAGACGATGGCGGTGCGCTTGCCCTGCAGCCGCGCCTCGATGGCGGCCCGCAGGCCGGCGCCGCCGGCGCCGATCACGACGACGTCGTAGCTGTGGCGCTCGATCTGGCTCATCGGTCGTTCATCATCCTTCGTCCCTGGTGACGGCCGACGTGCCGGCCGGTGCGGGTGCTGCAGCTGTGTTCTCCGGTCACTGGTGCTCCGGTCAGTTGATGATCCGCAGGTCGCTGATGGTCCCGCTGGCCACGAGCCAGACGTAGAGGTCGGCGATCACGATGCTGTACATCGAGATGAACGCGAACTGCCCGTGCCGGGCGTTGAGCTTCGACACCTGGGTCCAGACCCAGTAGCGCACCGGGTGCCGCGAGAAGTGGGTCAGCCGGCCACCGGTGATGCTGCGGCAGGAGTGGCAACCCAGCGTGTAGGCCCAGATGAGCACCACGTTGGCCACCAGGATCAGGGTCCCCAGGCCCACCCCGACGCCGCCGCCGTCGCCGTGGAAGGCCAGCACGGCGTCGTAGGTGAGGATCGCGCCGACGAGGATCGCGGCGTAGAAGAACCAGCGGTGGGCGTTCTGGAAGATCAGCGGGAACCTGGTCTCGCCGGTGTAGGTCTTGTGCGGCTCCGCCACGGCGCACGCGGGCGGGGAGAACCAGTACGCCCGGTAGTAGGACTTCCGGTAGTAGTAGCAGGTCGCCCGGAAGCCACCCGGCAGCAGCAGGATGATCATGGCCGGTGACATCCATGCGGGCAACGAGCCGATCGGCGTCCCCAGTGGCGACGTTCCCTCGACGCAGTCGCTGGACAGGCACGGCGAGTAGAACGGCGCGACGTAGTGGAAGTCCTCGACGAAGTAGGACTTGTCCCAGAACAGCCGCACCGTGGCGTAGAGCAGGAAGATCCCCAGCGCGACGGCGTTGCCCAGGGGGAACAGCCACCACCGGTCGGTTCGGAGGGTCCGGGCTGCGATCTTGGCCCGTCGTCCGTCGCCGGTCAGTGTGCTGCTCATCGCCGTCCCAAGCGACCCGGAGGTCAGTCGGAGGAATGCGCCCCGACGCGGAGACCCGCGGCAGGGCGTGCGCCCGGTGGCTGCCGCGGTCAGTCTGGCACCCGGTCCCGAGGGGTGGACACGCGGGAGGGCGTGAGGTCGGCCACAACAGCCCGCCCGGCCCGGACCGCGGTGACTCACCGCCGGATCCACACGGCCGGACGGCCCGTCGGCCCGGCGGTCGCGCGGCGCCGGCTCACCTAGACTGCGGCGTCCCCCTTCGCCGTACGGATCGAGCCTCCCCGCATGTCCGCAGCCACCCGAGACGACCTGCGCAACGTCGCGATCGTCGCCCACGTCGACCACGGCAAGACCACGTTGGTCGACGCCATGCTCTGGCAGAGCGGCGCGTTCTCCGCACACCAGGCCGAGAGCGGGGACGTCGACGAGCGGGTGATGGACTCGATGGACCTCGAGCGCGAGAAGGGGATCACGATCCTCGCCAAGAACACGGCGGTCCGGCACCAGGTGGACGGCCGCGAGGTGACGATCAACATCATCGACACCCCCGGCCACGCCGACTTCGGCGGCGAGGTCGAGCGCGGCCTGTCGATGGTCGACGGGGTGCTCCTGCTCGTCGACGCCAGCGAGGGTCCGCTGCCGCAGACCCGGTTCGTGCTGCGCAAGGCCCTGCAGGCGAAGCTGCCGGTGATCCTGGTCGTCAACAAGGTCGACCGCCCGGACGCCCGGATCGCCCAGGTCGTCGACGAGACCTACGAGCTGTTCCTCGACTTGCTGGACGACCAGTCCGCCACCTCCGTTGAAGCCTTGGACTTCCCGATCCTGTACTGCTCGGCCAGGGCGGGGCGGGCCTCTCTCACCCGCCCCGAGGACGGCGGCATGCCGGACGAGGCGGACCTCGAGACGCTGTTCCGCACCGTCCTGCGGTCGGTGCCGGCGCCGACGTACGACGACACGGCCCCGTTGCAGGCTCACGTCACCAACCTGGACGCGTCGCCGTACCTCGGCCGGCTGGCCATCTGCCGGGTGCACCAGGGCGAGATCAGCAAGGGGCAGCAGGTCGCCTGGTGCCGCGCCGACGGGAGCGTCGAGCGGGTCAAAGTCACCGAGCTGCTCATGACCGAGGCTCTCGAGCGCGTCGCCGCGGACAAGGCCGGCCCGGGCGACATCATCGCGATCGCGGGCATCCCGGAGATCACCATCGGTGAGACGCTCGCCGATGCCGACGACCCGCGGCCGCTGCCGGTGATCACCATCGACGAGCCGAACATCTCGATGACGATCGGCATCAACACGGCGCCGTTGGCCGGCCAGAGCGGGAAGAAGATGACCGCCCGGCTGGTCAAGAGCCGACTGGACGCCGAGCTGGTGGGCAACGTCTCGATCCGCGTCCTGCCGACCGAGCGTCCCGACACCTGGGAGGTCCAGGGCCGCGGCGAGCTGCAGCTGGCGATCCTGGTCGAGATCATGCGCCGTGAGGGCTTCGAGCTGACCGTCGGCAAGCCCCAGGTGGTGACCCGGACGATCGACGGCAAGCTCCAGGAGCCGGTGGAGCGCCTCACCATCGACACGCCCGCCGACTACCAGGGCGTGATCATCCAGCTGCTCGCCCTGCGCAAGGGCCGCCTCGAGCAGATGGTCGACCACGGGACCGGCTGGATCCGGATGGAGTACGTCGTCCCGGCGCGCGGTCTCATCGGGTTCCGCACCGAGTTCCTCACCGAGACCCGGGGCACGGGCCTGCTGCACCACGTGCACGAGCGGTACGAGCCCTGGCACGGCGACATCCGCACCCGGCCCACCGGGGCCCTGGTCGCGGACCGGACGGGGCCGACCACCGGGTTCGCGCTGGCCAACCTCCAGGAGCGCGGCACGATGTTCGTCGGGCCGGGTACCGCCGTCTACGAGGGCATGATCGTGGGGGAGAACTCCCGGTCGGACGACATGGACGTCAACCCGACGAAGGAGAAGAAGCTCACCAACATGCGGCAGTCCTCCGGCGACGTGCTCGTGCCGCTGATCCCGCACCGGGTGCTCTCGCTGGAGCAGGCGCTGGAGTTCTGCCGTGAGGACGAGTGCGTCGAGGTGACCCCGGCCGCGGTCCGGATCCGGAAGGTCACCCTGGACGCCTCGGACCGGGCCCGCGCGACGGCCCGCCGCAAGCGGGAGTGACCCGGGCCCGGAGCCCCCTGACCTGGCCGGATGCGCCAGGTATGACGTCTCGTCTCGGAGCGGTCACGATTGTGCAACAGAGGCTTCCGCCCGTAGGTGTTCGGGGGGAGATGTCCTAGAGTCCTGCTCCGGACGGCCACCCGGCCGCGCGCCGGCGACGTGCTCGTGATCGCCTGCCCGGACCGCGTCGCCGAGGGAACGAACGCCGATCGAGGAGAGGTAGCGCCAGCTCCATGTCGCTTGCATCTGACCACTCGGTCGAGACGCCCCAGGGCTCCTCCGTCGAGTCCACCGAGATCGCCGGGCGCTCGCTGAGCCAGATCGCGTGGGGGCGGCTGCGTCGTGACAAGGTGGCGATGGTCAGCCTCATCGTGGTCGTGCTGGTCATCCTGATGGCGGCGTTCGCGCCCCTGGTGACCAAGCTGGTCGGCGTCGACCCGCTGTCGTTCAACCAGAAGCTCGTCAGCCAGACCGGCGGCCTGCCCAAGGGCAAGTGGGGCGGCATCTCGCTGGACCACCCGCTCGGGGTCGAGCCGCTCACCGGCCGCGACATCTTTGCCCGGCTGCTCTACGGCGCCCGGATCTCCCTGCTGATCGCGCTGTCGTCGACGCTGCTCACCATGGTCATCGGCGTCGTGATGGGCATCCTCGCCGGTTACTCGAAGGGGTGGGTCGACACCACCCTGGGCCGGCTGATGGACCTCATCCTGGCGTTCCCGCTGCTGCTGATCCTGCTGGCCATGTCGCCGGTGCTGACACAGCGGCTCGAGGCCACGTTCAACATGCCCGGCAACGTCGCCCGGGTGACCTACATCGTCCTGGTCCTGAGCATCTTCGGCTGGCCCTACCTCGCCCGCATCGTCCGCGGCCAGGTGCTCAGCCTGCGCGAGCGCGAGTTCGTCGAGTCCGCCGTGTCCATGGGCGCCGGCACCCCGAGGATCCTGTTCAAGGAGATCCTGCCCAACCTGTGGGCGCCGATCCTGGTCTACGCCTCGATCATCATCCCGACCTACATCGCGGCCGAGGCGACGCTGAGCTTCCTCGGTGTCGGGCTGCTGCCGCCGACACCGTCCTGGGGCGCGATGCTCTCGGACTCGGTCTCGTTCTTCTACACGGTGCCGTCGTTCCTGTTCATCCCGGGCACCGCCCTGTTCATCGTCGTCCTGGCGTTCAACCTCCTGGGCGACGCGATCCGCGACGCGCTCGACCCGCGGGCGGGACGCGCCTGACAGACACAGACTTCCCCGGCACCGCCGGGGAGAATGCGGCACCGGCACGTGGAGGGTCGGTGGCGCCCACGGATCGGGACCAGAAGTCCCGGCCCAGACCAGAAGGAGACACATGGGCAAGGCCAGCATCGGCCTGCGCGCTGTGGTCCTCGCGAGCGCGGCGGCGATGGCACTCGCCGCCTGCGGCGGGAGCAGCGGCGGCGGCACGGGAAGTTCGGGCAACGGTGGCGGCGGCGGCGAGCCCACAAAGGGCGGCACGCTGACGTTCATCACGCTGCAGGACCAGATCCAGCACCTCGACCCGCAGCGCAACTACACCGGCGAGGACCTGGCCTTCACCAGCGGCTACCTCAACCGGACGTTGAACGTCTACAAGCTGAGCACCGACGGCAACACGGCCAACGAGCTGCAGCCTGACCTCGCCACCGACACGGGCACCCCCAACGACGACGCGACCTCCTGGTCGTGGACGCTCAAGGACGGCCTGAAGTGGGAAGACGGGTCGGACCTGACCTGCGAGGACATCAAGTACGGCGTGTCCCGCACGTTCGCGACCGACATCATCACCGACGGTCCGAGCTACGCGATCACGATGCTCGACGTCCCGACCGACAAGGACGGGAACTCCGTCTACAAGGGTCCGTACGTCACCAAGGGCAACGACACCGCTGCCTTCGACAAGGCGGTCACCTGCGAGGGCAACAAGATCACGTTCAACCTCAACAAGCCGGTCGGTGACTTCAACTTCACCGTCACGCTGAGCTCGTTCGCGCCGGTGCCGAAGGCTGCCGACACGGGTGAGAAGTACGACGACAAGCCCGTCTCCAGCGGTCCGTACAAGATCCAGGAGTACACCAAGGGCTCGCAGCTCGTCATGGTCCGCAACGAGAACTGGGACCCGAGCACCGACGACTACCGCCCGGCGTACCCGGACAAGATCGTCTACAAGTTCGGCCTCGAGGCGTCGGTCATCGACCAGCGCATGATCCAGGACTCGGGCGCGGACCAGCAGACGATCACCGCCGACCCGATCGAGCCGGCCTCGCTGGCGACAGTGTTCGGCTCGGACCGGTTCGCCGACCGGCGCGTCAACGAGCTCGACCCGTACGTCCGCTACTACGCGGTGAACGTGTCGAAGGTGCCGAACCTCGACCAGCGCAAGGCCATCGCGGCCGCCATGGACCGTGCGCAGCTGCGCACGGTTGCCGGTGGCGAGTACGCCGGTGACCTGGCAGACGGTGTCATCAAGCCGAACCTCCCGGCCGACTACGCGCCCTCGGGCATGTGGGACAGCCTGCTCGGCCAGAAGATCCCGGACACCGGTGACCCGGAGTACGCCAAGCAGCTGATCCAGCAGTCCGGTGAGCCGATGAAGACCATCCAGTTCGACTACCCGCAGACGCCGACCAACGACAAGGCCGCGGCCGCCGTCGTCTCGTCGCTCGGGAAGGCCGGCATCAAGGTCAAGCCGAACCCGATCGAGGCGGGCCAGTACTACGGCATCGTCTTCGACCCGGACAAGGCCGGCGACCTGATCTCCGCCGGCTGGGGACCGGACTGGCCGAACGCCTCCACCGTCATCCCGGAGCTGTTCACCCCGAGCGGTGGCTTCGACCTCTCGCAGTCCGACGACAAGGCGTTCAACCAGAAGTCGGACGACGCCAAGGCTCTGACCGACCGCGCCGCACAGGGCGAGGCGTGGAAGGAGCTCAACAAGGAGGCCATGGCCCAGGTGTGGGTCATCCCGACCCGCTTCGGTCGCGAGCAGCGGCTGGCCGGGTCCAAGGTGAAGGCTGCCTCGGGCAAGGACGGCCAGGTGTACATCTGGTCGCCTTACGGCTCCTGGTCCTACGCCGACCTGTACGTCGGGAAGTAAGACTCCCGGAGTACTGCACTGCACCACCTGCATCATCAGCACCACAGCAGTGAGTTCGGACTGAGCCGGGGGGCGGGTTTCCGCCCCCCGGCTCAGCCGAGCCAGGAGCCGGTCGCCATCGCGGGACGGGCCCACAAACCGATCCAGAGGCCCCGCTGACGCCCCCGGCGTCGTAGTCTCGTCGTCGACCTCGGCGCGCGGCCGACCTGATGCCCAGGAGGACTGACGGTGGGTGCCTACATAATCCGTCGGCTGGTCGCGATGGTTCTCATGCTCATCGCGCTCAGCATGATCGTGTTCCTCATCTTCAACGCGCTCCCGGCCGACCCCGCCAGGCTGACCTGCGGCAAGTCGTGCAGCCCGCAGATCATCGAGGCCAACAGGCACCGGCTCGGTCTCGACAAGCCGCTGGTGAACCAGTACGGCGACTTCGTCAAGGGCATCTTCGTCGGCCGCACGTACGGGTCGGGCACCGCGACCTTCGACTGCCACGTGCCCTGCCTGGGCTACTCGTTCCGCCGCGGTGAGCAGGTCACCGACCTGCTCTGGGATCGGTTCCCGGTCACCGGGCAGCTCGCGCTCGGGGGGTTCGTGCTCTGGATCGTGGCCGGCGTCAGCTCGGGGATCGTGTCGGCGCTGAGACGCGGCAAGTGGCAGGACCGCACGATCATGGGCTTCTCGCTGATCGGCTACTCGTTCCCGTCGTTCTTCATCGGCCTGCTGCTGGTCTTCTTCATCCAGATCAAGTGGGCGCTGATCGGGTTCGAGGGCTACGTACCGATCTACGACGATCCGGTGGCCTGGTTCAAGGGGTTCATCCTGCCCTGGACCTCGTTGGCCCTCATCTCGGCGGCGTTCTACGCCCGGCTCACCCGCAACCAGATGCTGGAGACCCTGGGCGAGGACTACATCCGCACGGCGCGGGCCAAAGGCCTGCGCGAGCGGACCGTCATCGGCCGGCACGCGCTGCGAGCCGGCCTCACCCCGATCGTGACCGCGGCCGGTCTCGACCTGGCCACCCTGCTCGGCGGCGCGGTCATCACCGAGAAGATCTTCAACCTCAACGGGATCGGCGGACTTGCCATCGGCTCGGTCATCGACTCCGACCTGCCCGTCATCACGGGCACCGTGCTCCTCGCGGCGACCTTCGTCATCGTGGCGAACCTCGTCGTCGACGTCCTCTACGCCGTCATCGACCCCCGGGTGAGGCTCACGTGAGTTACCCCACGCATCCGCGCGCTGCGCTCCCGACCGCGCGGGGACCCCGTGCGTCCAGCCGGGCAGGTCGCCCGCTGCGCTCCCGGTCCGGCGGGGACACCGCATGAGCCAGGCGTTCCTCGACGTCCGGGACCTGCGGGTCCTGTTCCCCACCGAGGACGGCATCGTCAGCGCCGTCGACGGTGTCGACTTCGCCGTGGAGCGGGGCAAGACCCTCGCCATCGTCGGCGAGTCCGGCTCCGGCAAGTCGGTCACCAGTCAGGCCATCATGGGTCTGATCAACCGCAAGTCGGCCAAGATGACCGGCGAGGTCTACCTCGACGGCGAGGAGCTCGTCGGCGCCCGGCCGGAGCAGGTCCGCTCGTTGCGCGGCAAGCGGATGGCAATGATCTTCCAGGACCCGCTGTCCTCGCTGCACCCGTTCTACTCCATCGGCAAGCAGCTGGCCGAGGCCGTTCAGGTGCACCAGAAGGTCTCCAAGGCGGAGGCGTACGGCCAGGCGCGCGACATGCTCGAGCGGGTCGGCATCCCCAACCCGGAGCGCCGGGTCAAGGACTACCCGCACAACCTCTCCGGCGGCATGCGGCAGCGCGTGATGATCGCGATGGCGCTGCTGAACAGCCCCGAGCTGCTCATCGCCGACGAGCCGACCACCGCGCTGGACGTGACGGTGCAGGCGCAGATCATCGAGCTGCTCCAAGACCTCCAGTCCGAGTTCGGCACGGCGATCGTGCTCATCACCCATGACCTCGGCGTGGTCGCCGACATGGCCGACGACGTCGTGGTGATGTACGGCGGCCGGGTGGTCGAGCGCGGTGCGGTGGAGGACGTCTACTACCGCCCGGAGATGCCCTACACCTGGGGGCTGCTCGGCTCGGTGCCGCGGATGGACACCGACCGCGGCGAACGGCTGGAGCCGATCCCCGGCCAGCCGCCGTCACTGATCCGGCTGCCGAAGGGCTGCGTCTTCCGGCCGCGGTGCCCGTACCACGAGCTGGTCCCTGGCAACCGGTGTGACACCGACCGGCCCGCTCTGGAGCCGGTGACCCCCGAGCACGCGGTGCGCTGCCACCTCGAGCCGGCCCAGCGCCGGGAGATCGCCGGCGAGCGGCTGCATGCGCGCGGTGGAGACGTCCTCGGCGGTGGCGCCGCCGGCGACGGTGTCGGGGCGACCAGGACGGCCACGGCCACCGCGACGACGCCCGCCGAGACGGCGACTCCGGCGTCCAGCCCCACATCCCCGCAGGAGGACCAGCAGTGACCGTCGTGGACGAGACCGGCACCAGTGGGGTCCTGCGCCGTGACGACGCGCTGCTGCGCGTCGACCAGGTGCAGAAGTACTTCCCGATCACCGGCGGCGGCATCCTCAAGCGCAAGGTCGGCGACGTCCGGGCGGTCGAGAACATCAGCTTCGACATCGTCCCTGGCGAGACGCTGGGCATCGTGGGCGAGTCCGGCTGCGGCAAGTCCACCGCCGGCCGCACGATCATGAAGCTGCTCGACCCCACCGGGGGGAAGGTCGAGTTCGAAGGGCGCGACATCACCCACCTCTCGCGCAAGGAGATGGTCCCGCTGCGTCGCGAGATGCAGATGATCTTCCAGGACCCCTACTCGTCGCTGAACCCGCGGCACACCGTCGGCGCGATCATCTCGGCCCCGTTCAAGGTGCAGGGCGTGAAGCCGTCCCGCGGCGTCCAGGCCGAGGTCCAGGACCTGATGGCCCGCGTCGGCCTCAACCCCGAGCACTACAACCGGTACCCCAACGAGTTCTCCGGCGGCCAGCGCCAGCGCATCGGCATCGCCCGGGCGATCGCGCTGCGGCCCAAGCTGATCGTCTGCGACGAGCCGGTGTCGGCCCTGGACGTGTCGATCCAGGCTCAGGTGGTCAACCTGCTGGAGGACCTGCAGGACGAGTTCCAGCTGGCCTACGTCTTCATCGCCCACGACCTGTCGGTGGTCCGGCACATCTCCGACCGGATCGCGGTCATGTATCTCGGCCGGATCATGGAGATCGCCGACGCGGAGAAGATCTACGAGAAGCCGCTGCACCCGTACACGCACGCCCTGACCTCGGCCGTCCCGCTGCCCGACCCGAACGCCGAGCGCAAGCGCGAGCGGATCCTGCTCAAGGGCGACCTGCCCAGCCCGATCAACCCGCCGTCGGGCTGCGTGTTCCGGACCCGCTGCCCCAAGGCTCAGGACCGCTGCGCCGAGGAGATCCCGCTGCTGCGCGAGCTCGCCCCGGGCCACTTCGGCGCCTGCCACTTCCCCGAGGAGAAGGCCAGCGTCCTCGTCGGCTGACCCGCCGGCCCACCGGCGAGCCGCGATCACCGGGGCGCGGCGGGAGGGACGCCGAGGTGGCGCTGCAGCCACTCGACCTGCAGCACCAGCTTGTTCTCCTCGACCACGTCCTGCGGCGTCATGTGCGTGACCCCGGACAGCGGCAGCACCTCGTGCGGACGCCCGGCCGCGACAAGCGCCGACGACAGCCGCAGGGTGTGCGCCACCACGACGTTGTCGTCGGCGAGGCCGTGCAGGACCAGCAACGGCCGGCTCAGCCTGCTCGCATCGTCCAGCAGCGAGTTGCGCCGGTAGACCTCGGGCGCCTCGTCGGGACGACCGAGGTACCGCTCGGTGTAGAACGTGTCGTAGAGCGACCAGTCGGTGACCGGCGCACCGGCAACGGCGGCGTGGAAGACGTCCGGGCGGCGCAGCACCGCCAGGGCGGCAAGGTAGCCACCGAACGACCAGCCGCGGATGCCGACCCGGCCCAGATCGAGATCGGGCACCAGCTCGGCCACGCCGAGCAGCCCGGCGACCTGGTCGTCCAGGGTCGCGGTGAACGCGTCCCGGATCGCCCGGTCCCAGGCCGGCCCCCGGCCGCCGGTGCCGCGGCCGTCGATCTTCACGACGGCGAAGCCCTGGTCCGCGATCCACTGCTCCTCGCGCCAGCGCTCCGGCATGTCCAGCACCTCGCGGTGGTGGGGGCCGCCGTACGGGTCGACGAGCACGGGGAGGGCCGTACCGGGGACGTGGTCGGCGGGGAGCACCACGCCGACGGACAGCCGGTCCGGCCCGACCCGGTAGAAGGTCGGGCGCCCCAGGACAGGCGGAGTCGCGGCGTACGACGTGACCTCCCGTCGTGCGCCCGGCGTGGTCACGACCACCGACGGCAGTGCCCGGGCCGCCGAGCGCTCGACGGCCACGAGGGTCCCGCCGGCCCGAAGGCCGGAGTGCTGCCCGTCGGTCCCGGTGAGACGCTCGGCCCCGTCGCGCGGCGTCCAGCGCCACAGGTGTCGCCGCACCGGGTCGTCGGTCGCGGTGAGCAGCACACCGTCGGGACCCACCGACAGCACGTCCTCCACCTGCAGGCCCACCGGCGTGACCGGCTCGCCGGCCACCAGGAGCCGGCGGGTGTCGTCGAGGTCCGCGGTGACGACCAGCGCCCCGTCCGGGAGGAGCGCGGGCACGCCGTCGACGGCGTCGACCCAGACGTCGTCGGACTGCTCCAGCAGCACCGACGTCGCGCCACCCACCGGGTCCAGCGCGAGCACCTGAGCGCTGCGCTGGTCGCGGGACATCACCTGCAGGACGGCGCCGCCCTCGTTCCAGCAGGCCCGCACCAGGTAGGGGAACGCGGTCCGGTCCCAGCCGACGTCGGTCCGCGCGCCGTCCACGCCGAGCACGTGCAGCGTGACCTCGGCCGGGTCGCTGCCGGCGACCGGGTAGCGCAGCTCGGTCGGTGCCCGGTCCGGCCTGGCCGGGTCGGCGACGTACCACCGCGGGACCGGCCCGTTGTCGACCCGGGTCGCCAGCACCGCGCTGCCGTCAGGGGCCCACCAATAGCCGCGGAAGCGGTTCATCTCCTCGGCGGCGACGAACTCCGCGACCCCCCAGGCGACCTGCTCCTTCTCCGGCTCCGCGAGCACCCGGGTGCGGGTCCCGTCGACGGCGGCCAGGTGCAGCGCCCCCTCCGCGGCGTAGGCGACCCAGGTGCCGCTCGGGTCCGGGCGGGGGTCGACGACGGCGCCGGCCGCCGCGAGCTCGCGCACGTCGCCGCCGCCCACGAGTGGCGCCACCCAGAGCCGGCTGCTCAGCGCGAACGCCGCGACCCGCGCGTCCCGGTCGGTCGCGTAGCCGACGATGCCGCCGGCGCCCTCGCGGCTGCGTTCACGGCGGGCCTGCTCGGCCGCGGACAGCTGTTCCTCGCCGCCCGCCAGCAACGCCCTCGGGTCAGCGACCAGCGTCTCCTCGCCGGTGGCGACGTCCATCGTCCAGAGGGCGCCCATCGGGTCGGTGGCGTGGCGGGAGCGGACGAACAGAAGGCGCGACCCCGTCGGGTCGAGCTGCAGGGTGCGCGGGCCACCCCGGGTGAAGCGCTGCGTGCGGGCGTTCTCGCTCGGGAAGGATCCGGAGCCGGCGGCGTCCGGGCGGGTCGTGTCGGGCATCCCGCCAACCTACCGACGCCCTCGGGCGGACCTCCGTCCGCAGGTAGGGTCGCCGCCATGACGACGACCCCCGACGGCCCGCTGGCCGAGGAGCCGGAGGCCCGTCCGGCGTCGCCCGAGGACGCCGTGCTCCGGGAGGCCGAGTCCGTCCTCGAGCAGGCGGATCCGTCGGCCGAGGTGGGCATGGACGTGCTCGACTCCGCCCGCCGGCTGCTGCTGGTCCACGCCCACCCCGACGACGAGACCATCGGCAACGGCGTGACCATGGCGAGGTACGCCGCCGAGGGCGCCCGCGTCACCCTCGTGACCTGCACCCTCGGCGAGGAAGGCGAGGTCCTCGTGCCGCAGCTGGCTCACCTCGCCGCCGACCGTGACGACCAGCTGGGCCAGCACCGGATCGGCGAGCTGGCGGCGGCGATGGAGGCGCTGGGCGTGCGCGACCACCGGTTCCTCGGCGGCCCGGGCCGGTACCGCGACTCCGGGATGATGGGACTGCCGACCAACGACCGCCCCGACACGTTCTGGCAGGCCGACCTGGACGAGGCCGCGGGACTGCTCGTCCAGGTGATCCGCGAGGTCCGGCCGCAGGTCGTCGTGACCTACGACGAGGACGGTGGCTACGGGCACCCGGACCACATCCAGGCGCATCGGGCCGCCATGCGCGCGGTCGAGCTGGCGGGCGACCCGGGACACGGGACCGGTGAGCCGTGGGACGTGGCGAAGGTCTACTGGAACGCGATGCCGGAGTCGCTGATGCGCGACGGGATCCGGCGGCTGCGCGAGGCCGGCGACACGTCGTTCGACGACTGGGACCCGGACGGCGAGATGCCCTCGTTCGTGGTCCCGGACCACCAGATCACCACCGTGGTCGAGGGCATGGACCACGTCGAGGCCAAGCTCGCCGCGATGCGGGCACACGCCACCCAGATCACGGTCGACGGTCCGTTCTTCGCGCTCTCGAACAACCTGGGCAACCAGGTCTGGGGGCTCGAGCACTACCGGCTGGTGCGGGGTGAGCCCGGCACGGACCGTGACGTCGACGGCCGGGAGACCGACCTGTTCGCCGGGACCGGCTGACGACCCCCGCGCGAGCGCTCACCCATCGTGACCGGAAGTGGCCGCACTGGGCCGAACGGGTGACCGTGCCCTCGCAACCGGGTGAACACCGCTGCCGGGGTGTTCAGGCGTCCGCGACCGGGCGAGACTGCACGCAGATGCTCGTCCGCCTGACCAGGTGATCGGCACGATGTCCCCCGGGGTTGATGCTCCGTCCGGGTGACGCCGTACCTGCTCGCGCGCGGACGGGACGGGGTCGTCACGAGGTGCAGGAGGGGACCATGCCGAAGCGGCTGGAGTCGCAGGTCGATGTGGGGGAGGGCCAGGTCCTGGACCTGGACGCGCCCGGCGGTGCCGACGTCGGTCGCAGCCGTGAGGAGATGCGCCGGGCCCGCCTGCTGAAGATCATCGTCGTGGTGGGCCTGCCCGCGGCGTTCCTGTGGTCCCGCATCCTCTCCGGGCACCCGCTCAACCTGTTCCAGCTGCCGTCGGTCGACCCGCTGCTGCTCATCCCGTGCCTGTTCTTCCTCGCCCTGATCCTGCTGCTCGGCGGCCAGTTCCTGGTCAGCGGCCGGTCGCCGCACCAGGTCGTCCGGCCGGAGCAGATCGACGTCCGGCTCGCCGACGTCGTGGGCATCGACGTCGTCAAGGACGAGGTCGTGCAGTCGCTTCAGCTCTTCCTCTCCCACCGCAGCTTCGCCCGGCAGATGGGCGGCCGGCCTCGCCGCGGTCTGCTGTTCGAGGGTGGCCCGGGAACGGGCAAGACCTACACGGCGAAGGCGCTGGCCGCCGAGGCCGGCGTGCCGTTCCTGTTCGCGACGGCGACGTCCTTCCAGTCCAGCTTCCAGGGCGCGACCGCGCGCAAGGTGCGGCAGTACTTCCGGGCCCTGCGCAAGGTCGCCCGCAAGCACGGCGGCGCCGTCGGCTTCATCGACGAGTTCGACGCGATCGGGCTCGGACGGCCGGGGATGTCGATGACCCCGGCGCCGGCCACCGCGCCGCTCGGCTGCGGCGGACTCGAGGGGCTGCCGACGATGTCCTGGGCCTCCACGCCGGCCGCGCCGGCCACCGTCGCGACGTCGTTCACGGGGGGCAGCGACCTGCAGATGGCGGTCAACGAGCTGCTCGTCCAGATGCAGTCGTTCGAGGAGGCAACCGGCACCGAGAAGATGGTCGGCAAGCTCGTCGACGCGCTGAACCTGCTGCTCCCTCCGCACCGTCAGCTGCGGGGTCCGTCGGGGAAGCCGGCGAACATCCTGCTCATCGCCTCCACCAACCGGGCGGACTCGCTCGACCCGGCGCTGCTGCGGCCCGGCCGCTTCGACCGGCGCCTGACCTTCGAGCTGCCGCCCAAGGTCAGCAGGCGTCAGCTGATCGACCACTTCCTGTCGCGCAAGGCCCACGACGAGGAGCTGGACTCGGACGAGCGCCGGGACGCGCTGGCAGCGGTGACCCAGGGCTACAGCCCCGCGATGCTCGAGGGCCTGATGGACGAGGCGCTCATCCAGGCCGTCCGTGAGCGCCGCCCCCGGATGACGTGGGGCGACGTGGAGCACGCCCGGTTGCAGGTCGAGGTGGGGCTCGGCCAGCCGGTGGCGTACACCGCCCACGAGAGCCGTCTGATCGCCACCCATGAGGCCGGGCATGCGACGGTGGCGTGGCTGGTGGCGCCGGAGCGCCGGCTGGAGATCCTGACGATCATCAAGCGCCGCGAGTCCCTGGGCCTGCTGGCCCACGGTGACCGCGAGGACGTCTACACCCGGTCCCGCAAGGAGCTCACGGCCCTGATCCAGATCGCGATGGGCGGTCAGGTCGCCGAGGAGCTGTTCTTCGGCGACGTGTCCACCGGTCCGGCCGGCGACCTCGCGTACGCGACGCAGGTGGCGTCGCAGATGGTGGGCGCCGCGGGCATGACGGACACCCTCGTGTCGTACACCGCAGTACAGAACAGCGGCCTGAGCGACACGAACCTGGTCGGCCGGGTGCTGGGCGACAGCGACGGTCGCCGCAGGGTCGAGGAGATGCTGCAGCGCCAGAAGAACGTCGTCCGTGGGCTGCTCGACGCCAACCAGCACCTGGTGGTGGCGCTGCGCGACGCGCTGCTGGACCGGCACGAGCTGATCGGCGCGGAGATCTCGGCGGTGCTGGAGAAGGCGGCCGCGGCGGGGCCGGCGCCGACCTCGATCAGCGGGCCGACGATCGACCTGCGCACTCCCGTGCCCGAGGTCAGCCCCGAGGCCTGACCCGCCACGCGCGGGGGGCGCGCTCTACGGTGCCGTGGTGTCCACCGCCGTCCGCACCCTGCTGCTGGTCCCGGCCGTCGCCGCCGGGGCCGCCGCGGGGCTGCTCGGCTCGTTCGTGCACGCGCTGGAGCCAGGCGGGCTGCCGTGGGGGCTGCTCGTCGCCGCGGCACTGAGCGCCGCGGTCTTCCTCACCTCCGGGCTGGCGCTCGGGCGTCCCGGCGCGGTGGCGGCTGCCGCCGGCTGGGTCGGGCTCGTCCTGCTGCTGGCCACCCAGCGGCCCGAGGGGGACCTGGTGGTCACCGGGTCCACCACCGGCTACCTCTGGCTGCTGGGCGGGACGGTGCTCGCCGGCGGCTGCATCGTGCCGCGGTACCCACTGCGTGCCCGGCGGGGTCCGGCGCCGCCTTCAGCCCGCGACGGGGACGGCCGATGACTGCCAGGTGGGCACCGAGGCGACGCTGATCCCGGCCCGGGACCCGGTCCGGGAGGCCGAGGTGGACACCGGTGGCGGGCACGCTGCCGGCGGCGTCCTGCTGCGGCTGGGCTCCTCCCGGTACGCCGTCGCCATGTCCGACGTTGCCGAGGTGGCCGCCGTCCCGGCGGTCACCCGGGTCCCGCGCTCCCCCGCCTGGCTGTGCGGCGTGGCGAACTGGCGCGGCCGGATGCTTCCCGTCCTCGACCTCCGGACCCTGCTCGGCACGCCGGTCCGGCCGCTAGCGAGCAGCGCCCGCCTGGTGGTGCTGGCCCGCGAGGAGCAGATGGTCGGCATCGTCGCGGAGGCGGTGCCGGGCGTCCACGACGGCGCGTTGACCGACCCCGCACCGGCCCCGCCGACCGTGGGCCCGGAGACCGGACTGCTCGTCCTGGGCCAGATCAGCGACCTCAGCGGCCCCATCGCCGTCCTTGACGCCGGCGCGGTGCTCGCCCTGCGCGACCGGGTGGACCGCCGGCGCCACGGCGGCTGAGCCGGGCCCGAGGCGCTGCCGTTCATCCGTCCGGCCTACAGAACGGCCCGCCTCGGCCCGATGAACCGGTGACGGCGCGTGGCCGCTCACCCGCCGCACACCCGCCGCTCGGGCGCCTGGAGGCATGCGTGGACTTCTGGAAGAGGCTCAACGGGGCGTCGTCGGTCACCCTCGGGGTGACCCTCGTCGCCGCCGCGACGGCCGTGCTGCTCGACCGAGCGGCCGGGGCGTCGTACCCGTTGACCTCCGTCGCCCTCTGGCTCGTCGTCGGCCTCGCCAGCACCGGCGGCCTCGCCGCGCTGACGCTGTTCGGCGGGCGGGTCGCGGGCGACGACCTCATGGTCGAGCGGTACCGCGCCGGGCTCATCGTGGCGAACATCGTCTGGATCGCCGGTCTCGTGGCGACCACCGGGGGCCTCGAGCGGCCGTACTGGTCGCTCATGGCGGCCCCGCTGCTCATCGCGGCCATCTCCATGTCGCGGGTACGCAGCCTGCTGATCGGCACGGTCGCCACCCTCGCCACGCTGATCGCCGTCCTGTCAGCGGGTCCGATCAGGCCCGAGGAGGTCAGCTTCCTGGTGCTCGTGCTCCCGCTGGGGCCCGGCATCACCTGGTTCGTGGGGATGCTCTGCGCCGCCGTCTGGGACGAGCGCCGTACGGCGGCCGACGAGCGCGACGAGCTGCGTCAGCGTGTCGACGAGATGTCGTCGGTGCTGGCCCGCGCGGCGGAGGGCGACCTCGCGGTGCGGGTGGAGGCCGGCGATGCGGCCAACGAGTCGGTGCGTGCCCTGACAGTCTCGTTCAACAACACCCTGCTCAACCTGCGCGAGCTGGTGGACCAGATCCGCAGCGGGGGCGAGCAGATCTCCTCGAGCGCTGGGGAGCTGCTGGCGACCGCCGAGGAGCATGCCGCGAGTGCCACCCAGCAGTCGTCCGCGGTCGCCGAGACCACCTCGACCATCGAGGAGCTCGCGGCGACGGCCGCCCAGATCGCGGACACCGCGGAGTCGGTGGCCCGGTACGCCGCCGAGACCCTGCGCCACGCCGAGGACGGCCGCACCGCCGTCGCGACGTCGGTCGCCTCGATGGACGCCATCGCCGACCGGGTCACGACGATCGCGTCGCGGGCACTCTCGCTGGGCGAGAAGGGGCAGGAGATCGGCCGCATCCTGACCGTCATCGACGACCTGGCCGACCAGACCAACCTGCTGGCCCTCAACGCCGCCATCGAGGCCGCCCGGGCCGGTGAGCACGGCCGCGGGTTCGCTGTCGTCGCGTCCGAGGTGCGCAAGCTGGCCGAGCGTTCCCAGGAGTCGGCCGGGCAGATCCAGGCCATCGTGACCCAGATCCAGGCCGAGACGAGCGCCACCATCCTCGCCAGCGAGGAGGGCGCGAAGGAGGTGCGCAGCGGCGCGTCGCTGGCCCGCGAGGTGGTGGACGCGCTCGAGCGGATCAGCGGGATGGTCGACGAGACGACCACGGCGGCCAAGGAGATCTCGATCGCCACGCAGCAGCAGCGCTCGGCATCCGACCAGGTGGTCTCCGCGATGACGCAGGTCTCCGACGTGTCCCGGCAGTACGCCGTCGGCTCCAAGCAGTCCGCCGCGGCGGCGGCACAGCTCAACGTCCTCGCCGCCGAGCTGCGGTCGTCGATCGAGCAGTTCCGGGTCAGCTGACCCGGATGTGGGGTGGCCGGCATGTCGTGGGCTGACGACCCGGAGCTTGTCGAGACCTTCCGGGCCGAGGTCGAGGAGCGGCTGGCTTCGCTGTGCGAAGGCCTGCTCCGTCTCGAAGGGCACCCGGCACCCAGGCAGCTGGTGACGGGGCTGTTCCGGGACGCGCACACGGTCAAGGGCTCGGCCCGGATGCTCGGCCTCGTCGGCGTCGTCGACGTCGCGCACCGGGCCGAGGACCTGCTGGGCGCGCTGAAGGACGGCCGGCTCGCCGTCCGCAAGGACCTGGTGGACGTGCTCCTGGTCTCGGCCGAGAGCATCGGCCGGTCGTTGCCCGGGGCACAGCGTCCGGTGACCCCTGACGAGCTCGCCGCCGTGGTGGCGGCCCTGGACGGCGCGGTGGCCGGCGAGGACCCGGTGGCGGTGCCCCGGCTCGCCGAGGAGGACCCGGCCGACGGCGACGAGGGCGACCCGAGGGGTGGTCGCAGCGACTCGATCCGGGTGCCTACGCGGCGGGTGCACGACCTGCTCGACGTCGTCGGTGAGGCCGAGCTTGACGTCCGCAGGCTCAGCCGCCACGGGCGGGGCCTGGCGGTGCTGGCAGCCGAGCACCAGCGTGCCGTCCGGGCCGTGCGCGAGCACCTCGCGGCGAGCAGCGACCCTGGGCTGCTGGACGCGCTGCACGGACTTGTCGCCCTCGGGGACCGGTTGGGTGCCGCCGGCCGCGACCTGCTGGGCCGGGCCGAGGACGCCCAGGACCGCCTGGCCGGGGTCCGGGACGGCGCGATGGGGCTGGCGATGGTGCCGTTGCGACGGGTGCTCGCCGGCTTCCCGCAGCTGGTGCGGGAGCTGGCCACGGCGGGACGGCCGGATGACGGCGGGCAGCCCGCGAAGGACGTCAGGCTGGTGCTCGTCGGGCAGGACGTGGAGCTCGACACCAGGGTGCTCGACGCGGTGGCCGACTCCCTGCGTCACCTCGTCACCAACGCGGTCGACCACGGCTGCGAGACCCCCGCCGAGCGGGTGCAGTCGGGCAAGGCCCCCCAGGCCACCGTCACGGTCTCGGCGCGGGCAGCCGGCTCGACCGTTGTCATCGAGGTGTCCGACGACGGCCGGGGTGTCGACGAGGACGTGCTGAGGGCGCTCGCCGTGGAGCGCGGGATCCTGCCGGTGGACACGACCGCGACCGGACAGTCCCTGCTGCAGGTGTTGTTCTCCGCCGGCTTCTCGACCCGGGACGAGGTCACCCACACGTCCGGTCGTGGCGTCGGGCTGGACGTCGTGAAGACCGTCGTCGGCGACCTCAGCGGGACCCTCGCGGTGCGGGCAGAGCAGGGTGCGGGGACGACGTTCACGATCAGCCTGCCGGTGACCCTCGGAGTCCTGCGCTGCCTGATGGCCCGGGTCGGTGACGAGCGCTACGCCATCCCGGTCTCGGGGGTCGTCGAGACCCTGGGCCTGGCCACCGCCGACCGGCACGAGGTGGCCGGCGTGCCGGTCGTCGCCCGGAGCGGTCGCACGATGCCGCTCGTCGACCTCGGCGGCGTCCTGGCCGTCGAGGGCGACCGCGACCCGCGGGTCGCGGTCGTGGTCCAGCACGGCGGGGTCGGGGACCTCCTCGCCTTCGCCGTCGACGAGCTGGAGGGCGAGCGCGAGGTGGTGGTCAAGGAGCTCGGCTCGTTCCTGGGGCGGCTGCCCACCGTGGCCGGCGCCACGATCGACGGCGACGGAAGCGTCGTCCTCGTGCTCGACGTCCGGGAGCTGGCGGTCGGCCAGCTCGCGGCCGGCGCCGCCACGGCACCGCCCGCGGCGCCCGGCCCCCGGCGGACGGCGGCCGGGGTCCCGATCCGGCGACAGCGGCCCGACGACCGTCCGACAGTGCTCGTCGTCGAGGACTCGGTCGGCGTCCGCGAGCTCCAGCGGGTGATCCTCGAGGGGGCGGGTTACGACGTGGTCACCGCCGTGGACGGGCTCGACGGCGCGTCCCGGCTGCGTGACGCGCCGGTCGACCTGGTCCTCTCCGACGTCGAGATGCCGGGAATGGACGGTTTCACGCTCACCCGCACGCTGCGCGCCACCCGCGGCTGGGAGGACGTGCCCGTGGTGATCATGACGTCCCGGGGCGATGAGGCCGACCAGCGCGCCGGTCTGGACGCAGGTGCCAGTGCCTACCTGCTCAAGAGCGAGTTCGACCAGGCCGAACTCATCGATACGGTCCGTCGCCTGCTCGGGCGCTGACCGGCGTACCCCTCCACGACAACAGGAACCCGAGGCCACCCGATGCCGACCGTGCTCATCGCCGACGACAGCCCCACGCTGCGCCGCATCGTGTCCACGGTCCTCGAGCGCGCCGGCCACACGGTCGTCCTGGCCGAGGACGGCGTGCAGGCGGTCCAGGGTGCGTTCCGGTGCCAGCCTGACGTCGTGATCCTCGACGTCCAGATGCCGCGGCTCTCCGGCTACGTCGCCGCCCGCCTCATCAAGGACGACTGGCAGACGTCGGAGATCCCGGTGATCCTGCTGACCTCCCTGGACGCGGCATCCGACCGCTACTGGGGCAAGCAGACCGGCGCGGACCGGTTCCTCACCAAGGACTTCGAGGCTCCGGAGCTCGTCGAGGCGGTCGCCGAGGTCATCGCCCGCGCCGACGAGGCGCGCGGCGGACGGCCGCCGCTGCGGCCGGACCCGCTCGAGCTCGGCGACGACGAGGTGATGGCCAGGGTCTCCGAGCTGCTCGACCGCAAGCTCTTCGAGGCCTCCGTCGCGGCCGAGGTCACCCAGATCGCCGCGGACGTGCACGGCTTCGAGGAGACCGTGGCCGCCGTGCTCGGCCTGCTCGGCCGCATCGTCGACTACGACCTCGCCGCCGTGTGCATGCTGGACGACCGGCTGACCTACCTCACGGTGGCCCGCGAGTCGTCCCAGCAGCAGTACAGCGAGTTCTTCGGCGCGATCGCGGATGCCGCCACCCAGGTGACCGGCGTTCCGGTGATGGTGCACGACCTGGTGCCGAGGGTGGCCGACCCCCAGGACCTGCTCGGCCAGGACGACGAGGGCCAGATGGCCACGTTCCTCTCGATGCCGTTGCGGGCCGGTGGCCGCGTGGTGGGCTGCCTCGCGCTGTCCTCGGCCACCAAGAACGCCTTCGGCGAGGCCTCGCTCAACACGCTGCGACTGGTGGAGCAGCCCACCGCCGTGGTCATCAACAACGCCCGGCTGGCCGGCTCGGCAGCGCACGCTCCCGCCTGACACCGTCCCCCGCGGGCGTGGCCGTCCGCGGAGCAGGAGCAGGCTGCGGCAGGGGTCGAGGCGGGCTGTCGCGGGTAGGGTCGGCTGCGATGTCCGCCCCCGCCCCTGACGCCCCGACGGGGCCTCCGCCCCCCGGCCCTGAGCTCGACGCTGCGCCCGACCCCCTGCTCGACCAGGACGCCTTCCGGCGGGCGGTCGGTCAGTTCGCCACCGGTGTGACCGTCTGCACCACCAGGGTCGGTGCGCTCGACCACGCCATGACCGCCAGCGCGTTCACCTCGGTCTCGCTCGACCCGCTGCTGGTGCTTGTCTGCGTCGACAAGGAGGCGCGTTTCCGCGACGCGGTTGTCGAGTCCGGGGTCTGGGCGGTCTCGGTCCTCGCTGCCGGGGCCCGACCGGCGGCAGACTGGTTCGCGACCAAGGGGCGGCCCCTGGTCGGTCAGCTGGACCGTTTCCCGCACCACCGCGGGCGTACCGGAGCCCCGCTGCTCGACGACGCGCTGGCGTGGGTCGAGTGCGCCACTGCCGCGGTGTACGACGGCGGCGACCACGACATCGTCCTGGGGGCCGTGCTCGCCGTGTCAGAAGGGGACCGCGACAGCGACGCTCTCCTCTACCACCGCGGTCGCTACGGCCGGACCTCCTGACTGTGCGTCGACGCCTGTCCCGCGTCGTGCCCGCGCGCCTCCTGCTGAGCGTCGTCATCGGCGTGCCCGCCCTGCTCGTGGCCGCCTGGGCCGGCCTGTACGTGGCCGCCGGGCCGGGGATCGTTCCTGGCACGACGGTGCTCGGCGTGCCGATCGGCGGACTGACCCGGTCGCAGGCCGCTGCCACCCTGGAGCGGGCCCTCAGGGATGAGGCGCGGACCCCGGTCCCGGTCCGGCTGGCCGACGAGAACGCGGAGGTGCGCCCCGGCCGTGCCGGGCTGTCGATCGACTACGCCGCCACCGTCGCGGCGGCACCGGTCCGCGGCTGGAACCCGCTGCCCCTTCTCCCCGTGCGTCCTGACGCCGAGGTCACCCCCGTGCCGGCCGTCGACCGGGCGGCGCTGCGCGAGGCCGTCGACCGGCTCGCCGAGCGGGTCGACCGCCCGCTCGTGGAGGGTTCAATCCGGCTCGGCGCCGCCGGCAAGGTCAAGCCGGTGCAGCCGGTGGACGGGCTGCGGGTCCGGCGCGACCGGGCGGCCGACGCCCTGGTCGCCGGCTACCTGGGCGACTACCTGCGCACCGGCGACAGGGTGGAGCTGCCCACCGCGCTGGACCGGCCCGACGTCTCGGAGGCCGCGTTGCGCCGGGCCGCCACGGAGGTCGCGGTGCCGGCGACCTCCGCGGACATCACCGTGACGGTGGCGGGTGCGCAGGCGGTGCTGACGCCGCGTGACCTTGCAGCCGCCCTGACCTTCGACGCCGACGACGCCGGTTCGCTGCAGCCCGTCGTCGACGGCGAGTCGCTGCACACCGCGGTCACCGACCAGCTCGCCGACGTCGAGACACCGGCGGTGGACGCGACGTTCCGGGTCCGCCGGGGGACCCCCGTCGTGGTCCCGGCCGAGCCGGGCCGGGAGGTCCTGCCTGCGACCCTGGCGGCTGCCGTGCTCCCGGCGCTCACCAGCAGCGGCCCCGGCCGGTCCGTCGCCGTCCCGCTCGAACCGAGCGAGCCCGAGCTCACCACGGCGGCGGCGCGGGCGCTGGGGATCGGGGAGCAGATCGCGAGCTACACGACCTTCTACCCGTCCGACTTCGCGCCGCGGCTGCAGAACATCCACCGCGCCGCCGACCTGATGGACGACACCCTGCTCCTGCCGGGCGACGTGTTCAGCCTCAACGGCGTGGTGGGGGAGCGGACCGCCGAGCGCGGCTTCGCCGCCGGCTTCATCATCAACAACGGTCGGCTCGAGGTCGACTTCGGCGGCGGTGTGTCACAGCTCGCGACCACGACGTTCAACGCGGCGTACTTCGCCGGCCTGGAGATCGTCGAGCACAACCCGCACAGCTTCTACATCAGCCGCTACCCGGAGGGCCGCGAGTCGACGGTGGCGTGGGGCTACAAGGACGTGCGTTTCCGCAACGACTCGCCGCACGGGGTCTTCGTGACGACGTCGTACACCGACAGCTCGGTGACGGTCAGCGTCTACGGCACCAAGCGCTACCGGATCGAGTCGGTGAAGGGTCCGCGCACAGCCATCAGGCCGTTCCGGGTGATTGACGACCCGCGTCCGGCCGGCACCACTCCGGGCAGCTGCGTCGCCACCTCGGGCGTCCCCGGCTTCAAGGTTGTCGTCACCCGGCTCTTCTACCGGCGCGGCGAGCAGGTGCGGTCGGAGGACTTCCGCACCACCTACGCGCCGGAGAACGAGGTGCGCTGCGGCCGCGGTGCCTGACCCCACCCCTCGGGTCACGAGACCACGGGGGTCGCCGGGCTGTCGTGCCGGCCGTCGATCGCCGCCGTGACCTGCTGGGACAGCTCGGTCAGCCGGCCCCGCTCCACGTCGTCGAAGTCCTGCTGCTCCGCAGTGGTGTCGAGTCGGCGACGTTGGCGCTCCACGGCTTCGTTGTGACGCGGGAGGCTGATGGTCCACGCGACCTCGGCGAGCAGTGCGTACAGGCGAGCCAGCACGTCCGGGTCGGCGGCGCCGTAGCGCCTCGGTGCTGACACCGAGAGGTCGAGCAGGTCGGCGAAGTCCTGCCGGAACCGGAACACCCGCGCCGCGCCCTGCTCGTCCGTGAGCACGTCGGGGCCGAGCGACAGGCGGCTGAAGCCGCACAGCAGTGCCGAGCTGTGCCCGAGGGCGCGCACCGCGGTACGTGGGTCGTTGATGCCGGGAGACAGCGCCTTCGACGCGACGTCGGTGATCTGCTTGAGGCCGAAGCTGACGTCCTGGGAGGCGGTCGGCTCGTGGGCGATCGTCAGCGCCTCGCCGAGCCGGGCCGAGACGCTCTCGCCGTCCCCACCGTGCCTGCCCTCGCCGGCCCCGCCGGTCGGGTCGGTCTCCGACGGCCAGCGCCACCCGATCGGAGTGCCCGCGACGACCGAGCTGCCCGGGGGCCGCTCGAGCAGCAGCACGCTGCCGGTGTCGACCGCCAGGCGCAGCAGCCGTGCGCTGTCGACCGCAGTGAGGAAACCCGACGAAGGGGCGACGATCGGAACAGCACCCGACGGCGGCTCCGGCAGCACCACTTCGGTCCCGACACCGTCGCGCTCGTCCAGGGTCCGCTCAGCCGTGTCCTCCGCCTGGCGGTGTACCCGACGCAGCATCGTCTCGACCCGGATCTCGCCCGCCAGGTGGGAGAGGAACAGCACCAGGCCCAGCACGCTCGCCAGGGCCAGCAGCATGGCGACGGTGACCGAGACCTGCGGGACGAACCCGGGCGAGGCGTTGACCTGCGTGCGCACGGTCCGCAGCACGGTGAGCGAGTAGACGAACGTCGACACGAAAAGGGCGAGGGTGACGTGCACGAAGCGGTCCGAGCTGAAGGTCCGCAGCAGGCGTGGGGAGAACTGGCTGCTCGCCAGCTGCAACGTGACGACCGTCAGGCTGAAGGTGAGCGACGTCAGGGTCACCAGCGACCCGGCGATGGCACTGAGGATCGACCGGGCCGCATCGGGGCCGCCGGAGAACAGGTACCGGGACATCTCGGCCGGCAGGTCATCGTCCACGCGCGCGTCCAGCTCCGGCAGGGCGACCCCCAGGCCCACCGCCAGCAGGAGCCCCAGCGTGGGCAGCGGCCAGATCTTGCCCCGGAAGGCTTCCAGCGCCACCCCGAGCCGCTCGGTCACCGCAATGCCTGGCATCGACGCGCTCCCTCCACGGCCGAAATCGAGATCCGGCTACGACGTCATGACCGGATGGTCCGCACCGACGGTCCACGGTAACCGTACGGATGGTGGGTCACGTAGCCGAGAGCGTCGTACAGCCGCAGCGCGGCCGGGTTCGCGGCCCGGACCTGCAGATACGTCGCCGACGCGCCTTCCCGCCGGGCCCAGCCCAGCAGCGCAGCCATCACCGCCGACCCCACCCGCTGGCGCCGGGCGTCCGGCGCCACGTCGACCGACGTGACCCCGGCCCACTCGCCGTCGAGCGACACCCGTCCGATCCCGACCGGGCGGTCGTCGCGGTACAGGGTCGCGAAGGCGACACGTGACGGTCCGGTGAGGATCTCGAGGTGGGCCTCGGGGTCGTCACGGTCCAGGTCGTGCATCAGCGCGCGCCAGTCGTCCGAGGGCCCGGGCTCGACCACGGAACGCAGGGTGTGCGACCCGATACGGTCGAGGACGGCCGCGACGGGGGCGACCTGGACCACGGTGACGTGCTGCCGGGGCCAGCCTGCGGCCGCCATCTCGGAGTTGGCGGGGTCGGCGAGCGGCAGCTGCAGCAGCGGGGGCAGCCCACGCTCGCCGTACCACCGGGCGGTCCGCTCCAGCGCCTCCTCGACCGGGACGCCTGGGTCGCCGACCGCCATCGCCGAGTTCGCCCGGCCGCTGATGCCGCCGTGGGCCCGCAGGACCCAGTCGCCGAGCCTCTCGTGCTCGCGCGCCGGCCAGCCGGCCCAGCAGATGCGCTGCAGCCGTTCGGGGGAGACGTACGGCACCTCCCAGCCGCGTCGCGGGGTGGCGGGCGGCACCACCTTGGCCGCGGTGACGGCGGACACCGGGAGCGACGTCACCACCCCGTGCGTCAGGACCTCGAGGTGCTCGTCGGTGACGTCGAGCAGGTGGCCCAGCACGTCGGTGAGGCCGCCCTCGACCCTGCGGCGGACGGACACGCGCCGCCCCACGTCGTGGGTTGTGAGCACGTCTGACACCCCTCCGGCGTCTAGTGTTCGCAGGGAGCGCGATACTAGGCGGGCACGGGGCGAGCGCCGGAACATCGCCCGCCTACTGGTACGACCCAGAGCCCGGGAGGGACCCGAACGTGACCTACGTCATCGCGCAGCCGTGCGTCGACCTGCTCGACAAGGCGTGCATCGAGGAGTGCCCCGTGGACTGCATCTACGAGGGCAACCGGATGCTGTACATCCACCCGGACGAGTGCGTCGACTGCGGCGCCTGCGAGCCGGTCTGCCCGGTCGAGGCGATCTTCTACGAGGACGACACCCCGGAGCAGTGGAAGGACTACTACAAGGCGAACGTCGAGTTCTTCGACGACCTCGGCTCGCCAGGTGGCGCCGCCAAGCTCGGCAAGATCGACAAGGACCACCCCCTCATCCAGGCCCTGCCGCCGCAGAGCACCGACGCGGCCCACTGACCACGTCCGGAGCACCTGGTCCCGGCCCGGTCTCCGGCCGGTTGCCGGAGTTCCCCTGGGACCTGCTCGCGCCCTACGCCGAGAGGGCGCGAGCCCACCCGGGCGGCATGGTCGACCTGTCCGTCGGGACACCGGTCGATGCCACCCCGAGCGTCGTGCGTGCTGCCCTCGAGGCGGCGTCCGACGCCCCGGGCTACCCGCAGACCCACGGCACCCCGGCGGTGCGGGACGCGGTGGTGGCCTGGTACGCCCGGCGTGGCGTGCCTGCCGTGGATCCCGCCGCGGTCATGCCGACGGTCGGGTCCAAGGAACTGGTGGCCTGGCTGCCGACCCTGCTCGGCCTCGGTCCCGGTGACGTCGTCGTGCACCCGGAGGTCGCCTACCCGACGTACGACATCGGCGCCCGTCTCGCCGGTGCCACCCCGGTGGCCGCCGACGGCCTGACGTCCCTGGGGCCGCAGCGGGTCCGGTTGGTCTGGGTGAACAGCCCGGCCAACCCGACCGGGCGGGTCCTGCCCGTCGAGCACCTGCGCAAGGTCGTCGACTGGGCCCGTGAGCGTGGCGCTGTCGTCGCGTCCGACGAGTGCTACGCCGAGCTCGGCTGGGGCGAGTGGCAGGACACGGGGACGCCGTCCGTCCTCGACCCGCGGGTCTGCGGCGGCAGCCACGCCGGGCTGCTCGCGGTCCAGTCGCTGTCCAAGCGGTCCAACCTGGCGGGCTACCGCGCCGCGTTCGTCGCGGGCGACCCGGCGCTGGTGCGGGAGCTGGTGGAGGTGCGCCGGCACGCGGGCATGATCGTCCCGGCTCCGGTGCAGGCCGCCATGGTCGCCGCCCTCGGCGACGACGGCCACGTCCGCGACCAGCACGCGCGCTACGCGGCTCGGCGGCTGGTGCTCCGCGCGGCGCTCGAGGATGCCGGGTGGCGGGTCGACGACTCGGAGGCCGGGCTGTACCTGTGGGTCACCCGCGGCGAGGACTGCTGGGAGTCGGTGGCCCGCCTGGCCGGTCTCGGGATCCTCGTGGCCCCGGGCGCCTTCTACGGGCCGGCAGGATCCGGGCACGTGCGGGTCGCGCTGACTGCCGGCGACGAGCGGGTCGCAGCTGCCGCGCGACGGCTCTCGGCAGCGGGCCTCCCACCGTCCGGGTAGTTCTTGGCCGCTTCACCCGTGCGGCATCGTCGCGGGACCTACCATCCGTGCAACCGGTGTCCGCCGGGCCGTGCCGATCCGGGGGTCTTGTGACGTCTCGCAGCGCCCGCTCCGCTGTCCTCGGCCTTGTTGCTCTCGTCGCGACCCTCGTGGCCGTGCCAGCGGCGTCGGCGGCGACTGGGGCATTGACCGTGCTGCTGACAGCCTCGTCGCCGGTCGTCAGCTACGGCGACGACGCCGAGTTCGTCGTCCTGGTCACGGCGGACGCCGCACCGGCGGCCGGGGTGGGGGTGGAGCTCTACCGGATCGGCCCGGCCGGGGCGGAGGAGTTCGTCGACTACGGCGCCACCGACGGCGCCGGCCGCGCCGGCCTGACCGCCTACCAGCCGGCCGGGAGATCGACGTACGTCGCCAGGTCGGTCGCCGACGAGGCCGGCTCGGCCGCGGTCGTGGTGGACGTCGCGTTCTCCGTGCAGCCGTTCGAGCAGACCTCGTTCTTCGCGCCGACGCTGCTCTCGCCGGTGGCCGTCCCGCCCGGTGGGCGGATCACCCTGCAGGGCCGCATCGCGCCGGCCGGCTCGACCGCGCCGCTCGCCGTCGAGCAGCGGTTCGGCACCGGCCCCTGGCAGCCGCTCGGGACCGCGCCGGTCGCCGCCGACGGCACCTTCTCGCTGCCACTGGGCGCCCGCTCCAGGGTCGGCACCTGGACCGTACGGGCGACGCACCCGGCCGAGGGAGGCCTTGTGGCCGGCTCGGGGCAGGCCGCCGCCCGGGTGACGGTCACCGGCACCGGAAGGCGCACCGCCTGGCGGCCGATCGCCGGCTCCAAGAAGGCGCCGGCCCGCTGGGGCACCTGCCGGATCCGCTACCAGGTGAACCCTCGCCGGATGCCCGCCACCGGGATGGCCGATCTGCGCGAGGCGATGCGCAGGGTCACCCGGGCCACCGGCATCCGGTTCGGCTACCGCGGCCGCACCTCGGTCACCCCGCGCGGCGGGTACGGCGGGCCGGGACTGAACCGGATCGTCGTCGCGTGGGCGCCGCCGGCGCGCAGCGGCGGACTGCTCTACGGCCCGATCGCCGGGGTCGGCGGCACGTCGCGCAGCGGGTCGCGGCTGCTGTCCGGGTACGTGCTCATGAGCTCTGCGTACGCCAAGGGCGCCGATCCCGGGTTCGGCTCCGGAACACCGCACGGGCTGGTGCTCATGCACGAGCTGGGCCATGTCGTCGGTCTGGACCATTCGCCGGACCAGCGGCAGATCATGGCGCCGGGCTCACCGCGGCCTGCCGCGGTCTGGGGAGCGGCCGACCTCAACGGCCTGCGCCACGTCGGCTCCCGATGCCGCTGACCGGCTCGGTCCGGAGCAACCGGATCACGCCACCGATCCGCTAGTCCGTCGTGACGTCAGCGACAAGCTCGCTCATCGCGGCCAGGTAGCGCTCGACGTCAGCTCTGCTGTGGGCTACGGAGACTGTCGGCCCCAGCCACCAGCCGGACTCCCAGATGCCCCGGTTGGCCAGGTACACCCGCATCATGGCACGCAGCTCAGGGTCGTCGGCCTGCCGGGACTCTGCGCCGTTCGTGGGGGGATCCGGCACGAAGAAGTAGGCGGCGTGGGCGCCCTGCTGGACGACGCTCCAGTGCAGTCCTGCCCGGGCGAACAGCTCGCGTAGGCCGTCTGCCATCGCGACGCCCAACGCTTCGGTGTCGGCGAACGCGCTCGGGGTCAGCACCTGGGTGAGGGCGGCGCGTCCGGCGGCCATCGACATCGCGTTCGCGAACAGGGTCCCGCCGGTGGCCACCTCTCCTGTGGCGGCGCCGGACGTGTTGTACGGCTCGTCCGGTGGCCGCAGGACGCCAGCGACAACGTCGGTCATGCCGTAGGCGGCGAGGGGGACGCCCGCAGCTATGGCCTTGCCGATGGTGAGCATGTCGGGGTCGAGACCCCACTTGCGGGCGAGCCCTGCATAGCTGCAGACCAGCGAGTGCGTCTCGTCTATCGCGAGAAGTGCTCCGTGCTCGCGGGTCAGGCGGCGGAGCGCCTCGTGGAACCCTGGTTCCGGCAGGAGGAAGCCGGCGTTCGTCATGGCCGGCTCGGTGAGCACCACCGCCACGTCGTGGTCGGCCAGGGCCTCGGCCAGCGCCCCGACGTCGTTGAAGGGGACGACCCTCGTCGTGGTTGCGATGTCAGCCGGCAGTCCCTTGTACTCGGCGACGACGTCGTCATCGTCAGCAACAACCAGCGTGGGGTCGAGGTGGCCGTGGTACTTCCCGTCGAACACCAGCACGCCGTCACGACCTGTGAGCTCGCGGGCGATCCGGATCACCTCGGTGTTCGCCTGCGTAGCCGTGGCCGTGAACTGCCACTGCGGCATCGCGTACCTGTCGGCGAGGTGCTCGGCGACGACAACCGCATCCTCGTGCGGCAGGAGGAACTGGTTGCCCATTGCCATCCGCCGCGCCACAGCCGTCACCACCGCGTGGGGCGCGTGACCGCAGAACGCACTCAGGTCCGCGACGTACATGTCGAGGTACACGTGTCCGTCGACGTCGGTGAAGTACGCGCCGCGCCCTTCGGACACCCAGACCGTCTCGTGGTCGTACAGGTCGTCCATCCACGACATGGGGACGCCGCGAGGCATGGTGTGCCGGGCCCTTCTGGTCAGAAGCGTGGATTGCGGGCGCTCGGCCAGAAACCGCGCATTCTCGGTGCGCGCCAGGGCGTCCACTCGCTCCTGCTGGATCCCTCTCAGGTCCGCCATGTCTCGACGGTGGCACCGCCTCGCCCGGAGGGGAAGGGATGCGTCGCTGTGCGTCAGCCGGTGAACGGGCGGCCGCTCTCGACGGCGACGTGCACGTGGTCCCTGTGCCGAAGGATCGCGTTGCCGCGGTTCGCGAACGTCGCGCCAGGATGCACGTAGTCGCGCCACCCTGAGCCGGCCGCCCACGACGTCCAGATCCTGTCGTCGTAGATGACCGAGAGCACGTGGTGGTCGGCTGCGTGCGCCACCAGCCACTGCGCGAACACCCAGCCGCGACGGTGCTGTTCGGCATCCCCGAGCGGCCGGAAGAAGACGTCGACGGCCCGGCCCTCGTAGTGCGCGGAGCCGTCAACGTGCCCGCCGCTCACGCCGCCCCTGGCGAAGCCGCCGGCGACCAGCGGCCCGAAGGCCGTCGTCCACTCGGCGCGCAGCTGGCGGGCGCGCGGGACGAGGCCGGACCGTCCCGGCTCCTGCGGCTCGACGGGGCCGCGCGGCCACGAGCACACGAGCCGGGACGACCGCCGGACGCCGGCCAGCCCGGCAGCGACCTCGGTGGCCGCGGCGCGGTCGGCCCCTGCTGCCGTCGCGAGCACGGCGGCCACCAGCCGGGCCGCGACCTGCCCGCCGTCGCGTCGGGGTGCACGGCCGAGCTCGGCCGCCCGGGCGGTCAGGGCCTTCGCCTCGTCGCCCAGGAGGGAGACGTTGCCGGTGCTCGTCGGCACCCAGCAGTCCTTGACGACCACGGGGGAGGCGGCTGGTGCGGGCCGCGCGTCGGGCGCAGTCCCGGCAGCGTGCGGCTCGGCCGCCGAGGACGTGCAGCCCACCAACCCGCTCACGCCGACGGCGAGAGCCAGCCCGGTCGCAGCCGCTCGTCCCCGCCCCACGGGTCGAGCCTCACCCACGACCTGGCCGCTGGCCAGGCCCCGTGTCCGGATCGTTGCCTCCGGTCAGGTGCCGCGAAGGACGTCCACGTGCACGTGGTCCTCGTGCAGCAGGACCGGGTTGTCGGTGTCGCCACCGGGATACACGTAGGTTCGCCAGCCCTGGACCGAACGCCTGCTGCTCCAGATCTCGCGGTCGAAGATGACTGTCGCGACCCTGAGCGGCTCGGCGTGCGCGACCAGCCACATCGCGGTCTGCCAGCCCGCTGCGGTGCTCCCGACCGAGACCGGGCGGAAGAAGACGTCGACGGCACGGCCCTCGTAGTGCGCCGAGCCCTCGACGTGCCCGGTGCCGACGCCGCCGGCCTCGAAGCCGCCGAGCACCTGCTTGCCGAACACGGAGCGCATCGCCAGCCGCACGGCGTCTGCCCGCGGGGTGAGCCCGAGGCTCCCGGTCTCCTGGGCCGCGAGGTCAGGACCGCCGAGGGGAGAGACGCACGTGAGCGCCGACCCCTGGCCGCCGAGCAGGGCCCTGGCCACCGCGCGCGAGGCGCGGTCCGACTGCGCCACGTCGGGCAGCAGCCGGTAGACCGTGCGGGCGGCCTGGGGCGAGATCGGCGCCTCGGCGCCGGCCGCGAGCGCCCCCGCCACTGCGGCGGCGATGCCGTTCTCGGTGGCGCCGATCCGCGTCCCGACTCCGGCGACCGTGGTGGCGGTCATCGCCTCCGCGCTGGTCCATGACAGCTCTTCCGCGCCGGTGTCGAGGGAGCACGGCGGCCCGTCGCCGAGGCCGAGCAGCGGGCCGAACGCAGTGCGCGTGACGACCAGCCAACCGACGCCCGCGAGGAGGAGGCTGAAGAGGGCGAGGGTGACGGCCAGCCGACCGCGACGCGTGAGCCTTGCGCCGGATGCCGCCACCTCGAACCGCGGCGTCAGTCGTTCGCGTGCAGGGCTGCGTTGAGGCTGCCCCAGCTGCCGGCCCTGGCCACCACTTCGATCCGGCCGGTGACGCTGTTGCGCCAGAGGAGCAGGTTGTCGCGCCCGGAGAGGTCCCTGGCCTTCACGACGCTGCCGTCCTGAAGGGTGACCTTCGTGCCCGCGGTGACGTAGCAGCCGGCCTCGACCACGCAGTCGTCGCCGAGAGAGATGCCGATGCCGGCGTTCGCCCCGATCAGGCACCGCTCGCCGACGCTGATGACCTCGGTGCCGCCGCCGGACAGCGTCCCCATGATCGAGGAACCGCCACCGATGTCAGAGCCGTCGCCGACCACGACGCCGGCGGAGATGCGGCCCTCCACCATCGAGGTGCCCAAGGTGCCGGCGTTGTAGTTGACGAAGCCCTCGTGCATGACTGTCGTGCCGCTCGCGAGGTGCGCGCCGAGCCGCACCCGGTCCGCATCGGCGATGCGGACGCCGCTGGGCAGCACGTAGTCGACCATCCGCGGGAACTTGTCGACACCGAGCACCTGGACCGGCCCGCGACGCATGAGCTGCAGCCGGGTCTGCTCGAAGCCCTCGACCGCGCAGGGTCCGAAGTTCGTCCACACGACGTTGGTCAGCTTGCCGAAGACTCCGGTCATGTCCAGCCCGTGCGGGGGCACCAGGCGGTGCGAGAGCAGGTGCAGCCGCAGCCACACGTCCATGGTGTCCTCGGGCTCCGCGTCGAGGTCGACGGCCACCTGGGCGATCTGTCTCGTCGTGCCCCGGGCCTCGTCGACCTCGTCGGCACGCAGGCCGTCGATCCCGGCCGGACCGCCTCCTTCGTCGGGGGGCAGCCCCAGCATCGGCTCGGGGAACCACACGTCGAGGATGTCGCCCGTCGCCATGTGCATGGTGAACAGGCCCATGCCGTAGGCCATCCGCCGTCCGCCGTCGCTCATGCCGCCAGCCTGCCAGAGCCCGGTAGCGTGCCCACGCATGGCACTCGCTCGATGGAAGGACCTCTGCGTCGACGTCGCCGAGCCCACGGTGGTCGCGGCGTTCTGGGGGCCGCTGCTCGGGCTGGAGGCGCATCCCCATACCCGCGCCGGAGTCACCCGGCTGGCCGGCGAGCCGGTGGAGCGCACCACCTGGCTCAACCGCGTGCCGGAGCCCAAGACGGTCAAGAACCGCGTGCATCCCGACCTGGTGCTGGACTCGGTGCAGCCGCTGCTCGCGGCCGGGGCCACCGTGCTGCACGCGCCGGCGCCCGGCTGGGACTGGCACGTGCTCGCCGACCCCGAGGGCAACGAGCTCTGTGTCTTCACGCCGGCGCCGCGCGACTGGTCGAGCGGGTTGGACGTCGACGCGACTGACGCCGGCGGACTCGCGGCGTGGTGGGCCGAGGTCCTGGACGCGCAGCTCTCGCCCGGCCCGGACGGGGTACGCCGGTGGCTGCGGGACGTGCCGGGGCTGCCGTTCGACGTGTGGAAGTTCGTACCCTGCCCGGACTCGAAGACCGTCAAGAACCGCTGGCACTGGGACGTGGTGTGCGACGACGTCGACGCTCTCGTCGCCCGGGGAGCGACCGTGCTGCGCGGGCCGGACGAGGACATCGACTGGCACGTGCTCGCCGACCCCGAAGGCAACGAGTTCTGCGCCTTCCGGTCCCACTAGGGTCCAGGCATGACGCGCCTGGACCTGTCGATGGACGCCGCCGCGCTGACCGTCGTCCTCTGCGACATCGAGTCGGTCAGTGGCGACGAACGACGGCTGGCCGAGGCCGTCGAGCTGGTGCTGCGGGAGCTGCCGCACCTCACCGTGGACCGCGACGGTGATGCCGTGGTGGCCCGCACCGCTCTCGGCCGGGCGGAGCGGGTCCTGCTGGCCGGACACCTCGACACCGTGCCCCTCGGGGACAACCTGCCGTGCCGGGTCGAGGACGGCCGGATCCACGGCTGCGGGACCACCGACATGAAGAGCGGCGTGGCCGTGCAGCTGAGGCTTGCCGCGCAGCTCACCGAGCCGAACCGGGACGTCACCTACGTCTTCTACGACAACGAGGAGGTCGAGGCCGACAAGAACGGCCTCGGTCGGGTCGCCCGCCACCACCCGGACTGGCTGGCCGCCGACTTCGCCGTCCTCATGGAGCCGACCAACGCCGCCGTCGAGGGTGGCTGCCAGGGCACCCTGCGCGCCGACGTCGTCCTCACCGGCCACCGGTCCCACTCGGCGCGCTCGTGGATGGGGGACAACGCCGTCCACAAGGCCGGTGCGGTGCTCCAGCGGCTCGCGGCGTACGACGCGGAGCAGGTGGAGATCGACGGTCTGGTCTACCGCGAAGGCCTCAACGCTGTCGGCGTCCACGGTGGAGTGGCCGGCAACGTCATCCCGGACGAGTGCGTGGTCGAGGTGAACTACCGGTTCGCGCCGTCGCGATCCGAGGCCGAGGCGGCCGACCTCGTATGCCGGGTGCTGGACGGTTTCGACGTGCGCATCACCGACTCGGCGCCGGGAGCGCTGCCCGGGCTGTCGCACCCGGCGGCAGCGGCGTTCGTCGCGATGGTCGGCGGCGAGCCGCTGCCGAAGTTCGGCTGGACCGACGTGGCGCGGTTCTCGGCTCTCGGCGTACCCGCAGTCAACTACGGGCCGGGCGACCCGATGGTCGCGCACCAGCGCGAGGAGTACTGCGACATCGCACCGATCCTGGAGTGCGAGCAGAAGCTGCTCGCGTGGCTCACGGGAGCTCACTGACCCGGATGGTGGCCAGCTCCGTCCCCTGCGAGTCGATCGCGACGAGCAGGTCGTCGGGGGAGAGCGGCCCGGAACCGGTGAGCACGACGGCTCGCCAGATCGTGGTCCCGACGACCAGGTCAGAGGGGCCGTTGAACCGG
The DNA here is from genome assembly GCA_963726615.1 of uncultured Actinomycetota bacterium. Taxonomy (GTDB): domain Bacteria; phylum Actinomycetota; class Actinomycetes; order JACCUZ01; family JACCUZ01; genus CAWDZK01. The sequence goes on along the minus strand of CAVSCX010000003.1, from coordinate 129,080 downwards.
CTCGGGCCGTGGCGCAGCTGGACCCTAGCCACCTCGGGGGCGACGAGGGCAACGACGCCGGTGGTCCCGAGCCGGACGCCCTGGATGCTGTTGGTCAGGGGCTGGCACACGGTGCGCCCGGTCCCCGTGCCCTCCTCGACGACGTTCGCGTCGCGGGGGGACGCGGCCACCGTCGCGGGGACACCGGGGAGCGGAAGCGCCGCGCTGGTACCGGCGCAGTCCGCGGGAGCCCCCAGCCACTCGTTGCCGAACTGGTCGGCGAGATCGACGGCCTGGAGCACGGTGCCCTTGGCGTCGGAGTAGGCGACCAGGCGCTGCGGCGCAGGCCCGGTGTCCGGCACGGTGAGAGCGAAGGACCGCGTGCCCTCCCAACCGGTCGGGTGCAGCGTAACGAGCGTCTCGTCGCCGTTGCTCATCCAGACCTGGACCTTCTGCACCCGGTCGTCGACCGCACCGAGCACGCCGTGGATGTCCCCACTGCCGGTCGTGCCGGAGAGCCAGTCGAAGGCCACTGCCGGGTCGTCGGCGCGGGCGTCGCGGGAGCTGCAGCCGCCCGCGCTGCCCGAGCCGGACACGAAACGGTCGCAGAGGCTCGGACCCTTGCCGTCGGTGTCGGTGAGGACCAGCTGGTGCCGGACCCGCTGGCCGCCCATGGTCAGGGTCTCGGCGACGACCGGCTCGCCGAGGATGTTCTCCGTCGCCCACGCGTCCTCGTCGCTGCTGCCACCGGCCGGCCCGGCGCTGTGGCGACCGTCGTCGAGCAGGGCGGCGGCGCCGACCAGCCCGAGCAGCAGCGCCACGACAGCGGCCGCGGCGAGGAACCTCCGGCCGTGCTGTCCGTCGCGGGTCGCGAGCCGGGACTGCAGCTGGACCCAGGCGTCGTCCGGCACCGGCCGGGCCGGCACGGCTCCGGCCGCGGCGCGCAGCCGCTGCTCGAGGTCGGCGTGCCGGGTGTCGGTGTCGTTCATCGGCGGGCCTCCAGCTGGGCGGCGAGGGCGTCCAGCCCGCGCGACACGTGCGACTTGACGGTGCCCCGGCTGACACCCATCGCCTCGGCCATCTCGGCCTCGGTGAGGTCCAGCCAGTAGCGCAGCACCAACGCCTCCCGGTGCCGGGGCGTCAGCCGCTGCACGGCGGCCACGAGCTCGTGGTGGGTCTCGCGGGTCAGGACGTCGTGCTCGGCGCTCGCCACCAGCCCGGTCGTCGTCGCGTCGCGGGTGGCGTGCCGGCGTACGACGGCAAGGTGGCGCAGCCGGGACCGGGTGAGGTTGACGACGGTGGCCCGCAGGTAGCCGACCGCCGCGTGCGGGTCGCGCAGCGTGCGGGTACGGCGGTGCAGGCGGACGAACGCCTCCTGGGCGACGTCCTCCGGGTCGTCGGCGCCGAGCATCGTCGCCAGCCGGGTCATGGCGGCGAAGTGGCCGAAGAACAGGTCCCGGTAGTCGGCGGCAGCGTCCCCGCCGTCGCCGAGGTCACGGCTCGGGTCAGCCGGCTCGTCCCCCACGCCGACATCCTGGTGGCCGCCCGTCGTCGCTGGCACCCCGGCTCGCTGCACACGAGGAAGACGCGTGAGCCGACCGAAGGTTGAGCCGGCCGACCCACGCGGCGCGCTCGGCCCCGCACGTGCATCCCGAATGTGCGCCGACACACCGACACGCCGGGCGTGTCGGTGTGTCGGCGCACAAAGGATCTTGCTTGGGGGAGTGGCCTACGGGCGCGGGGACGACGTCAGGCGGGGGCGGGCACCGAGACGCCGAGGCCGCCGAGCGTGTCGGCGCCGAAGGTGTCGATCTCCTGCTGCAGGTCCAGCGGCACCAGCGAGGCGCGGCGCCCGAGGATCTCCGGGGTGAGCCGGTCCGCCGGCACCAGCCAGCTCACCTCGAGCTCGAGCCCGTCCGGGTCCTTGGCGTAGAGCGCCTTGGTGGTGGCGTGGTCGGTGGCGCCGACCAGCGCTCCGCGAGCCTGCAGCCGGTCGGCGATCTCGGCCAGGTCGGCCAGGGTCTCGACCTCCCAGGCCAGGTGGTAGAGGCCGACGGTGCTGCGGCCGGCGCCGGAGGGTGCCGCGGCCGAGCCGATCTCGAACAGCCCCAGGTCGTGGTCGTTTGTCGACGACGGGGCACGCAGGAATGCGGCGCCGGTGAGCCCGTCCATGCCCTCGATCGGGGCGAAGCCGAGCACCTCGGAGTAGAAGGCGACGCTGGCCCGGACGTCGCGGACGAAGAGGACGGCGTGGTTCAGGCGGCGGACGGGCATGGCGGGCTCCTCGGGCTAACTGGTTGAACTCTCAAGGATGATACTAGCCGAAAGAAATTGAGACTTCAAGTATTCCGGCTATCCTCTGTCAGCATGACCGACCCCGATGCCCCGCGCTGGCTCGACGCCGAGGAGCAACGCGCCTGGCGGGCCTTCCTGCGCGCGGTGACCGCGGTCGACGAGGCGCTGGACCGCCAGCTGCAGCGGGACTCCGGCATGCCGCACGGCTACTACCAGGTGCTCGCGATGCTCTCCGAGGCCCCGGGCCGGACCCTGCGGATGAGTGAGCTGGCCCAGCGGACGACCTCGTCGGCGAGCCGGCTCTCGCACGCGGTGGCGCGGCTCGAGGAGAAGGGGTGGGTACGCCGCGAGCGGCACCCCACCGACCGGCGCGGGGCTCTGGCGGTGCTCACCGACGCCGGCTGGGACTCGGTGGTCGCGGCCGCGTCGGGGCACGTCGCTGCGGTCCGCGCCGCCGTCTTCGACCGGCTCGACCCCGCCCAGGTCGACCAGCTGCGGGAGATCAGCGACCGGCTCGCGGACCCCACCTGAGCGCCCGGCGTGCGGTGTGACGGCCCGGACCGCGGATAACCTGCCAGGCATGACCCCGGAGTCCAGCGAGCCCGTCGACGCCCCGGGCGACCCGTTGCCCGCCCGCCCGCGGGAGAAGCACAAGGGCCCGGTCACCCTGCGTCGCAAGCAGGTCGAGGGCGAGACCACCGACGCGCACCTGCTGGACACGCGGGGACCCACCGACTGGGTGCACGCCGACCCGTGGCGGGTGCTGCGGATCCAGTCCGAGTTCGTCGAGGGGTTCGGCGCCCTGGCCGAGCTGGGCCGCGCGGTGAGCGTGTTCGGCTCGGCCCGGGTGAACGAGGACGACCCCGAGTACGCCCTCGGCCGGGCCGTCGGGGGGCTGCTCGCCGAGGCCGGCTACGCGGTCATCACCGGTGGCGGCCCCGGCGCGATGGAGGCCGCCAACCGCGGTGCGTGCGAGGCCGGTGGGGTCTCGGTCGGCCTGGGCATCGAGCTGCCCTTCGAGCAGGGCATGAACGAGTGGGTCGACATCGGCGTCGACTTCCGCTACTTCTTCGCCCGCAAGACCATGTTCGTCAAGTACGCCCAAGGCTTCATCGTCCTGCCCGGCGGCTTCGGGACGTTCGACGAGCTCTTCGAGGCGCTCTGCCTGGTCCAGACCCGCAAGGTCACCTCGTTCCCGGTCGTGCTGCTCGGCCACGCCTACTGGGACGGCCTGGTCGACTGGCTGAGGTCCACGGTCCTGGCCGGTGGCAAGATCAACGAGCGCGACCTGGCGCTGTTCCGGGTCACCGACGACCCGGCCGAGGCGGTGCGGCTGGTCACGCTCGCCGACGAGACGCTCGGCGTCGCGCCCGCGCCGGACGGCGAGGCCGCCCGCGTGGGCAGCGAGTAGTGGCCGCTGTCTGCGTGTTCTGCTCCTCCAGCACCCGGATCGACCATGCGTACGTGGAGCTCGCGGCCGCCGTGGGCACCGAGCTGGCCCGGCGCGGTCACTCCCTCGTCACCGGCGGCGGCAGCGTCTCGTGCATGGGCGCGGTGGCGGGGGCCGCTCGGGCGGGCGGGGCGCGAACCGTCGGCGTGATCCCTCAGGTCCTGCTCGACCTCGAGGTCGCTGACCACGACGCCGACGACCTGCTCGTCACTGACGACATGCGGTCCCGCAAGGGTCTGATGGACGCCCGGTCGGATGCGTTCCTCACCCTCCCCGGCGGGCTGGGCACCCTCGAGGAGCTGCTGGAGATCTGGGTGTCGCGGACGCTCGCGATGCATGCCAAGCCGGTGGTCGTCCTCGACCCCGACGGCCTCTACGACCCGTTGCGGGCCCAGGTGGACCTGCTGGTGGAGCGCGGCTTCGTCCGGGACGGCGCGCGGGACGCGGTCACCTGGGCCACCTCGGTGGTCGACGCGTTCGACGCCGTCGAGGCCCGGCTCGCCGAGGGTGCGCCACCCACCACGACAGCTGCGCCCGACGAGATCCTGGAAGCCGAGCTCTGACCCCGCCCGAGCCCCCCGCTCCGCCGGGGGCCGGAAGGAGCGGGAGATCAGGCGAGGGCGCGGCGGGACACGGCCGGCGGCCGTGTCCCGCGGATGGCGCCCACCGTGTCCAGCACCCTGCGGGTCGCCCCCACCTGGTGCGCGCGGAAGACCCTGCCGCCGTGCCAGGCGCTCACCGCTGTCGCGGCCAGCGTCGCCTCCAGCCGGCCGTCCTTGTCGACGTCGAGCACCTCGCCGAGGAACTTCTTGTTCGACACGGCGACAAGCACCGGCCAGCCGGTCGCGACGAGCTCGTCCAGCCGCCGGGTGAGCTCCAGCGAGTGGTAGGTGTTCTTGCCGAAGTCGGGTGCGGCGTCGACGAGGATCGCGTCCCGCCGTACGCCCGCGGCCAAGGCGCGCTCGGCCAGCCCGGTCACCGTGGCGACCACGTCGGCCACCACGTCGTCGTACGCCGCGCGGTGCGGGTCGGTGCGTGGCGGGAGCCCACCGGTGTGGCTGCAGACGAGCCCGACGCCGTGCTCGGCCGCGACCTGGGCCAGCCCGGGGTCGAACCCCTGCCAGGCGTCGTTGAGGAGGTCGGCCCCGGCCGCGCACGCCGCCCGGCCGACGCCGGCGCGCCAGGTGTCGACGGAGATTGCCAGCCGGGGGTGCCGTCGTCGGACCGCGGCGACGAACGGCGCGACCCGGCGCACCTCCTCGTCCTCGCCGACCTCGTGTCCCGGCCCGGCCCGCACCCCGCCGAGGTCGACCAGGGCTGCGCCCTGCTCGACTGCAAGGTCTACCGCCGCCATCGCAGCGTCGTCGTCGAGGTAGGCGCCCTGGTCGAAGAACGAGTCCGGCGTCCGGTTGACGATCGCCATGACCACCTGGTCGCGCGGGCCGACCTCGAGCGGGCCGAGGCGCAGCGTCGAGGTGCCGGGTCCGTCGTCCACCCACCCAGCGTGGCACGATCTCGAGTGTGTCCCTCGTGCTGCTGCTCGTCGTGCTGGCGGTGATCGCCGGGATCGCGGTGGTGGCCGCGGGTCGCGGCACCGGGTTGGAGCCGGCGGAGCCGGACCGCTCGCCGCGCGGCGCGCTGCCGCCCGGGGAGGTGAGCCGTCCGGACGTCGAAGGGCTGCGGTTCACGTTGGCCCTGCGCGGCTACCGGATGGACGAGGTCGACGAGGTCCTGGACCGGCTCCTGGCCGAGCTCGACCGCCGCGTCGCCCGGATCGCCGAGCTGGAGGACGGCTCCGGGAGCGAGCAGTCGACCGGCAGCGAGCCGCCGACCGGGAGGACCGGGCCGTGGCCGAGCTGATCGTCACCCAGGACGTCGCCGCACCGGCGCAGCGGACGTGGGACGTGCTCACCGACTGGGACGTCCACGACCGCTGGATGCTGTTCACCCGAGCCGAGGGTGGCCGGACCCAGGGCGCGACGCTGTCCGCGTTCACCGGCATCGGACGGGTCGGCTTCACCGACACGATGACAATCACGGTCTGGGAGCCGCCGCGCCGCGCGGTGGTCCGGCACACCGGGAAGGTGGTCCGGGGGTCCGGCGCCTTCGAGGTCGACCCACTGGCACCGGACCGGTCGCGTGTCGTCTGGTCGGAGTGGGTCGACCTTCCCCTCGGTGTCCTGGGCCGCCTCGGCTGGCGGCTGGTGCGGCCGCTGCTGCGCGCCGGCGTCCAGGTGTCGCTGCGTCGGCTGGCCCGGTACGTCGAGAGTGGCGCGTGACTGGTCCGGACACCGACCTCGTCGTCGGGCCGGACGGTCTGGCCCGCTGCCCCTGGGGCCTGAGCACGCCGGAGTACGTGGCTTACCACGACGAGGAGTGGGGCCGGCCGGTGCACGGTGAGGCGCGGCTCTTCGAGCGGGTCAGCCTGGAGGCGTTCCAGTCCGGCCTGTCCTGGATCACCATCCTGCGCAAGCGGGAGGCGTTCCGGAGTGCCTTCGCAGGCTTCGAACCGGAGGCCGTCGCCGCCTTCGGCGACGGCGACGTGGAGCGGCTGATGGCCGACGCCGGCATCGTGCGCAATCGCGCGAAGGTGCTGGCAACGGTCGCCAACGCGCGAGCCACGGTGGCTCTCGACGGCGAGCTGGACGAGTTGCTGTGGTCGTTCGCCCCCGTCCCCGCCGGGCCGGCCCCGCGACGGCTGGCCGACGTGCCGGCCGTCACGCCGGAGTCGACCGCGATGGCGAAGGCGGTGAAGAAGCTCGGGTTCCGCTTCGTCGGGCCGACCACGGCGTACGCCCTCATGCAGGCCACCGGAATGGTGAACGACCACCTCGCCGGGTGCTCGTCCCGCTGATCGGCGCCGCCCCGAACGCCAGCCCAACCGCGGCGACCCTCGCCGCCAGCCCTACCGCGGCGTCCTCGGCCTGACAGCGGCGTGCAAGCCACTGTTCACCCCAGTTGATCACGCTTCCGTGATCAACTCGGGCGGGGGGAGCCGGGCGGTCAGCGGTCGCGGAAGGCGGCCAGGCCGCCGCGGGCCCGGTCGCGCACCGAGTGCTGCAGCACCGGCGTCCAGCCCAGCAGCAGCCCCGGCAGGCCGAGCGCCTGCCGGGTCCAGAGCCACAGGTCGAACTCGTCGCGCTGGCGGACGATCATCCCCGCCGGATCGAACCGGAACACCGACTGGACGTCGTTGACGACCCTGCGGCCGGTCTGTCCGAAGGTGTACTCCGCGACCCAGTGGGCGCTGCCGCGGTCGCCCTCGGCGTCGTGCTCGCGCAGCTCGACCTGCAGGTCCGCCGATCGCGACGTCAGCATCCGCCACATGTCGCCAGGCTCGCCGTCGGAGAGGTCGGCGAACACGGGGTCGGTGAACGTCGCCTCCGGTGCGTAGCAGGCGGCCATCGCCTCGCCGTCGTGGCGGCCCAGGGCGGTGTAGAGCCGCTCGATCGTCAGGAGCCCGGGTGGCGCTGCGGGCGTCCCCGCCCCGCCCTCGCTCACCGGCCCTCGAACGTGGGCTTCTGCTTGGCCAGGAAGGACGCCACGGCGCGGCGATGGTCGTCGGTCGAGCCCGTCAGCTCCATCATCGCCCGCTCCATGTCCAGCGACTCCTCGATGCCGTGGCCGGCCGAGAAGGCGAGTGAGCGCCGGATCGCGCCGTAGGCCACCGTCGGGCCGGCTGCCAGGCGTACGGCGAGCTCGCGGGCCCGGCCGGCAACCTCCGCCGCCGGCACGACCTCGGTGACCAGCCCCAGCTCGAGTGCTTGCGCGGCCGGGATCGTCGAGGGCTGCAGCAGCAGCTCCTTGGCCTTGGCCATCCCGACGAGCCGCTGGAGCGTCCATGACGAGCCCGAGTCGGCCGCCAGCCCGACGGCCGAGAAGGCCATGTTCAGCCCGGCGTCGGCCGACATCACCCGGAAGTCGCACGCGAGGGCGAAGGCGGCACCGGCACCCGCGGCCACCCCGTTGACGGCCGCGACCACGGGCTTGGGCATCGTGGCAAGCGTCGTCGTGATCGGGGTGTAGTGCTCGGGGACGGTGGCCCAGACCTTCTCGAGGTCGCCCTCCAGGTTGACCGCGTGCTCGGCGAGGTCCTGACCCACGCAGAACGCCCGGCCGCTCCCGGTGAGCAGGACCGCCCGCACCGAGTCGTCCGCGGCGGCGCCGGCCAGGGTGTCGCGCAGCGCCACCTTCAGCTCCGTGTCCAGCGCGTTCATCGCGTCCGGCCGGTTGAGGGTCACGGTGCCGACACCGTCGGACAGGTCGTACCGGACGACGTCGTCGGTGCTGTCGCTCACCGGGCTCCTCGCGGTCAGGTGGTGCGGTGGTCAGGGGATGCGGAGGTCGGGGTCAGGCGGTGGCGCTCAGGCACCGGTCCACGAACCTCGCGGCCGCGGGCAGCAGCCGCTCGCTCTCGGAGTCGAAGAAGTCGGCCGCCTTGTCACCGCTCCAGTCTCCCGGCAGCAGCTCGCGCGGCAGACCGGGGTCCAGGAACAGGAACTTGCGCCACTCGTGCACCAGTCTCGACCTGGCGGCGAATGCCTGCTCGTCGTCGGGCCGCTCGCCGGCGGCGGACACCAGCAGCTCGGCGTCGGCCAGCCAGCGTGCGTACGAGCGTCCCAGCCCCTCGATGTCCCAGGCCCGCCGGACCAGGCCCAGCGAGTCCCCGTCGTGGCTGGCGGCGAAACGCTCGGCCCGGACGGACTCGACCTCGAGCAGCTCGTCGACCTCGGCCGACCACCTCGGGCCGATCCAGGTGGCATCGTCGAGCTGGGCATATCCGAGGAAGGTGAGGCCGGCACGCAACCTGTCGCGGCGACTGCGCTCGCCCGGCAGGTCCGTGACGACAAGGTGCCAGCTGCCGTCCCAGCCCGCCGCGGCGGTGCGATAGATGCGCACGGCCGAGTCGTCCAGGCGCCGGACGGCGCGCGGGGTCAGGGTGTAGCCGGGGCCGTCCGGAAGCCGCACCGGCTCCAGCCAGCCCTGCCGCACCATCCGCGAGACGGCGGTGCGCACCGCCGGGGCGGCGACGCCGAGCGGCGCCAGCAGGCGAACCAGCGCGGCCACCGGGGCCCGCCCCCCGCGCTGTCGCAGGTGGTCGCCGTACAGGTCGAACAGGGCGGACCGTGCGTTCACCTCGCGTGCCCTTCCTGCTCGTGGGAGACCTCGGCGCGACGGCGTCGCATCGCCCAGTGTGGCGCCGCGTTTCGCACCGGGGCTGGTTCGCGGGATAATGCACCAACACACACTCCGTGTCGACGCCTCGAGTGCGGGTCCACTACACCTGCTCGGGCGTGCCGTACCGAAGGGAGCCAGCATGGCGGCCATGAAGCCGCGAACGGGCGACGGTCCGCTCGAGGTCACCAAGGAAGGTCGCGGCATCGTGATGCGCGTGCCGTTGGAGGGTGGCGGGCGCCTCGTCGTCGAGCTCTCGGCCGACGAGGCCGGTGCTCTGGGGGACGCGCTGAAGTCCGTCGTCGCCTGACGGCCGCCCCTGCATCACCGTCGACACCAGCTGGCCCGGCCCCGGCCCGCCATGTGCGGGCCGGGGCCGGTCGTCGTGTCCCGGGTGGCGGCCCGCCGGGAGCCCGCATCCGCCCGAGCGTGCCGGTCGGGTCGGGTCGTCGACCCCGACTACCGACTACCGACTACCGGGCCTTGACCGCGACCAGCAGCCCGTCGCCGGCGGCGAGCATCGCGCTCACCAGCGACTCGTCCTCGCGCACCGCCCGGCCCAGGTCGCGGATCGTGGTGGTGTCCTCGTCGCGCTGGGTCGGGTCGGCGACCCGGCCGTGCCACAGGGCGTTGTCGAACACCACGGTGCCGCCCGGCCGGAGCAGCCGGAGCGCCTGCTCGAGGTAGCCGGCGTACTCCTTCTTGTCCGCGTCGCAGAACACCAGGTCGTACGCCGCGTCGGTGAGCCGCGGGAGCACGTCCAGTGCCCGACCGGAGATCAGCCGGACCCGGTTCGAGGCGATGCCCGCCTCGGCGTAGGTCTCGCGGGCGGCCCGGTGGTGCTCGGGCTCCACGTCGATCGTCGTGAGCACGCCGTCGGCGCGCATGCCCCGCAGCAGGTAGACCGAGCCCACGCCGGCGCCGGTGCCGATCTCGACCACCGCTTTCGCCCCGGCCGCCGCAGCGAGTGCCGACAGGGCCGCGCCGGCTCCGGGGAGCACCGGGACGCAGCCGAGCTCCTGGCCCTTGCCGCGAGCGGTGGTGAGCACGTCGTCCTCGGGGACGAACTCCTCCGCGTAGGTCCAGCTGGACTCGAGGTTCCCGGCGATGACGACCTCCGGTGGCTGTGCGGCGCGGGAGCGTGGGCGCACCCGGACGCCCGTACGGCGGTACGGCGTGGCGCGAGCCTAGTGGGCCGCCGGGAACCGGCCGGTGGGTGCCGCACGTTCTTCCGGGAACACGCACCGACCGGCCCTGGTTGCCCTCTGCAACGGAGCCTGCGAAGGAGAGATCAGGCACCATGAGTGCTGCAGCTGCCGTGCTGACCCGGGGAGGTGGGTTCGTGGTCGACCCGACCGACCGCGCCCGGCCCGCCTCGGCGGACGCGCCCGCGGCCGACCTCGGCGGCACCGACTGGGTGCCCCCGACCTGGGACGAGGTGGTGCGGACCCACTCGGCGCGCGTGTACCGGCTGGCGTACCGCCTCACCGGCAACCCGCACGACGCCGAGGACCTCACGCAGGACGTCTTCGTCCGGGTCTTCCGGTCCCTGTCCAGCTACACCCCGGGCACCTTCGAGGGCTGGCTGCACCGCATCACGACCAACCTCTTCCTCGACCAGGTCCGCCGCAAGCAGCGGATCCGGTTCGACGGCCTGGCCGACGACGCGGCCGAGCGCCTCCCCGGGCGCGAGCCCGGCCCGGCCCAGGTCTACGACGACACGCACTTCGACGACGACGTCCAGCGCGCGCTGGACGCGCTCCCGCCGGACTTCCGGGCCGCTGTCGTGCTGTGCGACATCGAGGGCCTGTCCTACGAGGAGATCGCGGCGACGTTGGGCATCAAGCTGGGCACCGTGCGCAGCCGGATCCACCGCGGGCGGGCCCTGCTCCGCGGGGCACTGGAGCACCGCGCCCCGGGTCGTCGCGCGGCCGTGGAGCCGGACGGCTACGGCCCCGAGAACACCAGCGACGCGGACGGGCTGCCGTCGTGACCCACCTCGGCCCCCGCATCTCCGCGCTCGTGGACGGCGAGCTCGGACACGCGGCCCGCGACCGCGCGCTGGCACACGTCGCGCACTGCTCGGCCTGCCGCGCCATCCTCGAGTCCGAGCGCGCCGTCAAGGAGCTGCTCGGCGCCGCAGGGGCCCCCGCGCCCCCCGCGGGGGTGCTCGCCTCCCTGCAGGCGCTGGCGAGCCCGGGCAACCCGGTGCCGCCGCGGTCCCGCTCCATGCCGCAGGGCCCGGTCGTCCCGCTGCTGCCGGCCCCCGGCCGGGCGCCCCGGGGTGCGCGCACCGACGCGCGCCGCCCCACCGCCGGCCGGTCGGCCCGGGGCGCCGCCCGGCGCAGCGTCAGGGCGCGGTACGCCGCCGTCGGTGCCCTGTCGGTGGCCGGCCTGGTGCTCGGCACCGCCTTCGCGGCGGGTGCCCCTCGCCAGACCCCGACCGTCGTGCCGCCGGCCGCCGAGCTCACCGTGGAGCACAACGTCACCACCAGCGGCTTCTCGCTCGGTGATCCCGGCCTCGGGGTCGCGTCCGGCCTGGGCGACGTGACCTTCCCGACCGTCGCCGGGCGGTGAGCCGGCTCGTCCCCGCTACCGGGGCGGCTGCCGTGGTCCTGGCCTCGGCGGCCGCGGTCGCCCTCCTCGTGTCCCCCCCGCCGGGTGTCTCGCCCGGAAGCACGGACGGCGCCGCCCCGGGCTCCGCGGGGTCCGGGCCCCGGCCGGTGGTCGAGGACCGGGCCCGCGGCCTGCTCGACCGGGCCGCGGCGGCGCCGGCTCGCACGCCGTACCACGGGGTGCAGTTCATCTCGTCCTGGACGAGCCGCGGTGCCACCAGTGAGGTCGTCGACGTCGACCACGACCCGGGTCGCGGCACCACGGTGCGCAGCACCGGGACCGCGCGGGCGCCCGCGCGCAGCCTGACCATGCGTGCCGCCGGGGCACCGTCGATCGCCGGCGGGGGTGTCGTGGGGCTCATCGGGCAGCACTACTCCCTGGCCGTGGTCGGCGGCGGTGAGGTCGCGGGGCGCCCGGCTGACGTCCTCGCGGCGCGCCGTCCGGGGGCTGTCGCCGGCGACCCGGACGCCGCCCGGTTCTGGCTGGACCGCGTCAGCGGCCTGGTGCTGCGCCGTGAGGTCTACGACAGGCGCGGCCGCACCGTCCGCGCCAGCGCCTTCGTCGAGGTGACCGTGGGCCCCGGGACCCTGCCCGCCGTCGCAGCCGACGCGGCCTGGACCAGCACCCTCGACCGAGCCGCGCTGCACCGGTTGCGCCGGCACGGCTGGCACTGCCCGGCCATGCTGCCGGGGCCGCTCACGCTGGTCGACGCCCGCCGCGGGGGGGACGAACGAGACATCGTGCACCTGAGCTACAGCGACGGCATCGCGAGCGTGTCGGTCTTCGAGCAGCGCGGGCGCCTGGACGAGGACCACCTGGAGGGACATCGGCGCGAGGACGGTCACGGCTACCAGGTCTGGTCGCGCGGCGAGGTGCCCCGCCGGGTCGTCTGGTCCTCCGGCGAGCTGGTCTACACCGTCGTCGCGGACGCACCGGAGGCTACGGTGGATGCCGTGGTCGCAGCACTGCCCCACCGCGTCGCCGGCGGCGGCACGTTGGGACGGCTCGGGCGGGGACTGGACCGGGTGGCCTCCTGGTTCAACCCCTTCGCCTGAGGGCAGGCAGCGGACACCACCAGGACGATCAGGAGCTCGCAGGGCATGGACGACGACACCCGACCGGACCAGGCGCAGGGCGACCGCCCCGGCGCCGGCGACAGCCCGTGGTGGGCCGGGGACGGGCGCGACGTCTGGGCCCGCCCGACGGGCTCCGACGAACAACGCTCAGGCGAGTCCGGTGGCTGGCGGACCGGGTCGACCCGGACGGCGCCCGACGCCGCTGCCGACGACACGGTGACCGACGACCGGTCCGGCGACGACGTCCACGGCACTCTCGCCGGCTGGGACGACCGGCAGGACACCGTCGTCGAGCCCCGCCCGGGCGGGTACGACGTCTGGGCCCCGACCGACAGCCTCGGGCGCGAGACCCGCCCGGCCCCGGCCACGCGCACCGGCGTGCTGGTGGCCCTGGGGGCGGCGGTCGCTCTTGTCGCCGGCGCCGTCGGAGGAGGCGTCGGCTACCTGCTGGCGGACCGTGAGCGAGGCTCGGTGACGGTCGACGGGGCCAGCCTGGGGGCGGCTCCCGCGGAGGACGTGCAGCGGCCGGAGGGCAGCGTCCCCGGGATCGCGGCGAGAGTGCTGCCGAGCGTCGTACAGATCAAGGTGCAGACCGCGCAGGGGCAGGCCACCGGCTCGGGCTTCGTCGTCGACGAGGCAGGGATCGTGGTCACCAACAACCACGTCGTCGCCGACGCGCGGGGGTCCGTCGAGCTGACGTTCAGCGACGGCACCACGACAGAAGCCCGGGTCGTGGGCACCTCCGCGAGCTACGACCTCGCCGCGCTGCGACTTGACGCGAAGGATCTGCCTGCCCTGCCACTGGGCAACTCCGACAGCGTCGTCGTCGGCGACGCGGTGATCGCGATCGGCTCGCCGCTCGGCCTGTCCGGCACGGTCACCAGCGGCATCGTGTCGGCCAAGAACCGCCCGGTGACCGCGGGCGGGGAGAACGGGTCCGGTGACAGCGCCTACATCAACGCGATCCAGACCGACGCCGCGATCAACCCCGGGAACTCCGGCGGACCGCTGGTCAACCTGGACGGAGAGGTGATCGGGGTCAACTCGGCGATCGCCACCGTCGGCGGCGGCACCTTCGGCCAGGAGGCGGGCAACATCGGCGTCGGTTTCGCCATCCCGATCAACCAGGTCCGGCGCACCGTCGAGCAGCTGCTGTCCACCGGCAAGGCCGAGTTCCCCGTCATCGGGGCGAGTCTGGACGGGACCTACGACGGCGAGGGCGCCAAGATCGCCACCGGGGCCGCCTCCGGGAACCCGCCGCTGGTCCCCGGCGGACCGGCCGAACGGGCGGGCGTCCGCCCCGGTGACGTGGTGGTGGCCATCGACGACAAGCAGGTCACCGACAGCTCCGAGCTCATCGTGGCCATCCGCTCGCGCCAGCCCGGTGACCGGGTCACCCTGACGGTCCGGCGCAACGGCTCCGAACAGGACATCGACGTGACGCTGGGCGCGAACGAGGGCTGACGCCGTCCGCCGCTGTTCCGGCCCGACCCCGTGGCCGGGGTGAGAGGATTGCCGGGTGTTCGACATCGGTCCCGGCGAGATCATCGGGCTGCTCGTCGTCGCCATGATCGTCCTCGGCCCGGAGAAGCTTCCCCGCTACGCCGCGGACGCCGCCCGGATGCTCAAGCAGCTGCGGCGGATGGCCAGCGAGGCCCGCGACGAGGTCACCAAGGAGCTCGGGCCGGAGCTCGGCTCGCTGGCAGACCTCAACCCACGCAGCCTGGTCCGCAAGCACCTGCTGGAGCCGGTCGACCTCGACGACCTCGACGACCTCGACGGGTCACGCCGCGGGAAGCCTGCCGACGGCCGCGGGCCAGGGCGTCCGGCCGGCGCGACCGGCACCGACGGGCCGGCCCCGGCACCCCGCTACGACGAGGACGTCACCTAGTCCGCTGACCCGCCGCCCGGGGACCTGCCGGTCCACCTCGGTGGTCAGCGGCCGGCGGGGGACAGGCCCAGGGAGCGCCCGGACAGTCCGCGGGCGCGGTGCCCCAGTGTGCGCGCCATCGTCGCCAGCTCCCGGGCAGCGGGCGCGTCGGCATCGGTCAGCACGAGCGGGCGGCCGGAGTCGCCACCCTCGCGCAGCCGCATGTCCAGCGGGATCCGGCCGAGGAGCGGCACCGGTGCCCCGATGGCGCGGGAGAGCCCGTCGGCGACAGCCTGGCCGCCGCCGCTGCCGAACACGTCGATGTGCTCGTCGCAGTGCGGGCAGGGCAGCCACGACATGTTCTCGATGACGCCGGCGATCTGCTGGTGGGTCTGCAGCGCAATCGTGCCGGCGCGCTCGGCGACCACGGCAGCGGCCTGCTGCGGGGTGGTCACGACGAGCAGCTCGGCCGGCGGCACCAGCTGCGCGACCGAGATCGCGATGTCACCGGTGCCCGGCGGGAGGTCCATGAGGAGCACGTCGAGGTCGCCCCAGTAGACGTCGCCGAGGAACTGCTGCAGCGCCCGGTGCAGCATCGGTCCCCGCCACACCACCGGCTGGTTGTTCGCGACGAACATGCCGATCGAGATGACCTTCACGTCGTGGGCGACCGGGGGCATGATCATGTCCTCGACCTGGGTCGGGCGGCCCTCGACCCCCAGCATCCGGGGCACCGAGTGGCCGTAGATGTCGGCGTCGACCACGCCGACCGACAGCCCGTCGCGCGCCATCGCCGCGGCGAGGTTGACCGTGACCGAGGACTTCCCGACGCCGCCCTTGCCCGACGCCACCGCGTAGACGCGGGTCAGCGAGCCCGGCTGGGCGAACGGGATCTCCCGCTCCACCTGGCCGGAGTCGGACCGGAGCCTCCCCTGCAGCTCCTTGCGCTGGGTCTCGGACATGACGTCGAGGTCGACCGTGACCCCGGTGACCCCGTCCACCGCGGCCACCGCGGCAGTGACGGTACGGGTGATGGTGTCCCTCATCGGGCAGCCGGCGACGGTCAGGTAGACCGCGACATCGACCCGGCCGGACGGGTCGATGTCGACCGACTTCACCATGCCGAGGTCGGTGATCGGGCGGCGGATCTCGGGGTCGTCGACCGTCGCGAGGGCTGCCTGGACGGCGTCGAGCGTCGGGCCGGTCACGGACGGGGCTGGCTGTCGGCTCATGCCCCGATGCTACGTGCCGGCAGCGGTCTCCCCCGGGTCGGAGGGGGGCCCCGTACGATCATGGACATGCCGCGGTCGGGGGACCTGAGTCAGGCGCAGATGCTGGCCTGGCGCCGCTTCCTGCGCGCCCATGCACTGGTCACCCGCCGACTCGAGAGCGAGCTGCTCGCCGAGCAGGGGCTGCCGCTGGCGACCTACGACGTCCTGGTGCAGCTGGTCGAGGCGCCGGAGCGCCGGCTGCGGATGTCCGAGCTCGCCGAGCGGGTCCTGCTGTCGCGCAGCGGGCTGACCCGGCTCGTCGACCGGCTGGAGCGCGAGGGCCTGGTCCGCCGGGAGGCCTGCGACGAGGACGCCCGCGGTCTCTTCACGGTCCTCACCACTGCCGGGCTGGACCGGTTGCGAGACGCGACCCCGGTGCACCTGCGCGGCGTGGCCCAGCACGCCGTCGGGAGGCTGGACGACGAGGAGGCCGTTGCGCTGGCGCGGCTGCTCGCGAAGCTGGCCGACGACCGGATCGACCTGCGGGACGCCCCGGCCGGCGCCGCGGCTGCGGCCGCAGGGCCTCCGGTCAGTCCCTCGGGCTGACCCGCAGGACCTCCTCGAAGGTCGTCTCGCCGGACAGGGCCTTCGCGACTGCGGCGTCCTTGATGGTCGGGAGGTCGGGGACCGCCTCGATGATGGCGTCCTCGGTCGGCGTCCGCATGAGGACCCGGCGCAGCGCGGCGTCGACCGACAGCACCTCGAACACCCCGGTGCGGCCGCGGTAGCCGGTCCGCCCGCAGTCGGCGCATCCGGTGCCGCGGCGCGGGCTGCCGTGGCGAAGGATCTCGCTCGAGACGCCGAGCGAGCGGAGCAGCTCCGGGTCCGGCTGGTCGGGCTCCGCGCAGGCCGGGCAGACGAGGCGGACCAGCCGCTGGGCGACGACCGCGGTCAGCGCCGACCCGGCGAGGTAGGGCTCCAGGCCCATGTCGACCAGCCGGGCGATGGAGCCCACGGCGCTGGTGGTGTGCAGGGTCGTGAGCACGAGGTGACCGGTGAGCGACGCCCGGACGGCCAGCTCAGCCGTCTCCCTGTCGCGGACCTCGCCCACGAGCACGACGTCGGGGTCCTGCCGCAGGACAGCACGCAGGCCACGGCTGAACGTCAGCCCGCTGCGCTCGTGCACCTGCACCTGGGTCAGGCCGGGCACCTGGACCTCCACCGGGTCCTCCAGCGTGACGATGTTCAGCGCCGGTGTGTGGACCTCCTGCAGCGCCGAGTACAGCGTGCTGGTCTTGCCGCTGCCGGTGGGGCCGGTGATGAGGACGAGCCCCTGGGGGGCGAGCAGGGCAGTGCGCAGCGTCGCGAGCTGGTCGTCGTCGAGACCCAGCTCGGTGAGCGGCTGCAGCTGCTCGGCCCGGGTCAACAGCCGGATCACGACCTTCTCGCCGTGCACCGAGGGCATGGTGCTGACCCGGGCATCGAGCCTGAGCCCGTCGACGGCGATCCGCGTGCGGCCGTCCTGCGGCAGCCGCCTCTCGGCGATGTCCAGCCCGGACACGATCTTCAGCCGGCTCACGACGGATGCGTAGGCGCTGCGGGGGACGTTCATGACCTCGCGCAGGACGCCGTCCACGCGGTACCGGATCCGCAGCCCGTCCCGCTGGGGCTCGACGTGGATGTCGCTGGCGCCGGCCCGGACAGCGTCCGCGAGGACGAGTGCGACAAGGCGGACCGTGGGGGCGTCGTCGGGGCCGCCGTGGCCGTCGTCGTCGTGCGCGGGGTCGGTGTCCTCGAAGAAGGTGCTCAGGTCGTCGGAGTCCTCGGACAGGGACCAGATCCGGGTCAGGTGCTCGCGCACCTGCGTCGCCGTCGCCACGGTCACGACGAGCTCGGCGGCACCGGTGTGGAGCCGGACATCGTCCAGCCCGACCACGTCGGTCGGGTCGGTCACGGCGACGGTGAGCCTGTCGCCGTCGCGGGACAGCACCACCATGCCGAGGCGCTGCGCGACCCCCCGCGGCAGCAGCCGGACGGCGTCGGGCGAGACCGACACCGTCGTGAGGTCGACGACCTCCAGGCCGAGCTGCTCGGCGACGGCCACGGCGATCTGCCGTTCGGTCGCGAGCCCCAGGTCCACGAGCACGTGGCCGAGCCGCCGGCGGGCGCCCAGGACGGAGGGCTGGGTCTCCAGGGCGACTCTGAGGTCGTCCTCGGTGAGCACGCCGGCCTCGACGAGCACGTTGCCCAGGCGGGGCCGGGCGGCGCCGAACCAGGCGGCGTCGAGCCCGTCCGCCGGGGGAGCGCCGGAGTCGTCGAGGTCGGGGTCGCCGTCGGGGCCGAGAAGCTGATGGGTCACCAGTTGTGGATCGGGTGCCCGGGACCCGGACTTCAGTCCTGCGGGCCGCCCGTCCCGCCGGTCGGGCCCTGCCCGCCCGTCTCCTCGTCCTGAACCCGGGCCTGGATGTCCTCGAGCAGCTGGCGCAGCTCCGAGCGCAGGAAGTCGCGGGTCGCCACGTCTCCGACCGCCATCCGCAGCGACGCCAGCTCGCGGGTGAGGTAGTCCGTGTCCGCGATGTTGCGCTCCGCCCGGCCACGGTCCTGCTCGTACTGGACCCGGTCGCGGTCGGCCTGCCGGTTCTGTGCCAGCAGGATCAGCGGGGCGGCGTACGAGGCCTGCAGTGAGAGCATCAGGGTGAGGGCGATGAACGGGTAGTTGTCGAACCGCAGCTGCCAGTCGACGGCGTTCCAGGCCAGCCAGAAGATGACGAACACCGTCATGTAGACCAGGAACCGGCCGGTGCCGATGAACCGGGCGATCCGCTCGGACAGCCGGCCGAAGGCCTCCGGGTCGTACGTCGGGGTCGGGACGATCGCCCGGCGGACCTCGCGCGGCTGGTCCAGCCGGACGCCGGCGCGGCGCGACTCACGTGCCATGGCGCACCTCGTCGGGTCCCTTGAGGGCCCCCGCGGCCCGGCCGAGGGCCCGGTCAGCGGCCCGGTCGGCGGCCCGGTCGACAGCATGGTCGCGATGCCGCCAGTCGTCCGGCAGCAGGTGGTCGAGCACGTCGTCGACTGTCACGGCGCCCAGGAGGTGGTCGTCCTCGTCGACCACCGGCGCGGCCACCATGTTGTACGTCGCCAGGTGGTGCGTGATCGCTGCCAGCGGGACCTCGGGCCGCAGCGGCTCGATCGACGCGTCGACCACGCCGCTCACGAGAGCGGACGGCGGCTCCCGGAGCAGCCGCTGGATGTGCGCGATCCCGATGAACCGGCCGGTGGGGGTCTCCATCGGTGGCCGGCAGACGTAGACCTGGGCGGCGAGGGCCGGGGACAGCTCGGGCTGGCGGACCCTGGCCAGCGCGTCGGCGACAGTCGCGTCCGGCGGGAGGATCACCGGCTCGCTGGTCATCATGCCGCCGGCGGTGTCGTCGGAGTAGGTGAGCAGCCGCCGAATCGGCGCGGCCTCGTCCGGCTCCATCAGCTCGAGCAGCTTCTCGGCCTCGGCCGTCGGGAGCTCGGAGAGCAGGTCGGCGGCGTCGTCCGGCTGCATGGCCTCCAGCACGTCGGCGGCGCGCTCCTCCTCGAGCTGGCTCAGGATCTCGACCTGGTCCTCCTCGGGGAGCTCCTCCAGGACGTCGGCGAGCTTCTCGTCGTTCAGGGCGGCCGCGACCTCGACCCGGCGTTTCGAGGACAGCTCGTGCAGGACGGTCGCGAGGTCGGCGGCGTTGAGCTGCTCGAAGGTCGCGAGCAGGTTCGCGGCGCCCTGGCCGGTCTCCTCCACCTGCAGGCCGCCGGCGTCGCGCCACTCCACGGTGAGCGTCTCGCCACGTCGCCTCAGGCCCTTGCCCGGCCGGCGGACGAAGAGCCTGGTGACCTCCCAGTCACGGGTCCGCTGCTGCTCCATGCCGACGTCCTCGACGACGGCTGCCGAGCCGTCCTCGAGCAGCGTCACCGTGCGGTCGAGGAGCTCACCGAGGACCAGCGTCTCGGTGGGCCGCTGCTGGAAGCGTCGCATGTTGACGAGCCCGGTGGTGATGACCTGGCCGACGTCGATCGAGGTCACCCGGGTCATCGGCACGAAGATGCGCCGGCGGCCCGGCACCTCGACCACCAGGCCGAGCACCCGCGGCTCCTCGCGGCCGATCCGCAGGGACACGACGACGTCGCGCACCCGCCCGACCTGGTCGCCCGCAGGGTCGAACAGCGGGGTTCCGGCCAGGCGCGCGATGAAGACCCTCGCCGGCGCGCCGCTCACGAGGCCTCAGGCTACCGGCGCGGCGCGCCCTCCCGGGGCTGCGACGGGCCCGTCGCAGCACATCCTTCGGGCGCTGTCAGGCCCGCCGGCGGCGGGCCCGCCGACCGAGCACGAACGGCAGCGGCCCGCGGGTGGTGGCCGTCGAGGGCACCGGCTCGGCCGCGTGCGAGCGGTGCGACACCCGGCCGGGGCCCTCGACCAGCCGGTCGACAGGGTCGAGCCGCAGCACCCGGGACTCCCGCGCCCAGCGGGCCGGCTGCGCCTCGCCGTCGGGGGCGTTGAGCCGCTTGCCGTGCAGCTCGGTGGCGACCGTGGCCCACGCCTCGCCGGACGGGTCCAGCTCGGTGACGACGGCGCGGAACGTCACAACCCGGCCGCCGGTGTCCTTGCTTCGGGCGGTGACGTCCACCTCGGCGCCGTCGGGTGCTCCGCCGAGCGGCTGCTCGAGCCCACCGGTGACGAGGTGCACCGCACCGTCGAGCCAGGCGTACCAGACCGCCTGTGCATGTGCGGCCCCCAGCGGGCGGACCCAGACCAGGGCCGACTTCTTGCAGACCTCCTCGACCATCGCCCGGGCGAGCGCGGCGTCCCGGTCGGCGATCACAGCAGCGAGCCTGCCACAGGTCGCCTCACGTGGGTGCCGCATGATGCTCGGGTGGGTACCGGGTCCGAGGCGTCGTCGGCGTCGTCAGCGTCGTCGGCGTCCGCACAGGGGACGCGACGGTCCGTACGCCGGCCGGCCACCGACCTGCCCCGGGTGATGGGCCGGCCGCCGCGCACCGACCTCGCGCTCATGGCTGTCGGGATCGTCGCCGTGTCGACGTCCGGTCCCCTGATGGCCGCCGCGGCCGCGCCTGCACTCGCGGTGGCCCTCTGGCGGAACGTCCTCGCGGTGGGTGCGATCTGGCCGTTCGCCGTCGCGACCCGTCGTCGCGAGCTGCGGGGGCTGACCCGGCGGGAGTGGCGATGGGCCGCCGGCGCAGGGGTGCTGCTCGCCGCGCACTTCGCGACCTGGGTGCCCAGTCTGCGCTTCACCTCGGTCGCGTCGGCGACCGCGATCGTCGCCACCCAGCCGGTGTGGGTCGCGCTCATCGCCCGGGCCACCGGCCACGACGTCCCGCGGCGCACCTGGCTGGGCATCGGCCTGTCCCTGGTCGCGGTGGTGGTGCTGACCGGCGTGGACTTCTCGCTCGAGCCGCGGGCCCTGGTCGGGGACCTGCTCGCGCTGCTCGGCGGTGTCTTCGCGGCGTTCTACACCGTGGCCGGCGCGGAGGTCCGCCGCACGGTCAGCACGACCGCGTACACGGCGATCTGCTACTCGACTGCCGCTGTGGTGCTGCTCGTCGCGTGCCTCGTCGGCCGGGTCGAGCTGTGGGGGTACGACGGGAGGACCTGGATGCAGCTGCTGGCCCTGACTGCCGGAGCGCAGCTGCTCGGCCACTCGGTCTTCAACCTCGTGCTCCGCACGACAAGCCCTACGGTCGTCTCGCTGGCGCTGCTGCTGGAGATCCCCGGCGCAGCCGTGATCGCCGCCGCGGCGCTGGGGCAGGTGCCGCCGCTCGCGGCGCTTCCGGCGGCCGCGCTGCTGCTCCTCGGCCTCGCGATCGTGGTCTACGAGCGACCGCCGGACGTCCAGCCGGCAATCCCGTCGGAGTGACCCGGTCACAGGCCCGGGCAGAGAGGAAGCATCGTGTGCAGAGCAGTCACGTGCCGGACCTGCGGCAAGGCCGGCTGGGCGGGGTGCGGCCGGCACGTCAGCGAGGTGCTGGCCGGAGTTCCCGAGAGCGAGCGGTGTCCCGGGCACCCGAGGCAGCCGGGACCTGTCGCCCGCTGGCTGGGCAAGCTCCTCGGCCGGGCCTGATCACCGGATCACCACCGGCGGACGGGTCCCCACGGCGCGTCGCTAGCCTTGCCCGCCATGACGGACACCGCCTCGCCGACCGCAGCGACGCCCGCCTTGCGGCCTCGCCGCTCCTGCCTCGCGGTGCCGGGCAGCAGCCCCAAGATGCTCGGAAAGGCACAGGGCCTGCCGGCCGACCAGGTGTTCCTCGACCTCGAGGACTCGGTGTCGCCGCTGGCGAAGGTGGACGCGAGAGCCAGCATCGTGTCGGCGCTGAACGAGGGCGACTGGTCCGGGAAGACGCGGGTGGTCAGGGTCAACGACTGGACCACCCAGTGGACCTACGGCGACGTCATCGCGGTGGTCGAGGGGGCCGGGGCGAACCTGGACGCGGTGATGCTGCCGAAGGTGCAGACCGCGGCCCAGGTGCACGCGCTGGACCTGCTGCTGACCCAGCTGGAGAAGACACTGGGCCTGGAGGTGGGCCGGATCGGCATCGAGGCCCAGATCGAGAACGCGAAGGGTCTGGTGGAGGTCGACGCGATCGCCGGTGCGTCGACGCGCACCCAGACGATCATCTTCGGGCCGGCCGACTTCATGGCGTCGATCAACATGAAGTCGCTGGTGGTCGGCGAGCAGCCGCCTGGCTACGACGTGGGCGACGCGTACCACTACATCCTCATGCGCATCCTGATGGCGGCCCGCACCTACGACCTGCAGGCGATCGACGGCCCCTACCTGCAGATCAAGGATGTCGAGGGTTTCCGCCGGGTGGCGGGCCGGTCGGCAGCGCTCGGGTTCGACGGCAAGTGGGTGCTGCACCCCGGACAGATCGAGGCCGCGAACGAGGTCTACTCACCCGCGCAGGACGACTACGACCACGCCGAGCTCATCCTCGACGCCTACGACTGGCACACCTCCGAAGCCGGTGGGATGCGCGGCGCCGCCATGCTGGGTGACGAGATGATCGACGAGGCGTCCCGCAAGATGGCGCTCGTGCTCGCGGGCAAGGGCAGGGCCGCCGGCATGGTCCGCACCTCCTCGTTCGAGCCACCGCAGGGCTGAGTGCACGACCTCGACGGACGGGTCGCCCTCGTCACCGGTGCCGGCTCGCCGGAGGGCATCGGCTTCGCCTGCGCGCGTGCCCTGGCGGCGATGGGCGCCACCGTGCACGTCACCTCGACGACCGACCGGATCCATGACCGGGCGGCGCGGCTCGGCTCGGGGTCACTCGGGGTGGTGGCGGACCTGACGGCGGAGGCGGAGGTCGCTGCCCTTCACCATGCCGTGGGGGACGTCGACGTCCTGGTGAACAACGCCGGGATGCTCAGCGTCGGGTCGCCGGACGTGCAGGCGCCCCTGTCGTCACTGTCCCTGGACGAGTGGCGGGCCGACCTCGCGCGCAACCTCGACACCGCGTTCCTCGTCACCCGGGCCTTCCTTCCTGCCATGGTCACCGCTGGCTTCGGCCGCGTCGTCAACATCGCGTCGACGACTGGTCCGGTGAGCGCCATGCCGGACCAGTCGTCCTACGCCGCCGCGAAGTCTGCGCTGGTGGGCCTGACCCGTGCTGTCGCGGTCGAGGTCGCGAGCTCGGGAGTGACCTGCAACGCCGTCGCGCCGGGCTGGATCGCGACGGGATCCCAGACCGAGGACGAGGCCCGGCACGGCCTGCGGGCCCCGGTCGGCCGGTCGGGAACCGCGGACGAGGTCGCGGCGGCCGTCGCGTTCCTGGCCTCGGCGGGGTCGTCCTACGTCACCGGCCAGCTGCTCGTCGTCGACGGAGGCAACTCCGTCCTCGAGGCCCGCTGAGGCGACCGGTCACGGTCGGACCACGCGGACCAGCACCGCTCGCTCGCGGCCTCCCTCGACAAGCTTGGTGCGGACGGTCCCCACGCCTCGCGCGTAGAACTTGTGCTCCACGACGCCCGGCTCGAGCGGGTTGATGTCCTCGGTCCGGACGACCCGCCGGTACGCGCCGGCCGGCACCCGGGCCGTCTCCCGCAGGGCCAGGATGCGGGCCCGGCCCTCGGCGTACCCGGGGTAGTACTCCTGGTAGTACTCGTCCCCGACCTCTCGGTGAGCCTTCATCACGATCCCGGCCTGGGCGCCGTCCCTGCCGGCCCGCCACGAGCCCTTCCGGCTCACGATCTTCCCGTCCTTGATGGTCCTGGTGTTCTCCCCGAAGTACCAGACGTTGCCGCGCCGGTCCTGGGCGAACCAGTCGAAGGTGTCCTCGACCAGTGCGCCGTGGGAGAACGCCCGGTCCCGCACCACCACGGTGCGGATCCCCTGGATCACCTTGGTGCGGTGCGTGACCCGCACGACGAGCTTCCCCCGGCCTTCCTCACCGGTCTCGCGGTAGACGAGCGTGGTGCCGGGCACGAGCGGGTGGTACGGGTTGTCGATCGTCGTGGAGAACTGCGCGGGAGGCGGCAGCTCAGGCGGGCCGGCCGCCGGCTGCGCCGAGGCGGCGCCGGTGTACATCGGTAGCGCTGCGACGCCGAGGGTGGCTCCGACGAGTGCGGCGCGCAGCCGCGGCCTGCGGGGGTCGCGACGGTCGGTGGGGCTCTGGTGGTCTGTGTTCTCGCTCATGGCCACACCTTCGCCGTGGGCTGCTGAAGGCATGCTGAACGCCGCTGGGTGCCGGGCCGAGCGGTCGGTGTCCTCAGCCACGCTTCAGGTTCCGCTCAGGTCCGCTGTGGCACGGTGACGCGGTGCGGGTCCTCGTGGTGGACGACGACAGGCGGCTCGTCCGGGCGCTCAAGCGCGGGCTGGAGGGTGAGGGTTTCGCCGTGGACGTCGCGTTCGACGGGGACGAGGGGCTCTGGCACGCCGGGGAGCGCAGCTACGACGCCGTCGTCCTGGACGTGATGCTCCCTGGGATGAGTGGTCTCGAGCTGTGCGCCCGGCTGCGCAGCGCCGGCAACTGGGCGCCGATCCTCATGCTCACCGCCAGAGGCGGGGAGCAGGACGAGGCGGCCGCCCTCGACACCGGCGCCGACGACTTCCTCTCCAAGCCCTTCTCCTACGTCGTCCTGGTGGCGAGGCTGCGCGCCCTGCTGAGGCGGGGGCGGACCGCGCGGCCCACGTCGCTTGCCGTAGGCACCCTGACACTCGACCCGGCCACCCACCGGGTGTTCCGCGGGGAGGACGAGGTGGAGCTGACCCCGAGGCAGTTCTCGCTGCTCGAGTTCTTCATGCGCCGGCCCGGCGAGGTCCTCTCGAAGCAGGTCATCCTCGAGCACGTGTGGGACTTCGCCTACGACGGCGACCCGAACATCGTGGAGGTGTACGTCGGTCAGCTGCGGCGGCGCCTCGACGACCCCCTCGGACGGTCCGTCCTGCACACCGTCCGTGGTGTGGGCTACCGACTGGACCCGGATGAGTGAGGCCACGGGCAGCGGCCGGCGGGGCACGGTCCGCCTCCGGACGACGCTGGCGGCCGCGCTGGTCACCGGGATCTCCCTCACGGCCGGTGCGTGGATCCTGCTGGTCGTGCTGCAGGGGGCCTTGACCCGCAGTCAGGACGACGCGGCACGGATCCGCGCCCAGGACGTAGCCGCGCTGGCCTCCGCGGGGACCCTCCCGCGCTCGCTCACCCCGACCAACGACGACGGCTTCGTCCAGGTGGTGGCTGCGGACGGGACGGTGCTGTCGGCGACCACGAACTTCCGGGGCCGGTCGGCCGAGCTGGCATTTCGACCGGCGGGGGAGTCGCCGGCGGTGCGGACGGTGAAGGGCATCCGGGACGACTCGGACCTGGAGGACTACCGAGTCTGGGCGCTGCGGGCCGGTGCCGACGCCGACGCTCCCGTCGTCTACGTCGCGACCAGCCTGGAGCTGGTCTCCGACACGGTCGGGATCCTGCGCGGGCTGCTCGTGGTCGGCGTCCCGCTGATGACCCTGGTCCTCGCCGGGGTGACCTGGTCCGTGACCGGACACGCCCTCGGCCCGGTCGAGTCGATCCGCGCCGAGGTGGCTGACATCTCTGCCTCGGACCTGTCGCGCCGGGTGCCCGAGCCGCCGGGCGGCGACGAGATCGCCCAGCTGGCACGGACCATGAACGCGATGCTGGACCGCCTCGAGGCGTCGAGCCTGCGCCAGCGGACCTTCGCTGCCGACGCCTCGCACGAGCTGCAGAGCCCGCTCACCCGCCTGCGTACCCACCTCGAGGTGGCGATGGCCCATCCCGACACGACCGACTGGCCCGCTCTCGTCGCCGAGCTCTGGTCCGACGGCGCCGAGATGGAGCACCTGGTCCGTGACCTCCTGTTCCTCGCCGTCGCCGACGAGCCAGCAGGGCCGCAGCGTTCCGGCGACCTCGTGGACCTCGACGACGTCGTGCTGGACGAGGTGGCCCGCGTCCGCGCCGGTGCTCGCGCGGTCGTGGAGACCGTCGGCGTGTCGGCGGCGCCGGTCCGCGGCAGCCGTGAGCAGCTCGCCCGCCTGGTGCGCAACCTGCTGGAGAACGCTCTCCGGCACGCGGCGACGCGGGTGACGGTGCAGCTCGGTGCGGACGACGAGGGCAACCTGCGGCTCGCCGTCGCCGACGACGGCCCGGGCCTGCCGCCCGAGGACCGCGAGCGCGTGTTCGACAGGTTCGTCCGCCTGGACGGCGCTCGTTCCGCGGGCGGCACCGGCCTCGGGCTGGCCATCGTGGCGTCCGTGGCCGTTGCCCACGGCGGCTCGGCGGTCGCGTCCGGTGACGGACCGGGCGCGACCTTCGTGGTTCTCCTCCCCGGCGGCCAGTGACCGGCGGGAGTCGGGCGCGCGAGCGGGTGAGCACGGCGCGTCCCGGGGACAGGCGCGGCCGGACGACCCCACACTTCGGGGATGGCCACGACGCGGGAGCCGTCCGTCCAGCTGCCCCGGCGTCATGGCGCGGTCTCCGTGCGCGCCGGCGGTCTCGACGAGGACCTGGACGCGCTGCACACCGGTGACCCGCTCTGGTGGGGAAAGGAGTTCGTCGCCGACAGGGTGCGGTCGATGCCGCCCGGCACGCCGCACCTCATGCTCGTGGGCGAGCTCGACGGAGAGCCGGTGGCCGACGCGTTCCACGTCGGCAAGGGGGCAGCGCAGAACGGCTATGCGCTCTCCGGCCTCTACGTCCTGCCGCGCGCCCGCGGCCGCGGTGTCGGTCGTGCCGTCAGCGACGTGCTTGCCGAGGCCAGCGCCGCGCACGGCCTGCCGGGCACCGCCGACAGCGTCTACGAGGAGGACAGGGCGAGCCTCGAGGCAGCCCGACGGCTGGGCTACGAGGTCATGGGTCACCACCGCGAGTCGGTGCTCGACCTCGACACCTTCGACGTCGACGTGGCCACCACCTGCGTGCGCCGTGCGGAGGAGGCGGGCTTCGAGCTGCGCCCCATGCCTGCTGACGCCCACGAGGACGACTGGCGGGTGGTCTACGAGGTGGCGCTGGCCACCTGGGTCGATGCGCCGGACGCCGAGGGCAGCACGGAGCAGATCCCGTACTCCGTGTTCCGGGGCTTCCTGCCCGACCCGGCCTTCGTCCTGATGGCGTGGCGCGAGGGCCGGCCGGTTGGTCTCACCTGCGTCATGGACCGCGCCAAGGACCAGGCGCTCAACACCTTCTTCACCGGCGTCGTCCGCGACGCCCGCGGGTACCGGCTGTCGACAGCGCTCAAGGCCCGGCACGCCCTGGACATGCGGGCGAACGGTCACCACCGGATCTTCACGCAGAACATGGACCAGAACGCGCCGATCCTCGCCGCCAACGACCGGCTGGGGTTCTCCGTCGTGCCGGGCTTCTTCTCGGTCGGGCGGCCGACCGTCCCCACGGCCTGAGCCGCCGGCCGGCCCGTCCCCGGCAGTGGGCATACTCATCGGTAACAAACGCCGGCCGAGGAGTCGCCACATGGGTCGTCTCGCCCAGACCGAAGGTCTCACCGACGTCCAGCAGGAGATCGTCAAGACGGTGCGCGGGTTCGTGGACAAGGAGATCCTGCCGCACGTCGCGACGCTGGAGCGCGAGGACGCCTACCCGACGGACATCGTCGAGGGCATGAAGGAGATGGGGCTGTTCGGCCTCATGATCCCCGAGGAGTACGGCGGGCTGGGCGAGTCGCTGCTCACCTACGCGCTGGTCGTGGAGGAGATCGCCCGCGGCTGGATGAGCGTGAGCGGGATCATCAACACCCACTTCATCGTGGCCTACCTGCTCAAGCAGCACGGCACCGCGGAGCAGCGCGACACGCTGCTGCCCAGGATGGCGACCGGCGAGGTCCGTGGCTCGTTCTCGATGTCGGAGCCGGCGCTCGGCTCCGACGTGGGCGCGATCACCAGCCGGGCGGTCCGCGACGGGGACGACTACCTCCTCACCGGCCAGAAGATGTGGATCACGAACGGCGGCACGTCGAACCTGCTGGCGGTGCTGGTCAAGACCGATGCGGAGGCGCCGGACGGGGCAAGGCCGCACCAGCGGATGACGACGTTCCTGGTGGAGAAGGAGCCCGGGTTCGGCGAGGTCGCGCCGGGCCTCACCATCCCCGGGAAGATCGAGAAGATGGGCTACAAGGGCGTGGACTCGACCGAGGCGGTCTTCGACGGTCATCGGGTCCCGGCGACACGGGTGCTCGGCGGCGAGTCCGGCAAGGGCTTCTACCAGATGATGGACGGCGTCGAGGTGGGCCGCGTCAACGTCGCGGCCCGTGGGTGCGGCGTTGCCCTGCGCGCGTTCGAGCTCGGCGTCCGCTATGCCCAGCAGCGCGAGACCTTCGGCAAGCCGATCGCCCAGCACCAGGCCGTCCAGTTCCGGCTCGCCGAGATGGCGACCAAGGTCGAGGCCGCACACGCGATGATGGTGATGGCGGCCCGGAAGAAGGACTCCGGCGAGCGCAACGACATCGAGGCCGGCATGGCCAAGTACCTCGCCAGCGAGTACTGCAAGGAGGTCGTCGAGGACTCCTTCCGGATACACGGCGGCTACGGCTACTCCAAGGAGTACGAGATCGAGCGCCTCTACCGCGAGGCACCGATGCTGCTCATCGGCGAGGGCACGAGCGACATCCAGAAGATGATCATCGGCCGGCGCCTGCTCGAGGAGTACGCGCTGCGTGGATGAGCGGAGGACGGCCGCGTACGCCGGTCCGGCGCGATGACGGCCACCGACCGGATGGTTGCCCGGATCCGGGCTCAGGCGGACGCCTGCCTCGACCTCGGCTCGCCGCTGTACCACCACCTGCTGCACCGGGTGGCCGACGACGTGGTCGCCGGCGGCCCGGCCCGTGGCGTGCTGCTCGGGCACGAGGGCGACAGCGGTCCCTCGGCACTGGCGCTGCGATTGATGGGTGGCGCGCACCGGCTGGCGCTGGAACGCCGCGCCCCCGCGCTCGCCCTGACCTACCCCTCGGTCGGCGGGACCGGTGACCTGGTCGCCGCGTGGACCGCGCTGCGCGAGGTCCTGGCCGAGCACCGGGACGAGCTGCGCGCCGGGCTGCACCAGGCGCCGCAGACGAACGAGGTCGGTCGCGCCGCCGTCCTGATGGGCGGACTGCTGCACGTCGTCGCGGCCGACCCGGCGCCGGTCCGCCTGGTCGAGATCGGCGCGAGCGCGGGGCTGAACCTGCGCGCGGACCGGTTCCGGGTCGAGCTCGCCGACGGGACGGGCGTCGGTCCGGCGTCGTCCCCGGTGGTGCTGCGCGACGCGTGGCGCGGGCCGGTCCCGCCGTCGGGCTCCGTGCTCGGTGTCGTCGGCCGGGCCGGCTGCGACACGGCACCGGTCGACGTCGCCACGACAGAAGGCCGGCTGCTGCTCACGTCGTACGTCTGGGCCGACCAGACGGCCCGGCTGGAGCGGCTCCGCGGAGCCTTCGAGGTGGCCGCCCAGGTGCCGGCGGACCTCGAGCGCGCGGGTGCGGGCGACTACCTCGCGCGGCTGGAGCTGACGGAGGGCACCACGACGCTGCTGTGGCACTCGGTCATGTGGCAGTACCTCGACGCCGGCGAGCGGACGCGGGCGGCCGCGCGGATCGACGAGCTGGGGTCCTCCGCGTCGGGTTCGGCCAGGTTCGCCCATCTCGCACTCGAGCCGCGACGACGTGCTCCGGCTGCCGCGCACGAGTTCCTTGTCACGTTGCGGCAGTGGCCCGGAGGTGAGGAAAGGGTGCTCGGCGTCTCGAGCGGTCACGGCATCCCCACCACCTGGGAGTGACCTCGTGCCGGCCCGGATTCGGCAGCAGCCGGGTCGTCGTACGACAATGGCGGCATGCCTGCTCCCTCAGCCCACGACCAGTTCTCCGACATCCCGCGCGGTCAGGTCGTCGGCAGCTACGACACCTACGTCGAGGCACAGCGGGCGGTGGACTTCCTCTCCGACGAGCAGTTCCCGGTCCAGCACGTGTCGATCGTCGGCTCCGACCTCAAGATGGTCGAGAACGTGCTCGGCCGGCTCACCCGCGGCCGGGCGGCCATGGCCGGCGCTGCGACAGGTGCGTGGTTCGGCCTCTTCGTCGGGGTCCTGCTCTCGGTGTTCGCCTCGGCGGACACCAACAGCTTCGGCCTGGTGGTCTCGGCGCTGCTGTACGGCGCCGCCATGGGGGCCGTCTTCGGGTTCGTGAGCCACACCCTGACCCGCGGCCGGCGGGACTTCACCTCCAAGAGCAAGATCGTGGCGAGCTCGTACGACCTGCACTGCACCTGGTCCGAGTCCGACAAGGCCCGCGAGGTTCTGGCCCGGCTCAACCCGACGACGCTCTGACGGACGGCCCCCTGCCCGACGCCCGACGCACGAGAGGATCGTCCGCATGCAGTTCGGCCGCTACTACGAGGAGTTCGAGGTCGGGGCGACCTACAAGCACTGGCCCGGCAAGACAGTCACGGAGTACGACGACCACCTGTTCTGCCTGCTGACGATGAACCACCATCCGCTGCACCTGGACGCCCACTACGCGGAGCAGGCCACCGAGTTCGGCAAGAACGTCGTCGTGGGGAACTACGTCTACTCGCTGCTGCTCGGCATGTCGGTGCCCGACGTCAGCGGCAAGGCGATCGCCAACCTCGAGGTCGAGTCCCTCCGCCACGTACGTCCGACCTTCCACGGCGACACGATCTACGGCGAGACCACGGTCCTCGACAAGACCGAGTCACGCTCCAAGGACGACCGCGGAGTCGTGCATGTCGAGACCCGCGGCTACAACCAGGACGGCGTCGTCGTCTGCGTGTTCCGCCGCAAGGTGATGGTGCCCAAGCGCTCGTACGGCGAGGCGCGCGGGGGCGAGCAGCCCGGCCGCCCGGTCCCGCAGGAGCTCTGACCGGCCAAGGGTCGTCCGCGCGCCTGGGGTGAAGCGCTCAGGCGACCTGGGCGTCCCGGTGAGCAGCCCAGTAGCTGCGCAGGGCCCGTACCTTGTCGTGGAACTGCTCGTCCGGCCCGATCGGACCGGTCACCGGCGCCGACAGCGTCGTCGTGCGTGCAGCCGTCGAGCCGTGGTGCACGACCACGACCTTCCGGCCGATCACGGTGCGCACCTCGATCTCGTGCACGTCGGCCCACGGGATGACCCTCGGCGGCAGCGCGTGCACGACGAGGCCGCGGCGGTTGGCCGACGTACCGAGCCACCACATCGCCGCCACCATGGCGAGAAAGACCGCGCCCGCCACCGCGGTGCGCGGACCGCCGCCGAAACGGCCGTCGGCGAGGAGGACGTCGGCCCACACGAGCATCTGGTAGCCCAGGGCCGTGAGGGCGAACGCCCGCCTCTGCCGCCAGGTCAGCCGCAGCCGGACCGGGACCGGATGAGGGCCGGGGGACATGTCAGCACCGTAGGTCGCCACACCATTGTCTCGGGGCGGAACCGGCAACTCTTGACCGCTCGCTCCGTCAAGGGGCCACCCTGGGTGCAGCCGGTCCCGCTCCGGGCCACCGGTGGGGCGATGCGGAGGAGGCGGGCGTGGCCGACCTGATCGGCGACGACCGGCAGCCCTCCCGGCGGGGCCGGGCTCTCGGCGCGGTCCTCGTGCTGGGTCTCGGAGGACTCGCCCTGACCCAGCACCTGTCCGGGGCGGGGGGCCCGCCGTCGTCGACGCCGGCGCCGCCCACGCCCTCGCCCTCGTCGGTGGCGCCCGGCACTCCCGGCCCCAGGGCGCTCACGCCGGCGCCCCCGGAGGCCACGACCCGATCAGCAACCGGCCCCGCACCCTGGGCGTCGCTCGCCGTGCGCAGGGACGCAGCGGTCGACTACGCGCAGCACCGGGTGGTGCGCTCCGCGGGACGGACCCGGCACCTCGGCCGCGGCGACCGTGCCCTGGACATGCACCACGCGTCGGCCGGTCCCGTGCTGCTCGTCCAGTCCCGCGGCACCACCGTGCTCGAGCAGCTGCGCAGCGACGGCAGCCGTCGGGTGCTGGAGGCGTTCACCGACGAGTCGCGGTTGCCGCAGGGCATCGCGGTAGACCCGGCCGGTACGCGGGTGGTCTATGCCGTGACGTCCGGCTCGACGTCCGGGCCGTTCGGGCTCGTGGTCCGTGACCTGCGGACGGGGAAGGTGCTCGCGTCGAGGGCCACCGGAGTGTCTTTCGCCGTCCGGGGCTGGGTGCGCTCCGGCGTCCTGCTCGACGTCGTGTCGGGCCCCGGGGTCCCGCCCCGCCGCTGGCGCCCGGGAACCGGCGCACCCCGACCGATCACGACCCAGGAGCGGGACGGCACGTCGCTGTTCCTGCTCGCCGGCTCGGCACGTCAGGACCAGTGGCTGGTGACCGGACCGCGCTGTGCCGGCCTGGTCCGGGCGCTCGGCCGTCGTCCCGACCGCTGGTACTGCAGCGTCCCGCTGTCCGCGCCGGCAGCCTGGTCGCCGTCCGGCAACCTGCTCGTGGCGCGGGGGCACCGACCGGTGCTGCGGGTCCTCGACCTGCGTACCGGTCGCACCACGAAGCTGGGCACCCCGCCACGGGTCTTCGTCTCGCAGGTGACCTGGCGGGACGCGCACACCGTCCTCGTCGCGCTGCACACCCTGGCCGGCGGTCGCGGCGCGGTGCTGCGCTGCCGGATCGGGGCGCCGTGCCGCCGGCTCGCACTGGATGCCCCCGGGCCCGCTGCCGACCTCGTCCTCGCGCGCTGACGTCGCGGAGCCCCACCGCAGGCTCAGCTGCCGAGGGGTCAGCGCGGCAGCATGCCCCACTGGGCGAGGGCGTCCCAGAGCTGTTCCACGAGATCCAGCTCCCCGAGCTCGGCCCGCGTGACGAACTGCACGTCGTCGGCGTCGTCGCCCGCGACGGGAGTGGTCGCGACCGCCACCGCACAGGCGTAGTCCCGGATGTCGTAGACGTCGCCGTCGGGACCCTGACGCAGCACGGTGCCAACCAGCAGGCCCACCGTCACGTGCAGCCCGGTCTCCTCGAGCACCTCGCGCGCGACGGCTACCGCGTCCGTCTCGCCGGGCTCGACCCGCCCCCCGGGCACCGACCAGAGCCCGCGGCCCGGGTCGCGCCCGCGGCGGACGACGAGCAGCCGTCCGTCGTCGTCGTGCACCAGCGCGCCCACACAGGGGACCCGCCGTTTGGCGGGCGATGGCTCCGGGAACACGCTGGGGAGCCTAGGCAGTCGGGCCCGGGCGAAGGAGGGGTGTCCCGTGCTCACCGTTCTCGTGATCCTTGCCGTGGTCCTGCTCGTCGTCATCGCCCTGGGGATGTCGGGTGTCGGCCCGTCGCGGGTGGTCCGCCGCACCGTCGTGGAGCGGCGCCCGGTGACGCGGCGCCGCGTCGTCGAGGAGCCGGTCGCCGACCGCGTCGTGGAGGAGCGGGTGGTGGACGACCCGGCCCCGACCCGCCGCGTCGTCGAGTAGGCACCCCACCCGCCCCGCACGCGTGGGGGTTGACGCGACAGTCGTCGCGGCGGGACCGTCATGTTCCATGAGGGGCCGATGAGGGGCTCGCCGAGCTGCCCACGCTGTGGCGCAGACCTGCACGCGCCCGGCCTCTGGTCCAGCGCCTGGTCGTGCCAGGAGCACGGTGCCGTCCCGCCGGTCCAGCCCGTCGTGCAGCCCACGCCCGAGGTCCTGCGCGCCGCGGCAACCGGCTCCGGCGTACCCGTGTGGCTGCCCTGGCCGCTGCCTCGCGGCTGGCTGGTGACCGGTGTCGTCATCGCCGGCGACGACCGGTCCGGCGCGCGGGCCACCGCGGTGGCCTGCTCCGGGCCGGCCCCGCTGGGGGGCGTGGCCGAGCTCGTCGTCGTCGCCGAGGAGATGGGCGTGGGGCTGGGTGCCCGCTTCGCCGGGCTCGACGGCCCGGACGCCGGCGTGATCCCGACCCGCGCGGTGGACGCCAAGATCCACGCAGCCGGCATCCCCACCGCCATGTGGACCCTCGAGCCGAGCGTCGGCGCGGAGGACCGGGCCGTGTACGTCGGGGAAGCCCTCGGGAACTGGCTGTGGGCCGTCATCTGGCCCGGCACCGCGGGTTTCCTGCTGATCGACGACTTCGTCCTCACCGACCTGCGCGATGCCGGGCACGAGCTCGACGTCCCCTGCGGCGCGCTGTCTCCCCGGCTCACCGTCTGAGCGGTCGCCCGGCACGGCTCCTCGCGGTTCCGGCACAACCCCCTAGCCTTGCCCGGTGCGCATCGACCTCCACACCCACAGCACCGCCTCGGACGGCACCGAGTCGCCGGCGGCTCTGGTGCGAGCTGCGGCCGCCGCCGGCCTCGACGTCGTCGCACTCACCGACCACGACACGGTGCAGGGCTGGGACGAGGCGATGGACGCCCTGCCCACCGGGCTCCGTCTGGTGCGTGGGACCGAGATCTCCTCCGTGCTCGACGGCGTCAGCCTGCACCTGCTCGGCTACGGCATCGACCCGGCGTACCAGCCGCTGGCCGACGAGATCGCGATGGCCCTCGACGACAGGGTGCCGCGGGCCCGCGCGATCATCGCCAAGCTGGCGGCTGCCGGGTACCCCGTCAGCTGGGAGAAGCTGATGGCCCAGGTGCCGGCCGGTGCCACCGTCGGCCGGCCGCACATCGCCGACACCCTGGTCGCCGCAGGCGTCGTGGGTGACCGCAGCGAGGCCTTCGACTCTCTGCTGCACGACGGCAGCGAGTTCTTCGTCGGGCACTACTACGTCGACGCACTGGTTGCGGTCCGGCTGGTGCGGGAGGCCGGGGGGGTGCCGGTGTTCGCGCACCCGGCGGCCACCAAGCGCGGCGTGACGGTGGGCGACGACGCCATCCGTGCGATGACCGCGGCCGGTCTGGCCGGCCTGGAGGTCGACCACCGTGACAACGCGCCGGAAGACCGGGACCGACTGCGTGGTCTTGCCGCCGATCTCGGGCTGCTCGTGACCGGCTCCAGCGACTACCACGGCGACGGCAAGCCGAACCGGCTCGGGGAGAACACGACGGACCCGGCCGTGCTCGACGCGCTGCTCGACCAGGTTCGTAGCGGCGTCACGGCATGAAGGGGCGCGGGTGAGCTCCGCCGACCTCAAGTTCTTCGTCGAGGTCTTCGTCACGCTGTTCGTCATCATGGACCCGCCCGGCACGGTGCCGCTGTTCCTCAGCCTCACCAGCGGTCGCAGCCATGCGATGCGCAAGCGGCTCGCCGGGCAGGCTGTCGTCGTCGCGTTCTTCGTCATCACGGTCTTCGCGCTGTTCGGCCGGCAGATCCTCGACTACCTGGGCATCACGCTGTCGTCGATGCAGGTCGCCGGTGGCCTGCTGCTGCTCCTCGTGGCGCTGGAGCTGCTGACCGGCAAGAGCGACGACCCGGTCGAGACCCAGAACGTCAACGTCGCGCTGGTCCCTCTCGGCACCCCGCTGCTCGCCGGGCCCGGCGCGATCGTTGCCACCATCGTCTTCGTCAAGCGCGTCGACGACGTCGGGTCCGGGCTGGCGGTGGGCATCGGCATCCTCGCGGTGCACGTGGTGCTGTGGCTTTTCATGCGCTTCTCGGTGGTCATCCTGCGCGTGATCAAGGACAGCGGCGTCACCCTGGTCACGCGCATCGCCGGGCTGCTGCTCTCGGCCATCGCCGTCCAGCTTGTCGCCGACGGCGTCACGACCATGGTGAAGAACGCCTGACTTCCGCTCCCGCGTCTCGCCGAGTTGATCACGTAAGCGTGATCAACTCGGGCTGACCGTGGCTTGCAAGCCACCGTCAGGCCAGGAACGCCGCGGTAAGGCGCCGTTCGGGGGTCGCGGGGTCGCCAGCGACGGCGACGGCTCAGACCGGGGCCCAGAACTCCAGCAGCGCAGCAACGGTCTGCTCCGGCGCGTCGGCCGCGGGGGAGTGGCCCACCTCGGGCAGGGCGACGGTCCTGGCACCGAGCCGCGCTGCTGTCGCTGCCTGCAGCGCCGGCGGCCACACGTCGTCCTGGTCGCCGAAGAGCACCAGCAGCGGCAGTCCCACGCCCGCCAGCTCGTCGGTCGCGTCGGCGGCGGTGAGCAGCTGCTGGGCCATCCGCAGCAGCGACGCCGGGTGGTTGGCGACGAACCGCCGGTGCATCCAGTCCTCCACCTCCGGGCGTGGCGGCACCGTCTCGGTCTGCGC
Organism: uncultured Actinomycetota bacterium; assembly: GCA_963726615.1. Classification (GTDB taxonomy): domain Bacteria; phylum Actinomycetota; class Actinomycetes; order JACCUZ01; family JACCUZ01; genus CAWDZK01. The sequence goes on along the minus strand of CAVSCX010000003.1, from coordinate 92,809 downwards.
CTCGATCTGCCGCTTGGCCACCCAGATCGTCTCGAGGTCCATCACGGGCAGCGCCTGGACCAGGAGGCCGATCTGAGCGTCCGCCGGGGCAGGCACGGCGGCGGGACCCGAGCTCATCAGCGTGAGCGACCGAACGGCGCCCGGTCCGGCGACCGCGGCGGCGCGAGACACCAGACCGCCGAACGAGTGCCCGACCAGGTGGGCCGGCCGGTCGAAGGCCTTCAGCACGGCGAGGACGTCCTCGGCGAGAACGGCGATGTCGTACGACGTCGGCTCGTCGTCGCCCGTCGACTCGAACTGGCCGCGCAGGTCGATCGCCACCACCGGGTGCCCGGCGGCGGCGATCGGCGCGATCACCGCGATGAAGTCCTCCTTCGACCCGGTATAGCCGGGGACGAGCAGGACCGGGGCCTTCGCCCGTGGCCCACCCTCCGGACCGCCGGCAGGGTCGGCCACCAGGGCGGCCAGCGGTCCGCGCGCGGTCGGCACCGAGGCGGCGCGGACGCCGTCGGGCAGGGCGAGGAACGGGGGCCTGCTCATCAGCCGGAACGCTACCCAACGGACCGTGACAGGGACCCCACCGGGACAGGCACAATGGCGCCCGTGAGCCGGACCATCGCTGTCGCCAACCAGAAGGGCGGCGTGGCCAAGACGACCACGGTGGCCTCGCTGGGCTCCGCACTGGCCGAGCAGGGCCGCAAGGTCCTCCTCGTCGACCTGGACGCGCAGTCCTGCCTCACGTTCTCGCTCGGTCTCGACCCGGACACCATCGACCTGTCGGTGCACGACGTCCTGCTGGGCCGGGTCGGGGCCCCGATGGCGATCCAGCCGACCGAGGACGGGGTCGACCTCCTGCCCGCCACGATCGAGCTGGCCGGCACCGAGGCTCAGCTGCTCAGCCGGCCGGGCCGCGAGTTCGTCCTCCGCAGCGCCCTGGAGGAGGTCTCCGCGGCGTACGACGTCGTGCTGCTCGACTGCCCGCCGTCGCTCGGCGTGCTCACCCTGAACGCACTCACGGCCGCAGACGAGCTCGTCATCCCGTTGCAGTGCGAGATGCTCAGCCATCGCGGCGTCGGCCAACTGCTCGACACTGTCGCCGACGTGAAGCGGATCCTCAACCCGGGCCTGTCCGTCCTGGGTGTCCTGCCGACGATGTTCGACGGGCGCACCAACCATGCCCGCGCGGTCCTCGCGGACGTCGCCGACCGATACGGTCTGACGGTGCTGGAGCCGGCGATCCCGAAGTCGGTGCGGTTCGCCGAGGCGCCCGCCGCCGGCCGGTCCGTCCTCGCCACCGCCCGGCGCCACCGCGGTGCCGAGGCCTACCGCGACCTGGCCGGGACCCTGTTCGGATGAGTGGCCCCGCCGGCTTCGACCGGCTGAGGAGGCGCAGCCCCGGTTCCGGCGTCCCGACCGGGCCCGCGCCGCTGCGGGTGGACCCGGAGGGGCGCAGCTCGCTGTACAGCCTCAGCCCGCAGGCCCCTGCGCCGGGAGCAGTCACCGTCACCTGTTCGGAGTGCCGGGAGACCACCACGGTGAGCCCGCGCCGGCTGGCGGCGCTGGCGCTGCCGTCGCTGCACCTGCCGCTGCTCCGGCGCGACCACCCGTCGTGGATGCGCTGCCCGGCGTGCGACCGGCGCACCTGGGTCAAGATCGTCATCACCCTCTGACCGGCCTCGACCCCGGTGCGTCCACCTCAGCGGCACGCCGGGGAACGCGGAGGCCGCTCCGCTCACCGGGCGTCGGCTGCGGTGCGCGCCTCCTCCAGCGCGTCCTCGCCCTCGAACGAGTTGGGCCGTCCGGCGCCGGTCTCGATCAGACTGCGCAGGCTGCCGTTGACGTACTCGCGCCAGGCGTGCTCGCACACGCCGTAGCACTCGTGCTCCGGCCGCAGGCCCTCGTGTGTGAACCGGACCTGCGTCCGCCCGTCGTGCTCGCTGATCTCGAAGACGACCGTCGTCCCCGTCCACTCCTGCTTGTCAGCGACGAAGCTGAGGGAGCTGTCGAGGACGAGCCAGGCGACCCGACGCGGGCGGACGAGCTCGGTGATGCGGAACCTGGAGTAGTGGATCCCGGGCACGGCGTAGCTGAACTCCGCGCCCGCTGTGACGGTGTCGCCCTCGATCTCTCCGGACCACCATGCGCGCACGTCGGTGATGGCGGCGAAGGCCTGCTCGGGCGTCTGCTCGACGGAGAACGTGAGGGTGAGGCTGGTGTCCATGTGGTGGTCCCCTGCGGTCGGGTCGGCCGCGGGCGGTCCCCGGTCCGACGTGTCCACTTGCGTGATGCAAGTGACACTAGGCTAATGACTAGCGTGACGCAAGTTCCGAGGTAGAGTGGCGCTGTGCTGGGGAAGACGTACGACCGCGAGGTCTGCTCGATGGCGCGCGCGCTGGAGGTCGTCGGCGAGCGCTGGAGCCTGCTGATCGTCCGGGACGCCCTGTTCGCCGGGGTGACCCGCTTCAGCGACTTCCAGCGCGGCCTGGGCATCGCGCCCAACGTCCTCGCGGCTCGGCTCGACGCGTTCGTCACCGAGGGCGTGCTGGAGCGGCGGCGGTACTCCGAGCAGCCCGAGCAGTTCGAGTACGTGCTCACGGCGAAGGGGCGGGACCTGGCGTCCGCGATCGTCGCTCTCACCCGCTGGGGCGACCGGTGGGCTGCTCCGGGCGAGCCGCCCATCCTCTACTCGCACTCGGGATGCGGCGGCGCGGTCGAGTCGCAGGCGGTCTGCGCCCGGTGCGGCGCCCTGGACCCCGCTGACGTGCAGGCCGCGCCCGGGCCCGGCATGCCGGCGGGATACGTCGAGAACCGGCGACGCGGCCGTTCCGGCTGAGGGATGCCGGTTCCGATCGCGAGGAACCTCGGACGTGTCAGCCGTCGCTGCGGGTGCGCTCGCCGACGTGGGCCAGCACGTCCGGCTCGGACGACAGCAACCGCCCGACCTGCTCACCCGCGTCGCAGGTGAGCAGCGCGACGTCCACCAGTCCGGCCTCGCGGGCGAGCACCCGCCAGGTCGCACCGCCGGTCTCCCAGCGGCGCAGAGCCTCGAGGTCCTCGCTCACGAGCCGAGCTCAGTCCTCGGCGGGGCCGCCGCCCGAGCCCCGGCCGCCCCGGCTGCGACGGCGCCGCGGTGCGGCACCGGCGTCGTCACCGGCCGACTCGGGAGTGGCGGCGGCGCCGTCGGTGCCCTCGGCCGGCTGACCCGACCGGGTCCGGGTGCGGCTCCCGGCGCGGCGGCGCCTGGCCGGACGCTCGCCCGCGTCGTCGCCGTGGTCCCGCGGGGCGGTGCTGCCGCGACCGCCGGCACCGCTGCGTGCGCCCGCACTGCTCGCGCCGCCGGCACCGCCGCGACCGCCACGACCGCCGGACGGGCGATCGGAACCGCGACCGCGAGCCCCGCCGGCCCGCCCGGTCTCGCCCAGGTCCTCGACCTCCTCGGCCTCGAGCCCGGCCCGGGTGCGCTGGGTGCGGGGCAGGACTCCGGTGACGTGGCGGGGGATCTCGAGCTCCTCGTAGAGGTGGTCGGAGCTGGAGTAGGTCTCCTCCGGCTCGCCGAAGCCGAGGTCGAGGGCCTTGTCGATCAGCGCCCACCGGGGCATGTCGTCCCAGTCGACGAAGGTGATCGCGATGCCCTTGGCGCCGGCCCGGGCGGTGCGGCCGATGCGGTGCAGGTAGGTCTTCTCGTCCTCGGGGCACTGGTAGTTCACGACGTGGGTGATGTCCTGCACGTCGATGCCCCGCGCCGCGACGTCGGTGGCGACGAGCACGTCCACCTTGCCGTTGCGGAACGCGCGCAGCGCCTGCTCGCGGGCGCCCTGACCGAGGTCCCCGTGGACTGCGCCGGAGGCGAAGCCACGTTCCGCGAGATCGTCGGCGACCTTGGCGGCCGTGCGCTTGGTGCGGCAGAAGACGAGGGTGAGGCCGCGGCCCTCGGACTGCAGGATCCGCGCGAGCATCTCGACCTTGTCCATGGCGTGCGCCCGGAATGCGTGCTGCTCGACGGCCTTGACCGTGAGGCCGTCGTCGTCCGGGTCGACAGCGCGGATGTGGGTCGGGTGGTGCATGTAGGCGCGGGCCAGCGTGATGATGGCACCGGGCATGGTCGCCGAGAACAGCATCGTCTGCCGCCCGGCCGGGATGAGCCGGACGATCTTCTCGACGTCGGGCAGGAAGCCGAGGTCGAGCATCTCGTCGGCCTCGTCGAGCACCAGGGTGCGGACGTGTCCGAGGTCGAGATGGCCCTGCTGGGCCAGGTCGATCAGGCGGCCCGGTGTGCCGACGACGACCTCGATGCCCTTCTTCAGCCGCTCGACCTGCGGCTCGTAGGCGCGACCGCCGTAGATCGACAGGACCCGGATCTGCCGTCGGGCGGCCGCCTTGACGAGGTCCTCGGTGACCTGGACGCACAGCTCGCGGGTCGGCACGACCACCAGGGCCTGCGGCTTGCCGGGCTCCACGACGACGGGGGGGTCGACCTCCTGCTCCTCGCCCGGCACGACGACCCGCTGCAGGAGCGGGATGCCGAAGCCCAGCGTCTTGCCGGTGCCGGTCTTGGCCTGGCCGATGATGTCGTGGCCGTGCAGGGCGACCGGCAGGGTGAGGGCCTGGATGGGGAACGGGTGCTTGATGCCGACGGCTTCGAGCGCCTCGACCGTGGCCGGGAGCACGCCGAGCTCGGCGAATGTCTGGGTGTTCAGGACGGAGCCCTTCTGGGACGGGGTCCCGCACAGACACGAGGTCGGCTGGCCGCACGCCGTCTCAGGTGGAGACGGCGGGCCGCTCGGGCGGGACGATCGGTCGGAGCCGATCGGTTCGTCGGGCGACCGGGCATCCGTGATACACCGGACACCTTACTCCTCGGTACGCTCGCGGCCGTGAACGAGCCCCAGGACGATCAGCCCGGCCTGTCGGCCTCCACGGCGCCGGACCCGTTGGACGACGCGGAGTACCGGCTCGCCGTCGTCGACCTGCTGGGGGCGCTGGCCTACGGCGAGCTGACCGCGTTCGAGCGCCTGGCCGACGACGCGTCGTTCGCGCCGACCTTGGTGGACAAGGCCGCGCTGGCCGCTATGGCGGTCGCCGAGTACCAGCACTTCGTGCTGCTGCGCGACCGGCTGGTCGAGCTCGGAGTCGCCCCGGAGACGGCGATGGAGCCGTTCATGCCGGCCCTGGAGGCCTTCCACGAGCGGACCGCGCCGGGCGACTGGCTCGAGGGTCTGGTCAAGGCGTACGTCGGCGACGGGATCGCCGAGGACTTCTACCGGGAGATCTCCGCCTACGTCGACGACTCGACCCGGGACCTGGTCCTGGAGGTCCTGGAGGACACCGGTCACTCGACGTTCGCTGTCGACCGGGTCCGGGCTGCGATCGAGGCCGAGCCGCGCCTGGCGGGGCGGCTGGCCCTGTGGGGACGACGGCTGGTGGGTGAGGCGCTGAGCCAGGCGCAGCGGGTCGCGGCCGAACGGGACGCGCTGGCCGCGCTGCTTGTCGGCGGGATGGCGCACCGCGGCGCCGACCTCGCGGAGGTGGGCCGGATGTTCGCCCGGCTGACCGAGAACCACACCCGCCGGATGGCCACCCTCGGCCTGTCCTCCTGATCCTCTCCCCGGCTGACGCCATCGGGGGAGGGGTGGGTCAGAGCGAGCCGAAGCCGACCTTGCGCGTCGCGGGCTCGCCGATCTCCACGTAGGCGACCTTGTCGGCCGGGACGACGACCTGCCGGCCTCGCTCGTCCGTGAGCGTGAGCACCGCGGACTTGCCGGCCACCGCCGCCTGCACGGCGGCCACCACGGCGTCGGGGGTCTCCGTGCTCTCCACCACCAGCTCACGGGTGGCGTGCTGCACGCCGATCCTGACCTCCACGGGGACCTCCGGGATCCGTCGTCTGCGTGCCATGTCGGGCCGAGCCTAGTGCGCGCGAGGGCGCGGCACCGGCGTGGGGCCGGGGTGTTCGCCCAAGGCGTCAGCAGCCTCGCCCGCCCGCCCCGCCGGGCTGGACCGGCCGGTGGTCCTAGTGCGGCTCGCCGGTGCGTGGGAACCCGCCGATGCCACGCCAGCTGAGGCTCGCGAGCAGCCGGGCGGCGGCGTCGCGCGGGATGGTCCCGTCGGCTCCGAGCCAGTAGCGAGCCGCGACCTGGGCCATGCCGACCAGGCCGACGGCGAGCAGCCGGGCCTGCTCCTTGGGCAGCCCGGCGTCGTCGCGGATCACCTCACCGATGGCCTCGGCGCACGCGAGGGTCACCCCGTCGATGCGCTCGCGCACCTCGGGCTGGTTGACCAGGTCGGACTCGAAGACGAGCCGGAACGCACCGGCCTCGTCGTCCACGAAGCGGAAGTACGCCTCGATGGTGTCCGCGACCCGCTGCTTGTTGTCGGTGGTCGCGTCCAACGCGGTGCGCACGGCGGCCACGACGGTCTCGGTGTGCTGGTCGAGCAGCGCCAGGTAGAGCTCGAGCTTGCCCGGGAAGTGCTGGTAGAGCACCGGCTTGCTCACGCCGGCGGCGTCGGCGATGTCGTCCATCGCGGCAGCGTGGTAGCCCTGGGCGACGAAGACCTCCAGGGCGGCGCCGAGCAGCTGCTGGCGCCGCGCCGACCGGGGCAGCCTGGCCCCGCGGGTCCGCGCGTCCGGGACAGCCGGCACGTCTGCTCCTTCCTCGGGCGAGGTCTGGCGGCCCCACCCTAGGTGCCGGGCGTGCGCCTCAGCGGTATTCGTCGTCGTCGACGTCGACGACGCGGGACTGCTCGGCGCGGTCCGCCTCGTCCGCCTCGACCGTGTCCGGCTCGGCCGGTGCCTCCCGGGGATCGTCCTCGGGGCTGGGCACCGCGTCGGTGCGCTGCTCGATCGCGTCGGCCTCCGGCACCTCGACGTCGGCGGGTCGCTCGTCGCGCTCGGTCACGGTGGCAGCCTACGCCGGTGACGCTGCGCCATCAGGGTGTCGCCAGGACGGCCCTGTCGGGCCACGAGGCGGCTTCCGGCCTGGGACACTGATGGCAGGACCACCGACTGCGTATCTGTGAGGCCGTGCCATGACCGTGAGCGACCACCCCGACCTGGTGGCGGCGCTGCTCGGCGTGCCCGGGGTCGCCGCCGCGGCAGTCGAGCCGCACGACGGCGGTCCCGGCACCCTGCGCCTGCAGCTCGCCGCCGGCGCTGACGAGGTCGACGTCGCGGGTGCGGTGAACCGGCTGCTGCGCAGCGAGTTCGGGCTCGCCGTCGACGCCGACCGGGTGCGGGTGCTGGAGGAGCCGGGGCAGCGCGGCACCGGTACCCCGGGGCGTACGCCGGCCGCCACCGGACCGGGGCGCACCCCGCGGGCCGGCGGCCCGACGGGCGACGCCGACGACGGTGCCGCATCCGCGGACGACACAGACACCGACACCGACGACGACGACGATGCTGCGGAGGCCTACCCCGGACCGGCGGTGCTCGTCGAGTCCGCGACCACCGCCGGCCGGCTGATGATCGATCGGGTCCAGCTGGTGTCGGCGCACCTCGGGGTCGCGGTGTCGGTGACACTGCGCTCCGGCGAACGCTGCGAGGTCGGCGAGGCCGAGGGCGCCGCGACCAGTGGGGCGCTGCACCGCACGGTCGCCGAGGCGACCCTGCGAGCCGTGGAGCGGATGGTCGAGGAGCAGGTCCGCTTCGCCGTCGAGCACGTCGAGATCGCGAGCACCGGCCAGGAGCGGACTGCGCTCGTCGTCCTCTCGCTTGTCACCGATCGGGGCACCCAGCGGCTTTCCGGGGCCTCGGTGGTCCGCGACGACGCGCGTCAGGCGATCATCCGCGGGGTGCTGGCGGCGGTGAACCGCCGGGTCGGCCCGATGCTCGGCGAGGTGGCGGGCTGAACCTCCAGGAGCCCCTGCCGCACTGGCCCGGCCGGGAGGTAGAGCTCCCGTCCGGCCGGCTGCACGTGCGCAGCGCGCCGCCGACCGCGCATGGCGCCGAGCGCGCGGTGTTCCTGCACGGTCTCGGGGGCGCCGCCACCAACTGGACCGACGTGATGGAGCTGTTGCGCGACCGGGTGGCATCGGTCGCACCGGACCTGCCGGGGTTCGGCTGGTCACCGCCGCCGGCGAACGACGACTACTCGCTGCGGGCCCACGCCCGCGCCGTGACGGAGCTGATCGAGTCGGGTGGCGACGGGCCGGTGCACCTGATGGGCAACTCGCTGGGCGGCACGGTGGCCACCGTGCTCGCAGCCACCCGGCCCGACCTGGTCCGGACCCTGACGCTGGTCTCGCCGGCGCTGCCGGTGCTGCGCCCGCGCCGCAGCAACGTGCACCTGCCAGCCCTGGCCATGCCGTGGGCCGGGCAGCAGCTGGCCCGGCAGATGGGCCGCTTCCCGGTCGAGCAGCGGGTCCGCGCCACCATCGAGATCTGCTGGGCCGACCCCTCGCGGGTGCCCCCGCGCCGCTTCGCGGAGGCGCTGGAGGAGGCCGACCGACGGGCCCGCCTGGACCACGACGGCGACGCGATGATCCGGTCGCTGCGCAGCCTGATCACGGCCTACCTGCGCCCGGACCGCTGGCCGCTGTGGCGTCTCGCCGCGCGGGTGCAGGCGCCGACCCTGCTCGTCTACGGGCTCAAGGACCGGCTGGTCGACCCCCGTAGTGCCCGCCGCGCCGAGCGGGCGTTCCCGAGCCCGCGGCTGGTGGTGCTGCCGGACAGCGGCCACGTCTCGCAGATGGAGCACCCCGAGGTCGTGGCCCGAGAGGTACGACGGCTCCTCGACGGCGCCGTCAGCCGGACCGGTCCAGGCGCTCCAGCAGCCGCACGCTGACGGTGTCGCCGGCCTGCTTGCCGATCGCCTTGCGCACGTCGGCCTTCACCGGCAGCTTGTGCCTGCCGTCGCCGAGCGGCATGAACGAGCTCTGGAACGGGTGGCCGTCTATGGTGCAACCGACCTTCACCAGCCCCCGGGTGCCGAAGTACTCCGCCGAGCCGGGCCACACGACGTAGGTCCAGCCGCCGGGCGCGGGGCTCTTCTCCAGGGTCGCCTCGAACTGCTCGTCCATCGTCGTCCTCCTGCCGGTTCCAGCCTCACCCTGGCAGACCTGTTCCCGGAGCAGAAGTCATCGCGGTCCGAGCAGACTGGCAGCATGCCGCTGTCCTTGCACCACATCGTCATCGATGCGCACGACCTCGCCGGCCTGGCCGGGTTCTGGGCCGAGGCCCTGGGCTGGCGGGTCCTCTCGGCCCGGGAGCGGGAGGTGGTCATCGGCGCGGACGACACCGCTCCGGTCGGGATCTGCTTCATGCCGTCGCCGGACCCGAAGACCGTCAAGAACAGGGTGCACCTGGACCTCACGACCTCCGCCGCCGATCGTGACGACGAGATCGCCCGCCTCCTACGGCTCGGCGCCCGGCGGGTGGACATCGGCCAGACGGGTGACGAGTCCTGGCTCGTGCTCGAGGACCCGGAGGGCAACGAGCTGTGCGTCGTACGGCCGAAGACGACGCTGACCAGCTGAGGAGGCATGCGCCGGCTCGGTGCTGTCGCCCGGGCATGTTCAGTCGAGGAAGCCGCGGAGCAGCGCGGCCGTGCCCTCCAGGTGGACGGCCATCGCTGTCCGAGCCGCCTCCGGCCGCCGCCTGAGCACTGCCGTCACGATGCGCGCGTGCTGGGTGCGGGAGTGGGCGATGTTCGGCGGCAGCAGCGGGATCGCGTCGAGAAGCTCGTTGAGCCGCATCCGGTTGTCCGACACGGCCGCGGACAGCGACGGCGAGCCGGCCAGCGCGACGATCGCCAGGTGCAGGCGGCTGTCGGCCGGCCGGTAGTCGGCGACCGACGCCGACCGCTCCAGCGCGAGGGCGTCCTCGAGCTCGCGAACGTGGTCGGGCTGGTGCACCGTCGAGGCCGCGAGCGCCGCGCCGCCTGGCTCGAGCACCTCCCGCAGCAGCAGCGCGTCGGTCATCTCCCGGCCCATGTCCAGGGCGATGTCGCGCGGGTCGCGCTGGTCTCGCCGCCATTCGTGGGCCGGCAGCACGAACGTCCCGCCGGACCGGCCGCGCCGGGACTCGACGTACCCGGCCTCGGCCAGGGACCGGATGGCGTCCCGCAGCGTCGGCCGGCTCACTCCGAGTCGGGTCGCCAGCTCGCGCTCGGCGGGGAGCCGGTCACCGGCGACCACCTGCCCCAGCTTGACGGCCTGCAGCAGCCGCTCGACGGTCTCCTCGAACGCGTTGCCGCCGCGGATCCGGCGGAACGCCGGCCGGCTCGGACCGGGAGCGGCCCGGTCCGGCGGGTGCTCGGCAGGCAGGGCGGCCTCGATGCCTCAGCCCGTCACGTCGTGGACGGGGGTTCCGTCGTGTCGCCCGCGCCGGACCTGTCACGGCTGATGTCCGCGACGCGTGTCGTGCCGTAGCCCTCGGACTCGAGGTGGGCGCCGTGCGCACCGCCCGTCGTGGCGAACTCCTCCTCCGGCGACAGGATCAGCTTGTGCCGCCCGGACACCGCGAAGTAGGCGATCGCCAGGGCGAACCAGATGGCGACGCCGACGACTCCCGGTCGGTAGTCCGCGTTGAAGAAGAGGGAGATGAGCGACACGGCGGCGATGACCCCGGCGATCGCGGCGCCCCAGACGCCGATCGGGCTGCGGTACGGACGCTCGATGTCGGGCTTGTTCCGGCGCAGCAGGATGAACGACACCATCTGCATGACGTAGGAGATCACCGCGCCGAAGACCGCCATGGTCAGCAGCGCTGCGCCGACGCTGTCGGACCCCGAGTACTGCAGGATCAGCGCCAGCACGTAGCCCACGGCCGCGCCGGACAGCAGCGCCACGTGCGGGGTCTGCCGGGTCCCGTGCGTGACGGAGAGCGGGTGCGGGAAGTAGCCGGCCCGGGACAGCGAGTAGATGTTGCGCCCGTAGGCGAAGATGATCGTGTGGAAGCTGGCCACCAGGCCGGTGACCGCGATGAGCGCGAGCAGCGATGCGGCCGTACCGGTGCCGAAGATGGTCTTGAGCCCGTCGAAGAGCGGCTCGGCCGAGGTGCTCAGGTCCTTGGATCCCGGCGCGATGCCGGCGCTGAGGAACAGGGTCAGGAATGCGGCCGCGATGAGGGTGAACAGCCCGTAGATCGTGCCGCGAGGGATGTCCTTGCGCGGGTCGTGGGACTCCTCCGCTGCGAGCGGCAGCTCCTCGATCGCTAGGTAGAACCAGATGGCGAACGGGATCGCGTAGAACACACCCTTGATGCCGTCCGGGAACCACCCGCCGACGGAGTCGATGGCCTGCGCCTGGAAGTCGAGCTTGGTGAGAGCCCCGATCCAGAAGACGAGGAGGATGGCAAGCGCGGCCAGGCAGATGAACACCGAGAACCGGAAGGACGCCTCGACCCCGATCACGTTCAGCCCGACGAAGATCCCGTAGAAGATGGCCCACCACAGCGGGAGCGGCATCGTGAACCCGAACAGGTCGTCGACGATGGAGTTCATGTAGCTGCCGATGCCGACGACGATGACGGCGGGTGTGACGATGTACTCGATGCTCTCCGCGACACCGGTGACGAAGCCGCCCCACGGGCCCATCGCGGTGCGCCCGAAAGAGTAGGCGCCGCCGGTGTGCGGCAAAGCGGGCGACATCTCGGCGATCGAGTAGCAGAGGCCGAGGTACATCACGGTGATGACCAGGGTGGCCACGAGCAGGCCGCCGAAGCCGAACTCGAGGCCGAAGTTCCAGCCGAAGAAGTCCCCGGAGATGACCGCCGCGACCCCGAGGGCCCACAGCGACCAGACGCCGGCGTGCCTGCGGAGGGTCCGCTTGGCGAAGTAGTCCTTGTCGGCTTCCCGGTACGTGACGGACGATCGGCGCTCGGCCATGCGAGTCCCTTCTCGACCCCCGTGCACGGTGACGTGACCGGGACGCTAGCGCCGCTGGCGAGAATGGGTCAAGGTTTTCCCAATGGCGCTAGGGTGCCCACCGACGGGGCCGAGGAGGAGGTCGCTGTGGCTGATGCGGGTCGTGGGCTCTCGGTCGACACGCTGCGCGAGGAGGTCGCGTCCGGCGCGGTCGACACCGTGCTTGTCGCCTTCACCGACATGCAGGGCAGGCTCCAGGGCAAGCGCCTGCATGCCCGCTACTTCCTGGACGAGGTGCTCGAGCACGGCACCGAGGGCTGCAACTACCTGCTCGCCGTCGACGTCGACATGAACACCGTGGACGGCTACGCGATGTCGTCCTGGGAGCGCGGGTACGGCGACTTCATGTTCGTCCCGGACCTGTCGACGCTCTGCCGGATCCCCTGGCACGAGGGCACCGTCCTGCTGCTGGCCGACCTCCGGTGGGAGGACGGGACTGACGTCGTGGCGTCCCCCCGGCAGGTCCTCAAGCGGCAGACGGCACGGCTCGCCGAGCGTGGCCTGGTGGCTCTGGCCGGCACGGAGCTCGAGTTCATGGTGTTCCGGGACACCTTCGAGAACGCCTGGCGGTCGGCGTACCGCGACCTCTCGCCGGCCAACCTCTACAACGTCGACTACTCGATCGTCGGCACGTCGCGGGTCGAGCCGCTGCTTCGCCGGATCCGCAACGACATGACCACCGCCGGGATGACCGTCGAGTCGGCCAAGGGTGAGTGCAACCTCGGTCAGCACGAGATCGCCTTCCGGTACGACGAGGCGGTGCGCACCTGCGACAACCACGTTCTCTACAAGACCGGCGCCAAGGAGATCGCGGACCAGGAGGGGATGTCCCTCACGTTCATGGCGAAGTTCGACCAGCGCGAGGGCAACTCCTGCCACATCCACCTGTCCTTCCGCGGCACCGACGGTTCGCTCGTCCTCACGGACGACAGTGAGACCGGCGACCACGGCATGTCGACGCTGTGCAAGCAGTACACCGCCGGTCAGCTGGCCACGCTGCGCGAGCTGACCCTGTTCCTCGCCCCCAACATCAACTCCTACAAGCGCTACGTCGAGGGGTCCTTCGCCCCGACCGCGGTCCGCTGGGGCTGGGACAACCGCACCTGTGCGCTGCGCATGGTCGGCCACGGTGCCAGTCTCCGGCTGGAGAACCGGGTGCCAGGCGGTGACGTCAACCCCTACCTCGCCACGGCAGCCCTGATCGCCGGCGGGCTGCACGGGATCGAGAACGAGCTCGAGCTCGAGGAGCCTTTCGCGGGCAACGCCTACACGTCCGACTCGGCCCACGTGCCGGCCACGATGCACGAGGCGCTGGAGCTCTGGGAGGGCAGTGCCGTCGCGAGGGACGCGTTCGGCCAGGACGTGGTCGACCACTACGCCAACATGGCTCGCGTCGAGCTGGCGGCGTACGACTCGACGGTGACCGACTGGGAGCGGTTCCGGTGCTTCGAGCGGATGTGAGCACGCCGCGATGAGCGCCACCAGTGCCACCAGCGACGCCTACGAGGTCGTGAACCCGGCCACCGAGGCGGTGGTGGCCAGCATCCCGCTGACCGGGTCGGACGAGACCGACGCCGCCATCGCGCGGGCCCGGACCGCGTTCGAGTCCTGGCGGCAGGTCTCGCCCGGGGACCGTGGCCGGCTCCTGCGCAGGTTCGCCGAGGCCGTCGATGCCGATGTCGAGAACCTCGCCAGGCTCGAGGTCTCCAACGCGGGGCACACCGTCACCAACGCGCGCTGGGAGGCGGGCAACGTCCGCGACGTCCTGACCTACTACTCGGCAGCACCGGAGCGGCTGCTCGGCGCCCAGATCCCGGTGCCCGGCGGGATCGACGTCACGTTCAAGGAGCCGCTCGGGGTGGTCGGGGTGATCGTCCCGTGGAACTTCCCGATGCCGATCGCCGCCTGGGGTCTCGCGCCGGCCCTCGCCGCCGGCAACACGGTCGTGCTCAAGCCTGCCGAGGTCACCCCGCTGACCGCGATCCGGCTGGGCGAGCTCGCCCTCGAGGCGGGCCTGCCGGCCGACGTGTTCCAGGTCCTGCCGGGCAAGGGGTCCGTGGTCGGGCAGCGTTTCGTGCACAACCCGTCGGTGGCCAAGGTCGTGTTCACCGGGTCCACCGAGGTGGGCCGCGCGATCATGGCCGGCTGCGCGGCCCAGGTGAAGCCGGTCACCCTGGAGCTCGGGGGCAAGAGCGCGAACATCGTCTTCGGGGACGCCGACCTGGAGCGGGCGGCGGCAACCGCGCCGTACGCCGTCTTCGACAACGCCGGTCAGGACTGCTGCGCACGCTCGCGGATCCTCGTGCAGCGCAGCGCGATGGACCGGTTCCTCGAGCTGCTGGAACCGGCGGTCCATGGCGTGCGGGTCGAGGACCCGGCGCTCGACACCGCCGAGATGGGGCCGTTGATCACCGCGGCCCACCGGGACCGGGTCGCCGGGTACGTGCCCGAGGGCTCGGCGGTGGCCTTCCGCGGCAGCGCGCCGGAGGGCGTGGGGTTCTGGTTCCCGCCGACAGTCCTGGCGCCGGTCGACCCGCGCGACCGGGTGGCGCAGGAGGAGGTGTTCGGTCCGGTCGTGGCGGTGATCCCGTTCGACGACGAGGCCGACGCGGTGCGGATCGCGAACGACTCGCCGTACGGGCTGTCGGGGTCGATCTGGACGGAGAACCTGGGCCGGGCCCTTCGTGTCGCCCGCGCCGTCGAGACGGGAGCCCTGAGCGTCAACTCGCACTCGTCGGTCCGCTACTGGACCCCGTTCGGGGGCTTCAAGCAGTCCGGTCTCGGCCGCGAGCTGGGCCCGGACGCGCTGGACTCGTTCACCGAGGTCAAGAACGTCTTCATCAGCACGGAGGTCTGAGTGACGCCAAGACTCGACGGCCGCGTCGCCGTCGTCACCGGTGCGGGGAGCGGCATCGGGCTGGCCACGGCCCGACGGTTCGCCGCGGAGGGCGCGCGCGTGGTGTGCGCGGACCTCGACGAGGGCGCCGGCCGGGCTGCCGCCGACGAGGTGGCCGGTCACTTCGTCGCGGTCGACGTGGCCGACGAGGACCAGGTGGCCGCGCTGTATGCCGAGGCGCACTCCCTCCTCGGTGCCGTCGACATCGCCTTCCACAACGCCGGCATCAGCCCGCCGGAGGACGACTCCGTCCTCACCACCGGTCTGGACGTGTGGCAGCGGGTGCAGACCGTGAACCTCACCTCGGTGTACCTCGGGTGCAAGCACGTGATCCCCTACATGCAGCGACAAGGCCGGGGCTCGATCATCAACACTGCGTCCTTCGTGGCGGTCATGGGTGCCGCGACGTCACAGGTCGCCTACACCGCCTCCAAAGGAGGGGTGCTGGCGATGACGCGCGAGCTGGGCGTCCAGTTCGCGCGCGAGGGCATCCGGGTGAATGCCCTGTGCCCCGGGCCGGTCAACACCCCGCTGCTGCAGGAGCTCTTCGCGAAGGACCCGGAACGCGCGGCCCGGCGGCTCGTGCACGTCCCGATGGGGCGCTTCGCCGAGCCGGAGGAGATTGCGGCGGCGGTTGCGTTCCTGGCCAGCGACGACTCGTCCTTCATGACTGCGTCGACGTTCCTCGTCGACGGCGGGATCTCGGGGGCATACGTCACCCCGCTGTGAATCGCGGGTCCGCTGACAGCCGGCCGGCGCCGCCATCGGTCGACGGGTCGGTCAGCCGCGCGGCGCCTGCGGCACTGTGACGTCCAGCGAGAGCACCTGGCCGGTGCGTTCTCCCTGGAACATCGCCTCAGGACCGAGCCACCGTGTGGCCACGATGAAGAGCGTCCGGCCGTCGGGACCGCCGAGGGCACAGGAGAAGCAGCCGCGATCGACGGTGACGGTCCGCGTCACCTCTCCGCCCTCGTGCACGCGGACGCACTGCTGGTTCGGCACGTCGGCGTACCAGACCGCCCCCTCGGCGTCGAGGCAGATCCCGTCCGGGACGCCGGACCCGAGCTCGGCCCAGACGCGCCGGTTCGACAGACCGCCGTCGGTGCCGATGTCGAACGCGGTCAGCCGGTTCCGGTAGGACTCCGCGACGATCAGTGTCCTGTCGTCGGGCGTGACGGCCATGCCGTTGGGGAACCACACGTCCTGCGCCACCTGGCGGACCTCCCCGTCGGGGGTGACGACGGCGATCGTGCCGGCGGCCGGCTCCGCACCGCCCATGAGGTCGAAGCCGGCCTGGTTGACGAAGGCGTTGCCCCGGCCGTCCACCACGAGCTCGTTCCAGGCAGCGGCCAGCGGCGACAGGTCACCGTGGGTCGCCAACGCGCCGTCTGGCCCCCGGCGTTGCAGGCTGCCGGACACCACCAGCAGGCGCCCGTCGGGCAGCCAGTCGAGGGAGAACGGGAAGGTAGGCATCTCCAGCACGACCTCGCGGTCTCCGGCGAGGTCGACCGCGATGACTTCGCGCGCACCCCAGTCCGCCAACCACAGCCGTCCGTCGTGCCAGCGAGGTGACTCGCCGAAGCTGAGGCCGTCCACCAGCACTTGCGGCTCTGTCATGACTCTCCTCCCGTGCTGGTGCCGGACGGGCGACCAGCGTCCTGGCGAGCCGGGTGCCCCCACAGGTGTAGACCGTCGACAGTCGCGGACTCATCGCAGCCTGTGGGGGTGCCGGCGTCCGCTCCGTCGCCGGTCACGACCGGTCGGGCCCGGCGACCTCCGCCAGCAGGCGCTCGAGGTGCGGCCGGTCGAGCTCGGCGGCTGCCCGCTCGTACCGGTCCATCGCCTGGGACCAGACGTCGTGGCCGGCCCCGGCGACCGCGTCCTGGATCGAGGCCCAGAGTGCCCAGACGCACCGCGCGGTCAGGCCGTGCAGCCGGGCCCGCGCGACGAGCTGCCGGCTCGGCGAGACGGCGTACGCGGTCACGAGGTGCTCCAGGTGCGGCACCGGGAGGTCGGCCTCCTGCCAGAGGTTGCCGAGGTCGAAGTACGGGTCGCCGTTGGCCGCGAACTCGAAGTCGACGAGCCACAACCGGTCGCCGGTGTCGACGAAGTTCGCGGCGACGAGGTCGTTGTGGCACGGGAGGGTCGGCCCGGCGCCCACGCCGAGGGCCGCGCGGATGCGGTCGAGCCGGGGAAGGAGCTCGAGGTAGCCGGGCGGCAGCCGGAATCCCCGCTCCTGCACGGTCCGCAGGTACCTGTGCTGCACCGACGCGATGTCGAGGTCGCCGACGAAGCGAGGACCTGCATGCAGCAGCCGGCAGAGGTCCGCCGCCCGCGTGAGCGTCGTCTCGTCCGCCAGGTCGTCGGAGGTCAAGGCGTTGCCGCCGACCCACTCGACGACAAGCGCCCGGTCGTCGGGCAGGTAGCTGACGACATCAGGGGCCACGCCACTCTCGGCAGCGCGGAGCGAGTTGAGGTGCTCGGCCTCCCGGTCGACGGGAACGAGGTCGTCATCCGTGCCGAAGAGCCTGACGACAAGGGTGCGCTCAGCGGTCCTCACCCGGACGACGGTGTTGCTCGTCCCGCCGCCCAGGGGCTGCACCTCCCGCCGCTGTCCGGCGAGGGCTGGGACCTGCGCCAGGACGCGCTGGAGCCGGTCGGCACCACGCCCCGTCTCGGGGCCGCGCCCCCCGTCCAGCTCCTCCGTCACGGCTTGCGGAACCACAGCAGGTAGTCGCCCGCGAGGCCGGGCGGGTGCTCGTCCCAGCAGAGGAACGTCTCGCCCTGGAAGGCGAGGTGAGCACCGGCCGCCCGGCCGACGTCCCAGGCCAGCGGGGTCACGACATCTCCGCCGGCGACGTGGCTGACGACGTTGGCGACGTTGACGACGACGTGGCCGCCCGGCCGCACCAGCTCGGCCACCTGGGCGAAGACGTCGCCGAGCTCCCGCAGGTACGTCGGGTAGTGACCGTCGTCGGTCGCGTACCCGGTCAGGGGGTTCTCCGGGTGAGCCACGGACGTCATGTACGGCGGGGAGGTCAGCACCAGGTCGACCGGGCCGTCCAGCTCGCCGGCGAGGACCTCCGCCAAGAGCCGCGAGTCGCCGTGGACCACCCGGGCGCCGGCCCCCGCGCGGGCGCGGACCAGGTCGACGTGGTCGGCCAGCACCTCCACGCCGAGCGCGACCCTGCCGAGCCGGGCCGCCACCGCGAGCGTCGTGCCGTATCCCGCGAACGGGTCCAGCACGACGTCGCCCGGCCGGGTCGTCTCCTCGATCACCGACGCCGCCAGCGCCTCGGTGAAGTGCACGTCGTCGACGGCGTCGCGGATGCCCGCCGGGCGCTCTGCGCGCAGCTCGGCCGAGTGCAGCAGCAGGTAGGGCTTCACCCGACCGCTTGGGACAGCTCGACCAGGTGCCCGTCAGGGTCGCGCAGGAAGCACCTGATCTCGCCACCGTGGTCGACCGGTGGGGTCAGGAACGTCGCGCCGCGGGCGAGCAGGGCGTCGTAGGACGCGCGGCAGTCGGCCACGCGCAGCGTCATGGCGTGGCTGACCCTGGTCACGTCGACGGGCGGGGTGAACGTGACGTCCGGCTTGTCAGCCGTGGGACCACCTCCGGTCACCAGCAGCAGCCAGGTGCCGGCGAAGGTCAGCACGACACTGGAGCCGCCGTACTCCCGGTAGAGATCGGCGCCGAGGACGTCCACCCAGAAGTCGCGTGCGCGGTCGGCGTCCTCGACCACGAGGATGTGCGTGACGGCGAGGTCGGCGTCGAACGGGCTGTTGCTCACGGGCACCTCCGGGGTCCGGTGTGGCGGCTCAGTCGTGCCGGGCGAGCCAGTCTGCGACGTGCGCGGTGTAGGTGTCGCGCTGCTCCCACATCGGCAGGTGCGAGCAGCCCGGCATCACCGTCTGCTCGACCTCGTTGCCTGCCGCGCGGATCCGCTCGACCAGCGGTACCTGCAGCGTGGGGGTCGCCTCGTCGTGCTCGCCGCTGACGACGTAGGTCGGGACGCCGATGCCGTCGAGCCGTTCGACCGAGGACCAGCCCTTGATCGAGCCGATCACGTGGAACTCCGACGGGCCGTTCATCGTGTGGTAGACCGTCGGGTCCTCGTCGATCTTGGCGAACGCATCGACGAACTCCTGCGGCCACGGGTCCAGCCGGCAGAGGTGCCGCTGGTAGAAGACCATGCACGCGTCGGCGTACTCCGGGTCGTCGGTCGTGCCGGCGTCCTCGTGCCGGCGCAGCGTGTCGTCGACACCCGGCGGCAGGTCGGTGCGGAGCCGGTTGGCCTCGGCCACGAAGTCGGGGAACGACGCCGCCGTGTTGGACAGCACCACCGAGCGCAGCCCGGCCGGCTTCGTCAGCGCGTGCTCCTGGGCGAGGAAGCCGCCCCAGGACTGGCCGAGGACGTGGTAGCGGTCGCCGACCCCGAGGTGGTCGACGAGGTTGGCGAGCTCACGGACGAACAGCTCGACGGTCCAGAACTCCGGGCCACGGTCGCGGTGGTGGGTCGACCGGCCGTTCCCGAGCTGGTCGTAGAGAACCACGGCGCGGCCGCCGAACCGGGCCTCGGCGAGGTCGGCGAGCGGGGCGAGGTAGTCGTGGGTGGCTCCCGGGCCACCGTGCAGGACCAGGAGGGGAGCCGGCCCGCCGGCGCCGGACCCCGGGTCGCCGTGCAGCCGGTACCAGGTCCGGTCGCCGTCGAAGTCCGCGTGGCCCTCGGTGGTCGTGGTCACCCCGCTGACCTTAGGGCGTGGCCGCGGCGACCAGCGCCTCGAACAGGCGCAGGTCGTCGGCGGCCTCGGGGTGCCAGAGCACGCCGAGGGCGAACCGCTGCCCGGTGTCCTCGACCACCTCGGGCGTCTCGTCGTCAGCCCACCCGGTCACGCGGAGCGACCCGGGGGAGCCCAGTCCCTGGTGGTGGTACGACGGGACGTTGACCCGGTCGCCGAGCAGCCGGTGCGCGAGCGAGCCGGCCGCCAGCCGCACGTCGTGCCTCCCGTAGGTCCCCGGCGCGGGGCGGTGCCCCTGGTGCCCGACGGTGTCCGGCAGGTGCTGGACCAGCGTGCCGCCGCGTACCACCGCGAGCACCTGCATGCCGCGGCAGATGCCCAGCAGCGGCACGTCCCGGTCCAAGGCGGCCTTCATCAGCGGGACCTCCGCGGCGTCCCGCTCGGGCCGCAGCCCGGTGGTCTCGGGGTGCGGCTCCTCGCCGTACAGCCCGGGGTCGAGGTCCGCCCCACCGGCGAACACCACGGCATCCAGCCGGTCGAGCACCTCCGCATCGGCGGAGGCGGCGGGCGGCAGGACGACCGCAGTACCACCGGCGGCCTCGACGCGCTCGACGTAGCGGAACGGCAGGACCGACGCGGGAACGTCCCAGACGCCCCAACGGGCCTGCTCGACGTAGGAGGTGATGCCGACCACCGGGCGCATGTCCCACATGCTGACAGGCGGGGAATCACCGTGCTGCCGGTCGGGGTTGACTGGAGGTCTGACAGACCGCCGAACCGGAGGACCTGACCGTGCCAGCCGACACGCTGCCTGCTCTCGTCGAGCCCGCTGAGGGGCTCACGATCGACGAGGTGCGCCGCTACTCCCGCCACCTGATCATCCCCGACGTGGGCATGACCGGCCAGAAGCGGCTGAAGAACGCCAAGGTCCTCGTGGTCGGAGCCGGCGGGCTCGGGTCGCCCGCGCTGCTCTATCTCGCCGCAGCGGGTGTGGGGACGCTGGGCATCGTCGACTTCGACGTGGTCGACGAGTCCAACCTGCAGCGCCAGATCATCCACGGGCAGTCCGACATCGGGAAGTCCAAGGCCCTCTCGGCCAAGGAGTCGATCGAGGAGGCCAACCCGTTCGTCAAGGTCGTCCTGCACGAGGAGCGGCTCGACTCGACCAACGTGTTCGACGTTTTCGCGCCGTACGACCTGATCGTCGACGGCACGGACAACTTCGCCACGCGCTACCTCGTCAACGACGCGGCGGTCCTGCTCGGCAAGCCCTACGTGTGGGGCTCGATCTACCGCTTCGACGGCCAGGCGTCGGTGTTCTGGCCGGCTGCCTACGACAACACGGCTCCCTGCTACCGCTGCCTCTACCCGGAGCCGCCGCCGCCCGGCATGGTGCCCTCGTGCGCCGAGGGCGGTGTCCTCGGGGTGCTGTGCGCGTCGATCGGCTCGATCCAGGTCAACGAGGCGATCAAGCTGATCACCGGCATCGGCGACCCGCTCGTCGGGCGGCTGATGGTCTACGACGCGCTGGAGATGCAGTACCGCACGGTGAAGGTCCGCAAGGACCCCGAGTGCGCCGTCTGCGGCAAGAACCCGGAGATCACCCTCGAGACCGGCCTGATCGACTACGAGGCGTTCTGCGGCACCATCAGCGACGAGGCGGCCGAGGCGGCCAAGGGCTCCACCATCTCGGTGCGCGACCTCAAGGCGATGATGGACGAAGGCAAGGACTTCTACCTCGTCGACGTCCGCGAGCCCAACGAGTTCGAGATCGTCTCCATCCCGGGTGCGACGCTGATCCCCAAGGACCGCATCCTGTCCGGCGAGGCCCTGGCCGAGCTGCCGCAGGACAAGCCGGTCGTGCTGCACTGCAAGAGCGGCGCCCGCTCGGCGGAGGCGCTCGCGGTGCTCAAGGGCGCCGGCTTCTCCGACGCGGTGCACGTCGGCGGCGGCGTGGTGGCCTGGGCGAACCAGATCGACACCAGCCTGCCGACGTACTGACCGGCCCTCTCAGCCGGTGACGCCGGCCACCCGGTGCGACCCGTCGCAGAGCGGCGGGTTCTGCGACTGCCCGCAACGGCACAGGGTGACCCGGTTTCGGCGTTACGCGGAGCGGCGAACGGAGCATCATCGGGTGATGCGCTCCTCGTCGATCCGGCTCCCGGACGGCACGACGCTGCCTTGCGTCGAGCAGGGAAGCGACTCGGGCGTGCCCGTCCTGCTGCTGCACGCGGTCGGCGAGTCCTGGCGGTCCTGGAGCCGGCTGCTGGCCTGTCTCCCGCCCGACCTGCGTGCCCTGGCGCTGACCCAGCGCGGGCACGGCGACGCGGACAAGCCGGCGCGGGGCTACCGGCTGGGCGAGGCCGCCGCCGACGCCGTCGGGGTCCTCGACGCGGTCGGCATCGACCGTGCCGTGATCGCCGGTACGTCCAGCGGGGGCCTGGTCGCCCAGCAGGTCGCCGTCGACCGGCCGGACCGGGTGTCCGCCCTCCTCCTCGTCGGCTCGCCGCGCAGCCTTCGCGACACACCGGCGCCGGACTGGGTCCTCGACGCCGACGTCCTGACCGACCCCGTGCCGCCGTCGTTCGCCCGCGCGTCGGTCGAGTCGTTCACCGTGGGGCGGGCGCTGCCGCCGGACTTCGTCGAGGAGATGGTCGAGGACGCCGCCCGGGTGCCGGCCGCGGTCTGGCGGGCCGCCGTGGCCGGCCTGCTCGACGCCGAGCCTCCGACCGGGACGGGGACCGTCTCGGCGCCGACCGTCGCGCTCTGGGGCGACCGGGACGACGTGCTCGCGCGGGAGGACGAGGAGCGGATGGTGGCGGCCATCCCCGGGGCGGAGCTGCGCGTGTACGAGGGGACTGGCCACCTCGTGCTGTGGGAGCAGCCGGAGCGGGTCGCGGCGGATCTCGTCACTCTCGTCCGCGGCCTGAGCCGGTGAGCCGCCGCGGCGCGGGTGACGCGTCCCCGCGCGCCGATCGCCCGTACGACGAGCGCGTGCTCGAGGTGGTCGCGCTGATCCCGCCGGGCCGGGTCATGTCGTACGGCGACGTCGCGGAGTACCTCGGCGCCGGCGGGCCTCGCCAGGTCGGACGGGCCATGTCGCGCGGCACCGGCGACCTGCCGTGGTGGCGGGTGCTCCATGCCGACGGGACGCCTCCGCCCGGCAAGGAGCGGGAGAGCCTCGAGCTGCTGCGCGGCGAGGCCACCCCGCTGCGGCCGGACGGCAGCCGGGTCGACATGCGCCGGGCCCGCTGGGACGGCCACTGAAGGACGTTCGTTTGCGACCTGAGGCACGGACACGCCGGAGTGGTCCCGGCGTGTTCGGGGAACCAGGTCGCAAACGACGGTTCTAGGCCCAGCCGCGGGCGCGCAGGTAGGTCTGCGGGTCGGCGGGCCGGCCGAGGAACGCCTCGACCAGCTCGTCGCCGTCGCGGGAGCCGCCGGGCTCGAGGACACCGGCACGGAACGCCCGGCCGACCTCGGGCGAGAGGATCCCCTCGCGCTCGAAGCGGCCGACCATGTCCTCGCCGATGACCTCGGCCCACAGGTAGCCGTAGTAGCCCGCGTCGTAGCCGCCGAACAGGTGCCCGAACGCGCCGAGGAAGAACGTGCCCTCGAGGTACGGCAGCTGCAGGACCTCGGTGGTCGCGCGGAGCACCTCGTCCAGGTCGACCTCGTCGGGCGTCTCGTGCACGGCCAGGTCGAGCAGGCTCAGCGACAGCCCGCGGGCCGCGCGGCCGAGCGCGCCGGCGAACCGCGACGCGGTCAGCCGCTCGAGCACCTGGGGGTCGAGCGGCTCAGCGGTGCGCCAGTGGCGCGCGGTGGCCCGGATCACGGCGGGCTCCCACGCCCAGCGCTCCATCAGCTGGCTCGGCGCCTCGACGAAGTCGCCCTCGGTCGACGTGCCGGCGAAGCGCGCGTACCGCCCGGTCGTGACGTTCTGGTGGATCACGTGACCGAGCTCGTGGAACAACGTCTCCATCTCGTCGTGGCGCAGCAGAGCCGGCCGGCCGTCCCGGGGCGGTGAGAAGTTGGTGACCAGCGCAGTGAGGCCGGGGACCCGGCTGCCGTCAGGGTCGGTCCGAGGCCGCACAAGGTCGAACGCCGCCGCGTGGCTGAACTTGCCCTCGCGCGGGAACAGGTCGAGGTACACCCGTCCGAGCAGCGTCCCGTCGGCGTCGCGGATCTCGCGCAGCGAGACGTCCTCGTGCCATGAGGTCGCCGCGTCGTCGGCAGGCGCCTCCGGAAAGCTCAGCCCGAGCAGCCCGCCGATCAGGTCGAACATCGTCGTGAGGACTGCGTCGGCCGGGAAGTACTCCGCCAGCGCTGCGGGGTCGAGCCCCACCCGCCGCTCGGTCCGGATCCGCCGCGCGTACTCGAGGTCCCACTGCTCGAGGCGCACGTCCGGGTCCGCGCCGTCCTCGACAAGCAGCGCGCGCAGCTCGGCGTTCTCGGCTGCGACCGGTCCTTCCAGCGCGGCGGCGAGCCGGTCGAGGAGGGCCCGCGCCCGCTCGGGGCTCCCTGCCATCCGGACCTCGGTCGCGTAGTGCGCCCAGGACGGGTACCCGAGCAGCGCGGCCAGCTCGCGGCGGACCGCCAGGCCCTCGTCGACGAGTGGCCGGTTCGCTGCCGCGCCGCGGTCCCGTGCCCTGGTCAGCAGCCGTTCCCGCAGGTCACGTCTCCGTGCGTGGGCGAGGAACGGGTGCAGCTCGGGATAGTCCAGCGACACGACGTACGTGCCGGGCGCCGCGCCTGGACGCAGCCCGCGCACGAAGGACTCGTCCAGCCCGTCGAGCTCCTCGCGGGTGAGCTCGAGCCCGGCCGTGTCCTCGGCGATGTTGACGTCGAACGCCGACTCCACCTGCGCGAGCCTGTCACGCAGCTCGCGAACCCGTTCGCGGCTCTCGGCCGGCAGCGCGTGCCCGCTGCGCCGGAGGTCGCGCACCCAGTGCGCGACCAGGCGGGCGTCCTCAGGATCGGCCGGCGCCGGCTCGACGTCGGCGCCGCGGTCGAGCACCAGGGCGGCGACGTCGTCGCGCAGCGGCAGCCGGGCCCGCCAGGACGACAGCCGGGAGTACGCCTTCTGGCCGGCTTCCCGCACCGCACCGACCGGGTGCACCCAGCCGACGAAGGCCGCCCGGCCGACGAGGTCGTCCGACGCGCCGGTGACGCCGTCGAGGACCTGCGTCACCTCGAGCAGGGACTGCGGCGGGGCACCGACGAGCTCGTCCACCCGGCGGTCGAGGGCGGCGAGACCGTCCGCCAGGTCGCGCTCGACGTCGTCGGCGGTCACGTTCCGGTAGTCGTGCAGCACCTGGGCCCTCCGGTCGCGAGAAGTCGCCGTCGACCTTACGACGTCGGGCCGTCCGGAGGCACGCCCTGCCCGCGCGGCTCTGCGGCGCCGCCACCAGCGGCGACCCGGGCAGGTACGGTCGCCCGCATGGCTCCGACCCTCGCCGTTCCCGCGACGTCCTACGCAGTCGAGCGTGCCCGGCTGCGCAACGGTCTGCGCGTCGTCCTCGCCCCGGACCGGTCGGCGCCGGTCGTCGCGGTCGGCGTCTACTACGACGTCGGCATCCGCTCCGAGCCCGAGGGCCGCACCGGCTTCGCCCACCTCTTCGAGCACCTGATGTTCCAGGGCTCGGCGTCGCTGCAGAAGATGGAGCACGTCAAGTACGTCCAGTCCTCGGGCGGGACGCTGAACGGCTCCACCCGGCTGGACTACACCAACTACTTCGAGGCGTTGCCGTCGAACGCGCTGGAGCGCGCGCTGTTCCTCGAGGCGGACCGGATGCGCGCACCCGCCGTGACCGAGGAGAGCCTCGCCAACCAGCTCGCGGTGGTGAAGGAGGAGATCCGGGTCAACGTCATGAACGCGCCGTACGGCGGATTCCCCTGGCTGACGCTGCCGCCGGTGCTGTTCGAGTCGTTCCCCAACGCGCACAACGGGTATGGCGGCTTCGAAGACCTCGAGAGCGCCACTGTCGAGGACGCCAAGGACTTCTTCGACACCTACTACGCGCCCGGCAACGCCGTGCTGTGTGTCGGCGGCGACTTCGACCCCGCGACCGCGATGGAGCTGGTGCGCACGCACTTCGGCGACGTGCCACGTCGGACCGTGCCGGAGCGCCCGGACTTCGACGAGCCTGCGCCCACGAGCGAGCGACGCGACGAGCAGGTCGACCCTCTGGCGCCGGCCCCCGCGGTAGCCCTGGCGTGGCGGGTCCCGGACCCGGACGACCTGGACGCCTACCTCCCCTACGTCGTCCTGACCTCGGTGCTCGCCACGGGGGACGCCTCCCGGCTCCGGCGGCGGCTGGTGCAGGACGACCGGCTCGCGACCGACGTCGGCGCGAACGTCGCGTTCATGGAGGACCCCTTCGACGTCCGGAACCCCACGGCTCTCGTCGTCGAGGCTCACCACGGTGACGACGTGCGCGCCGACGCCGTCGTGGCGGCTGTCGACGAGGAGCTCGACAGGGTCGCCACCGACGGGGTCCCGGAGCCGGAGCTGGAGCGGGTGCGGGCCCGGCTGACCTCGGCCATGCTGCAGGGCGCCGACCACGTCATGTCCAGGACGCTGGCGATGGCGGCGTACGAGCAGCAGCGCGGCCGGGCCGAGCTCGTCGGGGAGATGCCTGCGCTGCTCGGCGCGGTCACCGCGGAGCAGGTGGCGACCGCGGCGTCCGCCCTGCGGCCCGGCGCCCGGGCCCGGCTGGACCTCGTTGCCGGAGGTGCCCGATGAGGAAGGCGTTCACCCCTCGCCCGGTGCCGCCGCTGGCGCGGCCGCGCAAGGCCAAGCTGCCTACCGTCGCGGAGCGGGTGCTGCCCTCCGGCCTGCGCGTGGTGGCGGTGCGCCGACCGAGCGTCCCGGTGGTGCAGCTCAGGCTCCGAGTGCCCTCGGCCGTGCGCCGGGACGCAGATCTCGGCCGGGCCGCCCTGCTCGAGCGGAGCATGCTGCTCGGGACCGCCGAGCGCTCGCAGGGCGAGCTGGCCGAGGCGCTGCAACGGATCGGCGGTTCGCTGCGGGTCAGCGGCGACGCCGACCGCCTGGTGGTCGCCGGCGAGTCGCTGCGCACCGGTCTCACCGAGCTGCTGGGGCTGCTGGCAGAGGTCGTGACCTCGGCCAGCTACCCGCGGCAGCAGGTCGAGCGCGAAGCCACCCGGTTGGCCGACCAGCTGCGCCGGGCGTGGTCGCAGCCGGGCACGATGGCCGACGAGGCGTGGCTGCACCAGATGTACGGCGACCACGTCTACGGTCGCGAGCACCCCCGCGCCGAGGAGGTGCTCGAGGTCCCGGCCGGGTCCCTTCGGGCCGCGCACCGCCGTCGGCTGCTCCCGGGGGGCAGCCTCCTGGTGCTGGTCGGCGACCTCACCCCGGCCCGGGCGCTGGACCAGGTGGCCGCGGCACTGGCCGGCTGGGACACCGGCGGGCGTCCGGCGTCGGTCCCGAACGTCCCCGCGGTGCAGCCCGGCCCCCTGCAGCTCGTCGACCGGCCCGGGGCTGTGCAGTCCAACCTGCGCCTCGGCGGCGACGCGATCGCCCGCAGCGACCCGTCGTACGCCGCGGCCGAGCTGGCCAACGCGCTGTTCGGCGGCTACTTCTCCTCGCGGCTGACCGTGAACATCCGCGAGGACAAGGGGTACACGTACAGCCCGCGCAGCTCGATCCGGCACGGCGGGAAGGCGTCCTGCCTCCTCGTCGCGGCGGAGGTCGCCACCGAGGTCACCGCCCCGGCGCTGGTCGAGGTGGGCTACGAGCTGGGCCGGATGGTCAGCCTGCCGCCGAGCGCCGAGGAGGTCGCGGCCACCGCGCAGTACCTCGTGGGCACGCTCGCCCTCTCCACGGCCACCCAGGCGGGTCTGGCCGCGACGCTTGCCGTCCTGCTCGCCGACGGGCAGGACGTGTCGTGGCTGCGTGAGCACCCGGAGCGGTTGCTGGCGGTGACTCCGGGCGACGTTCACGAGGTGGCGCAACGGATGCTCGCGCCCTCGCGTCTGGTCACGACAGTCGTCGGCGACGCGGAACGTGTCGAAGACCCGCTCTCCGCCCTGTACGACGTCAGCCGGGCCTGAGCCGGCGCGTCACGAGCACACCGGCCGTCGCGTGATCGGGGACCGTTGGGGCGTCACGGACGACGACGTCGCGCGGCGGTACCCGTGCGACGTGCTGGTGCCCTCGCCCGGCGTGCAGCTGTGGCGTGGCGTGACGGTGGCCGCGTCGGCCGCCGAGGTCTGGCCCTGGCTGTGCCAGCTGCGGCTTGCGCCGTACTCGTACGACTTGTTGGACAACCTGGGTCGGCGTTCCCCGCAGGAGCTGCTCGGGCTGCCCGACCCGGAGCCGGGTGAACCGTTCTCCCAGGTCGGCGGCCGGTTCCCCGTCGGCCGGGTGCTGGCGGTCGAGCACGAGCTCCACCTGACCGCCACGATCATGGGGGCGGTGATGTCCTACCTGCTCGTCCCGGGGCGACGGACCACCCGGCTGCTGCTCAAGATCGTGCTGGCGCGCGACTCCGTGCCCGCGAGGCTGCTCGGGCTCGGAGACTGGCCGATGGCCCGTCGGCAGCTGACCAGGCTCAAGGCGCTGGCGGAGGCAGGGGCCGCGCCCGGCGACCCGTAGGTCAGCGCACGACGCGGTGGTGCAGGTGCACGACGCCGCTCGTGAACCGGCGCTCGTCGACGAGCTCGAGGGAGAGCCGGACGTCGTCGGGCAGGGCGCGGGTGCCGCCGCCGACGACCTCCGGGACGAGGAACAGGTGCACCTCGTCGACCAGCCCGGCTCGGAACGCGGTCGCGGCCAGCCCGGGGCCGCCGATCGACACGTCGCTGCCGGCGGTGTCGAGCAACCGGCGCACCGCTGCAGTGTCGAGCTCCCGCTCCAGCCGGGTGCGCGGGGCGCTGACCGCGTCGAGGGTCCGGGAGTACACGACCTTGTCGGCGGCCTGCCAGATCGCGGCGTAGTCGGCCATGGCGGGCGACAGGCGCGGGAAGTCCTCCGGGTGCTGCCAGGCGGACATCACTTCGTGCATCCGGCGGCCGTAGAGGTAGGTGCCGACGCCGCGCTCCTGCTCGTTGACGAAGGCGTGCACCTCGTCGTCCGGCGCGGCCCAGTCGAACGATCCGGACGCGTCGACTGTGAACCCGTCCAGCGACGCGATCGCCGAGAACACGAGCCGTGCAGTGCCAGCCATCGTGGGTCCTCCCGTGCCGCGCTGCGTCCCGTCCCATCCTGCTGGCAACGCTCGCGACGCGGCAGCAGGGGGGTTCGTGTCCCGGGTGCGTGGTGGGATGGCCGGCGTGACAAGCCCGCCGCGCCACCAACCCGGCCGGGGTGGCCCGTCGGCGCCGTACCGGCTGGTGCGGACGCCCCACGCCCCCGTCGCGGTGCCGGTGCTCGATCCCGCGCAGCAGGAAGTCGTCGACCACCCCGGCGGGCCGTTGCTGGTGCTGGCCGGGCCAGGCACCGGCAAGACCACCACCCTGGTCGAGACCGTGGTCGCGCGGATCGCGTCGGGTGCAGACCCGGAGCAGGTGCTGGTCCTGACGTTCGGCCGGCGGGCAGCGGCCGAGCTGCGGTCCCGCATCACCGCGCGGCTCGGCCGGGCGACCAAGGAGCCGCTCGCGCGGACCTTCCACTCCTACGCGTTCGGCGTGCTGCGGCGCGAGAGCGCTGCCCGCGGCGAGGAGGCGCCGCGGCTGCTCTCCGGTCCGGAGCAGGACCTGGTGGTGCGCGACCTGCTCGCCGGGGACCTCGAGGGCGGCGCGCTCGGCTGGCCGGAGCGGCTCCGTCCCGCCCTGGCCACTCATGGGTTCGCCCAGGAGCTGCGCGACCTGCTCATGCGCGCCTACGAGCGCGGCGTCGGGCCGGTCGAGCTGGACCGGCTCGGCCGGGAGCACGACCGCGACGACTGGCGGGCGGCCGCCACGTTCATGCGGCAGTACGCCGGGGTCACCGCGCTGCGTGACGCGGCGAGCTACGACCCCGCCGAGCTGATCCGGGCCGTGGTCGGGCTCTGGCTGACCGAGCCCGCACTGCTTGCGGCCGAGCGGGCGGCCCGGCCGTTCGTCGTCGTCGACGAGCTGCAGGACACCGACCCGGCGCAGGTCGAGCTGCTGCGGCTGCTCTCGGGCGAGGGGCGGGACCTGGTGGCCGTCGGTGACCCGGACCAGTCGATCTACGGCTTCCGGGGCGCCGACGTCGCCGGCATCCGCGGCTTCCGGGACACCTTCCTCACCCGGGCCGGCGACCCGGCGCCGGTCGTGTGGCTCGGCACCAGCCGCCGGGCCGGCAGCGACCTGCTGGCCGCCGGCCGCCGGGTGGCCCGCGGCCTCGGCGGGCCGCGGCACCACCGGGACCTCATCGCCCTCCCCGGGCTGCCGCCCGGCCGGCTGACCGTCTCGTTGCTGCGCTCCGAGACCCAGGAGGCGGCCCACGTCGCGGCGCACCTGCGCCGGGCCCATCTTCTCCACGGCGTCCCCTGGTCCCGGATGGCAGTCCTGGTCCGCTCCACGGTTCACGCCATGCCGGTGCTTCGGCGGGCCATGGTCGCCGCCGGTGTCCCGGTCGCCGTCTCCGGCGACGACGTCCCGTTGCACCAGGAGCCAGCCGTCCTGCCGCTGCTCCTGCTGCTGCGCTGCGCGACCCGGCCGGAGACCCTGGACGAGGACGCCGCCGTCGCGCTGCTCACGTCCGCTGTCGGTGGTGCAGACGTGATGGCGTTGCGGCGGCTGCGGCAGGCGCTGCGACGCGCCGAGCTCGCGGCGGGCGGCGGACGGCCGTCCGGACCGCTGCTCGTCGAGGCTCTCGAGGAGCCCGCAGTGCTCGCCACGCTGGAGCGGTCCGCGACCCGGGCAGCGACCGCCGTCGCCGACCTGCTGGCCATCGCGCGTGCGGCTGTCGCGGCTCCCGGCGCGACCGCCGAGGACGTGCTGTGGGAGCTCTGGGAGCGCACCGGGCTGGCCGCCCGCTGGGAGCGCGCGAGCCGCGAGGGCGGCGCCGCCGGCGAGGCCGCCGACCGCGACCTGGACGCCGTGGTGGCGCTGTTCGACACCGCCGCCCGCTTCTGCGACCGGCTGCCCGGCGCCAGGGCGGAAGGGTTCGTCGACCACCTCGGGGGCCAGCAGATCCCGGGTGACGAGCCGTCGGTCCGCCCGGTCGCCCCGGACGCCGTCCAGGTGCTGACGGCCCACGCCGGCAAGGGCCTGGAGTGGGACGTCGTCTGCGTGGCCGGCGTCCAGGAGGGCGTCTGGCCGGACCTGCGGATGCGCGGCTCCTTCCTCGGCTCGGAGCGGCTGGTGGACCTGCTCCGTCCCGGCGCCGAGCCCACGGCGCCGGCGGTCGCGACCGCGGCCACCCTGGGCCGGCTGCTGGAGGAGGAGCGCCGACTGTTCTACGTCGCCGTCACCCGGGCCAGGCGCACGTTGCTCGTCACGGCGGTGACGAGCGAGCGGGAGGGCCTCACCCCGTCCCGGTTCCTCGACGAGATCGACCCGCCGGCGGGCCACGACCCGCGGCCGTTGGCCCAGCCGCAGCGCCCGATGTCGCTGACCAGCCTGGTGGCCGAGCTGCGGCAGACCGTCTCCGACGACGCGACCCCCGATGACCTGCGCGCCGCGGCGGCGCACCGGCTGGCCACCCTCGCGGCGGCCGGCGCCCGGGGGGCCGACCCTGCGTCGTGGTGGGGCCTCGCGACCCTGTCCGACGACCGGCCCATCCGGGCCGACGGCGAGCAGGTGGCCGTCAGCCCGTCCAAGGTCGAGTCGTTCCGGCGGTGCGAGCTTCGGTGGTTCCTCGAGCACGTCGGGGGGTCCGACGCGGCGGGCACGGCCCAGTCGGTCGGCACCCTCGTGCACGCGGTGGCCGAGGCGGCGACCAGCCCCGACGCGAGCACCGAGGCTGCGCTGCAGGCCCGCCTCGAGGCGCTCCTGCCGACTGTCGACCTCGGGGCCGGCTGGGTGGCGCGCAAGGAGCAGGAGAAGGCCCGCGGGATGGTGCGACGGCTGGCCAGGTGGCTCTCCGAGAACCACCGCGAGGTGGTCGAGACCGAGCTGGAGTTCGCGGCCGACGTCGGCCGGGCCCGGCTCGGCGGCCGGGTCGACAGGATCGAGCGCGACGACCTCGGCCGTGCTGTCGTGGTCGACCTCAAGACCGGCACGGGCAAGGTGCCCGCGGAGGAGCTCTCGACGCACGGCCAGCTCGCGACCTACCAGCTCGCCGTCGAGGCGGGCGCGTTCGACGGCCTGTCCGAGAGCGGCGGGGCCGAGCTGGTGCAGGTCGGGAAGGCCGGCGGCGCCGCATACGGCGTGCAGGCGCAGGCCCCCCTTGGTGAGGGGGACGACCCGGGCTGGGCCCGCCGGCTGGTCCTCGAGGTCGCCGACGGGATGGCCGGGTCGGCGTTCTCCGCGGTGGAGAACCGGTACTGCGGCTACTGCCCGGTCCGCACCAGCTGCCCGGTCCAGGCGGACGGCCGGGCGGTGACGTCGTGAGCCCCGCGCCCCGGCGCGGCCGCGCGGCCCCGGGCAGCGGCCAGTCGTCACTGTTCGACGACGGCGGCCCTCTACGCCGTGGCGACCTGACACCGATCGAGCTGTCGCGCCGCCTCGCCGAGCCGCACCCGCCCACCGACGAGCAGACGGGTGCGATCACCGCGCCGCTGCAGCCACACGTCGTCGTCGCCGGGGCCGGGTCCGGCAAGACCCAGACGATGGGCCTCCGGGTGGTCTGGCTGGTGGCCAACGGCCTGGTGGAGCCGCACCGGGTGCTGGGGCTCACGTTCACCCGCAAGGCGGCCGCCGAGCTCGGCGAGCGGGTCCGCCGGATGCTGGCCCGGCTGCGCCACGCGCACGAGACCGACCCGTTCCTCGACGACTCGGTCGCCGCCGCGTTGCGAACCGGTGAGCCGACAGTCACCACCTACCACTCCTACGCCGCTGCCCTCGTCGGGGAACATGCGCTGCGGATCGGTCGTGAGCCGAGCACCAGGCTCGTGGGGGAGGCCGTCAGCTGGCAGTACGCCGCCCAGGTCGTCGAGTCCTACGACGGCGCGATGGACGACGTCGACCGCGCCCCGACGACGGTGGTCGGCGACGTCCTCGCGCTCGCCGGCGAGCTCGCCGAGCACCTGCGCGAGCCCGACGAGGTCGCCGAGCTGACAGCCCGCGTGCGGGCACGCATCGCGGGGCTGCCCCGCGCCCCGGGCCAGAAAGCCGCCGGCCAGTACGCCGAGGTCAAGGCCGCGCTCGCGCTGCTCGACGCGCGGCTGGCCCTGCTGCCACTGGTGCGCGGCTACACGGCGGCCAAGGCCGCACGCGGCGCGATGGACTACGGCGACCAGGTCGCGGTGGCCGCGCGGATCGCCCGCGACCACGGTGAGGTCGGCGAGATCGAGCGCGGTCGGTTCGCCGCCGTGCTGCTCGACGAGTACCAGGACACCGGCGAGGCCCAGCGGGTCCTGCTCCGGTCGTTGTTCGGCCAGGGCCACGCCGTGACGGCGGTCGGTGACCCCAGGCAGTCGATCTACGGCTGGCGCGGCGCCAGCGCGGGCAACCTCGAGCGGTTCCTCGACGACTTCGCCGCGCCCGCGGCCGGCGACGCGGTGCCGGCCGTGGCGGTCGAGGTCGGCACTGACGACGCCGACGACGCCGACGTTGACCACGATGCCGCCGACGACGACGATGTTGACCACGATGCCGACGTCGGCGAGCGCCCTGGCCGGCGCGACCCGGCGGCCAGCAGGTTGACCGTGAGCTTCCGCAACGGCGAAGGCATCCTCGGCGCGGCGAACCTCGTGGCCGACGGCATCCCGCTGCGCGGCGGCACGGGCGACGGCCACCTCCGGCCCGGGCCCGGGCGCGAGGGTGTCGGCCGGGTGATCGTGGCCCTGCACGAGACCGTCGTCGACGAGGCGAGCTGGATCGCCGACCGGGTCGCCGCCCTCGGACGCGCCGAGCCCGGCACCGGCTGGGGCGAGGTCGCGGTGCTGGCCCGGAAGCGCTCGCACTTCCCGCGCATCGAGGCCGCTCTGCGTGAACGCGGCGTGCCGTGCGAGGTCGTCGGGCTGGGCGGGCTGCTGCTCGAGCCGGAGGTCGTCGACGTGGTGAGCACCCTGCGGGTGCTGGCGGACCCCACCGCCGGGGCGGCCCTGCTTCGGCTGCTCACGGGTCCTCGATGGCGGCTCGGCCCGCGCGACCTCGACGCGCTCGGCCGCAGGGCCCGCCGGCTGGCGGTCGGCACCGGACGCTCGGCACCTGCCGCCGGGGTGGGGCCAGCCGACCCGGACGGGGCCGGCGACACGGGCGACCCCGAGTACGACGCCGTCGACGAGCGCAGCCTGGTCGACGCCCTCGACGACCCGGGCGACGCCGCGGCGTACTCGTCCGAGGGCTACCGCCGGGTCGTGGCACTGCGCGACGAGCTGCGGCGCCTGCGCCGGTTCACCGCCTCGTCGTTGCCGGACCTGGTGATGGCTGTCGTGCGTGCCCTCCACCTCGACGTCGAGCTGGCCGCACGGACAGGGGTCCGCCCGGCCGACGCGCTGCTCGACGTGGACCGCCTGGTCGAGGTCGCGGAGGAGTTCGTGGCCTCCGGCGAGGACCCCGGCCTGCTGGCGTTCCTCGCCTACCTCGAGGCCGCGCAGGAGCAGGAGCGCGGCCTGGAGGTCGAGATCGCCGAACCGGACGCCTCGCGGGTCCAGCTGATGACGGTCCACGCCGCCAAGGGGCTGGAGTGGGACGTCGTGGTCGTCGCGGGGATGTCCCACACGGTGTTCCCCGTGGAGAACCGGCCCGTCGCGGACTGGACCAAGCAGGTCGCGACCCTGCCGTTCCCGCTGCGCGGCGACCGCTCCGAGCTGCCCGCCCTGCAGTGGGAGGACCTGTCGACTGTCGCCGACCAGGTCGCCGCCCGGGACGAGCTGGCTCGCTTCCGCGAGGCGTGCCGCGCCCGTGGTGCGCTCGAGGAGCGACGGCTGGCCTATGTGGCGGTGACCCGGGCCCGCAACGTGGTCGTGTGCTCCGGCTACTGGTGGGACGCCGGTGTGAAGACACGGCGCGGGCCCTCCGAGCTGCTCGCGGACCTGCACGCCCGCGCACTCGAGGGCTTCGGCGAGGTGGCGGTGTGGACCGGTCCGCCGGAGCCCGACGCGGTCAACCCGCTTGCCGTGGACGCGACGGCGGTCCGCTGGCCGGGCGACCCGCTGGGCCCCCGCCGCGTCGCGCTGGAGACCGGCGCAGCCCTGGTGCGCGCGGCCACCGGACCCGCCCCGCGTGTCGACGAGGTCCACCACGACCGGGTCGCGGACTGGGACCAGGAGCTCGAGCTGCTCCTGGCCGAGCTGCAGCGGTCCCGCGTGAGGTCGGGCGCGGGGGGCCTCGTCGAGATGCCTTCCCGGCTGTCGGTGTCGCAGCTTGTGGTCCTGCGACGGGACCCGGCCGAGCTGGCCCGCTCGCTGCGCCGCCCGCTGCCGCGCAGGCCGGCCCCGCTGGCTCGACGCGGCACCCGGTTCCATCTCTGGCTGGAGGA
Organism: uncultured Actinomycetota bacterium; assembly: GCA_963726615.1. Taxonomy (GTDB): domain Bacteria; phylum Actinomycetota; class Actinomycetes; order JACCUZ01; family JACCUZ01; genus CAWDZK01. The sequence goes on along the minus strand of CAVSCX010000003.1, from coordinate 57,792 downwards.
GCGCTGGGGCCAGCAGCGGCTGCTCGACGTCGACGAGCTGCCGGGCGCGGCCGACGAGTCCGCCGCGCCGGACGACGACCTGCTCGCGTTGCGGGAGGCCTTCGAGCGCAGCGAGTGGGCCGGCCGGACCCCGGCCGAGGTCGAGCTGCCCTTCGACCTCGTCGTCGACGGCCTGGTCCTGCGGGGTAGGTGCGACGCGGTCTTCACCGATGCCCCGGACGGCGTCGTCGACGTCGTCGACTGGAAGACCGGGCCGCCCCGGTCGGGGGCCGAGGCAGCTGCCGCCGCCGTGCAGCTCGCGGTCTACCGGTTGGCGTGGCACCACCTCACCGGCACGCCACTGGACCGCGTCCGGGCCGCGTTCCACCACGTGGCTGCGGAGGTCACCGTCCGCCCGGCCGACCTGGTGGACGAGGACGAGTTGACGGCACTGATCCGCTCGGTCCCGCCCGGCTGACACGCCAGCCCTTCACCGGTCCGGCCGCACGTTTGTCGCGGACACGTGCCCCGCGGATGCCGCCGAGCGCACGTCGGGTGGCGACTGCCTGCCCGTCGTGTGTCACGGTCCGGTCTGGTCCGGTGCGTGCACGAAGCTGAGCCGCCGGTGCGTCGCCCGGGTCGCGGCGATGACGAAGCAGGTGCGGTCGGGCCCGCGGGAGGGGAAGGGCGCGCCGGTGTACTTGCGCGCGATGGGGTCCATCAGGTGGCAGTCGTGGTCGGGAACCTCGGCGAGGACTCGACCCTGGACCGCCGCCATCCGGTAGGGGTTGGCGGCGTCGACCACCGACAGGGACACCCGCGGGTCGCGGCGCATGTCCTTGGCCTTCCACGTGACGTCGGACGTGCACACAAGGATGTGGTCACCCTCGAGGCCGACCCAGACGACGTGGTTCCGCGGGGACCCGTCGGCCCGCAACGTCGTCAGGTGAACGTAGTTCGGTGCGTCCAGCAGCCCCCTCACCTCCGGCGGCAGCGCTGTGGTCGCAGCGACGGGGGTGACGTCGGTGCCGTCGAGGGTGTGGGGGCGCATGGGCCTGCCGCTTCGGGTGTGAGGAACGGTGACGTCGAGTTGTCGCGGCTCGGCGATCGCCGTTACAGCGGTACCAGTCGCAGCAGGCTGCTCGGATCGTCTGTGACGTCCTGACCTCGACGGCCGGCGGTGCTCAGCCGGCCAGCGCCGGCTCGGCCGCCGGGTCGTCGGCCGACGGCGCGGGCTCCCGCTTGCGGACCGCCAGCCAGACCGCGGGGACGGCAGCCTGCAGGGCCACGATCACGGCCAGGATGCCCATCGCGGCGAGGCCGTCGAGCCAGTAGTGGTTCGCCGTGGCGACCACGACGAACGACGTGATCACGAGGTGCGCGACCCCGAGCCAGCCCCAACGCCAGGGGCTGGCCCGCCAGGCCCACCACGCGACAAGCGCGGCCCAGCCGACATGCACCGAGGGGAACGCGGAGAGCTGGTCGGCCACCTCGACCGTCGTCGGGCCGTACACCGACTGGCCGTACGCCGCGGCGGTGTCGACGAAGCCGCCGCCGGGCAGCAGGCGGGGCGGCGCGACGGTGACGAGGTGCAGGAAGAAGCAGCTCGCGGTCAGCAGCACCACGGTCAGCCGGACCGACGGGTACAGCCCCCGATGCCGGAGGAAGATCCAGGCCAGGAAGATGATCAGGCCGTTGAAGTGGCCGTAGACGTAGTAGCCGTTGCAGAGCTGGGTGAGCAGCGAGTGCCCGAGGACAAGGGCCTGGGTGCCGTGCTCGGTGGCGATGTGGAGGTGCCGCTCCAGCGCCAGGATCTGCTCGCCGCGGTCGACCGCGCCGGCCGCCGTGTGGTGGGCAAGCGTGCCCGCCAGCTGCCAGAACGAGAACAGCGCCAGCACCAGTCCGCTCTCGCGCACGGCGGCCACCGCCTTGCGGCCCCCCGGCCCGGTGGGGCGCAGCAGGGCGAGCAGCCCACCAGCGACGAGCAGGGCGAGGGCGCCGGAGAGGGCGATCTTCCAGCCCAGCATGAGGTGCGGCACCCGCACACCCTGACATCCCGGCCGCCCGTTCGCCGGAGGATCGCGTGCTCCGCCGTTCCATGGGCTGCCTCACGCCCGACCGCGTGGGCCGCCCACGTCGAGGTCCACCACGAGGCCGCAGTGGTCGCTGACCGGTAGCCGCATCGCGCGCGCCGCGCTGACCGGCGCCGGATGGTCCGCCAGCACGTGGTCGAACTGCACCCGCGGTCGCCACGACGGGTACGTCGGGACCCGGGCGAGCTGGGTCCAGCCGGAGACCCACCGGGGCAGCGGGCCGGGCAGGTTGAGGTCCCCGACCAGCAGGCGGGGGCCGGGGAACGACGCCGCCCACCGCGCGACCGCCCGGAGCTGCCGCATGTTCCAGCCCGGCACGAACGACAGGTGCGCCGTCACGACGGTGAACGGACCGGCCGGCCCCGACACGACCGCCGCCAGGGCCACCCGCGGCTCGTCCGCGACGACCGTCAGGCCGCGGTGGCCGGGGACGAGCAGCGGCAGGCCGATCGGCGCGGGGCCGAACCGGCGGACCCGCCAGGACAGCACGGGCAGCCGCGACACCAGCGCCACGCCGTACGCCGGACCGGGCACGGCCGCACCGTCGTCGGCAACCGAAGCGGTCCACGCGCCGCCGGGAGTACCTTCCAGGGCCGGGACGAAGCGGGCCCACCCGGCGTCCAGCGCATCGGCGACACACGCGGTCTGGTCGGTGCGGCCGGACCGCTCCTGGCCCCGGTCCACCTCCTGCAGCCCGACCACGTCGGCGTCGAGCGAGCGTGCTGCCGTGTGCAGCGCGTCGGCGCGCACGTCTCCGCCGGGAACGACGCGACCGCTGAGCAGGTTGAAGGTCGCCACGCGCACCGCCTGACCCTACGTGCCCGACCGGGCCGCGGCGGGCGCCCCGACGGGTCGTAGGGTGCCGCTCGTGAGCGCCCCCGAGACCGACCCCGCCAGCCGGGACGCCGTCGCCGCCGTCCGCGCCGCGGTCGACGCCGGAGCCGAGGAGATGCTGCGAGGCCTGGTGGAGTGGCTGCGGATCCCGTCGGTCTCCGGCGACACCGCGCACCACGACGACGTCCGTCGCTCCGCCGAGCACCTCGCCGCAGCACTGCGCCGGACCGGCTTCCCGACAGCAGAGGTCTGGGAGACTGCGGGGCTGCCCGCGGTGTTCGCCGAGTGGCGCAGCGACGACCCGCAGGCGCCGACGGTCCTGGTCTACGGCCACCACGACGTCCAGCCGGTGACGCCGCTCGAGCTGTGGGAGCACCCGCCGTTCGAGCCCACGGTCGTCGGCGACCGGCTGCACGCGCGTGGCGCCGCCGACGACAAGGGCCAGGTGTGGTTCCACACCCTGGGTGTCACGGCGCACCTGGCCGCCACCGGCCGCACCAGCCCGGCGGTGAACCTGAAGCTGATCGTCGAGGGCGAGGAGGAGTCCGGCTCGCCGAACTTCGCCGAGCTGCTCGCCCGCCAGAAGGACCGCGTCGCCGCCGACGTGGTCGTCGTGAGCGACACCGGCATGTGGTCCCGTGAGGTGCCGACGGTCTGCACCGGCATGCGCGGCATGACCGACGGACAGGTCGACTTCCGCGGCCCGAGCGGCGACGTGCACTCCGGGTCCTTCGGCGGCGCGATCCGCAACCCGCTCACCGAGATGGCCCGCGTACTCGCCCGGATGCACGACGAGAACGGACGCGTCACCATCGACGGCTTCTACGACGGGGTGGTCGAGCTCACCGACGACGAGCGGGCCCTGATCGCGAAGCTGCCGTACGACGAGGACGCCTGGCTGGCGAACGCGCGCAGCCGGACGGCGTACGGCGAGACCGGCTTCGGCACCCTGGAGCGGGTGTGGGCCCGGCCGACGGCCGAGGTCAACGGCATCTGGGGCGGCTACACCGGCGAGGGACACAAGACGATCGTCGCCAGCGAGGGCCACGCCAAGCTGTCCTTCCGGCTCGTCGCCGGCCAGGAGCCCCGCGACGTGCAACGAAAGGTCGAGGCGTGGCTCGCGACAGTCGTGCCGGCGGGGATCGACTGGTCGATGCGCTGGTACGGGCCCGGCGTGCGGCCGTGTCTGACCCCGCTCGACCATCCGGCGCTGCAGGCCGTCACACGCGCGATGGCGGCGGCCTTCGGCACCGAGGTCCTCTACACCCGCGAGGGCGGCTCCGGGCCGGAGGCGGACCTGCAGGACGCGACCGGGGCGCCTGTCGTGTTCCTCGGCATCAGCCTGCCGGACGACGGCTGGCACGCGCCGAACGAGAAGGTGGAGATCCCCCTGCTCAGCAAGGGTGCCGAGGCCGCGGCGCTGCTGTGGGACGAGCTCGCCCGGTCGCTGCCGAGGTGACCCCCGCCGCTCCCGACCCGGTGCAGGACGACCTGCCGGGCCTGGCCCTCGCCCGGGCCGTCGTCGACCGTGACGCGGGCCGGCGCACCGACCACGCGTGGCTGGCGAAAGCCTGGGCCGACCCGGCGACCCGGGTCGTCCGGGTGCGCGGCGGCCGGGTCGCCGTGCACGCCGGCAGTGCACGACTCGACCTGGACGTCCGGCCGGACGTCCCCGCAGACCGGCGGTTCCTGCTCGGCACCCACGAGGGGGTCGCCTACCTCGCGGCGATCGAGGAGGGGCCGGACGCCGGTGACGAGTACGCCGCGTCGTACCTCGGGCTGCGCGAGGTCGGCGCCGAGCTCGACGACATCGAGGCCGGGCTGGTGGTGCACGCCGTCTCACTGGCGAACTGGCACGCGACGCACCGGTTCTGCCCGCGCTGCGGGGCGACCACAACCATCGAGAACGCCGGGCACACCCGGCGCTGCGACGTCGACGGCAGCGAGCACTACCCGCGCACCGATCCCGCGGTCATCATGCTGGTCCTCGACGACGACGACCGGCTGCTGCTGGGACGGCAGACGAGCTGGGGCGAGGGGCGCTACTCGACCCTCGCAGGGTTCGTCGAGCCGGGGGAGTCCCTGGAGGCGGCGGTGCGCCGCGAGGTGCGCGAGGAGGTCGGCATCGAGGTGGACCGGGTCGGCTACCTCGGCAGCCAACCCTGGCCGTTCCCGTCCAGCCTGATGCTCGGCTTCACGGCGCACGCCCGCGGTACCGAGGTGACCATGCACGACGGGGAGATCGCCGACGTCCGCTGGTACACCCGCGCAGACCTGGCCGCCGACATCGCCTCCGGGCGGCTGCTCACGTCGCCGTCCATCTCCATCTCGCGCCGGCTGATCGAGCACTGGTACGGCGAGCCGCTGCCCGAGAACGCGCCGGCCCTGACGTGAGCTGGCTGGACGCGCTCGGCTGGGCCGGGTCCGCGCTGCTGATCTACTCGCTGCTGCAGGCGCGGGTGCTGCGGTTCCGGGTCCTCAACTTCGTCGCCAGCCTGGTGCTGGTCGCCTTCAACGCGCTGCTGGGGATCTGGCCGATGGTCGCGATGAACGCCGTCCTGGCCGGCATCAACGTGTGGTTCATCCGCAAGCTGCTGACCGAGCGGCACGACGAGGCGGCCTACGACGTCCTCGAGGTCGGGCTGGGCGACGCCTACCTCCGGCATGTGCTCGCGGTGCACGGCGACGACGTCCGGAAGTTCTTCCCGGCCTTCGCGGGGCTGGCCCACCTCGACCCTGCCACGCGCCGGTCGGCGTTCCTCGTCGTACACGGTGACGAGACGGTCGGGGTGGTCGTCGCGCGGCGGGCCGACGAGGGCGTCGCGCAGATCGAGCTCGACTACGTCACCCCGCGCTACCGCGACTTCACCCCGGGGGAGTTCGTCTATCGCCGCAGCGGGCTGTTCCGGGACCGCGGCTACCGCCGGGTGCTCACACCGCCCGGGATGGTCGCGCCGTACTACCACGGGCTGGGCTTCCGGCCCGACGGCGACCACTACGTCCTCGACCTCGACCCGGCCTGACCTCGCCGGCGCCCCGCTGCCCGGGCTCAAGGGCGCTCGTTTGCGACCTGGCTCACGGACACGCCGGCCTCACGGCGGCGTGTCGGGTGAGCGAGGTCGCAAACGAGCGCCGTAGGGAGGGGCTCAGCGGGTGACGAGTGGGCGCAGTGCCTCGGCGAGCGGCTCGACCTGGCGGGCGTCGTGCGGCGGGGCGAGGCCGACGACGACAAGGCCGACGCCCGCCTCGCCGTACGCCGCCGCCTGCTCGGCCACCGCCGCCGTCGCGTCCGCGCCGCCGTCGGCGGCCAGCCGGATGTTCACCGAGCAGAGGATCTCCGCCGGGTCGCGGCCGATCTCGGCGCACCGCTGCACGAGGACCGCGTGGTTCGTGGACCAGTCCTCGACGGACCGCGTGAGCGAGTTCCACTGCTGGGCGTGCCGGGCGACGGCGCGCAGCGTGCGGGTCGGGCCGTTGCCGCCGATGGTGATCGGCGGGTGCGGCCGCTGCACCGGCTTCGGGTCGCACCGCGCGTCGGTGAGCCGCACGTAGCGTCCCTCGTACGTGGTCGTCTCCTGGGTGAGCAGCCCCACGATGGCGTCGAGCCCCTCGTCGAACCTGTCGAAGCGCTCCTTGAGCGGCGGCAGCGGCAGGCCGTACGCCGCGGTCTCCTGCTCGTTCCAGCCGGCGCCGAGCCCGAGCTCCAGGCGGCCGTCGGAGATCGCGTCCACCGTCGCTGCCATGTTGGCGAGCACCGCGGGATGGCGGTAGATCATGCCGGTGACCTGGCAGCCGATGCGGATCCTTCGGGTGGCCTGCGCCATCGCGGCCAGCACGGTCCAGCCCTCGAGGCACGGACCGGTGCCGTCGCCGAAGATCGGGTAGAAGTGGTCGAAGTTCCAGGCCGAGTCGAAGACGTCGATGTCGTCGGCTGCCTGCCACACGTCGCGCATGGCCCGCCACGTCGTGTGCTGGGGGACTGTCTTGATCGCGAATCTCACGGCCGTCACCGTATGTCGCGCAGCCGCCCGCTGCCGGGATGCGGTCAGCCGGGAGGTGCGGACTGCCAGAGCCCCATGAGGTTTCCCTCGGTGTCGCGGAAGTAGCCGCTCCACCCCATGTCCCCGACCGCGGCCTTGCCTTCGACGGTACGACCGCCGAGCCGCTCGACCTGCTGGAGCGCGGCGTCGAGGTCGTCCACATCGATCGTGACGACAGGGCCGGTGACGTCGGCGCTGCGGGCGAGCATGCCGCCGTTCACGAAGCCGGGCTCCTCCGGCCCTCCGCCCTGCGGTGCCGTGGGTCCGGTCGTCACCATGACGTAGCTCATCGCCGGGATCGCCTGCAGCTGCCACCCGAACGCCGCGGCATAGAAGTCCGCCGCCCGCCGCTGGTCCTCGAAGGGGACCTCGAAGTGGACGACCCGACCCGTCATGACGACCTCCAGCATCCGGCCGTGCGTGCCCTTGGCTCCAGGCTCGTCGTCGGCGGCCCCGTGGTCAACCGGACCGCTGGCGACGCGGGGGACGGTCAGGCGGCCAGCTTGGCCTTGACGTCCTTCAGGCTCGGGTTGGTGAGCGCGGAGCCGTCGGCGAACACCAGGGTCGGGACCGTCTGGTTGCCGCCGTTGACGCTCATGACGAGCTCGGCGGCGTCCCGGTCGTCCTCGATGTCGACGACCGAGAAGGCGATGCCCTCGCGGTCCATCTGGTCCTTGAGCCGGCGGCAGTAGCCGCACCACACGGTGCTGTACATCGTGACGCTGACCGGCACGGGGAGGGACCTCTCGACGACGGGACGGGACGAGCACGGGCATTCTGCCCATTCCCGTAGGAAGAACGCTCCCGGCAGCCAGATGCCTTCCCGACGCGGGCGTGTGAGCCTGCCCACAGGCGCTGCCCCACGACTCCGTACCGCGGCTCGGCGGCGTCCCGGGCCGCTGCGAGGATGGTGTCGTGCCTGCCCCGACCGCCGACGAGCTGCTGGCCGCTCTCGACCCGGAGCAGCGGGAGGTCGCGACCACCCTGCACGGTCCCCTGTGCGTCCTCGCCGGCGCCGGCACCGGGAAGACCCGGGCGATCACCAGCCGGATCGCCCACGGCGTGGCCGCCGGCGTCTACGTGCCGCAGCGGGTGCTCGCCGTCACCTTCACCGCCCGCGCGGCGGGCGAGATGCGCACCCGGCTGCGCGACCTCGGTGCGGCCGGCGTGCAGGCCCGCACCTTCCACGCGGCGGCCCTTCGGCAGCTGCGCTACTTCTGGCCGCGCCACGTCGGTGGCGAGCTCCCGGAGCTGGTGGCGCACAAGGCGCGGCTTGTCGCCGAGGCGGCCGGGCGGCTGCGGCTGCCGACCGACCGGGCCACCGTGCGCGACCTCAGCGCCGAGGTCGAGTGGGTCAAGGTCACCATGACCGACCGCGACGACTACCCGGCGGCGGCGAGCAAGACCGGCCGCAGCGCCCCGGCCGGGCTGGACGCGGCCACCGTGGTCCGGTTGCTGACGGCGTACGAGGCGGTCAAGCGCGAGCGGCACGTCATCGACTTCGAGGACGTCCTGCTGTACACCGTCGGCCTGATCGCCGAGCACCGGCAGGTCGCTGACGCGGTGCGCTCGCAGTACCAGCACCTGGTGGTCGACGAGTACCAGGACGTCAGCCCGCTGCAGCAGGCGCTGCTGGACCAGTGGCTCGGCGACAGCGAGGAGGTGTGTGTCGTCGGCGACCCGAACCAGACCATCTACACCTTCGCCGGGGCGTCGCCGGACTTCCTGCTCGGGTTCCGGCGCCGGCACCCCGGCGCGCAGGAGGTCCGGCTGGTTCGCGACTACCGGTCCACCCCCCAGGTGGTCGCCCTGGCCAACAGGGTCGTGACGGGCAGCCCGGCCGGGCGCCGGACCGCGCTCGAGCTCGTCGCGCAGCGGCCGCCCGGACCGGAGCCGGACCTGCGCGAGCTGCCGGACGAGCCGGCCGAGGCCCGGCACGTCGCGGGCCGGATCGGCGAGCTCATCAGAGCGGGCACGCCGGCCGGCGAGACGGCCGTCCTGTTCCGCACCAACGGCCAGAGCGAGACCTACGAGCAGGCCCTCGCCGACGCCGGCATCCCCTACGTCCTGCGCGGCGGCGAGCGCTTCTTCGAGCGCGCCGAGGTGCGGGAGGCACGGCTGCTGCTTCGGGGTGCGGCCCGCTCCACGGACTCCGACGACCTGCCTGCGACGGTCCGGGCGGTGCTGTCCGGAGGCGGCTGGTCGGCCACCCCGCCCGACGGCGGGGGAGCGGTGCGCGAGCGCTGGGAGTCGCTGGCCGCGCTGGCCCGGCTGGCAGACGACCTCGGGGCGGCCCAGCCGGACGCCACGCTGCGCGACTTCGTCGCCGAGCTGGACGAGCGCGCCGAGGCTCAGCACGCGCCGACCGTCGACGGGGTGACCTTGGCGTCGCTGCACGCCGCGAAGGGTCTGGAGTGGGACGCCGTCTTCGTCGTCGGCGTCAGCGAGGGGATGCTTCCGATCACCTACGCCGAGACCCCGGAGCAGGTCGAGGAGGAGCGCCGGCTCCTCTACGTCGCCATCACCCGGGCCCGCCGCGACCTCTCCGTCACCTGGGCACTGTCCAGGTCACCGGGTGGACGGGCCGGGCGCCGGCCGTCGCGCTTCCTCGACGGCATGGTCCGCAGCTCTGCCCAGCCGCCGGCAGCGCGCGGCGGGCGGGGGCGCAAGGGCCCGGCCGCGTGCCGGGTCTGCGGCAAGGGCCTCACCGACGCGCTGGCGCGCAAGCTCGGCCGCTGCGTCGACTGCCCCTCCTCCTACGACGAGGAGCTGTTCGAGCGGCTGCGCACCTGGCGGGCCGAGCAGGCCAGGACAGCCGGCGTGCCGGCGTACGTCGTGTTCACCGACGCGACCCTCACCGCTCTGGCGGAGCAGCGACCGGCCTCTGCGAGCGAGCTGCTCGCCGTGTCCGGGATCGGCAGGTCCAAGCTGGAGAAGTACGGCGCCGACGTGCTGGCCCTCTGCGCGGGGGAGCACCCGGTCGGAGACGGGGCGGCGGCCGCCGACGACGACCCGGACACCGACGGTCCCGACGGCGACGACCAGGGCGCGCTGGACCTCTGAGCGCGGCCGCTGGTCACGACTCGGCAAGAAATTGCGTCAGGAGTCAAAAAAATGATTGCACCTGACGGGAGCCGGCTCTAACCTTCCACTACTCGGGTGACGCAGCGTCATGCCGAGACGCCGCCCGGAGGGGCCCGGACCAGAAGTGGAGGTGGGCATCGTGGAGATCATCAAGACGCCGTACGTGTGCTCGCCGTCCGCGTTCTCCGGTGCCTTCGGCCACGAGGGTGGTGTGCGTGTTCTCGCGCCCACCGTCGCGACGGCCCAGGGGACAGGTCTGCCCATCGCCATGCGCGACCGGACCGACGCCCGCACCGCTGCCGCCCAGGCCGCTGGCACGGCCACTGCTCTGCTCCCGATCAGCGCCACCGACGTCGTCGGTGACGCGGGGATCCGCTCCTGGAGCCCACCGGTATAGGACCTCCCTCCTCGCCGGCACCTCCAAGGCCGCGGAACCCGACACCCGGGATCCGCGGCCTTTTTGTATGTCCGACCGTCCGACCGGCCCCCACCGGGGCCCTGGAAACGAGAGACCCATCCATGGCTCTCCAGACCGACATCGACACGACGGCAGTCCGCCGACCGCTGACAGCCACGACTTCTACGGAGGTGACACCCATGCAGCTCGCCGCACTCGAGACCGACGCGCGTGAGAGCTCCGTCGACGACCTGACGGCTCTGACCGAACTGTCGGCCCTCGCCGACCTCACCCAGCGGGTGGTCGACGAGCAGCTGCCCTGCCGGGTCAACGACCCGGAGCTGTTCTTCGCCGACTCGCCCGCAGACGTGGAGCTCGCCAAGACGCTCTGCCTCGACTGCCCTGTCCGCCTCGACTGCCTGTCCGGTGCCCTCGAGCGCCGGGAGCCGTGGGGCGTCTGGGGTGGCGAGTGGTTCGTCCAGGGCGTCGTGGTCCCACGCAAGAGGCCGCGCGGCCGTCCCCGCAAGTCCGAGGTCGCGGCGTGAGCGCCCGTCAGACCCTCCGGAGCCTGATCGCCCCGGAGGTCGGGCTCACGCAGCCGACCCGCACCGTCCACCAGACCGTTGTCCTGAACAGGAGCACCGAGATGCAACTCATGCATGAGGACCTGGCGCGTGCCCATGCGGCACAGCGTCTCGAGGAGGCCGTCCGCCGTGAGCGGGCCTACCGTCTCGTCGCCGCCCACCGGGCGCAGCGACGGGCCGAGCAGGCCGCGATGCGCGCCCGCCGTCTCCTCGCCTCCGCCGTCATCGGCTGAGCCGACGGCTACCGGGCTCACCGAGACGCCCGACGGCCACGGAGGCACCGCCCCACCTCAGGGGTGACACCGAGGGCCCCGACCGCTGCACCGCGGTCGGGGCCCTTTCGGTTCCTCCGCGGCACCCGGGAGGATGGCCCGGTGCCCGAACGCTCCACCGTCGAGGTCGACGGCCGCCGTCTGTCGCTGTCCAACCTCGACAAGGTGCTGTACCCGGACGGGTTCACCAAGGGCGAGGTCGTCGACTACTACGCCCGCATCGCGCCCGTCCTGCTGCCGTACGTCGCGGACCGGCCGATGTCCTTCCAACGGTTCCCCGACGGCACCGGCCGCAAGGGTTTCTTCGCGAAGAACGCCCCCCAGGGCACGCCGGAGTGGGTGCGCACAGTCACCCTGCCTGCGCCCGGGACCACCAAGACCGACCGCGAGACGTTGGACTACGTGGTCGTCGGCGACCTGCCCACCCTGGTGTGGGCGGCCAACCTGGCGGCACTCGAGCTGCACGTGCCGCAGTGGGGCGTCGGCCCGCGCGGCGCGGTCCATGACCCGGACCGGCTGGTGCTCGACCTCGACCCCGGCGAGCCGGCGACAGCGGTCGAGTGTGCCGAAGTGGCGATGCTGCTGCGCGACCTGGTGCGTGCCGACGGGCTCGAGCCGGTGGTGAAGTCGTCCGGCTCCAAGGGGATCCAGGTCTACGCCTCGATCGAGCCGGCGAGCGACCGCCGTACCTCGGACTACGCCCGCGACCTCGCGCGGCGGCTGGAGAAGTCCCACCCCCGGCTGGTGGTCTCGCAGATGCGCAAGGACCTGCGCCGCGGCAAGGTGTTCGTCGACTGGAGCCAGAACAACGCGGCCAAGACCACCGTGGCGCCCTACGCCCTGCGGGCCCGGCCCGAGCCGTGGGTGTCCGCCCCGCTCACCTGGGACGAGGTCGGGGCCTGCCGCCGGCCGGAGGACGTCCGGTTCCGGGCCGAGCAGGTCCTCGAACGGGTCGACGAGCTCGGCGACCTGTTCGCGCCGTTGCTCGAGGCGGGCGCCCCGCTGCCCGGCTGAACCGCAGTCGACGAGCCCTGTCGCGGGGTCGGCCGCGACCGGACACCTGTGGAGAACTCGGCGGCCGGGTTGGGCGATCTTCCTACGCTGGGCCCAGCCCGGGCCGGCGGGGTCCGGGCGCCGCTCGTCGAGGGCCGGGGGTGGGGCCGTGCGGGTCGAGGTCGACACCGGCCGGGCCCTGCTCGCCTCGGCGCACCTCGTCACCCGCGGCTCGCTGGTGCGGGGACAGCGAGCGGGGTGCGCACGGCTGCCGGCCGGCCTGCGCGACCCCTTGCTCCGCGCCGGGGTGGCAGACCTCGCGGACGTCACCGCGGACGTCCTGGAGCTGGTGGCCAGGGACCTCGAGCTGCTGGCCACGAGGGTGCGGGCCGGGACGGTCCTCTACGACCGGGTCGAGGCGCTGGTCCGCGACGAGATGGCCGGGCCGTGACGGGGTGCAGCGCCGCCGCAGCGGCGGCCCTGCCGTACCCACCTGACACTGTCGACGACGTGCGGTCCTCGGCCGCCCGCTGCGGCCGGGTGGCCGAGCTCTCGGGCCGCTTCGGCGACGACCTCGCCCACGACCGCCGGATGCTGCAGGGGTCGTGGCAGGGGCCGGCCTCCCGCGCCTGTTCCGCGGAGATGCGGGCCGCGACCAGCCTGGTCCGGTCGCTGGCCGTGCCGTTGCGCCGGGCCGGCGGCTTCCTCGACGAGCACGCCGAGGTGGTCCGGGACGCGCGCGTCCAGGTCGACGCGTTCCGTCGGGAGCACGACGACCTGGTGGCCGCGCAGCGCGCCCGCGTCGACGCGCTCCGGCAGGGTGGTGACCCCGCGGAGCCGGCGTTCGGGACGGCCCTCCGGGCGGCGCTGGACGCCCACGAGGTGCGGCTCGCGGTGCTGCGGCGCCGGCACGGGGCTGTCCTCGAGCACGTGGCCGAGCACGCGGGGCTGACCGGGACCCGGGTGCGACGGGCAGCGGCCTCGCTCCTCCCCGGCGGTCGCTCCGGCAGGCCGGTCGGGGACGACGAGGAGCTGCTCGCCGGACTGCTTCCCCTGCTGGCGTCGATGCGCGCGAGCGCCGGCGTCGGGTGCACTCCACCGGCGCCGGGCAGCCCCCCGGAGGCGGTGCTCACCTGGTGGGGGGCGCTGAGCTCGGACGAGCAGCAGCGGATGATCGCGCGCTTCCCCGGGGCGGTCGGCGCACTGGACGGCCTGCCCTCGGCCGCGCGGTCGCAGGCCAACGAGCTGAGGTTGGCACGTGACCTGGCGACGCTGCGTGCGAGCGGCGCGCTCACGGACGACGAGAAGCGCTGGCTGCGCAACTGCGAGCTGGTGCAGCAGCAGCTCGACCGGGTCAGGTCCGAGGAGGACCCGTTCAGCCTCGAGCCGCTCGAGGTCCAGCTGCTCGTGTTCGACCCGACCGCATTCGGCTACGAGGGCCGGGCAGCGGTGGTCGTGGGCGACCTCGATGGCGCCGACAACGTCGCGTTCCTCGTGCCCGGCCTCGGGTCCACGGTCGAGAGTGCGATGTCGTCGCTCACGAGCGGCGCCTTGCGGGTCAGGCAGGACGCGCGCCGGCTCTCGCCGTACGAGACGACCGCGACCGTGGCCTGGATGGGCTACGACGCCCCGGACCTGGGCAACGTGGTCGTCGACGACGCGGCGGTGCACGGCGCGAGGCTGCTCGCGGCGGACCTCGTCGGCGCGCAGGCGGCCCGGGCGGTACCGCCGCACCTCACCGTCATCGGGCACAGCTACGGCAGCACCACCGTGGGGGCGATGCTGCGCGCGCACCGGACCGGGACCGACGACGTCGTCCTGGTCGGCAGCCCGGGGCCGGACGTCGAACACGCTGCAGACCTGCGGGTGCCGGGCGGGCATGTCTTCGCCGGGGCGAGCAGCCGCGACCCGGTGAGCTATCTGGACCGGTTCGGCAAGGACCCGACGCACGAGTCGTTCGGAGCGGTCCGTTTCCAGGCCGAGGACCCGACCCGCAACTCGTGGCGCCTGGATGCCGACGACCACTCGAAGTACTTCAACGAGGGCACCGAGTCGTTGGCCAACATCGTGCACGTCGTCACCGGTGACTACGGCGGCGTGACGCAGGCGTCGTACCGTGAGGAGTGGTGGCTGCTCCCGGACGGCATCAACAGCGACCCGGAGGCCGACCGTGAACCGACAACAGCCCGGTGACGTCGCGCGAGGCGCGGCAGTCTCCCAAGCGCACGTGCTGGGCGTCGCCGCCGACCTGCTCGGCCGGCTCGCCAGCGTGGGGACGTTCGGCACGGCGCCGCGCGGCGGGTGGTCGGGCTGCGACGACCTCGGCGGGCAGGTGGCATACCGGGTGTCCGGCCGCATCGACGCCCGGGACGGGTCGGCGGAGGGGTTCCTGGCCGCCGCGGGCCGCAGCCTGGCCGGCGCCGGGGTGCACCTGCACGAAACGGCCGGTGGCTCCGGGCCCGCGACCACCCTGCAGGGGAGCAGCGAGCGGGTGCTGGTCCAGGTGACCGGCTACGCCCGGGAGCCGGTGGTCGTGGTCTCCCTCACCGGGCCGTGTCTCGAGGTCGGTGCGGCCGACGAGGACCTGCTGGCCGAGCCGCCGCTGCGCCTGACCCTCCCCTGACCTCCCGTACCGTGCCGGGGGCACGGTGCCGTCGGCGGCTGGACCGCGCGCTGTCGTTGGGGCAGGGTGGCCAGGTGGCGGGCGACGACGCGACACGCGACCCGGCGGTGAGCTGCGCGCTCTGCGGCGCGACTGTCGACGCGCTCCCGCTCGGGTGGAGCAGCTCGCGCGAACGGGGACGCACGGTGCACCACTGCGACCGGTGCAGCCGCGAGCACGTGCGCTCGATGGAGTCCAAGCTCGACAGCGAGTGGTGGGACACCGGGGGCTGACCTCGCTCGGCGGATCGTCCGGTTGGGGCCGCTGCCCCGGCGGGACCTTCGGACCTGGCACGCCATGGGCGGCTCGGGTGTGATGGATCCGTGGGCGACCATCAGTGCGGCGGGGACAGCAGAGCGACCGCGGGCATCGACCTCTACTGGCTGCCGCTCGGCGCGGGTGGGCACTCGGTCCGCTGGAACGGCCGGGTGTACGAGGCACTGGCCGCCGTGCACGAGCGCCGGCCCGCCACGAGCCTCTACCACTCGGCGCTCGAGATGGTCCACGGCGGCAACCGGTACGTGATCGAGATGGGACCGGTCTGGAACGTCGCGACCCCGAACCGCGGTGTCGTCTGTGAGGGGCCGGTCGCTGCGAAACCCCTCGGTCGCTTCCGTTGGTTCCGGTACGAGGTGCGCTGCTGGCGGGGCGGCGTCATCCCGGACATCGCCGAAGCCGTCGACAGCCCGACTCGCGTGACGGATGACGTCGCCACGGTGCTCGCCTTGCTGGACGCCCTGCGGCGGGTGCCGCCGCTGACGTGGGGCCGCGACGAGCTGGGCACCGGCGAGATGTGGAACTCGAACTCCTTGGTCGCGTGGCTGCTCATGACCGCAGGACAGGACATGACGGCGATCCGTCCGCCGGCCGGGGGTCGCGCCCCCGGATGGGGTGCCGGGCTGGCGCTGGCAACCCGCCCCGCGGGAGTGCCGGTCCGGGCCCGGCGAGAGCGCACGCAACCCGGTCTCCGACAGTCAGGACTTCCTGCGGGCCGACCTCCGGCGCGGCTCCGGCGGGGCGAAGCCGGGCAGCCAGCTCCCCAGCTCGGCCCGCCAGGCGGCCTCGGCCCCGAGCTGGCACAGCACCCCGATCGCGCCGGTTGTCACCCGGTGGATGAGCAGGTAGTCCGGCGGGAGGTTCAGCCGCAGCCCGGTGGAGTACGCCGGGGAGCGGGGGTCGCCGACGCGGACCGCCTGGCTGCGAAGCCAGGACCGGCTGAACCGGAAGGTGTCCTCGCGCGCCGGGTCCAGGATCGGTGACAGGTAGGACAGCAGCCGCTCGGCGTCCAGGTCGATGCCCGGACGGACGAAGCCCTCGGCCCGCAGCCCGTCGAAGACGCCCTGGGCGTCGCCGTCGACCGCGAGGCGCAGCAGCGGCCCGATCGATACGGGCAGGCCGTCGGGCAGCCGGTTGACGGCGCCGTAGTCGAGCACGACGAGCCGGCCGTCGTCCGCCAGGCGGAAGTTGCCCGGGTGCGGGTCCGCGTGCAACAGGCCGGCGCGGGACGGTCCCGAGAACAGGAACCGGGTGAGCAGCAAGCCGGCGCGGTCGCGCTGTGTCGTGGTCCCGCTGGCGATGATGCGCGACAGGGGCGCGCCGTCGACCCACTCGCTGACCAGAACCTGCTTCGTGCCGCCGACGACGTGCGGCACCAGCACGTCGGGGTCGCCGTCGTACGCCGCGGCGAACGCCTCCTGGCTGGTCGCCTCCAGCTCGTAGTCCAGCTCCTCGGCCACTCGCGCCTTGAGCTCGGCCACCAACGGCTTGACCTCGAGCCCGGGGACCAGCGCGCCGACCAGCCGGCTCATCCGCCCGATCTGGGTGAGGTCGGACAGCAGGGCGTCACCGGCGCCCGGGTACTGGACCTTGACGGCGACAGTGCGCCCGTCGGCCCAGGTGGCGCGGTGCACCTGGCCGATCGAGGCGGCGGCGGCCGGGACGTCGTCGAAGTCCCGGAACCGGTCCCGCCAGCCGGCCCCGAGCTCGCGTTCCATCACCCGGTGCACCGTGCTGGCCGGCAGCGGCGGCGCCGCCTCCTGCAGCCGGGTCAGGGTCTCCCGGTAGGGCCCGGCGAGGTTCTCCGGCATCGCCGCCTCGAACACCGACATCGCCTGGCCGAACTTCATGGCGCCGCCCTTGAGCTCGCCGAGCACCCGGAACAGCTGCTCGGCGGTGCGGGCCTGCACCTCGGCGGCGACGAGCTCGGCCGGGCGGCCCCCGAGCCGCCGGCCCAACCCGAGGGTGGCTCGTCCGGCGTACCCGAGGGGGAGCCCCGCGAGCCGTACGGTGCGAGCCGCCGCCCGGCGGGGGAGGTCGTCCACGCCGTCATCCTGCCCTGCGGGCGGACGGCGCAGTCGCCGCCCCGCCTGTGATCCTGCCGACTGCCCGCTGCCGAGGCGGGCACCCGGCGGGGGGCGAGCCGGCCGGGGTGGCTCAGGCCGGCTCGGCGCTGGGCTCCGACCCCCACGAGCAGCCGCAGGCCGGGTGCACCGGCCAGGACCGGCGGCGCAGCCGCCCGTCGCGCTGGGCGAGCTCCAACGTGCCGTCGACCGCCGACGGCGCGGGGTCGCCGTCGAGGAAGGCGAGCACCTGCAGGGCCGCATGCGCGGCGACTGCGGTGGCGAGCACGGCGTCGCACGCGACGTCCCGGTGCCGGCTGCCGCCGGCGAGCTGGGCGGCGATGCTCGGCCAGGCAGGGTCCCGGTCGGCCCGGTGCAGGTCGTGGCAGCGCTGGCAGGACGACCGGCCGGGCAGGACGAGGGGGCCGACCACCCCGGTCGTCTCGCGGACCCGCGCCACCAGGTGCGGGACCCCGGCGCGCAGCAGGCGCTCGGCAGTCGCCGGATCGGCGCCCGGCCCTGCAGCCAGCACCACGAGGTCCGGCCGGGTCAGCCCGGCGGGAAGTGTCGTGCGCACCGACGGGGCGACCCGGCGTGCCGCGCGGGCCGCCGCCTCCTGCCGTCGGGACCCGACGTCCCCGGGCGACGCACCCGCGGGCGCGACGTCGCCGGGCCGGGTGGTGCCGGCGTCCTCGACAGCCACGGCGCCGACGCCGGCCGCGGCAAGCAAAGTGGCGACGGACGCGCCCACCCGGTCGGCGCCGAGCACCTGGACGACACCACGCCGCCGCCGGGCCAGCAGGCCGACGGCGCCGTCGGACACGGGGTGCAGCAGGGCGGCGGCCGCCAGGTCGGGAGCCAGCCGGTCACGCTCGTCCCGGCCCAGGTCGACCAGGGCGCGTGGGTTCGTGGCGGCGTCCTCGAGCACGCCGGTCCGCGCCAGCAGCCCGAGCAGCTCGTCGAGGCGGCCGCTGTCGACGCCGAGCCGCGCCGCCGAGGCCGCCACACCGCTCAGGTCCCGGCTGCCGTCGAGGCTCTCCAGCACCCGGGCCGCGCCGGCGTCCAGGCCACCGATCACCACCGCGTGCGCAGGGTCGACCCCCAGCTGGACGGTGCTGACGTCGCGCCACACCCGCCGAAGCCCGGGCTTGAGCCGGGGTCGGTGCGCCGCCATGCGGGCAGCGTGACACGTCGGCCCCCGTCGCCCCGCCGCTCCGTCCACAGCCCCACCCGCCGGCCGGACCCGTCGTCCGCCCGGTGGATCACGTCCGCGTGATCGACAGCCGGTCCCTCGGGAGGGGTCAGGCCAGGCCGCAGACGTCGAGGGCGAGCAGGGCCAGCGTGCGCGCTGCGGTGTGCACCTCGGTCAGCGGCACCCGCTCGTCCGGTGCGTGCGCCAGCACGCTGTCTCCCGGCCCGTAGTGCAGGGTCGGGATGCCGGCGCCGGCGAGCAGCCGGAGGTCGGAGCCGTACGGCGCCCCCCACCGGTCCGGCAGCCCGGCGCCGGTGACGGCGTCGTGGGCGGCACCGACCCGGTCGGCGAGGTCGGAGTCGGCCGCGAGCCGGCCGGAGCGGAACTGGCCGCCCCACCACTCGACAGTCGCCGGGTGCTCCTGCAGCCACGGGTCGTCGTCGCACGCCTGCGCGACCGCGAGCTCCAGCGCAGTGCGCGCCGCCTCCGGCGGCTCGTCGAGCGCGACGCCGAGGCGGCCCTCGGCGACGAGCAGGTCCGGCACGCTCGAGGCCCAGTCGCCGGCGCGGACCGTCCCGATGGACACCGGGTAGGCGAGCGGCCACCGTCCCATCAGCGGGTCGACCTCGGCGTTGCGGTCCGCCTCCAGTCGCTGCAGGGCCGCCAGCAGCGGCACCAGCTTCTCGACCGCGCTCACCCCTTCGGTGCGCCGGGAGGCGTGGGTGGCCAGGCCGGGCACCCGCAGGCGGAAGGTGAGGGCACCGGCGTTGGCGGTGACCAGCTGCAGCCCGGTCGGCTCGGGCACCACGCACGCGTCCGCCGTCCAGCCCCGGCGCAGCGTGGCGAACGTGCCGAGGCCACCGTCCTCCTCGCCCGGCACGCAGGCGAGCACCACGTCACCGCGCAGCGGCGCCCCCGCCCGCCGGACGGCGGCCACCGCGGCCATCGCCGCGACGACGCCGGCCTTCATGTCGCAGGCGCCCCGGCCGTGCAGCTCGCCGTCGACGACCCGGCCGGAGAACGGGTCGGGCGTGCTCCACGCGGTCGGGTCCCCGACCGGCACCACGTCCACGTGCCCGTTGAGCAGAAGGCTGGGCCCGTCCCCCCGGCCCGGCAGCCGGGCGACCAGGCCCCACGCCTCGTCGCGATGCACCTCGACGCCGGGGAACTCCGGGTCCGCGAGCAGCTCGGGCAGCGGCAGCCGCCAGTGGTCCAGCTCGAGGCCGAGCCCGGCGAGCTCGGTGGCGAGCAGAGCCTGGATCTCGTGCTCGGGGTCGGTCCCGCCGATGCTCGGCACCCGCACCAGCGTGGCCAGGTGGGCCTCGGCCGCGGCCGCCCCGGCGTCGACCTCGGCGAGCACGCGGGCGGCCCAGTCGGTCACGTCAGGAGCGTAGGTCCTCGTGGGACGCGTGAGGGGGCGGTCCCGGCGACGGGACCGCCCCCTCCGGGACGCTGCTGCTCTCGGCGGTCAGGCCTTGCCGAGGATGCGGTTGAGCTTGGTGCCGCACACGGGGCAGATGCCCTGGGCCATGCGGCGGCCCGACTCGCTGACCTTGATCTCGCCGGTGAAGTCGCGCTTCTCCTTGCACTTCACGCAGTAGGCGTCTCCGGTGTAGCTCTCAGCCACGGGGTCCTCCTCGTCGGTGGGTTCGGTGTCCGGCTGGAGTGCCGCTGACCGGACCTGCGATTCAGCCTAGAGCAGGCGTGGCGCTGAGCGTGGGAGGCGGGGGGGCCAGCGTGCGCCGAGCGTGAAAGGCTCCGGTCCATGACCGAGCCCGGGAGCCCTGCGCCGACCGCCCCGACGGACCCGGTCACGGGCTTCTCGCCGTACGGCGGGGAGCTCGCCGGGCTCCCGGACCTGCGGGTCGACCGTGACGCCGCCGGCGTGGTGCTTGTCACGCTGGACCTGCCGGAACGGCGGAACATGATGTCGGCGGCCATGACCGGCTCCTGGGAGCGGGCGATGACCACCCTGAGGGGCGACCCGGAGGTCCGCGCGGTGGTCGTGACCGGGGCCGGCTCGGCGTTCTGCTCCGGCGGGGACCTGTCCTGGATCGGGGCTGAGCCCGACGCCTCGGTGGACGCGCTGCGGGCCCGGATGCTGGCGTTCTACCGGGGCTGGCTGACGGTCCGGGAGCTCGAGGTCCCGACAGTGGCGGCGGTGAACGGGCCGGCGATCGGCGCCGGGCTCGCGTTGGCCCTGGCCTGCGACCTGCGCTACGCCGCCGACGACGCGACGCTCGGAGCGCCGTTCACCGCGCTCGGGATGCACCCGGGGATGGCCACGACCTACCTCCTGCCGGAGGTGGCCGGGATCGCGGTGGCCCGCGAGCTGCTGCTCACCGGGCGCCTGCTCACCGGGAGCGAGGCGGCGGGGTGCGGGGTGGTGACCCGCGCCGTCCCGCGGGTGGAGGTCCTGCCCACGGCGCTCGCGGCGGCTGCCGCGGCGGCGGCGTCCGCGCCGGTCGCGACCCGGCTGACCAAGCGGGCCCTGCTCTCCGGCGGTCACGCGTCCTTCGACGCCGCCCTGGAGTGGGAGGCGCTGGCGCAGCCCGTGACGCTGGCCACCGAGGACCTCCAGGAGGGTCTGCGCGCGGCGCGGGAGAAGCGACCGCCTCGGTTCACCGGCCGCTGACCCACGTCGACCTCCCGGGCGGCCCGGCCGGGTCCCGGGGCGGCGCAGGGGGTGCCGCCCCGGGACCCGGTCGGGGCTGCCCGCGGCGGAGGGGGGTGCCGCGGGCGCCCGGCGGCGTCGCGGGGGGGTGCGGCGCCGGGGTCTGTCACGAAGCCCCCGGTGCGTACGCCGGGCCGCCCGCCTTCCCCTTGCGGACGTCCCGATCGCACGTCCCGGAGGCTTCGTCGTGGAGCACGGTAGGAGCCCGGGGGAGGGCCGTCAACGACATGGTCGTCGGTCCTGTGGACACGCCTGGGGAGCCGCTGGGGACAGTGCGGGGTGTCGCTGTGGACGCCGCCTCCCGGCCTTGTGGACAACCCTGGGGATGATCATCCGAAACGCCGCTGACCTGCACCGATGCGGTCCACCGCCTGTGGACAGGAAATACTCGCTAGCGTTGTCGCCATGACGGCGCAGGGTCCCGGGGAGCGGGGCGAGCCCGCCGGCGGACCCGCCGGGCGCGGTGCCGGCGGCGGGGAGTCCCCGCTGGTCGACGTCCGCCGCTCGGCGCGCCGCCGGCGAACTGTCTCGGCGTACCGCGACGGCGAGCGCACCGTGGTGCTGATCCCGGCGCGGATGTCGCGGGCCGAGGAGCGCCGCTGGGTGTCGGTGATGCTGGACCGGCTCGCGGCGCAGGACGCGAAGCTGCGGCCCAGCGACGCCGACCTGCTGGCCCGCGCCGGCGAGCTGTCCCGGCGCTGGCTGTCCGGCAAGGCCCGGCCGCGCAGCGTCCGCTGGGCCACCAACCAGGGAGCCCGCTGGGGCTCGTGCACCCCGGTGGACGGCAGCATCAGGCTGTCCAGCCGGCTGCAGGGGATGCCGGCCTGGGTCGTCGACTACGTCCTGGTGCACGAGCTGGCCCACCTGCTCGTGCCCGGGCACGGGCCGGACTTCTGGGCCCACGTCGAGCGCTACCCGCGGACCGAGCGGGCCCGCGGCTACCTCGAGGGGGTCTCCGCCACCGCGGAGCTGGGGCTGTCCGACACTGACGCCGACGAGGACGGTTCCGGCCCGGCCGAGGTGGCCGACCCCGTCGCCCCGCGGGGGCAGCACACCGAGATGCCGAGCGACCGGCTCTTCGACTAGGCCCGATCGGCGAGCAGAGCCGCACGGGCGGCCCGCACCAGCCGGGCAAGGTCCCCGACCGCGGAGGCCGGTAGCGCGTCGGCGGGGAACCACCGGACGTCGTCCGACTCGTCGCTGACCACCGGCTGCGCGCCGGCGGGCGCGACCACGGCGTAGCGGACGTCGAGATGCTCACCGCAGCTGCCGAAGGCCGCCGTCAGCTCGTGCCGGTCGAGGTCGACCGGGTCGGTCCCGGCCAGCCGCAGGCCGGCGATGCCGGACTCCTCGGTGGCCTCGCGCAGCGCGGCGGCGGCGAGCGTCCGGTCACCCGGCTCGCAGTGGCCCCCGAGCTGGCCCCAGAAGGCGCCCTTGCGGTGCAGCGTCAGCAGCACCTGCTCGCCGGCCGCGTCCAGGACCATCGCGCTGGCGGTCAGGTGCGCGGGCACGCACGACCGTGAGAGGCCGTCCGCGTGGCGGCCGAGGTGGTCGAGGTAGGACGACCGCAGGCGCTCCTGCGCACCGTCCGGCGCCGGCCACCCGCGCAGCACGCGGACGGCGTCGTCGTGCAGCCCGGTCACGGCCGGCCGGGCTCCGGGGGCGCCTCGGTGTCGTCAAGGCCGGACAGGTCCAGGGGCGCCGAGCCGACGGCGGCGAAGCCGGCCGGGTCGTCGAGGTCCTCGGCGCCCGGCAGCAGGTCGGGGTGGGCCCAGACCGCTTCCCGGCCGTCCTGTCCGCGGGCCGCGAGGACCGCGCGCCAGAGCTCGGCCGCCTCGCGCAGCCGTCGTGGCCGCAGCTCGAGACCCACGAGAGAGGCGAACGTCTGCTCCGCCGGTCCGCCGCCGGCCCGGCGCCGTCGGACCGTCTCCCGCAGTGCCCCCGCGGCCGGCAGCCTGCCGGAGGCCGCCGCGTCGACGACCTCGTCGACCCAGCCCTCGACCAGCGCAAGCGCGGTCTCCAGCCGGGCCAGTGCCGCCTTCTGCTCCGGGGTGTCCTCGGGCTCGAACATGCCCCCGGTGAGCGCCCGCTGCAGCGACTCGGGGTCGGTCGGGTCGATGCCGCCCATCGCCTCCTCGAGCCGGGAGGTGTCCACGCTGATCCCGCGCGCGTAGGCCGCCACGGCGTCGAGCAGGTGCGCCCGCAGCCACGGCACGTGCGCGAACAGCCGGTGGTGCGCTGCCTCCCGCAGGGCGAGGTACAGCCGCACCTGGTCGGCCGGGACCTCCAGCCCGGCGCCGAAGGCGGTGACGTTGGCCGGCAGCAGCGCGGCGGTGCCGGCGGGAGCCAGTGGCAGCCCGACGTCGGTCGAGCCGACGACCTCGCCGGCCAGCGCGCCGACGGCCTGTCCCACCTGGGTCCCGAACATCGCGCCGCCGATGCTGCGCATCATCTGCTCCAGCGGCCCGGTCATCGCGGCGAGCTGGTCGGCCGCGGCGCCGAGCTGTGCCATCGGGCCACCCTCGCCGGAGAGCATGCTGCCCATCGCCTCGACGGCCCGCGCGGCGATCGGGTCCACCAGCTCCCGCCACTGCGGCAGCGTGGCCTCGACCCACTCCGCCCGGCTCCAGGCCTTGACCTGGCTGCCACCCGCCGGCAGCGCACAGGCCTCGTCCAGCCACAGCTCGGCCAGCCGCATGGCCTCCAGGACGTGCTCACGCTCGGCGGTGGCCACGGACCGGTCGCCGGCGACGCTGACGGCCTGCCGGGCGACGTCGTGCGCAAGGTCCCAGTTGACCGGGCCGCCCTGGTAGGAGAGCAGGGCGCCGAGCTGCGTGAACGCCGAGCCGAGGTCGCCTCCCGCACCGCCGAGCATCGCCGACAGCGGGTCGGTCGGCGGCTTGTCGCCGGGCTCCGGCCGGTCGCCGGGACCGCCGTCGTCGTCCGGAGGGTTGAAGCCGAAGGGGAAGTTGCTCACGTCTCGCCTCACGTCGTCGCACAGTTGGCTTAGATGGACGCACCATGACTGCCGCGCGTCCCACCGTAGCCACCACCCGCTGCGGGTCCTCGAACCTGCCAACACCGCTGGTACGGCGATGAGTTCCCCGACCGACGCGGAGACCGGGCCGGTTCGCTCTCGGCGCACCGCCCGACGTCGGCCGGTGGTCGCCGTGACCGGGGCCGCGTCCGGTCTCGGCGCCGCGGTCGCGAGCCGGCTGGTGGCCAACCCGGACGTCGGCAAGGTGCTGGGCCTGGACGATCGACGAGGCACCGCCGAGGGTGTGACGTGGCGGGTGCTGGACGTGCGGGAGCCCGCGCTGGCGACCCGGCTGGACAAGGTCGACACGGTGGTGCACCTCGCCTTCGACACCTCCCTCGACGGTGACCGCCGCGAGCAGGCCGAGCTCAACCTGCGCGGCACCCAGGCCGTCCTGACGGCAGCCGCGGCCACGGGGGTCCGGCGCGTCGTCCTCACCACCTCGGCGATGGTCTACGGCGCCCTGCCGGACAACGAGGTGCCGCTCCCCGAGGACGCCCCGCTGCGCGCTGTGCCCGACGGCGGCCTGCTCTCGGACTGGCTGGAGGTCGAGCGGCTGGCCGCCCAGGCGCCGCGCAGCCACCCGGGCCTGCAGATCACCGTCGTACGACCGGCGACCCTGGTCGGCCCCACCGTCGACAGCGTCCTCACCCGGCACTTCGAGGCGCCGCGGCTGCTGGTGGTGCGCGACGCGTCGCCGCGGTGGCAGTTCTGCCACGTGGACGACCTGGCAACAGCCCTCGAGCTGGCCGCGACGGGCGCCGTCACCGGCGTGGTCACCGTCGGCTGCGAGGGCTGGCTGGACCAGGCCGAGGTCGAGCTGCTGTCCGGGCTGCACCGGATCGAGCTGCCGGCGTCGCTCGCCTTCGGGACGGCCGAGCGGCTGCACCGGCTGGGTGTGCTCCCCGCGCCGGCGAGCGACCTGCAGTACGTCGTGCACCCCTGGGTCGTGCCGTCGACGCGGCTGCGGGCTTCGGGGTGGCGCCCGGCGTACGACAACGCGACCGCGCTCGGCCTGCTGCTGGAGCAGGCCCGCGGCCACCACGCCCTCGCCGCGCGGCGGGTGGGGAAGAGAGACGCGACCATCGGCGCGGCGGGTGCGGCCGTGGCCGTGGTGGGCACCGCGGCGCTGGTGCGCGCGGCCCGGCGGAAGCGGCGCGGATGAGCCCGGGAGACGGTGTCGTCCGCCTGGTCGACGTGCGAGACGCACCGCTCTCGGTCGACGAGGTGCTGGCCGCCGTGTCGGACCCGGGCTGCGGCGGCACGGCCCTGTTCGTGGGCGCCGTGCGCGAGCAGGACGGCGGCCGCGGGGTCACCGGGCTGGGGTACTCGGCGCACCCCAGCGTCGTCGACGAGCTCCGCGTCGTCGCGAGCGAGGTCGCCGCGGCCCACCCCGAGGTGCGGGCGCTGGCAGCGGTGCACCGGGTCGGCGACCTGGCCGTCGGTGACCTGGCGGTGGTCGTGGGCGTCTCCTGCCCGCACCGGGGCGACGCCTTCGTCGCCTGCCGCTCCCTGATCGACGAGCTGAAGTCGAGGGTGCCGATCTGGAAGCACCAGCTGTTCAGCGACGGCGGCGAGGAGTGGGTCGGTCTTCCGTGACGGCGAGCGGGCGCGCGCCCGCGCCACTAACCTGAGGCCGTGTCCTCCCTCGCCTGGCTGGCGATCCCGGTGGTCGCCCTCGCGCTCGGCGTGCTGTGGGCGCTGTGGGCCAGTCGCACCCGACCCCGGGCCGACACCCACGAGTCCCTCGCGGAGCACGCCAGGTTCAAGGCGGCGTTCGACCCGCCGGAGCCCGACCGTCGCCCCCGCCGCGGCTGACAGGTTGCTCTCGTAGTCTTCCCCGCATGTCCCGCCGCGTCATCGTGCTCGCCGTCGCCGGCTTCCTCACGGTGATCCTTGCGGCCGCGTCGGCGCTGCTCCCGGTCCCGTACGTCGCTCTGAAGCCCGGTCCGACGACCAACACGCTGGGCGCCGTCGCCGGCACCGAGCTGATCCGGATCGACGGCCGCCGAACCTACCCGGACAGGGGCCACCTGGACCTGGTCACGGTGTCCGTCCAGGGCGGCCCGCGGCAGCGGCTGGACCTCGTCACCGCGCTGGCCGGCTGGCTCGACGACACCGTAGCGGTGGTCCCGGAGACCTCGGTCTACCCGAAGGGCGAGACCGCCGAGCAGGCCGAGCGCGAGAGCACCGCGGAGATGAACCAGTCGCAGCAGGACGCCACCACCTCCGCGCTCCGGCAGCTCGGCATCCCCGTCACCAGCCGGGTGGAGGTCACCGGGCTGGCGCCGGACTCCCCGGCGGAGGGGGTCCTGCGCAAGGGCGACGTCGTCCTGTCCGTCGACGGGGCCACCGTCGACGGTGGCTCGTCGCTGCGCGACGCGATCACGGCTGTGCCGGCCGGCGACAGGGTGCGCCTGGTCGTCCAGCGGGACGGCGCCGAGGTGCCTGTCCGCGTGAACACGGCGGCGGCCGGCGACGACGGGCGGGCCATCATCGGCGTCACCACTCGGGACCGGGTGAGCTACCCGTTCAAGGTCGAGATCTCGCTGAAGGACGTCGGCGGGCCCAGCGCCGGGCTGATGTTCGCGCTCGGCATCGTCGACAAGCTCACACCGGGCTCCCTGACCGGTGGGAGGTACATCGCCGGCACCGGCACCATCGACGACCAGGGCGGCGTCGGCGAGATCGGCGGCATCACCCAGAAGATGACAGGGGCCCGGCGCAACGGCGCGACGGTGTTCCTCTCACCGGTGCAGAACTGCGCGCAGGCCAAGGCCACCAAGCCCGACGGGCTGCGGCTGGTGAAGGTCGACACGCTCGCGGACGCCGTGAAGGCACTGGACGACCTGCGAGCCGGACGGACCAGACAGTTGCCGCGCTGCTGACGTCCGGTGGGAGGACCGCTAGTCGGCCAGCGACCCGGCCAGAGCGTCAGCCAGCCCCGGCACCAGGTTCCGGCCGGTGAGCACCGAGGTCTCCTCGTCGTGCGCGCGCATCCTCAGGGCCGCCGCCCGCGAGCCGTCGCGCAGCACCGCGACGACCAGCCGCACCTCCTGGCGTTCCGGGTGGGCGGCGAGCCAGCGCAGCGCCTCGTCCTCGTCCTGCGGCATGTCCGGCTCGACGGCCGGCGGCACCATCAGCCGCTCGACCGACAGCGCGGCCCCCAGCACCTCCACCGGCCAGGCGATGCCGGCCAGCAGCTCGTCCAGGCTGCCGTGCGGCGGCAGGTCGCCCTGGTCCACCGGCGTGAGGTCACCGGGGCCGGACTCCGCCAGGCCCAGCTCGGCGGCCAGCTGCGGCTCGCGGCGCAGCAAGCCGGCCGTCTCGACCAGGGCGAACAGGTGCGGGGGCTGGTCCCAGCCCGCTGCCGCGGCGTGCCGCTCCAGGTCCAGCGCGATCGCGTCCAGCCGGGGGCTGCCGGCGGGGTTGTCGGTCATGCCCAGAATCCTCCCCGGTGGGGCGCGGCCACGCGGAACTACCCCCCGGGTCGGTAAGTTGGTCCCACATGGGGTGGGACCGTCCCGCTCCGTCGGCACATCATGGTCAGGCACTCGCCGCGCGCACCTGGCTCGACGAACGGACAGTGACCCGTGAGCTTCGACATGCCGGCCTCGGCCGGCGGCCCGCCCCGACGACCTGTCGCCGCGCCGAGGCGACGGGGGCGCACCCTCCTCCCGACCCTGATCGTGCTGGGCGTCCTGCTGATCGGTTTCAGCATCTTCACCGGCTTCTACACCGACCTGCTCTGGTACCGCTCGCTCGGCTACACGTCGGTGTTCACCCGCACGCTGGGGGCGCGCTCGCTGCTGTTCGTCGTCTTCGGACTGCTCTTCGCGGCAGCCGTCGCGGTGAACTTCGTGGTCGCGTTCCGGACCCGTCCTGCCTACCAGCCGATGATCCCCGGCCAGCAGGAGCTGGACCGCTACCGGATGGCGATCGACCCGTACCGCCGGATCGTGGTCGGCATCCTCGTCACGCTGCTGGGGCTGATCGCCGGCTCCGCCGCCGCCGGGCAGTGGCGCACCTACATGCAGTGGCGCAACGGGGTCCCGTTCGGCGAGAAGGACGTGGAGTTCGGCAAGGACATCTCCTTCTTCGCCTTCGACCTGCCCTGGTACCGGTTCGTGCTCGGCTTCGCCTTCGCGACAGTCGTGGTGAGCCTCATCGCCGCTGCCGTCACCCACTACCTCTACGGCGGGCTCCGTCTGCAGGCGTTCCTCGGCGAGCGGGCGACGCCCGCAGCCCGGGTGCACCTCTCGGTGCTGCTCGGCGTCTTCGTGCTGCTCAAGGCGGTCGCCTACTGGCTTGACCGCTACGGGCTCGCGGTCGGTGAGCACCGGATCAACAAGTCCGACTTCACCGGGCTCACCTACACCGACGTCAACGCGGTCCTTCAGGGGCGCACGATCCTGGCGATCATCTCGCTGATCTGCGCGGTGCTGTTCTTCGCGAACATCTTCCGCCGCACCTGGATCCTGCCCGGCATCGGCGTCGGGCTGCTCCTGCTGTCGGCCCTGCTGGTCGGCGGCATCTACCCGGCGATCGTCCAGCGCTTCACGGTCGTCCCGACACAGGCCGAGAAGGAGGCGCCGTACATCAAGCGCAACATCGAGGCCACCCGGGACGCCTACGGCATCGGCAAGGACAAGGTCCAGCTCACGAAGGCCTTCGACGCCGCTCTCGTCCCGGACCAGGCCGCGCTCGAGCAGGACACCGCCACCCTGTCCGACATCCGGCTGCTCGACCCGCAGCTGCTCAGCCCGACCTACAAGAACCTGCAGCAGATCAAGGCGTACTACGACTTCCCCGACTCGCTCGGGGTCGACCGCTACACCATCAACGGCGAGAAACGCGACGTGGTGATGGCGGTCCGCGAGGTGAGCATCGCCGGGCTGCCGACCCAGCAGCGCAACTGGATCAACGACCACACCCAGTACACCCACGGCTTCGGCTTCGTGGCGGCCCCGACCAACGTGACGACCGGCGGCCGGCCGGACTTCGTGTCCTCCGACATCCCGCCGGTCGGGGAGATCACCGTCGACCAGCCGAGGATCTACTTCGGCCAGGAGTCGCCGACCTACAGCATCGTCGGCGCGCCGGAGGGCACGACCCCGCGTGAGCTGGACTTCCCGGACGACAGCGCGCAGTCGGGGCAGCGCAACACCACCTACGAGGGCAAGGGCGGGGTGCCGATCGGCTCCACCTGGCGCCAGCTGCTGTACGCGATGAAGTACCAGGAGGCCAACATCCTCCTGTCCGGCCGGGTCAACAGCGACTCGAAGATCCTCTACATCCGCGACCCCAAGGCCCGGGTCGAGAAGGCCGCGCCCTGGCTCACCCTCGACGGTGACCCCTATCCCGTGGTGGTCGGCGACACGATCCAGTGGGTCGTGGACGGCTACACGACGAGCAACGGCTACCCCTACTCGACCCGGAGCACGCTCGAGGACGTCACCGCCGACTCCCGCACCCTGGCCGCCAACCAGCTCGTCACCCCGGTCGAGCGGGTCAACTACATCCGCAACTCGGTGAAGGCGACCGTCGACGCCTACGACGGCACCGTGACGCTCTACCAGTGGGACGAGGAAGACCCCGTCCTCGAGACCTGGATGCGGGCGTTCCCCGGCACCGTGCAGCCGAACAGCGACATCAGCGATGACCTCAGGGCGCACCTGCGCTACCCGGAGGACCTGTTCAAGGTGCAGCGGACGCTGCTCGCCAGCTACCACGTCGACTCGCCGCAGACCTTCTACAGCGGCTCCGACTTCTGGCGGGTGCCGGACGACCCGACCCGCAGCGGCGAGCTCGGCAACACCCAGCCGCCGTACTACGTGACCCTGAAGATGCCCGGCCAGGCGGAGCCGTCCTTCTCCCTCACCTCGACGTTCGTCCCGACCGGAAACCGGAACAACCTGGCAGCGTTCGTCGCCGTCAACGCCGACCCCGGCCCGGACTACGGCACCTTCCGGGTCCTGCAGCTCAAGCGGTCGCTCCAGATCAACGGGCCCTCGCAGGTGCAGAACCAGCTGGAGTCCGACGACGTCATCGCCGAGCAGATCAACATCCTCAAGCGCGGAACCACGGTGAAGTACGGCAACCTGCTCACCTTCCCGGTCGCCGGCGGCCTGCTCTACGTCGAGCCCGTCTACGTCCAGGCCGAGGCGTCGACGTCGTTCCCGCTGCTGCGCAAGGTCCTGGTCTCCTTCGGCAACAACGTCGCCTTCGAGGACACCATCGGCGAGGCGCTGGACAAGATCTTCGCCGACCAGGGCGGCAACCCGGCCGGCGGTGGGGGCTCGACGGCCCCGCCACCGGCCACCGGTGGCGGTGGGGGTGGCGGCGGCAGCGGCGGCAGCGGCGGCACGGCCGACAACCCGGCGCTGGCCGAGGCGCTGGCCGACGCGAAGACCGCGCTTGACGCGGCCCAGAAGGCCCTCGCGGCCGGCGACTTCGCCGCGTACGGGGCGGCGCAGCAGGACCTCCAGGACGCTATCGATCGCGCCCTGGCTGCTCAGGACAGCGGCTCGGGGGCGACGGCCTCGCCGTCACCGGCTGCGTCGCCGTCCGGCTGACGGCCCCGTGTGATTTGCGGGGGCTCCAGGCACTGACGTAGAGTCGTCGGTGCGACGCGGGGTGGAGCAGCTCGGTAGCTCGCTGGGCTCATAACCCAGAGGTCGCAGGTTCAAATCCTGCCCCCGCTACCAAAGAAGTGCAGGTCAGAGGCCTGATCCGGAAGTCTCCGGGTCAGGCCTTTGATCGTTTGTCCGCGAACCGTCCGCGAATTCTGGCCGATCCCGCCGCGTCTGACGGTCCCCGCGCACCCGACCGACCCACGCCCGGCAGGATCCGAGCTCACTTGCTGGCGCCAGCGTGACGACACCGAAGCAACTCACACGCCTCCCTCAATCGACAGCCCCGACTCCACCTGACCCGTCGTCACCGCGATCTTTCGTCGCACTGGTCCAGCGGTTGCGCAGGCCGGCACCTTTCGGGGGCTCACGAAAGATTCAGTCAAGATCACGAGCAAGAGGGGACACACCTCTTGCACTAGCGGTGCACACGTTTCGTCCGTACGAAAGTGAGCAGTGTCGGCTCATGGTCGCTGGACAGCCCTCGAAGGCGTGCCCCCGGTGCGGGGCGCTCGTCCCTGCGCGCGGGACCGGGCGACCGGCGACTTGGTGCTCCCAGGTGTGTCGCCGGGCCGCCTACGAGGAGCGGAGGGCCGCCTCCGGGGGAGCGGTCGCGGTGCGTGTCGTCGATCGGGTGAAGGCCGTAGACCACGGCCTGAGCGAGTGCGCAGCCCGCGTGATCGACTCACCGGCGGCCAGCCGTCGCGTGTTGCAGGCGATGGCATCGCTGGCACGCGACGACACCTTGTCCAGCTCCTCGAAGTGGTCCGGGACCGTCATCGCTGCGAATCGGCTGGGCGCGGAGCCGGAACGGAACCGCCGGACCTGAGCGGACATCGTCCGTCGCCGTGTTCCGCTCCTCGGCCAGGCCACCGGAAGCGGCGCACTTGTGCTTGCTCCAGTGGGCCGGCCATCTCGGAGCAGGACCGGATCTGGGTGCGCCCAACCGCTCGGTAATGACGCTGGTCTCAGGTGGTCGTCGCAACACTTCCTCAACTAAGTCGAGGGAGTGGTGGTCATGGCGGGTCGGATGTCGGTGGCGGAGAAGCTGGAGATTTGGCGGCTGCTGCGGGAGGGGACGTCGTTTCGGGTTATCGGGCGACGGCTGGGGCGATCGGACGCCACGATCCAGCAGTACGTCGGGTTGACCGGTGGTCTCCGTCCCAGGGAGCGGACCCGGGCGGCGAACCAGCTTTCATTGGGTGAGCGTGAGGAAATCTCGCGAGGAATGGCCGCGGGCGAGTCGATGCGGGCCGTCGCTGGGCGGTTGGGCCGGTCGCCCTCAACGGTGTCGCGGGAGTTGGTCCGCAACGGCGGTCGCCGCTGTTACCGGGCCGCGGCTGCCGATCACGCGGCGTGGGCCCGGGCCCGCCGGCCGAAACGGTGCAAGCTCGCGACCAACGCGCGGCTGAGGGAGGCGGCACGTTGGAGGAGCTCGGAATCGGGTTCGTGCCGTTCAGTCCGCTCGGCCGCGGTCTCCTGACCGGGCAGGTCACCGCCGGCTCTACGTTTGGCGCGGGTGACATCCGCGCCGACCTCCCTCGCTTCGCCCCTCAGGCTCTGGCCCACAACCTCGAGCTCGTCGACAAGATCAAGGCCATCGCCGCCGGACTCGACGCCACGCCCGGGCAGGTTGCCCTTGCGTGGCTGCTGGCCCAGAAGCCGTGGATCGAGCCCATCCCCTGGACCCGGCGCATCGAGCGCCTCGAGGAGAACGTGTCCGCCGCCGCCCTAGACCTGACCCCCGAGCACGTCGCCGACCTGACCGCCGCATCCGACAGCGTCACAGTCCAGGGCGACCGCTACCCGGAGAGCATGCAGGCCATGGTCGACCGGTCCTGAGGAAGCGATGGCCAAACGCCCGGTAGTTGCCAGCTCCAATGTGAAGCTAGCGCGCAAGATAGACCAGGCTTGAGTTCGACAGAGGGCCGTATCTGGTTCGCGTGGCGACGGTCAGGCGGTGTTCCCCGGGTGTGTGCTCGAGCGTCAACACGGCCGGCACGCCCTCGATGACACGTGGTCCAGATGGCTCACCTACAACCTTAACGCCCTGAAGTGGCCCCGCCTGCCCGGACGGTGCGGGTGTGGTGACAGGCATCATGCGGCGGTCTCGGTGTGGCGTCCAGCCTTGTGCTGCTGCTCGTAGTCGGCGGGGCTGAGGTAGCCGAGGGTGGAGTGCCGCCGGCGGGGGTTGTAGAAGCCCTCGATGAACGCGAAGACGGCCTGGGCGAGACCTTCGCGGGTCGGCCAGGTCGAGCGGTCGAGCAGCTCGGTCTGCAGGGTCGCGAAGAAGCTCTCGGCGACGGAGTTGTCGAAGCAGTCCCCGATGCTGCCCATGGAGCCGAGCAGCCCTGCTTCTCGCAGCCGGTGGCCGAACGCCCATCTGGTGTAGGTCGAGCCGTGGTCGCTGTGATGGATCGCGCCGGGTGAGGGGCGGCGGTTCCAGATCGCCATCTGCAGCGCGTCGACGACGAGTTCGGAGCGGATGTGGTCGGCCATCGCCCAGCCGACGACGCGGCGGCTGAAGCAGTCCAGCACCACGGCCAGGTAGAACCAGCCCTCGCTGGTGCGGTGCTGGGTGATGTCGGCGACGTAGAGCCGGTCCGGCGCCGCGGGCCTGAAGTTGCGTTCCACCAGGTCCGCCGACGGCGTCGCGGCCTGGTCACGGCGGGTGCAGCCGCGCAGCCGTCTGCGGTGCACGCCCTGAAGGCCGGCGCACCTCATCAGGCGCTCGACCCGACCGTGGCTCACGGCCAGGTGCTGGCCGAGCACGAGCTCGGCGTGCACCCTGCGATGGCCGTAGGTGCCGTAAGAGGCGGCGTGCGCCTCCCGGATGGCGTGCATCAGATGGGCCTGGTCCCAGGCCCGGTTGCTGGCCGGGCGGCTGTCCCACTCGTAGAAGCCGGAGGTCGAGACCTCCAGGACCCGGCAGGCCGTCGCGACGGGGATCCCGTCGCCGGCGAGCTCTCGGACCACCGGGTAGATCATTTTGGGAGGACGTTCTCCCGAGCGAAGTAGGCGCTCGCGCGCTTGAGGATCTCGACTTCCATCTCCAGGACCCGCTTCTGCCGGCGCAGCTCGACGAGCTCCTTGCGCTCGTCGCTGCTCAGGCCCTCGCGCTTGCCCTCATCGATATCGGCCTGCGCCATCCACCGCCGCAGACCGGACTCGGCGACGCCGAGATCCTTAGCGATCTGGGCGATCGGCTTCTCACGCAACCGCGCGAGCTCCACCGCCCGGCGACGGAACTCAGGTGACCTTGCTGCCGGCATACGGACTCCTCTCGGACGACCATCGTCGCCTCAAGATCGGTGTCCGGGAAAGCGGGGCCACTTCACCCAAGGCATACGGGTGTGCAGGCGAAAGCACCACTGCAGGTCCGTCGGCCGCGACAACTCCGGTGGACAGCTGGCTGAGATCTGGCTCGGCCTGACGCGCATCGCGCGTGAGCAATGGCGATTCCAACACATCCGACCCCTGGAACAGCGGTACGTACGCACCGGTCATGTAGCTCACGCCGGTCGAGCACACGGTCGCGAAGTGCTCGAACCACGATGTCGTGGTTTCGTCGTCGCAGGCTCCGTCGGCCGTGCGCATGAGCGGCAGATCGCCTTGTCTTCGGGCTGCCTGCAGCGTCAGAGCACTCAGCGGCCGAACATCAACGTCGGTCCACCTGGCCCCATTCTGGCCATCGAGCGCCACCCACGAGCCTAGGTCGTCTATCCATGCCTCGCTCACCTGGTGTGACTTGCCCAGGCCCGGTGTGATGCTCGGGCCGGAGCAGCCTCACGCGACGCGCCGGGATGCCCAGAGCGTTCAGCGCCTGGGTGAGCACGATCGAGTACTCCACGCAGGCGAACCTGTCGCCGCGGTCGACCCGATCTAGGACCTCGAGAGCGTCGGGCCGTTCCACTGGGCGCATCGGCGCCGGCCAGGAGCGGTTCGGTCAGCGAACGGCAAGCGACTTGTCGCGCTGAGCCTCCACCTGGATCCGGCGCCTGGGGTTCTTGACGGGCCACGTGTACGAGCCCGGCTGCCGTCCCTCGTGTGTCAGCTCCTTGACGATGGCCGGGAAGCTCGAGTACTTGATCTTCGCGCCCAGCCGGTTGTCGATCGCGTCGGGATCCTGGCGCGCCAACCGCAACCATGCCTCCTGCACCGCGTCTTCAGCGTCTGTGCGTGATCCGAGCATCCGGTGGGCCGCCGCCACCAAACGGCCACGCTGCTCCTCGAATGCCTGAGCCAGGGTTCTTCCGGATGCGTCCCGCTTATGTCGGTTACCTTTCCTTGCGCGGTTCCGTCATAGGTATGACGCGTAGCGAGGAGACCGAGGTAACCGAGAGGAGGAAGACGAAACCGGTCCACGATCGCCGCCCCTCGTCGCTAGTGGGCCCGCGTCACACGGATCGTGCTCATAGGCACCGTCGACGATGCACCACCGCCGGCCCTGGAGTCGATCCCCAGCGCGCCGATGAGGAACCCGTGGCCCCGGGCTTAGACGTCTGGTCTCATCAGTGCTGGTCGGCGAACATGGTGGCCGGATGATGGTGGAGCGGTGCCGGCGCTCCGCCGGCAGAGCGACGCATCAGCTGGCCGGCGCTGCGTCACCTGCAACTGCCGTGACGCGTCGGAAGGAGTTGTCGTGAGCCGCACGGAGGAGTTCGAGGAACTCAGGCCACTGCTGTTCTCCCTTGCCTACCGCTTGCTGGGCAGCGTGGCCGAGGCGGAGGATGTCGTGCAAGAGGCTTGGTTGCGCTACGAAACGACCCCGACTCGGCCCCAGTCGCCCAAGGCGTTCCTCTCCGCGGTTGTCACCAGGATCTCGATCGACGTGCTGCGCTCGGCGCGGGTGCGGAGGGTGCAGTACGTGGGGGAGTGGCTGCCGGAGCCCTTGCTCACCGACCCGTACGAGGACCCGGCCCGGTCGGCGGAGCTGGGGGAGTCGATGTCCATGGCGGCGTTGCTGCTGCTCGAGCGTCTGTCACCGCTCGAACGCGCCGTCTTCGTGCTGCGGGAGGTGTTCGACTACGACTTCGCCGACGTAGCCGCTGCGGTTGATCGATCCGAGGCGGCCTGCCGGCAGCTGTTGGTGAGAGCTCGACGCCACATGGACAGCGGACGGCCACGGTTCGAGGCGGACCCGCACGCGCGGAACGAGCTGGCCGTCCGCTTCTTCGACGCCTTCCGCAATGGCGACGTCGAGGCCCTGAAAGCGACGCTCGCCGCGGACGTCGAGCTGGTGGGCGATGCCGGAGGCAAGGCGCCCGCACTGGGTCGCGTGGTGGTCGGTGCGGACAAGGTCGCCAGCGCACTCGCGTCACTCTTCCCCAGGCTCGACCGGGTCGGCGCGACCCTCGACGAGTGCCAGGTAAACGGTCAGCCCGGCGCAACCCTCCGGGACCGCGAGGGCAGGGTCGCCTTCACGTTTGCGCTGGACGTGCTGGGCGGACGTGTCCAGACCATCCGCTCGGTCGGCAACCCCGACAAGCTCCAACACCTCGGTCCGGTCGCGGACGCCTGGGCCCTCCAGCGCGAGTTCAGGAGGACTCGCCAGGAGTGAGTGCTGCGCATCAGGAGGTGAAGGATTCGGGTCCGAACCGGCCGACCGCGATGAATAGCGCGAGCACGACGTACACGACGTTGACCAGCACCAGCTTGAGCTGGCCGAGACGCCCGTGAGTGATCATCGCTCCGATCATGAGGCCAACCCAGCACACCGCGGTTACCGGCACGATGACCGGCGCGACATCCACCACGGCGGGAAGGATCAGGCCGACCGCCGCGAGCAGCTCCAGCGCGCCGAGAGTCTTCACGAACGCGGGACTGACATCGCGAGTCCATGCGGCTCCTTCATGATGCTCCAGCTTCTCCTTGGGGATGAACGACTTCGTGAAGCCTCCGGTCAGTGCGACCATTGCCAAGAGGCCGGCCGCGATCCACAGGATGGTGTCCATGCTCTTCTCCTCGAGGGGTTCTGGTTCCAGGCGCGACTCCGCTGGTGCAGCAGAGCCGAGCGAGACGCCCCGAGCCTTCGGCGCGGTCAACCGAGTGCTAACCGCGGTAGTGGGACTCACGCTCGTGCTCTGAGACGTTCATGGTCGGTTCTGTGTGACATGGGCTCGGAACCGCCCACGACGACCTATGCGCCGGCGACGTCCGGCTGCGATGCCCTTCACTGACGCCCTCAGAGGCTTCGAACCATCGGACTCCGAGCTCAACCACGTCTACGACCAGACCACCCAGGACGGGACGGGACGGCGCAGCGCGCTTCCACCCGCTGTCCGGGCGTCGAGGCGTTAGCGACGACCTCCCCGGGCGATCAGGGCTCCGCGTCGCGCAGAGACACTGTCGACTGGGTTTCCCTTGACTTCTCCTCCGGGAGCCTGTGACGTGGCAGCTGGTAGCGGGTGGTGCTCTGGTGCTGATGTTGATGGGCTACGCACGCCGACAACCTCAGGCCGCGTCGGCCCTCGTCGCGCCGGTGTCGATGTCGTGCGACATGTAGACCCACAGGCAGGAGTGCTGACAGCCACCTCGCTCGGCAGGCCATCGGGCTTCGTTCTCGGATGGCCTCCACTGTCAAGAACGCAGGAACGAAAGGAGATCGCATGCGCGCGCTGTTGACCGCTTACGGCTCGAGGGGCGACGTCCAACCGATGGTGGCTCTCGCGGTTGAGTTGCAGGCACTCGGTGCGGATGTGCGGATGTGCGCTCCGCCGGATGAGGAGTTCACGCAGCTGTTGACCCGCGAAGATGTACCGCTGGTGCCGTTTCCTAGAACCTGGCGCTCATGGGAACGCCCGCCGACTGCCGCGGAGCGCAAGCAGCGCGTAGCCGACTTCATCGCCGCGCAGTACGACACAGTCGCCGAGGCGGCCGCAGGATGCGACGCGATCGTGGCTACCGCCATGTCGCAGTTCGTCGGGCCCTCGGTGGCCGAGAAGCTGGGGATCCGGTACCGGTACGCGCTCTTCTGCCCGGACGTGCTGGATGGCCTTGATGGCCTGGGCTTCAACGAGTTGTTCGGTCAGCCGATCAACATCCACCGGGCGTCGATCGGTCTACCACCGACGGGCAACGTCGGCGAGTTCATGTTCACCTCCAAACCCTTCCTGGCTGCCGACCCGACTCTGGGCCCCTGGGGCGGGCAGGAGGGGTTCGATGTCATGCAGACCGGTGCGTGGGTCCTGCCCGACGAGCGTCTTCTCCCGGCCGAGTTGCTGAGTTTCCTAGACGCCGGCGATCCGCCCGTCTACGTGGGCTTCGGCAGCATGCGAACCGTCGCTGAGGACAGCGCGCGCGCGATAATCCAGGGGATCCGTGCGCAGGGCCGTCGCGTGCTTGTTGGCCGCGGCTGGGCGGGCCTGGCTGCGATTGATGACCATGATGACAGTTTCGTCGTCGGGGAGGTCAACCAGCAGAAGATGTTCGGGCTCGTGGCTGCAGTCGTGCATCACGGCGGGGCAGGCACAACGACGACTGCAGCCCGCGCAGGCGCGCCGCAGGTGGTGGTCCCCCAAGCGGGCGACCAAGCCTACTGGGCAGGCCGGGTTGCCGAACTCGGAATCGGCGCTGCTCACGAAGGCCCGTCGCCGACCGTCGAGTCCCTGTCGGACGCGCTCGAGACGGCGGTCGCACCAGAGACTCGCGCACGCGCACGCGCGGTGGCCGCTGAGGTTCAGACCGACGGTGCACGGACCGCCGCAGGGCTGCTCACTGGCGAGTCAGCGAACGGCCGACACGGCACGGTCGACGCGTGAACACCCGTATCCTCGAACAAGACGGCCGCACGACCGTCGTCGCTGACGCGGTGGACGTTCGTGAACTGTTCCCAGCGGTCCGGCTACGGACCTTGTGGCGGGGGGTCCTCGACGCGCACGCCAACACGCAGGAATGGATCCAGTAACCTCGTGGCCGCACGGTGACGTCCACGAACCGGGGCCAGAGCTGGAGTGTTGGCGGGCGGTTCAAGGACCGCGCGCGCGACTGCCCGGCTGGAACATCCCGGCACGCCCCGCAGGCATCTCTCGGACCACCTCGATGCGTGCAAACAGGCGATAAGCAGAGTGGCGCCGGGGCCATCGCGTGTACGACTTCATGCCGGACGCCGGACCGACTGCTTGACGAGCGACGTGCATGCCGGCGGTCAACCACGTCGAGGTCCCGACGTTCGGCATCCCGATGTGGTCGGCCCGCCAACCTTGACTGGAAAGGCTGAACAGGCGAGGAACACCTTCTAGCGCCAGCCGGTCAGCTTTCCTGGGTTGACAACCATCCACAGGTCGGTGACCAGTCCGCCGGCGACGCGCAGGTTGACCACCGCCCGGACCTCCTCTCGCTCGGTCATGGTGAACCCGAGTCCATCGGCGGTGGCCCGCTCCGCGACCACCCAGGTCGGCCGCTGGGTCAGGACGCCGAGAAGGAACCGTGCGACACGTGTGGGCCCCACCACCGGGTTGCGCGCCGCGCTCACGACGCCGCCACCGTCGGAGCGGAGCGTGACCGACGGGTCCAACAGCCCGGTGAGCGCGCCCAGGTCATCGCCGGAGGCGGCCGCGACGAACGCTCGGACAACTGCGTCGTGCTCGGCAGGAGCGGCGACGACGCCACGGTGGTCGGCGACTCGGCGGCGTGCGGAGGTAGCGAGTTGCCGCACTGCCGCCGGCGAACGGCCGACAACCTCAGCGATCTCGGGAAAGGGCAGCGAGAAGACGTCATGGAGGACGAACGCCACCCGCTCGGCGGGCGTCATCGCGTCGAGCACCACCAGCAGTGCGGTACTGACCGTGTCGTCGAGGGTCACCCGATCGACCGGGTCCGCCGTCGGGTCGTCGTTGAGCAGACCGGCTGGCACCGGCTCGGGCAGCCACTCGCCGACGTAGTGCTCCCGCCGGGCGCGCGCTGACTTCAGGACGTCGAGGCAGATCCGGCTCGCGACCCGGGTCAGCCAACCCTGCGGGTTGCCGACCGCCGAGCGCTTCTCCTCGGGGAGGCGGTACCAGCGGAGGTACGTCTCCTGGACCGCGTCCTCGGCCTCCTCGAGGGTGCCGAGCATGCGGTAGGCGAGGGAGATCAGCCGTCGCCGCTCCGCCATGACCCCGTCAAGGGCTTCCATCGACGCTCCTTCGTCGTTCTCACCACTGCGACGAGGCAGCCGTTCCGAGTGTGAGGTCGCAACTCACCTCACACGTCGGTACGCCGACTCGTCAGCAAAGTGAACGCCCGCGAATCGCAGGGCAACGTCCGACTCTTCCCGGCAGCCTAGGAGGCCCGTTTCACCGCTGACGAGGTCGCCGAGAAGGCGCGATGACCCGGCAGCGCACTGCGTGCACCGGCCTGCCGTCCCGTCGGGAGCCGGCGTCCCCACCCTTCGTCCGTGAGGAACTCTCCCGTGATCCAGTCTTCCGAGTCCGTCGTCGTCCGAGTCCTTGGCGGCCCCACCACCTTGATCGAGATCGGCGGCCTGCGTCTGCTGACTGACCCCACTTTCGACGACGTTCGCGACTACGAGCTCGCTCCCGGTCTGGTGCTGAGCAAGACCGCGCCATCTCAGGTCTCGGCCGACGAAATCGGCGCCGTCGACGCCGTCCTGCTCTCCCACGACCAGCACCCCGACAATCTCGATGAGGCCGGGCGCGGCTATCTGAGCGAGGCACCGATGGTCTTCACGACTCCCAATGCGGCGGGGAACCTCGGTGGGTCCACGCGTGGGCTGCAGCCGTGGGAGAGCGCCGGGCTTTCTCGTCCCGACGGCTCGGTGCTCATCGTGACGGCGACGCCGGCGCAGCACGGTCCTGAGGGCTGCGAGCCGGTGACCGGTGAGGTGACCGGCTTCGTGCTGGCCGGAGAGGGGGTGCCGACCACCTACGTCAGCGGCGACAACGCCTCGCTGGAGATCGTCGAGCAGATTGCTGGGCGTGTCGGCCCCGTCGACACCGCCGTCATTTTCGCCGGCGCAGCTCGGACCCCGTTCTTCGACGGAGCACTCGTTACCCTCGACAGCGCCCAGGCCGCCGAGGCTGCGCGCATCCTCGGCGCACGTCAGGCCGTCGTGGCACACACCGACAGCTGGGCGCACCTCACAGAGGACCGTGCCACCGCCGAGGCCGCTTTCGCATCGGCCGGCCTCGACGACTGCCTCCAGCGCGACTGATCGACAAGCAACGTCCGTCCAGCATCAGCCCCAGAGCCGTCTGGCTCCGCCGTGATAGCTATCTGGAGATGAGTACTGCGCCAAATTTCCGTGCCAGCCATGCCCATCACCACAGAACTTGCCACTGTGCTCAGCGCCCTCTCGCGAGCTACACCACCGACGGTGGTTACTGCGGCAGTTCGGAGTGGGAGGACCCGGACTCGTTCGTCGTCCGGGTCTGGGCACGGGTCACGCGGCTGAGGTCCGCATCACCACCGCCGGTGGCGTCGAGCGGGTCTCGGGTGGGCCACCGTGGGCGCGGAGTACTTCCGCGCCCTCCGCCGCCCACCCGGCAGGACAGGAGCGAGGCGACCGGCTCATCGACGCCCGGCGGGTTGCCAACTCATGACCTAGCCGCCGGCCGAGCCCGCCGAGGACCATCCGGTCATTGCAGCTCCCCTTGCAATCAGGCCGCGCTTGGTCCATGGATACGATCAGGTGGTGCCTTTGACAGGGGACGACGTCGACCGCTTCGAGCTGTCGAGGCCGCGTCTGGAGGCGATCGCCTACCGTCTCCTCGGCTCCGCGGACGAGGCACAGGACCTCGTGCAGGAGACGTTCCTGCGCTGGCACGCCGCCGACGTCGACCGCGTCGAGGTCCCCGAGGCGTGGCTGACGAAGGTCCTCACCAACCTGTGCCTCAACCAGCTCACCTCCGCGCGGGCACGGCGCGAGACCTACGTGGGCCGATGGCTCCCCGAACCCCTGCTAGCCGGGGACCCGATGCTTGACCCGGCCGACACCGTTGAGCAGCGCGAAGCGGTCTCGTACGCGGTCCTCACCCTCATGGAGCGCTTGTCCCCCAACGAACGGGCCGTGTACGTGCTGCGGGAGGCCTTCGACTACCCGCACCGGGAGATCGCCGGCATCCTCGATATCAGCGAGGCCGCAAGCCAGCAGATCTTTCACCGTGCCAAGAAGCGTGTCACGTCCGCCAAGGCCCGCCCCGATATCGACAAGGCAGCCGCCCAGCGGATCGTCGAGGAGTTCCTCGCGGCCGCCACCAGTGGTCGGACCGAGGAGCTCGTACGCCTGCTCACCAAGGACGTCATCGCCATCGGCGACGGCGGAGGGAAGGTGCCCGCAACGACCAAGGGGTTCGAGGGAGC
Source organism: uncultured Actinomycetota bacterium (assembly GCA_963726615.1). Classification (GTDB taxonomy): domain Bacteria; phylum Actinomycetota; class Actinomycetes; order JACCUZ01; family JACCUZ01; genus CAWDZK01. The sequence continues at coordinate 15,679 of CAVSCX010000003.1, read as the reverse complement.
CGTCGCCGTCGCGAAGTTCGTGTGGGGCATGTTCAGGCCGGCCGGGGCCAAGCGCGCCATCGTCGGAGGCTCGCCCGAGATCCACGCCTGGACCGCCAACGGCGAACCAGCCGTCGTAGCCGTCGTGGAAGGCCGGGTCGTCGCAATCATGTGCCTGGAGGTCAACACCGAGGGCATCAGTGCCTGCCGTACACAGGCGAACCCCGACAAGCTCGAACGCGCGACCGACCAGTGGGCGGCGGCCGATCACGTGGAACCCCTGCTCGTGATGTGACGTGGATTACCTGTGGCTCCTGTCAGGAACTGGCGGGCCGTCCGGTTCAGGTGACACATCCGAAACCGGACGAACAGGAGCTTGACGATGAGAGTGCTGGTTGCAGGAGCGACCGGAGTGATGGGCAAGGAACTGGTGCCGCGTCTGGTCGATGCAGGACACGAGGTGTTCGCGATGATCCGCCGGGAGTCGGACAGGTCCAAGGCATCGCAGCTCGGCGCGGTGCCGGTCTTCGCCGATGCGCTCAATCGCGCCGAGGTCGAGGCCGCCGTGCGTCAGGCGGCGCCTGAGGTGGTCGTTCACCAGCTGACCGCCATCGGGCACGTCGACCTCCGCCATTTCGAGCGCAGCTTCGCCGCCACCGACCGGCTGCGGCGGGAGGGGACCGACAACCTGCTCGCTGGCGCACGGGCCGTAGGAGTACAACGGTTCGTCGCCCAGAGCAACGGCGGGTTCACCTACGCCCGGACCGGCGGGCCGGTCAAGACCGAACAGGACCCGTTGGATCGCTCACCGATCCGGCCGATGGCTTCGATGATCGCCGCGGTCGAGTACTTGGAGAAGGCAGTGCTCGGCGCCGACTGGACCGAAGGTGTCGTGCTGCGCTACGGCGCCTTCTACGGACCCGGCACCTCCATGTGGCCGGGGTCCGAGCAGTTCGAGATGATCCGCAAGCGAAAGTTCCCGGTCGTGGGCGACGGCGGCGGGGTGTGGTCGTTCGTCCACATCGCCGACGCCGCCGAGGCCACGGTCGCAGCCGTGGAGAACGGTGGCCGCGGTGTCTACAACATCGTCGACGACGACCCCGCCTCGGTTGCCGAATGGCTGCCGGAACTGGCGGCGATGCTGGGCGCGAAGAAGCCGATGCGCGTACCGCGGTTCATCGGACGGCTGGCCGCCGGACCCGTTGGCGTCGCGTTCATGACCGAACTGCGCGGCGCATCCAACTCCAAAGCCAAGCGCGAACTGGGTTGGCACCCCGCACATCCCAGCTGGCGCCAAGGCATCCAGGTGTGACACGGCGGTGATCGGTGTCCTCGTCCGGCGCGAAGCCAACTTCGCGGCAGCCGAGGATGCCGTGCAAGCAGCCCTCCTCCAAGCGCTGGGCGCCTGGTCGGAGGGTCACTGCGCCTCACGCGGCAGATGCGGCTGGGGTCGGGACGCCCCCGGTGGCGCCCGAGAGGTCGCCTGCCTTGGCCTGGCTCGAGAGGACCCGTTGTCAGGGTCGTCTCACATCTCGCCGAGCCATGTCGTCATAGGTGTGTAGCCACCGACGACAGCGAAGGACTCCACCATGCACGCCCGTTTGAAGATCTCTGACAACGAGACCGCAAGCAGGTTCCTGAAGCACCTTGTCTCCGCGGACCGGGCGGTCTCGAACTCGACGCTGCCTGCCGCGACGCGGGAGCTGGTGAGAATCCGTGCGAGTCAGATCAACGGGTGTGGTTTCTGCACTGACATGCACACGAAGGACGCCGCTGCCGCCGGTGAGTCGTCGGTGCGCCTCAACCTGGTCGCGGCGTGGCGGGATGCCACGGTCTTCACCGAGGCCGAGCGCGCTGCGTTGGAGCTGACGGAGCAGGGCAGCCGCCTCGCGGATGCGGCCGGTGGCGTCACCGACGAGGTCTGGGAGACGGCCGCCAAGCACTTCGACGAGGAGCAGCTCGCTGCCCTGGTGTCCGCGATCGCTCTCATCAACGCCCTCAACCGGTTGAACGTCATCGTCCGGCAGCCCGCCGGCGACTACCAGCCCGGCCAGTTCGGCTAGCCGGGCCTGGCGTGCAGGCGTTGCGCTGTCCGCGTCGTGGCGAGGGTGGCGAGCTGGGCGGCGCGGCCTGCCCTGGCCGCAGGCGCACCGCCCCGGCGATGTCGTCGCCGTGCCTCGTCCTGTTCGCCCGGAAGCCTCACCGCTGGAGGGATCGTGATGTTGGCCATCACTGTTCGCGACCGTACCGCCGGTACCAACGGACTGTGCCTGACGGAGTTGCCCTACCCCCACGCCGCCGAGAATGACGTCATCGTGCGCGTGCACGCCGCGGGATTCACCCGGGGAGAGCTCGACTGGCCGGCGACGTGGTCCGACCGCGCCGGGCGTGACCGGACGCCGAGCGTGCCCGGCCACGAGCTGTCGGGTGTCGTCGCCGATCTGGGCTTCGGAACCACGGGCCTGACCATTGGCCAGAGGGTGTTCGGACTGGCCGACTGGGCCCGCAACGGGTCACTGGCTGAGTACGCCGCGGTCGAGGCCCGCAACCTCGCACCGCTTCCGGCCGACATCGACCACACCGTGGCAGCGGCACTGCCGATCTCCGGGCTGACCGCATGGCAGGGTCTCTTCGCACACGCCCGCCTGATGGCCGGCCAGGCCGTCTTGATCACGGGCGCTGCAGGCGGGGTCGGGTCGATGGCGGTGCAGCTCGCGCGCGAGGTGGGGGCCGAAGTGATCGGCGCCGGTCGGTCCGCCGACATGGAGACCGCGATCGGTCTGGGTGCGGACGCCTTTCTCGACCTCGAGCTCGAGCCGCTGGACAACGTGGGCAAGGTCGACGTGGTCTTCGACGTGATCGGTGGCGAGGTCCTTGACCGCGCTGCTGCACTGGTGCGCCCGGGCGGCACGCTCGTCACCGTCGCGGCGCCCCCCAGGCTGAGGCCCCAGGACGGGCGAGCCATCTTCTTCGTCGTCGAACCGGATCGCACCCAGCTCGCGGCTCTGGCCCGGCGAGTCCGCGACGGACGGCTCACGCCGATGGTCGGAGCCGTACGGACGCTGCTTGACGCTCCCGGTGCGCTGGCCCCGGATCACAGGGCAGTTGGCCGGACGATCATTCGTGTGATGGGCGATGCGTAGGCGTGCAGCCACGTTCGGACCACTGCCCCACATTCGGTCGGGGTTGGGACGGACCTCAGCGGAGGCAGGCGGGCCGGGCCGTCGGGTGCGGGTCCTATTCGACTTGACGGACCTCGCGAGTTTCCGGTGACATCGCTGCGTGGCCGAATGCGAAGAAGGTCGCATGACTCGAACCGCTGAACATGCTGGTAACCACGTGGCCGCGCACGCGCTCGGTTCCCGTCCGGCGAGCCGCCGAGTGCGAGCTGTAGCGTGGCTGGTGGCGGCCTGGTGTGTCGGTTTTGCCGCGGTCAACGTTGCCTTTGAGACCACCGGGCGTTTCGCCGAAGGTGCTTACGCCGAGTACGCGACGGCGTTGTCCGTGATGGACTGGACCGTGTCTGTGCTGAAGCTGTTTGGCGCCGCCGTGGCACTGGTGTCGGTCACCCGTCGACGCGTTCCCGTCTCGCCGCGGTTGGTCGCCGTCATGGTCTGCGGTGCCGCCGCTCTGCTCGGTCTCTACTGCCTGGGCGGCATCGTCGAGGCCATCGGCATGCTCACCGGCGTGGCCGGCGATGCCGAAGACCTCACCTCCCGCAGCGTCGGCTACCTCGTTCTCTTCCTCATCGCCGCCGCCGGGTATGGCGTGCTGGCCGTGTCATTCTCCCGTCGGTACGAGACTGGGCGACGCGAGGCACTGATCGGGGTTCTAGGCGCCCCGATCGTGCTCGCCGCGCTGCTGGTCGCGATCCCGCTGCTGCTCGTCTCAGTCGGACTCATGCCCGGGTACCGTTGACGAGTCTGTCGAGCAATTCCTTGCTGCACCTGCGGCCCGCCTCTGCCGCCCGCGAACCGGGTGGCTCCGTAGCCAGCCCGATCAGGGACGCGACCGTCGTGTTCGCCTGTGGAAGTGGTCCGGGTACCGGCCCGTTCCGGTCGGGCCGACGTGAGAGGCGGCAACGACGCCAGTCAGGATCCTTTGACGCACGCCAGCGACCGTTGAAGGTGCTCGCCACGATCGTCCAAGTAGGTTCGACCACGTGTCGGAGAGCGGGTTTGGTGTGGACTCCTTCCTCACCGAGTGGGGGCTCGTTGTTCCGGCTGTCACGACCCAGCAGATGCGGGAGGTCGACCGGGTGGCGACCGAGGAGGTCGGCCCGAACCTGTTCCAGATGATGGAGAACGCCGGCCGGAATCTGGCGTCGTTGTGCGTGGGGCTGCTCGGGGATGGGTGGACTTCGTCTGAGGTGGTCGTCCTGGCGGGTACCGGAGGCAACGGGGGCGGTGGGATCTGTGCCGCTCGGCACCTGGCCAATCACGGGGGTCAGGTCACGCTGGTGGTCTCGGATGTCGCCCGCCTGACGGGCGTCCCGGCCCAGCAGCTGGCTCTCTACCGTGCCACTGGCGCTCGGCTTGTCGAGCCCGGCCACCTCGAGGACCTCGAGTCCTCGCTGACGGTGGACGCCGTACTGGGCTACAGCCTGGCGGGCGCACCGCGGGGGGTCGTCGCGGACCTGATCGCGTGGATGTCGCGCGGTGATGCTCCCGTGGTGGCGCTCGACGTCCCGTCCGGGGTCGACGCCACCAACGGGGATGCCCCGGGAGCACATGTCCGCGCGGTGACCACCATGACCCTTGCTCTGCCCAAGACGGGGCTCGACGTCGACGCTGTCGGCGAGCTATGGGTGGCCGACATCGGCATCCCGCGTGGCGTCCTCGAACGCGCCGGGATCCGGCAACCACCAGCTGACCTCTTCACGCAGGGATACCGGGTGCGCCTGAGGCCTCCGGCGCGTCCACCCGGGCCAGACGGTGCGGACCCTCCCTGATCTGGGCCGGTCGGTCCGGCACGGCACACGTTTCTCGGGCCTCAGCCGCTCCCGGTGGCCGGCGGCGCATCTCTAGCGCGGTGCTCAAGGTACGGGTCAGCCGAAAACGCTCCTGAAGACCGTGAAGGCGAGGAGGAACGTGACACCGATGGTGAGGAAGAGGCCGCCGAAGAACCACCGGGTCACGGTGGGGCTGGCCTTTCCCTGGAGGCCCGTGCCGAGGACCGCGCCGAGGACCGAGCCGGGTACGGCCCAGACGATGAGGTTCCAGGGGATGGCGGAGAAGCCACCATGCGCGGCGAGCTGGACCATGTGGGTGAGCGCTGCCCCGACGACAGTGCCGGCCACCACGACGGTCGATGTCGCCGCGGCCACCGCGATGGGGAACCGCGAGCGACGAACCAGGCCTGGGAGGGTCGCTTCGCCCACCCCGGTGGAGATGAGCCCGGCGAAGAAGGCACCGATTCCGGAGAGCAGCTGCTGGCCGCGGAGGCCATGAGCGCAGTACACGTAGGTCGTCCCGTCGGCAGCGGCGACCTGCCGCGCCGTGCCGAGGGGGCAGGGGGGATGTGCGGAGTCGATCGTCGGGGCGAACGCCGCACCCGGTGCAGAGCCGCACCCTGACACACCAGCCAGGCCGGGTGTCCTGGTTGACGCGTCGACGGAATCGGCCTCGGCAGGGTGCGCCTCACGAACCAGCAGCAGTGCCAGGCCGACCATGGCAGCGCCGTAGCCGAGCCGGAGCGCCTGGACCGGCGCCGGCCGCCGAGGCCGAGGCCCCGAGCATCCCGAGCGGAAGCGTCAAGCGATCAGCCGCCACGCTGTGGCTGTGTCGACCAGCCGCAGCCGCAGGTACCGGTAGAGCCCCGTCCCGAAGCCGGAGGTCTCCAGCAGCAGCGAGGTGCCGATCGCCTCGACCGTGGTCAGCTGGGAAACGCCGAGGAGAGGGAACCCGATGAGGAACACCGGGATGAGCATGGCTGCGCCGCTGATCCCGGAGAACATTGCGACGCCCGCTATCGCTATGCAGACCGGCAGCATGAACCAGTAGACGGTCCAGTCCATGGCTCAGACCTGCTTGGTCGAGTCGTGCCGGACGGCCTGGGGATCGCCCAGGCGGCGTTCACCAGACCGATGTGGCTGAACGCCTGGGGGAAGTTGCCGAGCAGCTCGCCGGTGGCCGGGTCGACCTCCTCGGCGAGCAGACCGACGTCGTTGACGTAGCCGGCGGCGCGTTCGAAGACCTCGCGTGGCCTCGCGCGACCCGGCCGGCCAGGGCGAGGGCGTGGGCGAGCCAGAAGGTGCACAGCAGGAAGGTGCCTTCCTCGCCGTCGAGGCCGTCCACGCCGGAGCCGGTGTGGTAGCGGTAGACCAGTCCGCGCGCGTCGGTGAGCCGGCTCGCGACGGCGTCGATCGTGGAGAGCACCCGCGGGTCGTCGGCGTGGCAGGAAGCCCGACGATGGGCAGCAGCAGGACGGTGGCGTCGAGGTCGGCGGCTGCCGAAGGACTGCGTGAACGACGCCGGCTCCTCGTTCCAGCCGTCGGTGCTCGATCGGCGGCCCGGATCTCCTCGCGCGGCGCCCGTCCACGCCGTCGACATGGTCGTCGCGTCGAGCAGGTCCGGCGAGGGCGACGGCCCGGTCGAGCGCGACCCAGCACATCAGCTTCGAGTGCAGGAAGTGCCGGGGCTCGCCGCGCACCTCCCAGATGCCGTCGTCGGGCTGGTGCCAGCGCGCGGCGGCAGCGTCGGCGAGGCCGACCAGGAAGTCGCGGGTGGCGCCGCTCAGCTCGCCAGCTGGTCGCGCGAGCCGGGCAGCGGCGTCGAGCAGCTCGCCGTACACGTCGAGCTGCGGCTGGTCCAGGCGCCGTTGCCGACCCGGACCGGGCGCGCTGTCCCGCCAGCCGGAGAGGTGGCGGCAGCGTCGCGTTCGGAGAGGTCGTGCTCGCCGCCGATGCCGTACATGATCTGCAGCGGCCGGTCGCGTGGGCGAGCCGGCGGCGGCGCCGGCCATGAAGTCGAAGAACTCGTCGGCCTCGTCGGGGCAGGCCGCGACCCACAGTGCCTGCATGGTGATGCTCGCGTCGCGGACCCAGGAGTAGCGGTAGTCCCAGTTCCGTTCGCCGCCGACCTGCTCGGGCAGCGAGGTGGTCGGCGCGGCGACGATCGCGCCGGTGGGCTGGTAGCTCAGCGCCTGCAGCACCCGCCCGGGTGGTGCACCAGGTCGCGCCACGGGCCCTCGTAGCTCTGGTGCAGCTCGGACCACGCCCGCCAGCCGGTCACGGTCTCAGCGACGGCGGCGGAAATCTCGGGTCCGGTGTGCATCGTGCGGCTGTCGGCTGCGCCGAGTGCCGAGTGCTCGCAAGGCGAAGCAGGCGCGCTCGCCGGACCCGAGCTCGAAGCGGGCGCTGGCCTCGTCCGCGCGCCACCGCGAGGCGACGGTGCTCGACAGCGTCAGCCGGTCCGCACCGCCGGCTGGCGACGAGCCCCCGTCCACGAGCGGTCGTGACCGGTGCGACCAGGCCGTACTCCGGACGCGGCCCGGAACGACATCGTCGACCCCCACGCGCCCTCGGGTGCAGGTCACGGCCCGGGCGCAGCAGGTGGGGGGCGTGCTCGCCGAGGCGCATGGGGGTCGTGCGTGTCCCCGAGGACCAGAGCGTCGCGCAACTCGAGGGTCCCCGCGGCGGTGTGGAACGTCGTGAGCAGCACCATGCTGCCGGCGACGTACTCGCGTTCCACACGGAAGTCGGCTGTCCGGGCGGATCGACCAGTGCCCCGCCTCGTCGTCGAGGATGGCGGCGAAGACCGAGGGGCTGTCGAAGCGGGGCATGCACAGCCAGTCGACCGAACCGCCGGAGGAGACCAGCGCGGCCGAGTGCCGGTCCGACAGCAGGGCGTACTCGCCGATGGGCAGCGAGCTCATGCCTGCGCGCCGGCTGTCGTGGCAGTCAGGTCGTCGACCACCGCGGGGAGCGGGTCGTCCGGCGTCATGGTCGTGCGCACCTCGACCTCGGAGTGCAAGGTCCGGTGCTCGGGGCATCGGTCGCGATCTCGAGCAGCCGCCGGCGCTGTCGGCGTCGAGGTGACCCGTCAGCCGGATCACCCGCTCGATGCGGTCGAGCTGGCCAGACCGGGTCGCGCAGTCCGCGCAGTCCTCGGCGTGGATCCGGGAGTGTCGCAACGAGACGTCCACGTGCTCCAGTGGCCACCCCTTACGCGCTGCGTACATGCGGAGCGTCATCGAGGTACAGGCGCCGAGACCGGCGAGCAGCAGGTCGTACGGTGAAGGGCCGGTGTCGTGCCCAACCGGCGCCGGCTCGTCGGCGCCAAGTACGTGCCGCCCGGCGGTGATGCGCTGGCCGTACGGGCCGCGGCCGTTCTCGGACACCAGGACCACGCCCTCCTCTGCCTCCACTGCGGCCGCACTCGTGGACTGGGAGGACGGTGTCGGCGTCGTCGAGGTACCTGCTCGCCCAGGCCGCCAGCACGGAGGCGGCGAAGCGGGCATCGGCGGGTCTGGTCAGCAGGTGGTCGGCGCCGTCGAGGGAGACGAAGGACTTCGGGTGGCGGGCCGCGTCGAAGATCTCGCGCGCGTTCTCGACCCCGACCGTGTCGTCGATCGGCGAGTGCATCACCAGCAACGGGACTCCGAGCCGCTGGATTCGCTCGGCCTGGGGCTGACTTGTCACGTCATCGAGGAACTGCCTGCGGATCCGGAAGGGGCGCGAGGCCAGGCATACCTCGGCCTCGCCTCTCTCCTCGATCTCCCCCCGGCTCTCGCCGAGCAGGTGCAGCAGGTGCTCGGTGTCCGCAGGGGCTCCGATGGTGGCGACAGCCCGGGTCTCCGGAACCTGCTCGGCGGCGGCGAGGACGGCAGCGCCACCAAGTGAGTGGCCGACGAGGATCGTGGGCGCCTGGTGGTGCTGGCGCAGGTAGTCGGCGGCGCTGATCACGTCACCGACGTTGGAGGTGAAGTTCGGTGTTGGCGAAATCCCCCCCGGACCCGCCGAGACCGGTGAAGTCAAAGCGCAGGACCGCGATGCCGAAACCAGTCAGCGCCTGCGCGATCCTCGACGCGGCCAACACGTCCTTGGTGCAGGTGAAGCAGTGTGCGAACAGTGCGTACGCTCGGGGCTGCCCGTCGGGGAGTGTCCAGGCGGCGCGCCAGCTGGGCACCGCTGGACCCAGGGAACTCGATCCGACGCCCTCCGCCCGTCGACATGACGGGGACCTCCGGGGGCGTCGTCGAGGCGGTCACGCTCATCGCGACAGTCGCTCGGAGAGCAGACGGCGGAGCAGACCCGACGTGCTGGTCGCCGCGTCGTCGCCTTCCGCCGGCCCGCGGTCGACGCGGACACCGCCTCCGAAAGCGACGTAGCCCTTGATGTTGTTGGCCGCCGGGCTCGGGTTCCGGTACTGCCAGACTGCGCCGCGGTTGGTCTTCCCGGCCACCACGATGTCGTAGTAGCTGGCGGTGCCCTTCCAGTGGCAGGTCGTCTGCCGGTCGTTCTCTTGGAGCAGGTGCCAGTGGACCGAGTCAGCGGGGAAGTAGTGGTTACCCTCGACGACCGAGGTGGCCTCGCTGTCGGCGATCACGGTGCCGTTCCAGATGGCCTGGGTCATGGCGTTTCCTCTCGTGGCCCGACGATGCCGAGCCGATCGGGATCGTGACGAAGGGGGCTCAGACGGCCGAGCGCGCCGGGTCGTGCGTCGCTGCGTGGTGCCGGGCGTAGACCAGGCCGAGGGTCATGCCGAAGGCGGCGTGAGCCAGGTACCACAGCCACTGCGGCGAGACTGCTGTGCCGGTGAACAGGTTCGCGGTGCCGTCGTTCAGCGGGAGCACGAGGTAGCGCATGACGACCCACACCGCCACGCCGAACATGGCGCCCAGCGTCAGCGAAGCCATCACGCCCGGCCTCTTGACCAGGACCGCCATCAGGACGGTGAAGGAAACGCCGAGCATCATCGAGTTGGCCAGGTGGCCGCCCATGCCCAGGACGATGGCACCGACGTGGTCGGACGGTGCGCCGAACTGGCCGCGGCCGGCCACGAAGGCCCAGATCGCCATCGGCGGATCCCATAACGTGTGGCCGTCCGCGAAGGCGCCGTACGCCATCTCGATCAGCGCCAGCATCATCCCGGCGATGGCGCCGCCGACGGCGCCGACGATGATCGTGCGCCGAAGGTCGAGCGAACCCTGATGGGTCGCGGTCGAGTGCAGAGTAGACATGGTGTGCTCCTTTGAAGCCGTGTGGTCCACAGCCGCCGGTGGCGGCCCCGGTTCCGGCCCCAGTTGGGGGTCTGTAGGGGGAACACGTCGCCACCAGCCCATCTGCGGGGACTGTCTGACTGCTGACACAGTTGGTCAGAACGACTTGGGACGGCGCGCGTGCGTGGCCAATAGGCCCGACCGCGGGCCGGCCGAAGCTCAGAACCCGAGCCCGGCCCGCTACGCGAACACCATGTTGCCGACTCCGGACAACCGAACGCGGCGGTCTTCTCAGCGCCCGTGCCCGCGCGGGACGACTCGGGTCGTGCCTCCCGCCGGCAACCGCGGCCGACGGGAAGGGAGATCCATAGAGTGTCATCGTGATGACAGGGCTGATCCGCGGACGCGGGCCCGACCCGGCCGCCGTGCGGAGCGCCGCCTGGGTCGCCCGCTGCGTCGGCCGCGGCGAGACCGTGCCTTTGGGGCCGGAGGATCTGCAAGCGCTGGCCACCACGCTGCAATCGCGCGCGATCGCTCCCGGAGCGGTCCTCTTCGGCGCGGGGATCGGGCCGGCTGGGGTGTGGTTGATCCAGGCCGGGCACGTTGAGCTGTCGCTGGGATCGGGGCGGAAGCGCGCGGTGTTGGCTGTGCTTCGTGGAGGCGACGTGGACGGCGACATCCCGATACTGCTGAAGATGCCACCGCCATACACCGCGAGAGCCCTGGACCCGGTCCGATGCCTGTATCTGTCGCCCGAGGCCTTCGAGCAGCTGCTGGCAAGCCGGGGGCAGCTGCCTCGACGCTGGTTGACCAGCGTGGCCAGCCGGCTCGCGAACAGTCAGAACAGGCTGGTCGGACTCCTCGGCGGGTCACTGACGGCGCAAACCGCACGGTTGCTGGTGGACGAGGCAGACGCAACGGGGCGCATCACCCTCTCGCAGGCAACCCTCGCTGCCATGCTCGGCGCCCAACGTCCCAGCGTGAACAAGGTGCTGCGCGAGCTCGCCGCCGCGGGCATGATCGAGGTGTCCTACCGCAACATCCGAGTGATCGACCGCGACCGCCTCGCACAGATGGGCTGACTCTGCCCGGAAGCACTACAGCAGGACCGGGCGCCTCAGAGCATGGAGCCGAGGTCGGACCCGACGGTGGGGTAGGCGGCCGTCGCGGACTTGAGCTGGCGGGTGGTGAGGCCGAGCTTGATGGCCAGGCCGAGGGTGTTGACCAGCTCGCCGTACTCGGGGCCCAGCAGGTGGGCGCCGACGATCTGGTCGTTTGACCGGTCGATGAGGATCTTCACGGCTGCGGTCGTCTCCCCGATCCGGTAGTTGGAGTACCAGCCGCTGGTGTCGGAGTAGCGGACGGCCAGGTCGATTCCGTGCTCGCGCGGCCTCGGCCTCGAGCATGCCGACGCGGGCGAGCTCGGGGATGGTGAAGACCGCGGTGGGGATGCCCGCGTAGTCCGGGGCGGTGGTGGTGCCCTTGATCATGTTCGAGGCGGCGACCTTGGCTTCGGAGACCGCGACCGGGGTGAGCGGCATGCCTGCGGTGTCGGCCGAGTCCCCGGCGGCCCAGACGGCCGGGTTCGTGGTGCTCTGCAGGTGGCCGGCGACGCTGCACGCCGCGCTCGCCCCACTGCGACGCCGGCGGCGTCGAGACCCAGGTCGGCGAGGTCCGCGACGCGTCCGGCGCCGTGGACGACGAGGTCGGTCTCGATCGTCTCCTGGGTGCCGGCGTGGTCGAGGGTGACCTGGTAGCCGCCGATCGGACGGCTGCACGGCCACGATGGTGGTGGTGCGGCGCAGGTCGACGCCGACCTCTCGGCCGCGGTCGACCAGGAGCTCGACGAGATCGGGGTCGAAGCTCTTCAGCGGACGCTCGCCGCGGTCGACGATGACCGGCGAGCTGCCGGCCCGGGCGGCGATGTGGGCGAACTCGAAGGAGATGAACCCGCCTCCGACGAACAGGATCCGCGACGGGAGGGCCTCGAGGTCCAGGAAGTCGGTGCTGTCGATCAGGTGCTCGTGGCCCGGGAACTCCAGGGGGCGGGGTCGGGCGCCGGTGGCGACCAGGAAGCGGTCGGCGTCGTAGGCGGTCGCCGTCGATCTCGAGCTGGCGAGGACCGGTGAACCTCGCGTGGCCGTGCAGGGTGGTGACGCCGTTGCCGGTCAGGCCGTCCTCCATGTTCTGGGGGACCGGGTCGGTGAAGCCGTGCTTGTGCTTCATCAGGTCCGGCCAGTTGATCGACAGACCCGCGTCGTCGATGCCCTTGCCGCGCATCAGGCGGGCGCTGTCGATGATCTCGGCACCGCGGCGCAGGATCTTCTTCGGGTCGCACCCCCGCAACGCACACGTGCCCCCGTAGGGGAGCGCGTCGACGATGGCAACCTGCCATCCCTGCGCTGCGCACTTGTTCGCGGCGGCGACGCCGGCCATGCCGGCGCCGATGACGATCAGGTCGTGCGTCCGGTTCATGGGTGGTTCCCCTTCGCGGTGATGTTGGGCGTGTCTTGGTGCGCCGTGCCCACCCGACGACGGCGAGCACGAGCCCGAGTCCGATCAGTGCCCAGCTCCACAGGGACAAGCCGGCGAACGCACCCAGCACTTTGCGACCGTAAACCTTCATCCGCGGTACAAGGTCAAGGCGTAGGTTGAGGTCATGCGCATCGGAGAAGTTGCTGACGCCGCGGGCCTGCCGACTCAGACCATCCGGTTCTACGAGCGCAAGGGGCTGCTTTCCCAGCCTCAGCGGGGCCCTAACGGCTATCGCGTCTACGACCCCTCGACCATCACCGGACTCCGGTTCATCCGCCGCGGACAAGCAGCAGGGCTCACCCTCGTCGAGATCGCCAGCATCCTCGATCTGCGCCGGGACGGCGCCGTCCCGTGCGCCCACGTCCAAGCCCTGCTCCGGACGAAGCTGCTCGATGTCCAGGCGCGGCAGCGCGAGCTCGCGGACCTCGAAGCCGAGCTGGAAGGCCTCATCAATCGCAGCCATCGACTCGATCCAGCCGACTGCACCGACAACGCCATCTGTCACATCATCGCGCCGTCCACGTAGCTTCTCCCGCGGGCCCGCCAACGAACGTGGGTCCGCTGACATCTGGCGGCGGTCCGGCGGGGTTTTCGTCGTGGTCGGTGACGAGCGCGAGCCGGTCGATGGCCACCGAGTCGAGCGGATCATCCGCGAGGGCGGCGAGGTGCCGGCCACCATCGCCGTGCTCGACGGCCGTCCCCGCATCGGTCTGGACTCCGATCCCTCGGACTGCTCGCCACCAGACCAGACGTCGCCACGGGTCAGCGTCCGAGACCTCGCGTACGTCATCGCCCGGGGCGCCAGCCACCATGCGGCCGGCCGCACTCGCCGGGATCAGGCCTTCTTCTCACGATCCAGCGGCCACCGGGCGCCGTTCGCCGACGCGCCGGCGAATCGCCGCCGTGTGGCAGTCAGCCGCGAAACAAGGTTGGTGCTCACGTTGAGCGCGCGCACCGTCGGCCCGCCCATCATCGCGATCATCCTGCGCAGCAGCCGCTGCCGTGGCCACCAGCCGAACGACTGCGTGATCACCAGGGCGCGGACGAGGTCCGGTCGCGCTCGGGCGAGCTCCAGGCCGATCGGCCCACCGAGGTCGTGCAGCACCAGCGTGATGTCCGTGAGGTCCAGCTGGCGCACGAGGTCCGCCAGCACCTCGGCGTGCGTGACGAGCCCGATCCGGTACCCCGGCCTCGCTTCAGACAGCCCCGATCCCGGGAAGTCCAGCGCCACGCAGCGGTACTCCGGTGACAGCGCGGCGATGACGTCACGCCACACGAAGCTCCACATGCCGGCATGCACGAACAGCAACGCCGGTCCTTCGCCGACATCGACGTAGTGGACGCGGTTGCCGAGGATCGACCGCTGCCGTAGCGGGAACGGCCACTGCCCGTCCGGCAGCCATGCTGGCCGCGGCAGCCTCGCCTGACGATCATGAACGTCCATGGTCACTACCTCCGTCGTGGATGGGGGTGGTGACGCCGGCCGCACGAGGTGTGTCACACGCACGTGGCCTGCGTCGTCAGCAGAAGGACGACGACGAGCCGGAGGATGTGACCGATGACTGACCTGGAGCTCGCCCAGGAGTTCGACCGCCACCGCCCGCACCTTCTGTCGGTGGCCTACCGACTGATGGGCAGCCGGTCCGACGCGGATGACGTGGTGCAGGAGGCGTGGCTGCGGCTCCAGCGGGTCGACGCTGGGCGGATCGACTCGTTGCGGGCCTGGTTGACGCGAGTCACCGGCCGCATCTGCCTCGATCTGCTGCGGTCGGCCAGCGCCCGGCGGCAGGACTACGTCGGTGAATGGCTGCCCGAGCCGCTGATCGCGGCGTCGAACGACGACGATCCGGCCGATCACGTCACCCTGGACGAGTCGGTGGGGCTGGCCATGCTCGTCGTTCTCGAGACGCTGTCGCCCGCCCAGCGGACCGCCTTCGTGCTGCACGACGTGTTCGGGCTGTCCTTCGACGAGGTCGCCGAGGTTGTCGGTCGGTCGCCGGGTGCCGCGCGGCAGCTCGCCAGCCGGGCCCGGCGGCTGATCGCCGAGCGCCGTCCCCGCTTCGACACCGACACCGCGGCGCAGCGGGCCGCGATCGAGGCGTTCCTGACCGCTGCCCGCGAAGGGGACCTGGCGGGCCTGGTCCGGGTGCTCGATCCGGACGTGGTGTGGCACAGCGACGGCGGCGGCCGTCTTCCCGCACCGCTGCGCCCCGTGCGAGGAGCGGACCGGGTCGCCCGGATGGTGGCGCGCCAAGCCCCCACCTATGCGCAGTACGCCCGCGTCGTGGCGGTCAACGGCGCCCCCGGTCTGGCAGTCGTGCGGGACCAACGGCTCGTGGCGGTGATCGGGTTCACCGTGGCTGCCGGCCGCATCGTCGAGGTCGACGCCGTGTACAACCCGGACAAGCTCCGGCATCCGACGCTGGCCTGATCGGGTCCCGACCGACCGCCCGGGCGGCTCGATGCGACCTATTCCACTCGGGGCAGCTTCAGCGTCGGGGTGTGATGGATGTCGGAGATGTGTGTCTCGTCCAGCGGCCAGGCCCGAACTCCGTAGGCCGGATGCCCACTACTCGTTCGTTGACTGCGCGATGATCGGCGCAGCCATGGTGGCGGTGGAGAGTGGGTCGGTCATGCAGCGCTCACCGGAACTGGAAGACCTGGTGTCGCGATGGTTCGCCGCGGCCACGCGAGGCGACGCGTCGGTGGTGGACCTCTATGTCTCCGCGCATCCAGAGACCTGCCTGATCGGGAGCGACCCCGGCGAGTGGTTCCGCGGCGGCGAGGCGGTGGCGCAGTTCCTGCGTGGCGAGGTGGTCAGCGCCGGCGGGGCAGCGCGGTTCTCCCCCGAAGGAACCCAGGCGTTCGAGGAGGGCACCGTGGGGTGGGCGACCACCAGGCTCACGATCACCCTGTCCGACGGTCGCCACGTCTCGCCGCGTTGGAGCTCGGTCTTCCACCGCGAAGACGACACGTGGCGGTTCGTTCAGACACACGCCTCCAT
>CAVSCX010000002.1:0-26902 GCA_963726615.1 uncultured Actinomycetota bacterium | reverse complement strand
CGGACGTTTCGCAACGCCGTGTCGGTGAGCGTTGGGTTTGCGTCCAGCAGCGCCGGCGTGCGCTGTGGGTGAGCGTCTGGTTCGCGCCGGTGAGCCCCGACCAAGGGCTGTCCGCAGCGCCGCGGACCACTCGTTCAGCGGTGACCGGCGGGCGCGACCCAGCGGAACGCGGACAGCAGCGGTCGCCGGCACCAGCAGTCCACCGAACAGCCGCACTGCCTCAGCCCGACCGTCTCCAGCAGCCGGCTGACCAGCGCCGTCGTGAGGTAAAGGCCGACCAGGACCGCTACCGAGCGCTTCACGCCCTCACCGTAGGTCGTGCGCGACCCGACGACCAGCGACGGCTATCGGCGGCCGCGCGGATCCCGGGCCAGCTGCGCGACCCGGCCCTTGCTCAGACCGGTCGCGGTCGCGATGCGGTCGTACGACCAGCCCTGCCGCCGCAGCGCCCGAACAGCGTCCAGCCGCGCCTGCGCCAGCCGCTCCAGCTCACCGTCCAGCGCCGCGAACGCGTCCCCGACAGCCTTGATGACCGGCACCGGCTCACCGGCCGCAGCCAGCCGGTCAGCTTCGGCGCGCAGCGCGTCCCGCAGGTCCGCGGACAGCGCGCCGCGGCGGGCTCCGGAACAGCGCGGGCGAGAAGGCACCGCAGCAGTCCAGTGCGTGCAGACCTCTGCACGGTCGGCGGCGCGCCCGTGCGGACTTGCCGGAGCGGCTTGACCGGCCAGGACCCGCCTCGGGGTGGACTGCCGTCACGACCCCCGGGCCTTGTCCCTGTGCCGGCTGGCCGTGCCGGCGGGCAGGACGGGACGGGGTTGGCCGGCGGGCTGGCAGCTAGGCGGGGACGCGCGCCAGGGTGGCGGTCAGCATCGTGACGGGGTCGGTGGCGCCGGGCGGCGCGGGTTTGCTGGTGTCGCTGGTGCGGGCGAGCAGCTCGACGGTCTCGGCGTTGCTGCCGGCGCGGGCGGCGGCGACGTCGATGTGCTTGTCGAGGGTGACGCCGCCGGTGGCGGTGAGGCGGACGGTGAACGCGACCAGGACGGCGCGGCTGACGGCTTCGGGTGTCTTGTCGGGTACGGCGGCCGGGGTGATACGCAGCGTGAGGGTGGTGGGCTGGCTGGCGTTGTCGGTCTCGGTCCACTGGTCGCAGTCGGCGGCGAGCCGGTTGATGACCGACCACGCGAGCGCGGCGTCGCCGCCGTTGCGGTAGCGGGCGACGCTGTGCGAGACGGTGACAGCACCGCCCTGGGCGGTGCTGGTGGTGAAGTAGGCCGAGGCGCGGTCGGCTGCGGTGGCGAGCGCGGAGTCGTCGGCGGCGGCGGAGTTCAGCTGGGCGAGCGCGGCGGAGCAGTCCGGGCGGCTGGAGCGCTGGTGGCTGTCGTCGGATTCGGTGGCGGGGTCCGGTGCTTGTGTGTAGGTGTCGGGCAGGTCGGACGGCCTGAGCAGCGCCCGGGTGACGGCTGCGGTGGGCGCGGCGGGCACGGCGCTGACGGGGTGGACGATCGACGCGGACGGGTTCGGGGTGGCGGTGCCGGGGGTGGTGGGGTCGGCGCTGTGGGAGCGGCCGTGGCCGGTCGTGCTGCTGGTGGACGCGTCGACGGGCTGGTCTCCGCATCCGGTCCCGCTCAGCAGCAGGACGCCGGTGAGGGCGGTAAGGGCGGCGGCCGGTGCCGCGCGGCGGGCTGCTGCTGGTCTGGTGGCGGTGCGACGCATCTGGTTCCCCCTGTCCCGTCACCTGGCCTCAGGTGTCTGCCGCTGGCGGGCAGACACCTCAGGCCGTGGTGCCTGGGGTCACGGTAGGCCAGCCAGCAGTGCCCGCACTGGATCTTGGTGAGGCAGGTCGCGGCGCACGCGTGGGGCCGGGCGTGACGGCGGTGGGCCGTCCGGGTGAACTTCGGTGTCGGGGAAGTTGACGATCTTGCCTCGGTGAGCGTGTGGGGGCGCTAGGTTGCGCCTCGCGCGGCCTGGGGGCACGGGTCTTCGGGGGCGGGGGCTATAGGGGGATTCACCAGATGTCTCGACGTGTCGTGGCGCTGCTCAGCGCGGTCCTGATGGTGGTTCTGGCGGTGCTCGGCGGCGGGGTCGCCGCCGCGGTGGAGGACCCGGATGGCGGCGGCGGGGTGCCGAACCCGGACGGGACGATTCTGCGGAGCTTCGACGCGGAAGCACCGGAGTGCAGCATTGGCACCGGCATCGCGTTCACCGGGCAGAACCTGGTGCTGTCGTGCTGGTACACGAACGAGCTGTACGTCATCGACCCGGACGACGGGCACCTGGTAAGCACGTTGACGGTGACCGGTGCGAACCCGGGCGACACCGGGCTCGGGGCGCTGGCGTACGACCGACGCAACGACGCCCTGTACGCGTGCACGTGGCCGTCGGAGCAGGTCGTGACGATTCGTCCGTCGTTCTTCTGGGAGGCGAGCTCCGGCGAGGCTGTGGTGACCGACACGCTGTTCACGGCACCGAACGGTTGCATCGACGGTCTCGCCTACGACGGCACGGACAACACCTTCTTCGCGTCCGGCGACGTGCAGACGACGATCTACCACGTGAAGGCGAACGGGGACGTCGTGGACACCCGTGACGTGTCCGGCAAGCTGAACGGGTGCGGCAACTCCGGGCTGGCGGTCGGCGGCGACGACCTGTACATGGCCAACAACGGCTGCTCGCAGATCTACCGGGTCGAGAAGGGCATGCTCAACGAGGACCCGTCGCTGTTCGCGTCGTACCCGGAGCGGCTGGAGGACCTCGAGTGCGACGACATCACGTTCGGGGCTGACGGGGCGACGGTCATCTGGTCGAAGGACGCCTACGACCTGTTCATCAACGCCTTCGAAATCGGGGCGAAGGAATGCGGGTACGGCGGGTACCCGCACGGCGCGCTGCTGTCGTCCAGCCCGGAGGACCGGGAGCCGGTCGGTGGGTTCGCGCAGTTCCTCATCACGGCGCCTGAGGTTCCGGACGACGAGTACTACGAGGCGCCGCTGGAGGTCGAGGTGCTGGCGGGCCCGCACAAGGGCACGCCCATCAACCCGTCGTGCAGCCTGAGCTGCACCATCTACCCGGGCGGCCACGTGTCGCTGGGCTACTCGAGCATCGTCGACTGGCCGGCGCCAGAACCGCAGGGCGAGGGCATCGACCAGCTCCGGGTGTTCGCGGACCTGAACGAGAACGGCGTGTTCGACTCGGACGAGCCGTTCGCGTTCCAGAAGGTGTGGTGGCTTCGGCACACCGACTACGTCGCGCTCGGCGACTCGTACTCGGCCGGTGAGGGCCTCTCGCCGTACGTGTCGGGCACCGACGTCGACTTCGACCCGGGCTACAACCAGTGCCACCGGTCCACCGCGCAGGCGTCGGCGTACTTCGTCTCGTCGAACGACGGGCTGGACACCGCGTGGATTGCTGAGGCTGCTCACGACTCGACGTACGGCACCACGTTCGCGTTCAACGCATGCTCGGGTGCGACCACCGAGGACGTGCTGACCCGCACCCGGTTCACCGAGCCCGGCCCGCAGATTCAGCAGACGCCGCTGGGTGAGAACACCGACCTGGTGACGCTGTCCATCGGCGGCAACGACGTCGGGTTTGGGCCGGTCCTGATCCACTGCGCGACCACCGAGAACTGCGACCAGGGAACCCTGGAGAACAAGCCGATGGCGCAGCTGGTGGACGAGCGGGTCGAGGCCGTGAAGGACAAGCTCGTCAACGTGCTGAATCAGCTCAAGGCGACCACGACCAAGAACGGGAACCCGGCCACAGTGGTCCTGATGGGCTACCCACACCTGTTCCCGGACGAGGTCGCCGAGCAGACCTGCACCAAGCTGTCCGGCGTCGACGTGCCGTTCAACGGTCACATCGGCTTCGAGACCGGCGAGCAGAACCTGATGAACACGGCCGCGGACAAGCTGACGGTCAAGATGGCGCAGGCGGCCCGGGAGGCCGGCGCCCTGTATGTGCCGGTGCTCGACGCGTTCCGCGGGCACGCGCCCTGCGAGGCGGACACGGCGTACACGGAGTCCATCACGCTCGGCGACATCAACGACATCCGCAGCAAGGGCCTCAAGGACGGCATAGTCGGCACCGGCGCGTTCCACCCGACCCCGGCGGGGGCCAGCACCTACGCCGGCCTGGTCACCGAGACGCTCTACAACACCGGCGCGTACGGCTACGACCCGACCGGGCTGCCGAACAACCCGCCGGCTCAGCCGGCGTTCGCGCGGGCCGCGGCCAGCTCGCTGGCGGCGGACGACCCGTCGCTGGGGATGCTGAACGACGCCTACGTTTACGGCAGCGGCTCGTGCGCGAACGTGCCGAACGTCACGCAGTCCGGCAAGCCGGTCCGGGTCGAGGCCGAAGGGTTCGCGCCGGGCGCGGCTGCCACCATCAAGGTGCTGCAGCAGGGTGCGGCCGAGTCGACCGCGACGCAGGTGGGGACGGCGACGGCGAACAGCAAGGGGCACGTGACCGCGACGGTCACCGTTCCGGCGTCTAGCCCACTCGGGACGTTCCCGGAGCTGCGGGTCACCGGGACGGACTCGTCCGGGCACGCCGGGATGGCGCTCGGGACGGTGTTCGTGGTGGACCGGTGCGCGGCGGAGCCGACGTCGTGGCCGTTCACCGGCTGGCTGGACCCGGTGGAGAACACCCCGACGGTCAACGTGGTGAAGGCCGGGTCTGCGGTCCCGATGAAGTTCAAGCTCGGCGCTGACCGCGGGCTGAACATCTTCGCGAGCGCGCCGACGGCGCGGCCGGTGGCGTGCGACACCGGCGCCGACCTGAACGCGGTCACGGACACGGTGACCGCCGGCGGGTCCAGCCTGCAGTACGACGCGGCGACCGGCACGTACACGTACGTGTGGAAGACGCAGAAGGCGTGGGCCGGCACGTGCCAGAGGTTCACGATGGCCCTGACGGACGGGACCTCGCACACGGCTCTGTTCAGAATGAAGTAGCGGGTCGGACCGAGCAGCACGGCACGGTCGGACGGCAGTGACGCCGGCGGGCACCCGGGTGGGTGCCCGCCGCCGTCGTCTCGGCGCCGACTCGTTCGGGCAGGCGGCAGCAGGCGGGAGGTTCATGCCCGTGGCTGAGTACGGGAACGGCTGCCGGCGGCGCCGGGGTCAGGCACGGTGGGTGACGTGACCGCCTCCGCTGGCCCGCCTCCGCGAGAGCGGGTGCAGCCGGCCCCGAGGGTGCGGTGGCGCGGGTGGCCGCCGTGGGCGTGGCTGGTGCTGGTGCTGGGCGCGTCCGTCGGCGCGTTGCTGGTGGCCTTCTTCTCGCTGCTCATCGGGGTGAGCAGGTCGGTGGCGTGCGACCAGGCGTCGGACCCGGGTGAGGTGTGAGGCGCCGTCGTGACTAGGCGTGCGGTCGGCCTAGTCGCACGCGCAGAGGTACGACAGGTCGTCGTCCCCGGCGTCGGGTAACCCTGCGGGCCCTCGGCCTGCCGCTGCCTGGCGTGATGCTGGGGTCGAGGTGGGGCCGGCCTTGACGACCGACGATCTAGCTCTGGCTACGCGCCGAGAGCTCCGATGGGCACGACGCTGATGCCGTCGGGTCGCTGGTAGCCGTAGCCGCTGCCGGTGACAACGACCAGCGCGGCTGGCGGCCCGGTTCGGGAGGTGTCGACCCGTGCAGCGAACTTGGTCAGGTTGATGGCTGCGGCGTCGACGTCGCCGAGGCCGAGCTTGACCTCGAGCGCTGCCCAGCGGCCGTCGGACAGCGCGACGACCGCGTCGACCTCGAGGCCGTCGCTGTCGCGGTAGTGGAAGACCTGCCCGTCGAGCGGCTGGGCATGGATGCGCAGGTCGCGCACGACCAGGGACTCGAACAGGAAGCCGAACGCACGCAGATCGGCAAGCAGCCGCTGGGGTGAAGCGGCCAGTGCGGCGGTGGCCAGCGACGGGTCCACGAAGTGCCGCTTCGGGTGCTGGCGCAGCGTCGCCTTGCTGCGCAGGTGGACTGACCAGGCCGGCTGGTCCTCGACGAGCATGAGCCGGCTCAGCACGTCGAGGTACTCGTAGCCGGTGGTGCGGGCCAGTGGCTCGTCGGGTTCGCCGGCGTCGCGGCACAGCAGCGAGAGGCTGGCTTCGGTTGCGACGTTGCGGGCCAACGACTGCAGGAATCGCCCCACGCGCCGCGGGTCTCGGGTGGCGGCGCCGACCCGGCTGACGTCGACGTCGCGGACGTTAGCCAGGTAGTCCCGGTTGGCCTGCAAGGCGGCCGGCACCGACCGGGTCAGGTTGGCCGGCCAACCACCGACGCAGACGGCGTCGATGATGGTGTTCAGGCTCAGCTCTGGGTCTGGGCAGCGGGGCGGCTGGCCTGCCATCAGCGCCGCGAGCGACACGTTTCCGTTCGAGTGGCCGGATTCGGCCAACGACATGGGGCGCATCCGGAGCACCGAGAACCGTCCGGCCCCGCTGTGCCGGCGGGCGTCGTCGTCGGGTGTGGCTGAGCCGGTGAGGATGAACTGACCGGGCTGCTGGCGCTCGTCGACCAGGCGCCGGACGTGGTTCCACACTGCGTCGGCGGCCAGTTGCCACTCGTCGACGAGGCGGGGCGTCGGCCCGTCCAAGACCAGTCGCGGGTCCACGGACAGTGACGCCATCGCCGCGGCGTCGACGTCGAGGAGGACCTCGCTGGCGGCCAGCTGACGGGCGGCCTGCGTCTTGCCGCACGCCTTCGGCCCCTCGATCAGGACCGCCCCCGCCGACGCTAGGCGCGCAGCAAGTTGCGCGTCGACAACCCTCGGGTGATAACTCACCAGCACAGACTACACTTTGAAGGTCGTCCAGACTACATTTTAGAGGAGGCGTAGACTACATTCTGTGACGTTTCGGGTCCCATGTCAGAGGACGCACAGGCTACGTTTCGGGGCGGCTGAGAACTACATTCTGGGGATCTTGCGGGGGAACCGCGGCGTCCGCGGCCAGGTCTGCGGTCGAGGGCTGCTCCGGCGCCACCGTCCGTGCAATCGGAACGCTCCCCGATACGCCGCGCCGGGCAGCGTGCACTCCCTCGGCGGTGCAGGGGACGGTCAGCTGAGGACGTGGTCGGTGGGTGCGGCCCCGCGGGCGGCGCCGGCCTGCCGGGCGACCTGGACGCCGAGCCAGGCCGCGTCGTCCTTCACGAAGCCGAGCAGGGCGGAGCCGCGGGTGTGCAGCCACGGCAGCCCGAGGATGCTCAGGCCCGGGACCCGGGTGATGCCGCGCTGGTTCGGCACGGCGCCGTCGACGACGGCGCCGGGGATGTCGAGCCACGAGTAGTCGGTGCGGAACCCGGTGGCCCACACGACGCCCGCGACCTGGGAGATGCTGCCGTCGGCGAACATCGCCGTCGTCAGGTCGGCGTCGTCGAGGCGGGGCCGGACCTGGATGCCCAGCCGGGTGAGGTCGCGCCGGCGGGTGCCGATGACCAGGTCACCCTTTGTGCGCAGCCGGCGCGCGAGGCGGGAGTCGGCGGCCCTGGTGAGGAGGCCGAGGCGGGACAGCCACCAGAACAGGTCCCGGCCGAGGAACCGCTGCGGCAGCATCGGCGGCCGGGTCCCGACCGCGACGGTGACGGGTCGGGAGGTGGCGAGCTCGGCGGCGATCTGCAGCCCGGAGTTGCCGGCTCCCACGACCAGGACCGGCCCGTCCGGCAGCTGCCCAGGGTTGCGGTAGTCCGCTGAGTGCAGCTGGACGACGTCGGTCGCCAGGTGACGGGCCAGGGTCGGGACGACCGGGGTCTGGAACGGCCCGGTGGCGATCACGACGTGGCGCGCCGTGAGGGGGCCGGTCGAGGTGTCGGCGTGGAACCTGTCGCCGGTCTTGGCGAGCCGGGTGAGACGGGTGTCGAGGCGGACCGGCAGCTCGAACGCGGCGGCGTACCCGCGCAGGTAGTCCGCGACGTCGTCCTTGCTCGGGTACGTGCCGGCCGCGGCGGGGAACGGCATCCCGGGCAGCCCGTCGTACTCGGCGGGGGTGAACAGCCGCAGCGAGTCCCACCTGGTGCGCCACACGTGCCCGACCTCGGGGCCGGCGTCGATCAGCAGGAACGACCTGATGCCCTGCTCGCGCAGGTGCCAGCCGATGGCGAGCCCGGCCTGGCCGGCCCCGACGACGAGCACGTCGACGTGCTCCGGGGCCTGCGACCGGACGGGCTGGGCGGGCTGGCGCTGCTCGTGGGTGTGCATGCGGGTTCCCTCAGGATCGGTGTGACGCGGGCTGGTCGGTCGCGGGCCGGTCAGTGCGAGCGGTGGGCCGGCCGTCGGCAGCCGGCCGTCGCCGGCCGACTGCCGCGCTCGCGCCGGCAGCGGGTGCCGGTCACGTCAGAGGACGCCGCGCAGACGCGCGGACTGCGGGTCGAGCTCGTGCAGGTGCGAGCGGGGCGCCACGAGCGGGCGGTCGGTGACGACGACGGCTGCCAGGCGGGCGACGACGGCCACGACGGCGAGGGCGATGAGGACGAGAGCGAACATGACGGGCTCCTTCTGGTTGCGGGTGGGGGTGGTGCGGGACAGCTCGAGATTGCGGCCGGAGCGGTGGGGGTCGCGCCGGTACAACTGCCAGGTCTGACGGAGTGGCGCGCCGTCCGACGGCCGGCCGGCGCGGCGGCTCGGGCGCTCCGGCCGGGGCCCGGCTGTCTCGGTGACCGCTCAGTTGCGGGTCCCGCCGGGGTCGAACCTGGCGGTTTCGCCGGCTCGACCGGGCCCGCCGCTGCCTAGCGTCGTTCGGGTCGGCCGAGGCACCCAGAAGCCCGGCCGGCAGCCCGGAAGGAGACCCCGATGACCCAGAGGCAGATCCGCCGCCCGGCCCGCCCGGCGCAGCCCACGACCCTCGACCGGCGCACCCCGTCCGGGCGTCTCCTCCCGTTCTGACCGCGTTCAACTCAGCCTCCTCAGGAGCTTCCGATGACCGCCTCGACCACCGCCTCCGCGGCTGCCGGCGCCGTGACCGTGCTGCCGGCGACGCTGCGGCAGCACCTGACGACCTGGGCCGGTGCCCTGCCGAGCGAGGCGTCAGCCCGTGTCGTGCCGAACCCCCGCAACGCCGCCCCCGGCTGGGACGGTCTGCCGCCGCTGCTGACCGGCCTGGTCGACCCGGCCGGCCGTGCCGTCGTCGCGCTGCCGCCGGAGGCCGCGGCGGCCGCCGCCGGGCTGCTCGCGGACGGCCGGGACCTCGCCCACGTCAACGCCGGACTTCAGCTGCTCCCGGGCCTGATCGGCAAGCCCGGGCACACCGTCGAGCGGGTCGCGTTCCGCTGGACCGTGAGCCCGGCGGACCTGCCCGACGGCGGCGTCTGGGTCGACACCGACGCGCCCGGACTGCCCGCGTGGCTGCGCCCGTTCGGCGGTTTGGCCCTGGTCGCGTTCGACGGCCGCGGCCAGTACCTCGCCGGTGCCGGCATCAAGCGCCACGACCGGTTCGGGCACGAGATCTCGGTCGGGACCGAGCCGCACGCCCGCGGCCAGGGCCTGGCCCGGCGCCTGGTCGCCCAGGCGGCCCGGCGAATCCTGGACCAGGGCCGGGTCCCGACGTACCTGCACACGTTCGACAACGGGGCCTCGGCACGGGTCGCGGCCGCGGCCGGCTTCGGCGACCTGGGCTGGTCCGCGCTGATGATCAGCGACGACCCGGTAGCGGTGGCCGCCTGAGCGTCAGCGCAGCATCGTGGCGTTGAGCAGGGTCAGCATCCACGCCGCGCTCGGTTGCTGACCCGTCGCGAAGGATGCTTTCCGCAGCTCGGCGCGCCCCACGGGGGTCGGACGGCTCGGACTTCTCGTGCTCGTTGTGCGGGCCATGGTGGGCTCCTGGGTGGAAGGGACTTCACCATGGCCCGTGCGCCTGTTCGGCGACTGTCCCGGCGACGTCCGGCCCCTGTCGCAGCAACCGTGGGCGGGGGCCGTCGTCAGTCGAGGGTGAGCGCCATCAGCTCGGCCCGCGAAGCGACGCCGAGCTTGGTGAACACGTTCCGCAGGTGGAAGTCGACCGTGCGGGGGCTGACGAAGAGCTGCCCGGCGACGTCGCGGTTCGACATGCCCTGCCGGACCAGCCGCGCGACGTTGAGCTCCTGCGGAGTCAGGTCGGTCGCGGTCGACACGTCCCGTCGGCGCGCAGTCTCCCCGGACGCGCGCAGCTCGGCCGCAGCCCGGTCCGCGAGCGGTGCCGCACCGAGCTCCTCGAAGGTCTCCAGCGCGGCCCGCAGGTGCACCCTCGCGTCGACCCGCCGGCGCGCGCGGCGTAGGAACTCGCCGTACGCGAGCTCGGTACGGGCCCGGGCCGGCGGCCGCGCGGAGGCGGCGTGGTGGGTCAAGGCCACCTCGAAATGCTTCTCGGCGTCCTGCGGGTCGGTCGCGAGCAGCGCGGAGCCGTGCTCGGCGACCGCGAGCGCCCACGCGGCGCCGGTCTGCTCGCCGTAGCTCCGCATCTCGTCCGTCCAGGCGCGGGCCGTGTCGAGCTGGTCAGCGCGCACCGCAGCCTCGATCCGGTCGACTGCGGCGAACCGACGCACGGGCCCGTCGTGGATGTGCTCGAGCAGGTGGAACGCCGTCGCGGGCTGCCCACCGGACTGGGCGGCGACCACAGCCTTGGCCCACCGGGCAAAGTCGCCCAGCAGGTGCTCCGCGACCCCGACCGGGTGCGCGGCCGCGACCTGCTCCGCCTCCGCGAGCCGCACCTCGAACTGCGTGTCGCCGCGGAACGCCGACACCAGGGCCGCCTCCGCCAGCGGCAGCGCCGCCAGGCCCGGCTGCCCGGACCCCTGGGCGAGCGGCATCGCCTCCGACGCCCCGGTCACCAGCGACGTCCACCGGCCGGTGACCAGCTCGATGAGGCCACGTCGGGTCAGCGCGTACAGCACCACGATGAGCGCGCCGGTGGCGCGCGCCCGGGTCAGCAGCATGTCGTGGTACCGGAACGCGAGCTCGTCGTCGCCGACGTGGAACGCGGCGATGCCGAGGTTCGGCAGCAGGTCCTGGTCGTCCCCCTCGACGAACTCGGCGCTGTCGAACGCGCGCCGCAGCGTAGGCGTGGACTGCGTCCACTCGCCGCGACGCACCTGGTCCAGCCCGACCAGCAGCCAGTAGAACGACTGCGCCCGCGGCGGCTCGTCCGGGCCGGGCGGTGGCGCGACCGAGGTCGGGTCGACCTCGAGCTGCGCGTGCGGGTTGAACGAAGCGAGTGCGGCGGCGAACATCGCCATCTCCCGCGCCCGGTCCGGGTCGTGCGGTGCGACGTCCCGCGCGCCACGCAGCACCATCGTGATGCCGTCGTGCACCGAGCCGGTGTTCCACTCGATGCGCGCCCGCAGCCGGACGATGTCCGCGCGCAGCAGCGGGTCCGCCACCGCGTCCGCGGCGGCGCTCGCCAAGGCCCGCGCCCGGCCGGGCTGCGCGGCCAGCCACGCACCCCACGCCGCCCCGAACAGCCACCGTGCCCGCACCTCGGGGTCAGCCGACAGCTCTGCGGCCCGCTCCCACGCCGCCGACGCTGCCTCGTGCCCGCCCCGAGCGGTGGCCCGGCACGCGGCCGCATCCAGCGCGGCGACCACCGACTCGTCCGGTCCCTCCGCTGCCGCCGCGAGGTGCCACGCCCGCCGGTCGACGTCCCCGGTCGTGGCCAGGGCGTCGGCAAGCGCGCGGTGCGCGCGGCGCCGCTCGAGGCTGGTCGCCGCCCCGTACACCGCGGACCGGACCAGCGGGTGCCGCATCGCCACGAGGCCGTCGCGCACCTGGACCAGCGCGGACCGCTCCACCTCCTGCTGCGCCCGCTCGTCCGCACCCAGCGCGGCCGCCGCAGCGCCGACCGTCGATGCCTGCCCGGAGTCGTCGGCGGCCGCGACCAGCAACCACGTCTGCGACAGCTCCGGTAGCCGCCGGAACCGGTCCAGGAACGCCCTCTCGACGCCCTCGGTGAGCGGCAGCGTCGCCGGCAGCGGCGCCTCACCGCGCAGCTGCTCCGCGGACAGTGCGTCGGCGACCTCGACCAGCGCGAGCGGGTTCCCCCCGGTCTCCCGGGCCAGGCGCCCAGCGACGTCGGGAGCGACGGTGGTGTGCGCGTGACCGCTGAGCAGCTCCGCCGCGCCCGCGTCGTCGACACCGTCCAGGACCAGCTCCGGCAGGTCACCGGACTCGAACCGGCGGACGTCACCGTCGCGAGCCGCGAACAACAACGCGACCCGCTCGTCCGACAGGCGACGCGCCACGAACTGCAGCGCCGCCGCGGACGCCTCGTCGAGCCAGTGCGCGTCGTCCACCACCGCCAGCACCGGCTGCTCGTCGGCCGCCGCACTGAGCAGGCTCAGCGCGCCCAGGAACACCAGGAACCGGTCACCGTCCCCGTCGGCCTGCCCGAACGCGGCCCGCAGCGCCCGCCCTTGCGGGGCGGCCAACTTCTCCACGTGGCTCATCGCGGGCGCCAGCAGCCGTTGCAGCGCCGCGAACGGCAACGGCGACTCCGACTCGATGCCCGACGTCCGCAGCACTCGCACACCCGCAGAGACCTCGGTGGCTGCGTCGGCCACCAGCGTGGACTTCCCGACACCCGGCAGTCCCCGGACGACCAGCGCGCCACCGCGCCCCTCAGCCGCGTCGTCGAGCAGCGCCGCCACCCTCGCCCGCTCCTGGTCCCTGCCCGCCAGCACGCGCCGAGCGTAGCCACTCGAGCGGGCCCACCCCGGCCGTTTCACCGGCGCGACCAGACACCGCCGCGAACAGGCTCAACGACGACACCGCATCCCTGCGAAGGAGTCCCGATGAGCCACCACACCGCGGCAGCACCCGCCGCCACCATCCCGGCCCGACCGCACCCCCACCAGCCCCACGTCCCCCCGCACGGTCACGCGGACGAGCCCGGCCCGAAGGCGCCGTGGGCGACGCTCGGCCTGATGCTGCTCGCCCAGTTCATGGTCATCCTCGACGTCAGCGTCGTGAACGTCGCGATGCCCAGCATCGGGGCCGACCTGCACTTCACCTCGGGCGACTACCAGTGGGTCGTCAGCGCGTACGTCCTGTTCAGCGGCGGGTTCCTGCTCCTCGGCGGCCGCCTCGCCGACCTCAGCGACCGCCGCCGCGTGTTCCTCACCGGGCTCGGCCTGTTCACCGCCGCGTCGCTGGCCAGTGGGCTCGCCACCTCGGCCGGCATGCTCATCGCGTCCCGCGCGACGCAGGGCCTGGGTGCCGCCATGCTCACCCCGGCAGCACTGTCGGTCATCATGACCACCTACGCCGGCCGGCAGCGCACCGCCGCCCTGTCCGTGTGGGGCGCCATCGGCTCCACCGGCATCGCCGCCGGCGTCCTGTTCGGCGGCGCGCTCACCAGCGCGTTCGGCTGGCAGGCCGTGTTCTTCGTCAACGTGCCCATCGGTCTCGCCGTCGCCGCCGGCACCGTGACGATCGTGCCCGCCGCCACGGCCGCCCGGCTGCGGAGCGCCCAGCTGGACCTGCCCGGCGCCGTCACCCTGGTGGCCGGCCTGGTCACGCTGGTGTACGCCATCCAGGGCACCGAGACGCACGGCTGGGCCTCCGCCCGGACCGTCATCACGCTCGCGGTCGCTGCCGGACTGCTCGCGGCGTTCGCTGTCATCGAGACGAGGGTCGCCTCGCCGCTGGTGCCGTCCCGCACCTGGCGCATCCGGTCGCTGACGTCCGCGTCGGTCGTGATGGCGGGCGTCACCGGCATCGTCGTGGGCGGCATCTTCCTGACGTCGCTGTACCTGCAGCGCGTCGTCGGGTCGTCCGCCCTCGTGACCGGGCTGCAGTTCCTGCCGCTCGCCGCCGCCATCACCCTCACCGCGGCGGTCGCGTCCCACCTGCTCGGCAAGGTCGCCCCGCGGACCCTCATCGCGGCCGGCATCGTCGTCCTGGCTGCCGGCGCGGCGCTGCTCGCGGCGCAGGCCGGCGGCACCTCGTACCCGAGCGACGTGCTGCCCGGGCTGCTGCTGCTCGGCGCCGGCGTCGGCCCGATGTTCGTGGCCATCTCCGTCGCGGCGATGAGCGACGTGCCGGCGACCGACTCCGGCCTCGGGTCCGGCCTGATGATGACCGGGCACGAGGTCGGCGCCGCCCTCGGTGTCGCCATCCTGACCGCGGTCGGCGGTGACCTCACGTCCCGCACCGGGCTGGTCGACGCGTACGGCCGGGCGTTCGTCGCAGTCCTGGTCATCCTCGCGGTGCTCATGGTCGTGACGCTGGTCGCGGTCCCGAAGAAGGTGCACGCCGCGGCCGGCGGGCACGGGCACGGCATGCACTGACACCCGCACGCGCGAGGAGCCGCCGGTCGTCTGACCGGCGGGCCTTTCGCGCTCGCTACGACCACTCCGGTCGGGCACCGTCAGGCCGGGCCGGCTCCCGGCTGCGGTCCGGCTGGCGCGCCGAGCTCGTCGAGCCAGTCGGCGCCATCGAGGGCCTGGTGGAAGTCGAGCAGGTCGTCCGGGGTGAGCCGGGCGCCGCCGGTGTGGTTCTCCGGGTGCGCCGGCCGGACATCCTCGGTGGCCTCGCTGGTCTCGACCAGTGCGGCGCCCGCGGAGACGGCGGCCAGCAGCGGGGCCCACTCGACCGGGACGCTGACGAGCTCGGCGCAGGACCCGCAGACCCAGGTGACGGTCGCGGCGGGGCCGTCGTCGCCGGTGGGCGCGTCGACGTCGACGAACAGCGCCGGAGCCGGGATGTCGTCGGTGGTGCGGCAGGCCGGGCACTGGATGGCGATGTTGGTCATGACGGGCTCCTTTCGCTGATGCCACCGTCGGCCGCGGCCCTGTACGGGGCCTGTTCGGCGCCTGTCCGCGCGAACCTGAGCGCCGGCTCCGAGCGAACCCTTCCGGACAGCGAACGGACAGGCACCAGCGCGAGGCTGGCGACGTCCCCCGAAGCAGGCAGGAGAGGCGAGCCCGTGCCCGTCGTCGAGATGCAGGTACCCGGCATGACCTGCCGGCACTGCGTACGCGCCGTCACGGCCCGGCTGCGCGACCTCCCCGGCGTCGTGGCCGTCGAAGCCGACGCCGAGAGCGCCCGACTCGTCGTGCACGGCGACATCACCGCCGACCAGGTCGAGGCGGCACTGGCCGAGGTGCCGTTCGACACCGACGGCCCGGAGCACGACGCGGCGCGCGGCGGCTAGGGGGAGACGCCCAACCCCAGCGCGGCCCCGTCCCTGGCCGCGTCGTCGAACCCGGACCCGCCCAGCACGGCCCGCGCCGCAGCCTCCGCCCGGCCGGCCCCGACCCGCTCGGCCAGGGTCGGCGTGCGGTCGTACGTGTCGCGCAGCCGGCGCGCGCGGCCCAGCAGCCGGGCTGCCTCCTGCGCGCCCGCCACGTCGCCGGCCGTGACCGCGGCACGCGCCAGCCCCTCGAGACCTGCGGCGATGAGGCCCACCTCACCGGCGCCCTCGCCCAGCTCGACCAGACGCTGGTACTCGGCGCGGGCGCCGGCCGCGTCCCCGAGGTGCTCGTCGCAGGAGGCGACGCCGGCCAGCGCCAACCCGGCCGCCAAGGGCACCCCGAGCCGCTCGAGCGCGGCGCTGGCGCCCGCGAACAACGGCCGCGCACCCGCGTAGTCGCCCGCGTCCTGCGCGACGACCGCGGCGCCGTACGCGCCCAGCACGCGGCCGGCGTCGTCGCCGACCTGGTCGGAGATGGTGCCGGCCCGGGTGAAGCACGCGGTGGCGTCCTCGACCCGACCCAGGGCGAGCAGCGACATACCGAGGTCCGCGGTCGCCCACTGCACCGTGTTCAGCACCCCGGACGCGGCCGCGACCTCGATGGCCTCCTCGTACACCGGGACGGCATCGGCGTGGTGACCGAAACGGGCCAGGCCCCAGCCGCGGTGGTACAGCACCGCAGACAGGCCCCAGCCGTCGCCCAGAGCCCGGAACCCGGCGACGGCAGTCGCCGCCGCAGCCGCTGCGCCGGGCCCGTCGCCCCGCTTGGTCAGGGTCTCCATGCGGACGAAGGCGACGACGGCCCGCCCCCAGTCGTCACCGAGAGCCGCGAAGTCGTCGTCGGCCTGCTCGAGCAGCGCTGCGGCGTCCGGTCGAGGGGTCGCTCCGACGCCTTCGACGGCCAGCAGCAACCGGGAGAACGCGGCCCGCGGCCGGTCACCGATCGACTCGAAGATCTCCAGGCTGTGCGCTGCCGCCGCAGCGCACTGCTCGCTCGGATGCACGATGCACGCCCGCGGCCGCTCCACCAACGACACCGCCTGCATCGCCCGCGCCCGCGCCGCCGGCGTGCCCCCGCGCAGCGCCATCACGCGTCGCAGCGTCTCCCGCCCCTCCAGATGCCGGCTCTTGTGCCAGTAGAGGCCCAGCGACCCGGCCAGCCGCAGCGCACCCTCAGCCTGCCCGTCGGTGTCGGTGAACCAGGCCAGCGCGGCCCGGACGTTCGCATGCTCCTCAGCCAGTGTGCGGCGCCACCGGTCCTGGTCCTTGCCGCGCAGTCCCCTCTCGGCCTGCTCGCCGAGCGCCAGGAAGTACCGGGCCTGCGCGGCCGCGAGCGGCTCACCCTCGTCGGCGGCGGCGAGCTTGTCGGCGGCGTACTGCCGCAGCGTCTCCAGCATCCGGTAGCGGGTGCGGGCACCCGGTCCGGTGCGCTTGTCGACCACGACCAGCGACTGCCGGACCAGCCGGTCCAGCAGGTCCAGCACCGCCGCGCCCGGCACCGCGGCGTGCAGCCCGCCCGCGGACCGGGCGCCGTGGTCGTCGGCGACGACCTGCTCGGCGGCGTCCAGGCTCCAGCCGCCGCGGAACACCGCGAGCCGCCGGAACAGCGCCTGCTCCGGACCGGTGAGCAGGTCGTGGCTCCAGTCGACGGTGGCGCGCAGCGTCTGCTGACGGGCGTCAGCGGTGCGTGCACCTGAGGTGAGGACGGCGAACCGGTCCACGACCCGGTCCGCGAGCTCGGCCGGGCTGAGGCTTCCGAGCCGGGCGGCGGCGAGCTCGAGGGCCAGCGGGATGCCATCGAGTCGCTGGCAGAT
The DNA here is from genome assembly GCA_963726615.1 of uncultured Actinomycetota bacterium. Classification (GTDB taxonomy): domain Bacteria; phylum Actinomycetota; class Actinomycetes; order JACCUZ01; family JACCUZ01; genus CAWDZK01. The sequence goes on along the minus strand of CAVSCX010000002.1, from coordinate 9,951 downwards.
GGCGGCGACCGCCGCCAGGGTGTCGTCGTCGAGGCCGCCGTTGTCGAGGAGGCCGGCGAGGTCGGGGCTCGCGGTGCGGGCCCGGTCGAGGAACAGCTGCGCCGCGGCGAAGCCTCCGACGTCGGCGGCGGCGGTGCCAGGTGTGGGGACGGGCAGCGGGGCGACCGGCAGCTGAACCTCGCCCGGGACCGCGAGCGCCTCGCGGCTGGTCGCCAGGAGCTGCACGTCGGGGCAGCGGCTGAGGATGGTCTCGGCGAGCGCCGCGATGGGCTCGATGAGGTGCTCGCAGTTGTCCAGCAGTAGCAGGACGTGGGCGTCGCGGAGCTGCGCGACGAGCAGGTCCCGCGGTCGGTGGGCGGCGGTGCCGCCTTCGATGGTGACGCCGAGCGCGTCGGCGACGGCGTGCGGAAGCATGTCGCGTTCGGTGACGGCGGCGAGCCGCACGAGGGCGGCACCGTCGCGGAACCCGGGCGCGGCGGCGCGGGCCGCTTCGATGCCGAGCGCGGTCTTCCCCGCGCCGCCCGGACCGGCGAGCGTGACCAGCCTCGTGGTGGTGCCGAGCAGGTCGACGACGCGGGCGAGGTCGTCGTCGCGGCCGACGAACGACGTGGAACGCAACGGGAGGCCGCCGAGCTCACGGGCCGGCGCCGGGCTCGACGGTGTCGTGCTCCTGTGGGCGCCGGTCGGCTGCTGCCGGGGGACGGCCGGAGCAGCGGGAGCCGGGCCGGCCGGGGTGGCGGAGGGGTCCTGCCGGAGGATGGCCTCCATGACGGCCCGCAGCTCCCGGGACGGGTCGATGCCGAGCTCGTCGGCGAGCAAGGTCCGCGTCCGCCCGTACACCTCGAGCGCCTCCGCCTGCCGGCCCGCGTTGAACAGGCCGGTCATCAGCTGCCCGACCAGCCGCTCCCTGGTGGGGGCCGCGGCGACGACCGGCTCGAGGTCGGCGACCACGTGCTCGTACCGGCCCAGGGTCAGCATCCGTTCGGCCCGCTCGGCGATCGCCGCCAGCCGCAGCTCGCTCAGGCGGGTGGCCTCGACGGTGCTCCACTGCTCACCGGCGAAGTCGATCAGCGGCTCGCCGCGCCACAGCCCGAGCGCCTCGTCGTACGCGTCCAGTGCCTCCTGCGCCTCGCCGGTGCGGCGCGCCGCCGCGATGAGCCGGGCGAACCGGTGCGCGTCCACGTCGTCGGGCAGGGAGTCCAGCAGGTAGCCGGCGCCCTCGCGGCGCACCAGCTCCGGCGCGCCGAGCTCGGCCAGGGCTCGCCTGAGCTTCGACACGCGTAGCTGGAGGGCGTTGCCTGGGTCGCCGGGCAGGTTGTCCGGGACCCACAGGCGGTCGATGAGCGTCGCGGTCGCGACGACCTGGCCCGCGGACAGCGCGAGCAGCGCGAGCAGCGCGCGTTCGCCGCGGCCCGCGACCTGACGAGCGGTCCCGTCGGCGAGCACGTCGAACGGCCCGAGCACACGGAACTCCATCGGACCCCTTACGCCCCTGATCAGCGGGTGCAGCCCTTGGAGCATCGCAGCCGGGTCCGGCCGCAACAAGACATCCGACCGACCGCCGGCACGCTCGCTGCAGCCGCTGTCGGGCCGCTGTGCGGTCGCTGTCCTGACCGGTCACCGCGGCCGTTAGCGCGGACAGGAGTGCGACACCCCGAGTGGTCACCGTGGGCGAGACGTCAGACCACTGCCACGAGAGGACCCGCCATGACCACCACCGCGCATGACACCCGGCCGGCGAAGGGCGGGCTCGACCGGCGCCGAGGGTGGGCGCTCGGCCTCATCGCCGCGGCCCAGTTCATGGTCATCATGGACACGTCCATCATCGGCGTCGCCCTGCCCGAGATGCAGACCGACCTGGGCTTCGCACCCGGTGACCTGTCATGGGTGTTCAACGCGTACGTCGTCGCGTTCGGCGGGCTGCTGCTGCTCGGCGGCCGCCTGTCCGACCTGTTCGGCGCCCGTCGGGTGTTCGCGACCGGCTGGGCCGTGCTGCTCGTCGGGTCTGTCGCCGCCGGCGCGGCCGCGTCGGTGCCGGTCGAGCTCGCCGGCCGCGCCGTCCAAGGAGCCGGCGCCGCGCTCATCGCGCCGTCCGCACTGACGCTCCTGATGGTGCTGTTCGGCGGTGAGCCGAAGCAGCTGACGAAGGCGCTCGCGCTGTACGGGGCCGCCGCACCCGCCGGCGGCACCGCCGGAGTGTTCCTCGGCGGCGTCCTCACCCAGTACGCGTCATGGCCGTGGGTGTTCTACCTGAACGTACCCGTCGCCGCCGCCGCGCTCGCGCTGACGTTCCGGCTGATGCCCTCGGTGCCAGGCAGCCGCGGCCGCGTCGATGTGTTCGGTGCCGCGACCGTCACCGGCGGCCTCGCAGCCGCAGTGTTCACCATCGTCCGGGCCCCCCAGGTCGGCTGGTCGTCGTCCGCGACCTGGACGTCTGCCTCGTTCGCGGTGGTCCTGCTCGGCGGGTTCCTCCTGTCGCAGGCGACCCGGCAGGCACCCCTGGTCCGGCTCGGCATCTTCCGCACGCCGGCCCTCGCCGCCGCCAACGTCGCCCAGTTCCTCCTGGCGGCCTCCTGGGTGCCGATGTGGTTCTTCCTCAACCTGTTCCTGCAGCAGGTGCTCGGCCTGTCGGCGTTCCCGTCCGGGTCGGCGCTGCTGCCGATGACCGTGCTCATCATGGCCGGCATGGTGCTGGTCGCCCCCCGCGCCATCGCACGGTTCGGCCCGACCCGGGTCCTGGTCACCGGTATGGGTGTCCTCGCCGCCGGACTCGGGCTCCTGTCGTTGATCCGTCCGGACGGCAGCTACCTCGTCGACGTGCTGCCCGCGACCCTGGTCGCCGCCGCCGGCATGAGCCTCGCGTTCATCCCGTCCCTCGGCATCGCGCTCTCCTCGGCGCGCCCGGAGGAAGGCGGCCTCGCCGCCGGCATCGTCAACACCAGCTACCAGGTCGGGTCCGCTCTCGGCCTCGCCGCGATGACCGCGGTCGCCGCCGCGAACGGCGCCGACCAGCTCGGCGACGTCACCTCGCTGACCGACGGCTACTCCGCCGCCTTCCTCGGCGCCGCTGTCATCGCCGCCGCCGGGGCTGTCATCGCCGCCCTCACCCTGCGCGCGCGCCGCACCCCGCCCGCCGCGTAGGAACCCGGCGGTTTGGCCGGCGCGACCGGGTGCCCGCCACCCGCACTCTCGAACAGCCAAGACCACCCCCGCACCGCACCACCTGCACCCAGGAGAACCACATGATCAACGACATTCCCCGCACGTTCGTCGGCGCCACCACGTTCCGCGTCGACGGCATGACCTGCGACCACTGCCGCAACGCCGTCACCACCGAGATCAGCGCCGTCCCCGGCGTCGACTCGGTCGCTGTCGACCTGACCTCCGGCACCGTCACGGTCTCGGCCACCGCGCCGGTCGACCGGTCCGACATCGCGGCCGCCGTCGACGAGGCCGGCTACACGCTCCGCCCGTAGCCGCCACCCCGACCGCACCGGTGGTCCGAGCCGCCGGCGGTCCCGCGCCCGGCCCCCCTCGCCACGCGGGCCCGTCGGCCCCGCACTCGCCCCGCACCGCCCAACCCGACACGTAAGGAGACCGTCATGACCGACCATTCACGAGCAGCTCGTCCGCGACCACGTCGGACAGCTCCTCCGCGACGCCCGCCGCGCCCGCCGCGTCAAGGTCGCGCAGCGCGTCGGCCGCAGCCGCTGAGCTGCCCGTCCGGAACCCGGCCACTTCGCCGGTGCGAGCACCCCGCCGCGCGACCAGCGTGAGCACCAGACCCGGCAGACCCGACCCGGCCCGACCAGCGCAGGAGCACCCGATGACCACCACCCCGACGGCCGACCCGATCACCACCGCGCCCGCCGAGACCGGCGGGGCGAGCGAGTCGTGCACGCTGGACATCGGCGGCATGACCTGCGCGTCCTGCGTCCGGCGGGTCGAGAAGGTCCTGTCGAAGCTCGACGGTGTCGAGCTCGCCGAGGTCAACCTCGCCACCGAGGCCGCCTCCGTCGTCTACGACCCGACCCGGGTGGACCCGGACCAGATGGCTGCCGCCATCGCCACCGCCGGCTACACCGGGCAGCTTCGCCCCGACCCGCGGGCCACCCCGACCGGCGACCCTGCACGTACCGGTCCGGCACCTGCGGCCGGCGACCGGCGCGAGGAGCACGAGCGGGCCCGCGACGCCGAGCTCGCCGGGCTCAAGCGCAAGTGGCAGATCACCCTCGCCACCGGCCTGAGCCTGATGGCGCTGATGTACGTGCCGCTGCCCATCGACACCATGGACTGGCTGATGCCGGTCATCCTGGTCGTCACCACGGTCGTCCAGTTCTGGGCCGGCAGGGAGTTCTACGCCCAGGCCTGGGCCGCCGCCCGGCACCGCGCCACCAACATGAACACCCTGGTCGCGCTCGGCACCCTTGTCGCGTACGGCTACAGCACGTTCGCGACCCTGTGGCCCGCGCAGGCGCAGGGCTGGGGCCTGCCGCTGCACGTGTACTTCGAGACGTCGCTGGTCATCCTCGCCCTGGTCACGATGGGTCGCTGGATGGAGGGCAAGGCGAAGAAGCAGACCGCAGCCGCCATCAAGGCCCTCGTCGGGCTCGCCCCGAAGACCGCCCGGGTGCTGCGCGACGGCACGGAGGTCGACATCCCCGTCGAGGACGTCGCTGGTCGGCGACCTGGTCCGGGTCCGGCCCGGCGAGAAGGTCCCCGTCGACGGCGTCGTCGAGGACGGCACGTCCAGCGTCGACGAGTCCATGCTGACCGGGGAGAGCATGCCGGTCGAGAAGGCAGCCGGTGACGTCGTCATCGGCGCCACCCTCAACCGCACCGGCAGCCTCGTCATCCGCACCCGCGCCGTCGGCCAGGACACCACGCTGGCCCAGATCGTGCGCCTCGTCGAGGACGCCCAAGGGCTCGAAGGCGCCGATGCAGCGTCTCGCCGACCAGGTCTCCTCCTGGTTCATCCCGGTCGTGCTCGCCCTGGCCGCGCTCACGTTCGCCGGCTGGGCCGTCTTCGGGCCGGACGACGGCCGCTGGACGCTGGCCATCGGCACCACCATCGCCGTCATCATCATCGCCTGCCCGTGCGCCCTCGGGCTGGCCACACCGACCGCCATCATGGTCGGCACCGGCAAGGCCGCCGAGCTCGGCATCCTCATCGGCTCAGGCGTTGCTCTCGAGCAGGCCCGCCGCCTCACCGCTGTCGTGCTCGACAAGACCGGCACCCTGACCCGCGGCAAGCCCACCTTCACCGGCAGCACCGTGCTCGGCGACTGGACCGACGACGGGCTGCTCAGCCTCGTCGCCGCGGCCGAGCTCGGCAGCGAGCACCCGCTCGGCGAGGCCGTCGTGGCCGCCGCCCGCGACCGCAGCCTGCCCATGCCACGCGTGACCGCGTTCGAGGCCGTCCCCGGGCACGGCATCGACGCCACCGTCGACGGGCACCGGCTGCTCGCCGGCAACGCCCGCCTCATGAGCACCCACGGCATCGACACCACCACCCTCGACGACGCCGCGGCACGAGCCGCCGCCGACGGAGCGACGCCGCTGTTCGTCGCGGTCGACGGGACCGCGGCCGGCCTGTTCCTGGTCGCCGACCCGCTCAAGCCCGAGTCCGCCGAGGCGGTGGCGCAGCTCAGGGCCCTCGGGCTCGAGGTGTGGATGCTCACGGGCGACAACGCCGCCACTGCGGCCGCCGTCGCCCGCCAGGTCGGCATCGAGCACGTTCTCGCCGAGGTGCTGCCGTCGGAGAAGGCCGACCACGTGGTGGCCCTGCAGCAGCAGGGTCACGTGGTCGCGATGGCCGGTGACGGCATCAACGACTCGGTCGCCCTCGCCCAGGCGGACCTCGGCATCGCGCTCGGCACCGGCGCCGACGTCGCGGTCGCCGCCTCCGACATCACCCTGGTCGGCGGCGACCTGCGCGGCATCGTGTCCGCCATCGCCCTGTCCCGTCGCACCGTCACCACCATCAAGCAGGGCCTGGGCTGGGCATTCGTGTACAACCTGGCGCTCATCCCGGTCGCCGCCGGCGTCCTGTACTGGTGGAACGGCGTCCTGCTCGACCCGGTCCTCGCGTCGGCCGCGATGGCGATGAGCTCGGTGAGCGTCGTCACGAACGCGCTCCGGCTCCGGAGCTACCGCCGCCCCGCCACCGTCGACGAGATTCTGCGACCGCCGTTGCGGACCCGAGTCACCCAGTGGGCCTACCTCGGTGGCATCGCGGTCGCCGCCGTCACCCTCGGGGTCGCGTTCACTGTCGCGAGCCGCTCCGACGCGGCCAGCCACGGCATGAACGGGCAGCTCGGCTGGCTGCAAGGCACCGGCATGACGATGCGCCCGTCGATGAGCGTGATGATGACCACCGACGTGCCGCCCGTGGACGCCGACGAAGCCGGCATCACCGTCGACTACCGGCTGCCGGCTGCTGCCCGTCCCGGCGAGCGGACCCGCATCGTCGTCACGCTGCGCGACGCCGACACCGGGGCCCCGGTCACCGACCTGACCCGGACGCACGAGGTGTGGATGCACCTCATCGCCACCCGCGACGACCTCGGCACGTTCGCGCACGTCCACCCGGAGCCGACCGGCCGCCCCGGCCGGCTCGCGATCACGCTGACGTTCCCGACCGCCGGCACGTACGACTTGCACACCGAGTTCGCCCGCCAGGGGTCCATGAGCAACATCCTCGACCGGCACACCATCACCATCGACGGACCGCGTCCCGAACCCACGGCCCCTCCGGTCGCGGGCCCGCGGGAGCGCGTCGTCGACGGTGTCCGGGTCACCGTGTCCGGGCAGGCCCGCGCCGACGCGACGTCCGACCTGACGTTCTCCTTCGCCGACGCTCGTACCGGTGAGCCGGTCGACGACCTGAAGCCGTACCTTGCCGCGGCCGGTCACATCGTGGTCCTGCGCGCCGACGGCGGCGACTTCGCCCACGAGCACGCTGAAGGCGAGACCAGTGACGGCAGCCCCGTGTTCGCGCTGCCCGGCACCCGGTTCGGCCCGGAGCTCGACGCGCACTTCCGGTTCCACACGCCCGGCGTGTACCGGCTCTGGGCCCAGTTCCGGCTCGCAGACGGACACGTCATCACCGCCCCGTTCACCGTTCAGGCGGACTGACCCGTTGCGCGGCCGACCCCAGGTCGGCGGCCGGTGCGAGCCGAACCCGGCCGTTTCGCCGGCGCGACCAGACCCGATGGCGCCCACGCTCAGCAGTACCGCCACCCGTGCGAGCCCCCACCTGGAAGCGAGACCGTCATGACCACCACGAGCCAGCCCACCAGCCCGGCGCCGGCCCCCCTGGCCGCGCGCCCACACCGGCGCCGGCTGCCGGTCGCGCTCGCCGTCATCGGGTCGCTCGTCGCCGGGCTCCTGGCCGCGCTGGTCCTGGTCCTCGTCGTGTTCGCCGGCGGCACCGAGCCCGTCATCACCGGCGCCGCCCTGGTCGGGTTCGGCTCCGGCTGGGCGCTGCTCGCGGCGCTCACCACCCGGTGGACCAGCCAGCCGCAGGGCTGGGCCCGCGTGCCCGCCACCGCGATGGCGGGCACCGGCATCGTCCTGCTCGTCGCCCGGCCCGGCAACGACGTGCTCACAATCGCCGACTGGGTGTGGCCGCCGGCCGCGCTCGCCCTCGCGATCGGGATGCAGCGCGCCGCCCGCCGCAACACGACGGCCGGCATCCGGTGGCTGGTGTACTCGGCGATCAGCCTCGTGACCGCTGCTGCCCTCGGCGGCACCCTCGCCACGGTCATGCTCGCCCTCGACGACACCGGCGACACCATGCCCGGCGCCCTGTACGACGTGGGTGGTCACCGCCTGCACCTGACCTGCACCGGCACCGGCAGCCCGACCGTCGTCCTGGAGAACGGCCTGAACGAGATCTCGCCGTTGTGGAACGGCATCACCACCCAGGTTTCCCGCACCACCCGGGTCTGCGCCTACGACCGGGCAGGTCAGGGCTGGAGCGACGACGTCGCCCACCCGCAGGACGGCATCGCAGTCGCCACCGACCTGCACACCCTGCTGGCCCGCGCCGGCGAGCACGGCCCCTTCGTCCTGGCCGGGCACTCCTCGGGCGGCACGCTCGCCATGACCTACGCCGCCCGCTACCCGGCCCAGGTCGCCGGGATGGTGCTGCTCGACTCGTCCAGCCCGCACCAGTACACCGACCAGCCCGACTTCGCCGGCACCTACGCGATGATGCGCCGCCTCCTGCCCGTGATGCCCGCTCTCGCCCGGGTCGCAGCGACCCGACTCATCCCGTCGTCCGCAGCCACAGCACTCTCACCCGAGGCAGCCGCGCAGGTCCGGTCGTTCGCCACCAGCCCCCGCGGCGCCCGCAACATGCGCGACGAGCAGTCCCAGCTCCGCAACGTCTTCACCCAGGCGCAGGCCCTCACCACACTCGACCCCAAGCCGCTGGCCGTCGTCACCGCCAGGGAGAACGCCGACGGGACCAAGGGCTGGGCCGCCGCCCAGGACCGGATGGCCGCCCTGTCCACGAACAGCACCCACTGGACTGCCGACACCACCCACGTCGGTCTCCTCGACGACGCGGACGGCTCGACCGACTCGGTCCGCGCCATCACCGCCGTCGTCACCGCAGTCCGCACCGGCGCTGCGGTGACCCGGTGAGCGCGGCCCTGCACCACCCCACCGGCCAAGCGCGCTGCCCGGCGCACTCCTGCGCACCCCCGGCTCGCCGGGGCCGTGACCCGAGCAGCGTCACCGGACACCGCGAACCGGCAGGATGCACGCCGCCGCGACCAGCGCGCACAGGCCGGCCACGGCGTACAAGGCCGGGTAGCTGCCGAGCGCGAGGATGCCCGGTGCCAGGGCCGGAGCGAGCGAGTACGGCAGAGCTCCGGCGATGTTGAACACGCCGAGGTCCTTCGCTGCGGTGGCGGGGTCGGGCAGCACGTCGACGACCAGCGCGAGGTCGATGGCGACGTACAGGCCGAGCCCGACGCCGCTGATGGCCAGCGCGAGGTAGAACCCGGCAAGCTGCGAGCTTGCGGCGAGCACGAGCATGGCGACGCCGAACACGGCTGCGGCCACCATCACGAACACCTTGCGACGGCCGGTGCGGTCGGACAACGGACCCCCGACCAGCGAGGCGGTGATGACCAGGGCGGACTGCAGCGCGGTGGCGAGGAACACCTGGCCGGGCACGTCGTGGTCCGGGCTGCCGAGATGGTCGAGGAGGTAGAACGCCTCGTAGGTGGTGAGGCAGGCATAGGCGAACACGAACAGGAACCGGCTGGCGAACGCCCACAGGAAGTCACCGCTGGCGTGCGGCCGCACCCAGAAGGTGCGCGCCAGCTCGCCCCACGACCAGGGCGCCCGACCCGCGGGGTCGAGCCGCCGGTCGTCGAGACGCCACATGAACCACACGATGGCGACTCCGCCGACGAGGCACGGCGCGAGGAACATGGCCAGCGCGTTCGGGTTGAACACCTTCACGAGCAGGGTCCCGAGTACCGACGCGACCGGAAGGCACACGCCGAGCACTCCCGACACCATCCCTCGCTGCCGGGAGGGGACCTGGTCGGGCAGCACCGCCAGCAGGGCCGCGAGCACCGCGTTCAGGGACAGCTGCGCCAGGCACCAGCCGAGCACGACGACCGCGACGTTGGGGGCCAGGGCGACGATGACCGTCCCGATCGTGCCGCCGGCCAGGCCGGCGAGCACCCACGGCCGGCGCATCCCCAGCGGTGAGGTGGTCCGGTCGGAGAGCCGGCCGAACACCGGGTTCCCGACCACCGCGACCAGCGACCCGAGGCCGGCGACCACCGCGAGGCTGTTCGGCGCCTTGTCGCCGACCAGCGCGTCGAGCTTGAGCGCCAGGGTCACGACCAGCGGCGCGATGAGCATGATGATGACCCCGGTGTAGGCGGCCGCGAACTCGACGACGAACCGCCACCCGACCGCGAC
>CAVSCX010000001.1:0-152319 GCA_963726615.1 uncultured Actinomycetota bacterium | reverse complement strand
GGTCAGGCCAGCAGCAGCAGGATGGTCCGGGCGAGGCCGAACGGTGGGCCGAACGGGAGCGCGAAGCCGATCCAGAAGGCGAGCTCGAACGGCAGCAGCGCATAGCTGGCGGTCGCCGCGTGCGTCGCGCCGACCAGCAGCAGCACGCCGACCACCACCTCGGCGAGGCACACGACGACGAAGCCGACCAGGAGCGGGACCGACGTCGGCACGCCGACCCGCTCGAACGGTCCCCCGCCGTACGTCGGGAAGCCCAGGAACGTCCAGACCTGCCCGGTCCGCGCGAGGTGCACCGCGCCGACGACTCCCGGCAGGCCGAAACCGAGCCCCAGCACCAGCGAGCAGACCCCGGCCGCCGTCACCATCCGCGCGGACCCGTCACGCCGGGCAGTATCGGCGGCCCGGCCCAGACGCGCCACCAGGCTGCTTCCGGCCGTGACGTCACCGGCCACGTCTGCGAGCCTGAGGTCATGGCCGGGACGCCCGTCACGCGGTACGCGCACTCGGGCGAGGTCAACATCGCCTACCAGGTCGTCAGCGACGCGCCGGTCGACCTGGTCTACGTGCCCGGCTGGGTCTCGCACGTCGAGCTTGCGTGGGAGCTGCCGGACCTCGCGGCCGCGTTCCACCGGCTGGCGTCGTTCTCCCGGCTGATCCTCTTCGACAAGCGCGGCACCGGCATGTCCGACCCGGTCCCGACCCACGAGCTGCCCACCCTCGAGCAGCGCATGGACGACCTGCGCGCGGTGCTGGACGCCGCCGGCTCCGAGCGGGCCGTCGTCTTCGGCGCCTCCGAGGGCGGGAACATGAGCATGCTGTTCGCCGCGACGCACCCGGCCCGGACCAACGCGCTGTGCACCTTCGGCAGCACCGCGCGCCGGCTCCGGACCCCCGACTACCCCTGGGCGCCGACCTTCGAGCAGCGCCAGCGGGCCTTCGACGACGTCGAGCGGTACTGGACGACCGGCCTGGGCTGGGAGGAGGTCGCGCCCAGCCTCGACCCCGCCAGGCTCGACGAGCTGTCCCGCTACTACCGGCGCTGCGCCAGCCCGGGAGCAGCGCTCGCCCTGATGAAGATGAACACCTTCGTCGACGTCCGCGACGTGCTCCCGACCATCAGCGCGCCGACTGTGGTCATGCACCGCACCGACGACCTCGACGCACACGTCGAGGAGGGCCGCTGGATCGCGGCGCAGATCCCCGGTGCGCGATTCGTGGAGTTCCCCGGCGGCGACCACTCCTGGTGGACCCAGGGCCAGGACGCCGTCATCGACGTCATCGAGGAGCTGGTGACCGGCGCCAGCCCGGCGGCGCACCCGACGCGGGTGCTCGCCACGGTGCTGTTCACCGACATCGTCGGCTCGACCGAGCGGCTCGGCTCCCTCGGTGACAGCGGCTGGACCAGGCTGCTCGACCGGCACCACGCCGCCGTACGCCGGGAGATCGGCCGGTTCCGCGGCCATGAGGTGGACACGGCCGGCGACGGCTTCCTCGCCACCTTCGACGGGCCGGCCCGGGCGATCAGGGCAGCGGTCGCGATCCGCGACGCCGTCCGGCCGATCGGGCTGGATATCCGGGCCGGGCTGCACACCGGCGAGTGTGAGCAGTTCGGCGACAAGGTCGCCGGGATCGCCGTGCACACCGGTGCCCGGATCGGCGCCCTGGCGGGGGCCGGCGAGGTGCTCGTCTCCGCCACGGTGCACGACCTGGTCGCCGGCTCGGGCATCACCTTCGAGGACCGCGGCGAGCATCACCTCAAGGGAGTCGGCGACCGCCAGGTCTACGCGGTCGTCGACGCGTGAGCGGCTCCGGTCGTCGGCCGGTCCCGAACGGCGGACGGCGGGGACGGCCGAAGCCGTCCCCGCCCCTGCTCAGGACGTCAGCGCGAAGTCGGACAGCTTCGCCGCGTTCTCCTTCGTGATCAGGACACAGTCGACGGACTGCTTCTCCTGCTGACCGGTGTCACCGGTCTTGATGTACTGGTCCGCCTGGTCCACCGCCATCTGGGCGATCTGGGCCGCCGGCTGCAGGACGGTGGCCTTGATCCCGTCCTCGAGGATCGAGGCAGCCACGTCCGGGCTGCCGTCGAACCCGGTCACGATGACGTCCGTCTTCTTGGCCGCCTTCAATGCCGCCCATGCGCCCAGGGCCATCGTGTCGTTGCCGGCGATGATGCCCTTGACGTTCGGGTGCGCCTGAAGCATCGTCTGGACCTTCTGCAGGGCCTCGGTCTGGTCCCAGTTCGCGCTCTGCTGCGCCACCATCTTCATCTTCGGGAGCTGGTCGAGAACCGAGTGGTAGCCCTTGGACCGGACGCCGGCATTGGTGTCGGTCGCCTTGCCGGTGAGCTCGAAGTACTCCCCGTCCTGGCCCATGAGCTTCGCGAACTCCTGCCCACCCAGCGTTGCGCCCTGGGAGTTGTTCGACACGATCTGGGAGACGGCGACGCCGGTGGAGTTGATCTCGCGGTCGATCAGGAAGCTCGGGATGTTCGCGTCCTTCGCCTTCTGCAGAGCCGTCACCGTGACGTCGGCGCCGGCGTTGTCCAGGATGATCGCGGCGGCCTTTCGCGAGATTGCCGTGTCGATCGCCTGGCTCTGCTTCGTCGGGTCGTCGTCGTGGCTGAGCACGAGCGTCGTGTAGCCCAGCTTCTTGGCCTCTGCGTCGGCGGCGACCTGCTCGGCCTTGAAGAACACGTTGTCGGGCGACGGGGTGATGATGACGATGAGCTTGGAGCCGCCGTCGGACGCGGCCGACGACGCGCTTTTTCCGGACGCCGCAGGGCTGGTGCTGGGCGACGAGCTGCCGCCGCATGCGGAGAGGCTCAACGCTGCCAGGGCCAGCGCGGACACGCCGACCAGGGAACGGCGCAGGGTGGAAGAGAACACAGCCGGACTTCCTTTCGAGAAGGTGTAGGAACGGAAGGCTTCGTCGTGGGGTGGCGGACTCTTTCGCTGCGTCGCACGCCGGGACGTCGTCCTGGCGACTACAGCGGCCTGCTGCTAGGTGGCCATGCGCGCTTTGACACGCTCCTGTGTCTGCTCGAGGACCACCGCAAAGATGATCACGGTGCCCTTCACGACGAGCTGCCAGAAGGCGGACACCCCGACCAGGACCAGGCCGTCGCTGAGGAAGCCGATGACGAAGGCACCGACGACAGTGCCGATGATCGTGCCCTTGCCACCGAAGAGAGAGGTCCCACCGAGCACGGCGGCGGCGATCGCGTTCAGCTCGAAGGTGGTTGCCGTGTCGGGGTAGGCCGCACCGAGCTCACTGGTCAGGATCAGCCCGGCCAGGGCCGCGCAGGCCCCGGAGATGATGTAGGCCGCCATCTTGATCCGGGCCGTGCGGATGCCGGACAGCTCGGCGGCTCGTTCATTGCCACCCACCGCATAGATGCGTCGTCCGAACGGCGTTCTCGTCGTGACGATGATGGCGAGTGCCGCCACCGCCACCATGATCCAGATGGACACCGGCACGCCGAACCAGCTCCGTACCCCGAGGACGTCGAAGCCGGTGTTGTGTCTCGCGGGGGTGCCGGCCAGGTTCGGGAACGTGCCTCCGCCGCTGCGCAGGTCGGCAAATCCCCTCGCGACATAGAGGACTCCGAGGGTCGCGATGAACGGCGCGACCTTCAGCTTGGTGACGAGCAGGCCGTTGATCGCGCCGACAGCAGCTCCGACGAGGATGCCGACCGCAAGGACCATGAACGTCGAGAACCAGACCGTGTGCCCACCGGGCAGCTTCAGGCCCTCGTAGAGCAAGCCGCCGCTGATCATCCCGGCCAGGCCGGCGATCGAACCGACGGACAGGTCGATCCCGCCGGTGAGGATGACGAACGTGACCCCGATCGCGAGCAGAGCCGTGATGGAGACGTGCTTGCTCATCAGGATGAGGTTGCTCTGCGTCAGGTAGTCGCTCGAGATGGCGCTGAAGACCGCGATCAGTACCACCAGGACGATGAGCGTCCGCCCCTCGAGCAGCAGCATCGCCAGGCGGGCTCCGGTGCTCGGCTGACGGCGTTCCTCAGTGGGACTCGGGGTCTTGACTCCGTCGTCGATCCTGGTACTCATTCGCTCACCTTCATGGCCGGGGAGGCGGCCGAGGCACTGACGAGCAGCTCCTCGGTGACCTCGTCGCGTGGCAGATCGGCGGTGATGTGACCCCTGGCCATGACCAGCACGCGGTCAGCCATGCCCATCACCTCGGCCAGCTCAGAGCTGACGAACAGGACGCCCAGACCCGCATCCGCCAGACCGCTCATGATGCGGAAGATCTCGGTCTTGGCCCCGACATCGATCCCACGGGTGGGCTCGTCGAGCAGCAGGATCTTGGGCTTGGTCAACAGGGCACGGGCCAGCACGACCTTCTGCTGGTTGCCACCGCTCAGCTCGGTCACCTGCGCGTCGACACCCGGAATCTTGATGCGCAGGTCCTCGACCTGCTCGTTGGCCACCGAACGCTCGCGCACGCCGGACAGCAGCAGCCGCTGGGTCAGGCTGCCCACGACGGCGAGCAGCACGTTGGCCCGGACGGAGAGCACTTGGACGAGACCGTCGCGCTGCCGGTCCTCCGGGACCAAGGCGAGGCCCATGGCGAGGCGGCTGGAGACCCGGTCGTCTTTGGCCTCCTTGCCGTCCATCCGGATCGTGCCGGCCGAACGACTCCGGGTCCCGATGAGGGCCTCCATCAGCTCGGTGCGCCCGGCCCCCATGAGCCCGTAGATGCCGACGATCTCGCCCGCCTTCACGTCGAACGAGACGTCGTTCACCAAGGCTGTCGGCTTCCCGGGGACCGTGAGGCCGTCGACCTGCAGGATCACGTCGCCGAGGGTGCTGGAGGACCGCGTGAAGAGGCTGCTCTGGCTGCGCCCGACCATCTGCTGCACGATCCAGGCCGTGTCGGTCTGGGTCATCGGCGCTTCGGCGACGACCTCTCCGTCTCGCAGAACGGTCACGTAGTCGCCGATGCGCCGGAACTCGTCGAGCTTGTGCGAGATGTAGATGATCGTGACGCCTTGCTTGCGCAGGTCCTCCATCACGTCGAACAGCACGTCCACCTCGGCGTTGCTCAGCGCCGACGTCGGCTCGTCCATGATGAGGATGCGCACGTCCTGCGACAGGACCCGGGCGATCTCCACCAGCTGTTGCGTACCGATGGGCAGATCGCCGACCAGGGTGTCCGAGTCGACCTCCTGACGAAGCCGCGACAAGGCGGCTCTCGTCTGCTTGCGATGCTCCTGCACGTCGGTGACGTGTGCGCGGTTGTGCAGCTCACGGCCGGCGAAGATGTTGTCCGCGACGCTGAGGTTGGGAAACAGGCTGAGCTCTTGATGGATGATGCCGATCCCGCGAGCCATCGCCTCTCGCGGACTGCGGAACTCGACGACCTCTCCGTCGAGCAGGACCCGACCCCGGGTGGCCTGCTCCGCACCACTGAGGATCTTCATCAAGGTCGACTTGCCCGCACCGTTCTCCCCCACCAGGACGTTCACGGCACCGGTGCGTGCCTTGAAGCTCACTCCTCGCAGGGCGTGTGCCCCGCCGTAGGACTTCGCTACGTCCTCTGCGATCAGCACCGCAGGTGCGTCCTGATCCCAGTCACCCACGTCGACCACCGACGCGCTCACGGCGCGACCTGAAGCGTGATGGGAGTGATCAGCACGCTGGACGGGTCGAGCAGCTGAAAGGCGCCTGTGAAGGTGACCTGCTTGCCCTTGATGGTGGTCAGGTCCAGCCCGCTCACCACGGTCGTCTTCACCTTGGTGTTGAGGGCGGTAGCCGCGTCGGCGTAGTCGATCTGGTTGGTGAACTGGCCGAAGTCGATGAACCCGACCGCGTCGCGGACAGCCGTACCGACAAACGCGGGTCCGACGGCGAGATTGACGTCGGTCTTCCCGACATCGGCGACCTCCACCTGGATGCTGCCGACCTCGTTCCCCTTGCTCACGGCCGTGACCGTGCCGGAGCCCTTGACCAGGAAGGCATACGGGGCACCAGAACCCGCCTGCTTGCCGTACTGCTCGCTGGCACCCACGCTGTCCGCCTGAAGAGCCGGCAAGAGCGTGACGGCGTCAACCGCGTCCTCGGTTGCAGTGGGCACCACCTTGGCGTCCCAGATCTTCTCCGCGTACGTCGTGGGGTCGAACTTGGCGGAGGCGCCCGACTTCGGAGCGTCCGACCCACCGGCCGTCTCGACGACGTACACGCCAGGGACCGAGCAGGCAGCCGTCGCCAGCACCACCGCAACGGATGCGAGCGCGACTCCGGCACGCCTCGCGCCGGCAGACAGCAGCCCTCGGGGTGTGACGCGCCTCATGACTGGCCGACGACATGCATCTTGCGGACGACGCCGGCGATCCCGGCGGCGGTCAGCCCGAACGTCTCGAGCAGGAATTCGTTGTTCCCTGTCGGGGCGAACTGACGGGGAACCCCAAGCATGCGCACCCGGACCGGGTGGGTGCGCAGGACGACCTCGCCGACTGCGGCGCCCAGACCTCCTGTGGTGGTCGCCTCCTCGGCGGTCACCAGGAACCCGGTCTCCCTGGCGGCCGCCACGACGACCTCCTCGTCGAGGGGGCTGATCGTCGAGACGTTGACGACACGCACGTCCAGCCCGTCGGCGGCAAGCAGCTCCGCCGCGGCCAGCGCGCGGCTCACGAGCGTCCCGGTGGCGAGCACGGTCGCGTCGACACCTGCCCGTAGGACGTCGGCCCGGCCGAAGACGAACGGGTCGGCGGCGTCGCTGACAGCAGGAATCTTGTGGCGAGCAACCCGCATGTAGACCGGCCGTCCGGCGCCCGCGGCCCAGGTCACGGCGGCCCGCGTCTGGTCGGGGTCGGCGGGGACGAGGACGTCGAGACCGGCGACGGCTCGCATCCAGGACAGATCCTCGATGGAGTGGTGCGTGGGCCCGAGCTCGCCGTAGGCCATGCCCGGGCTCATCCCGCACAGGATCACCGGCTGCCGGCTGTAGGCCACGTCGGTCTTGATCTGCTCGGTGGCGCGGCCGGTGAGGAACGGGCCGGCGGCGCAGACGAAGGGAATGAGCCCCGAGTTGGCGAGGCCGGCTCCGACCCCGACCATGTTCTGCTCCGCGATGCCGACGTTGATGAGGCGGTCGGGGAACTCCTGCCCGAATGCCGTGAGGTTCGACGACCCCACGGAGTCGTTGGCGACCGCGACGATTCTGCTGTCGGCGCGGGCGAGAGCGATCAGCGTCTCGGCGAAGGTCTGCCTGCAGTCGAACGTCGGCGCGTCGAGGGCGGGGACGGCGGTCATCGCGCGAGCTCCTCGAGCGCGGCCGTGAGCTGCTCCGCGGTCGGCACCTTGTGGTGCCACTCGACGCGGTCCTCCATGAAGCTCACTCCCTTGCCCTTGGTGGTGTTGGCGATGACGCAGGTGGGCTGGCCGGCCGACGTCGACATCAGCGCGTTGCGCAGCGCGAGGTGGTCGTGACCGTCGACCTCGACGACGTGCCAACCGAAGGCGGCCCACTTGTCTCCCAGCGGGTCCAGCGTCGCGGTCGCCTCGGTCCGGGCGCCCTGCTGCAGCCGGTTGCGGTCGACGACAGCGGTCACGTTGTCCAGGCCGCGGTGCGCAGCGGTCATGACCGCCTCCCAGTTGCTTCCTTCCTGCAGCTCGCCGTCGCCGAGGACGACGTAGACGCGAGACGACGAGCCGCGGAGCCGGGCGCCGACGGCGCACCCGACGGCGACAGGCAGGCCGTGCCCCAACGCACCGGTGTTCGTCTCGACCCCGGGCACGGTGTTCCGGTTGGGGTGACCGTTGAGTGCGGACCCCGGCCGGTTGAAGGTCTCCAGCTCGTCGGTGGAGAAGTAGCCGGCCCACGCCAGGGTGGCGTAGAGGGCCTCCGAGCAGTGCCCTTTGCTCATGATCAGGCGGTCGCGGTCCGCCCAGGTCGGATCCTGCGGGTCGATCCGCAGGACTGCGCCGTACAGCGTCGTGAGCACGTCGAGGATGGAAAGGTCTCCCCCGAGGTGGCCCAGTTTGGCCGCGCTCACCATCTGCAGGACGCGCGCCCTCGACGAGTCCGCGGCCGACGCCAGGAGCGCACCGGTGTCCGCGGGATCGGACTCCACCCGCGTACGCACTGCACGCCAGGCGGCTGTCTGGTCGGGATCCGCTCGAAGCATCGTCTGCATATCCATTCAGTACTGACTACGTTTGCAGTCGGGCACAGCATGCCCGCTTGCCCCAGCCGAGTCAATAGTGAATATTCATTCTCATCGGCAGCGCACAGCGGGCCGGCGCGACTGTCGAACCGGGGCTCCCGGAATCGTGGAGAGGGAACGGATGACTGAGACGCCGCGGGGCACCGGAGGTGCCGGGCCCTCGCTCGATGTGGCCAGCATGGGGACCGAGGACATCCGCCTGATGACGAAGGTGGCCCGGCTCTACCACGAGCAGGCGGTGCGGCAGCCGGAGATCGCCGAGCGGCTCAACATCTCCCAGCCACGCGTGTCGCGGCTGCTCAAGAAGGCCGTGGCGGTCGGCATCGTCCGGACGAGCGTGCTGACACCCCGTGGGGTCTACGCCCAGCTCGAGGAGGAGATCGAGCGTCGCTACGGCGTCCGCGAGGTCGTCGTCGCGGACACCGGCGACCTGGTCGAGGAGGCTGCGCTGACGCCGGCCCTCGGGTCGGTCGCGGCGAGCTATCTGGAGACGACGGTGATCGGCGGTGAGCGGATCGGGATCTCCTCCTGGAGCTCCGCGCTTCTCGCCACGGTCGACTCGATGCGACCCCGGAGCGGGCACGGCGCCGAGGAGGTCGTGCAGGTCCTCGGCGGGGCCGGCGTGGTGGCCGCGCAGGCGCACGCGACGCGGCTCACCGGACGGCTGGCGCACCTGACCGGAGCCACCCCCGTCTACCTGTCCGCCCCCGGGCTCGTCGCCAGCAGCGACACGGGAGCAGCTCTGCGGCGCGACGCGACCATCATGTCCACGCTCGAGCGCTTCCCGCACCTGACCACGCTGCTCGCCGGGGTCGGCAGCCTGACCCCGTCACCGCTGTTGCGGGCGAGCGGCAACTCCATCGGCGAGGACGAGGAAGCGCAGCTGCGCGCCGCGGGGGCCGTCGGCGACATCTGCATGCGGTACTTCGACGCCGACGGCCGAGCGGTCACAACCCTCGACGACCGCGTCGTCGGCATCGACGCCGACACGCTGCGCCGGATCCCCCGCCGGATCGGGGTCGCCGGGGGAGCGCGCAAGCGAGAGTCCGTGCGCGCCGCACTCGTGGGCGGATGGATCAACACGCTCGTCACCGACCTCTCCACCGCCGAGTACCTCCGGGCCGAGGCACCCTGAAGCGCGAGAGCCCGCCGCGGCGCGCCGGGGCGACAGCACCCCCGGGACCTGACCGGACGCTGAGGCAGCACTGCCCCCTCTGCCCCCGCACACCCTTGACACGCTCGAGGTGCGCACCTAGGTTGCATGTCTAATGCAGTGTGAATAACCATTCGGAGTGTCCATGGCTGGTCCGCGAACCGTCGTCCTGGCCGTCGACCAGGGGTCGAGCAGCACCAAGGTCCTGGCGCTCGACGCCGCAGGCGACGTCGTCGGGCGCGCCGCCGTCGCGGTGGCCGAGCAGCATCCCCGGCCCGGCTGGGTGGAACAGGACGCCGACGAGCTGCGCGGCTCGGTCGACGGTGCCCTTGCCGCGTGCCTGGCCTCGGCAGGCGACGTGACCGTTGCCGGGGTCGGCATCAGCAACCAGCGGGAGTCGCTCGTCCTGTGGGAGCGCCGGACGGGCCGGCCGGTCGCCCCTGCGGTGAGCTGGCAGGACGCCCGCGCCGTCTCCGTCGTCGAGAAGGTGGCGGCCGCCGGGGTCGCCGCGGCGGTGCACGACCTCAGCGGGCTCCCCCTCGACCCGATGTTCTCCGCAGCCAAGGCCTCCTGGCTGCTCGACCTGCACGACCCGGACCGGTCCCGGTCCCGCCGCGGCGAGCTGTGCCTGGGCACCGTCGACTCCTGGCTCGCGAGCACCCCCGAGCAGCACGTCGTCGAGGCCGGTAACGCCTCTCGCACCCAGCTCGTCGACGTGCGTTCCGGTCGGTGGTCGGACGACCTCCTCGAGGCGTTCGCGATCCCCCGCGAGGCCCTGCCGGAGATCCACCCGTCGACCGGCAGCTTTCCTCGGACGCTCGACGTCGGCGGCGCGGCCCTCCCGGTCGTTGCCGTTCTCGGCGACTCGCACGCGGCCCTGTTCGGGCACGGCGTCCGCGCGCCCGGCCTGGTCAAGGCGACCTACGGCACCGGCTCGTCCCTCATGACGCTCGTCGACGCCGTCCCCGACGACCGGGCGGGCCTGTGCCTGACGCTCGCCTGGCAGCTCGACGGCGAGCAGGCGCAGCCGGCCCTCGAAGGAAACATCCGGGCGTCCGGGGCGACCGTGGCGTGGGTGGGGCGCCTCTTCGGACTGACTCCGCAGGAGGTCGCCGACGCCGCAGCGAGCTCCACGAGCGACGGCGTCCACCTCGTTCCCGGCTTCGGCGGCCTCGGCGCCCCGTGGTGGGACGCGACGACGACCGGGCTCATCGACGGCCTGACTCTCGGGTCGACCCGCGAGCAGGTGTGCCGCGCGGCGCTGGACGCCGTGGCGCTCCAGGTGATGGACCTCGTCGACGCAACGCGGCGGTGCGGGGCGACGCCGACCGCCGTCCTCGCCGACGGAGGGGCCAGCGTCAACGACGCTCTCATGCAGCTGCAGGCCGACGTGGCCGACGTCGCGGTC
Source organism: uncultured Actinomycetota bacterium (assembly GCA_963726615.1). Classification (GTDB taxonomy): domain Bacteria; phylum Actinomycetota; class Actinomycetes; order JACCUZ01; family JACCUZ01; genus CAWDZK01. The sequence continues at coordinate 141,564 of CAVSCX010000001.1, read as the reverse complement.
CACCGATCCACGGCCGGCGAGCTGTCCGCGCTCGGCGCCGCACACCTCGCCGGCCTCCACACCGGCCTCTGGGATGACGAGACGTTGCGGGCCAGGGAGGAGTCACGCACGGTGTTCGAGCCCGCGATGTCCTCTCAGGAGCGAGCGTCTCGCCGGGCGGGATGGCACGCGGCGGTCGCGCGCGCGCTCGGTCCCCGGACCGGACCCGGGTAGCCGAACGCGTCTGTCACCAGATCTGTCACCGCCCGTGGCCCCGACCCGAGTCGACCGCGGCGAACCCTGCGAAAGGACACGCACATGAGCACCCCGCACACCTACTCCGGCGGAATGTGGATCTTCGGTCAGATCATCGACCGCTACGCCACCGACGGCTACAACGAGCCGCCGTCCACGTTCTCGATCATCGAGCAGGCGGCTGAGAGCGGGCTCGTCGCACTCGACCTCAACTACCCCTGGCCGGAGCAGGACCTCACCCCGAAGGAGGTCGCCGACAAGCTCACCGAGCACGGGCTGGTCACCACCTGCATCACCCCGGTCATCTACAACCGGACGTACCAGTCCGGGTCGTTCTCCAGCGCCGACCCGGCGACCCGGGCCGCTGTCCGAGACCTCGCGGACGAGTCCGTGGACGTCGCCCAGACGATGGGCGCGCGCTACGTCAAGTTCTGGCCCGGCCAGGACGGCTACGACTATCCCTTCCAGACGAACTACACCCAGCTGCGTCGCGACGGGATCGGCGGCATCGCGGACGTCGCGCGGAACCACCCCGACACGACATTCGCCATCGAGTACAAGCTCAAGGAGCCGCGGACGCGGCTCCTGTGGAGCACCGCGGCGGCGACCCTGGTGAACATCGAGGACGCCGGCGTCGACAACCTCGGCGTCGTCATCGACTTCGGCCACTCCCTGTTCGCCAAGGAGAACCCCGCCGAGGCGCTCCACCTCCTGCACAGCCACGGCCGCCTCGTCGACATCGAGCTCGACGACAACTACCGCGAGTGGGACGACGACCTCACCGCGGGCGCGCTGCACCTCGTCGAGACCCTCGAGTTCCTGCACGGCGTCCGACAGATCGAGTGGACCGAGCCCATCAAGCTCGACCTCTTTCCCTACCGGGAGAACCGGGTCTCCGCGATCCGCGAGAGCATCGCGACGCTCGAGGCGCTCGACGCAGCGCTGGCGCGCCTCGACGTCGAGGCGCTCGCAGAGGCGCAGGCCACGCACGACGCGATGGCCGTCCAGGGCATCGTCCGACGCGCGATCTTCCCGGCCTGAGTCGGCTGCGGCCGGGTCAGGCGACCAGCCACCGGCGCCGGCCGGGCGTCAGCTCAGGGCGGAGCCCTTGACCCACTTGTCCCAGGGGACGTTCCACACGCCGCCGAGACCGTTCCACGACTCGGTCCCACGGCCGGTGCCCTTCGTGACGATCGGGTCGCCCTCGCGGACGCGCTTGAAGACCCAGCGGGCATCGGACAGCGTGAGGTTCGTGCAGCCGTGCGAGCGGTTCGCGGTGCCGACGTAGTAGTTCCACGGCGCTCCGTGCAGGAACTCCCCGGAGCTGGTGATCCGCATCGCGTAGGGAACGTCGAGGTCGTAGGCCTCGGAGCCGGTGATGCCGACCGTGGTGGAGTTCATCCGGTAGCTCTCGTGGGTGTCCATGATGACCTTGATCCCGGACCGGGTCGTGAAGCCCGCCTTGCCCATCGACACCCCGAAGGTGCGGATCTTGACGCCGTCCTTCCGCAGGACCATCCGGTGCTTCGCGTCAGACACCCGCATCACGAGCTTGCGGCCGATCCGGAACCCGGCGTCGGTGTCCTTCATCCCCCACAGCCCCGGGCCGGCGTGGACCTTGCGCAGGTCCGCGGTCACCGACACCCGGGTCCGCGCCGGCCAGAAGCGCTTCGGCCGGAACTGCACCGTCCGCGACGAGGTCCAGGACCACGAGGCCGGGCCGACGTCCCGGCTGGTGGCGACCTGCAGCGCGGCCTCGACCGCGGCCTTGCGGCGGACCGAGCGGTTGAACGTGACGACCAGCGGCCGGCCGACGCCGACCGTGCGCGAGGTCGGGCTGATGCTGGCGCGCAGCACCCGCGGCGGCTTTCCGGTGCGCACCGTGTCGTGCAGCACGGCCTGCTGGCCGTCCGGCGCCACCGCCGTCGCATCAAGCACGTACGTCGTGCGGGGCACGAGCCTGCCGGTGCTGCGCCAGCCGGCGGGCTTCTGCACGCCGCGCACCTGGCGGCCGTCCCGGCGGCTGAGCGTCACCGCGACGAGGGTGCCGCCGGTCACGGCTACCTCGACCGGTGCGCCGACCTTCCACCCGGTGGCCCCGGCGGCGTCGCTCTCGAGCTGCGGACCCGCGACGACCGACGGGACCCGGCCCGCGGCGTGCGCGACGTCGAGCGTGGCGGCCGACCCGGCGACGGCCAGCAGGAGCGTCGCGGCCAGCAGCGGCGTGAGGGATCTACGGACGAGCACGGTGGGAGGCTCCGGTGTCGCGGGCGGTCGGTGAGCGGCAGGCGGCGCAGGGGCCGGGCTGCCCATTGTGCCCCACGCGAGGGCCGGCCCCGCGGCAGCGGCGGCGCGCGGACATCAACGACGGCGGAACCGGCCCCGACCGGCCGTTTCCGGCGCCCGCGCGGGGGTTGCTCCGTCGTTCGTGCGCGCCGTGTCGACGGACGGCCGGTGGGAATGCCCGGAATGGTGCCGGGTGGGCGGGGCAGGGAGCCGTGGAGCCCGCGGCCGGTGCGGAAATTTGCCGGGCCGGCTCCCCGGATGCTGGCTACCGTGGGTTGCTGTGACCGAGACGGGGGCCCGCCTGCAGTTCGCCGTGGCCGCGGTGACCCACGGGCTGTTCGCCAGCACCACGATCGGGCTGATCGTGGTCATCGCGATCGCCCAGACCCTGGGGGTCCGCCGCGGCGACGCGCGGCTGCTCGCGCTGGCCCGCGCGTGGGCGGCGCCGTACGTCGCCGTGTACGCCCTCGGCATCGTCGCCGGCATGCTGCTCGAGGCGCAGTTCGGGCTCAACTGGTCCGGCCTTGTCGACCGCGCGGGCAACGTCGTCGGTGCGCCGTTCACCATCGAGACGCTGAGCACGTTCGTCGCGGAGTCGACCCTGCTGGCGCTGTGGACCTTCGGTTGGGACGTGCTGCGGCCCAAGTGGCACCTCGCGGCCGTGTGGGGCATCGTGCTCACCGCCCTGCTGTCGGTGTTCTGGTCGCTCGTCGCGAACGGGTTCCTCCAGCACCCGCGCGGCTATCGCGTCGTCGACGGCACCCTCGTGCTCACCGACTTCCCCGCGCTGCTGTTCGCGCCGAGCGTGTGGCTGGCGCTGCTGCACGTCGTCGGCGCCTCGCTCGCGGTCGGCGCAGCGGTCGTCGCGGGCGTCGGCGCGCTGCGCCTGCGCCGGCAGGTCGCCGGCGGCCGGCCGGGCAACCCGGTCGACATGCTCGCCGTGCGCGCCGGGTCCGCCGTGGTCGCGGTCGGCGCGGGCCTCGCTGTCGTCGCCGGCGCCCTCAGCTACTGGTACGTCGACCGCGAGTCGCCGGCCAAGTTCGCGACGATCAGCGGCGCCGGGGGCCGCGACGAGGTGCTGCAGGAGCTGGTGGCGCGCTACGGCCCCGGCGACTGGCTGCCGCCGACCTGGCTGGTCGCACCGGCGATGGTGATGCTGCTCATCGGGCTGGTGCTCGTCGGGCTCGGCCTGTGGGGCGCCGGTGTCCTCGACGAGGGCCGGTCGGTCGAGAGGTCGCCGGTGCTGCCGTGGCTGCCGGCGGCGATCGCCCTGCCCTACCTCGCCGTCGCGTGCGGGTGGGTCGTGCGCGAGGTCGGCCGCCAGCCGTGGGTCGTGACCGGCGTCCTCACGACCGGCGACGCTGTCAGCGACGTGTCCAGGGCGCAGACCGTCGTCACCACCACCGGTGTCCTGGTGGCGTCCCTCGCCGTCACCGTCGCCGCCGTGCTGCTCGTGCGCCTGCTCGTCCGCCGTTGGGACGACGGGGTCCTGGCGGGGCCACCCGCGGTGCCGGAACAGCGCAGCGGGACCGGCGCGGTGGCCGCTCCGGCCGACCGGTCGGGGGGCGGGGCGTGAGCGCCCATGTCGTGCAGGCGCTGCTGGTCGGCTCGCTGGCCTGGTACCTGCTCACCGAGGCCCTGCACTCCGGCGTCTCCGCGGCCACCGCACTCCCCCTCGGCACTCCGGGCTCCGGCGCAGCCGGCCCCGCGCCCTGGCAGCCGCTCGGGCCGCTCGTCCTCGTCGACGAGGTGTGGCTCGTCGTCGTGCTCGCCCTCGCCGAGGCCGGGTTCCCGGCGTTGGACCAGCGGGCCTGGGCGGGGGCGGCCGGCACCCTGCTGGTCGCGCTGCTGCTGTCGGTCACCCAGTTCGCGCTGCTGCTGCTCGGGCCGGTGTTCCGGGACGCACGGAGACCGCGCCGCGCGCTCGGGGTGCTGGGCCTGCTCGTGCCGCTGGCCTGGGCTGTCGCGCTCGGCGACGTCGCCGGCGCGCCGTGGTGGGCGGCGGCGGCGTTCGGGCTGGTCGCGGTGGCCGCGTCCCTGCTGCTCGGCGCCGGTTTCCTCGGGCTGCCCTCATCGTCCGGGGCTGCGCGGTGGGCCCGTCCGGCCGGCGGCGCGCTCGTGCTGGCCGTGCTCATCGCCGCCGGGCTGGCGCTGGCCCCGGGCCGGCTGCTGAGCCCCACCGGCGACCCCGCGACCCTGCGGCTGCTCGGCTGGAGCCTTGTCGTCGTGGCGCCGGTGCTGCTCGCCCTTCAGGTGACCGCGTGGCGCTGGGCGCTGTCCCGGTGGCTGCGCGGCGAGCCGCTCGTGCCGATCCACGCCGCCGGCCGGCCGGTGCCACCGCCGCCGGTCCCGGCCACGGGACCCCGCGAGCCGTCGTGACGCTCGCCCCGACCGCACCCGGCACGACCGACGACGACGCGCGGGCAGCGTCCGCCCCACCGGCCCCCGACCCTCCGCCTGCACGGCGAACGCGCCGCAGCACCGCCCGCCGGCTTGTCGCCCTCGACCCTCGGACCGCGCGGGCGATGCGCGCCGTCGCGCTGCTGGCCGCCGTCTCCGGGACCGCCCGGCTCGGTGCCGTGATGCTGCTCGCCCGCGCGGTGGCGCGGCTCACGACGAGCAGCCCGTCGCTCGGGGCCGGCACGCTGGCCGGCGCCGCCGCCTTCGTCGCCGTCTCCGCCGGCGCGGCCGCCACGGCCCGGCTCGTCGCGGACCGCGCCAGCACGGCCGCGAAGGAGCGGCTGCAGGACCGGGTGGTCGTCGCGGCCACCGGGCACGGCACACACGTCGACGACCGGCTGGCCGGCCTGCTGACCGGCGGGCTCGACCGGCTCGACGGCTTCGTCGCCCGGCAGTGGCCGGCGCGGGCCCGGGCCGTCGCCGTACCGCTGGTCGCCCTCACGGTCCTTCTCGTCGTCGACTGGCGCGCCGCCCTGGTCGCGCTCGCCCTGCTGCCCGCCGCACCGCTGCTCGCGTGGGTGATCGGCGCGCGGACCGCGACCGAGGTGCGCCGGACCTGGCGGGCCGCCGGACGGCTCGGCGGGACGTTCCTCGACAGCGTGTCCGGCGTCATGACCCTCAAGCTCTACGGCCGCCCGGACGAGCGGGCGGCCCGGATCGAGGCCGCGAGCGAGCAGCACCGCCGGCTGACCCTGCGCGTGCTGCGCACCGCGGTGCTCTCCAGCGCCGCGACCGGCCTGGTGTCGACGATGGCGATCGGGCTGGTCGCGGTCGTCTGCGGGACGCGGGTGCTGTCCGGCGAGCTCGGGCTGGCGACGGCGCTCACCGCGATCCTGGTCGTGCCGGAGGTCTTCCGGGCGCCGCTCGCGGCGGCCGGCGGCTTCCACACCGAAGCGGAGGTCGCGGCGGTGCTCGGCGACGTCGAGGCGCTGCTGGCCGGGTCGGCACCGCCTCCGGCCGCCGCGGCCTCGGGTGAGGCGGTGCCCGGAGACGCGGTGCTCGACGGCGTCACCGTCGCCTACCCCGGTCGCGGCGTGCTCGCGCTCGGCCCGGTCACCGGGCGGTTCGCCCCCGGCACGGTCACCGCGGTCCGCGGGCGGTCCGGGGCAGGCAAGAGCACCCTGCTGCGGGTCGCGGCCGGGCTGCTGGCGCCGACGTCCGGGGCCACGATCCGGCCGGCCGGCCTCGGCTACCTGCCGCAGCAGCCGTCGTTCCCGCAGGCGCGCACGGTGCGCGACGCGGTGCGCGGCGGGCTGACCGCACTGTCGGACGCCCAGGTCCGGACCGCCCTGCACGCCGCCGGGGCCGGGGCCGTCGCCGACGAGGCGTACGGCGGCCTCGACCGCCCGCTCGAGGCCTTCGGCCCGTCGCTGTCGACCGGGGAGCTGCGTCTCGTCGCCCTGGCCCGTGCCTACGCGGCCGCCGGACCGGGCTCGCTGCTGGTCCTCGACGAGCCGACCGCGCACCTCGACCCGGCGACCGAGCGCCTGGTGCTGGAGCGGCTGGTGGCCCGGGCCCGCGAGCACCGGCTCGTCGTCCTGATGGCCGCGCACCGGCCGGCCGCGCTTGCCGCGGCCGACCGCGTGGTCGACCTGCCGGACCCGCCGACGGCGGAGCCACCGGGGCCGACGACGCCGGCGTCCGCGGACCGGGTCCCCGGGCCGGCCGGCGTCTCCGGGGGCGCGTCTCGACGTGCTGCCGAGGAGGACCTCCCCGAGGGCCAGCCCGGGCCCCGCAGCCGACGTACCGGCCGCTGGCTCCCCGCGGCGGCCGTGGCCTGCGGCGTGCTGTCCGCGCTGTGCGGGCTGGCGCTGACCGCCACGGCCACCGCTCTGCTCGTCCGGGCCGCAGACCGGCCGCCCCTGCTCGCGCTGAGCCTCTACATCGTGGCGGTGCGGGCGTTCGCGCTCGGCCGCCCGGCGCTGCGCTACTGCGAGCGGCTGCTGGCGCACGACGCGGCGTTCCGCGAGCTCACCCGGCGTCGGATGCAGGTCTGGTCGCTGCTGGTGCCGCGCATCCCCGGACGCGGGCTGCCGGCCAGCGGCGAGCTGCTGTCCCGGATCGCCCGCGACGTGGACGACGAGGTGGACGCGACGATCCGTGGCGTCCACGCCGGCGCGGTGCTCGCAGTGACCGCGGTCGCGGCGGTCACCGGTCTGGCCGTCCTCGCACCCGCGACGGCGGTGGTCGCGGCCGCCGGCGTCGTGGCCGTCTCGGCTGCCGCCTGGCTCGCGGACCGGACGGCGCTGGCGCGGCTCACCGGCCGGCAGCAGTCGGCGCGGGCAGCCCGCGACGGCGCGGCGGTGGACGTGCTCGTGGGCCTCGACGACCTGGTCGGCAACGGCGGCCCGGCCGCCGCCGGGTCCGTCGCGCGGCGCGCCACCGGCATCGCTGCACGCCACCGGCCGCCGCGTCGTCCGCGTCGAGACTGCCGTCGACACGCTGGTGACCGTGGCCACCGGGCTGCTGCCGTTCGCCGCGCTCTGGGCCGTGCTCGCGACCGGGACGCGTCCGTCGCCGGTGCCGGCCGCCGCCGGGGTGCTCGTCGTCGCCGCGCTGGCCGAGCTGCTCGACACCGTGCCGGACGTGGCGCGCGCGCTGCGGCTGCGCAGCGCGGCCGCCGCCCGGCGCCTGGCCCTCGCGGACGTGCCGGTGCCGACGGTTCGGAGGTTCTCGGCCGAGCCGCCGGGCTCGGCGCAGCTGGCCCTCGACGAGGTGTCCGCGTCGTGGGGCCACCCGGACGAGGCGGTGCTCGACGGCGTCTCGCTCACCCTGCCGACCGGCCGGCGGCTCGCGGTCACCGGGCGGTCCGGCAGCGGCAAGTCGACCCTGGTCGCGGTGGCGGCGCACCTGCTCGCGCCGGCCTCGGGGTCAGCGCGGCTCGGCGGCGTGGACTACCGGGTGCTGGACCCGGCGGCCGTACGCCGGCAGGTCGCCGTCGTCGGGCTTGCCGACCACGTCTTCGCCGACACCGTGCGCGGCAACCTCACCCTCGGCGAGGCGTTCGCCGACGGCGAGCTCGTCGACGCGCTCGACCGGGTCCGCCTGGGCGAGTGGCTGGCGACGCTGCCGGACGGGCTGGACACGCCGCTCGGGTCCCGGGCAGCGACGGTGTCCGGCGGCGAGGCCCGCCGGCTGGCGCTGGCCCGGGCCTTGCTGCGCCGGCCGGCCGTCCTCGTGCTCGACGAGCCGGTCGAGGGGCTGGACAGCCCCACGGCACAGGCGGTGCTGCGCGACCTGTCCGAGCGCGACCCGGGCCTGTCGTGGCTGCTGCTCGCCCACCGCCCGGAGGGGCTCGACCTCGTCGACGAGACCTGGCACCTGGCCGGCGGCCGGCTGACCGCCGTCGCGCCCTGACCGGCGCGCCGCGACCACCGCTACCGTCGGCTGCCGGAGGAGGATCGTGCTGATCGTTCATCGCGCCACGCGCGGCGCCGACCTGGCCCGCGGGCTTGCCGACGTGCTCGCCGTCCCCGCGGCGGACCCGTTCGCGGCCGAGGTCGTCGCCGTACCGGCGAAGGGGGTCGAGCGCTGGCTGGCGCAACGGCTCTCGCACGTGCTCGGCACCGACACCGGCGACGGCGTCTGCGCGAACGTCGACTTCCCGTGGCCGGGCACGCTTGTCGACGAGGCGCTGCAGGCGACCTCGCCGGAGCACGCCGACGCGGTCGAGCGGTGGGCGCCGGCCCGGGCGGTCTGGCCGCTGCTCGACGTCATCGACGTGTCGGTGCCGGGCGAGCCGTGGTGCCGGTCGCTCGCGCAGCACCTCGGCGAGGGCGACCAGGACAAGGGCCGGCGGCTCGCGGTCGCGCGCCGGCTGGCCGGGAGGTACGACGAGTACGGCCGGTCGAGGCCGGAGATGCTGCGCGCCTGGGCCGACGGCCGGGACGAGCGCGGCGACGGCACAGCGCTCGACGACGACCTGACCTGGCAGGCCGAGCTGTGGCGCCGGCTGCGCGAGACGCTCGGCACCCCGAGCCCGGCCGAGCTGCTCGAGGACGCCTGCGCGCGGCTCCGCGACCAGCCGCGGCTCAGCACCCTGCCGGACCGGATCTCGGTCTTCGGCGCCAGCAGGCTCTCCCCGGCCCGGCTGCAGGTGCTCGCCGCGCTGGCCGCGCACCGCGACGTGCACCTCTGGCTGCACCACGCCTCGCCGGCGCTGTGGGACGCCGTCGCGCAGGCGGCGCCCTCCTTGCGCCGCGCCGATGACACCGCCCGCAGCCGGCTGGCCAACCCGCTGCTTTCCAGCTTGTCCCGCGACGTCCTCGAGCTGCAGCAGCTCGTCGCCCGCTGCGCCCCCGGCAGCAAGACCGTCCGGCACGTCAGCCCGCCCCTGCCGGCCACCCTGCTCGGCCGGCTCACGCAGGACCTCGCCACCGACGGGGTCCAGTCCGAGCCCCCGCCGCTGGCAGCCACCGACCGCAGCGTCCAGGTGCACGCCTGCCACGGCCGGACCCGGCAGGTCGAGGTGCTCCGCGAGGTGATCGTCGGGCTGCTTGCCGACGACCCGACCCTCGAGCCGCGCGACGTGCTCGTGATGTGCCCGGACGTCGAGACGTTCGCCCCGATCATCGCGGCCACCTTCGCGATCGGCGCCGAGGACGACGCCGCCCACCCGGCCGCGCGGCTGCGGGTGCGGCTGGCCGACCGGGCGCTGCGGCAGACCAACGCACTTCTCGCCGTACTGAGTCAGCTGCTCGAGCTCGGCACCGCCCGGCTCACCGCCAGCCAGCTGCTCGACCTCGCCGGCACCCCGGCGGTGCGGGCCCGGTTCGGGTTCGGCGACGACGAGCTGGAGCGGCTGCGGGACTGGGCCGTCGCCGCCGGCGTCCGCTGGGGGCTGGACGGCGAGCACCGGGAGACCTGGCAGCTCGGCGACATCGAGCAGGGCAGCTGGCGCGACGGGCTGGACCGGCTGCTGCTCGGCGCCGCGATGGAGGGGGCGTTCGCCAGCTGGGGCGACGTCGTGCCGCTGGACGACGTCGACAGCTCCGACATCGACCTGGCCGGTCGGCTGGCCGAGCTCGTCGACCGGCTCGACTCCGCGCACGTGCTGATGTCGGGCCGGCACACGGCGGCGGGCTGGATGGCCGGGCTCGAGGCCGCGGTCGGCGGCCTCGCCGACACGACGTACGACACGGCGTGGCAGCTGCTGCAGCTGCGCGGCGAGCTCGGCGACATCGCCGAGGCCGCCGAGGGCAGCACCGCGTTGCTCGGCCTGGCCGACGTGCGCGCCCTGCTCGCCGACAGCCTCGCCGGCCGCCCGACCCGGGCCGGCTTCCGCACCGGGACCCTCACCGTCTGCACCCTGGTGCCGATGCGGTCGGTGCCGCACCGGGTGGTCTGCCTGCTCGGCCTGGACGACGGCGTCTTCCCCCGGCAGAGCAGCCGGGACGGCGACGACGTGCTGGCCCGCGACCCGTGGGTCGGCGAGCGCGACCCACGCAGCGAGGACCGTCAGCTCTTCCTCGACGCGATCTGCGCGGCCGAGGACCACCTGGTCATCACCTACACCGGCGCCGACGAGCGCACCGGCGCACCGGTGCCGCCCGCGGTGCCGCTCGGCGAGCTGCTCGACGCCCTCGACCGCACCGCCACGGCACCCGACGGCACGCAGGTCCGCGACCTGGTCACCACCCGCCACGCGCTGCAGCCGTTCGCGCCGAGCAACTTCGAGCCGGCGAGGCTGCTGCCCGGGCGGTCGTTCAGCTACGACCCGCTCGGGTACGCCGGGGCGCGCGCCGCCGCCGGGGCGCGAACCGAGCCGTCGCCGGTCTTCGCCGGGCCGCTGCCGGCCCGGCCGGACGGCGACGTCGACCTCGCCGACCTGCGCCGGATGCTGACCCACCCGGCCCGTGCTTTCCTGCGGCAGCGGCTGCAGGTCGCCGAGACCCTCGGTGAGGACGAGCCGGCCGACGCGCTACCGGTCGAGCTGGACGCACTGGAGCAGTGGGCCGTCGGCGAGCGGGTCCTGCGCGAGCGGGTCGCCGGACTCGACCCGGCCGCCTGCATGGCGTTGGAGCTGCACCGCGGCAGCCTGCCGCCCGGCCCGCTCGGCGCGGCCGTGCTGCGCGACGTCGGCCGCAAGGTCGAGGCCCTGGTGTCGGCCTCCGCCGTGGACCGGGCGCACGAGCCCGAGGCGCACGACGTCGACGTACGCCTCGCCGACGGCACCCGGCTGGGCGGCACGGTGACCGGCGTCCGCGGCGACACGGTGCTCTCGCTGACCTACTCCCGGCTCGGCGCCCGGCACCGCCTGCTGGCCTGGGTCGACCTGGTCGCGCTCACCGTCTCGCACCCGGACCGCGAGTGGCGCGCGGCCGCCGTCGGCCGCGGCAGGGGCAAGGGCGCGTTGCGCAGCACGTTCGACCCGCTGGACCCGGCCGAGGCGGCTGCCGCTCTGGAGGAGCTCGTCGCCCTGCACCGCGCCGGCCTGCGCTCACCCCTGCCGCTGCCGGTCAAGTCCGCCGGCGCCTACGCCGAGCGCCGCACCCACTCGGACACTCCCACCGCCCGCGAGGGCGCCGCGCGGGAGTGGGTCACCGACCGGTTCCCCGGCGAGCAGGAGGACCCCGAGCACGTCCTGCTCTACGGCGAGCGCGCGCCGCTGACCGTCCTCACCACCCAGCGGCCCGAGCCCGGTGAGGGCGGGCCGGGCTGGCACCGCGACGAGACCGACAGGTTCGGCCTGCTGGCCCGGCGGCTGTGGGGCCGGCTGCTGGACGCCGAGACGACGGCGCAGACCTGACGCCGTCCGGTCGACGCACCGGCCTCGAGGAGCTCGACCTGCTGGCGGCCCGAACGGCCGTGGTTGCATGTCGAGAAGCCCCGACCGGCTCCGCTCACCTGGTGAGGGCCGCGGCAGGCGCGGCCCATGACACGGGAGACCACCATGCCGAAGTACCTGCTCCTCAAGCACTACCGCGGCGGCCCGGAGCCGCACCACCCCTTCCCCCCCATGGACCAGTGGGCCCCCGAGGACGTGGAGGCGCACATGGCCTTCCTCCACCACGTCCGCGACCTGCTCCAGGAGAAGGGCGAGTACGTCGACGGCCAGGCACTCACACCGGCGCGCACCTGGGTGCGCTACGGCGGCCCCGACGCCGCGCCCGTCACCACCGACGGCCCGCTGCCCGAGACCAGTGATCTCGTTGCGGGCTGGTACATGATCGACGTCGAGTCGCACGAGCGCGCGGTCGAGCTCGCGGCCTACGTCTCCTCCGAGCCCGGCCCGGGCGGGGGGCCGCTGTACGAGTGGATCGACGTCCGGGAGGTCATGTCCGAGGCGCATTCGGGCGACTGATCCTTCGTGATCGACGAGCCGACCCGGCGGGACGAGGGCGCGCTGCGCGCCCTCGTCCCGCGGGTGCTCGCGGGCCTGGTCCGGCGGGGCGAGGACTTCGACGCCGCCGAGGACGCCCTGCAGGAGGCGCTGCTGGAGGCGCTGCGGGTGTGGCCCGAGCACCCGCCGCGCGACCGGCGCGCGTGGCTGACCACGGTCGCGACCCGCCGGCTCGTCGACGCCCGCCGCAGCGAGGCCGCCCGTCTCCGTCGCGAGGAGGTGACGTACGCCGAGCCGCGGCCGGCCGCCACCGAGGAGGGCGACGACACCCTCTTCCTGCTCTTCTGCTGCTGCCACCCCGACCTCGCGCCGGCGTCGCAGGTGGCACTGACCCTGCGCGCCGTCGGCGGCCTGACCACCCGGGAGATCGCCGACGCCTTCTACGTGCCAGAAGCCACGATGGCGCAGCGGATCAGCCGGGCCAAGCGCACCCTGCAAGGACGCCGCCTGGACCGGCCCGGGGACCTCGCCGTCGTGCTGCGCGTGCTCTACCTCGTCTACACCGCCGGGCACGCCGGCCGGGTCGACCTGGCCGGCGAGGCGATCCGGCTCACCCGTCAGCTCACCCTCGCCACCGAGGAACCGGAGGCGCGCGGACTGCTCGCGCTGATGCTCCTCCACCACGCCCGCCTCCCGGCGCGGCTCGACCCCGAGGGCCGGATCGTCACCCTCGACCGGCAGGACCGCGGCCGGTGGGACACCCGCGAGATCGCCGAGGGCGTGCGCGTCCTGCAGTCGGCCATGGCCGTCCAGCGCGTCGGCCGCTACCAGGTCGAGGCCGCCATCGCCGCACTGCACGACGACGCGTCAACCGCGGAGGAGACCGACTGGCCGCAGGTCCTCGCCTGGTACGACGACCTCGTCGCTCTCACCGAGGACCCGGTGCACCAGGACCCCGCCGCGGTGCTCGGGCGCGCCGTAGCTGTCGGCCACGTCAGTGGCGCCGCTGCCGGGCTGCGCGAGACCGACCGGCTGCGTGACGTGATCGGCGAGCGGCACCGCTGGCACGCCGTCCGCGGCCACCTGCACGAGCTGGCCGGCGACCTGCCCGCCGCCGCCACGGCGTACGCCGAAGCCGCCCGCCGGGCCACGAACGTCGCCGAGCGCGACCACCTGGTCCGCCAGGCCGCTCGCGCAAGGGCGGCCAGGACCGGGGAGGAGCGGTCGTCCGACCGGGCGTCCGCAGGACGCTCGCGGACCCAGCCATGACCGCCGGGTGAGCCGATCCGACTCAGCTCGGGCTGACGGTCGTGCCTCGCGTGCGCGGCACCAGCGACACCGCTGTCAGAACGGCACGCGGGTCGTGAGCAACCCGTCTCCCGTGCCGCGCCCGGCGAGGATGCGGCTGAAGTCGACAGCGTCCAGCTCGAGCGCCCGTCGCTCGCCGTCGGCCCCGGGGCCTCCGAACGTCCAGCTGCCACCGGCGGGCCCGGTCAGGCTGAGGGTGCACGGCCGGCCGTGCCGGCCGGCCCACTCGGCGGCGATGTCCGCGACGAGGACGCCGTCGTGCTCCGCCGTGAGCGTCATGGCCCGGCCGGTCGCCGCCGCGATGTCGCTGCGGTGCATCCAGGTGTCTCGGGTGAGGATCACGTCGGTCAGGTAGCCGAGGGTCCACTTCTCGGTCTGCGTGCCGGTCTCCTCGACCGGCTGGTCGCCGAGCGGGAACCGCCGCAGCAGCGACGGGGTCCGGCGCCGTCCGGCCGCGGCCCGCGGCCCCACGGCGGCCAGCCGCGCCACGACGTCGGCCGGCGGGCGGGCGACGTGCTTGTCGACCTGCACCGCGGTCAGCGCGTCGATGAACAGCCCGCCCGCCTTGCGGGCAGCGCGCGACTGCCGCACCTGCTCGGGAACGGACGCAGCGAACTCCGCCATGCCGAGGACGTGACACGCCATCGCGTGCACGTCCCACCCGGAACAGACGGTCGGCCTCGACCAGTCCTCCGGCGAGAGCTCGCGCAGCTGGGCGACGAACCGGTCGTACTCGTGGGCGGCCACCCGCATCGCCACGTCCCGTGGGAGCGCCGGCGTCCGCGGGGACGAGGCGGCGGTCACGGCGGCGGTGGTGATCACGACGGCGCGCCGACCGGGGAGTCGTGCGCGGGCAGCGCCTGGCCGGGCAGGTTCACCGTGCCGCAGCCGTAGCGCTGCTCGTACACGTCGGCCATCGCGCGCAGCAGCGCCGCGCAGTCGCCGTCGTACGACGAGCCGTGCATGATCGCGAGCCGGGTGGGGTTCAGGTCCGCGAGCCGGCGGTAGGTCGCGGGGACGGCCGGGCCGAGCGAGGTCTGGTGGAACAGGTCCTCGGCCGCGATCGCGCCCTCGACCAGGTCGTGGCTGGTGATGGCCGGGCCGTTGCCGAGCGTGGTCAGCAGGTCGCCGAGGAACAGCGTCCCGGTCTCCTGCTCGAAGAACATGTGCGACTCCCAGTTGTGCGGCACGTGCGGCGTGGCGATCTCGACCACGCGCCGCGCGAGGGAGGCGCCGCCGAGGTCGATCACCTCGCCGTCCTCGAGCGCTCGTGGCGCACGGGGCAGCTGGTCCTGCAACGACAGGGTCACGCCGAGCGCGCCGTGGGCGACCTGGGCGTGCGGGGCCACCTCGAGGAACTCGTCCACCGCGCCGCACTCGTCGGCCTCCAGGTGCGCGAACGCGATCCAGCGCAGCCGCTCGACCGGAATGACCCGCTCGATCGCCTCGCGCACGTCGGGGAACAGCTGCCGCATCCCGGTGTGGTACAGCAGCGGCTCCTCGGCCTCGACGAGGAACTGGTTGAACGTGAAGCCGGTCGGCCCGAGGTCGGGGACGAACGTGGAGATCCGGTAGATCCGGTCGGCGATCTGGTCAACGGTTGCGGACACGGCGTGCCCCCTTCGTAGCGGGTGTCGATGGACGGGTTGCGACGTCGGTGCCGACGTCGGTGTCGGTGCCGTAGTGGCGGGCGAACATGGTCACGAGGTCGGGCAGCGCCGCGGCGAACCGGCCGGTGGCCAGCGACTCGCCCGGCGCGTTGGACATCTGCTGGCTGACGACGCCCGCGGTGAGCACGGTCCAGTCCCGGTGCACGTGGTCGATGTCCGCGTCGGCGCGGATCAGCCCGCGCTGCTGCAGGCCGGTGAACCAGTCGTGGCTGAGCTGCACCAGCTCGACCGCGGGCGCATAGGCCTCGGCCGACGGCGTGAAGCCGGGCACCGGTCGCCAGAACAGCAGCTGGGTGTAGGCCGGGTGCTGGATCGACCAGCCCACGAAGGACTCCGCCGACTGCAGCAGCACCTCGGCGAGCGATCGCCCCGAGACGTCGGGGGAATCCGCCTCCGCCCGGAAACGGTCGAGGATCATGCGGGCGCCGCGCTCGAACAGGGCGTCGTAGAGCGCGCTCTTCGACGGGAAGTAGACGTACAGCGACGGGGGGCGGATGCCCATCCGGCGGGCCACCTCGCCCACGGACAGCCCGGCGACGCCCTGCTCGGCCATGATCTCGGCCGCGTGCTCGAGGACCTCCTCCATCGTCTCCAGCCGTCGGCGCTGGCGACGGTCCGGGACGACTGGCTCCGCACTCATGACCCGAGAATGTCCTAACGGTGTTAGGAAGTCAAGAGTCTGTTCGGAGATGGTCCGGGTTTGGCGGGCAGCTCACCCTCGACCGGATCTCGCCTCTCCCCGGCAACAGGCCGCGGAGCAGGCCGAGCTCAAGACCGGCACCCGGCCGGCCGACACGACCCGGTAGGGCGGAGATACGGGGCACGGCATGCAACCGGGCGAATCAGTGGGGCAGCAAGCGCAGCGACGGCGCAGCCGGGCGCAGGACATGCGCACGCAAGCACGCGACCTCATCGCTGGCGCCGACCGGCTCGAGCGCTCGGCCGAGATGTGGGGCCGCGGGCAGGCCGGCGAGCAGGCGGTCGGCGCCCAGCTCGAGGCGCTACGTCCCCACGGCTTCGACGTCCTGCACGACGTGCGCTGGCCGGGCCGCAGGCGCGCCAACATCGACCACGTCGCGATCGGCCCGCCGGGGATCCTGGTGGTGGACGCCAAGAACTGGTCCGGCACCGTCACGGTCCACCACGGCACCCTGCGCCAGAACGGGTACAAGCGCGACCGCGAGGTCGCCGCGGTCATCAAGGCCGGCGAGGACGTCGGCGCGCTCCTGCAGCTGCCCTGGGCGCTGCACATCATCCCGGTCATCGCCCTCGCGGACTCGGGCATCGGCGAGGTCCGGCCGTGCCGCGGCGTGACGGTGCTCGATCACAGTGACCTGGTCCGCTGGGCCATCGGACTGCCCGCCCACCTCTCGCCCGGGGACGTGCTGGGGATCGCAGCTCAGCTGCGGCCCGGGTTGCCGTCCGCGGCAGTCCCGACACCACATCGACCGAGCACTACCTCCGGTCGCCGGCCACCGCGCGAGCCGTCGGCGCGACAACGGCTGCTGGCCGCCAAGCGCAGAGCGCTCCTGCGGCAAGCGGTGGTCAAGCTCGCCGTCGTAGCCGGGCTCCTGGTCCTGGCCCCTTCGCTCTTCGCGTGGTGGAGCTCCCAGGGTCACCAGATGGTCGAATCCCTCTTGCCGTCGCCGACCTTCTCGGCAGCACCAGCGCCCGCGGCGGCGACCGTCTTCCCGAGGTGCGCCGACCTGCGCGGCACCTACCCGAACGGCGTGAGCCTCGCCGGCGCGACGAACACGGGGAAGAAGAAGCACGGCGCGGTGGTCGTCGACAATCCGGTCTACCGGGCCAACGCCGGGCTCGACCACGACAAGGACGGGATCGCCTGCGAGCGCACCAGCGCGGGACGGCACAAGGGTTGACCCACGGAGCCGGTGTCCTGCCCCCGCAGTAGCGTGTCCGAAGGTTGCTGCGGGGAAGGGACGTCGTCCGATCGTGCTTGTCGCTCACCGGGATCTGTCCACGGCTCGCCGGATGCTGCGGGCGTGACCGCCGTCGAGGCCGGGCCGGAGCCGTTCGACCTGCTCGGGCCGCTGCCCGGGGGCACCACCGTGCTCGAGGCCAGCGCCGGCACCGGCAAGACGTTCACCATCGCCAACCTCGTGGCCCGCTACGTCGCCGAGGGCGTCGCCGCGATGGAGGAGCTGCTGGTCGTCAGCTTCAGTCGCGAGTCGACCCGGGAGCTACGGGAGCGGGTGCGGGAGCGACTGGTCAGCGCCCGGGACGGCCTGGCCGACCCGGCG
The DNA here is from genome assembly GCA_963726615.1 of uncultured Actinomycetota bacterium. Lineage (GTDB taxonomy): Bacteria > Actinomycetota > Actinomycetes > JACCUZ01 > JACCUZ01 > CAWDZK01. The sequence continues at coordinate 124,063 of CAVSCX010000001.1, read as the reverse complement.
TCGATCGACGCTGACGACGACCCGGTGCTCGCGCTGCTCGCCGACGCGGACCCGGCCGAGGTCGCCGTACGGAGGCGGCGGCTGGAGCAGGCACTCACCGTCTTCGACGCCGCCACCGTCACCACGACCCACGGCTTCTGCCAGCAGGTGCTGCTGGCGCTGGGTACCGCGGGCGACCACGACACCGGCGCGGTGCTGGTCGAGAACCTCAGCGACCTGGTCGCCGAGGTGGCCGACGACCTCTACCTGCGCAAGTGGGGGACCGCGGCCGCGGACCCGCCGGACCTGACCCGCAGCGAGTTCCTCGCCCTGGCGACGGCGGCCGCCACCGACCCCGCCACCGAGCTTCTGCCCGACCCGACAGTCGACGGCAGGCCCGGTCAGCGGGCCCGGATCGCCGCAGCGGTCCGCACCGAGGTGGACCGGCGCAAGCGCCGGCAACAGCTCATCGACTACGACGACATGCTGCTCCGGCTGGCCGCCACCCTGACCGACCCTGCGTCGGGGCCGGTCGCCCGCGCGCGGCTGCGGGCGCGGTACCGGGTGGTGCTGGTCGACGAGTTCCAGGACACCGACCCGGTGCAGTGGACGATCCTGCGCGAGGCGTTCCACGGCCACCGCACCCTCGTGCTCATCGGCGACCCCAAGCAGGCCATCTATGGCTTCCGCGGCGCCGACGTGCACGCCTACCTCGAGGCCAAGCAGTCGGCGTCCGTGGTGCGCACCCTGCCGACCAACCACCGCAGCGACGCGGCGCTGCTGGACGGGCTGGCCGCCGTCCTCGGCGGCGCCGCTCTCGGCGACCCGCGGATCCAGGTGCTGCCCGTCGGGGCCTCGCACACCGACCGGCTGGTCCGCGCCACGGTCCCGGTGCAGCTGCGGGTGGTGCCGCGGGCCGGGCTGCCCGTCACCAAGAGCGGCACCCTGTCGACCGGACCGGCCCGCGACCTGGTCGCCCGCGACCTGGCCGACCAGGTCGTCCGCCTGCTCGACGGCGGCACCGCGCTGCGCCCGCGCGACGGCAGCGGGGAGCGGCCGGTGCGCCCGGGCGACATCGCCGTGCTGGTGCGCCAGAACAGCCAGGCGCTGCTGGTGCAGGCCGCGCTGCAGGCCGCCGGCGTCCCCGTGGTGCTCACCGGGAAGACCTCGGTCTTCGCCACCCCCGCGGCAGCGGAGTGGCAGCGGCTGCTCGAGGCGCTGGAGCAGCCGCACCGCACCACCCGGGTACGCCGGGTCGCACTCACCTGCTTCGTCGGACTGGACGCGGCCGGGCTGGACACGCGCGGCGACGCCTTCGCCGACGACCTTGCGCTCAAGCTGCGCGTCTGGGGCGCGGTGCTCGGGGAACGCGGCGTCGCGGCGATGTTCGAGGCGGTCTCGCTCGACCTGGCCCTGCAGCCGCGGATCCTCGGCCAGGTGGGCGGTGAGCGGCTGCTCACCGACCTGCGGCACATCGCCCAGGTCATGCACGAGGCCACCCTTGAGGGTCAGCTCGGGCTGACCGCGCTGCTGGTGTGGCTGCGTCGGCGCCGCGAGGAGGCCGGCCGCGAGGGCGGCCAGGAGCGCAGCCGGCGGCTGGAGACCGACGCCGCCGCGGTGCAGGTCATCACCGTGCACACCAGCAAGGGCCTGGAGTTCCCGGTCGTGCTGGTCCCGTTCGGCTGGGACAACTGGAAGCGGGACGACCCGGCGACTGCGGTCTTCCACGACGAGCACGACAAGCGCGTGCGCGACGTCGGCGGGCCCGGCAGCCCCGACTGGCGCGCGCACGTGGCGCAGCACAAGCAGGAGGAGATCGACGACGAGCTGCGGCTCACCTACGTCGCGCTGACCCGCGCACAGTCGCACCTGCTGCTCTGGTGGGCGCCGTCGTACAACACCCCGACCTCGCCGCTGCACCGGCTGCTGATGCACGACGACGGCGCCGTCGTCGCACCGCTCTCGATCGCTGTGCCGGACGACGCGACTGCGGTGGCCGCGTTCCGCACCCGGGCCGACCGCAGCGGCGGCGGTCTCGGCGTCGAGGTGGTGCGTTCGCGGCCGCCGGAGGTGTGGTCACCGGACGTCGAGCCGGCGCCGGACCTCCGGCTCGCCGCGTTCACCCGCGCACTCGACACCGGCTGGCGGCGCACGTCCTACAGCGCGCTCACCTCGACAGCGCACGAGCAGCGCCTCGGCAGCGAGCCGGAGGTCGGCCAGAAGGACGACGAGACCGACCTCGAGGACGTGCCGGCCGGCACGTCGTCCGGCGACGACGCCTTGCGGGCGCTCCCGTCCCGGTGGGACACGCTGGCCGGCGGCGCGGCCTTCGGCACACTGGTGCACACCGTGCTCGAGCAGGTCGGCGACCCGGCCGACGACGCGGCCGTGGCCGCCACCGTCACCGGCCAGGTCGCGCGCTACGCACCCGACCTCGACCCCCGGACCCTGACCGCCGGGCTGCTGACCGCGCTGGCCACCCCGCTCGGTGAGCTCGCAGGCGGCGCCGCGCTGCGCGACATCGGCGGCGCGGACCGGCTACCCGAGCTGGACTTCGAGCTGCCGCTGGCCGGCGGGGACGGGCCGTCGACCGCCGCTGTGGTGCTGGCGGACCTCGTGCCCCTGTGGCGGGCGCACTGCCCGACCGGGCTGCTGTCGTCGTACGCCGATGCGCTGGCCGCGCTGCCGGACGTGCCGCTGCGCGGCTACCTCACGGGCAGCATCGACGCCGTCCTGCGGGTCGGTGACCGCTCCCGGCCGGGCTACCTCGTCGTCGACTACAAGACCAACAGGCTGGCCGGCCCGGACGAGCCGCTGACCGCCTGGCACTACCGGCCGGCCGCGCTGGAGACGGCGATGGTCGAGGCGCACTACCCGCTGCAGGCGCTGCTCTACGGCGTGGCGCTGCACCGCTACCTGCGCTGGCGGCAGCCGGGCTACGACCCGGACGTGCACCTCGGCGGGGTCCTGTACCTGTTCCTCCGCGGCATGTCCGGGCCGGACGTGGTCGGCGTCGACGGCGGCGCACCGGGAGTCTTCTCGTGGCGGCCGCCGACCGGGCTGGTCACCGGGTGCTCCGACCTGCTGGCCGGGGCGTCGTGACCGCGGCCCACGACGCGACCCTGGCGCTGCGCGCCGACGGGCTGCTGGCGGGCTTCAACCGGGCCGGCATCCTGACCGCCGCCGACGTGCACGTCGGCCGCCGGCTCGGCGCCATCGGCGGCGAGGCCGACGACGCCGTGCTGCTCGCCGCCGCGCTGGTGGTCCGCTCGACCCGGCACGGCTCGGTCGTCGTCGACCTCGACACGGCGGAGCAGACCACCAGCCCGGACGTCGACGAGGACGCCGAGGCCCTCACGGCCGAGGTGGCCCTGGACTGGCCGGCCGACTGGGTCGCGCGCTGCGCCGGGAGCCCGCTGGTCGGCAACGCCGTCCGCACCGGCCCGCTGCGGATGGCCGGGTCGCGGCTCTGGCTGGCGCGGTACTGGGACCAGGAGGAGCAGGTCGCCGCCGAGCTGCGCGAGCGGTGCGCGTCGCGGCCGGACGACCTCGACGCGGCCGTCCTCGCGACCGGGCTGCAGCGGCTGTTCCGCAGTGTCGACGACGACCAGCGGGTGGCGGCGGCGTGCTGCGCGCTGTCGCGGGTGAGCGTGCTCGCCGGCGGGCCGGGCACCGGCAAGACCACGACCGTCAGCAGGCTGCTCGCGCTGCTGCGCGAGCAGCACCCGGAGTGGCGGGTCGCGCTGGCCGCGCCCACCGGCAAGGCGGCGGCCCGGCTGGAGGAGGCCGTGCGCTCCTCGACGGCCGACCTCGACCCGGCGGACCGGGCGCGTCTCGGCGAGCTGCCGGCCACGACACTGCACCGGCTGCTCGGCTGGCGGCCGGGGGCGCGCAGCAGGTTCCGGCACGACCGCACCAACCGGCTCCCGGTCGAGGTTGTCGTCGTCGACGAGGCGTCGATGGTGTCGCTGACGATGATGGCCCGGCTGCTCGAGGCGCTGCGGCCGACGACCCGGCTGGTCCTGGTCGGCGACCCGGACCAGCTCGCGTCGGTCGAGGCCGGTGCGGTGCTCGGTGACCTGGTCGACCGGGCCACCCTCGGGCGGCGCACCGCGGGCTTCGCCGCGGCGCTGCGCACCGCGGTGCCGGCCGCGGACGTCACCGAGGTCCCGGAGTCGCCGGCCGCGCGCATCCGCGACGGCGTCGCCGCACTGACGACGAACCGGCGGTTCCCGGCGACCAGCGGCATCGCCCGGCTCGCCGCGGCGGTGCAGGAGGGCCGCGGTGCGGACGCGCTCGAGGTGCTCCGCGCGGACGGCAACGGCGAGGTCGAGCTCGTCGAGGTCGACGACGACGCCGTCCTGTCGGTGCCCCAGCTGGACGCGGTTCGTGCCGACGTCGTGTCCGGCGGCACCCCGCTGCTCGAGGCCGCCGAGCGGGGGGACGCCGCCGCCGCGCTCACTGCGCTGGACCGGCACCGGCTGCTGTGCGCGCACCGCCGCGGGCCGCGAGGCGTGGCGCACTGGGGCGCGCTCGCGGCCCGGTGGGTCGCCGACGCACATCCGGTTGCCGCCCGCGCCGACGGCCGGTACGCCGGGGAGCCGCTGCTGGTCACCGCCAACGACTACGAGATCGGGCTGTACAACGGCGACACCGGCGTGGTGGTCGACGACGGGCACGGCGGCCTGATCGCGGCGTTCGGCCGCGGCGGGGCGCCGATCATGGTGTCGCTGGTGCGCCTGGGCGCGGTGCGGTCGCTGCACGCGATGACCGTGCACCGCAGCCAGGGCAGCCAGTTCGCCCGGATCACCGTGCTGCTACCGGCCGCGGGCTCGCCGCTCGGCACCCGCGAGACGCTCTACACCGCTGTCACCCGGGCCACGACCCACGTGCGGGTGATCGGGTCGGCCGAGGCGCTGGTCGGGGCGGTCGGGCATCCGGCGGCCCGGGCGACCGGTCTCCGGGAGCGCCTGCACGGCGAGCTCGACTGAGCGGCGCGATCGACCGGTGGCTGCGCTCTCAGGCGCTCCATACCGTCGCGATGTCCCTGCGGTAGCCGCGCCCGAAGATCCCTCCGACCAGGGTCAGCACCGGGCCGGGGACCTCCCGCGTGACGGCGGCCCGCTCCTCCGGCGTGGCCCCGTCGAGCAGCCAGGAGAAGAACCGGCCGCCCCTGGCCGGGCTGACCCGTCCGAACGCCCTGCCCATCGCCTTCATCTCGGGCGTGTCCCGCTTGGCCAGGTAGACGTCCTCGATCTCCGCCTCCTCGTGGTCGAGGTGGGAGACGGTGACCGCCGTCAGCTGCTGCATGGCTGCCAGCGCTGCGGCGGCCTCCTCGGCGCCGGCGGTCCGGGTGAGCGCGGCCATCGCGGTGCGCGTCCCGGCCAGGGCGGCGGCCATCGCGTCGTGCTCGGCGTCCATCGTCGCGAGCAGGTCCGTGCTCACGCCGATCGACTCGAGCGCCGGCCAGGCGATGGTGTGCTCGCCCTCATGGTGGTAGGTCAGCTGGTCGTCGAAGTTCGCCCACGCGGTGGCCAGCCGGCGAGCCCGCGCCGTGTCACCCGGCCTGAAGGTGTTCAGAGCAGTGATGAACCTGTCCAGGTCCCGTCGGAACGCCCCGTGGATCGCCTTGTTCATGCTCATCTCGGCCATGCGTCGACTCCAGGCCGGGAGAGACTCTGGTCGACCGCCGCGCCCACAGCACACAGGGGGACTCATGGCAGACCTGGCCGACCTGCAACGCCTGATGGAGCGCACGTACGGCGCACGCGACCGCGCTCGCGGCATCCCCGCCACGGTCGCGTGGCTGGCCGAGGAGATGGGCGAGCTGGCCAAGGCCGTCCGCAAGGGCAGCCGGGACGAGCAGGTGCACGAGCTCGGCGACACGCTGGCCTGGCTGGCGTCGTTGGCCAACCAGCTGGACATCTCGCTCGAGGAGGCGGTCGGCCGGTACAGCGCGGGGTGCCCGCGGTGCGGCGATTCGCCCTGCCGCTGCCCCGGCTGACGCCATCGTCGTCAGCGGTCCGGCTCCGCCGCCTGCCGTGCCTCGCGGGCGCGCCGCTTGCCGGCGTGCATCGCCGCCACCCGGGCGACCGGGATCGTGTGCCCTTCCTCGACCAGCCCGGCGTCGAGGACCTGAGCCGGCGGCATCAGGGCGGTCCAGGGGTCGCCGTCGCCCAGCAGCCCGGGGACCGTCGCGATGGTGAAGTCGTCCGGTGACACGTCGGCGAGGTCGTCCCAGGCCACCGGGAACGAGACCGGTACCCCGGGCCGCACCCGCGGGCTGTAGGCAGCCACCACGGTCGCCCCACCCGCCCTGGTGGCGTCGAGGAACACCTTGCCGGCGCGCTCCTCGACCACGAACGCGGTCGTCGTCAGCGCCGGGTCGAGCCGCTCGGCGCGGGCCGCGACAGCGCGGGTGGCTGCCGCCACGTCGGTCGCGGACCGGCCCGGCGCCAGCGGTACGACGGCGTGCACCCCCTTGGCGCCGCTGGTCTTGACCAGTGCCGTCATCCCCGCCTCGCTGAGCACCTGCCGGACCAGGAGCGCGGCCTGCACGGCGCGGGTGAAGGCGTCAGGTCCCTCGGGCGGGTCCAGGTCGACGACCAGGTGCGTGGGCGCGTCGGCCGCACGCTCCCGGAACAGCGTCGGGTGGTACTCGACCGCCCGCTGGTTGGCGAACCACAGCAGGGTCTCGCGGTCGTCGCAGACGGGGTAGTGGACCACCCGCTTCCCGTCCTGCGTCGCGACGTCGAGGGTCCGGATCGACGCCGGGGCGTAGGAGGGCAGGTTCTTCTGCATGAACGGCGCCTGCCCTGGCCGCACCCGGACGACGCTCAAGGCACGCCTGGCGAGAACGGGCACGAGCCGGTCCGCCACAGCGTCCAGGTAGTCGACCAGGTCGCCCTTGGTGGTGCCGGCGTCGGCGGACAGCGGCTGGTCGAGGTTGGTCAGCCGAACGCCGGCTCGTTCCTCGTCGGGCATGCTGACGTCCTCCCTCTCCGGCGCCGGATCAACCCGTGGGCGCACGGACAGCATGATCCTCGGCACGCGTGCAGCCGGAGCCACCCGGACTCCCGGACGGACCGGTAGCGCGCTGCCGGGCCGGCGGATCGCACCGCGCTGACATAGACAGCCCCACCTGCAGGCGTGTTCAGCGGTAGGGAGCGCCACGCAGCACCCACCAGCCGTTCCCTCGGGCAGAGAGGTGCCAGAGATGCGAAGTCGTGCCGGGATCATGACGGTGGCGCTGCTGGGAGCAGCGCTCGTGTGCGGAGGGAACCCCGCGGCAGCCAAGGGGGGCGGCCCGGTCATCACGAAAGGTGGCGGGACCGAGACCTTCGCGGACGACTTCATTCTCGACCTGTGCGGCATCGTGACCGACACCACGCTGACCGAGAAGTGGACCCGCAAGAAGTTCCCGGACGGCTCGGTGACGCTCCACGTCGAGCGCACCTTCGTTCCCGCCGATCCCCGGCTGCCGGTCGAGAAAGGGGCGGGCACCAGCTTCACGGCACCGGACGGGAGCCGCCGGGTGGTCGGGAAGCCCGTCCAGCTGATCGGCCCCAAGGGCGGCGTGCGCATCCTGGACGCCGGTTGGGTCCTGTTCGACGCCGAAGGCAACGTCGTGGACCAGCGCGGACCGCACCCCTTCATGACCGCCGACCTTGCCGCGGCGTACTGCCCCTGACGGGTCGTCGCGTCCCCTCACCGGGCGCGGCAGATCCTCGGCTGGCGCAGGCGGCACGGATGCGCTGACATGGATCCGCCACCCTGCTGGGCCGGTGACGCGGTGTGAGCGGTGGACTGCGAGGTGCGCGCGGACGGAGGAGGCAGGTGCGGTGGAGGACGACGGCTCGTTCGACGCCTTCGTAGCCGCGCGGACCGGTGCCCTGCTGCGGTCGGCCTTCCTGCTGACCGGTGACCAGCACCTGGCCGAGGACCTGGTGCAGTCAGCCCTGGTGAAGGCCAGCATGCGCTGGTCCCGCCTGGTGTCCGGCGGCGACCCGGAGCCGTACGTCCGCACCGTGCTCTACCGGGAGCATGTCTCGTGGTGGCGGCGGCGCAAGGTCGTCGAGGTCCTGACGGCCGACCTGCCGGAGCCGCGGCGCACGGCGAGCCCGGACCTCGCCGACGCCATTGCGCTGACCGAGACGCTGCGCGTCGCGTTGCAGGAGCTGCCCCCCCGCCAGCGTGCGGTGATCGTGCTGCGCCACTTCGACGACCGCTCCGAGAGTGAAGCGGCCAGGCTGCTCGGGTGCTCGGTCGGCACCGTCCGCAGCCAGAACGCCCGAGGACTGTCGCACCTGCGCCGAGTCGTACCCGAACTGATGGCCTCGGAGGAGGCGACCCCATGACCGACCAGCAGCTGCGAAGCGCCCTGCAGCGCGTCGCCGATGACGTGAGAGTCGTCGACCTCGGCGCGCGGGTGGGTGCTCGCCGACAGGTGCTCCGTCGGCGGCGGCGGGTGGCGGCGGTCGCCGCTCCCGTGGTGGCTGTCGCGGTGGTGGCCGCGCTGCTGTCGGCGCCGTCAGAGCCGACGGCCGCGCCTCCCGCGAGTCGCTCGACGGTCCCGGCCGTCGACCTGCCCGCGACATCCGCGGAAGGCCTGGACCGGGCGGCGCTGGCCGTGACGGACGTGGACACCGGCGACACCTGGCTGGTGACTGCCGGAGGACGAGCGGCCCACGTTCCCGTCACGACCGAGTCGCTCCCGGGAGCGCTGCCGACCTTGTCCGCCCGCGGGACGGTGCTGTCCTTCGGCGGACCCGGGCGGGCGACGCTGGTGCGCGGCGCCGACCGCGCCGTCACGGAGCTCGACCTCGCCGACAAGCAGCACCACCAGGTCTCCGTGTCGCCCGACGGCCGCACGTTGGCGTACGCCGCGGACAACCAGGTAGACGCCATCGAGCTCCGCCTGGTGCCTCTCGACGGGACCCCGCCGACATCTCTGGCGGTGACCACCACCGCTGCGTCCGGTGCCCTGGTACCGGCGGTGTGGAGCGACGACGGGTCGGGCCTGCTCGTGCTGGACGGCAAGGGAGCCACCCGCGTCGACCTCGTGCCGAGTCCACGGGCTGACCGCGGAGTCTTCGTGCACGAAGACGTCGTTCTGGCCCATGGGTGGGCGGCCGCACCGGACCTGTCTCACTTCGTCATGAGCGCTCCGGCGTCCACGTCGGGAGGGCAGCGTCGGTGGCTCGTCCTGGACTCGACCGACGGGAATGCCACAGACGTGCTGACCCGACCGGCCAACGACAGGTTGATGGGCTGGACCGCGGACGACCGCCTGATCTGGTGGCATCGGACCGCCTACGGCTACGCCGTGCTGAGCTCGGACACCGGCGGCCGGGCGCTGCGACCCGAGCTTCGGGTCACGTCGGTGCTGCCGAACCTCGGGGCCACCTGGAGCGAGGAGGACTGACAACCCGGCGACGGCGGCCGGGATGCCGGCGGCGGTGTCGCCACCATCTCGAGTTCGACCGCTGGCCGACCCGGGTGGCGGCCGCGGAAGGCTCCGACGGGCCCAGCCGCGACTGAGCCCTCGAGGCGCCAGCGGCCGGCTCCCGCGGGCCATCGGTAGGGGTGGTGATCACACCCGCGGGAGGCGCACACTGGCGACAGAGTCGGACGTCACCAGGGAGACGACCATGCTCCGTACCGCAGCGCCGCCGGACGGCATCCCGATCCTGTCGCGGGGCAAGCACCGCAGCCAGCGCAAGGGCGCGTGCTTCATGGAGATGGCCTCGGTCCTGGCCGGCGAACGGTGGAGCGACCACCCGAGGTGCACCCATCCGCTGCTCGGCGAGCTCGCGCGGCTCGTGAACGACCACACCAGCGACGACCACCGCCACGAGCTCACGACGTACATCCCCTCGGTCGTCGGCCTCGCCGGCGACGATCCGCGGATGGACGCACGCATCGCCCACCGCTGCGCCACCGTCGCCCTGCCGCTCGCGTCGGCCGAACGGCAGAACGCCCTGGCCGTCGCGGTGCTCACCGCTGACTGCGTCCTGGCCGAGCTCGACGGCCGGCTTGTCGGCGACCTCGAGCGCGCCAGCGTCGGCGCGCTCGACGCGGCGCCCCAGGCCGCGACGTGGGGGCACCACTTCGTCCGCCGTACCGGGGTGTCCGTGCGGGGTTTCCGCCGGTGGGCGGCGCCCCACACGGTCGGCCTCGCCGTGCATGCCATCGCCGAGTCCGGGGTCACCGACCCGGACGCCGTCCTGCGCCGACTGCTCACCGACGTCATCGCCGACTGCCGGACGATCTGCGCGCCGGCCGAGGACGTCGTCCCGCCGTGGGACGACCGCACCGACGCGCCCCGCGCCGGCACCACGGCGGCAACCGACGGCGTCCGCGTGGACGAGGACAGCCCGGCCCGCTCCTGACCGCCGCGAGTCGCCGCCGGCCTTCCTGACCGCCGCGTCGACGCGACCTCCCCTGCGCCGGCGGACCGCGGCCGCACGTCCCGGCCGGAAGTCAGGACCGTCCTCCCGTGCGCCCGGGACGCGACCGCGGCGACCCTCGTCGTGTCAGCACCACCTCGCCCCCAGGAGGACACCGTGACCGTCGTCGTCGACAACCACACCGCGAACAGCACTCCGGACCCCCACGTCGCACCCATCACCGGCGCCGGCCGTTGGGTCGCCGCGACCCTGCTCGTGACCGGCGCCGCCCTGCAGGTCGTCGAGTTCGTCTGCGAGCCGCCGCAGAAGGAGACCGCGGCTCGGCTCGACTGGTGGGTGGCACACCCGGACCGGATGGACTGGTCCCAGGCAGCCGGCCTGCTCGCGATCCCCTTCCTCGTCGGCGGGTTCCTCGTGATGGCCAGGCTCGCCCGCTCGCACTCCCGCCGGCTCACCGGTGCCGCGGTCGTGGCCCTGACCGGCGCGATGGCCGGCCTCGCCGCGATCCACGGTGTGGAGCTGGCCGCCCGGTGGGCGCTGGGGAGCGGCGACCGCCCGGCCGCGAAGGCGATCCTCGACGTCACCGACGCCGGGCTGCCCGGCGCCGTGCTGTTCGTGATGTTCCTCGGCGGCGCGCTGGTCGGAACCGTAGCGATGGACGTGGCGCTGTGGCGGTCGCCGTACGTGCCGCGGATCGCCGTCCTGCTCAGCGTCGCCTTCGTCGGGCTCGACCTCGTCGCCGGGCTCGGTCGGCTCGGGCACGGGGCTGCGCTGGCCGCCGGCCTCGTGCTCGCCTGGGCGGTCGTCACGGGGTATGTCCGAACACCTCGTCGGATCCGTCGCCGCGGCGGAGAATGACCGCGTGGCCGCCGCCCGCGCGCTCCGGTCGGCCCCCGTCCTGGTGGCGGGGGCCGGCGGCGCGCTCTCCGCGGCCACCGTTGCGCTGGCGGGCGCCAACGGCAGCAGCGTCGAGCGGTTCGTCGCCGGCAACCAGGCCAGCACCTGGCTCGGCGGGCTCAGCCTGGCGCTGGTCGGGGCGCTGGTGCTGCGGGCGCAGCCGGCCAACCTGCTCGGCGTGCTGATGTCCGTGGGCGGCCTGTCCGCTGCCGTCAGCTCGGTGGCCCTGGAGTACGCCACCTACGCCGTGGACACCGACCCAGGCAGCCTGCCGGCGGCGACACCCGCCGTCGTGGCCGCTGCCGTCCTGTGGCTGCCGGGCTTCCTGGTGCTCATCGCCGCGCTGCCGGTGCTGTTCCCGCACGGCGAGCTGCCCTCGCCACGGTGGCGGTGGCCCGCTCGCGGCGCGCTGCTCGCGGTGCCGGCCATCATGGTTCTGGCCGCCACAACCCAGACGACCGTGGACGACAGCGGGTTCGCGACGGTCGACAACCCGCTGGACCTGCCCGTGCGCGACAGCCTGCAGATGGGCGTCGCGGCGGCTCTGTTCGTTCCGGTCGTCGCCCTGGGCGCCACGGCGACGATCTCGGTACTGCTGCGGATGCGGCGGGCGGACCGGCCGGCGCGCCAGCAGTACGCCTGGTTCGTCGCCGCGGTGCTGCTTGCCGCCGTCGCGGCGTTCGGGCCGTGGCCGGACGTGGTGGCGTTGGCGGTCAACGCCGCCAGCATCGCCGCACTGGCCGTCGGCATCGTCCGGCACGGCCTGTTCGACATCGAGGTCGCGCTGTCCCGGGCGGTCGTCTACACGGCGCTGACCGCAGCCGCGCTCGGCAGCTACTTCGCCGCCGCGGCCGTGGTCGGGGCGCGGTCCACCGCGGGCGTCGGCCCGGCCCTTGTCGCCGCCGGGGTGGCGCTGGCGCTGGCCGGTGCCCGCAGCCGGATACAGCAGGCCGTCGACCGGATGCTGTACGGCGACCGGCGCGACCCGCTGGCCGCCCTGAGCCGGCTCGGCGACCGGCTGGGCGGAGCGCTGGACACCGACGAGGTTCTGCCCGCGATCGTCGAGTCGGTCCGCGCCGCCCTGCGGCTGCCGTACGCCGAGGTGCGGCTGGCCGGCGACACCGACCCGGCCTCCCGGTCCGGCACCGCCCCCGCCCACACCGAGGAGCTGCCGCTGGTGCACGCCGGCGACCGCGTGGGCACGCTCGTCGTCGGCCTGCGGCCTGGCGAACGTTCCCTGTCCCCGACCGACGCGCGGGTGCTGACCGCCTTCGCCCGGCAGGCCGGGGTCGCGGCGCACGGGGTGCAGGTCACCCTGGAGCTGCGGCGCTCGCGCGAGCGGGTGGTGACCTCCCGCGAGGAGGAGCGCCGGCGGATCCGCCGCGACCTGCACGACGGCCTGGGCCCCGCACTGGCCGGCATCTCGCTCAGCCTCGAGACCGCAGCGCGCGACGTCGCCCGGCGCGGCGGCAGCACCGTCGCCTCGACGAGCTGCGGGCCGAGACCGCAGCATGCGTCGACGAGGTCCGCCGGATCGTCGCCGACCTGCGGCCACCCACCCTGGACGACGCCGGCCTGGCCGGCGCCCTGCGCCGGCAGGGTGAGCTGCTCACGAGCAGGTCCGGCGGCCGTCTGCACGTGTCCGTGCATGCCGCGCCCCAGCTACCCGCACTGCCGCCGGCCGTCGAGGTGGCGGCGTACCGGATCGTCAGCGAGGCGATGACCAACGCGGCCCGGCACGCGGGCGCGACGACCTGCGCGGTGTCGCTCGACGTCGACGGGGCGCTGCACCTCTGCGTGCATGACGACGGCAGCGGCAGCCCGCCGCAGCGAACCGGCACCGGGCTGACGTCGATGCGGGAACGGGCCGAGGAGCTCGGCGGGCGCTGCACCGTCACCTTCTCACCGGGGCGCGGCACCCGGGTCGAAGCCGAGCTGCCGGTGCCGACAGAGGTGCCCCGGTGATCCGGGTCGTGGTCGCCGACGACCATCCGGTCTTCCGGCGCGGCCTGGTGGGGATCCTGGCCGAGGAGGCCGGCATCGAGGTCGTCGGGGAGGCGGGCGACGGTGACGAGGCGGTCGCGGTGTCGCTGCAGGAGCGGGCGGACGTCGTGCTGATGGACCTGCACATGACCGGGACGCACGGTGTGGAGGCCACGCGATCGCTGGCCGCGGCCGCGCCGGACACGGCGGTGCTGGTGCTCACCATGCTCGACGACGACGCGTCGGTGCACGCGGCAGTCCAGGCGGGTGCCCGCGGCTACCTGGTCAAGGGTGCTGCCGGCGAGCGGATCGTCGCCGCGGTTCGGGCGGTCGCCGGCGGCGAGGCGGTGTTCGGCAACGACGTCGCCGGGCGGGTCCTCGGGCTGCTTGCCGCCGACCGCCGGCACCGGGCCGGACGTTCCCGATGCTCACCGACCGGGAGCAGGAGGTGCTCACGCTGATCGCGACGGGCGCCTCCAACACCGAGATCGCCCGCCGACTCGTGCTCTCCGACAAGACGGTGCGCAACCACGTGTCCAACGTCTTCACCAAGATCGGGGCTGCCGACCGGGCCCAGGCGATCGTGCGGGCCCGCGAGGCCGGCCTGGCCGGACCCTGACGCCCACCGCTTGCGACGCTTGACGTCTCTCGGTGTCGCCGCGGCACTGACGACGGCACAACGTCCGGCCGGCCGCCACAGCGAGGTGGTCCGGGTCGTTTCGCCGTCGTCGGTGCTCGGACCGGAGCGGCGCCCCGCCGACAGCGGCCGGCCCGGGCCAGAGAGCGTTCCCCGTGGCCCGGGCCGGCGTCACGGACCATGCCGGGCGACCGGCTGGACCGTGCGAGCTGCTAGCGGTGGTAAGCGAGACCGCCCGGGCGGGACTGGCGGTTGAGGATGCGCTCGATCGGGGCGATCTCCTCGGCGGTGTGCCGGGAGAGGATCGCGTAGAGGTCCTGGCGCTCGGCGCTGCTCCGGTAGTGCGAGAGCTCGCGCTCCAGCCGGCGCTGCTCGCTGCGAGCTGCGCGCTGACGGGCCGTCGTGGAGCGGAGAGTGATGGCGGCGGTTCGGATGACACTCATGGCATGCCTTCGGTGCGAGGTGGCCTGACGAGGCTTCGCCAGACACCTCAAGTCTCGGCACCTCGAGTGCCCGCACGCATGATTTGGCGGTGTCGTTCAGGTCACACCGCCGGTGCTGAGCGTGCGACGTGACCGAGGTCACCGGGCATGTGAACGGGAGGTTTCCTGGCGGTCAGCAACCGTTGTCGTCACCGTCACCGGCAGGTGTCCCGAGCCGGATCAGGGGGCCGGTTCAGCGGGCGGTCCACCCCCCGTCGACGAGCAGGGTGTGCCCGGTGACGAGCGACGCGGCCGGGGAGCAGAGGTAGAGCACGGCGCCGGCGACGTCCATCGGCTCGCCGATCCGGTGCAGTGCCGCGATCCGCTCGACCACGTCGGCCTCGAAGGCCGGGTCGGCCAGGGCCGGCGCGGTGCCGTCGGTGCGGATGAACGTCGGCGCCACGCAGTTGACCGTGACGCCGTACGGTCCCCACTCGACAGCGAGGCACGTGGTCAGGTGCGCGATCGCCGCCTTGGTCATGCAGTACACGCTCTCGCCGGGCAGCGCCACTGACCCGGCCTGCGAACCCATGTTGACGATGCGCCCGCTGCCCTGCCGGGTCATCACCCGCCCGGCCGCCTGGCTGGCGAAGAACGTGCCCTTGACGTTCACGGCGACGGTGCGGTCGAAGTCGTCCTCGACAACGTCGAGTGCCGGGTTGTCGGGCGCGATGCCGGCGTTGTTGACCAGGATGTCCAGCCGGCCGAAGTGGTCGACCACCGCGTCGACGGCAGCGCCGACCTGGGCGATGTCGCTCACCTCGCACTGCAGCGGCAGGACGCGTCGGCCCATCGCCTCGATCTCGGCGACCAGCCCCGAGTCGACGGACGCGTCGCGCAGCCCGAGCGCAACGTCGGCGCCCGCGTCGGCCAGCGCCAGCGCGACTGCCCGGCCGAGGCCGCGAGCGGCTCCGGTCACCATCGCCACCTGGCCGGGGACGTCGAACCTCGGGTACGCGGTCATGCCACCTCCATCGACGAGTCGGCCTAGAGGACGGCGAGCATGCCGCCGTCGACGTACAGGGTCTGGCCGTTGACGAAGTCCGCGGCCGGCGAGCAGAGGAACAGCACGGCGCCGACCAGGTCACCGATCTCGCCCCAGCGGCCGGCCGGGGTGCGGCCCCGCACCCAGGCGTCGAACTCGGGGTCGGCCACCAGATCGGCGGTGAGCTCGGTGGCGAGGTAGCCCGGGCCGACCGCGTTGACCCGGATCCCGGCCGGCGCGAGGTCGGCGCACATGCCCTTGGTCAGCATCTTCAGCGCGCCCTTCGTCGCGGCGTACGGCGCGATCCCGGGGCGGGCGACCTCGCTCTGCAGGGAGACGATGTTGACGATCCGGCCGGTGCCGCGGGGCACCATCCGCCGCGCCACCTCGCGACCGACAAGGAAGGCGCTCGTCAGGTTCGTGTGCACCAACCGGTACCAGTCCTCGTCGGGGAACTCGAGCAGAGGTGCGCGGTGCTGGGCGCCGACGTTGTTGACCAGGATGTCCAGCGGACCCGCAACCTCCTCCACCGCGGTGATCCCGGCGACCACGGAGCCCGGGTCGGTGACGTCGAAGGCGACGGCGTGCACGGCGCCGCCGGTCCGGTCGGCGAGCTCGGTGCGGGCCGCCTCGAGCCGCCGCTCGTCGTGCCCGTTGAGCACGACGGTGCACCCGGCCTCGAGCAGGCCCTCGGCCAGGCCGTGACCGATCCCGCGGCTGGAGCCGGTGACCAGTGCGGTGCACCCGGTGATGTCGAACAGGCGATGCGTCACCGGGTCAGCGTTCCACGAGGGTCGTGGCGAAGCGGTACGCCGACCCGCGGTAGACGTGGTTGCCGTGCTCGACCGGGCGACCCTCGTCGTCGTACGCCGTGCGGGTCATCGTCAGCAGCGCCGCACCCCGGCGCTCACCGAGCTGTCGCGCCTGCGCCGCGGTGGCCGAGGCGGCGCCCACCGACTGCTCCGCGATCCGGATCCGCACCCCGGCCGCGCGGAGCAGGTCGTAGAGCCCGTGCAGGACCAGGGCGTCGACGTGCAGGGTGACCAGCCCGACGGGCAGGTGGTTGGTCATCAGCGCGATCGGCTCGCCGTCGGCGCACCGCAGCCGGCGCAGGGTGGTGACCTCGGTCCCCGCCGCGACGCCGAGGGCGTCGGCCACGTCGGTGGCTGCGGCGGAGACGGCCAGCCCCAGCACCGTCGTCGTCGGACGCCGCCCTGCGCGCAGCAGGTCGTCGTGCAGGCTGGTCAGCTCGAGGGCCCGGCTCAGCTGCGCGCGGACCACCTGGGTGCCGACGCCGCGCTTGCGCACCAGCAGGCCGCGGTCGACGAGGGCGGCGATCGCGGTCCGCATCGTCGGGCGGGAGATGCCCAGCACCTCGGCCAGCTCGACCTCGTTGGTGAGCCGTGCCCCCGGCGGCAGCCGGCCGCCCACGATGAGGCCCTCGAGCTGGGCCGCGACCTGCTGGTGCAGCGGGACCGGGCTGGTGCGGTCGACGCGCAGGTGCGCGGCCAGGTCGCCGGCCACGCCCGGTGCGGAGGTGGCGGCCATTCCGGCGATGGTGACACAGGGGCGACCGTATGTCAGGACAAAGGTTGACCGGCTCTCGCCCACCGGACAGACTGCGGGGCGGCCGGCTGCGGCGCGGCGGAACGGGCAGACGAGGGGTGCGGACATGCGAGTGGCCCTGATCGGCACCGGGCGGATCGGAGCCGCGCACGCCGAGGTGGTCCGGGACCACCCCGAGGTCGCGCGCCTCGTGGTGGCCGACGCCGACGCCGGCCGGGCGGTCGCTCTCGCCGAGAAGCTGGGAGTCGAGCACGCCTCGGTCGAGGGTGCGCTGGCCTCGGCCGACGCGGTCGTGGTCGCTGCTGCGACGACGGCGCACCCGGAGCTCATCCTCGCCGCGAGCCGTCGGGGGCTGCCGGTGTTCTGCGAGAAGCCGGTCGCCGCCGACGTCGCGACCAGCGTCAGTGTCGTCGAGGAGGTGCGCGCGTCCGGGGTGCCCACCCAGGTCGGCTTCCAGCGCCGGTTCGATGCCGGCTACACCGCCGCTCGCGACGCTCTGCGGCGCGGCGCCCTCGGCGAGCTGCGCCGGGTGCACGCCCTGACCGGCGACCGCGAGCCACCTGCGGCCGACTACATACAGACCTCCGGCGGCATCTTCCGGGACTGCCACGTGCACGACTTCGACATCCTGCGATGGGTCACAGGTCGCGAGGTGGTCGAGGTCTACGCGGTGGGGGCCAACCGCGGAGCCGACTTCTTCGCCGCCGCCGGCGACGTCGACGAGTCTGCGGCGGTCCTCACCCTCGACGACGGGACACTTGTCACCCTGCAGGGCTCCCGGTACAACGGCGGCGGCCACGACGTCCGGATGGAGCTCGCCGGCACCGAGGCGACCTGGGTGGTGGGGCTGGACGAGCACGCGGCGCTCGTGTCGGCCGAGGAGGGCGTCGACTTCCCCAGCGGCACCACCTGGGGCAACTTCTGGGGCCGGTGGACCCCTGCGTACGCCGCGGAGATGAACGCCTTCGTCGACCTCGCACTGGGCCGGCGCGAGAGCCCGTGCACGGTCGAGGAGGCGCTGGAGGCCTTCTACGTCGCGGAGGCCGCGAGCCTGTCGCGGCGGGATCACCGGCCGGTCACCGTCGCCGAGGTCCGGGTCCCGTGACGCCGGCGTTCGACGTGCTCACCGTCGGCCGGATCTGCGTCGACGTCTACCCGCTGCAGACCGGCGTCGGGCTCGCCGACGTCCAGACCTTCGGCAAGTACCTCGGCGGCAGCGCTACCAACGTTGCCGTCGCCGCGGCCCGCTACGGCCGCACCGCCGCCGTCGTCACGGGCACCGGTGACGACCCGTTCGGCCGTTGGACCCACCAGGCTCTGACCGGCTTCGGCGTCGACGACCGATGGGTCGCGACCGTGCCGGACCTGCTGACCCAGGTGACGTTCTGCGAGATCTTCCCGCCGGACGACTTCCCGCTCTACTTCTACGGACGTACGCCGACGGCCGCCGACCTGCAGATCCGGCCGGACGACCTGGACCTCGACGCGGTCCGGGCCGCCGGGGTCTTCTGGGTCACCGGCACCGGCCTGTGCCAGGAGCCCAGCCGCGAGGCGCACCGGGTCGCCCTCGAGGCCCGCGGCCGGGCGCAGCACACGGTCGTCGACCTGGACTACCGGCCGATGTTCTGGCCGTCGCGGGAGGCGGCGCGGGAGCAGATCGCGCGAGTGCTCCCGCACGCCACCGTGGCGGTCGGCAACCTGGACGAGTGCGAGACGGCGGTCGGCGAGAACGACCCGCACCGCGCCGCCGCCGCGCTGCTCGACGCCGGCGTGGAGCTGGCGGTGGTCAAGCAGGGGCCGAGGGGCGTCCTGGCCCGCACCGCCGGCCAGACCGTCGAGGTCGCGCCCTTCCCCACCGAGGTCGTCAACGGTCTCGGTGCCGGCGACGCGTTCGGGGGCGCCCTGTGCCACGGGCTGCTGGCCGGCTGGCCGCTCGAGGAGGTCGTGGAGTTCGCCAACGTGGCCGGCGCGATCGTCGCGTCCCGGCTGGAGTGCTCCTCGGCGATGCCGACCCAGGACGAGGTCCGGGCCCGACGGGAAGGAGCCGGCCGTGCCGGTTGACATGCGCGAGCTGGTCCGGACCCGGGCGACCGACCCTGGCGCGGTCGCAGCGGCTGCGGCGGCCCGTCGTCGGCCCGACTCCCTGCTCGGCCCGACCGGCCGGCTGATGGTCATCGCGGCCGACCACACCGCGCGTGGAGTCCTCGGAGCCGGCAACGAGCCGGACGCCATGGCCGACCGTGCACGGCTGCTGGACCGGCTCTGCGTCGCGCTGTCCCGTCCGGAGGTCAACGGGGTGCTCGGCACCGCGGACGTCCTCGACGACCTGCTGCTGCTCGGCGCGCTCGAGGACAAGGTGGTCCTCGGGTCGATGAACCGCGGCGGCCTGGCCGGCGCCGCCTTCGAGATCGACGACCGGTACACCGGCTACCGACCGGCCGGCATCGAGGCGGCCGGCTTCGAGGGCGGCAAGATGCTGCTCCGGGTCGACCCGGACGACCCGGCGAGCGCGCAGGCGCTGGAGACCTGCGCCGCCTCGGTGTCCGACCTCGCGGCGCGCGGGCTGATGGCGATGGTCGAGCCGTTCCTGTCCCGCCGGGTCGACGGCGTGCTGCGCAACGACCTGTCCACCGAGGCCGTCGTCCGGTCGGTCGCCGTCGCGGCCGGGCTCGGCAGCAGCTCGGCGCACACCTGGCTCAAGCTGCCCGTCGTGACTGACGGCATCGAGGGGATGGAGCGGGTGCTGGCCGCCTCGACGCTGCCCGCGGTGCTACTCGGCGGCGAGGTGCCCGACGACCCGGACGCGACCTTCGCCGCCTGGGCCCGGGTGCTGGAGCTGCCGACCGCCATGGGCCTGGTGATCGGGCGCGCCCTGCTCTACCCCGCCGACGGCGACGTCGCCGGGGCGGTCGACCGGGCGGTGAGCCTGCTGTGAGCGACCTGCACCTGCGGTCCGACGACTCCGGCGCGTCGCCGTACGCGCTGGGGGTCACCCCCGCGTGGGCCGGATCGGCTACGTGCACATCAAGCAGATGGACCCGTCGATCGTGGCCGAGGCCGACGCCGTGGACCTCGCCTTCGGTCAGGCGGTGGCGATGGTAGCCGGCTGCGAGCCGCCCGCCGGGCGGACCGACGAACCCTCGGTGGTCCAGGCGCTGGCCGGGCTGGACCGCGAGCTCTCCGTCGTCGTGGAGCAGGACATGTACCCGCTTGCCGGCCTCGACGCCGCCGAGCGGATCGCGACCCGCACCCGCGACTACCCGCGCGGCGTGGGCACCGGCGCGTGACCCTGCGGGTCGGCGTGATCGGCGCCGGGATGATCGGTGCCGACCATGTCCGTCGGCTGACCGGCTCGGTGGCCGGCGCCGAGGTGGTCGCGGTGAGCGACGTCGACGCGGACCGCGCCAGGCGCGTCGCAGCGCAGGCACCGTCGGCCCGGGCGCTCGCCACCGGCGTGGACGTCGTGGCCGACACAGAGGTCGACGCCGTGCTCGTCGCCTCGTCGGGTCCGTCGCACGAGCCGTACGTCCTGGCCGGCCTCGCCGCCGGGAAGCCGGTGTTCTGCGAGAAACCGCTGGCGCCGACCCCGGCGGCGTGCGAGCGCATCCTGGACGCCGAGACCAGCGCCGGCCGGCGACTGGTGCAGGTCGGGTTCATGCGCCGGTACGACCCGGCGTACCGCGCGCTGAAGGCCGTCGTCGAGGAGGGGGCCGTCGGCGCGCCGCTGCTGCTGCACTGTGCGCACCGCAACGCGTCGGTGCCGCCGTCGTACACCGACGACATGATGATCAGCGACTCGGCGGTGCACGAGATCGACGCGGCCCGCTGGCTGCTGGGCGAGGAGATCGTCGCCGTCCGTGTTCTCGAGCCACGGCGCAGCGGCCGGGCGCCGGCGCGGCTGCGCGACCCGCTGCTGCTGGTGCTGGAGACGGCGGGCGGTGTGCTCGTCGACGTCGAGCTCTCGGTCAGCGTCGGCTACGGCTACGACGTGCGGTGCGAGGTGGTCGGGGAGTCGGGGACCGCGTCGCTTCCGACCGAGGGCGAGGTGCTCGTCGCGCACGAGGGCCGGCGCGGCACCCCTGTGCCTCATGACTGGCGGGACCGGTTCTCCCGCGCGTACGAGATCGAGCTGCAGGCGTGGGTGGACGCCACCACCGCCGGAACCTGCACCGGCCCGAGCGTGTGGGACGGGTACGCGGCTGCCGTGGTCGCAGAGACCTGCCTGCAGTCGCCGCGCACCGGGGCGCCGAGCCGGGTGGTGCTGCGCGACCGGCCCGCGCTCTACGCGGGGAGCTGAGCCGAGGCGACCGTGGCCCGCGCGCCGGTGCGCAGGCTCTCCAGCACCGCCAACGACACCGCCAGGGAGCGGACGCCGTCCGCACCGGACACGAGCACCTCGCCCTCCCCCGCGACAGCGGCACCGAAGGCGCGCACCGTCACCTCGTACAGGTCGTCGCGCCGGCCGACGTCGACCGGGTCGCCGGCGTGGTCGCGCCAGAGCGTCACGTGGCCGACCGGGTCGCCGGTGTTGCAGTCGTCCGCGACCAGGGCTCCCTCCGTGCCGAGCACGTGCAGGCTTGTCGGCAGGTGCGGGTTGTTGTAGGCGTCGTGGGTCTGCACCAGCACCCCGCCCTCCCACTCGGCGCTGGTCATGACCGCGTCGAACGGGCCGCCGGCGTCGTTGTCCTGGTTCAGGCCCACGGCCTCCACCGAGAGTGCGCGCCCGCCGAGAATGGCAGCGACCGCGGCCGCGTCGTGCACGGTGACGTCGAGCACGACACCGCCGCCCACCGGGTCGTCGACCCGCCAGCCGGCCAGCCGCTGCGGCAGCTGGACCGCGTGATGCACCCGCACCGCGCGGACCTCCCCCACCATCCCGGCCTGGACCGCGCGCTTGACCGCGCGATGGGTGGGCGACGCGGGCAGGTGGTGGTTGGTGGCCATCACCACCCCCGCCGAGCGGCAGGCCTCCACCATCGCCCGGGCGTCGTCGAGCGAGAGTGCGAGCGGCTTCTCGGCCAGCACGTGCTTGCCGGCGGCGGCCGCCGCCTCGACGTGCGCCCGGTGCTGCGCGTTGACCGAGGAGACGTAGACCGCGTCGACGTCGTCGCGCTCCACCGCCGCGCGCAGGTCGGTCACGGCGTCGGGCACGTCGTGCTCGCGGGCCCACGCCTCGGCGTGCTCGCCGCTCCCGGACCGGACCACGACGGCCGAGTCGCCGACGGCCCGGATCGCCGGCAGGACCTTCGTGGCCGCGATGTCGCTCGCGCCGACGAGGGCCCACCGCAGAGGTCGTGTCATGGCCGTAGTCAAGCAGCGTTGCGCCTCTCGGGCGAGGGCGTGGTTGGCTGACGGGATGGCGGACCTGCAGGCTGACGTGGTGGTCGTCGGCTCGGGCATCGGCGGTGCCACCACCGCCCAGGCGCTGGCCCGGCGCGGCGTCGACGTGCTCGTGCTCGAGCGGGGTGAGCGGCTGCCCCGCGAGCCCGAGAACTGGTCGCCGCGCGAGGTCTTCGTGCACCGTCGGTACAAGCCCGCCGAGACCTGGTACGACGGCCGCGGCCGGCCGTTCGCACCGGGCGTGCACTACGTGGTGGGCGGCAACAGCAAGGTCTACGGTGCCAGCCTGCCCCGCTTCCGGGAGCACGACTTCGGTGCCGTGGAGCACGACGAGGGCGTCTCGCCGGCCTGGCCCTTCGGCTACGCCGACATCGAGCCGTACTACGCCGAGGCCGAGCGCCTCTACCGGGTGCACGGCACCACCGGCGAGGACCCGACCGAGCCCTGGCGCAGCTCGGCCTACCCGCACCCCGCGCTCCCGCACGAGCCGTACGTCGCCGACCTCGCCGACCGCCTCCGGGGCCAGGGCGTGCACCCCAGTGCGAACGCGATGGGGCTCGACCGCGGGCCGGGGGGCGGGTGCATCCGGTGCGGCGACCTGCGACGGGTTCCCCTGCCGGCTCGGCGCGAAGAGCGACGCCGAGACGTGCGCGCTCGACCCGGCGCTGGCCGAGACCGGGCTGCGGCTGGCCACCGGGACGCGGGTGCGCCGCATCGTCACCGACGGGTCGGGACGCCGGGTCGACCACCTGGTGGTCGAGGGCCCGGGCGGGACCGCGACGGTACGCGGCGCCCGGTTCGTCCTCGCCGCGGGTGCGGTGAACTCCGCCGCGCTGCTGCTTGCCTCCGCGGACGATGCGAGCCCGGCCGGTGTCGCGAACTCGTCGGGCCTGGTGGGCCGCAACTTCATGATGCACAACAACGCCCACGTCGCCGCGGTCGACGTGAACCGGCGCAACGACGTGACCTTCCAGAAGACGCTGTCGGTCAACGACTGGTACGCCGACGGCGGCGACGGGCGTCCGCTCGGCGCCCTGCAGCTCATCGGACGCGTCGACGAGGTGATGATGAAGAGCTGGGCCACGACGGTCCCGCTGCCGCTGCTACGAGCGGTCGCCCACCGGAGCGTCGAGTGGCTGGTGATGGCCGAGGACCTTCCCCACCCGGACAACCGGGTCACCGTCGACGCCGGCGGCCGGATCACGACAACGCGCACCGCGCTCGGTCGCGGCACGCACCGGCGGCTGCACAAGCGGGCCAAGGCGCTGCTGCGGGCCGCCGGCTACGACGCGGTGTTCACCCAGTGGTTCGACATCAGCATGAACAGCCACCAGTGCGGCACCGTCGTGGCCGGGGCCGACCCGGCGACCAGCGTGCTCGACCCGTGGTGCCGCAGCCACGACGTCGAGAACCTCTGGGTCGTCGACGGCGGGTTCTTCCCGTCGTCGGCGGCGATGAACCCGGCGCTGACGATCGCCGCTCAGGCCCTGCGCGTGGTCGCGGAGTCGGACCTCGGCCGCTAGCGCAACGGCACCTGGGTCAGGTGGCCTCCGCCAGCTCGCCACCCGGCACCACCTTGAGAGCCCCCGTCATGACCGCCACGGCGTCGTTCATGCTGATCTTCTTGGGGTCGACCACCGCGGCCCGCTTGCCCAGCCGCTGGATGTGGATGCGGTCGGCGACCTCGAAGACCTGCGGCATGTTGTGCGAGATGAGGATGACCGGTAGGCCGCGCTCCCGGATGCTCTGGATCAGCTTGAGCACCTGACCGGACTCCTTGACGCCCAGCGCGGCGGTCGGCTCGTCCAGGATGATGACCTTGCTGCTGAAGGCGGCCGCCCGGGCCACCGCCACCGCCTGGCGCTGGCCGCCGGAGAGGCTCTCGACGGCCTGGCCCATGTTCTGCAGCGTTCCGATCCCCAGCGAGCTCATCTGGGTCTTCGCGTGCTTGCGCATCCCGGCCCCGTCGAGCATCCGCAGCATCGAGCCGAGCGGGCCGGCCTTGCGCTCCTCGCGGCCGAGGAACATGTTCCCGGCGATGTCGAGCGACGGCGACGACGGCGAGGGTCTGGTAGACGGTCTCGATGCCGTGGTTGCGGGCGTCCAGCGGCGTCCGGAAGTGCACCGGCTTGCCGTCGAGCATGATCTGCCCGGTGCTCGGCTCCTCGGCGCCGGACAGGCACTTGATCAGCGTGCGACTTGCCGGCGCCGTTGTCGCCGATGACGGCCAGCACCTCGCCGGGGTAGAGCTCGAGGTCGACACCGTCCAGCGCCACGACGTGGCCGTAGGTCTTGACGATCCCGACGGCCTGCAGCACCGGCTGCGCGGCCGGGGTCTGCGCCGTCGTCTCCTGGCTGGTGGTGGTCATGCGCGTGCCCTCCGGATCCACTGGTCGACCGAGACGGCGACGATGATGAGGATGCCGACGGCCAGGGTCTGGTAGTAGACGTCGAGGCCGGCGAGCGTCAGCCCGTTGCGGAAGACACCGACGATGAGGGCGCCGATCAGGCTGCCCAGCACGGTGCCGCGGCCGCCGAAGAGGCTGGTGCCGCCGATCACCACGGCGGTGATGGAGTCGAGGTTGGCGTCGATGCCCGAGTTGGGGCTGGCGGCGCCCACCCGGCCGATCAGGATCCAGGCGGTGATGGCGAACACGATGCCGGCGACGACGTAGACGCTCATCAGCACCCGCTGCACCCGGATGCCGGCCAGTCGGGCGGCCTCGGCGTCGTCGCCGACGGCGTAGACGTGTCGTCCCCAGGCCGTGTACTTCAGCACGAACGCGAAGAAGGCGTACATCAGCAGCATCACCACGACGCCGGTGCGTGATGCGGACCTCGCCGATCGTGAATGTCTCGCCCAGCGCGGACAGGCCGGTGCCGAGCTCGGAGTCGCGGATGGTGCGGCCGGTCGCGTACAGCAGCGTCAGGGCCACGAAGATGTTCAGCGTGCCGAGGGTGACGATGAACGGTGGCAGCCGGACCTTGGTCACCAGCAGGCCGTTCACCCCGCCGGCCAGCGCCCCGACGACAAGGCCGAGCAGGATCGCCAGCGGCCCTGGGAGCCCAGAGTCGAAGGCCGTCTTGGCCATCACCATCGAGGAGAAGACCATGATGGCGCCGCAGGACAGGTCGATGCCCGCGGTGAGGATGATGAGGGTCTGGCCGACGGCGAGCGCGCCGACGACGGCCACCTGCTGGGTGATCAGCGAGAGGTTGTTAGGCGTCGCGAACTTGCTGTTCAGCATCCCGAAGACGATGACGCTGATGACAGCACGACGGCCGGGCTCAGCCAGGGGTACTGGTGCAGCGTGGTCTGGATCCGCTGCGCCGGGGTGCGGCGCTCGAGGAACTCCTCGGCCGCGTCGTAGCTGCTCTCCTGCGGGGCAGCGGTGGTGCCGCTCACGCGCGTCTCCTCTTCGTCGAAGGACGACTACCTGGGACGCCGCTGGGCGGCGACCCCGCCGACCGGGCCAGGCGTCAGGCCGAGCGGTGGGGGCAGCCGCCAGGGCGACCGCCCCCACCGTACGGGCTCAGCTGATCTAGGACGAGAGGCTCAGCCCCACGCGTTGTCGAGGCCGTACTGCGCGTCCTTGCTCTCGACCCCGTCGACCGGCTCGTCGGCGATCAGCGTCACGCCGGTGTCGAAGAAGTCCAGGCCCGGGGAGTTCTCCGGCTTGTTGCCCGTCTTCACGATGTCGATGATCGCCTTGACGCCCAGCTCGACCATCTTGGCCGGGTACTGCTGCGAGGTGGCCGCGATCGTTCCGGCCTGCACAGCCTCGACACCGGCGCGACCGCCGTCGACCGACACGACGATGGCGTCGGTCTTGCCCGCCGCCTTGAGCGCCTGGTAGGCGCCGGCCGCGGTCGGCTCGTTGATCGTGTAGACGACGTTGATGTCGCCGTTCTTGGACAGCAGCTGCTCCATCCCGGTGCGGCCGCCCTCCTCGTTGGCGCCGGTGGCGACGTTGCCGACGATCTCGTAGTCGCCGCCGGAGTAGCTGCCGGTCTTGGGCTCGTCACCGTTGATCTTCGGGTCGCCGATGTCCTCGATGCCCATGCCCTCGAGGAAGCCCTGGTCGCGGTTGTAGTCGACCGAGACGACCTTGTCGTCGAAGATGTCGAGCAGGGCGATGACGGCCTTCTGGCCGTCCAGCTTCGCGGCCGCGTACTGGCCGATCAGGTTGCCGGCCTTGCGGTTGTCGGTGGCGAAGGTGATGTCGACGGTGTCCGGCGGGTCGGGCGGCGTGTCGAGCGCGATGACGAACAGGCCCGCGTCGCGCGCCTTCGTGATCGCGCTGTTGACGCCGGTGGACATCGGGGTGATGAGGATGCCCTGCTGCTGAGCGGTGATCGCGTTCTCGATCGCGTCGATCTGCCCCTGGTCGTCCCCCTCCTCCTTGCCGGAGGCGATGGTGATGTCGATGCCCTCGTCCGACGCGGCCTTCTTCGCGCCCTCCTGCATGGCGACGAAGAACGGGTTGGTGGAGTCCTTGGTGATCAGCGAGATGGCGATGTCCTCGCTGCCGCCGCCGCCACCGCCGCCCGAGCCGGAGCTGGTGCCGCCGGTGTCGCTGCTGCCGCCGCAGGCGGCCAGCGCCAGCATGCCGGCCACCGCCACCCCGACGAGTCGGAGAGCGGAGGTCCCCTTCGTCCTACGAATCATCGATCTGTCCTCACGTCTTGGCGTCGTGTCCGGGCCGGAGCCTTGACAACGTTGTCAGCGCAGTTGTAGCCCTGCAGTTACACAGCCGTCAAGACGTTGTTTCCGGGAGGGGGTCACCGTGACAGGACCGTTACCGTCACCCGGCCCCCCGCCGCCCCGGGCCACGATGCGGGACGTCGCGGCGCTCGCCGGGGTGAGCCTGAAGACCGTGTCGCGGGTGGTCAACGGCGAGCCCGGCGTGTCCGCCGGCATGGCCGCCCGGGTCCAGGAGGCGGCCGACCGGCTGAGCTTCCGGCTCGACCTCGGCGCCCGCAGCCTGCGCCGGACCGACAGGCGCACCGCGACGATCGGGCTGATCCTCGAGGACCTCGACAACCCGTTCTCCTCCGCGGTCCACCGGGCGGTGGAGAACGCGGCCCGGGCCCGCGGGGTTGCCGTGCTCGCGGGCAGCCTGGACGAGGACCCGGTGCGGGAGCGGGAGCTCGTGTCGGCCTTCAGCTCCCGCCGGGTCGACGGCCTGGTGATCATGCCGACCGACAGCGACCACGGCTACCTGGCGGTCGAGCGGCGGGCCGGCACGCCGATGGTCTTCGTGGACCGCCGACCCGGTCAGATCGAGGCGGACGTCGTGCTGGCGGACAACAGGGAGGGCGCCCGGGTGGGGGTCGCGCACCTCGTCGCGGGCGGCCACCGGCAGATCGGGTTCCTCGGCGACCTGCTGCGCATCGCCACGGCACGGGACCGGCACCAGGGGTTCCTGGACGCCATGGCGGCCGCGGGTCTGCCGGTCGCGTCCCGGCACACCGTGCACGACGCGACCACGGTCGATGCCGCCGACGCGGCGACCACCGCCATGCTGTCCGCCGCTTCGCCGCCGACCGCACTGTTCAGCGCCCAGAACCTCGTCACCATCGGCGCGCTGCAGGCCCTGCGCCGGCTGGACCGGCAGCGCGAGGTGGCGCTGGTCGGCTTCGACGACTTCCCGCTGGCTGACCTGCTCGAGCCACCGGTGACCGTGGTGGCCCAGGACCCGCACACCATCGGGCGGCTCGCCGCCGAGCAGCTGTTCCGCCGGATGGACGGCGACGAGTCGGCCTTCACCACCCGGATCGTGCCGACCCGGCTGGTCCCCCGCGGGTCGGGCGAGATCCCGCCGCCCGGCGCCAGCGCGGCCACCAGGCGCCGGGCCGCCGCCAGCTGACGGCCCCTCCGGGGCGAGCACCAACGACGGCAGAACCCGCCGACAGCGCCCGTTTGCCGCCTCGGCGGGGCGTTGGTCCGTCGTTGGTGCGCGGTGCCGGACCTCCCGCTAGCGGGCGGGGATCAGGCCCGCGGCGACCCCGGCCAGCTCGGCGGCGCCCATCGCACCGGGCTCGCGCAGGTCGCTGGTGCCGAAGTCGCCGTACTGGGCCTGCTTGACCGCGCGGACCATCGGGTTGTGCAGCCAGCCGCCGGCGACGAGCACGGACCGGTGCCCACCCACCTCGGCCGTGATGGCCGCCAGGATGCGCTCCCCCATGGCGCTGACGTCCTCGACCGCGACCCGCCAGACCAGCGCTGGTGCTGCCTCGTCGTCCACGTCGTGCACCGTCAGGCCGTGGTACGTCGCCGAGACGCGCAGGGAGGTCCCGGACCGCTCGGTGGCCAGAGCCGCCAGACCGAGCTCGGTCCGCTCCGCCGGCGTCGGGGCGCCGACCATCGCGCCGACCCGCTCCAACGAGATGCCGGTCGGCAGGCCCGCGAGCAGGCAGAGGTGGTCCGGGACGACGCCCCAGCCGGTGGTGATGTTCAGCTGCGCCAGCCGGTCCATCGCGGACGGGTCGAGGGGCGCGCGGACCGTGCGCAGCAGCGCCTCCGCGGTCCCCAGCGAGTCGAACAGCGCGCCGTCCACCGCCGCGCCGAGCGCGAACGCGGCGGTCTGGTGGTCGTGGCCCGCGACGGTGAGCACGGCACCCCGCAGCTCCTCCGGGCCGTCGTCCCCCACCCGGCCGACCGACCGGCCGGCGGTGACGAGCTCCCCGAGGAAGGACGGGCCGGCGTCCAGCAGGGCCAGCGCCTCGTCCCACGGCCTGCAGCCGGGTACGTCGAAGAGCCCGGTCCGGCTGACCAGCGAGAGCTCGCTGACCTGGTCGCCGCCCAGCGCATGCACCGCCCATTCCGGCACGGACAGGAACCGCACTGCACGACGGGCTGCCTCGACGTGCCGGCGCAGCCAGAGCAGCTTCGGCAGGCTCGACACCGCGTCGATCGGGCGCCCGGCGGTGCGCCGGTAGGTCTCGTCGCCCAGCTCCGCCCGCACCAGGTCCGTGTCGCCGCGAGGGTCGTGCCAGGCCAGCGCGGGTGCGAGCGGTGCGCCGTGCCCGTCCAGCAGCACACCGGTCTCGGACATGCCGGTCATGCCCACCGCCACCGCCCGGGCGCCGGCCTCGCGCGCGGCGCCGGCCGCCGCAGCGGCGGTGGCGTCGGCCAGCGCGACGGGGTCGACCTCGGCCGTCGCGCCGTGGTGCTGCCACGGGGTGACCACGGCGTGCTCGCCGAGAACATTCAGGTCCGGGTCGGTCGCGACCGCCTTGACCCGCGTGGTGCCGATATCGACGCCGACCAGCACGTCGACGCCGGCACCGGCAACGCTCACGTGCCCTGCGCGGTGCGCGGGCTCGGCGGCCGGCAGACGACGACGTCCGCCCCCTGCACCGACCAACGCCCCGCCGCCCAGGGCACGACGAACGCGACGCCGCGGGAGACCTTTAGGGTGCCGGCCCGCTCTGTGGCGACGGGTCCGGCACCGGCAAGCACCAGGCACACGGCGAAGCCGGCCTCCACCTCGCCCTGCCCGGGCAGCAGGTCGGCCCGGAAGAAGCCGTCCGCGCGGCGGCTGAGCAGGCTACGCGCCTCACCACCCGAGAGTCCGCTGTCACGCACCAGGTCGGCTCGCACGTCCTCGGGCAGCGGGTCCAGCCGCAGCGCGTCCAGGACGGTGGGGAAGCCGAGCCCGAGGTGGCCGTCCTTCTCGCCGTCGACGGCGAAGCCCTCCCACTCCAGCAACGCGGAGAGGTCGGTCGGCTCCTGCAGCTCGAGGACCAGGATCCCGGCGTCGATGGCGTGCGGCACACCGGCGGGGACCAGGACGGTCTCGCCCGCCCGCACCGGACGCCTGTGCAGGGCCGCGAGCAGGGCCGGGCTGTCCCGCCGGGTCACCAGGTCGAGCACGCGGTCCTTGGACATCGGCTCGACGAACCCCAGCCCCACACCGGCACCCTCGGGAGCCTCCAGGACGATCCACGCCTCGGTCTTGCCGTGGTCGAGACCGAGGTGGGCCCGCGCGAACGCCTTGTCCGGGTGGAAGTGCACCGGCAGCCGCTGGTCGGGGTCCAGCAGCTTGGCCAGCAGCTCGCTGCTCACCCCGAACACGGCAAGGTGCTCGGGGCCGAGCCACTCCCACGGGTCGTCGAGCACGGCATCTCGCAGGTACCGGCCGTCCGGCAGGACCGACAGCCCGGACGTCTCCTCGCCGAAGCGCGTGACCGTCGAGCCGAGCCACTCCTCCGGTCGCATCGGCCCGCCTGGACCGCCGCGCAGGGCGCCGATCCGGTCGCCGCCACGGTAGAAGTGCGGGAACTGGTTGGGCGGCAGCGGCACCGGTGTCCAGCTGGTCATGGCGTCTCCAGGCTCGTCGAGGTCCGCACCGAGTCCACCAGCGCGGCGACAGCGGCCGGGTCGACGGACGCGGGGCCGATCCGCCGCACGCTGTCGGTGCCGCTGGCCACCCCGTAGCGCACCGCCGAGTCCAGCGGGTCGCCGCGCTCCAGGGCCACCGCCACCCCCGCGACCAGCGCGTCCCCTGCACCGACAGCGTTGACGGTCTCGACCACCGGCGCCGTGAACCACCACGAGCCGCCGGAGCCGTGCAGGGCGGCGCCGAGCCGGCCGCCGCTCACCAGCGCCGCCCGTGCCCCCGCCGCGACGAGCGCCTCCGCGGCAGCGGCACAGCGACCGGGCACGTCGCGACCGGACTCGTCCACGCTCTCGAGCACGGTCTCGCCGTCCACGCCGTCCGCACCCGACCGCAGGACCGCCTCCGCCTCCGCCAGGTTGGGCTTGACCAGGGCCGGCCCGGCCGGCAGCGCGGCGGCGAGGACCCGGCCGCCGGCGTCGACCACCGTGTCGGCGCCGTGCCGGTGGCCGAGCCGGACCAGGTCGGCGTACAGGTCGACCGGCGCGCCGGGGGGCAGGCTGCCGGAGGCGACCACGACCTCCGGGCGGTGCTCGACGATCGCCCCGGCGTACGCCGAGAGGAACGCAGCGGCGGCAGCCGCACCGAACGTCGGGCCGGGCTCGTTGACCACCGTGGTGCGACCGTCGTCCTCCAGCAGCAGCGTGGCGGCCCGCAGCTCGCCGTCGGTCGGCACGGCGACCACCACCAGGCCGGCGGCGGCCAGGTCGTCGGCCAGTCGCGCGCCCGCCGGGCCGGGGCAGTTGGCCAGCAGCACGGGCCGCCCACCGAGGGCCAGTGCGGCGCGGGCGACGTTGACGGGCTTGCCGCCGGGCGCCGTGACGACCTCGTGCGCCCGCAGCACCGATCCCGGAGCGAGGCGGGCGACGCGAAGGATGCGGTCCTGGGTGAGGTTGGTGCCCACAACGAGCAACGTCAGCGACCCCTCACGTGCTCGTCGGACGGTCCGCGCGGAACGCTAGGCGGCGCCGTTAGCCTGCGTCAACGACGACTCCCGACCCCAGGAGGCCCAGTGTCCGACGTGCGGATCCGGATGTCCCGGCTGTTCGACCACCGGTCCGGCCGATGCTTCGACGTCGCCGTGGACCACGGGTTCTTCGGCGAGGGGTCGTTCCTCGCCGGGATCGAGGACCTGGGCGCCGCCGTGCGCGTCCTCGCCGACGCCGGCCCGGACGCGATCCAGCTGACCCAGGGACAGGCCCGGCTGCTCCAGGGCATCCCCGGCCGGCACCGTCCCGCGCTGGTGCTGCGCACCGACGTCGCCAACGTCTACGGCCCGGTGCTGCCGGACCGCCTGTTCAGCCGCATGATCCCGGAGCCGGCGCTCACAGCGGTCCGGCTGGACGCGGCCTGCGTCGTGGTCAACCTGTTCGACCTGCCCGGCCGCCCCGAGGTCCGCGAGGACTGCCTGGTCAACGTGCTCACGGCCAAGGCCGACTGCGAGCGGTACGGGATGCCGCTGATGGTGGAGCCGCTGGTGATGAAGGACGCCACCGCCGGCGGCTACACCTCTGACGGGACGACGTCGAAGGTGGTGCCGCTCGTCCGCCAGGCGGTCGAGCTGGGCGCGGACATCATCAAGGCGGACCCCACCGACGACGTGGACGACTACCACGAGGTGGTGCAGGCGGCCGGGGCCGTGCCCGTGCTGGTGCGGGGCGGCGGCCGGGTCACCGACGACGAGCTGCTGCGGCGCACCGCGGCGGTGCTGGAGCAGGGCGCTGCCGGCATCGTCTACGGGCGCAACGTGATCCAGCACGCCGACCCGGCCGGCCTGGTCCGGGCGCTGATGGCGATCCTGCACGACGGCGCGACGGCAGAGACAGCGGCCGCCAGCCTGGCCGGCAGATGAGCGCGCCGGTCCGGATCGGCGTCGTCGGCGGCGGCCTCATGGGCAAGGAGCTGCTGGTCCTCACGCGACGGTGGGACGCGCTGGTCGACCACCCGGTCCGGCCCGAGGTCGTCGCCGTGGCCGACCCGGCGCCGGGTGTGCAGCAGTGGTGGCGCGAGGCCGGGGTGGCGACCGTCACCGACGACTACCGCCGGCTCCTGGACGACCCGGGCATCGACGTGCTCTACGTCGCGGTGCCGCACGACCTGCACGAGCGCCTGTACCTCGATGCCGTCGCCTCGGGCAAGGACTTCCTCGGCGAGAAGCCGTTCGGCATCGACCTGGCCGCGTCGGAGCGGATCGTGGCGGCGGTCGCGGCCTCGTCGGTGTTCGTCCGGGTCTCCAGCGAGCTGCCGTTCTTCCCCGGCGCCCAGCGGGCGGTCGACCTGGTCCGCGGTGGTGTCCTCGGGGAGATCCTCGAGGTGCGGTCCGGGCTGCTGCACTCCTCCGACCTGGACCGCACGAAACCCATCAACTGGAAGCGCCGGGCCGCGACGTGCGGCGAGATCGGCGTGATGGGGGACCTCGGGATGCATGCCGCGCACGTACCGCTGCGGCTCGGCTGGGCGCCGCACACCGTCTTCGCGATGCTCGACGACGTCGTCACCAGCCGACCGGGTCCGGACGGCGCCCGGGTCCCGTGCGACACCTTCGACAACGCCCTGCTCGCGCTGACGGTCCCGGCCGCTCCGGACGGGGGACGCCGGTTCCCGATGCTGTGGGAGACCAAGCGGATCGCCCCCGGGGAGCGCAACACCTGGTTCTTCGAGGCGGTGGGGATGGACGGCGGGGTCCGCTTCTCGACCCGCAGCCCGCAGGTCCTGCACCGTTTCGGTGTCGTGGACGGCGACCAGGCCTGGTCGGAGGTCCAGCCCGGGCACAGCAGCGTCTGGCCGACGGTGACCGGGGCCATCTTCGAGTTCGGCTTCCCGGACGCCCTGCTGCAGATGTGGGCCGCGTTCCTGGCCGAGCGGGCAGGCGCACTGGGCGATCGCTTCGGGACCGCGACCCCGGAGGAGGCTCTCGGCTCGCACCGGGTCTTCGCGGCGGCACTGCGCTCGCACCAGTCCGGTGGCAGCGCGCCCGTCGCGACCTGAGCACCTGTCGCCGGTCACGAGCCGGCGAGTGCCTCGTCCACCTCCACCCGGTGCGGCACGGCCGGCACTGCACCGGCCCGCTGCACGCACAGCGCCGCCGCCGTGTTGGCCCGGGCCAGCGCGGCCGGCACCGGTACGTCCGCGGCCAGGGCGGCCGCCAGGTAGCCGGCGAAGGTGTCGCCGGCCCCTGTCGTGTCGGTGACGGCCACCGCACGGCCCGGCTCGTGGTGTCGCACGCCGGCCCGGTCCCGGTAGAGCGCGCCGCGCGGCCCGAGGGTGACCACGACGGCCGGCACCCGCTCGAGCAGGAGGGCCACCAGGCCGTCCACGTCGTCGTCTGCGTCTCCGCGCGGTCCGGCGTCGCCGGCGAGGGCGCGCGCCTCGCCCTCGTTGACGACCAGGACGTCCACACCGTCGGTGAGCGACCGGTCGAGTGCCGCCTCCGGCGCAGCGTTGAGGACGACCAGCGTCCCGGCGTCCCTCGCTGCCCGGGCAGCCTCGGCGACGGTGGGCAGCGGGATCTCCAGCTGCAGGAGAAGGACGCGCGCCTCGGTGACCGAGGCTGTCTCGGCCGGCCGCAGGTCGAGCAGCTCGGCGTTCGCGCCGGGCACGACGACGATGGCGTTCTCCCCGGACGCGTCGACCATGACCAGGGCCAGCCCGGTGGGCGCGGCCGCCGTCCGC
The DNA here is from genome assembly GCA_963726615.1 of uncultured Actinomycetota bacterium. Taxonomy (GTDB): domain Bacteria; phylum Actinomycetota; class Actinomycetes; order JACCUZ01; family JACCUZ01; genus CAWDZK01. The sequence goes on along the minus strand of CAVSCX010000001.1, from coordinate 89,711 downwards.
ACCTGCGCCTCGATCCGGTCCGCCGCCAGCACCTGCCGCAGCTGCTGACCCTCGGCGTCCGGCCCGAGCGCCCCCACGAAGCGGGTCCGCGCGCCCGCCCGGGCGGCAGCCACCGCCTGGTTCAAGCCCTTCCCGCCCGGCCCGGCGGTTCGCCCGGTCGCGAGCACGGTCTGACCGGCCAGCGGGAGGCCCGCCAAAGCCACGATGAGGTCGAGGTTCGCACTGCCGAGCACGGTGACGCCGGTGCGGCTGGTCATGGCGGCACGCTACGGCGTCGCCCGGCGCGCGCCGGTCCCTGCCGCGCGGACCCACGGGCTCGGGCAGCCGGCCGCCCGGCCCCGTAGGCTCGAACGACGGGTCGAGGAGGGGAGGTCGGATGGCAAGGACACGCTCCGGGCTCCTCGCTCTCGCCGGTGCCGCCCTCTCGCTGCTGCTCGGCGGGCTCGCGGCCGCCGCCCCCGCCGCCGCGGCGCCGCCTCGGGAGCAGGCCCCGCTTCCCGGCCCGATCGAGCTCCCCACCGGCTACGACGTGTCCTACCCTCAGTGCCCCACTGCGCTGCCGGACTCGCCGAGGTTCGGCATCGTCGGCGTCGACGGCGGCCGGGTGCTGCGGCCGAACCCGTGCCTGACCCGACTGATCGGCTGGGCGCTGAGCGCGACCGACTCCGCGCCGGCGTACTACCTCAACACCGCCAACCCCGGGCCCCGGGTCTCGTCCCACTGGCCCAGCGGCCAGCAGACCCCGCGGGTCTGCGCCCCGGCGTACCCGGACAACGACTCGGCCGACTGCGCCTACGACTACGGCTGGAACGCGGCACAGGACTCGTTCGACCGTGCGGTGCCGGCCGCCGCCGACGCCGGCGCGGCGGAACCCGCAACGGCCGGCTGGTGGCTGGACGTCGAGACCGGCAACTCGTGGGAGTCGCTGCAGTACGGCGGCACCGAGCAGTACCTCGCCAACGACACCGCCGCCCTGCAGGGGATGGTGGACCACCTGCGGTCCCGCGGCGTCAGCACCGTCGGCGTCTACTCGACGTCGTGGCAGTGGGCGCAGATCACCGGCGGAGCCACCCTGGGTGGCCTCCCGGTCTGGTACGCCGGGCTGGGCACCCGGGCCGAGGCGCAGTCGCGGTGCTCGCCGGTGTACTCCTTCACCGGCGGGCCGGTGGCGATGACGCAGTACGCGGCGGACGGGTTCGACGCGAACTGGCGCTGCTGAGCGGTCCGGCAGTCCTCACTCGTCGAGCTGGTGGCCGGCGAAGTACATCAGCGGGTCACTGAGCAGCTCGACCTGGATGCCGTCCGGGTCCTTGAAGTACATCGACTCCGGGATGCCGAGGTCGGGACCGGCGTAGGGGACACCGGCCCCGTCCAGCCGGAGCTGCACGTCCTCCCAGCGGTCGCGCGCCGCCGAGATCGCGATGTGCTGCACGCCGCCGATGGCCTCGACAACCGGGCCCAGCCCGAGACCGGGGAAGTCGAAGAAGCCGAGCAGCGTCGAGTTGCCGACGTCGAAGAAGAAGTGCGACGAGCCGGGGTAGTCGCGGTTCTCGGTCAGCTCGACCAGCGGGAAGCCGAGCAGGTCCTGGTAGAACCGGATGGTCTGCTCGACGTCGGAGCAGATCAGCGCGGCGTGGTGGATCCCGCGCCCGGTCGAGGGCGGGCGCTCCGCGGTCGGTCGCAGGTACGACGCGCGCAGCTCGGCGCGCCGCTCCGCCAGCTCGGCCAGCTCGGTCTCGGTGGGCACGTGGGACCTCCGTCGGTCGGGTTGTGCGCCACTGTGCCCTGGGTCCGCGTGGCGCGCCAGGGCAGAAGGCCGCCCACGAGGCGGTCAGTGCAGGTCGCGGACAGCGCGGGCCTCGACGTCGGCGAGCACGGCATCGGCGACCTCGGAGCTCACCTCACCGCTGTTGCGCGCGGCCACCACCAGCGACCGCTCCACCTCGCTGGCCCCGCGCAGCAGCAGGCGCAGCTCCTGTGACTGCGCCTCCGCCACCGCCTCCTCGTCACCGCCGCGCACGCTGTGCAGGGCATCCTGCGAGGCGATGTACCCCTCGTACTGCAGCGTCACGGCGCGGCGCACCGGGTCCGGGACGTCGTCCCCGGAGCCCGACTCCCGCACGGCCTCGAGCGCTGCCTGGGCCGCGCGCCGGCGCAGCCGGGACACCTCGCGCGCGACGTCGTCGTCCGCGCCCACCCCGAGCGCCTTGACCAGTGGCGCGAGGGTGAGTCCCTGGGCCACCAGCGTGATGAGGACGCAGCCGAGACCCACCACGACGATCTGCGGCCGCTCGGTGAACCGCCCGCCGCCCGCCGCCGTGACCGGCAGCGCCAGCGCGGTGGCCACCGTGACCACGCCCCGCATGCCGGCCCAGGCCGCCACGACGGTCTCCCGTGCGCCGTAGGGCATCGCCTCGTCCCGGTTGCGGCGGAGCAGCCTGCCCGCAGCGACAGCGGGGAACAGCCAGCCGAACCGTACGACGACGAGCGTGACAGCGACGTAGGCGAGCAGCCGCCAGGTGTCGGCGCCGATCGAGGCGCGCTCCAGCACGTCGGTCAGCTCGAAGCCGATCAGGACGAAGACCAGGCTGGTGATGAGGTAGTCGAGGTAGCGCCACACGGCCCGGCCGAGGAGCCAGCCGCTGGAGGTGAACGCCGGGTGGGCGTAGCTGCGCAGGAACAGCCCGAGGGTCAGGACCGCGAGCACGCCGGAGCCGTGCACCTCCTCGGCGAGCAGGTAGGCCGCGAACGGCAGGGCCACGGTCACCGTTGTCTCGGCGGCGGCGTCGTGCAGCGCGGCCAGCGCCACCTTGGCGAGCCAGCCGAGCGCCAGCCCGACGGCCACCCCGACCACGACCGCGAGCACCAGCCGCCAGGCGACGAAGGCCGCCGTGACGTCTGCCGTCGCGACAGCGGTCACCGCGACGCCGTACAGGACCAGCGCGGTGGCGTCGTTGAACATGCCTTCGCCCTCGAGCACGGTGACCAGGCGACCCGGCAGGTGCAGCCGCCGGGCGACGGCCGTGGCGGCCACCGGGTCGGGCGGGGCGACCACGGCGCCGAGCACGAAGGCCGCGGTCCAACCGAGGCCGGCGAGGTGCGCGACCACCGCGACGACGGCGGTCGTGGTCACGGTCAGCCCGACGGCGAGCACCAGGATCGGGCGGGCGTTGTCGCGGAACTCCCGTGCCGTCGCGCGCTGGGTCGCCGCGAACAGCAGTGGCGGCAGCACGACCGGCAGGATCAGCTCGGGGTCGATCTCGAGCCGCGGGGTGCCGGGCACAAGGGGCAGCGCCAGGCCGCAGACGGTCAGCAGGACCGGCAGCGGCACCCGAAGCCGCTCCGCGAGCGGGGTCCCGATGACGACGACCGCCACGAGCGCGGCGGACAACAGCACGGTGGACATCCCTGCTCACCCTCCCGGTCCTCGCCGGCCCGCCGGGGCTTCGGTCGCGCGCCGGGCTGCGCGCCACGGTACGTGGTCCGGCCGCCGGTGGTCGCGGGACGGAAGGGTGGTCAGCGGGTGGGGCTGGGGACCCGTCCGGTCGCCGGCCGGCCGACCGTGAGCCGGTCGCGGCCGGACTCCTTGGCGGCGTACAGCGCCTGGTCGGCGATCTCCATCAGCCCCTCGGGGTCGTCCGCGGCGCAGTGCGGGAACGACGCCGCCCCGACGCTGACTGTGACGGTGACGGTGCCCTGGCCGGCGGGGACGGCGACCCCGCTGACGGCCCGGCGGAGCCGTTCGCCGACCGAGGAGACATCGTCGACTCCGCCGCCGGGCAGCACGACCAGGAACTCCTCGCCGCCGGTGCGCACGAGGACGTCGCCCTCCCGCAGGGCCAGCCGGGCGGCCGCCGTGGTCTCGCGCAGGACCCGGTCCCCGACGAGGTGCCCGTACGTGTCGTTGACGGCCTTGAAGTGGTCGAGGTCGAAGGCGAGCACCCCGAGAGGCACCTCGGAGCGCAGCGACCGCGCCCACTCCTCGTGCAGCCGGGAGAGGCCGAACCGGCGGTTGTACGCGCCGGTGAGCGGGTCGATCGCAGCAAGCCGCTGGAAGCGCTCGTGCGAGATGACGTTGTTCAGCGCGACGCCGGTTGAGGCGCGCATCGCCTCGACGAGCCTGGCCGCCTCCTGGTGGGGGGCACGGGCGAACGCCAGGACGAGCACGCCGAGAGGCACCGACCGGAACGGGATCGGGAGGATCGCCACTGACGCGGGCCGGAAGGTGGTGACGGCGGCGTCGACGTCGAGGTCCGCCGGGATCGACATCCACATCGGCGACCCTGCGGTCAGCGCGGCGAGCACCGTCGGGTTCTCCTGCAGCTGCAGCGCCGACATGCGGTGCGCGGCGGACATCTCCAGCTCGCCGTCCCGCACGATGGCGAAGGCCCCGGCCTCGCCGCCACTGGCGGTCAGGAAGCTGCCCAGTGCGGCGGCGGTGAACTCGGACAGGTCGAGGTGCTCGGCGAGGACCCGGCTGTGCTCGGCCATCGCCTGCTGCACCTCGCGGGACTCCGCCAGCGCCGAGACGAGCTCGTTGAACGAGGCTGCCCCTTCGCCGAACTCGTCCGCGGAGTCGACCGGGAGCTGGCAGGCCTCGGGCGTGCAGCCGGCCCAGTCACCGGAGTACGTCGCCTCGCCGATCACCCCGGACACCCGGCGCATCTGCCTGGACAGGGTGTCCAGCCGGCTGCCGACGACCCAGCGGGCCAGCCGGTAGTTGGCTGCAGCGAGCATGAGGCCGGCGAACACGGTGGCGACGAAGAAGGTCGGCCGCAGCGTCAGCTCGGACGGGATGCCCAGCGGGGGCAGAACGAACGGGAACGCGACGCCGATGGCGACGCCCAGGCCGAGCATCCACAGCCCGAGGTCGGTGAAGGCGCGGCTTGTCAGCCTGGCCGCTCCGCCTCGTGGTGCCCGTTCGTCCGTCGCGCCCTGCGCCATGTGCGTCTCCTCCCGGAACCCCGTCCCGGTGTGTATCGGCAGCCCGCCCGCCGGCTTTAGGCCGAACGGGTGACAGGTGACCTCCCGCCCAGAGCCGACGGGGCGGTGCGCGCGCCGCCCGCCGCGGGGGTCAGCCGGCCCCAAGTCACCCGCAAGCGCGGCCGCCGACACTACGACCGGAAGACCTGCCCCGTTCCCGTCCCGGAGGGCCCGAGATGTCCAGCACCACGACCCCCGCGGTGACCCCGCGGCGCGAGGGCGAGCCGGCTGTCGATCTCACGGCGTACCGGCTGGTGCTGCGCGCCGTGCTCACCGACGTCGCCGCGCTCTCCGACGTGGCCGACCGGGCCGCGGGAGCGTCCGTGGCGATGCCGGCCGCTCGGGCCGGCGCGTTGCACCGCTACACCGTGCGGCTCTGCGAGGACCTCGCCGCCGTGCAGAGCGCCGAGGAACGCGAGCTGTGGCCTGTCGTCGCCGCCTCGGCCGGCGCAGCCGTCGACCTGTGCGACCTGATCGACGACAATCACGCTGTCGCGCCGGTCCTGGCCCGCTGCCGGTCCGCTGCCGCTGCGCTGGCGGTGTCGCCGTCGGACCCGATGCCCGCCGCGGCCCTGGCCGGAGCCGCCACCGACCTGCTCGGCCTCCTGCGGGAGCACGTCGGCGACCAGGAGCGCGAGCTGTTCACGGCGATCGAGCGGTTCGTGTCGGTGGGGGACTTCCGGGCCGCCATGTCGCGGGCCCGGCACCGGCTCGGCAGCCGACGGACGGGGCGGCTGCTGGCCCGGCTGTCCCAGCACGCCACCGTGGCCGAGGTCGAGCGGGCGCTCGCCGGTGCCGGGGCCGGGAGCGGCTCCCGGCTGCTGCTTGCCCTGTCGGCTCCGCTGTTCGCCCGGGAGCGTCGCGCCGCCCTCGGCTGACGTCGCGTCCCCCGGACGGCGCGGCTCGCGCGCCACGGGCCCGCTACTGCTTCTTCTGGTCCTTCTTCTGGTCCTTCTTCTGGGTCTTCTGGGTCTTCGTCGTCGGCTCCGCTGCGGTGCCGGGCCCCTTGCCCGCCCCCGGCGTCGCCGTGCCCGACGGGGCCGTCGTGGCCGGTGCGGGAGTGGCCGAGTCGGTGCCGACCACCGGCAGCCGGGCCGTCAGGCTGGCGCCGGCGAACCTGAAGGTGACCGGGACCGTGTCCCCGGGCAGGACGGGCCGTACGAGTCCGCGCAGGTGCAGGCCACGACCCTGGGCGCCGAAGACCGCCCACCGCTGCGGGGGGATCGTCAGGGGCAGGTCCGTCCCGGTGACCTCGACGCTGCGGGCCAGCGGGCTGGTGACCGACCGCAGCACCACCTCGGAGTCGCCCTCGTTCTGCAGCCACGCGACCAGAGCGGTGCGGGTCCGGCGCTGGACCCAGTCGCCGTCCGGTGGGTCGAGGTGGCCCGCCGCGAGGTGGATGCCGCCGGCGCGGCCGGTGGCGACGCGGGGCGAACGGTCCGCCGAGACCCAGGCGGAGGTGGCCACGACCGCGCAGGCGAGCAGCACCAGCGTTGCCCCCAGACCCACCGCCGCTCGCCAGTTGCGGGACACGTCGCTCCTCCTCGCTCACCCGTTGGGTGGTGCCCCCACCGTTGCCCGCGCCATCGGGACAGCATGCTCCGGTCACGTTGCGGTCCCGTGACGATCCCGGCCCCGGGACGGCTCAGGCGGGAGCGGCAAGCCGGGCCGTGGCGGCCTCGGCCTCGGCGACCCGCTGCGGCCAGCCGATCGCGGCAGCCATCTCGCGCGCCGCCACCCAGTGCCGGCAGGCGTCGTCCGGGCGACCGAGGAACTCGGCCAGCCGACCCAGCGTGACGTCCACCGGTCCGAGCGCGAAGACAGCGCCCTCGCCGCCGGCCAGCCACCCGCTGAACGGGAGCAACGCGTCGTACGCCTCGTCGGCGTAGGCCGTGTCGCCGAGCAGCACCGCCGACTCGGCCCGCAGCACGGTGAAGAACTGCCAGAACTCGTCCGGCCGCTGCGGTGGCAGCCGGTGCCACAGCGCGCGGGCCTCCTCGACCTCGCCGGCTGCGAGCAGGGCGCGCACCAAGGACGGCTCCCCCGCGGCCGGAATCGTCGAGGCCGCCTGCCGGGTCGCCTCGACGGTCTCGGCCAGCCGCCCCTGCGCATGCCTCACCGTGAAGGGGCAGGCCCACCGCATGCCGGCCTGCGGGGCGCCGGTCGCCTCGAACGCGTCCAGCACCTCGGCGTACGCCGACTCGGCGGCGTCGTAGTCGCCGTGCACCAGCGACAGGAGCGGCGTGATGAACTCGTTGGCCAGCTGGGCGTCCCGCTGGTGCAGCTGCCGGGCCAGCCGCATCGCCCCCTGCTCGTGGGTGTGCGCCTGCTCGACGTCGCCCCGGGCGAACCAGTAGTCGAAGTGCAGGTAGTGCGCCAGCGAGTGGTAGCCGCCGAGCCGGTGCTTCTCGGCGACAGCGTGCAGCTCCTCGATGACCGCCACCCGCTCCTCGGACAGCCGCGGCCCCCGCAGGTGCGCGAGCAGCGCCATCAGCGCGAACGCCAGAGCCCAGCCGTCGTCCGGGAGCGTGCGGGCGAGGGCGACGGCCGCGCCGGCCGACTCGTACCCGTCGTCGTCGAAGGCCCCCTCGAGCTCCAGCGCCCGGCAGGCCAGCAACCGCGAGCGGAGCCCGACGTCGTTCGCGGGGACCTCCGCGAGCGCGACGGCGATCCACTCGAGGAGCTTGAGGTCGGTGGCGCCGTAGACGTGCTGGCTCCAGAAGATCGCGCCGTCCCAGGCGGTGACGGCGCGGGCGACGAGCATGGTGTCGCCGGTCGCCGCGGCGTCCTCGATGGTCCGGTGCAGCGCGTCCCGCAGCCGCAGCCCACCGGCGTTGCCGTGCGCGCGCACCAACCGGATCATCAGCTCGACCCGTTCGCGCGGATCGGCGTCAGGGATCCGGCGGTGCAGGTCGACCGCCTGCTCCCACAGCTCGATCGCTGTCGTCAGCGCGGAGCGCTCCTCGGCCTGCTCCGCGGCACGCACCGCGTAGCCGACGGCCTTGGCCGTGCTCACGGACGACCCCGCCTGGTACAGGTGATGGGTCAGCCCGGCGTAGTCGGTGGACCTCACCCGCTCCATGACCTCGGCGATCCGGCCGTGCAGGCGCGAGCGCCGCAACCGGGAGATGTCGTCGTAGATGGTGTCGCGGACCAGCGCGTGCGCGAAGCGCAGCCGGCCCGTCGTCGGCTCCACCAGGAGCCCGGCCATAACACCGGCCTCGACTGCGTCCAGGGCAGCATCCTCGTCGCCGTCGTCGGCGCCGAGGAGGACGTCCACCTCGACGTCGCGGCCGACGACGGCGGCGAGCCGGAGCACGGTCTGCGCATGGGCCGGGAGCCTGGCCACCCGGCGCCGGATGACGTCCCGCACCCCGGCCGGCACCTCGGAGAGAGCGACCAGCCCACCCTCGCTGCACAGCAGCCGCGCGGTCTCGCGCACGTAGAAGGGGTTGCCGTCGGTGCGGTCCATGATGGCCGCGGCCACGCTGCGGTCCACCTCCATGTCCGACACCGATGCCACCAGCTCGGCGACCTCCTCCGGCGCCAGGCCCCCGAGCTGGACACGGACCGGGTCGTGCGGGACGAGCGCGGTGAGTGCCGCCGCCAGCTGCGGCTCGACCTCCTCGCCGCGGTACGCCGCCACCAGGACGACGGGACGATCGCGCAGGTGCTCCACGACAGCGGTCAGCAGGTCGAGGGACTCCGGGTCGGCCCGGTGCACGTCGTCGACGAGCAGCAGCAACGGCGACGCGTCGGACAGCTCGGCGAGGTAGCCGGCGACAGCGCGGTGCAGGTAGAAGCGCTGCACGACGGCGTCCGGACCGGTCGGACGGGACGCGGCGTCGTCGAGCAGCGGCGCGAGCACTGCGGCCAGGTCCGGGGACGGGGGGCGCCGCTGGGCCAGGTCGCGCAGCAGCTCGGCCCACGGCCAGGCCGGTGGCGCGCCCCGGACCTCCGGGCAGCGACCCCACGCCACCTGCCACGCCTGGGCTGCCAGCGACCGGGCGGCGGCGTCGAGCAGTGCCGACTTGCCCTCACCGGGGTCGCCGGACACCAGCACGGGCACCACCTGTGGGCCACCGCCCGAACCGGCGGCGCGCTCCGCCGCCGTCGACAGCAGCGCGAGCTCGGCGGACCGGCCGACGAACCCGGCCGGACCCCCGGACCCGACCACGCCGGGGAGGCCTGGCCGGCTCGCCGGTGTCGCTGCCACGGCCGACCCGACGCCCGGCGGCGACGGCTGGGCTGGCCGGACAAGGTCCAGCTCCGGCGCCTGGGCCAGCACGTCGGCCTCCAGCCGGGACAGTGCCGGGCCCGGGTCGACGCCCAGCTCGTCGGCGAGGGTCGCCCGGGCGCTGCGCAGCGCGGCGAGGGCGTCGCCCTGCCGGCCACTGCGGTACAGCGCCAGGCCCAGCAGCCGCCAGGCGTCCTCGCGCAGGGGATGGACGCCCACCAGCCGCTCGAGGTCGGGCACCACCTCGGCCGAGCGGCCCAGCGCGAGCAGCGCCTCCGCCCTGGCCTCGACCGCCACGGCCTGCAGCCCGGCCAGCCGGGCCGACTCCGGCGCCGCCCAGCCCTCGTCGAGGAACCCGGCGTACGCGTCGCCGCGCCACAGTGCCAGCGCCCGGCCCAGCAGTGTCGCCGCCGCGGCCGGATCGCCGTCGCGACGGTCCATGGCGTCGCGGACCAGCGCCTCGAACGCCCAGGCGTCGACCGCCCCGTCGGGCAGGTGCAGGGCGTATCCCGGCGGCGCGCTGACGAGCACGGTGGCCGGCGAGCGGGGCGGCCGGTCCGGCTCGAGGGCCCGGCGCAGGTGGGAGACGTAGGCCTGCAGCGAGCCCATCGCCTTGGGCGACGGCTCCCCGCGCCAGAGGTCGTCGATGATCCGGTCCGTGGCCACCACGCGGCCGTGCGCGATCGCCAGGACAGCGAGCACCGCCCGCTGACGCGGGCCACCCAGGTCGAGTCGGGTCCCGGTGTTGTCGTGCGCGGTCAACGAGCCGAGAACCGCGAGCCGGACCGCAGGCTGGTCGGACACGGGCCCACTCCTCCCCTCGGCTCGCTCCGCGCGTCTGGGCGGTTCGGCGTCAGCCTAGGGACGTAATCGGCCTGCGTCAGCAGAGATCACCGGAGTACCGTCCGGCGCGGACGAGGAGAGGAGCGGCGATGGTCACCACCCGGTCCCTGCTGCTGTTCGCCGCCGCGAGCCTGCCGCTGCTGCTGTTCCCCGGCCCGGCTGTCGCGTTCGTCCTCGCCACCACCCTGCGAGCCGGGCGGCGGTCCGGGCTGGCCGCGGTGGCCGGGGTGGAGTCCGGCTACCTGGTGCACGTGCTCGGCGCCGTGGTCGGGTTGTCGGCGGTCGTGGCAGCCAGCGCGCAGGCGTTCACCGCCGTCAAGATCCTGGGCGCGGCCTGGCTGGTCTGGCTGGCGGTGCAGTCCTGGCGCAGCGGTCGGAGGGCCGGGGACACCAGCCTCGCCGACCTGCGCCCCGCCGGCACGCCGCAGGCGCGACCCCGCGCGTCGTACGGGCGAGGTCTGCTCGTGGGTGCCCTCAACCCCAAGACCGCGGTGTTCTACCTCGCCTTCCTGCCGCAGTTCGTCACGCCCGCGGGCGGGCCGGCCTGGGCCCAGCTGCTGGTCTTCGGGCTGCTGTTCATCGTGCTGGCCGCCGGCACCGACTCGTGCTGGGTGCTGGCCGGGGGGTCGCTGCGGCGGGCCCTGCCCGCCGTCCGGATGCGCATCGTCGACCGGGTGTCGGCCGGCGCGTTCGGGGTGCTCGCCGCGGTGCTGCTCGGCGCCCGGCGGGCCGGCGCGGCCGGCTGAGCTGCGCCTCCCGGACCGGGAGCTCGACCCGGCGCGGTCGGCCGGGACACGACAGCACCGCACCCCCCGACCTGCGGGCGGTGCGGTGCTGGACGTGCTGGACGTGCTGGAGGGTGCTGGACGTGCTGGGTCGCTCCGGTCAGCCGTCGGCGCGCTGGGTCGGGATGCCGGCCAGCAGCGCGCGGACCTCGGACTCGCGGTAGCGGCGGTGACCGCCCAGGGTGCGGATCGAGGTGAGCTTGCCTGCCTTGGCCCAGCGGGTGACCGTCTTGGGGTCGACCCGGAACATCGTGGCGACCTCGGCAGGGGTCAGGAGGGGTTCGGCATCGGGGGTTCGCGTCGTCATGGGGCCAATCCTTCGGGCCTCGATGGGTAGGTCCGAGAGTCCTCGGATCTCTACGGCAATAGTGCCCGATGGGCGGGATGTCCGAAATGGCCCGAACGGGCCATCTCCGGCATGGCCACCCGGGACTAGGCCGAGCGCCCAGCCGGGTGGCACAGCGTGACCGCCGTGACCGGGGGAGCACGGACAGTACGCAAGAACCCCGGCGCCGATGGTCGCTCTGCGTAGCCGGGGGTCGTCCCTCAGTTCGCGTGCTCGAGGACGGCCACCGCGGCCCAGCGGTCCGCGACCGACCGGTAGGTGAGCATGGCGCCCTCCTCGTCCCCGGCGGCGAGGGCCGCCACCGACGCCGCCACGTCGGCGACCGAGGTGTCGGTGGCCACACCCTCGGGACCGAGCAGCCGGGTCAGCCCGGCATAGTCCAGCTCCAGCCAGGACCTGGCGTGGAACTCCTCCAGCCAGCGGCCGAGCTCCTCCACCTCCTCGACAACGTCAAGGTCACCGAGGTGCAGCGTCAGGGTGCGCAGGGCGCGGGCGACCCGGCGCCGGGCGGCCGACATCCGGGTCCGGTGCACGACGCTGGCCGTCTCCGCGCCCGCCTCGGTGGACACCCGGTCGGCCGGCGCGAACGGCACGAACCACGGCAGCGGCACCGACCAGGTGGCGGTGAGGATCCGCAGCGCGGAGCCGACCTCGGCCTCGCCCCAGGCCTTGTGGTCGGCCTCGGCCCGCGCCAGCGACACCGGCGGGACGAAGGCGTGCAGCACCGGGTCCGGCAGCCCGTCGCGGAACTGTCCGAGCGCCACCCACGACCGCAGCCGGGTCTGCACCGGGCAGACATGCGCCATGCCCTCGACCTCGAGCACGAACGCCTCGCGCTCCTCGTCGGTGGGCACCGGCCGCGGCGGCACCGAGAGCACCCCCGCCAGGGAGGTCCGGTGCTCGGCGAGCAGCCGGTCGGCGCGGGCGACGGCCCGCCCGGTGTCGCGCGCGTACTCGGTCCAGCGGGCCCGCTCCTCGTCCGGGAAGGCGGCCAGCGGCTCGTACACCCGCAGGTACGCGGCGTACGGGTGGGGGACCAGACCCGGAGAGCCCTGACGTCGCGGCACGGCCCGACCCTACGATGCCGACGCCTCGTAGGGTGGCCGGGTGCCGCCGAGCCCCGCCCAGCCCGTCCGTGCTGTCGTCCGAGGCCCGGTCTTCGGCCCGCACCCCGGCACGGCGCACGCCCACGAGCAGGTCGTGTTCGGCGCCGACGACGCGACCGGCCTGCGCGTCATCGTCGGCATCTACTCCACCGCCCTGGGGCCGGCGCTCGGCGGCACGCGGTTCTACCCGTACGCCGACGAGGCCGGCGCGCTGGCCGACGTGCTCGAGCTGTCCCGCGCGATGGCCTACAAGAACGCGCTGGCCGGGCTCGACCACGGCGGCGGCAAGGCAGTGATCATCGGCGACCCCGCCACCGACAAGTCGGAGGCGCTGCTGCTGGCCTACGGCCGGTTCCTCGACGGGCTGGGCGGGCGCTACGTCACGGCCTGCGACGTCGGCACCTACGTGGCGGACATGGACGTGGTGGGGCGGGCGACCCGGTTCGCGACCGGTCGGTCGCCCGAGAACGGCGGCGCCGGGGACTCGTCGGTGCTCACCGCGTACGGCGTCTTCCAGGGCATGCGGGCCGGCGCCGAGCACCTGTGGGGCAGCCCGACGCTGGCCGGCCGGACGGTGGGCATCGCCGGGGTCGGCAAGGTGGGCCGGCACCTGGCCGCGCACCTGGTGGACGACGGGGCGACCGTGGTGGTGACCGACGTGTCGGAGGCCGCTGTGGCCGCCGTGACTGCTGCGCACCCGTCGGTGCAGGTGGTGGCCGACACCGGCGCCCTTGTCGCCGCCGACCTCGACGTCTACTCGCCCTGCGCGCTCGGTCATGCGCTCACCGATGACGTCGTGGCCGGCCTGTCGGCCCGGCTGGTCTGCGGCGGGGCGAACAACCAGCTGGCGCACCCCGGCGTCGAGGACCTGCTGGCCGCCCGCGGCATCCTCTACGCGCCGGACTACTGCGTGAACGCCGGCGGGGTGATCCAGGTGGCCGACGAGCTGCGCGGGTTCTCCTTCGAGCGGGCCCGGGCCAAGGCCGGCGAGATCTACGCGACGACCGCCCGGGTGCTCGCCGCGGCCGCCGAGGAGGGCGTCCCGCCGGCCACCGCTGCCGACCGGCTGGCCGAGCGCCGGATGGCCGGGCGCGGCCGGGTCGAGGCCTGACAGCGGGAGTGCGCCCCAACCACCCCCTGCCGGCGGCTCGCCGGGATGGGCGGAACAGCCGGGCGCCATGTACCGTTGGGGGCACGAAGAGACACTGAACCCGGGGCCGCCACGCGCTGGCCGCCCCGTTGACTCATGAGGGGGTCGAGCCATGGGGCGCGGCCGAGCCAAGGCGAAGCAGACCAAGGTCGCCCGCGAGCTGAAGTACAGCTCGCAGGGCACCGATTTCGCGGCGCTGCAACGCGAGCTCGCATCCGGTTCCGTCGAGCGGTCGGACATGACCGAGACCGAACAGGACGAGTACGACGAGTGGGCAGCCGGCGACAGCCGCTGACCCGTTCCCACCCTCCATCTCCTCGCACCGCCGCAGCCTCCCCGTACCCCGGCGTACCCGAGTTGATCACGTAAGCGTGATCAACTCGGGTGAACCGCGGCTTGCTGGCCACGGTTGACCCGGGAATGCCGCGGTAGGGCCGGCCTGACGCCGCGTGCGCCTCAGGCCGGGTGCGCGCCGTGCAGGGTCACGGTGCCGTCGCCGGCGCGGACCTCGCCGGCGACCCAGGCCGGCAGCCCACGGCCGGTGAGCAGCGCGACGGCGGCATCGGCCGACCGCGCCGGGACGACAGCGACCATGCCGACGCCGCGGTTGAGCGTGCGTTCCAGCTCGGCCTCCGCGATGCCCCCGACCTCCTGCACGACGCCGAACACCGGCTGCGGCGTCCAGGTCGTCCGGTCGACGTCGGCCGACAGGTGCGCCGGCAGCACCCGGGCGAGGTTCGCGGCCAGCCCGCCGCCGGTGACGTGGCTCATCGCGTGCACCTCGACGGCGCCGATCAGCGCCAGGGCGTCCAGCGCGTAGATCCGGGTCGGCTCCAGCAGCTCGTCGACCAGTGGGCGGCCCAGCTCCGGCACCTCGCGGTCCAGGGACCAGCCGGCCCCGGCCGAGGACAGCAGCACGTGCCGGACCAGCGAGTAGCCGTTGGAGTGCAGGCCGGACGAGGCCATCGCCACCAGCACGTCCCCGTCGCGCACCCGGTCCGGCCCCAGCACCGCGTCGGCCTCGACGACACCAGTCGCGGCCCCCGCCACGTCGTACTCGTCCGGCCCGAGCAGGCCCGGGTGCTCGGCGGTCTCACCGCCGACGAGCGCGCAGCCGGCGAGCACGCATCCCTCGGCGATCCCCCTGACGATGGCGGCGACCCGCTCCGGCACGACCCGGCCGCACGCGATGTAGTCGGTCATGAACAACGGCTCGGCGCCGCACACCACGAGGTCGTCGACGACCATCCCGACCAGGTCGTGACCGATGGTGTCGTGCCGGCCCGCCGCGGCCGCGACCGCGACCTTGGTGCCGACGCCGTCCGTGGAGGTCGCGAGCAGCGGCCGGCGGTACGACGTGAGCGCGCTGGCGTCGAACAGGCCGGCGAACCCGCCGATGCCCCCGACGACCTCCGGGCGCGACGCCTTCGCCACCCATGCCTTCATCAGGTCGACCGCCCGGTCGCCGGCCTCGATGTCGACACCCGCTGCCGCGTAGCTCGCGCCCCGGCGGCCTCCCGTCATGGCCGGGTCAATGCGTCGGCTGCGCCGGCACCGCCCAGCAGCGCCGCCGGCTCGACCTCGAGCAGGTGCTTTCCGAGCAGCTCCGGCTCCGGCAGATCGATCGGGTAGACGCCGTCGAAGCAGGCCCGGCACAGGTTGTCCGTCGGCTGCTCGGTCGCGGCAACCAGGCCCTCGAGCGAGACGTATGCCAGCGAGTCGGCGTCGATCGAGGCGCGGATCTCCTCGACCGCAAGGCCGTTCGCGATCAGCTCGGCGGGTGCGGCGAAGTCGATGCCGTAGAAGCACGGCCACTTCACCGGCGGCGAGGAGATGCGCACGTGCACCTCGGCCGCGCCCGCCTCGCGCAGCATCCGCACCAGCGCCCGCTGGGTGTTGCCGCGCACGATCGAGTCGTCGACCACGACCAGCCGCTTGCCGGCGATCACCTCCCGCAGGGGGTTGAGCTTGAGCCTGATGCCGAGCTGCCGGATGGTCTGGCTCGGCTGGATGAACGTGCGCCCGACGTAGGAGTTCTTCACCAGCCCCAGGCCGTACGGGATGCCGCTTCCCTGCGAGTAGCCGACCGCCGCCGGTGTGCCCGACTCGGGGACCGGGATGACCAGGTCGGCATCGGCCGGTGCCTCCTCGGCCAGCCGGCGGCCGACGTCGACCCTCGTCGCGTGCACCGAGCGACCGGCGATCTTCGTGTCCGGCCGGGCCAGGTAGACGTACTCGAACAGGCAGCCCTTGGGCGCTGCGTCGGCGAAGCGCGCGGACCGCAGCCCGTGGCCGTCGACGGCGATCAGCTCGCCCGGCTCGACCTCGCGCACGAACGACGCGCCGACGATGTCCAGTGCTGCCGTCTCGCTCGCGACGACCCAGCCACGCTCCAGCTTGCCGAGAACCAGCGGCCGGATGCCCTGCGGGTCGCGGCCCGCGTAGAGAGTCTCCTCGTCCATGAAGACCAGTGAGAACGCGCCGCGCAGCTGCGGCAGCACCTCGAGGGCGGCCTGCTCCAGCGAGAGGTCCGGGTACGACGCCAGCAGCGCCGTGATGATCTCGGTGTCGGTCGTCGAGTGCATCACCGCGTGGTGGGCGCGGATGCCCTCGCGCCAGCGCCGGGTCTCGTCCGACGTCGGGGAGGCACCGTCGTAGGGCAGCTCGCCGCTGTCGGCCGCGCGCTTCTCCACCAGCTCGAGCAGGTCGCGGGTGTTGGTGAGGTTGCCGTTGTGACCGAGCGCGATCGAGCCGGAGGCGGTGGAGCGGAATGTCGGCTGGGCGTTCTCCCAGACGCTGGACCCGGTCGTCGAGTACCGGGTGTGGCCGATGGCCAGGTGCCCGCGCAGCGCGCCGAGGTGTCCCTCGTCGAAGACCTGCGCGACCAGGCCCATGTCCTTGTACACCAGGATCTGCGAGCCGTTGCTCACCGCGATGCCGGCCGACTCCTGGCCGCGGTGCTGCAGCGCGTACAGGCCGAAGTAGGTGAGCTTCGCGACCTCGGTGAGGTCCGCGCCGGACCGGTCGCCGGACCAGACGCCGAAGACGCCGCACGCGTCCTGCGGTCCGCGGTCGAAGGGGTCGAGATCGAGGTTGAGCCGTCCGTCGCCACCGGGCACGGCCCCGAGTCTAGGGGCGGCCGGCCACCGGCCGGACCAGCCACGCCCCGGCGTCCCCGGCAATCGCGGCGACGTGCCGTGCCGGAGCGGTCCCGGCGAGGTTGTCAGCGTCGGCGACCCTCGATCACGACCGCGACCACGCCTCCGAGCAGGGCACCCAGGCCGGCCAGCAGAGCGCAGAGGTAGGCGAGCAGCCGGCCCCGGTCACCCACCACGGCGCCGGGGCCGAGGGCGAGCACCAGCGCCACGACCAGCCCGGCCGCGGCGCCGGTGCCGAGGAACGCGACGTAGCGCGGGCTGCGGCGGGTCCGAGGCACGACATCGAGCCTACGGCCCGTTCCTCGCCACCGAATGTGCGCCGACACACCGGACACGCCGGCGGTGCGGTGTGTCGGCGCACAATGGACCTTGGTTAGAGGCGGCCGCCGCCGGAGTCGGCGGACACCCGCTGGGCCAGCCACACCGGCACCACCGACAGCACCACGAGCAGCGCCGCGACCACCGCGACCACCGGCGCCTGGTTGGGCCGGGCCAGGTTCGTGAAGATCCACAGCGGCAGCGTCTGCACCCGCGGGCCGGCGGTGAACGTCGTGACGATGATCTCGTCGAACGACAGCGCGAAGGCCAGCAGCCCGCCGGCGAGCAGGGCCGAGCGCAGGGCCGGGAACGTCACGTGCCGGAACGTCTGGAACACGTCGGCACCGAGGTCCATCGACGCCTCCTCCAGCGACCCGCCGGTACGTCGGAGCCGGGCGAGGACGTTGTTGTAGACCACCACGACGCAGAAGGTCGCGTGCCCGACGATCACCGTGAACATCCCGAGCTCGACACCGAGCGGCTGCAGCGTGGTCCGGATGGCGTTCGACAGCGCGATGCCGGTGACGATGCCGGGCAGCGCGATCGGAAGGACGACGAGGATCGACACGGTGTCACGCCCGAAGAACCGGTAGCGCCCCACCGCGAACGCGGCCATGGTGCCGAGCACCAGGGCGACTGCGGTCGCACCGAGGCCGGCCTTGACCGAGGTTGCCAGAGCGGCCCGGGCACCGGGGTTGTCCCAGGTCCGCTCCCACCACTGCAGGGTCACGCCGCTGGGCGGCCAGCCGAAGGTCCGGTCCGGGTTGAACGAGGAGATGAGCACGACGACGAGCGGGACGTAGACGACAGCCAGCCCGAGTGTCATCACGACGGCGAGGGCGGCGCGCGCACCACGCGACAACGTCATGTCACATCACCGGTGGTCACAGGTTGTCCAGGGCACCGGTGCGGCGCACGCCGAGGAGGAACACGACCATGATCAGCACCGGTACGGCGGCCAACGCGGCGGCCAGCGGCAGGTTGTTCGCCGCACCGGAGTTGCCCTGGATGAGGTTGCCCAGCAGCTGGCTCTTGCCGCCGACGATCTGGACCGCGATGTAGTCGCCGAGACTCAGCGAGAAGGTGAAGATCGCACCGGCGACGACTGCCGGGAACGCCAGCGGCGCGACCACCGAGCGGAACGTCCGGCCGGCCCGCGCGCCAAGGTCGCCGGACGCCTCGAGCAGCGAGTCGGGCAGCCGCTCCAGCCCGGCGTAGACGGGCAGGATCATGTACGGCAGCCAGAGATAGCTCAGCACGATGACCGTGGCCGGGACGCCGAAGCCGGGACCGCGCAGGCCGAGCGGCTCCAGGGCCCAGTTGACGACGCCGTTGCCGGCGAGCATCGAGCGCCACGCGTAGGCCTTGACCAGGTAGCTGGCCCACAACGGTGTCAGCACGGCCACCACGAGCAGCCGCCGCGCCCTCGGCGAGGCGACCTTGGCCATGTAGAACGCCATCGGGAAGGCCAGCACCGCGCAGATCCCCGTCACCGCCAGCGCGACCAGGACGGTGCGCAGGATCACCGTGCGGTACGTCGCGCTGCTCACGACGTCGCGGAAGTTGTCCAGCGTGAACGTCTTCACGACATCGCCGGTGAACACGTCGGTGGACCAGAAGGCCGAGAGCAGGAGGACGGCGAGCGCGCCGAGGTAGACGACGACGAGCACCAGCATCGGCGCGGCCAGCAGCAGCACCAGCCGCACCCGCGGATGCCGGTGCAGAGTGCCGGAGAGGCTTCTCAGCACCGGGGCCGCCGCAACGTCGTCCTCCCTGCCCTCGGCGGTGTCAGCCCTTGATCTCCTGCCAGGCGGTCGTCCAGTCGCCGTAGTCCTTGCACTGGACGTCGGTGCGCCCGTCGAGGCACTGCGTGATCGGCGTGTTCCAGTACCAGACCTGGTCGAAGTAGGCCTCGTCGGTGGCGTGGAAGGTGTCGCAGAAGGACTTGTCCGACGTCTCCGCGCAGGACTTGCTGTTCGACGGCGCCTCGCCGAACCACTCGGCCACCTCGGCGTTCACCGTCGGGCTGATGATGTGGTCCATCCAGAGGTAGGCGCAGGTCTTGTGCGCACTCTTGGCGGCGACCATCCAGGTGTCCGACCAGCCGGTGGCACCCTCGCTGGGCAGGACGGCCTTCACCTTCGCCTTCTCGGCCTCGGCGAGGTTCGCGATGATCTGCCAGGTCGTGCCCACCACGGAGTCACCGTTCTTGAAGGCCTGGATCTCCTTGGTGTAGTCCGACCAGTACTCGCCGATGTTGGCGTTCTGCGCCTTGAGCAGGTCGACAGCCGCGGTGAACTGCTTGTCGTCGAGGGCGTAGGGGTTCTTGATGCCGAGGTCCGGCTTCGTCGCCATCAGGTAGACCGCGGCGTCGGCGATGTAGATCGGGGAGTCGTACGCCGTGACCTTGCCCTGGTAGTCCGAGGCACCGTCGAACACCACGCCCCACGAGGTCGGTGCCGGCGACACCACGTCGGTGTTGTACATGAGCAGGTTCGCGCCGCGTCCGTGCGGGATGCCGTAGGAGACCCCGTCGACGCTGTTCCAGGGCTTCATCTTCAGACTGTCGAACACGTCGGCGTAGTTGGGCACCAGGTCGTTGTTCACCGGCTCCACGTCACCTGCGGCGATGAGGCGGAGCGACGCGTCGCCCGACGCGGACACCACGTCGTACTGCCCGGTCTTCATCAGGTTGACCATGTCGTCCGAGGTGGGCGCGGTCTTCACACTGACCTCGCATCCGGTCTCCTTCTCGAACGGCGTGACCCAGTCGACGGCGGGGTCGGTCGAGCCGTCCTCGGCGTACCCGGCCCAGGCGACGATGTTGAGCTCCCCCTCGGGCTCACCGAGCGAGGCCAGCGCGTCGAGCTTGGGGGGCGTGAAGGCCTGCCCGGCCGCCTCGTTGCCGGTGCCCGTGGTTCCGCCGCCGTCGTCGCTGCCGCCGCTGCTGCCGCCGCATGCCGCGAGCGCCAGCAGCGCCGCTGCGGAGATCGCGACGAGTCCCTTGCCGGTCATCTGGTTCCTCCCTGGTTGGCCGTGCCCCGCACACGGTCGCTGTCGTGCTTGTTGTCCTGCTCGGTGCCGTCCCGGGCCGGCGGGTCGCCCGCCACCCGGTACAGATGCTCCCGCGCGAACCCGACCCGGACCCGGTCGCCACGCGCGGGGACCAGGTCGGAGGCCGCGCCGGTGTTCTGCACCAACGCGGCGAGGTCGGTGCCCGCGTCGAGCCGGACGACGACCCGCGTCGCCACCCCGGTGTAGACGACCTCCGTGACGACCCCCTCGGCGGTGACCTCGCCCGGCGCCGGTGCGTCCGGGGCTGCGAGGCGCAGCTTCTCCGGGCGCACCGAGAAGGCGGCGGGCTCGCCGATCACGGCCCGGGCGACCTCGCCGCGAAGGAGGTTGGAGGTGCCGACGAAGCCGGCGACGAACTCCGACGCCGGCCGCTCGTACACCTCGTGGGCGGTCCCGACCTGCTCGATCCGGCCGCGGTGGAAGACCGCGATCCGGTCGCTCATGGTCAGCGCCTCCTCCTGGTCGTGGGTGACGAAGACGAAGGTGATGCCGACCTCGCGCTGGATCGCCTTCAGCTCGACCTGCATCTGCTCGCGCAGCTTGAGGTCGAGGGCGCCGAGCGGCTCGTCCAGCAGGAGCACCCGGGGCCGGTTGACCAGCGCCCGCGCGAGGGCGACCCGCTGCCGCTGACCGCCGGAGAGCTGGCCGGGCCGTCGGGTGTCGAACCCCTCGAGCCGCACGCTCGCCAGCGCCTCGCCGGCCCGCGCCCGGCGGTCGGCCTTGCCGACCCCTTTGACCATCAGCCCGTAGGCCACGTTCTCCAGCACCGACATGTGCGGGAACAGGGCGTAGTCCTGGAACACGGTGTTGACGTCCCGGTCGAACGGCGGCTCGCGGGTCACGTCCCTACCGCCGAGGTACACCCGGCCGGCCGTCGGCGCCTCGAAGCCGGCGACCATCCGCAGCACCGTGGTCTTGCCCGAGCCGGAAGGGCCGAGCATCGCGAAGAACTCGCCGTCGCCCACCTCGAGGTCGATCGAGTCGACGGCGACCACGTCGTCCTCGCCGCGCGCCGGGAAGACCTTGCGCAGCCCGACGAGCCGCACCGCGGCCTCGGTCGTCATGAGCGGCCAGAACCTCGGCCGGAGCAGACCCGCACGGCGGACAACCTAGCGGTCAGACTCCCGGGTGGGGAACGAAATCCGTCGTCACCGAGATATCTCACCGCCGAAACCGTGGCAGATGTCAGTTGTGCCGAGCGGTTCCGCAGCGCGGGCACGCCTGGCTTCGGACGGGCCCGCGGGTCAGGTCGACGCCGCGGCCCGCGCCCCGAGGTCGCCTCGCTGCTCCGGCACGGAGCCCTGCTGCTCCGCGGTCATCGCCTCGATCATCGCGGCGAACTGGGCCGCGTCGGGGGGCATGTCGGGCTCCGCGTCCGGCACCGTCTCGAGCAGCGCGAGAAAGTCCTCGATCGACGCGCCGCTGGCCGCCGGCAGGTGCGAGGAGAAGATCCGGCTCGGCTGCAGCCGGCGGACCCGGTCCAGCACCTCGGCGAACATGGTCCGGTCGGTGACGTGCGCCCACGGCGAGTCGCTCATGGCCCAGCCGACCATGCCGCCGGCGAGCGCGTCGGCGGGGATCTCGGCCGCGTCCTGGGTGGCCTCGGGGATGATGGCGCCGAACGAGTCGACCGAGAAGAAGGACCCGGTGGAGCGGTCCAGGAGCCCGGTCGACATCGGGTTGTCGAACAGCGGCGGCGCCACGGCCGTCAGCGTCCTGTCGCCGACATGCAGGTCGTCGCCCGGCCGGATCGAGTGGACCCGGTCCATCGGCACCGGCCACCACGTGGCCATCCGCAGCGCGCCGAACCCCTGGGTGACCAGCCTCGCCTGGGGGGCGAGCTCCATGACGCGCGCGATGCTGCCGGTGTGGTCCGCGTCGTCATGGGTCAGCCAGACCCACTTGAGCTCCTTCAGGTCCACGACCGAGCTCACGGCGTCGACGAACTCGTCGGTGTCCACCCCGATCCCGGTGTCGATGAGCACCGGCTCCTCGGCCATCAGCAGGTAGGCGTTGACGGGGAGCACCCCGACGCCGGGCAGGGACAGGTTCGCCGGGAAGACGTGCACGTCGGGCGCGCCGAGATAGGGGCTGTCCATCTGAGGCCTCCAGACCGCTCGCCGGCCCGTCCAGGTGCGGACCGCTGGCCGGAGTACAGCACCGCCACCTGTCGCCGTAAAGGCCCTGGCCCGTCGCCGCCCTCCATCGGCGGAGGAGGCTGGTCCGGGCGCCGCGGGTCAGAGGAGGTCGGAGCCGACCCTCACGATGGTGCGAGCCGCCCGGGTGAGGCGCCAGGAAGGCACGCGCCGGCCGAACTCCACCGTCACCCCGAGGCCGTCGGTGCGATTGTTGACCCACCCCGTGAACGTCCCGTTGCAGACGCCGGTGCAGTGGAACTCGCCGACCGGAAGACGCATCCCGGCGGCGATCTCGCGCACCGTCCGCATTCCCTTGTCGTTCGCACCGACCCCGAACAGCGGCTGGTGGAACACCAGGGTGAGCGCAGGGTCCAGCCGACGGTGCAGCGACCTGAGCGCCTGGCTCTCCGGCTCGCTGAGCCGCCCCGGTCCGCTCCACGTCGCCCCGCTGGAGCTGCGCCGCCAGCGGTAGGGGAAGTTGCGGTTGAGGTCGACGCCGTGCGCGTTGGTGCGGCGGTCGGCCGCCGTGCCGTCCGGGTTGACGGTCGGCACCAGCCAGAGGTCCAGGTCGGCGGGCAGGTGGACGCGCTGCCGCAGCCGGCGCACCACCCGCAGCCCGGCCCGCTCGTCGCCGTGGATGCTGCCGATGACCAGGACGGTCCGGGTCGCGCCCTCGCGGGCGCGGTGGACGGCCACGATCGGCCGGCCCCGCACCGAGGACCCGACCACCTCGCGCGTGGTGACCACGCCGCCCGGCGCAGGCTGCTCGTCGGCGGCGGCCGGGGCGGCGAGCAGCGCGGCGGCCGGCAGCACGGCGAGGGCCGCCAGCGCGGCCACCCGGCGTACGGGCATGGTCGGGCCTCGGCGGCGGTGCGGACTCACCCGGGCAGGCTCTCAGACCAACGGGAGCAATGCGGACAGGTCGGCCCGTTCTCCACTCGCCCGGGCGAGTCCTTCGGCCACCGCCGCCGCCCAGGACGTGCCACCGGTGGCCAACGCCACCCACGTGAGCGGGTCGATCTCGACGACGTTCGGCGGTGTCCCGCGGCTGTGCCGGGGCCCCGGGACGCACTGGACCGCGCCGTACGGCGGCACCCGCACCTCGACCGACCGGCCCGGCGCCTGCGCGGCCAGCTCCTCCAGCAGGAACCGGACCGCGTCTCGGACGTCGGAGGGTTCCATGGTGTGTGCCTCGAGCACCCGGCCGAGCGCGGCCCGGCCGGCCTCGGGGTCGGTACGCCGTCGCGCCGGCACGTCAAGGAACCTCCGCCGCGCTGTCACCGAGGTCGGCCAACGCGGCGACGGCGACCGCCACCACGGCGGCCCGCTCGTCGGCCGGGACCTCCGGCAGCATCTCGTCCCACAGCGTGAGGCAGGACCCGCGCAGCTGCAGCATCCCCGCCGGGCGGCCGAGGAGGAACGCGTGCAGGTGGGCACCGCCGTCGCCGAACTTGTACAGGTGGACCCGGCCGACGGCATCGAGCGCTTCGACGGCGCGGGTGATGCGCGCCGCAAGGACACCCAGCTCCGCCGCCATCGCGTCGTCGAGGTCCCCGAGGTCGAGGTGGTCCCGCGGCGTCACCATGACCGCGAACGGCACGCGTGCCGCGGACAGCGGCCGCACGGTCCACCGCTGGTTGCCCCAGACGGCACCGTCGTCGGCGTTCGCGCACTGCCAGCAGTCGATCCCGCCCTCCCCTCGTCGGGGTGGCTCCGGGAGGGTCAGGGGTTCCAGCGGCTTGACCCGGAGCGACTCGGGCTCGAACGGGAAGATGTCCCACATCGACTGCTCGGGGAGCGGCAGGCGGCGCTCCGCGTCGGCGTGCGCGAGGGCGCGCTCGTGGAACTCCTGCGGCGTCGGGTTGGGCACCGGCCGAGCCTAGGACCCGTGCTCAGGACGACTCGAGGTACTCGCGGGTGACGGCGGCCGGAGCGCAGGCCAGCCAGCCGTCGAGCACGGCCTCCCGCAGCGCGGTCCGGGACACCTTCGGCAGCTGGATCAGGACGGCCGGGTACCCGTCGAAGTGCGGGATGGTGAAGAAGCCGCGCGGGTTCGCCGCGAGCACGGCCTCCTTCTCCCCGAGGTCCTCGACGCGGACGGCCAGGATGGGCCCGTCCGGTGGCGGCCGGTCGCCGAACCGCTTCAGGTCCGCCTTGCTGAACGGCCGCACCCAGGCGAAGGCCTTTCCTCCCACCGACCAGGTGCGCTGGCGGTAGCGTTCGCCCTCCGTCACCCCGGCCAGGCCCGAGGCGACCGCTGCCACATCGTCGACGGTTGCCATCCTGGGAACGTACGCCGGACCCGCGTGCGCCGGGGTCGTGGCCGGGGCTGGTCACGGCAGGGGTGGCCGGTGATCTAGGCTGCCGGGACGCCGCCCTCACGGGCCGGCGCACGCGGGCGTAGCTCAACCGGCTAGAGCGCCACCCTTCCAGGGTGGAGGTGTTGGTTCGCGACCAGCCGCCCGCTCCACTCGTACGTCCAACCGGCCGCCATGCGGTCCGGCAGCCGCCGGACCCGAGTGCCTAGGCTCGGTGCCATGACCTCGGGCCGCGGCGGATCATGGCGCTCGATCCGGTCGACCCGGTCGGCGCTGTCCGTCGACAGCGACCGGTCGCTGCTCTCGATCCGGTCCCGCGGCTCGGTGCTGTCGATCGGCAGCGTCGGGTCGTTCGCGTCGTTCGGCAGTGCGGGATCGGCGATGTCGCTCCTGTCGGTCGGGTCATGGCAGTCGATGCTCAGCGTCCTGTCGGCGCAGAGCGACGGCTCGGTGCTGTCGTTCCAGTCCGACGGCGGCGTGCGCGGCCGGCGGACCGACGGACCGATGTCGCGGTTCCCCGCCAAGCCGGTCGGCGTCGCCGTGGCGGCTCTCGCCGTGGTCGCCCTGGTCCGCGACCTGCGCCGCCTCCGCTGACGGCGAGGCGGGCGGCAGGCGGTCGGGCGCTCAGCCGAAGAGCGCGGGCAGGGTGCCCTCGTGGGCGGTGCGCAGCTCGTCGAGGCCGATGGTGAAGGACCCCTCGACCACGAGCGCGTCGCCGCCGGTCCGACCGATGACGGTCGCCGGCACGCCGTACGACGCCGCGCGGGCGAGCAGGTCGTCGACCCGGTCCGGGGATACCGCAACGACGGCCCGCGCCGTCGACTCGGCGAACAGTGCCACGAACGGGTCGCCCCCGACGGTCACCTCCGCGCCGACACCGCGCCGCAGGGCCATCTCCACCAGGGTCTGCACCAGGCCGCCGTCGGACACGTCGTGCGCCGCGGCCACCAGCGACTCCGTCGCCGCCTCGGCCATCAACCGAGCCAGTGCCCGCTCGGCCGCGAGGTCCACCCGCGGCGGCAGGCCACCGAGGTGGCCGTGCACGTGGTGCGCCCACTCGGAGCCGCCGAGCTCGTCCCGGGTCTCGCCCAGCAGCAGCACGACCTCGTCGGGCGCCGTGAAGCCGATCGGCAGCCGGCGACGCACGTCGTCGAGGACACCAAGCACGCCGATCACCGGCGTCGGGTTGATGGCGACGTCGCCTGTCTGGTTGTAGAAGCTCACGTTGCCGCCGGTCACAGGCACCCCGAGCTCGTAGCAGGCGTCGGCGAGGCCGCGGGTGGCCTCGGCGAACTGCCACATGACGTCCGGGTCCTCCGGCGAGCCGAAGTTCAGGCAGTCGGTGACAGCGAGCGGGCGGGCACCGCTGACCGCGACGTTGCGGTAGGCCTCGGACAGGGCGAGCTGCGCACCGGCGTACGGGTCGAGCTTCGCGTACCGGCCGTTGCCGTCGGTGGCGAGCGCGACGCCGAGGTGCGTGCTCTCGTCCACCCGGACCACGCCGGCGTCCTCGGGCTGGGCCAGCACGGTGTTGCCGAGGACGTACCGGTCGTACTGGTCGGTGACCCACGACTTCGACGCGAGGTTGGGTGCCGCGGCCATGCGCAGCACGGTCGAGCGCAGCTCGTCGCCCGACGTCGGCCGCGCCAGCGTCGACGGGTCGTCGGCCTGCAGCGCGTCCTGCCAGGACGGCCGGGCGAACGGGCGCTCGTAGACCGGCCCCTCGTGCGCGACGGTGCGCGGCGGCACGTCGACGATCGTCTCGCCGTGCCACTGCACCGTGAGCCGCCCGGACCCGTCGACCTCGCCGATCACGGTGGCGAGCACGTCCCACTTCGCGCAGATGTCGAGGAAGGCGTCGAGCTTGCCCGGCTCCACCACCGCGCACATCCGCTCCTGCGACTCGCTCATGAGGATCTCCTCGGGACGCAGCGAGGAGTCGCGCAGCGGCACCCGGTCGAGCCACACCGTCATGCCGCCGTCGCCGTTCGAGGCCAGCTCGGAGGTCGCGCAGGACAGGCCGGCGCCGCCGAGGTCCTGGATGCCCACGACGAGGTCGGCTGCGAACACCTCGAGGCAGCACTCGATGAGGACCTTCTCCATGAACGGGTCGCCGACCTGCACCGCCGGGCGCTTGGTCGGGTGCGCGTCGTCGAAGGTCTCCGACGCCAGCACGGAGACGCCGCCGATGCCGTCGCCGCCGGTGGCGGCACCGAACAGCACGATGAGGTTGCCGGCGCCGGAGGCGAAGGCGAGCTTGATGCCAGGCTCGTCCCGGCTGTGCCGGATGACGCCCACGCAGAGCGCGTTGACGAGCGGGTTGCCGGCATACGACGGGTCGAAGACCACTTCGCCACCGATGTTGGGCAGCCCCAGGCAGTTGCCGTAGCCGCCGATGCCGGCGACGACGCCGGGCAGCACCCGCCGGGTGTCCGCGGCGTCGGCCGGCCCGAACCTGAGCGGGTCCATCACGGCCACCGGCCGAGCACCCATGGACATGATGTCGCGCACGATGCCGCCGACGCCGGTCGCCGCACCCTGGTAGGGCTCGACGTAGCTCGGGTGGTTGTGGCTCTCGACCTTGAAGGTCACCGCCCAGCCGTCACCGATGTCGACGACGCCGGCGTTCTCGCCGATGCCGACGAGCAGACATGCGGAGGCGCCTTCGCTGCGCTTCTCACTGAACTGCCGCAGGTGCACCTTGCTCGACTTGTAGGAGCAGTGCTCGCTCCACATCACCGAGTACATCGCCAGCTCGGAGCTTGTCGGGCGCCGGCCGAGGATCTCGCGGATCCGCGCGTACTCCTCGTCGCGCAGGCCCAGCTCGCGGTAGGGCTGCTCGAGCTCGGGGTCGGCCTCGGCGTCCTTGACGGTCTCAGACACCGACGAGTCCCTTCATGACGGAGGTGAAGAAGCCGAGCCCGTCGGTGCCCGGGCCGGTGAGGTCCTCCACCGCGTGCTCGGGGTGGGGCATCAGGCCCACGACGTTGCCGCGGTCGTTCGCGACGCCGGCGATGTCGCGGTAGGACCCGTTGGGGTTCGTGCCGAGGTAGCGGGCGACCACCCGTCCCTCTCCCTCGAGCATGTCCAGCGTCGACTCGTCGGCGACGTAGCCGCCCTCGCCGTTCTTCAGCGGTACGACGAGCTCCTGCCCTGCGTCGTACGCGGCGGTCCAGGCGGTCGCGGTCGACTCGATGCGCAGGCCCTGGTCGCGGCAGACGAACTTCCGGTGGTCGTTGCGGATCAGCGCCCCGGGCAGCAGGTGCGACTCGCACAGCACCTGGAAGCCGTTGCAGATGCCCAGGACCGGCAGACCGCCCTTGGCCGCGTCGACCAGCGGCTCCATGACCGGCGCGAAGCGGGCGATCGCGCCGCAGCGCAGGTAGTCGCCGTAGGAGAAGCCGCCGGGCAGGACCACCGCGTCGACACCCTGCAGATCGGCGTCCGCGTGCCACAGCCGCACCGCCTGGCCGCCGGCGAGGGTGACGGCGCGGGCCGCGTCGCCGTCGTCGAGGCTGCCGGGGAACGTGACGACCCCGACCCGCACTCCGTCGGCCATCAGGCCTCCTCGACCCGGACCGTGAAGTCCTCGATGACCGGGTTGGAGAGCAGGGTCTCGGCGGCACCGCGGATCTGGGCGAGCCGCTCCTCGGTCACCTCGCCCTCGACCTCGAGCTCGAAGCGCTTGCCCTGGCGGACGCCCACGATGCCGTCGTACCCGAGCCGCGGGAGGGCCTGGTGCACGGCCTTGCCCTGGGGGTCGAGGATCTCTGGCTTGAGCATGACGTCGACGACGACGCGGGCCATCCAAGCGCTCCAGGTGGTCACATGCGGGCGGGGGCCGATCAGCGGTGCCCCCAGCCTACCGGCGGTTTGTCGCCGTCCGGCGGCACGGGGAAGTGCCCGGCGGGTCAGGGCAGGTGTCCCTCGCACCCGTGACGCCGGGCGCCGCACGGTGGTCTCGGCGGTCCTGACCGGGTCGCCCCGGGCCGGATCGGCCCGGCCGCTCGCGGGGCCGGCCGTCACCGGACGTGCCCCCGCACCGCACGAGGAGCAGCTGTGACCAGCACGACCGACCACGTCCCCTACCCACCGTCCGGTCGAGAGACCCTCGGCGCGGGTCCCGACCCGCGCCTTCACGGCAGCCGCCCGGCGGACGGGCCGCCCGGCCGCGGCTGGGCGTTCGCGGGCGTCGGTGCGGGCCTGGCCGGGATCACCGGCATCGCCGCGAGCATGCAGGTCGACGCCGTCTACGACCCCGCCGCCCAGGGCGACCCGGTGCGGATCATGGCGCGGCTCGGCGAGCAGGTGCCGCAGATCCTGGTCTTCCACACCGCCACGATGATCGGCGTCGTCCTGACCGTCGTGTTCGCGGCCGGACTGCACCGGCGGCTGCGCGCGCAGGCCCCCGCGCAGTCCCTGCTGCCGACAGTGGCGGCGTCCGGCCTCGGCCTGGTGTCCGTCGCCGGGCTCATGGGCGCCGGACTCACCACCGAGTTCGTCTTCGGCCTGGCCGGCGGCGACGACGAGATGGTGCCGGAGACGGCCACCTTCTTCGGGCACTGGATCGGCACCATTCCCTGGCTCTGGATCGGCGCCGGCATCAGCGGGGTCGCACTCGCGGTGGCAGCGCTCCGGCACGCCTCGGCGCCGCGGTGGATCGGCTGGGTCGGCGTCGTGCTCGGGGGCCTGTCCCTGCTCTTCGGGCTCTCGCCGCTGCAGTACATGTCCGGGCTCGTGGGGCCGACGTGGCTGCTCGTGACGGCGCTGGGCTTCGCGTTCGGCGACCGCGTTCGTCCGGCCTGAGACGTCGCGACCGCAGGACAATCAGCGATTCCGGTGCCTGGACGCGACGGCGTCAATACAGTCCCCACCCGAGGAGGGCCGTCCGTGAGCACCACCGCCAGCTCCGCTGCCGGGCCGACGACAGTCCCGGCGCAGGAGTCGACCGACTCCCCGGCCCGCCGAGCCGGCATGCCCCGGGCCGCCGCCGTCGTCGCGGTGGCCGCCTGGGGCATCGTCGTGGTCGCGGTCGTCACCCTGATCAGCGCCCGCCCGCCCATCACCGAGGCGCTGTGGTTCTTCCTCGTGGATGCCATGGTCGGCTGCATCTACGGGCTGGTGGCCGCGCTGGTGCTGTCCAGGCGGCGTCACGTCGTGCCGGTGATCCTCGCCGTGACGGCTCTCGGCGGCGCGGTCACGTCCTTCGCCTTCGCCTACGGCGCGCTCGGCAGGCGGCGTCCGGACCTGCCGTGGATCGAGACTGTCAGCTCGCTCAACGGGGTGGCGTGGGTCCCGGGCACGCTGGCGCTCTTCCTGGTCGTGCCGTGGCTGGTGCGCGACCACCGTCTCGGCAACCCGGCACGGGCCGGCCTCGCGCTGGGCATCGTGGTCTGCGCCTGGTTCACCCTCTCGTCCGCGCTCGACCTGTCGGTGTCGCTGGAGCTGCTGGCCGGCTCGGCTGTCGTCATGGGGCTGGTCACCGCGGCCGATGTCGCCTGGCGATGGGCCCGCGGGCCCGTCGCCGAACGCATCGGGCTGGGCTGGCTGGCCGTCGGCGTCACGATCATGTCGCTGTCATTCGTGCCGCTGGCCGTCCCGGCTGGACGCGACCTGCCCATCTGGTCCGTCCCGGTGCTGCACCTCGCAGCGCAGGCCTTCTTCCCTGCCGCGGTGCTGGTGGCCGTTCTGCGACAGCGGCTGTGGGGCATCGACCTGGCCGTGAACCGGGCCGTCGTGGCCGGCGTCCTCACGCTGGTGCTCGTCGGCCTGTACCTGGTCGTGGCCGCGGCGATCACTCCGGTGCTGCCGGGGGACGGGGCCGGCCGGCTCGTGGCTGCCGCCGCTGTCGTCGTGGCGGTGCAGCCGTCGCGGCTGTGGCTGCAGGCCCGGGTGCGCCGCCTCGTGCACGGGGAGGGCGCCGAGCCACATCACGCCGTACGCCGGCTCGGCGCCCAGCTCGGAACGGCCGACTCGGCGCGCGAGCTGCTCGACGGGCTGGTGGACAGCGTCGCCGAGGCGCTGCGGCTGGAGTCGGTGGCGCTCGTGACGGACGGGACTGTCGTGGCAGCGCGCGGGACGGCAACCCGGGCGGCGACCGTCGTCCCGCTGGTCCACCGCGGCGAGGCACTGGGCGAGCTGCTGGTGACGGCACCGCCCGGCGAGTCGCTCGGGGCCAGGGCCCACCGCACCCTCGCCGAGCTCGCCGTCGTGGTGCAGGCAGGCGTGGCGCTGGCCCGGGCGTCGAGCGACCTCGACGCGGCCCGCGAGCGGCTGACCACCGTGCGTCTCGAGGAGCGCCGGGTGATCCGCCGTGAGCTGCATGACGGGCTCGGGCCCTCGCTCGCCGGCATCCGTCTTGGCCTGCAGGCTGCGCGCAACCTGATGGCCGACGACCCCGCGGCGGCCGGCGGCCTGCTCGCCTCGCTGCAGGCCGAGCTGGACCACCGGGTCGAGGACGTCCGTCAGCTCTCGCGCAGCCTGCTGCCCCCGGTGCTCGACGAGCTCGGTCTCGGTGCTGCCGTCGGCGAGCTGGCGCAGCGGCACCGCGACGGCGGCATGGACGTCCGACTCGAGTGCGACGTCACACCCGACCTACCGGGTCCGGTCGCGGCGGCGGTCTACGGCATCGTCGCCGAAGCCGTGACGAACGTCGTGCGCCATGGCGCGGCGCGCACCTGCTGGGTTCGGGTCGCCACCGATGCCGAGGCCGCCGCCGTCGTCGCCGTCGTCGAGGACGACGGGGTGGGCGTGGACCCGGCGGCGCCCGGCGGGGTGGGCACCCGGTCGATGCGCGAGCGGGCACGCGAGCAGGGCGGCACCGTGGAGGTCGAGCCCCGGTCGCCGTCCGGGACCCGTGTCAGGGCATGCATCCCGGTGGCCGCACGTGGCTGACCCGATCCGCGTCGTCGTCGTGGACGACCACCCGATGTTCCGGCTCGGCATGACGGCGATGCTCGACAGTCTCGACGGTGTCGAGGTGGTGGGGCAGGCCGACCGGACCGAGACCGCTCTCGAGGTCGTGGGACCCGGCGTCGACGTCGTGCTCATGGACCTGCACCTCGGCGACGACTCGGGCGTCGAGACGACGCGGGAGCTGGTGCGCCGCAACCCCGCACTCCGGGTGCTCGTCGTGACGATGCTCGAGGACGACGACTCCGTCGTGGCAGCGGTGCGAGCCGGTGCCCGGGGCTACCTGTTGAAGGGCGCCACCCCGGACGAGGTGGACCGCGCAGTGCGAGCGGTGGCGAACGGCGAGGTGATCCTCGGGCCGGCGGTGGCCGCCCGCGCGCTCGCCCACCTGACCGGTGCGCGGGTGTCCGCGTCCCCCTTCCCGGACCTGACCGAGCGCGAGCTGGAGGTGCTCGACCTGGTGGCGCGCGGGCTCGACAACGCCTCGATCTCACGACGCCTGGTGCTGAGCCCCAAGACAGTGCGCAACCACGTCTCGAACGTGCTCACGAAGCTCGCGGTGAGGGACCGCTCCGCGGCGATCGTGCGCGCCCGCCAGGCCGGGCTCGGCGACGGCAGCTGAGCGGTCCGGCCGGGCGCGCGGCCCGAACGCTGCCGGCCCGCCCGAATCGTCCGGGGTACGTCCGTGGCCGGGTCCGCAAATCGCGAGACAGCACCTCGCTGCCCCGGCGGCGTGCCTACGATCACGCCCATGACGCCCCTCGGCCTCCGCCCCCGCCGTACCGCAGCCGCCGCACTCGTCGCCGTCGCCGGCCTCGCCGTCGCGACGCTGTCCGCCTGCTCCCCCGAGGACGACTCGGCCGGCACCGCTGGCACGACCACATCGCCCTCGACGACGTCCTCGGCGAGCGAGTCCGCGGACCCGTGCGCGAAGGACAGCCTGGAGACGTTCGCCGCCGGCACGCTCACCATCGCCACCGACAAGCCGGTGTACGAGCCGTGGTTCGTCGACGACGCGCCGGAGAACGGCGAGGGCTTCGAGGGCGCGGTGGCCAAGGCGGTTGCCGCGAAGCTCGGCTTCAGCGAGGCGGAGGTGACCTGGACCCGGGTGCCGTTCAACAGCGTCTTCAAGCCGACCGCGAAGAACTGGGACTTCGACATCAACGAGTTCTCCATCACCGAGAAGCGCAAGGAGGCGGTCGACTTCTCCGCGCCGTACTACGACGTCACGCAGGCAGTGGTGACGACCAAGGGCAGCAAGGCCGCCGGGGCCACCGCGGTCGCCGACCTCAAGGGGCTGACGCTGGGTGCGCAGGTGGGCACCACCAGCCTGCAGGCGATCGAGGACGTCGTCGCGCCGAGCAAGAAGCCGCGGGTCTACAACTCCAACAACGACGTGGTGAAGGCCCTGGAGAACGGCCAGATCGACGCTCTGGTCACCGACCTTCCGACCGCGTTCTTCATGGCGGCTGCGCAGCTGGACAAGGGCAAGATCGTCGGCCAGCTCCCGGCGACCGGCGGCACGCCCGAGCAGTTCGGCCTGGTCCTGGACAAGGGCAGCCCCATGACGACGTGCGTCAGCCAGGCCGTCGACGCGCTCCGCACCGACGGCACCCTCGACCAGCTTGTCGACCAGTGGCTGTCCCAGGAAGGCGCGCCGGAGCTCTCGTGACCCCGACCGCCCTCGTGGCGTCCCGGCGGTGACAGTCCCGGCGGAGGCCTTCCCGCACCTCGTCGACGACGCCGGGCCGAGCGACCTGCAGCAGTGGCGGGTCGGCTACCGGCAGGCCCGGGCCCGCCGGTCCACGGCCGTCGCCTCGGCCAGCACTGTCGTGTTCCTCGCGGTGGTCGGCACGGCGATCGTGCTGTCGCCGGGGTGGGAGCGCGTCAAAGCCACCTTCCTCGACTGGGAGCTCGCGAAGGACTCGCTGCCGAACATCCTGTCCGGGCTGTGGCTCAACGTCCGGGTGCTCGTCGTCTGCGCGGTGCTCATCGTGCTCGTCGGGCTCGCCATCGCGACCCTGCGGACCCTGCGGGGGGCGGTGTGGTTCCCGGTGCGGGCGCTGGCGGCGGCGTACACCGACTTCTTCCGCGGGATGCCGCTGATCATCCTGCTCTACCTGGTCGGGTTCGGGCTGCCCGGGCTGCGGCTGCAGGGCATCCCGGACAACCCGGTGGTGCTCGGCACCATCGCGCTGGTGCTCACCTACTCGGCGTACGTCGCGGAGGTCTTCCGGGCCGGCATCGAGTCGGTGCACCCCAGCCAGCGGGCGGCAGCCCGCTCGCTCGGCCTCTCCTACGGCCAGACGATGCGGCGGGTGGTGCTGCCGCAGGCGGTGCGCAGGGTGACGCCACCGCTGCTGAACGACTTCGTCGCGCTGCAGAAGGACGTCGGCCTGATCTCCGTGCTCGGCGCGTTCGACGCGGTGCGCGAGGCGCAGGTGGCCGCCGACGCGGCCTTCAACTTCACGCCGTACCTCGTGGCCGGGCTGCTGTTCGTCCTGCTCGCCATCCCGACGATCCGGCTGGCCGACTGGGTGAGCCTGCGCGCGGTCCGCCGGCAGCAGGCGAGCGGAGCCCTGTGACCGACACCCCGCCCGGCGAGGCTGCAGAGACTCCGGTGCTCGCCTGCGAGGGCGTGGTGAAGCGGTTCGGCGGGCAGACCGTGCTGCGCTCGGTGGACCTCGTCGTCGGCGAGCACGAGGTCGTCACCCTGATCGGGGCGTCCGGCTCGGG
The DNA here is from genome assembly GCA_963726615.1 of uncultured Actinomycetota bacterium. Lineage (GTDB taxonomy): Bacteria > Actinomycetota > Actinomycetes > JACCUZ01 > JACCUZ01 > CAWDZK01. The sequence continues at coordinate 55,606 of CAVSCX010000001.1, read as the reverse complement.
CAAGTCCAGCCTGCTGCGGTGCATCAACCTGCTCGAGACCGTCGACGACGGAGTGATCCGGCTCGACGGCGAGGACATCACCGACCCCCGGGTCGACGCCGACGACGTCCGCCGCCGGATCGGCGTCGTCTTCCAGGCGTACAACCTGTTCCCGCACATGACGGTGCTGGACAACGTGACCCTCGCCCCGCGCCTGGTCGGCAAGGTGGAACGGGCCACCGCCGAGGACCGGGCCCGGGCGCTGCTGGACCGGGTGGGGCTGGCCGAGAAGGCCGGCGAGTACCCCGACCGGCTCTCCGGCGGCCAGCAGCAGCGGGTGGCGATCGTGCGGGCGCTGGCCAACGAGCCGCGGCTGCTGCTGCTGGACGAGGTGACCTCGGCGCTGGACCCGGAGCTGGTCGGCGAGGTCCTCGGGCTGATCCGGGAGCTCAAGGAGCAGGGCATGACCCTGGTGATGGCCACCCACGAGATGAGCTTCGCGCGCCAGGCCGCCGACCGGGTGGTGTTCCTCGACGGCGGCGTGGTGTGCGAGCAGGGCCCGCCCGAGCAGGTGCTGGCCGACCCGACCGAGCCGCGCACCCGGCAGTTCCTGGCCCGGATCCTCGACTCCGGCCGCCTCTGAGCCCGCGCCCGGCCCCACGCCGGTGATCCGCACCGGATCCTTGGCGTTCTTCCGCACGGATCCGGAGTGGGTCACCGCGCGGACGGCCGGCCGATGACCGTGTTTCCGCAGGTCAGAGGGGCCTTAGCCGCGACCGGGGCGGTCTAAGGCCCCTCGGATGCGGCGTCGGGGCAGAGATAGGGATTGGTCCCGATGTCGACCCCCTCCTCAGACGGCGAGATTGCTCTGTGTCAGCAGGAACCGCGCACACAGAGGAGTTGCCATGAGCTCGATCGTCGGTCCTTTCCCCGGAGCCGAGAACGACTACCGCCGGGAGCGCATCACCGGCTCGTTCAAGGACCACCGCAAGTCCGGCAGCCGCCGGCTGTTCCACCGCCGGGCACCCAAGGGTGCCGCGCCGGCAATCGACTGGTACGGCGAGTGAGTGCCGGCCACGTCCTGGCCGCGTGGGTCCTCCGGGAGCTCGGCGAGGCCCGCGGTGCCGAACACCACCGTCGGGACAGACCCCGGCACTCGCCCGCTGTCGGTCGTTCCCCCGATGATGGTCGGCGTGCCGGGATCCGGGGCTCCCCCCGATCGATACGGCCCGCTGGTCGGCCGAGCCACTGAGCTCGACCGGCTGGCGGGCCTCGTCGGCCTTCCCGACGCCGGCGCCGAGCGCGAGAGCGCCGTCCTGCTCTCCGGTGACGCCGGGGTGGGCAAGACCCGTCTGCTCGCCGAGCTGCGCGGCCGGGCCGAGGAGGCCGGTCACCGGGTGCTCGTGGGCCACTGCCTCGACTTCGGTGAGGGCGCCCTTCCCTACCTCCCCTTCAGCGAGGCCTTCGGCCGCCTCGCCGCCGACTCCCCGACCCTCGCCCGTTCCCTGGTCGAGGCCACACCGGCCATCGCCAGGCTGATGCCGGCCAGGCGGTTGCTCCCCGAGCAGGCCGGTCCCGGCGATGACCTGGCCGTCCTCGACGCCCGCGACGTGCCGGTCGGCCCCGGGGCGGCCCGCTCGACGGACGGCGACCCGGCCGGACCGAGCGCCCGGGCGCCCCAGGTGGTGGACCAGCAGATCGACCGGCAGATCGACCGGCAGGGCCTCTTCGCCGCCGTGCACGCGGCCCTGGAGCTGGTGGGCCGGGGCGCGCCGCTGCTGCTGGTCCTCGAGGACGTGCACTGGGCCGACCAGTCCAGCCGCGAGCTGCTCAGCTACCTGTTCTCCCGCCGGTTCGACGCCCCGGTCGCCGTTGTCGCGTCCTACCGCAGCGACGACCTGCACCGGCGCCACCCGCTGCGCACCACCGCGGCGGAGTGGTCCCGGCTCCCCGGTGTCACCCGGGTCGAGCTCGGCCGGCTGCCCGACGAGGACGTCCGCGACCTGGTGAGGCAGCTGCACCCGGCGCCGCTCCCGGACCGGGCCCTGCGCGGCATCGTCGCCCGCGCCGAGGGCAACGCGTTCTTCACCGAGGAGCTCGTGCAGGCCGCCGAGCTCGGCCGTGACGTCCTGCCCGAGGCGCTCGCGGACCTGCTGCTGGTGCGTCTCGACCGGCTCGACGAGGACGCGCGGCTGGTGGTCCGCGCCGCGGCGGTCTCCGGCCGCAGGGTCCCGCACCTGCTGCTCGAGCGCGTCGTCGAGACCCGCGTGGGGTCGTTGGACGGCGCGCTCCGGTCCGCCGTCGAGCGCAACGTGCTGCTGCCGATGGGCGGCGACGGCTACGCGTTCCGGCACGCGCTGCTCGCCGAGGCCGTGTACGACGACCTGCTGCCCGGCGAGCGGGTCAGCCTGCACGCGGCGTACGCCCGGGCGCTGCAGCAGGGTGGCGTCGGCGGCACGGCGGCAGAGCTGGCCAAGCACGCCCGCGCAGCCAACGACCTGGCGACCGCGGCCCGCGCCAGCGTCGCCGCGGGCGACGAGGCGATGGCGGTCGCCGGGCCGGACGAGGCGGCGAAGCACTACGAGCTGGCGCTCGAGCTCGCCCCGCACACCGACACCGACGAGCTCGACGTCGTCGAGCTGACAGCGAAGGCCTGCGAGGCCGCGCTGGCGGCCGGCCAGACCTACCGCGCGCTGGCCCTCGCCCGCGACCAGCTCCGCTCGGTGTCCCCGGACGCGTCACCCGAGGCGCGGCTCCGGCTGCTCCGCGTGAAGGCCGGCGTGGCGATCGTCGCGGACTCCGACAGCGACGCACTCGCCGTCACCACCGAGGCGCTCGAGCTCGTCGAAGCCCACCCCGACGACTACGCCCGGGCCGAGATCCTCGCGCTGCACGCGCGCGCCCTGGCCGAGATGCGGCGGCACGAGGAGGCCGCGCGGTACGCCGCGGAGGCGATCGACCTGGCCGACCGCCTCGGTCGCGACGGCGTCGCCGCCGACGCCCGGACCACCCTCGCCCGGCTACGGGAGCACAGCGGCGAGACCGCGGCGTCCCGGGCGATGCTCGCCGACACGATCGCGCAGGCGCACGCCGCCGGCGACCTGGCCGCCGAGCTGCGCAGCATGTTCAACCTCGCCACGCTGCAGTACGAGGCCGGCGAGGTCGCCGAGGCACGCAAGGGCTACGCGCGGACCGAGCGGCGGGCCCGCGAGGCGTGGCGTCCGTGGGCGCCGTACGGCCTGGAGTCACGCGTGCTCGGCATCCAGGCGGCGTACCTGCTGGGCGACTGGGACGGCGCCGCCGCGATGGCCGACCTGCGCGACGAGTCGCCGCCGGAGATGGCCGAGGCCATCGTGAGCGCCAGCGGACTCGCGGTCCGGGCCGGTCGGGGCGAGGAGTCGGCGCTGGACGTGCTGCCCGCTCTGGCGTCCACGACCCAGCGTGAGGGCATGGCGGCGATGTTCGCCGGCTACGCCGCGATCGACCTGCACGGCGACCGGGGGGACCTGGCGGCGGCGATCGCCGCTCACGACGAGACCGTCCGGACCGTCGGGCGGCTGTGGGCCAACAAGGACTTCCAGGCCCGGATCCGGTTCTCGGCGCTGCTGCTGGGTCACGTCGCCACCGCCGTGCCGGACACCGGCAGCCACAACCGGGACGACGTGATCGAGCTGGGCCAGGACCTGGTCGACACGGCGCGACGGGTGGCTGCGACGCGCGCGGCCTCGGTCTGGGAGGAGGGCCCGGAGGGGCGGGCCTGGCTGGCCCGCGCCGAGGCCGAGCACGCCCGGCTGCGCTGGCTCGTCGGCGCCGAGCCGCCCCCGCTGGACCAGCTCGTCGCCTCCTGGACGGCGACGGTGGACGCGTTCCGGGCGCTCGGTCACCCGTTCGAGACGGCGCGCTCGCTGGCCAGGCTGGCCGCGGTGCTCCGCGCTGCCGGGCGCACCGCGGAGGCGGACGCCGCCGTCGCGGAGGCGACGACGGAGGCCCGGCGGCTGCGGGCCGAGCCCCTGCTGCGCGAGCTGCGCTCGGTCGGCGGCCCCGCCCCCGGTCGAAACGCCGCGGCCGAGGACAGCCGGCGCGACGAGGCGCTGACCGGGCGCGAGCTGGAGGTGCTCGCCCTTGTCGCCCAGGGGCGCAGCAACCGCGAGATCGCCGGCCGCCTGTTCATCAGCGCCAAGACCGTCAGCGTGCACGTGTCGAACATCCTGGCCAAGCTCGGGGTGTCCGGCCGCACCGAGGCCGCCGCGGTCGCGCGCCGCCGCGGTTACCTCTCCGACTGACGCAGCCGTCCCCGGCCGTCCCCGCCCGTCCCTGGCCGTCCCTGGCCGCCCCAGTTGATCACGTTTACGTGGTCAACTGGGACTTCCCGTGGCTTGCTAGCCACTGTCAGCACGAGTTGACCACGCTTACGTGATCAACTCGGGACCACCGGGCAGGGCGGGCGGGGCGGGTCAGCGCGGTCGGGCCCGCATGGCGTCCCAGGCACTGCTGACCATGTCGGTCAGGCCGAGGCGGGTCTGCCAGCCGAGCTGGTCGCGGATCTTCGAGGCGTCGGCGTAGTACGACGGCGCATCCCCTGCGCGCCGGCCGACGACGTCCACGGTGAAGTCCATGCCGGTCACCTCGCGGACGGTCTGGAGGACCTCCTTGACGGTGACGCCCTCGCCGCGCCCGACGTTGTAGACCTCGCCGAGGTCGCCCTCGTCGAGCCGTCTCGCGGCGGCGGCGTGGGCATCGGCCAGGTCGACCACGTGGATGTAGTCGCGGATGCAGGACCCGTCACGGGTGGGGTAGTCGTCGCCGAACAGCTGCGGGTTCTTGCCCGACAGCAAGGCCCCCAGCGCCAGCGGCACCAGGTTGCTGACGCTGCGGTCGGCTAGCTCGGGGGCGCCGGTGCCCGCGACGTTGAAGTAGCGCAGCGCGGCCCAGCGCAGCGGCTGCGCCGTGGCCAGGTCACGAAGGATCCACTCGCCCACGAGCTTGGTCTCGCCGTACGGGCTGATGGGCACGGTCACGGTCTGCTCCGTGACGAGCTCGACCGGCGGCTCGCCGAACACCGCGGCACTGGACGAGAACAAAACCCTGTCGACGCCCTCGTCGACGCAGGTCTGCAGCAGCGCGCGCATCCCCCCGACGTTCTCGTCCCAGTAGAGCAGCGGCTTCTCGACCGACTCAGCCACGGCCTTCTTCGCAGCAAGGTGCAGGACACCGGTGACGCCGTGCTCCCGGATCGCGGCGCCGACGGTGTCCCGGTCGCCGACGGACGCCTGGACGAACGGGACGTCGTCGGGGACGTTGTCGCGGACGCCGGAGGAGAGGTCGTCGAGGACGACGACGGACAGGTCGATCGCCTGGAAGGCACGCACGATGTGCGCGCCGATGTAGCCGGCCCCGCCGGTGAGCATCCACGTCATGCCTCGACCCTAACGACGTGGGGTGCGGCGCTCAGGCGAACGTCCGCCCCGTGAGCCGCTCGTACGCCTCGACGTACTTGCCGCGGGTCCGCTCCACGACCTCGGTCGGCAACGGCGGCGGCGCCTCGCCGGAGTACCGGTCCCACCCCGAGGCCGGGGAGGTGAGCCAGTCGCGGACGTACTGCTTGTCGTACGACGGCTGCGCGTGCCCCGGCTCCCAGGTGTCGGCCGGCCAGAACCGGGACGAGTCCGGGGTCAGCGCCTCGTCGGCGAGCACCGTCCGCCCGTCGCCGTCACGGCCGAGCTCCAGCTTGGTGTCGGCCACGACGATGCCGCGCTCGAGGGCGATGTCCCGGGCCCGCGCATAGATCGCGAGGGTGGTGTCGCGCAGCTCCGCCGCCGTGTCCGCGCCGACCGTCGCGACGACCCGCTCGTAGGTCACGTTCTCGTCGTGCTCCCCCAGCGCTGCCTTGGTGGCGGGGGTGAAGACCGGCTCGGGCAGGCGTGACCCGTCTTCGAGCCCGGCCGGCAGCGGGACGCCGCAGACGGCCCCGGTGGCGAGGTAGTCGGCCAGCCCCGAGCCGGCGAGATATCCCCGGGCGACGCACTCGACCGGGTACATCTCCAGCCGCCGGCACAGGATCGCGCGGCCGGCGTACTCGGCCGGCACGGCGGTCGAGACGACGTGGTGCGGCACGAGGTCCTCCAGGCGCTCGAACCACCACAGCGACAGCGCGGTGAGGATGCGCCCCTTGTCCGGGATGGTGGTCGGGAGGACGAAGTCGAACGCCGAGATGCGGTCGCTGGCGACCATGAGCAGCAGGCCACCCGGTGCCTCGTACAGATCGCGGACCTTCCCGCTGTGCAGGTGTGTGCCGATCATGTGTTGGTTGGCAGCCACGCGGGCAGTCTGCCATCCATGAGCGAGTCCTTCTCCGAGCCGTCCGCCACGTCCGCAACCGAGTACGACGTCGACGAGAACGAGGACCAGGTCGAGCCGGGCAACCAGGCCGGGTACGTCGGCCGGGTGGCCGGCGACGACGAGGGGTACGCCGGGGAGCAGGGAGCCGAGGCCCGCGCGGCCGCCGAGAAGGGCTCCTGACCAGGCCGCGCAGGGAGGTCACAACTCGGCGTCAGCACCGCCTCGACCCGCCGGAAGGCCGCGCGCGCCCCTACGGTCAGCGCCATGTGGCGGTATGCGTTGGTGCTCGCGACGGCCGCCGCACTGGCCGGCTGCGGCGGCGACGCCGAACCCTCGCCACCGCGCACGTCGCCCTCATCCTCGACACAGCCGGTTGCGGCCCAGTTCGGGCCGGTCGGCCTGGTCCAGGCGCCCGACGGCGAGGTCTGGGCCGCCTGGTCGCAGAGTGACGTCATCGCGCCGGTGCTGCCGGACGGCACCGCCGGCGAGCCGGTCGCGGTGGGCCGCACCCCCCTGCGCATCACCATGCTTGACGGTTCGCTCTGGGTGACCAGCATCGGCGACGGCACGCTGACCCAGGTGAGCCCGTCGTCGGCCACCGTCGTCCGCACCGTCGACCTCGGCGGTGAGCCCGAGGGCCTCACCGACCTGGGCGGGCACCTGTTCGTGGTCCTGCAGGCCGACGGCGCCCTGGTGGAGGTCGACCCGGCCGACGGCTCGGTCCTGACGAGGTACGACGTCGGCGGCGAGCCGCGGCTCGTCGCGGCCGGCGAGGACGCGCTGTACGTCGGTGACTTCGCCGGTGGCCGGGTCGTCCGGGTCGAGCCCGGCGCTGGCACCGCTCCCGTGCGCAGCAAGCCCGTGTGCGCCGGCGTCCAGGACCTGCTGCACCTCCACGGCGTCGTGTGGGCGGCCTGCATGACAGACAACACCGTGGTCGGGCTGGACCCTCGGACCCTCGCCGTGACCCATCGCTACCCCGTCGACGGGGACCCCGACGGGATCGCTCCCGGCGCCGGCACCACCCTGGTGGTGAGCCTTCAGGACGGGCCTGGGCTCGCCGTGCTGGACACCGCCGACGGCGGGCTGAGCCGGGCGTTCACCGGGACCAGCGGGCGGCTGGGCGACAAGGCCAACAACGACGTCCTGGAGCGCGACGGCGCCGCCTTCCTCAGCGACTTCACCGGCAACAGGGTCGAGGTCGTCCGCCTCGACAAGTAGGCGAGGCACGACGAACCGGTGCCAGCCCCTGGGGCCGGCGAGTTCGACAGGGCGCACACGGGTGCGATTGAGTGGATATCGGGCGCCGCCGCGTGCGGTCGCCACAGCAGCGGGCCAGCAGCGCCCGACCGGCCTTCGCTTCGGCGGGCAGGCCACCGACAGTCACCGAGCTATCCGGGGGAACACGACACCCATGTCCTGCACCACCTTCTTCGCCAGGGCGCTGTCGCGCCGTCTGCTCGCGGTGGGCGCAGCCACCGCGCTCGCGGTCACGCTGCTGCCCGCATCGCCCGCGGAGGCGGCCGCGCACCAGCGCGTCACCGCGTCGTTCTTCGGGCAGCACGACAGCAGTCCCACGTCGTGGCCGACGGCCCCGGTCGGCGGCATCCGCCTCTGGGACTCGGGCGTGAGCTGGCGCGAGATCGAGGTGGCGAAGGGCGTCTACGACTTCAGTCGCCTGGATGCGCAGGTCGCGGCCGCCCGCTCGCACCACGCCAAGGTGCTGCTCGTCCTGGGACAGACGCCGCGGTTCCACTCCCGCCACCCGAAGAAGCTCGGCAGCTACGGGCGGGGCGCAGCGTCCATGCCCACCAAGTCGTCGTGGCGCACCTACGTCCGCAAGGTGGTCCGCCGCTACCACGGCCGCCACGTCGACTACCAGGTCTGGAACGAGGCGAACGTCGCCGGCTACTGGAACGGCAACGCCAGGCAGATGGCCAAGCTCACCCGGTGGACGGCCCGGGTCGTGGCCCGCAACGACTCGCGAGCCAAGGTCGTCGCACCGGCCCTCGCGACCCGACTCACCGGCCAGCGCCGTTGGCTGCGGACGTTCTACGCCACCAGGGTCGGCGGCCGGAAGGTCGGGTCGTACGTCGACGCGGTGTCGTTGAACCTCTACCCGATGCCGCGACAGGGGCCCGAGCACTCGATGCGGCTGCTGGACGCGGCGCACACCATGCTGTCCCGAGCGGGGGTGCGCAAGCCGATCTGGAACACCGAGATCAACTACGGGCTGCTCGGCGGCGGCACAGCGCGCAACATCAAGCGGGCCAAGGAGTCCGCGTTCGTCTCGCGCACCCTCGTGCTCAACGCGCAGAACAACGTCAAGCGGATGTTCTGGTACGGCTGGGACCTCCAGCACCTGGCGAACACCCAGCTGACCTTCGCGGACGGCACCACGAAGACGCGCGCCGGCGTCGCCTACGAGGTCACCCGCGGCTGGCTGCTGCGTACCCGGACGCGGGGCTGCGACCGGGACCGGCGCGGCACCTGGACCTGCGAGCTGCGGTACGCCCGCGGCACCAAGCGGATCTCCTGGAACCCCGTGCGGACGGTGACCGTGCGTGCGGCGACGTCGGCCACCCTGGCGGTCGACCTGCGCGGCCACCGCCGTCAGCTCACCGGCGGGGAGAAGATCCGGGTCGGCCGGTCCCCGGTCATGGTGCGCTCGCGGAGGTAGCGTGCCCGGTCGGGTGACTTGCGCACCCGGCCCCTGGTCGAGGTCGTCGGGCTGCCGGCGGCCCGTTCGCGAACCCGCTGGTCGGCGTGGTCGCCGACCCGGGAGGATGGCCCCGTGACCGACGCCTGGACCGAGATCACCACCGAGGCCGAGCTGCGTGCGCTGCTCGGCGCGCCGTCGGACCGCGCACTCGGCAAGGAGCGCACCGCGCTGCACGAGCTGGACCGCGCCTGGATCGCCGCGTCGCCGTTCGTCCTGCTGGCGACCGCCGGCACGGACGGCACCTGTGACGTCTCGCCCAAGGGCGACCCGGCCGGCTTCGTGCACGTCCTGGACGACCTGACCCTGGTGATGCCGGAGCGGCCCGGGAACAAGCGGGCCGACGGCTGGGTCAACGTCCTGGCCAACCCGCACGTCGGCATGATCTTCGTGGTCCCCGGCCGCGCCGACACTCTGCGCGTCAACGGCCGCGCCCGGCTGGTGGCCGACGCGCCGTTCTTCGACGCCCTCGTGGTGCAGGGCCACCGGCCGCTGCTCGCGCTCGTCGTCGACGTCGAGCAGGTCTTCCACCACTGCGGAAAGGCGTTCCTGCGGTCACAGCTCTGGGACCCGGCGTCCTGGGGCGCCCCGGACCTGCCCACCCGGGCGGTCATCGCCCGCACCCTCGAGCGGCCCGAGACGGACCTCGCCGAGCTGGAGGCCTACTACGGCCCGTCGTACGCCGAGAACCTCTACCGGCAGGCCTGACCATTCACGCCCGGGGGGCGCCGGCCTGCACCAGCCCGGACTCGTAGGCGTAGATGACGGCCTGCACCCGGTCCCGCAGGCCCAGCTTCATGAGGACCCGGCCCACGTGCGTCTTCACCGTGGTCTCGGACACGACGAGGTCGCCCGCGATCTCGGCGTTGGACCGGCCGCGGCCGAGGAGCACGAGGATCTCCCGCTCCCGCGGCGTCAGCGTGGCGACCTCGTCCTGACGTCGCGTCGCAGGGGGTCGGGCGAGGTAGGCCTCGATCATCCGCCGCATGATGACGGGCGACAGGAGCGCCTCGCCGGCCAGCACCTCGCGGATGCCGTCGACAAGCTGCTCCGGCGGGACGTCCTTGAGCAGGAACCCCGAGGCGCCGGCCCGCAGCGCGTCGTAGACGTACTCGTCCATGTCGAACGTCGTGAGCATCAGCACCCGCGGCGGAGCCGCCGAGCCGGTCACGGCCCCGGCGTCGACGATCGCCCGGGTCGCCTCGATCCCGTCGACGCCAGGCATCCGGACGTCCATCAGCACAACGTCGGGGTGCAGCCGCCGGGACAGCGCCACGGCCTCCTCGCCGTCGGCGGCCTCGCCGACCACTTCCAGGTCCGGCTCGGTCTCGAGGATCATCCGGAAGCCGCGGCGCACCAGTGCCTGGTCGTCGGCGATGAGCACCCGGATGCTCATCACGCCTCCAGCGGCAACGAGGCGACAAGCTCGAAGCCGCCCTGCGGCAGAGGTCGGGCCACCAGGCGCCCGCCGTAGACGGCGACCCGCTCCTGCATGCCGAGCAGGCCGTGACCGGGGTCCGCGGCGCTCACCGGCAGCCCGTCGTCCCGGACCGCCAGCTCCAGGCAGTCCCGCTCGTAGGCGATCGAGACGTCGGCGCGGGCCGGGGACGCCGCGTGCCGCAGGGTGTTGGTCAGCCCCTCCTGCACGAGCCGGTACGCCGTGAGGTCGAGCCCCGGCGCGAGCGAGCGTTCCTCTCCGGTGACTGTCAGGTGCACCGGCAGCCCGGCCGACCTGAACTTCTCCGCCAGCCGGTCGAGCTGGGAAAGCCCGGGTGGCGGCTCCCTGCCGGCGCCTTCCCCGCCGTCGGCCCCGGCCTCGCGCAGGACCCCCACCATGCGGCGCATCTCCGCCAGGGCCTCGCGGCCGGTCGCCTCCACGGTCTCCAGCGCCTGGCGCTCGGTCACCTGGCTTGCGGTGAGGCGGCGGCGCACCGCGGAGACCTGCACCGTCATCACGCTGACGCTGTGCCCGATGACGTCGTGCAGCTCGCGGGCGATCCGGTTGCGCTCCTCGGCCACAGCCTGCGAGGCACGCTGCTCGCGGGCCAGCCGGCGCTGCTCGGCGTTCTGCAGCTGGCTGCGGACCAGCGCTCCGACCAGCCACGCGATCACCGACGGCGAGAGCCAGACCAGTCCCTGCGCCCGGGTCACCCAGGTGTCGTCCATCGGGTCCAGGCCGATCCAGCCGAGGCCGAGGACGACGGCGAGCACGAGCCCCCACCAGGTCGGGTGGCGCCGCTCCCAGCGGGCCACCGAGTACACCGCGAGCACCGCCGGCAGGGCGACACCGAGGCCCTCCGGGGCCCCGAACACGGCGAACCCGGCGAGGTAGGACCCGGCGATGGCTGCCAGGCACAGCGTCGGTAGCGTCCGACGTGCGAGCAGCAGGACGGCACCGATGCCGTAGACGAGCGCCTCGGCCCAGTGCGGCCCCTGCCGGTGGGTTGCGTTCACCCCGAGCCAGGCCTCGAGCTGGCCGAGCACGAGGACGGCGGCTGCGATCGCTACGTCGAAGACCTTGCTCCGCCCGCTCACGAGCACACGGTAGGGGCGCGAGGGCGGACGCACGTCGTCCTCGAGGAGGATCTTGCGGTCCTGCTGCAGTGGCATGGGGATCCCGTCCCGCGGAGGACGACACGGCGGCACGCCGTTCCTAACGTCGGAGCGGGCTCCACCACGGGGGTCCCACGACCCTGGAGGACACCATGCCCCCCATCCCACGGACCGCCGGCGCCGGCCTGCTGGTCTACGCCGTCGGAACGACTCTCGGTGCTGTGGCCTCCGGCTCACCGGGCGGCGACTACGAGTCGTCGCTCGTCTCGCAGTACATCGCGAGCAGCCACTGGCTGGTCGCGTTCGGCGCCTGGTACCTCGCCGCCCTCTCGGCCCTGGGGCTGATCGTCGCGGGCGCCGCGCTGCGTCGCCTCGGCGGATGGCTCGGCGAGGTGCTCTGGGGCTTGTCGATCGCCGGGACGGCCACCAGCGTCGTCGGCGCGTTCGTGTCCGGCGGCCTCGTCGTCGCGATGGCCGAGGGCGGCGAGGCGGTGCAGACCGGTGTCCCGTACCCGGTCGTCTACACCATCACCGAGACCGGGAACCTGCTGGCCGCGTGCGCCCCGGCGCTGCTCGTCGGTGTCGGCGCGATCCTGGTGGCCGTGAACCTGCCGATGCCCGGGTGGCTGCGCGGGTTCACGGTTCTGGCGGGCGTCTGCGGCATCCTCGCGCCGCTGTACTTCACCTTCGCCGTGTTCCTCCTGTGGGCCGTCGTCGCCGGCATCGCGCTGGTGCGTGCCGGGTCGCGCACTCCCGCACTCGACGCTCCCCCGGTTGCCGTCTGACCCGACCGCTACAGGATCGGACCCGGAACGTACGCCGCCGCCTCCGGGTGGCGGCGTACGACGGCCTCGACCCGGTCGACCACGGCGGCCACCTGCGCGCCGGCAGCGCCGGTGAACGACGTCGGGTCCGCGACGAGCTCGTCGAGCTGCTGACGGGACAGGCCGAGCCGCGCGTCCAGGGCCAACCGGTCGAACAGGTCGTTGTCCGCGCTCCCCTGCTCGCGCATCCCGAGCGCGACGGCGACGGCGTGCTCCTTGATGGCCTGGTGCGCCTGCTCGCGCCCGACCCCGTTGCGAAGGGCCGCCATCAGCACCTTGGTGGTGGCGAGGAACGGCAGGTAGCGGTCCAGCTCGCGGGCCACCACCGCCGGGTACGCGCCGAACTCGTCGAGCACGGTGAGGAACGTCTGGAACAACCCGTCGGCGGCGAAGAACGCGTCCGGAAGGGCGACCCGGCGCACCACCGAGCAGAACACGTCGCCCTCGTTCCACTGCGCGCCGGCGAGCTCGCCGACCATCGACAGGTAGCCGCGCAGCACGACGGCGAGGCCGTTCACCCGCTCGCACGAGCGGGTGTTCATCTTGTGCGGCATGGCGCTGGACCCCACCTGGCCGGCCAGGAACCCCTCGGTCGCCAGCTCCTGCCCGGCCATCAGCCGGATCGTGGTCGCGAGGCTGGACGGTCCGGCTGCGAGCTGCACCAGCGCGGACACCGCGTCCAGGTCGAGGGACCGCGGGTACACCTGGCCGACACTGGACATCACGCGGTCGAAGCCGAGGTGGGTGGCCACGCGCTGCTCGAGGTCGGCGAGCTTCACGGCGTCACCGTCGAGCAGGTCCAGCTGGTCCTGCGCCGTGCCGACCGGCCCCTTGATGCCGCGCAGCGGGTAGCGCGCGATCAGCTCGTCGACCCGCTCGACCGCGACGAGGAGCTCCTCGGCCGCGGAGGCGAACCGCTTGCCGAGCGTGGTGGCCTGGGCCGCGACGTTGTGGCTTCGGCCCGCCATGACCAGCCCGTCGTGCTCGACGGCGAGCCGGGCGAGCCGCGCGAGCGCCGCGACCGCACGGTCCCGGACCAGCTCCAGGGACGAGCGGACCTGGAGCTGCTCGACGTTCTCGGTGAGGTCGCGGCTGGTCATGCCCTTGTGCACGTGCTCGTGCCCGGCGAGAGCGGAGAACTCCTCGATCCGTGCCTTCACGTCGTGCCGGGTGACGGCCTCGCGACGCCGGATCGAGTCGAGGTCGACGTCCTCGACGACCTTCTCGTACGCCTCGACCACGCCGTCGGGGACGGCGACGCCGAGGTCGCGCTGGGCCGACAGGACCGCGACCCAGAGCCGTCGCTCGAGCACGATCTTGCTCTCCGGCGACCAGATCGAGGTCAGCTCGGGGCTCGCGTAGCGGGCGGCGAGCACGTCGGGGATCCGCGGGGCGTCGGAGGTCACGGCGTCATTCTCCCGTACCGGGCGACCCCCGGCGGCCGCCGATGGCTGGATCAGCCCTCGCCGGGGCCGCCGGTGACGGGCGGCCGGCTGGACCACGGGAAGTCGATCCACCGGTCGGTGCGACGCCACACGTACTCGCACCGGACCGCCGACCGCGGCTTCTCGTAGAGCACCGCGGTGCGCGCCTCGGCGACGTGGTCGGCGCAGAAGTCCCGGACCAGCCGGAGCGTCTCGCCGGTGTCTGCGACGTCGTCGACGACAAGCACCTGGAAGCCGGCCAGGTCCACCGCGGCCGGCACCGGCGGCAGGAAGACCGGTACGTCGAGCCGCTGGTCCACCCCCGTGTAGAACTCGACGTTCACGACGACGAGGTTCTTCACGTCCAGCGCGTAGCCGAGGGCGCCGGCGGGCAGCAGGCCGCCGCGCGCGACGGTGAGGATGAGATCCGGCTGGTAGCCGTCGTCGGCCACCTGCTGGGCGAGCTCGCGGCCCGCTCCGCCGAACTCGGCCCAGGTGAGGACCTCCCGCTCGCTCACCGCGTGGCCCCGGCGGCAGCAGCGGCGGCGATGTCGGTGCGGTGGTGGCCGCCGGCCAGACGGATGCGGTCCACCCCGGCGTACGCCCGGTCGCGGGCCGCCACGAGGTCGGGGCCGGTGCCGACGACCGACAGCACCCGGCCACCGCTGGCGACGACCCGGCCACCGTCGTCGACCGTCGTGCCGGCGTGCAGGACGTCGACGCCGTCGAGCGCGTCGGCCTCCGCGAGCCCGATGAGCTCGTCACCCGAGCGGGGCGGACCGGGGTAGCCGGCCGCGGCGATCACGACGGTGACAGCAGAGTCGGTGGACCAGTCGAGCGGACCGACCTCGTGCAGAGCGCCGGTCGCGGCCGCCCGCAGCAGAGCGCCGAGCGGCGTCCGGAGGCGTGCCAGCACCACCTGGGTCTCCGGGTCGCCGAACCTGGCGTTGAACTCGATCACCCGGGTGCCGCGGGCGGTCAGTGCCAGCCCGGCGTACAGCAGCCCCGCGAACGGCGTGCCCCGCCGGGCCATCTCGCCGACGGTGGGCTGCAGCACCGACGTCAGCACCTCGTCGACGAGCGCGCCGGGAGCCCAGGGCAGGGGCGAGTAGGCGCCCATGCCGCCCGTGTTGGGGCCGGCGTCACCGTCCAGCGCCCGCTTGAAGTCCTGCGCCGGCTCCAGCGGTAGCACAGTCGTCCCGTCGGTGATCGCGAACAGCGACACCTCCGGCCCGTCGAGAAACTCCTCGATCACCACCCGGTCGCACGCCGTGGCGTGGGCCAGCGCCTCGACCCGGTCGTGGGTCACCACAACGCCCTTGCCCGCCGCGAGGCCGTCGTCCTTCACGACGTACGGCGGGCCGAGCTCGTCCAGCGCAGCCGCGGCCGCGCCAGGTGAGGTGGAGACGAGGGCGCGCGCGGTCGGTACGCCCGCTGCCGCCATCACCTCCTTGGCGAAGGCCTTGGAGCCCTCGAGCCGGGCAGCCGCTGCCGACGGGCCGAAGCAGTCGATACCTGCCGCCCGGACGGCGTCGGCGGCGCCGGCGACCAACGGCACCTCCGGACCGACGACGACGAGGTCCACCGAGAGTGCGGTGGCCAGCGCGGCGACCGCCGAGGGGTCGCCGACGTCCAGCGGATGGGTGCGGGCCTCGGCCGCGATGCCGGCGTTGCCCGGCGCGGCGAGCACCTCGGTGACACCGGGGTCGGCGAGCAGCGACCGGACCAGCGCGTGCTCGCGTGCGCCACCACCGACCACGAGGACCCTCACGGCTTCCAGAACTCCCACCAGCGTCGCGGCGGGGCATCGGCGGGCTCGGGGTCGAACGGCTCCGGGTCGACAGCACGCGGCGGCTCCGGCCGGCGAGACGGTGCGCCGGCCGGGCCGTCGTCCTCGTCGCCGGGCTCGTCGGCCCACTGTCGCCGGGTCGGGGAGGTGTCGCTGCTGTCGCTCACCGGCTCGCCCAGCTGCGGGTCGTACCCCTCCAGGCCGGTGGCGTCCTCCACCGCGCGGGCCAGCTCGTAGACGGTGCTCATCAGCGCGAGGTCGTCGCCGCCGCCGGCGGGGCGGTGCTCCGGCACGTGCACCTGCACCTCACCGGACACCAGGGTCAGCCCGATGCCGCTGACGGGGTCGGTGAGCTCTCGGGTCTCGTCGTCGTCCTGGGAGATCTCCGCGGACGGGCCGAGGATCTCGCGGGCGGCCGGGAGCACCGCCTCCCACAGCTCGAGGTCCTCGTCGGTGAGCGGCCCGGGGTCACCGCCGTCGTAGGACTCCTCGAGGTCCTCGAGCGCGTCCTCGAACGTCTGCCCTGGGTCGCGGCGGACGAAGAAGATGTCGTAGCTCATCGCCGGGACGCTACCAACGGGCGGACGTTCACCCGTTGGTGTGGTCGTCGGCGACGGTGAGCGCGTCGTCGAGGATCGCCAGGCCCTCCTTGGCCTCCTCGTCGGTGACGGTGCACGGCGGCACGACGTGCATACGGTTGAAGTTGACGAAAGGCAGCAGGCCACGGCTCTTGCAGGCGGCGACCAGCTGGGCCATCGGTGCGTTCGCCTCACCGGCTGCGTTGTAGGGAACCAGCATCTCGCGGGTTTCCTTGTCCTTGACCAGGTCCAGCGCCCAGAAGACGCCGAGGCCGCGCACCTCACCGACCGACGGGTGCCGCTCGGCCAGGTCGCGCAGGCCGGGCCCGAGCACCTCCGCGCCGATCCGGCGGGCGTTGTCGATGATGCCCTCGTCCTGCATGGCGTTGATGCTGGCGACGGCGGCAGCGCAGGCCAGCGGGTGGCCGCTGTAGGTCAGGCCACCCGGGAACGGCCGCTCGGCGAAGGTGTCGGCGATGGCGTCGGAGATGACGACGCCGCCGAGCGGCACGTAGCCGGAGTTGCTGCCCTTGGCGAAGGCGATGAGGTCGGGCCGGACGTCCCACCTGTCGACGGCGAACCACTCGCCGGCCCGGCCGAAGCCGGCCATCACCTCGTCGGCGACGTAGACGATGCCGTAGCGGTCGCAGAGGTCGCGGACACCGGCGAGGTAGCCGTCCGGCGGCACCAGGATGCCGGCGGTGCCGGGGATCGACTCCAGCACCAGCGCCGCGATGGTGCCTGGCCCCTCGAACGCCACCACCTGCTCGAGGTGCTCGAGCGCCCGCTCGCTCTCCTGCTCGACGGAGTCCGACCAGAACGGAGACCGGTAGGGGTACGGGCCGAAGAAGTGCACGACGCCGGTGGCGCCGCCGTCGTTGGCCCAGCGCCGCGGGTCGCCTGTCATCTGGATCGCCGTCGCGGTGTTGCCGTGGTAGCTGCGGTACGTCGTGAGCACCTTGTGCCGGCCGGTGTGCAGCCGCGCCATCCGCACGGCGTTCTCGATCGCGTCGGCGCCACCGTTGGTGAAGAACACCTTGTTGAGGTCGGCGGGTGCGCGCTCGGCGATCAGCCGGGCGCACTCCGAGCGAACGTCGTTGGCGTGCTGCGGCGCGATCGTCGTCAGCCGGGCCGCCTGCTCCTGGATCGCGGCGACGACCTTCGGGTGCTGGTGGCCGATGTTGATGTTGACGAGCTGGCTGGAGAAGTCGAGGTAGCGGTTGCCGTCGTAGTCCCACAGGTAGCAGCCCTGCGCTCCCGCCACCACCATCGGCGAGATGAGCGCCTGGGCCGACCAGGAGTGGAACACGTGGGCGCGGTCGAGCTCGTAGGCCCGGGCGCCCGCTGCCGGGTCGGGAGCGGTCACGTCGGTCATGAGCCGGAGGCTAGTCCTTCACCACCCTGGCCTCGCCGCCCCCCGGTCGGCCGGACCCGTCCTGGATACGTGCCTCCAGACGCACCTTCGTCGCCGGCCACTCCTCGACCAGGAGCGAGTAGACCACCGAGTCGCGCCAGCTGCCGTCGGCCCGTCGCACGTGCCGGCGCAGGACGCCCTCCCGGACGGCGCCGAGCTTCGCGATGGCCGCCTGCGACCTGGTGTTGAGCACATCGGTCTGCAGCTTGACCCGGCCGAACCCGAGGTCGTCGAAGGCGTAGCCGAGCAGGGCCAGCTTGCAGGCGGGGTTGACCGGCCCGGCCCACCACCTCGGGCCGTACGCCGTCCAGCCGAGGTGGATGCGCTCGTTGGCCAGGTCCCACTCGGCCAGGCTGCTGGTGCCGACCACGGTGCCCGCGCCGCCGAGGTCGGAGTCGCCGGCCAGCCGGACGACCCAGGCCTGCCTCGGCCCGGTCGCGCCCCGGTCGGCCCGGGCCAGGAAGTCGCGGGCCCCGTCCACGTCGGTCCACCGGGCGGCCGGCCCGCCGCCGTACCCGGCTGCCCAGACCCGCTCGTCCGAGAGGGCCGCGAACAGGCCCGGCGCATCCTCGTCCGACGCAGGCGTGAGCCGGACCACCGGATTGGCGAGCTCGACGGTCCCGGGTGCACGAGCCACCCGCCGAACCTAGCCCGCACGACTGACCGGATGCAGCGGGTCACCGGCGGACGACAGCGGGTGGCCGGTGTCACCCGCCCGGCAGAACCCTGGCGGCGCCTTTGCCAGATCCGGCGGGAACTGCACCACGGAAGGTCTTGCCGGGCTTGATCAACTGCCCGTACGTTGCACTCGGCCGGCGGGGGGGTTCTCGCGCTCGGCGCCCAGCACGGGTCTGTTCCGACGTCGCGAAGGATGCCCAGATGCGCGTTTCCGCCCGCCTGCACGCACTGTCCCGGCTCGCCGCCGTCACCTCGGTGACAGCGCTGCTCGTCACCGGCCTCCCCGGCGGCTCTGCGTCCGCCGCAGACGGCGACCCGACGCGCGGTCTGTCCCCGGCCGCCGACCAGCCACGACTGGTCGGCGCGGAGACGGGCGACAAGGCGGCGAGCAGCGGTCTTGCGCAGACACCGGCCGGGCTGAGGAACCTCAGCAGCGCCAAGAAGATCCCTGTGCTGATCAAGTACGACTACGACGCCCTGGCCAGCTACCGGGGCACCGTTCGCGGGTACGCCGCGACAAGCCCGAGCGTCACCGGTGAGCAGCTCCGGCCGGGCAGCCCAGAGTCGCGGAGCTACCTCGGCCTGATCCGCTCCCGGGAGCAGGAGATCTCGGGCGACGTGGCGGCTGCCGTGCCGTCGACCGCGGTGACCCGCAGCTACCGGGTCGTCTACGGCGGGGTCGCCGCCCTCGTCCCGGGCAACCAGGTGCGGCGCATCCTGAGGGTGCCCGGCGTCGTCGCCGTGCAGCGGGACGCGCTGCGCAAGCCGCTCACCGACTCCAGCCCCGACTTCATCAACGCCGACGCCGCGTACCGGGCCCTGCGCAGCGCGTCGACGGCCGGGCAGGGCGTGCTCCTGGGCAACCTCGACACCGGGGTCTGGCCGGAGCACCCCTCGTTCGCCGCCCGCGCGGACCTGCCCGCCTACACCGGGCCGGCGCTGCCGTGCGACTTCGGGGACAACCCGCTGACCCCGGCGGACGACCCGTTCGTCTGCAACAACAAGCTGGTCAGCGGCCAGTCGTTCACCGAGACGTACGACGCCTTCAACTCCGACAGCGTCTACCCGGGCACGGCGCGCGACGCCGAGGGCCACGGCTCGCACACCGCCTCGACCTCCGCCGGCAACGTGGTGGAGCACGTGCAGACGATCGGCCCCGAGCTGGCCCGGATCAACGGCATCGCACCAGGCGCACAGATCGCCGAGTACCGGGTCTGCGGTCTCAACGGCTGCTACACCTCCGACACCACCGCCGCGGTCGAGCAGGCCATCGACGACGGCGTCAAGGTCATCAACTTCTCCATCAGCGGCGGCAGCAACCCGCTGACCGACCCGACCGAGCTGGCCTTCCTTGACGCCTACAACGCGGGCGTCTTCGTGGCTGCCTCGGCCGGCAACAGCGGCCCCGGTGCCGGGACGGCTGACCACGCCAGCCCGTGGGTGACGACAGTCGCGGCCTCCACCCAGGACCGGGAGTTTGCCTCCACGCTCGACCTCACCGCCGCCGACGGCGCCACCTTCCAGGTCGAGGGTGCCTCGATCACCGCTGGTGCCGGCCCGCTCCCCATCGTGCTCGCGGCCGACCCGCCGTACTCCGACGCCCTCTGCACCAGCGAGGCGGAGCCGGGCACCTTCGACGGGAAGATCGTGGTCTGCCAGCGCGGTGGCAACGCCCGGGTCGAGAAGGGCTACAACGTGCTCCAGGGCGGTGCCGAGGGCATGATCCTCTACAACCCCGCGCAGGCCGACGTCGAGACCGACAACCACTGGCTGCCGGCCGTGCACGTCGCTGACGGCACCGAGATGCTCGCCTTCATCGCCGCGCACCCCGGTGTCATCACCGCGGCCTTCACCGCCGGTGCGGCGAAGCAGGGCCAGGGCGACGTGATGGCGGCCTTCTCCTCGCGGGGCCCGGCCGGGCAGTTCATCAAGCCCGACATCACCGCGCCAGGCGTCCAGATCCTGGCCGCCATGACGCCGACACCCGGAGCCATCAGTGACGGGCCACCTGGGGAGTACTACCAGGCGATCGCCGGCACCTCGATGTCGTCGCCGCACATCGCCGGCGCGGCGCTGCTGGTCGCCGCCGTCCACCCGGGCTGGACCCCCGGCCAGATCAAGTCGGCGATGATGACCCAGGCCCTGACGTCGGTGGTCAAGGAGGACCTGTCCACGCCGGCGGACCCGTTCGACATGGGTGCCGGAAGGATCGACGTGGGGCGTGCGATCAACGCTCCGCTCACGATCTCGGACAGCACCGAGGACATGGCCGCCCTCACCGCCGACCCGGTGCACTCGATCGACCTGAACATCCCCTCGATCAACGCACCGATCATGCCCGGCCGGGTCACCACGACGCGCACGCTGACCAACGTCACCGACCGGACCCTGCAGGTCCGGGCCGGCGCGCGCACCCCGGCGGGCACCCGGATCAGCTTCAGCCCGGAGCGCCGGTCCATCCGGCCGGGTCAGAGCGCCGACTTCGAGATCACCCTCGAGTCGACGGCGCCGGTCGGCAGCCAGCAGTTCGCCACCGTGCTCTTCCGCAGCAACCGCGCGACGGCGCACCTCCCGGTGGCCTTCGTCCCGCAGCAGGGGTCCGTGTCGCTGACCCAGGCTTGTGACCCGACCACGGTGTCCAAGAGGGGTGGGACGTCCGTCTGCACGGTCACCGCCACCAACAACGCGTTCGGGCCCCAGGACGTGACGCTGCGGACCACGGTCAACCGCAACCTCTCGATC
The DNA here is from genome assembly GCA_963726615.1 of uncultured Actinomycetota bacterium. Classification (GTDB taxonomy): domain Bacteria; phylum Actinomycetota; class Actinomycetes; order JACCUZ01; family JACCUZ01; genus CAWDZK01. Next base: position 34,567 of record CAVSCX010000001.1, on the reverse strand, counting down.
GTCGGTGGACCGGGCGGCGCGGCGGGGACCCTCGCCGGGGCCCAGCCCGGCGTGCCCTCGATGGGGCCGGCCGGCTACACCGGCAGCGGCTTCGTCGACCTCGGTCTGTTCGGGATCGCCCCGGAGCCCATCGGCGACGAGGAGATCCAGAACTACGCCGTCCCGGCGTTCCTCTACAACGGGCAGGAAGCCGACCAGATCGGCGTGGACTCCAACGGCTACCTGGTGGTCGGCGGCGGCACGTCGACGGACAACGAGTGCTGCACGCTGCCGTCCGGTGCCTCCCCGAGCGCCCCGAACAACATCCTGGCGCCGTTCTGGACCGACCTCGACGGCTCGGACGCGCCGGGCATCTCCGCAGGGCTCCTCACCGATGGGGTCAACGACTGGCTCGTGGTGCAGTGGGACGTCAACGTGTGGGGGACCAGTGACCTCCGGTCCTTCCAGGTCTGGATCGGCGTCAACGGTGTCCAGGACATCAGCTACGCGTACTCCGGGCAGCAAACCGACCCGGCCGGCCAGCAGTACCTGGTCGGTGCCGAGAACGTGGTCGGTGAGGGCGACATGCAGGTTCTGCTGCCGGCCGACGACATCGTGATCAGCTCCACCGACGCGGTGCCCGGCGACAGCCTGAGCTACCAGGTCACCGTCCGGGGCAAGAAGCCCGGCCGCGGCGTCGTGCACAGCGAGATGGACGCGAGCGGGGTGACCGGCACCACGACGGTGGACACCCCGATCAGGGTCACCCGCCGGTAGGAGCCGGCGGCGGCCTGCCGACACCCCCCCGTCGGCAGGCCGTCGCCGCCACCCCGAGGGCAGCCACGTCCCGCGGCGGGGCGAGGGGCTCAGCCCAGCAGCGAGCGGACCTGAACGGTCTGGTCCCGCCCCGGGCCGACACCGATCGCGGAGATCGGCGCCCCGGACATCTCCTCCAGAGCGCGCACGTACTGCTGGGCCGCCTTGGGCAGGTCGTCCACCGACCGGGCGGTCGAGATGTCCTCGTCCCAGCCGTCGAGCAGCTCGTACACGGGCGTGGCGTGGTGGAAGTCGGTCTGGGTCATCGGCATCTCGTCGTGCCGGACCCCGCCGACGTCGTAGGCGACGCAGACCGGGACCTTCTCCCAGCCGGTGAGCACGTCGAGCTTGGTGAGCACGAAGTCGGTGACCCCGTTGACCCGGGCGGCGTAGCGGGCTACCACCGCGTCGTACCAGCCGCACCGCCGCGGGCGACCCGTGGTGGTGCCGAACTCGGCGCCGTCGGCGCGCAGCTTCTCACCAGCGGCATGGTCGGCACCGAGCAGCTCGGTCGGGAAGGGGCCGGAGCCGACCCGGGTGGTGTAGGCCTTGACGACCGCGATGACCCGGTCGATGCGCGTCGGCGGGATGCCCGAGCCGGTGCAGGCCCCGCCGGCCGTGGGGTTCGAGGACGTGACGAACGGATAGGTGCCGTGGTCGACGTCGAGCTGGGTCGCCTGGCCGCCTTCGAGCAGGACGGTCTCGCCGCGGTCGAGTGCCTGTCCCAGCACCAGCCCGGTGTCGGCGACCATCGGCCGCAGCCGCTCGGCGAAGGACAGGAACTCGTCGACGACCTCGTCGACAGTGATCGCCCGGCGGTTGTACACCTTGACGAGAAGGTTGTTCTTCAGCTCGAGCGAGCCCTCGACCTTCTGCCGGAGGATCTTCTCGTCGAACAGGTCCTGCACCCGGATGCCGACGCGGGACATCTTGTCTGCGTACGTCGGCCCGATGCCCCGGCCGGTGGTGCCGAGCTTGGCCGAGCCGAGGAACCGCTCGGCGACCTTGTCGACGGTGCGGTGCTGCGGCCCGATGAGGTGCGCGCCCGCACTGACGAGCAGCTTCGACGTGTCCACCCCCCGCGCGTCGAGCGCGTCCAGCTCGGTGAACAGGACCGCGAGGTCGATGACGACGCCGTTGCCGATGACGGGGACCACACCGGGTGTCAGGATCCCGGACGGCAGCAGGTGGAGGGCGTACTTCTCGCCGTCGATCACGATCGTGTGTCCCGCGTTGTTGCCGCCGTTGTACTTCACGACGTAGTCGACGGAGGAGCCGAGCAGGTCGGTCGCCTTGCCCTTGCCCTCGTCACCCCACTGCGCGCCGAGGAGGACGATCGCCGGCACTGGACACCTGTTTCCGTCGGGGACGATGGGGGCAGCCCGGTGGAGGACCTGCCGAACGTGCGAGGAGATGCTACGTGAACCCGCTGGTCGTGGTCACGAACGAGTCCGCCGGCGGTACGGCGGACGATGCCGTCAGCACGGCCCTCGCGGTCCTGCGTGCCGGGGCCGGCGTGCGGCGTGAGGCGTGCGGCGAGCCCGGCGACCTGGAACGGGTCCTGGACCACCTGGCGGACGGCGAGACGTTGGTCGTCGCCGGCGGCGACGGCTCGGTCCACACCGCGGTGGCAGCGCTGCTGCGCCGCGGTCGCCTGTCCCCCGACAGCCCCCTGGGGCTGCTCCCCCTCGGCACCGGGAACGACCTGGCCCGGACGCTGGGGGTGCCGCTGGACCCGCGGGAGGCGGCCCGGGCCCTGCTGACCGGTCAGCCGCGGCCGCTGGACCTGGTGGTCGACGACGCGGGAGGTGTGGTGGTCAACGCCGCGCACCTGGGCATCGGCGCCGAGGCTGCCGAGCGCGCCAGCGGGCTCAAGGACCGGCTGGGAGCGGCCGCCTACGCGGTGGGCAGCGTCGTCGCGGGTGTCCGCGCGAGTGGCTGGTCGCTGGAGGTCGTGGTCGACGGCGAGCCGGTGCACGTGGCCGAGGAGGTGCTCATGGTCGGCGTCGCGAACGGCCGCACCATCGGCGGCGGCGCCGAGCTCGCCCCGGATGCCGCTCCCGACGACGGGCTGGTCGACGTTGTCGTCGCCACGTCCACCGGACCGCTCGCCCGCCTGGGCTTCGCCACCCAGCTGCGCGACGGCGAGCACGTGTCGCGCGACGACGTCCTCGTCGTGCGCGGGCGCTCGGTGACGGTGACCGGGGACGCGTTCCCCGTCAACGCGGACGGCGAGCTGTCGGGACCGGTCACGTCGCGCACCTGGACGGTGCGGCCGGCCATGTGGTCGGTGCTCACCCCGGCGGCCACCTGGCCCGCGGCGGCTCGTCAGTGACCGGCCGCCCGAGCGCGGGGCGGCCTCCCGGACCAGGTGATCGCGCTCCGCGACGTCGGTGGCCCGACGGGCACCTCCGCGTAGGCCGCAGCAGAGCGGCCGGGAGGTTGCCGGTGAGCTCGCGCAGGGCGGCCGCGAACGGCCAGGGAGGTGTCGTCGACGTCCTCGCCCCGGCGGGCCAGGAGCGCGAGCACCCACGTCCTCGGGGGCTCCGGCTTCCGGGCCGGGCCCCCCGTGACTAGCATCCCGGGATGGCCGAGTCCGACCTGATCGCCTGGCTGCTCGACTCCGATCCCGCGCTGCGGTGGCAGGTCGAACGCGACCTGGCAGGCGAGGCGCCGGAGGTCTGGCAGGCGACCAGGGCGCGGGTGGCCACCGAGGGCTTCGGCTCCCGACTGCTGGCGCTGCAGGACGAGGACGGACAGTGGGCGGGCGGGGCCTACTTCCCTGCCGACGCCACACGTGACGAACCGGGCCAGCCGTGGACTGCCACGTCGTGGTCGCTCTCCGCCCTGCGGGAGTGGGGGCTGGACCCCGAGGTGCTGAGGCGGCGGCGGACCGCGGAGCTGCTCGCCGAGGGCTGCCGCTGGGAGTACGAGGACCTGCCGTTCTGGGACGGCGAGGTCGACTGCTGCATCAATGCGGCAACCCTGTCCAACGGTGCCTGGCTCGGCGTCGACGTGTCGGCCAACGCCGAGTGGTTCGTCGAGCACCGGCTGCCCGACGGCGGTTGGAACTGCGACTGGGTCCAGGGCGCCCGTCGGTCCTCGGTGCACTCGACCATCAACGCGCTCGGGGGCCTGCTGGACCACGAGGTGGCCACCGGTGGGACGGCGGCTACCCGGTCAGCCCGAGGCGCCGGCGAGGAGTACGTGCTCGACCGGCGGCTGCGGCGCCGACTGTCGACGGTCGAGCTGATCGGCGACTGGGTCGACCACCTGACCTACCCGTTCCGGTGGCCGTACTCGACGCTGCGGGGGCTGGACCACTTCCGGCGGGCCGCCGCCGTCGACGGCAGGAAGCCCGACGACCGTCTGGAGGAGGCCGTGGAGGTGCTGCGCGAGGCCCGGCAACCCGACGGCACCTGGCTCCAGGGGACGCCACACGTCGGGCGCACCTGGTTCGAGGTCGACGCACCGGAGGGCGAGCCGTCGAAGTGGCTGACCCTGTACGGCATGCGGGTGCTGTCCTGGTGGGACGGAGCGACGCTCGACCGCGAGGCGGGGGCGGCGGGGCGAGGACGGACCCTGCGATGAGTCTCCCGCCGTCCGCGGGTCCCAACCTGCGGACCGGCACTCAGGAGGAGACATGGGCAAGGTCATCGCATCGATCACGACCTCGGTCGACGGCTACGTCGTGGGTCCGGAGGACGGCCCCGGCCGCGGCCTCGGCATCGGAGGCGAACGCCTCCACTACTGGGTCATGGGCGGCCCGTGGACCTACGCCGACGACGGCAGGGACACCAGCGGCATGCACGGGGCGGACAAGGAGTTCTTCGACTCGCTGACCGACGGCATGGGCTGCGGGATCGTCGGGCGGAACATGTACGAGGCCGCGGGGGCGTGGGGCGGGTCCAACCCGTTCCCGGGAACACTGATCGTGCTGACGCACCGGACCGGGGACCAGCCGGACCCCAGCACCGGCTTCCTGTTCATCGACGGCTTCGACGCCGCGATGGCCAAGGCCCGCGAGCTCGCCGGCGACGGTGCCGTGGCCCTCGGCGGCGGCGCGGACGTGATCCGCCAGGGGCTGGCGGCAGGGGTCGTCGACGAGCTCGCGATCTCCACCGCGCCCGTCGTGCTGGGCGCCGGCAAGCGGCTCTTCGAGGGTTTCGCGCAGGACCGCGACCTCGAGGTGCTGGGTGTGTGGCGCTCGCCGTACGCCACCCACGTGCACTACGCCGTGCGTCGGCCCGCAGCCCCGTGAGGCTCGGCCGGGTGCTTCCGGCCCGGCTGCCGGACCGGCCCCCGGCTGGGTGGCTACATCCAGCGCCGGATCGGTGAGACGACCCGCTCGAGGGTGCGCTGCGCCGTGCTGCGGTTCCGCCAGCGGGTCAGGTCGATCTCGACGCTGCGCGCGAAGTCGTGGTCCAGGTCGGCATCGAGCCGGGCGGTCAGGTCGCGGTCGAGAGCGATGAGCACGACCTCCTCGTCGTGGTCGAGCGAGCGCCGGTTGAAGTTGGACGAGCCCACGACCGCTGCGACGCCGTCGACGGTCATGACCTTCGCGTGCATCATCGACGGCTGGAAGGTCCACACCCGCACCCCGCAGTCGACCAGCCGCTCGTACGCGCCCTCGCTGGTCAGCTGTGAGACGCGCTTGTCGGCGTGCGGGCCCGGTAGCAGCAGGTCGACGCCGACGCCACGGGCGGGAGCGGCGCACAGCGTCTCCAGGAAGGCGTCGTCCGGGGCGAAGTAGGCAGTCGCGATCCGCAGCCGTTCGCGGGCCGAGCCGAGCATGACGTGGAAGGCCGACTGCATGTCGTCCCAGCCGAGACTGGCGGACCCGCGGACGATCTGCACCGTCGAGCTGCCCTCCTGCGACTGGACCGGGAACTCGTCGTCGTCGCCGTAGAGCGGCCGCCCCGACTCGGCCCAGTCCTGGATGAACGCCGACTGCAGGCCGTCGACCGCCGGTCCTTCGACCCGCAGATGGGTGTCACGCCACTCGTGCTCGTTGCGCGCGTCCCCGCACCACTCCTCGGCGATCCCGACGCCGCCGGTGAAGGCGACCCTCCCGTCGACGACGCAGACCTTGCGGTGCAACCGGTGGTTCGCCTTGAAGGGGGACTTGAGCAGCGGCTTGCGGAACCACTCGACCTGGACCCCGGCACGGTCCATCTGGTCCACCAGCCGGTTCTCGATCAGTCGGCCGCCGAGGGCGTCGATGAGCAGCCGGACCCGCAGGCCGGCCCCGGCCCGCTCGCTCATCGCGTCGGCCATCTGGTGGGCGATGTCGCCCCGCCAGTACACGAAGGTCATCAGGTCGACAGTCGCCTGCGCCGCCCGGATCGCCTCCAGCATCGCGGGGAAGATCTGGTCGCCGTTGCGCAGCACGTCGATGCGGTTGCCCTCCGTGAAGGGCGTGCCGATCGTCACCTCGAGGCGGCGCCGTAGGACGTCGGCGAGATCACTCATCCTGCGGCTCTCCTTCGGCTGAGACGGCTCGGCGTACGACTGTCTACAGCAGCCCGCGCCGGGCGGCCTCCGCGCCCGCCTGGAACCGGGTCGACGCGCCGAGGTCGTCCATCAGCACGGCGATCCGGCGGCGGACCGTGCGCAGCGAGACGCCGAGCTGGCGGGCGATGCTCTCGTCCTTCATGCCCAGCCGGAGCAGCTCCACCACCGGTAGGACGTCGCTGTCCGGGGCGCCGGCCGCGCCGCCGCGGGCCGGCAACGGGACGGCCTGGTCCCAGTACGCCTCGAACAGGGCCCGCACCAGCGCGACAAGCGAGGGGGCGTGCAGCAGCAGCCTGCCGGTGTCGTCGCCGCCGGCGTGCGCGGCGACAAGGGCCACCCCGTCCCCGAACACCGCGACCGACGGGAGGTCCCGGTCGGCCAGCCGGACCTGCTCGCCGGCGTCGGCCCAGTGCCGGACGTAGTCCAGCCGCTCGGGCACGCCGAGCACCGCGGCCGGGTACAGCCCGCGCATCGGGCGACCGGCCGCGAGCTGGTGCTCCAGCAGCTCGACGTACGTCGGTGCGTCCACGTCGATGTTCACCGCGGGGTGACACGACAGGACCTCGCCGGCAGTGCTGCGCTGCAGGTCCTCGACCGCGGCGAAGGACTCCTCCAGGCTGAGCAGCTCGAACGGGACGCTGGACCAGCGTCGGGACTGCCCGACCATGTGGTCGGCGGCGTACCCCGACAGGCTGGCCCGGACGGCGTCCAGCCGCGCTCGCCGCTCCTCCAGCGCCGAGAGCTCACCGTGCACCAGCGAGGCCAGGGTGGTGGCGGGGGACGCCGCGGACAGGCCGGCGGCCGCGGTGGGCTGCCGCGTCACCAGGCCGGCCCGGACCAGGTCGCCGATCGCGTCGTCGAGGACGTCCGGCGCCAGCTCGAGGTGGCGGGCCAGCCGGTCCCGGTCGAAGTCCGGGTTGCGCAGCATCGCGCGGTAGGTCGTCTCGGCCACGTCGTCGAGGTCCCAGACCTCCAGCGCACTCATCCCCGGAGGGTAAAGCGTATGGCAGGTTGATGCCAGTGGCAGCGACCTGTCAGTTGGGGAGGCTCATTCGGGGGCAGAATGCCCGGGCGAGGTGCGGAACCGCGGCAGGGGACGGTTCCGCGCCTCGCGCCATGTCGGCGCCCGAGCCGCCGGCCGGGCGGCGCGGCCGGCCGCGGTCAGCCCAGCTCGCGGGCCGCGGTGGGGCTGCTGTCGGCGAGGAACTGCCGGCAGCGCTCGGCCTCGGCGTCCTCGCCGATCGAGGCGGCCGCTGACGCCAGCGCGTGCAGTGCCCGCAGGAACCCGCGGTTCGGCTCGTGCTCCCACGGGACGGGGCCGTGGCCCTTCCAGCCGTTGCGGCGCAACGCGTCCAGCCCGCGGTGGTAGCCGGTGCGGGCGTAGGCGTAGCCCTCGACGGTGCGACCGGCCGCCAGCGCGTCCTCGGCCAGCACGGCCCAGGCCAGTGACGAGGTCGGGTGGTCGGCCGCGACGTCGGCAGCCGGCGCGCCCGCGGAGAGCGCCTCGCGGGGCGCGGCCTCGTCGGGCAGCTCGGTCGCGGGCGGCTCTCCCAGCAGGTTCGTCATGGCACCATTCGACCACGCGTCCGAGCGAACGGTCTGCGCCCCGGTCAGGCGCCGAGGGTGGTGCTCGCCGAGCGGAGGTCCTCGCACGCCTCGGCGACGCGGGCGGCCATGCCGGCCTCGGCGGCCTTGCCCCACGAGCGTGGGTCGTACTGCTTCTTGTTGCCGACCTCGCCGTCGATCTTCAGCACGCCGGAGTAGTTCGCGAACATGTGGTCGACCACCGGCCGGGTGAAGGCGTACTGCGTGTCGGTGTCGACGTTCATCTTCACGACGCCGTAGTCGAGGGTCTCGCGGATCTCGGCCAGCTCGGACCCGGAGCCGCCGTGGAAGACCAGGTCGAACGGCTTCTCGGCGCCGAGCTTGGACCCGACCTCCTCCTGGATGTCCTTGAGGATCGAGGGCTTGAGCTTGACGTTGCCCGGCTTGTAGACGCCGTGCACGTTGCCGAACGTCGCGGCCAGGATGTAGCGGCCGACCTCACCGGGGGCGCCCAGCACCTCGACGGTGCGCAGCGCGTCGCCGGGCGTCGTGTACAGCTTGTCGTTGATCTCGTTGGCGACCCCGTCCTCCTCGCCGCCGACGACGCCGATCTCCAGCTCCATCACGATCTTCGCGGCGGCGCACTTCTCCAGCAGGTCGCGGGCGATCTGCAGGTTCTCCTCGAGCTCGACCGCGGAGCCGTCCCACATGTGCGACTGGAACAGGGGCGCGCGACCTTCCTTCACCCGCTGCGCGGAGATCTCGATCAGCGGCCGCATGTAGCCGTCGAGCTTGTCCTTGGGGCAGTGGTCGGTATGCAGCGCGACCTGCACGGGGTACTTCTTCGCGACGTGGTGGGCGTACTCGGCCAGCGCCTGCGCGCCCACGACCATGTCCTTGACCGTCGGTCCGGAGAGGTACTCCGCACCGCCGGTCGACACCTGGACGATGCCGTCGCTGCCTGCCTCGGTGAAGCCCTGCAGCGCGGCGTTGAGCGTCTGCGAGGACGTCACGTTGATGGCGGGGTAGGCGAACGCGCCGGCCTTGGCGCGGTCCAGCATCTCGGCGTAGACCTCGGGGGTGGCGATGGGCATTGTCGTCTCCGTCGGTTCCGGGCGGCTGTGTCACCAGCTGTCTCGGCGCCAATCCCACCACAGGCCGCCGTATAGCGGCAGCCGGCGGCCAGGAAGTGAGCAGCGTCGCGCTCAGCCGGGGTCGGACCGCACCGCGTCGGCGGCCTTGCGGGCCGCGATGAGCACCGGGTCCCACACCGGCGAGAACGGCGGCGCGTAGCCGAGGTCGAGCGAGGTGATCTCCTCGACCGTCATCCGGTTCCACAGCGCAACCGCGAGGGTGTCGATCCGCTTGGCCGCCCCGTCCCGGCCGACGATCTGGGCGCCCAGCAGGCGGCCGGTGCGACGTTCGACGACGAGCTTCACCGTGACAGGCTCCGCCCCGGGGAAGTACCCGGCCCGCGTCGTCGAGTCGACCGCGACGGTCAGCCAACGGAAGCCGACGGCGTCGCAGTCGGCCTCCCGCAGGCCGGTCCGGGCGATCTCCAGGTCGCAGACCTTGCTCACAGCGGTGCCGACGACGCCGGGGAAGGTGGCGTAGCCGCCGCCGAGGTTGGTGCCGAGCACCCGGCCCTGCTTGTTGGCGTGCGTGCCCAGGGCGACGTGGACCCTGTTCCCGGACACCAGGTCGATCGACTCGACGCAGTCCCCCGCCGCCCACACCCCGTCGCTGTCGAAGACCCGCATCTGCAGATCGGTGACAAGCCCGCCCCAGCGACCGAGCGGGAGTCCCGCTTCGCGCGCCAGCGTCGTCTCCGGCCCGACCCCGGTGCCCAGCACCACGAGATCGGCCTCGAAGCTGCCGTCGTCCGTGGCGACGGACCGGACGTGGCCGTCCTCACCGGTCTCGAACCCGGTCAGCGTCATCGACGTCCGGACGTCGATGCCCATGCCTTCCATGGCCACGTGCACCTGCGCGCCCATGTCCGGGTCGAGGGTCGCCATCGGCTCGCGGGACCGGGTGATCACCGTGACCTCGAGGCCGCGGTTGACCATCGCCTCGGCCATCTCGATGCCGATGTAGCCGCCGCCCACGACCACGGCCTGCCTCGGGTCACCCTCGAGCTCGTCGAGCAGCTGCTCACCGTCGTCGAGGGTCTGAACGCCGTGGATGCCGGCAGCGTCGACGCCCGGGACCGCCGGCCGCCGGGGACGCGCGCCCGTGGCGAGCACCAGCTGGTCGAACCCGAGCCGGTAGGTCGAGCCGCCCTCGTGGTCGCGCACCTCGACCTCGCGCCGTTCCAGGTCCAACGCCATCGCCTCCGACCGCATCCGCAGGTCGATGCCGTTCTCGCGGTGCTTCGCCGGCGTACGCGCGATCAGCCGGTCGACCGAGTCGACGTCGCCGCCCACCCAGTACGGGATGCCGCAGGCGGAGTACGAGGAGTAGTGCCCACGTTCCAGCGCCACCACCTCGAGCTCGTCGCCGCGCAGGCGCTTGGCCTGCGAGGCCGCCGACATCCCGGCTGCGTCGGCCCCCACCACGACCACCCGTTCGCTCATGCCGGTGAGGCTACGTGGCAGTGCTGCTCCGAACGGGCGGAGAACGCCTGCACCAGTACCCGAGGGGGTCGGGCCGCCCTAGGGTCGTCGGACTGACGAGGAGGGGGACGTCATGGGGCTGTTCCAGCGCAAGAACCGCGGTGCAAACGGCCTGCCACGGCAGTCACCGGGCGCTGACCGGCCCGCTGCCTGGTCGGCGCCGGACTCACCCGACGACATGCCGCCGCCCCTGGCCGACCTGGCGTTCCTCACGCTGGACCACTCGCTGGACTCGGTCGAAGGCGGTGGCCCGCTCATCCCGCTCGTGCTGGCGGAGACCGCGGGCGGGCGAGCACTGCAGCGCTTCGTGGCAGCCACGCTGGAGGAGGGCCTCGCGGCCGCACAGCGCTTCGTGCACGAGGACGACGCGTGGCAGCGCGCGTGTCTTGCCTACGACGGCTATCTCACCCTGGCCGACCAGAGGTACGACGCGATCCATGTGCGCGGTTGGGACCGCGAGTCGGCAACCTCGGTGCACGTGGCCCACTGCTACGTCCCGGGTGGCGCAGCGGCCGCGCTGCAGCGGATCAGCGGCCCGATCTACCTCGGGGCCGGCGGGCCTCCAACGGCCTGACCGGCAGGGTCAGGGGCGCCACATCCAGGGCGTCGTCGAGGTCAGGGTGCGCAGGCCGAGCCGCTCCAGGATCGGCCTGCTGTCGGGTGACGCGTCGACCTGGAGGTAGCGGAAGCCGCGCTGCGCGGCCTCGTCGGCCCGGCGGGACACGAGCGCCTTGTAGATCCCGCGACCGCGGTACTCCGCGAGGGTGCCCCCGCCCCAGAGCGAGACGAACTCGGTGCCGCGGTGGAAGTTCGCGCGGGCCGCACACACCACGGTCCCGTCCTCGGCGACGGCCAGCCACATCGAGGTCCCGTCCGGGTCGGCGGCGATGCTCGCGGCGACGGAGGAGTTCATGCCGCCGCCGTCCTCGTCCCAGACGGCCCGGTGCAGGACCGCAATGCCCTGCCAGTCCTCGGCAGCGCCCTCGGGATCGGTCCGGAGCCGCCGCACGGTGATCCCGGCCGGCTCCGCCGCCGAGGCGAGCCTGTCGCGGACGACGGCGACCTCGCCGATCACCAACGCCTCCTCCTCGTCCGGCTCGAAGCCGTGTGCCCGAAGCCGGTCGGTGAGGTCGTCCGGGAGGTCGTACCCGTAGTGCTTCCACTCGAACTCGCGCCCACCCGGCCGGAAGTGCTCCACCGCTGCGGCGATCGCGGCGTCAGCGGTGGACTCGTCCAGGTCGCACCAGAACACCCCGCCACCCCAGGAGGAGGTGGCGTCCCCCTGCGGGGTCAGCCGCAGAACCGGTGCCGGGTCGTCGACGAGCTCGATGGAGAAACCGGGCAGCGGGTCCAGCGAGCGACGGATCTGCTTGTCGAAGGTGCGCAGCAGCTCGGAGTCATCCATGGCCCGACCCTAGGCATCTCGCTCGTCCGAAGCATGCGCGATTCGCACCCGCCGGGACCGGCGCGCATCGCGCCTGCCCGCTCAGAGGGGGTGGCCGAGGACGTGCTGGCGGACCCAGCTGTGCATCGCGACGGCGGCAGCGGCGCCGGCGTTGATGGACCGGGTCGAGCCGAACTGCGCGACCGACACCAATGTCGTGGCCCGCGCCCTCGCGGCCTCGGACAGCCCCGGCCCCTCCTGGCCGAAGAGCAGGACGCAGCTGCGAGGCAGCCGGGTCTGCTCCAGCGGCACCGACCCGGGCAGGTTGTCGACGCCGACCAGCGGCAGCGAGGCGGCCTCGGCCCAGGCCGCAAGGGACTCGACGTCTTCGTGGTGACGCACGTGCTGGTACCGGTCGGTCACCATCGCGCCCCGGCGGTTCCACCGGCGCCGCCCGACCACGTGCACCTCCCGGGCCAGGAACGCGTTCGCGGTGCGCACCACGGAGCCGATGTTGAAGTCGTGCTGCCAGTTCTCCACCGCCACGTGGAACTCGTGCCGGCGCTCGTCGAGGTCGGCGACGACGGCCTCCCGACTCCAGTACCGGTAGCGGTCGACGACGTTGCGCCGGTCGCCGTGCTCGAGCAGGTCCGGGTCGTAGCGCGGGTCGTCCGGCCACGGGCCGGGCCACGGACCCACTCCGACCTCCGTCACGACCGGAACCCTACGGCGACCGCCGCCTAGGCTGCCGGGGTGCGCGCCGTGCTCGTGGACCTGCCCGGGCTCGCGCCGGACCTGGACGCGCTGAGGGCCGCCGCCGTCTACGGCGTGGTGCTCGGCTTCGTGTTCGCCGAGTCCGGTCTGCTCGTCGGGTTCCTGCTGCCAGGCGACACGCTCCTGTTCGGGGCCGGGCTGGTGTCGGCCCGTCCCGGGTCCGGCGTCTCGCTCCTGCTCCTGTCGAGCGGGGCGTTCCTCGCGGCCGTCCTCGGCGACTCGGTCGGCTATGCCTTCGGGTCCCGGCTGGGACGCGGTTGGCTGGAGCGCCGGGTCAGCACGGGGCGGCTCGACCGCCGGCACCTGGATCGGGCTGAGCGGTTCTCCGCGCGCTGGGGTTGGTGGGCGGTGGTCGCAGCGCGCTGGGTCCCGTGGGTCCGCACTCTCACCCCGGTCCTCGCCGGCACCAGTCGGATGCCCTACCCGCGCTTCCTGTCGGCCAACGTCGTGGGTGCCTGGTGCTGGGCGGTCGGGTTGACCGTCCTCGGGCACCTCGCGGCGTCCGAGCCCGCTCTGCGCCACGCGTCCTACGGGGTGGCCGCCACCGCCGTGGGCCTCACGCTGGTCGCGGGTGTCGTCGCCTGGGTCCGCCGCCGGCGCACCGCAAGGCAGTAGCGTCCGACGGGTGGGCCGACACACGACCCCGGGCACCGGGACGGCGGCACCGGACCGCGGCTTCTGGGTGCGCCTCGCCGTGGCGGGCCTCGCGGTGGTCCTGGCCGGCGGCTACCTCGTGCTGCGCCTGACCGGCGGCGACGACGGCGTCACGACGGCCGCGACCCCGACCGGGTCGGCGACCGGGTCAGGCCCGGCCACCGGCACCGCCTCGAGCAGTGCCCCCGCCGGCGGACCCGCCCCCTCGCCCAGCTCGCCGCCCGCGGCGGCCGCGTCCACGCCGGCGCCGGCAGCGGCCACCACGAGGCCGCCGACGCTCTCCTTCACGGTCCGCTACCCGGCGTACATCACGGTGCGGGTGCCCGGCGGCGTCACGCTGGTCTCGAAGCTCTTCGGCAAGGGCGCCAAGGCCTCCTTCGACAAGAAGAGGCTGCAGGTCGTCAACGGGCGGCCGGACGCCGTCCGCTTCGTGGTGAACGGCAAGCCGCGCAAGCCCGGGCCCTCGGGACAGACCGAGGTGTTCACCGTCCGGCGCAGGTAGGGCCTCAGCGGTCAGCCGGCGATCAGTTCGCGGTCAGGTTGCCCTGGGTACCCTCGGGCCCGTGGAGACCGTCACCGCGCTGGGCCCGTCCTGGCTCGACCCCGAGCACCTGATCCGCACCTTCGGCATGATCGGCGCGATGGCGGTGGTGTTCGCCGAGTCCGGCCTGCTCGTCGGCTTCTTCCTGCCGGGCGACTCCCTGCTGTTCACCGCCGGGCTGCTCGTGGCGACCACCAGCCTGCTGCCGCCGCTGTGGGTGGTGGTCGCGCTGATCGTGGTGTCGGCGATCGCCGGCGACCAGGTGGGGTACGTGATCGGCAAGCAGGCCGGCCCCCGGGTGTTCCAGCGGCCGAACTCGAGGCTGTTCCGGCCGGAGTACGTCGACAAGGCCTATGGGTTCTTCGAGCGGTACGGCGGCCGCGCCATCATCCTGGCGCGCTTCGTGCCGATCGTGCGCACTTTCGCACCCGTCGTGGCCGGGGTCAGCAAGATGCACTACCGCACCTTCGTCGCCTACAACGTCATCGGCGGGCTGCTGTGGGGCGTCGGGGTGACCGTGCTCGGCTACTACCTCGGCCAGGTCGACTTCGTCGCGCAGCACATCGAGCTGATCCTGATCGGCATCGTCGTGCTGTCGGTGGTGCCCATCGGGGTCGAGCTGCTCCGGCACCGTCGCACAGCCTCCCGCCCTGCCCTCGACGAGAGCAGCCGTTCCGACGACGTGCCGGAGCAGCTGAGCGACGAGCGCTGACCGGTCCCGACTGGCCGGTCAGGAGAAGTCGACGGTCGGGGCGGCCCGCACGGCCTCGTCCTCGACCTCGAAGTACTCCTCCTTGTGGAAGCTGAACGCGCCGGCCACCAGGTTGGAGGGGAAGGACTCGACCCGGGTGTTCAGCGCCCGCACGTTGGCGTTGTAGAAGCGGCGACCGGCAGCGATCCGGTCCTCGGTCTCGGACAGCTCGCGCTGCAGCTCGAGGAAGTTGGTGCTCGCCTTGAGGTCGGGATAGGCCTCCGCGACCGCGAACAGCCGGCCGAGCGCCTGCCCGAGGGCACCCTCCTGCCGCCCCTGCTCGGCGGGGGACGACCCCGGCGACGCCGCCATGGCCCGCGCCTTGGTCACCGCGTCGAAGACCTCGCGCTCGTGGGTCGCGTAGCCCTTCACCGTCTCGACGAGGTTCGGGATCAGGTCGTGCCGGCGCTTGAGCTCGACGTCGATCTGGCGCCAGGACTCCTGCACCAGGTTGCGCTGCGAGACGAAGCGGTTGTAGGCGATGGCCACGTAGATCGCGAGGAGCACGACCAGCGCCAGGACGATCCAGACCACTGTCATGCCCGGAGCCTAGGGACAGCAGCGCGCACTTGTCAGCCCGACAGGTCGTCAGGCGTCGCCGCCGTGGTCCTTCCAGACGAAGCTCGGGATCCCTTCGTGGACGCGGCCGAGCACGGCGCAGGTCCGGATCACCTCGGCCGGGTCGAGCCGACCCTGTGCGAAGCCCACCAGGTCGTTGCCGCAGGTGCGCCAGCCCTCGGCGTCGGCCGCCAGCAGGTACTCCATCGTGCGGGGGGTGAGGATGTCGCTGGCGAGCTTGGGCGACGAGGCGCTCACGCGGAACCGCCGGTTGAACGCCTCGCTCTCCAGGTCGATGTCCTGCACCAGCCCCACCGCCCCCGCCATCCGGTCCAGCGCCGACTCGGGCTGCACCTCGACGCGACCGAGATAGCCGTGCATCGGCACCACGGTGACCGCCCACCGGTGCGTGGTGGTGGTGCGGTTGCCCTTGGAGTCGGTGGAGTGGGTCTCGTAGGTGTAGTCGAACGCCGTGAACGGGCGGCCGGACTCGCTGCCGGAGAGCACGTTGCGGGCTCTCTGGTGGTCGCCGCGGCCGAAGGGCGTGCCCGGCCAGCGGTCGCACAGCGCAGGCACCTCCGCTGTGTACTGCCAGCCCCGCTTGAGCGCGTACTGCATCAGCCGCTCGCGTCGCTTCTGCTCCAGGACGAAGCCGACGACGATGACGGTGACGGCAAGAGCGACGAACAGGACGAGCAGCAGGACGGACATCGGGGGCCGGTCAGTCCAGTCCGAGGTCGGCGAGCTGGTAGGCCGCCCGGTAGGCCAGGCCCTCGGCCTCGACCTTGCCGGCGGCCCCGCGCTCGACGATGACTGCTACCCCGACAACCTCGGCTCCGGCCTCGCGCAGCGCCTGCACCGCCGACAGCACCGACCCGCCGGTTGTCGAGGTGTCCTCGACGGCGAGGACCCGGTGGCCGGCGACGTCCGGTCCCTCGATGCGGCGCTGCAGCCCGTGCGCCTTGCCTTCCTTGCGCACCACGAAGGCGTCCAGCCGGCGACCGCGGGCGGCGGCCGCGTGCAACATGGCGGTCGCCACCGGGTCCGCGCCGAGCGTGAGCCCGCCGACGGCGTCGTACTCGAGGTCCGCGGTGAGGTCGAGCATCACCTGACCGACCAGCGGCGCCGCGGTGGCGTCCAGGGTGATCCGGCGCAGGTCGACGTAGTAGTCGGCCTCCCGGCCGGAGGAGAGGACCACCCGGCCGTGGACGACGGCCTTGTCGGTGATCTCGGTCAGCAGGTCGTCGCGCGCGCTCATGTCCCGGATGCTAGGTCAGGCAGGCCCCGATCCCCTCGAGCGGCGCGTTGTGGCGGGCTGCAATCGATCGCCGATGACCACGACGCGCCACTCGAGGGGGTGCGAGCCATTCCATGGATGATGGCGCGGTGACCGCGACGCTGGTGCTGGCGCACAGCCCACTCACCGGGCCCGCGGCGTGGGGGGCCCTGCCGGACGAGCTGCGCCGTCGCGGGCACCGGGTCGCCGTGCTCGCGGTCCTCGACGACGACGCACCGCCGTACGCCTCGCGCTACGTGGCGCGGGCCGCCCTGCAGGTCAGGGACACCTGCGGTGACGCCCGCGTGGTGCTCGTCGGCCACTCGGGGGCCGGCTACCTGCTCCCCCTGCTGGGCTCGGCCCGCCGGTCGGCCCGCGCGCCGGCGGCCGGCTACCTGTTCGTCGACGCGGGGCTGCCGCCGTCGCGGCCGACCAGCCGGCTCGACCTGCTGCGCGTCGAGGCGCCCGAGGTCGCTACGACACTCGAGCCGCACCTGGCCGGGGGCGGCACCTTTCCGGACTGGACCGAGGCCGGCCTGCGCGAGCAGGTCCCGGAGGACGGCGTGCGGATCGATCTGGTCGCCGGCCTGCGTCCCCGTCCCGCCGACTTCTTCGCCGAGCCGGTGCCTGTCGCGCCGGACTGGCCGGACGCGCCGTGCGGCTTCCTGCGGCTCTCGCCCGGGTATGACGCCCCGGCTCGCCTGGCGGGGCACCGCGGCTGGCCGCGCGTGCTCGGTCCCGACGACCGTCCGGGCGGGCACTTCGCGATGCTCGTCGAGCCCGACGCGGTCGCCGACGACCTGGAGACCCTGCTCGGCCTGCTGTAACAGCGCTCGTTTGCGACCTGGGCCACGCGACACGCCGCCTGGGCAGCGGCGTGTCGGGGAGGGAGGTCGCAAACGAGCGGGCAGGGGGCGGGACGAGGACGACGGCGGCAGGTGATCTGGGCTGGTCAGTACCAGTACCACCAGCTGTCGCTGCCCTGCCACGACGACGCGGTCACCCGGCATCGGGTCAGCGGGCGTGCCAGGCGGAGAGGATGCGCGCCTCCTTCGCCGGGTCGATGCCGTGGGTCATCGCCTGTGCGTGCTCCGGCGGGCGGGCAGCCGAACCGTCGGCCTGCAGCCAGGCCCAGGTGTCGGCGACGGTCTCGCGCACCGGCCGGTTGCGCATCCCCGCTGCCTGCGCCCGGTCGGTGGCCGCCTGCCACACGCCGTCTCCGTCCTGCCCGGGCGGCATCCACAACGGCAGCTCGGTCCACGGCTCGACGTCGTGCGCCAGCAGCACGTCGTCGGTCACCCAGGTCAGGGTGGCATCGCTCCCGGTCACCGCGACGCAGTCGCGCAGCCAGTCGCCGTACGTCGTGCTGCCCGGCGGTGCGGTGGCGTTGAAGGTGCCGGCGGTGCCGCGCTCGCCGCAGTCCAGCAGGAACGCTGCGAGGTCGCGGACGTCGACCAGCTGCATGGGCACGCCCGGGTCGCCCGGTGCGAGCACCTCGCCACCCCGTGCGATCCGCCGTAGCCAGGCCGGCAGCCGCCCGACGTTCTCGTTCGGCCCGAGGATCAGCCCAGCCCGGGCGATCGTCGACGCCTGGCCGAACACCTCCGTCACGGCGCGCTCGCAGCCGGCCTTGAGCCGGCCGTAGTCCCCGTCGTCTGGCCCGGCGTCGGACGGACAGGGCTGGCCGTCGGCACCCTCGGGTGTCGGCGCTCCCGGCCAGGTCGTCGAGGCGCCGATGCTGGACACGAAGGCGTAGTGCGCGCCGGAGCGGGCGAGGGTCTGCGCCGACTTCCCGACCACGCGCGGGACGAAGCCGCAGGTGTCCACGACGACGTCGAAGGGGCGCCCGGCCAGCTGCCGCAGAGCGGCGTCGTCGTCGCGGTCCCCGCGCAGGGCCTCGACGCCCTCGACGTCCGGGCCGCCGCGCCCTCGGTTGAACGTCGTGACGGTCCAGCCGCGAGCGAGTGCGTCCTCAGCCGTCGCCCGGCCGAGGAACGAGGTCCCGCCGATGATCAGCAGCTGCATGACGACGACCTTCGCCGATCGGGGCCGGACCCGCCAGGGTGGTTCGCGCACAGCGCAGGACTACCGCCGTACGGCGCTACCCGTCATCGGTCGAGCAGCTGGCCGCTCACCACGAGGACTTGTCCGGCGGTGGCCGAGCTCCACGGCCACGGACGGCCGGCCGTGCTCGCCGAGCCCTCGATCGCGGTGAGGAGCCGGTCGGCCTCGGCGTAGTCGCCCACCGTCGCCCAGGCCGACGCCGCCATCGGCCAGTAGCCCACCGGCGCCGGGCCGCCGGCCATCAGGTCGGTGGCCTGCGGGTCGGCGAGCTGCGGGTGCAGCTGCTTCACCCGGGAGAGCAGCGTCGTCGCCCTGGCGGTCGGCACCAGGCCGAAGGCGACCGCCCAGACCTGCTCCATGGCGTCCGGGTAGAGCACCGTGAGGTCTGCCGACGCCGAGTTGCCGTCCTGGTGCCGGGCCCAGTCGTAGCTGCCGGTCGCGGGGTTCCAGAGGGTCGCGACGCCACCGGCCACTCCGGTGACCACGGTGCCCGCCCGCTTGCCCCGGCCCCGGTCGCCGAGGACCGCGAACAGCCGCACCGCGGACTGCATGCCCGCGTACACCTCCGCCTGGTCCATCAGGTACTTCACCCGCCAGGCCGGCTTGGCCCAGGTGAGCCCGTCGGCGGTGACTGTCGACTCCACCGCGCGCAGGGCGCCGTCCAGCCCGCCCGCGAGCGCCTTGAGCCGCTTCTTCGCGGTCGACGAGCCCTCGACCTTGCCGCTGGCCCGGTAGGCGGCCTCGGCGGCCAGAACGAACAGCGCCGCATAGGAGTCGGTGGAGTCCATGTCCCCGCTGCTGGCCAGCGTCCCGTCGGCGGCCACCGAGTAGTCCGTGACGTACCCCGCGGCGTCCTGAGCCCCCGCGTACCAGGTCAGGTAGGACCAGGCCCGGCCCAGCAGGGCCCGGTCCCGGGTGCGGGACGCCTGGTCGGCCATCCCCCACGCGGCGAACGAACCCTGGTAGGGATCCACCCGGGTCTGGTCCGGGTAGGTCGCGATGGCGCCCGACGGCAGCCCGGCCGCCGTGGCGAACGACGCTTCGGCGGCCCGGTCCACCGGCGCCACCGCCGCGCCCGCCGACCCGGCGGTCGCGACGAGCGTGGCACACACCGCCAGCACCGTGAGCAAGGTCCCCCGAGGTCTCATGCGGGCGACCCTAGGGCGCGCAGCCCCCCGGCCTGGGGGCCTTGACCTGGACCGGCCCGGATCTCGCCCGGACGTTGCACAGCGCGTTGCACACCGTCACGCGTCGCTGCCCAGGGTGACCGCGCCGGCTGCCGCTCCCGGCGCGGCGGGCTCAGCCGCGCCGACGTGCGATGAGCCGCCAGACGAGCACCAGGAGCAGCACCCCGCCGAGCACGGGGGCCAGCCGCTTCAGGACAGGCAGGCCGGCCGTGTCGAGCAGGTCGATCGCGTCCGACGAGCCGTCCGGGGTCGTGCGCCGCAAGGGGGTGGCTGCCGCCGCCGGGGCGGCCTGCGGACCCCGACTGCCGGTCGTCGACGCCGCCAGCGATGACGCGGCGGCCGCCGTCTGCCCGCCGGCCGGCGCGACGGCCCCACCGGTGTGGGCGGCCGGTGCCGCCGGAGCCCCGGAGGACTCCCGGGCTGGGGACCCGGCGCCGGTCGCCGCGCCGTCGCTGCCGAGCTCGCCGGCGAGGCAGTCGGCGAACTTGCCGAGGATCTTGTTGCCGACCTCGGCCATCACGCCGCGGCCGAACTGCGCCGGCTTCCCGGTGACCGCCAGGTCGGTCGTCACGGTGACGTCGGTCGACGAGCGACCGCTGCCGGTGAGGACGGCGGTGATCGTCGCCGCCGCCGTGCCGGTGCCCCGCGCCTCCTTCGCCTTCGCCGTGATGACGGCCCGCCGAGCTGCCTCGTCCTTGTCGGTGAACTTCGCGGTGCCGGCGTAGGTGACCTGGATCGGGCCGACCTTGACCTTCACCTTGCCCACGATCGTCTCGCCGTCGAACGACTCGACGGTCGCGCCCGGCATGCACGGCGCGATCCGCTCCACGTCGAGCAGGACGTCCCACGCCTGCTCGACGGGCACCGGCACCGAGAAGTGGTGCTCCAGCTCCACCGCCTAGCCTCCGGCCGCGGCGACGACGGCACGCCGCGTGAGGACGCGGGCGAGGTGCTGGCGGTAGTCCGCCTTGCCGTTGAGGTCGGAGGGCGGGCTGGTCCCGTCGGCGGCGTGCTCGGCCGCGGCTGCCACCGTGCCTGGCGACGCGCCGGCGAGCGCCCGCTCGGCCGCCTCCGCGCGCAGCGGGGTCGCACCCATGTTTGTCAGCGCGATCCGCGCCTCGGCGATCGAGCCGTTGTCCCGGCGCACGACGGCCGCCACCCCGACGATGGCCCACGACTGGGCGACCCGGTGGAACTTCTCGTACTTGTACCCCCAGCCGGTGTGCTTGGGCACCCGAACCTCGACCAGCAGCTCGTCCGGCTCGGTCGCCGTCTGCAGGTAGTCGACGAAGAACTCGGATGCCGGAACGGTCCGGCGCCCGCCGCTCCCCGCGACAACGAACTCCGCGTTCAGCGCTGCTGCGACCGCCGGCAGGTCGCCCGCCGGGTCGGCGTGCGACAGGGCTCCGCCGAACGTCCCGCGGTGGCGGACGGCGGGGTCGGCAACCGTCGACGTCGCCTCCGCGATCAGCCCGGCATGCTGCTTGACGAGGGCGTCGTGCAGGACGTCGTGGTGCGTGGTCATCGCGCCGATCACGATGTGGTCGCCTTCGTCGCGCACGCCGCGCATCTCCTCGACGCGGCCGACATCGACGACGACCTCCGGGTAGGACAGCCGCAGCCGCAGCAGCGGGATGAGTGACTGGCCGCCGGCCATCACCTTCGCGTCGTCGCCGTGCTCGCCGAGCGCAGCAACCGCTTCGTCGATCGACGAGGCACGCACGTAGTCGAACTGCGCCGGGATCATGCCGACTCACCTCCTGCGGTGCTTCCCGTCGACGACCCGCCGTAGGCGACCGTCCCGGCCGCGGCGCGGTCGCCGCCGTCCCCACCGCCGCCCGCCTTCGCGTCCTGGATGGCCCGCCACACCCGCTCCGGCGTGCACGCCATCCGGACGTCGTCGACCCCCAGCGGCCGCAGCGCGTCGACGATGGCGTTGACCACAGCAGGAGTCGACGCGATCGTGCCGGCCTCGCCGACGCCCTTGATGCCCAGCGGGTGCGTGGTGCTGGGCGTCTCGGTGCGGTCGGTCTGGAAGCTCGGCAGGTCAGGTGCCGCGGGCACCAGGTAGTCGACGAGGCTGCCTGTGACCAGGTTGCCGTCGTCGTCGTAGACGGCCTCCTCGTACAGCGCCTGCGCGATGCCCTGCGCGATACCGCCGTGCACCTGACCCTCGACGATCATCGGGTTGACCACCTTGCCGACGTCGTCGACGCAGACGTACGACCGGATCTTTGTCATCCCGGTCTCGGTGTCGACCTCGACGGCGCACAGGTGGGTGCCGTGCGGGAACGAGAACGTCTGCGGGTCGACGGTGGCGACGCCCTGCAGCGTGGGCTCGGCGCCGTCCGGCAGGTCGTGCGACGTGAACGCCTCGAACGCGACCTCTTGGATGGTCCTGGCCGAGCCGGGCGAGCCCTTGACGCCGAACGAGCCGTCCTTGAACTCGAGGTCCGCCGGGTCGGCCTCGAGCATGTGGGCAGCGATGACCTTCGCCTTCTCGACCACCTTCTCGGACGCCGCGACGAGCGCGAGCCCGCCGACCGCGAGCGAGCGCGACCCGTAGGTGTCCATGCCGTACGGCGCCGTCGTCGTGTCGCCGTAGATGACGGTGACGTCGTCGGGGTCGACACCGAGCTGGTCACCGACGATCTGGCTCCACGCGGTCACGTGGCCCTGGCCGTGCGGCGAGGTGCCCGTGACGACCTCGACCTTGCCGGTGGGGAGGACGCGGATTGTCGCGTGCTCCCAGCCGCCGGCGACGTACTTCAGCGCCGACAGGATCCGGGACGGCGCCAGCCCGCACATCTCGGTGAACGTCGAGATGCCGATGCCCAGCTGCACAGGGTCGTTCGACTCCCGGCGCTTGGCCTGCTCCGCGCGCAGCCCGTCGTAGTCGAACGTGGCGACCGCCTTCTCGGTCGCAGCCTCGTAGTTGCCGCTGTCGTAGGTCATCCCCGAGACCGTGTCGTAGGGGAACTCCTCGTGCGTGATCCAGTTCTTCTTGCGCAGCTCGAGCGGGTCGACGCCAAGCTCGGCGGCGAGGTCGTCCATCAGCCGCTCGATGGCGAAGGTCGCCTCCGGTCGGCCGGCACCCCGGTAGGCGTCGGTGGGCGTCGTCGTCGTGAAGACGCCGGTGCAGGTGAAGTCGTAGGCCTCCATCTTGTAGATGGAGTGGTACATCCATGCGCCGAGCAGCGGGATGCCCGGCGAGATGATCATCATGTACGCGCCCATGTTCGCCAGCAGGTCGACGCGCATGCCGAGGATGGTGCCGTCGTTCTTGACGGCGAGCTCGACCTCCTGCAGCTGGTCCCGGCCGTGGTGGGTGGCCTGCGCGTTCTCGGACCGGGTCTCGACCCACTTGACCGGCCGGCCGAGCTGCAGCGCGACAACCGCCGCGATGGTCTCCTCCCGGTAGAACTGCAGCTTCGAGCCGAAGCCGCCGCCCACGTCCGGGGCGACCACGCGCAGCTTGTGCTCCGGGATCCCCGCGGTCAGCGACAGCAGGACGCGCACGATGTGCGGGATCTGCGTCGAGGTCCACAGGGTGAGCTCCCCGTCCGACCCGGTGGGAGCCGCGACCACGGCCCGCGGCTCCATCGCCATCGGGATCAGTCGCTGGTTGACGTAGTGGCGGGTGAAGACCCGGTCGGCCTTGGCCTTGGCGGCCTCGTAGTCGCCTCCGCCGAGCTTCCAGGTGTACGACGCGTTGCTGCCCAGGTCCGTGTGCACCAGGTCGGCGCCATCGGCTGTCGCAGCCCGCATGTCGAGCACCGGGGGGAGGGGCTCGTAGTCGACGACGATCGCCTCGAGCGCGTCCGCGGCGACGTACCGGTCGGACGCGACGACGACTGCGACGCACTCGCCGACGAAGCGCACCTCGTCGGTGGCCAACGCAGGGTACGGCGGGATCTTGATGTCGTCGGTGACCGGCCAAACGCACGGCTGCGAGCCGAGCTTGTCGCCGATCTCCTTGGCCGAGAAGGCTGCGAGGACGCCAGGTCGTCCCAGGGCCGGCGACACGTCGATGTTGGTGATCCGCGCATGCGCCATGGGGCTGCGCAGGATCGCCATGTACTGCAGACCGGGGAGCTGGATGTTGTCGGTCCAGTTGGTGCGGCCGGTGACCAGCCGCCCGTCCTCCTTGCGGCGCAGCGGTCGGCCGACCGCCGCCTCGCGGGCGACCGCTTCCGCCGTCACCGCGCACCGCCCTGGGCCACCGCGTGCTGCACGGCCTTCACGATGTTGTGGTAGCCGGTGCAGCGGCAGAGGTTGCCCTCGAGCCCGTCGCGGATCTCCTCCTCGCTCGGGTCCGGGTTCTCCTTCACCAGGTCGACCGCGGCCATGATCATGCCCGGTGTGCAGTAGCCGCACTGCAGCCCGTGGCACTCCTTGAACGACTTCTGCATCTGGTGCCACTCGCCGTTCGCGAGGCCCTCGATCGTCGTGATCTCGGCGCCGTCGGCCTGGACCGCGAGCACGCTGCACGACTTCACGCTCTGGCCGTCCATCGACACGGTGCAGGCCCCGCAGTTGCTGGTGTCGCACCCGACGGGCGTCCCCACCTTGCCGGCGCGTTCTCTCAGGTAGTGGACCAGCAGCAGACGGGGTTCCACCTCGTCCTCGCGCTGGTCACCGTCGACGGACAAGGCGATGCGGACCATCCGGGAACTCCTTCGCTCGACGCTGAGCTGGGGAACGAGAGCCGATGCGTCCGAGCCAACCACTCTCCGGGCACCTGGGGAAGGGGCTTCCGTGACAGGGTGGCCGGGTGTCGACGAGCCACCTTGCCCGCCGCCTCGAGGGCCTCGGGACGACGGTCTTCGCCGAGATGTCCGCGCTCGCCCTCGCGACCGGCGCGGTCAACCTGGGGCAGGGCTTCCCCGACACCGACGGGCCACCGGAGATGGCCGAGGCTGCCGTCGATGCGATCCGGTCCGGCGCCAACCAGTACCCGCCCGGTCCCGGGATCCCGGACCTGCGGCAGGCGATCAGCGAGCACCAGCAACGCTTCTACGGGCTCACGGTCGACCCGGCCACCGAGGTCGTCGTCACCACCGGCGCGACCGAGGCGGTCGCCGCGGCTCTGCTCGGCCTGGTCGACCCCGGAGACGAGGTCGTGGCGCTGGAGCCGTTCTACGACTCCTACACAGCCTGCATCCAGATGGCCGGTGGGGTGCGCGTCCCGGTCACGCTGCGGGCACCCGACTTCCGCCTGGACGTCGACCGGCTTCGCGCGGCCGTCACTGCACGAACCCGGCTGATCCTGCTCAACTCCCCGCACAACCCCACGGGCACGGTGCTGACCCGGGCCGAGCTGGCCGCGGTGGCGGAGCTTGCCGTCGAGCGGGACCTCGTCGTCGTGACCGACGAGGTGTACGAGCACATGACCTACGACGTGCCGCACCTGCCGCTCGCGACCTTCCCGGGAATGGCGGAGCGGACCCTGACGATCAGCTCGGCCGGCAAGACCTTCTCGTTCACCGGCTGGAAGGTCGGCTGGGCCAGCGGTCCCCGTCACCTGGTCCAGGCACTCATGGGCGCCAAGCAGTTCCTCACCTACGTCTCCGGGGCGCCGTTGCAGCCCGCGGTGGCGGTCGGGCTGCGGCTTCCGGACGCGTTCTTCGACGCGGTCCGGTCCGAGCTGCGGGCCAAGCGGGACCGGGTCTGCACCGGCCTGCGGGCGGCGGGCTTCGAGGTGCACGAGCCGCAGGGCACCTATTTCGTGACGGCCGACGTGCGCTCGCTGGGCTTCGCCGACGGGCTGGAGTTCTGCCGCGAGCTGCCGCACCGGGCCGGCGTGGTGGCGATCCCGCACCAGGTCTTCTACGACGACGTCGAGGCCGGCCGGCCGCTGGTCCGGTTCGCCTTCTGCAAGCGTGACGAGGTGCTCGACGAGGCGATGACCCGGCTGCAGTCCCTGCGCCGCTGACCCCGCTGCCCGCTACCCGCCACCCGCTTGCCCCTGGTGGCCCGAGTTGATCACGTAAGCGTGATCAACTCGGGCCAACCGAGGCTTGCAAGCCGCTGGTGACACCAGGACGCCGCGGTAGGGCCACGCCCCACCGGCGCGCGCGGCGGCCCGGCGGTCACGGCAGGGTCGCGGTCGAGCGCCGCGGGCCGCGGCCCCTCAGCCTCCGGGTGGCCGTCCCGAGGACCCGGAACGGCAGCCGGCGGGCGACCCCGACGAGCGTCTTGTACTGCGTTCCCGGCACGCACACGACCTGCCCCCGGTCGAGCGCGGCGAAGGCGTCGGACACGACGTCGTCGGCGTCGAGCCACAGCCACTCCGGGGTGCGCCGCATGTCGACCCCGGCCCGCTCGTGGAACTCGGTGCGGGTGAAGCCCGGGCACAGCGCGAGCACCTGGACGCCGCTGCCCGCGAGCTCGCCCGCCAGGCCCTGGGTGAAGCTGGTGACCCAGGCCTTGGCCGCGCTGTAGGTGCCCTGCGGGACGAAGCCGGCCACCGACGAGACGTTGATGACGACACCGTGCCGGCGGGCTGTCATCCCCGGCAGGGCCGCGCGGGTCAGCCGGAGGACGGCCCGCACGAGGACGCGGAGCATCCGCTCCTCGTCCTCGACGTCACCCGTGACGAACCGCTGGTTGAGGGAGAAGCCGGCGTTGTTGACAAGCAGGTCGACCGGGCGCTCCCGGTCGGCGAGCCGGGCCTCCACCGTGCGGCAGCCCACGTCGTCGGCCAGGTCGGCCGGCAGCACCTCGACCTGCACGCTGTACGCCGCGCGCAGCTCGCCGGCCAGCAGCCCGAGCCGCTCGGCGTCCCGGGAGACCAGCACCAGGTCGAAGCGGTCGGCGGCGAGTCGACGGACGAAGGCGTTGCCGATGCCGGCGGTGGCGCCGGTGACCAGGGCGGTGGACATCGGGCCACGCTCTCAGGCGCCGGGCGCCGCTCGACCAGGTGGGGTCGAGCGGCGCCCTGGGGCGGCGCCGCGTCAGGTCAGGCGGCGGTGAGGTCGCGCTCGCGGCCGGCCTCGGCTGCCGCCTCGCGCCGGTCGCGGAGCAGGCCCTGCAGCGCCAGCCCCAGGGCCAGGGCCCAGACGGTGAACGCCACGGCGTACAGCTGAGGACGCACGGAGTTCGCCACGTCGAACGCGTTGAACAGCGTGCGCATGTTGGTCACGACGATCAGTCCGCCGACCGAGGCCCCGAGCATTCGGGTCGGGACGAGCCGCACGAGGTACGCCGCGATCGGTGCCGCGACCAGGCCGCCGGCGAGCAGCGCCCCGACGGCGGACCACGGGATGTCGGAGCTGCCGATGCCGAGGAAGAAGCCTGCGCTGGCGGCCACCGAGACGAGGAACTCGCTCGTGTCCACCGTCCCGATGACCTTGCGCGGTGTCATCCGGCCGGAGCTGATCAGCGTCGGGGTGGCGACCGGACCCCACCCACCGCCGCCGGTGGCGTCGACGAAGCCGGCGAACAGGCCGAGCGGGGCGAGGAACCGGGTGCGCGGCGGGACGTCGGACTTCTGCACGGGCAGGCGGGTGGCGAACCGCAGCAGCAGGTAGACGCCGAGGGCCAGCAGGATGCCGGCCATCCACGGGGCTGCCGACTCGGTCGACAGGTGGGACAGGAACGTCGCGCCGGCGAACGCGCCGACCGCCCCGGGCACCCCGATCCGGCTGACCACGCGCCAGTTGACGTTGCCGAAGCGCCAGTGCGAGACGCCGGAGGCGAGGGTGGTGCCGATCTCGGCGAGGTGCACCGACGCGGAGGCGATCGCCGGGGAGTAGCCGGCGGTCAGCAGCAGGGTGGTGGAGGTGACGCCGTAGGCCATGCCCAGGGTCCCGTCGACAAGCTGGGCGCCCAGCCCGACGAGCGCGATGGTGACGACCGACTTCATGAGTTCTCCCTGTTGTCGATGTTTCCTATGGAGAACGGTGACACAGTGAGAATCAGTTGTCCACCCCCGCCGCGCGCGCGCCGTGGCAGTGATCGTTTGCGACCTGCATCCCCGACTCGCCGGGTGGGTGGCCGGCGTGTCCGTGGCTCAGGTCGCAAACGAGCATTCCTGGGTGCGCCGGGCGGCGGCGCGCCGGGTGGGCGGCGGGGCGCGCCTGGTGCGTCAGGCGGTGTCAGGCGGCCGGGGGGCGCTGGTCACGACGAGGGTGCCGCCGGGTGCCGCCGCGTCGTCGAGGTCGACGGTGACGGTGTCGCCGTCGCGGACCTCCCCCGCCAGCAGCGCCCGCGCGAGCGGGTCGCCGATCGCGGACTGCACGAGCCGGCGCAACGGCCTGGCGCCGTACACCGGGTCGAAGCCGGTGCGTGCCAGCCAGTCGCGGGCGGCGCCGGTGACCTCGAGGTCCAGCCGCCGGTCGGAGAGCCGGCGCTGCAGCGCCTCGACCTGCAGGTCGACGATCCGGGCGAGGTCCTCGGTGCTCAAGGCGTCGAACACCACGACCTCGTCCAACCGGTTGAGGAACTCCGGCTTGAACGCGGTACGGACCGCCCCTAGCACCGCCTCGCGCCGGGCGTCAGGGGTCATCGTCGGGTCGACGATGAACGTCGAACCCAGGTTGGACGTCAGCACGATGATCGCGTTGCGGAAGTCCACGGTGCGGCCCTGCCCGTCCGTGAGCCGTCCGTCGTCGAGCACCTGCAGCAGGACGTCGAAGACCTCCGGGTGCGCCTTCTCCACCTCGTCCAGCAGCACCACGGTGTACGGCCGGCGCCGGACCGCCTCGGTCAGCTGGCCGCCCTGGTCGTAGCCGACGTAGCCGGGCGGGGCGCCTATGAGGCGTGCTTCGCTGTGTTTCTGGCTGTATTCGCTCATGTCGATGCGGACCATCGCCCGCTCGTCGTCGAAGAGGAAGTCGGCCAGGGCCTTCGCCAGCTCGGTCTTGCCGACGCCGGTAGGCCCGAGGAACAGGAACGACCCGGTGGGACGGTCCGGGTCGGCGATGCCGGCCCGGGAGCGCCGGACGGCGTCGGAGACGGCCCGGACGGCCTCGGTCTGGCCGATCAGCCGGCGGCCGAGCTCGTCCTCCATCCGCAGCAGCTTCGCGGTCTCACCCTCGAGCAGCCGACCGGCGGGGATGCCGGTCCAGGCGGCGACAACCTCGGCGACGTCGTCCGGTCCGACCTCCTCCTTGACCATGGCCTCTCGGGTCTCGGCGGCGGCACGGGCCTGTTCCAGCTCCTTCTCCAGCTGCGGGATCTCCGCGTAGAGCAGCCGGGAGGCGGACGCGAGGTCACCGTCGCGCTGAGCGCGGTCGGCCTGACCGCGCAGGTCGTCCAGCCGCGCCATCAGCTCGCCCACCAGGTCCAGGCCGGACTTCTCCTGCTCCCACCGGGCGTTCAGTCCGGTGAGCTCCTCCTGCTTGTCGGCGAGGTCGGCACGCAGCCGCCCGAGCCGCTGCCGGGACGCTTCGTCGGTCTCCTGCTCCAGCGCGAGCTCCTCCATGTGCAGCCTGTCGACCTGCCGCTGCAGGACGTCGATCTCGACCGGCCGCGAGTCGATCTCCATCCGCAGCCGCGACGCCGACTCGTCGACCAGGTCGATCGCCTTGTCCGGCAGGAACCGCGAGGTGATGTAGCGGTCGGACAGGGTCGCCGCCGCCACCAGCGCGGCGTCGGTGATGTCGACCTTGTGGTGGGCCTGGTAGCGGTCCTTGAGCCCGCGCAGGATCGCGATGGTGTCCTCGACCGACGGCTCGCCGACGAGCACCGGCTGGAACCGGCGCTCCAACGCGGGGTCCTTCTCGACGTGCTCACGGAACTCGTCCAGCGTGGTCGCGCCGACCATGCGCAGCTCGCCGCGCGCGAGCATCGGCTTGAGCATGTTGGACGCGTCCATGGCGCCCTCGCCGGTCGCGCCGGCGCCCACGACCGTGTGCATCTCGTCGATGAACGTCACGACCCTGCCGTCGCCGGCCTTGATCTCCTCCAGCACGGCCCGCAGCCGCTCCTCGAACTCGCCGCGGTACTTCGCGCCGGCGACCATGGCCCCGAGGTCCAGGGCCACCAGCGTCTTGCCGCGCAGCGAGTCCGGCACGTCACCCGCCACGATCCGCTGGGCCAGGCCTTCGACCACCGCTGTCTTGCCGACCCCCGGCTCGCCGATGAGGACGGGGTTGTTCTTGGTACGCCGGGACAGCACCTGGACCACCCGGCGGATCTCGGCGTCCCTGCCGATGACCGGGTCGAGCCGGCCCTCGCGCGCAGCAGCGGTGAGGTCGACGCCGTACTGCTGCAGCGCCTGGAACGTCTGCTCGGGGTCGGCTGTGGTGACCTTCGACCCGGCCCGGACCCGGTCGACCGCGTCCGCAAGGACCCCCTGCGCGGCCCCGGCGTCACGCAGCAGCTCGCCGGCGCCGGCCCCGTTCGTGGCCAGGCCGAGGAGCAGCATCTCGGTGGAGACGTGGGTGTCACCGCGGGTGGAGGCCAGGTCGATCGCGGTCGCGACCACGCGCTGCAGCGCCGTGGACGGGCTCGGCGTCGAGACCGAGGCCCCGCTCGCGCTCGGCAGCCCGGCGACGGCCTTGTCGGCCGCGTCCCGCACGGTGGCCCGGTCGACCCCGACGGCCTCGAGGACCTGTCCGGCGATGCCGTTGTCGTCCTGCAGCAGGGCCCAGAGCAGGTGCTCGGGCTCCACGGCCGGGTTGCCGTCGCGCAGCGCGCGCCTGGAGGCCGCGGCGAAGGCCTCCTGGCTCTTGGTCGTCAGCTGGGTGGCGTCCATGGCCTCTCACTCTGTTCCGTGATCATGAGGGGTTACCCACGCACGTGCATGCGTGACCGTTCATGATCATCGTGCGGGTCGGGGGTTGTGGGCGTGGGCCGGGCGCCAGACGACGAGCGAGGTCTGCGGCCCGTGGCGGAAGGAGTCGAGCTCGCTCTCGAGCTCGCGGATGCGCGACTGCAGCGCTGCCACCTGGTTCTCCAGATCGAGCACCTGGCGGACCCCCTCGAGCCCGAGGCCGAGGCCGGAGAGCCTCACCACCTCACGCAGGACGGCGACGTCGCGACGCGAGTAGCGGCGGCCGCCCCCGGCCGTGCGGGTCGGGGACACCAGGCCGAGCCGGTCGTACTGCCGGAGGGTCTGCGCGTGCAGCCCGGTGAGCTCGGCGGCCACCGAGATCACGAACACCGGGGTGGTGTCGTCGGACTCCCACACGCCGTCCCGGCCGACCATGAAGGGCATCAGTCGGCCCCCCCGAGCAGGCCGGCCCGCGGGTCCTCGGCGGACGTCGCCTCCTGGAAGGCACGCACGGCGTCGCGGGCCTGCGTCGAGAGCTTCGTCGGCACGGCGACCTCGACCGTGACGAGCAGGTCGCCGTGCGTGCCGTCCTTGCGCCGGACTCCCTTGCCCTTGACCCGGAAGGTCCGCCCGTTGGCCGTGCCCGGTGGCACCCGCAGGGTCACCGGAGACCCGCCCAGGGTCGGCACCTTGACCTCGCCGCCAAGGGCGGCCTCGGCGAAGGTGACCGGGACGGTAAGGGTCAGGTTGTCGCCGCCGCGCCCGAACAGCCGGTGCGGCGAGACGGTGACCGTGACGAACAGGTCGCCCGCCGGTCCTCCGCGCTCACCGGGCGCGCCCTTGCCCTTGAGCCGGATCCGCTGCCCGTCCTTGACCCCGGCGGGGATCCGGACGGTGATGCTGCGGGTGCCCATCGCGCGGCCGCTGCCCTGGCAGTCGGGGCACGGGTCGTCGACCACCAGCCCGCGGCCGCGACAGTCCGGGCACGGCTCGGCGAAGGCGAACCCACCCGCGTTGCGGCTGGTGTGGCCGGTGCCGTGACAGGTCGGGCACGTACGTGGCATGGAGCCGCCGCGGCCGCCCGTGCCGTGGCAGGCCGGGCAGGGCTGCTCGCTGGTCATCCGCAGCGGGACCGTCACCCCCTGCACCGCCTCGTCGAACGGCAGGGTGACCGTCGACTCGATGTCGGCCCCGCGCCTGGCCTGGGTGCGCGTTCCGGTACCACCGGCACGCTGGCCGAACAGGCCGCCCAGGACGTCGCCCAGGCCGCCGCCGCCCTGCGCGCCGCCGAAGAGGTCGCTGAAGTCGAACTGCGGCCCACCCGGTCCGCCGCTGCCGGGCTGCCGGAACCGTCCCGCCCCGCCGGGCCCGAGCAGGCTGCGCGCCTCGTCGTACTCCTTGCGGCGCGTGGGGTCCGAGAGCACGGAGTTGGCCTCGGACACCTCCTTGAACCGCTCCTCGGCGCGGACGCGGTCGGAGCCCTCGGCCGTCTTGTCCGGGTGCAGCTCGCGGGCGAGCTTGCGGTAGGCCTTCTTGATGTCCGCGGCCGACGCGTCCTTGGGGACGCCGAGAGCGGCGTAGTAGTCCTTCTCCAGGTAGTCCCTGGTGCTCATCTCGGCGTCCCCCTCTCCTGTGTCGTGCTCTCCTGTGTCGTGATCGTCGTGCCCTACTCCGGGTCGGCGACGGCTACGCGCGCCGGGCGGACCACGCGGTCGCCGATGCGGTAGCCCGGCTGGAAGACCTCGACCGCGGTGGTCTCGGTCACCTCGCCCGAGGTGGTGTGCGTGAGGGCCTCGTGCACCGTCGGGTCGAACGTCTCGCCGGCAGTGCCGAACCGCACCAGTCCGAGCTTCTCGATGGTGGCCTCGAGGGCCTCGCCGACCGACTTGAACGCGCCCTCGAGCTCACCGTGGTCGCGGGCCCGGCCGATGTCGTCCAGGATCGGGAGCAGGTTGGTGAGCACGTTCGCCACGGCCGTCTCGCGGATGACCTCGCGGTCGCGGTCGACCCGGCGCCGGTAGTTCGCGTACTCGGCCTGCAGCCGCTGCAGGTCGGCGGTGCGCTCGGCGACCTGCCGTGACAGCTCCGCCGCGACGTCGTCGGCCAGTCCGTCTGCCGGCGAGTCGGGCGCACCCGTGGCCGCAGGGGCCGGCTGGCGCGCAGCCGGCTCCCGCAGCTCACCGGTGGCCGGGTCGATGCGGCGCTTGTCGCGCACCACCGGACCCTGCTGCTCCTGCGTCTCCGGGTCGCCTTCCTGGTGCTCGCCGGGGCGATCGGTCACTTGGACTCGCCCTCGTGGGCCGTGTCCTCGTCGACGATCTCGGCGTCGACCACGTCGTCGTCCGCGCCGGCCGCCGCGCTCGCCCCCTGGCCGGTCGCGTCGGCACCGTCGGCGCCACCCGCGGCGGCCTGCTGCTCGGCGTACATCGCGGCACCGAGCTTCTGGCTGACACTCGCGACCTTCTCGGTCGCCTCCTTGATGGCGGGGATTGACGACTCGTCGGTGCCCTCCAGCGCCTTCTTCAGCCCGGCCAGCGCGTCCTCGACCTCGGCCCTGGTCGCCGCGGCGTCGCCCTCGGCGAACTTGTCGGCGTTGTCGGCAAGGAACTTCTCGGTCTGGTAGACGAGCTGGTCGCCGGTGTTGCGGACCTCGGCCTCCTCGCGGCGGCGCTTGTCCTCCTCGGCGTGCGCCTCGGCGTCCTTCATCATCCGCTCGATGTCCTCCTTCGGCAGCGCCGAGCCGCCGGTGATTGTCATCGACTGCTCCTTGCCGGTGCCGAGGTCCTTGGCGTTGACGTGGACGATGCCGTTGGCGTCGATGTCGAAGCCGACCTCGATCTGCGGCACGCCGCGCGGGGCCGGCGGCAGCCCGGTCAGCTCGAACATGCCGAGCTTCTTGTTGTACGACGCCATCTCCCGCTCGCCCTGGTAGACCTGGATCTGCACCGAGGGCTGGTTGTCGTCGGCCGTGGTGAAGATCTCCGAGCGCTTCGTCGGGATCGTGGTGTTGCGCTCGATCAGCCTCGTCATCACGCCGCCCTTGGTCTCGATGCCGAGGGAAAGCGGGGTGACGTCGAGCAGCAGCACGTCCTTGACCTCGCCCTTGAGGACACCGGCCTGCAGGCTTGCGCCGATGGCCACGACCTCGTCCGGGTTGACGCCCTTGTTGGGCTCCTTGCCGCCGGTCAGCTCCTTGACCAGGTCGACGACGGCCGGCATCCGGGTCGAGCCGCCGACCAGCACGACGTGGTCGATCGCCGAGACGGCCAGGCCCCCGTCGCGAAGCACCGACTGGAACGGCGCCCTGGTCCGCTCGAGCAGGTCGGCCGTCAGCTGCTGGAACTGCGAACGGGTGAGCTTCTCGTCCAGGTGCAGCGGGCCGGCGTCGGAGGCCGTGATGTAGGGCAGGTTGATCGTGGTCTCCTGCGAGGAGGACAGCTCGATCTTGGCCTTCTCGGCAGCCTCGCGCAGCCGCTGCAGCGCCATCTTGTCCTTGGACAGGTCGACACCGTGGCCGTTGAGGAAGGCCTTGACCAGGTGGTCGACGACCTTCTGGTCCCAGTCGTCGCCGCCGAGGTGGTTGTCGCCCGAGGTCGCCTTGACCTCGACGACGCCCTCGCCGATCTCGAGCAGGGACACGTCGAAGGTGCCACCACCGAGGTCGAAGACGAGGATCGTCTGGTCCTTCTCGCCCTTGTCCAGGCCGTAGGCCAGCGCGGCCGCAGTCGGCTCGTTGACGATGCGCAGGACGTTGAGGCCCGCGATCTCGCCAGCCTCCTTGGTGGCCTGCCGCTGGGCGTCCTCGAAGTAGGCCGGAACCGTGATGACGGCGTCGGTGATGGGCTCACCGAGGTAGGCCTCGGCGTCGCGCTTGAGCTTCATGAGCACCCGGGCGCTGATCTCCTGCGCGGTGTACTTCTTGCCGTCGATGTCGACCGACCAGCTCTCGCCCATGTGCCGCTTGACCGAGCGGATGGTCCGGTCGACGTTGGTGACGGCCTGGCGCTTGGCGACCTCGCCGACAAGCACCTCGCCGTTCTTGGCGAACGCCACGACGGACGGGGTGGTCCGCGAGCCCTCGGCGTTCGCGATGACGGTGGGCTCGCCACCCTCCAGGACGGAGACGACGGAGTTGGTCGTCCCCAGGTCGATGCCGACCGCACGTGCCATGGTCTGTGTGTTCCTTTGC